>JASGJM010000014.1:0-14430 GCA_049840755.1 Luteolibacter sp. | reverse complement strand
TGTGGGCGCCGGTGTTTGCTAAGGTTAATAGGGAAACACGATAGAATCCGAACAGCACCTAGCGAGAAAGGAGCCACCGCCAGTCCTCATCATCAACTCCGACAAACAGATGGTCGGGGTGAATACCGACAAGATCTCGGTGAAACTCGGCGGAGCGACCGCTCAATCCCGGTTTTTCAATGCGGACAGTTCGTTCACCAAGGACCACAAGGCCTTGCGTCTCGAGTTGAAGACCACCTCCTCCTGGCAAGCAGCGGCGGATGGCACGGTGAAAATCATCGGTGAGATTTGAGTGGTATACGCCACCGGCAAGGAGGAGACCAAGAGCGAGGCCATTACGCCGAAAGAGAGGCGCGGCGATCCCCTTCCCTGCGGACAAGGCCGCCCAATTGCCTACCCTGAAGGTGAAATCCACGGGCAAACCCAGTGGAGGTGGTTTCGGCGGCGAAAAGGATGCCTACGAGCTCACCCTGCTCCACCAATCGCAAGCTCGATGATTTCGCCGGAATCCGGTTCCTCTCCAAGGACGGTCAACCGATCGAAGCCCGCCAGACAATGAGCTCATGGATGGGCGGATTTGGCTCGGGTTCAGGGCAGCGTCACGTGGTCGTTCAAGGCGGTGCCGACCGATTTGATCGTGGTGATGGAAAGCTGGACCGGCCGCGAGGAGAACAAGATCAAGGTCGATCTCTCCGCCGGTGCGGGTGGGCAGAAATAATCCTCGGAAGGCCGCATTCTCCTGACTAAGCAATCCCTTATGTCCGAAGACCCGCGGAAATCTGAAAGCAGCGAAGTGGCGGAAGCAATTCATCGCCTCCGCCGCTCAGATCCAGCGTGGGCTTCATCGTTTTCGCTGCGGCGATCGCAATGGCTTTGGCTGGAGCCAACAAATCTCCCCGGAACCATTGCGTTCGTGGTGGCAGCGATTTTTTTCCTGTTGCTGGGAATCGGCCCAAAATCGCGAGCGTGATCCACGAAGAAGCGAAAGCCTCCCGGGCCCGGCGATAAGGGGGGCCTTCCGTCGGCAATTCGCCAATCGCGCCCGATTTTTCGCCTCTTCGAGCAGGAACGTGGGGACTCCGATCCTCTCCCGCTACCACCCGATGGGTGGCGGGTTTGCCTTGAAAATCGGGCCGTGGGGTGTTTCATCCGCCGCCCCATGTCACCGAACGGAAGACTCTCGAAGAGCGCCAGCAGATGACCGATCTGGAACGCCTGCGCCACTCCTGCGCCCACGTCATGGCCACCGCCATCCTGCGCATCTGGCCGGACGCCCAGTTCGCCTACGGCCCGCCGATCGAGAGCGGTTTCTACTACGACTTCGAAATGAAGCACCGGATCACCCCGGACGACTTCGAGAAAATCGAGGCGGAGATGAAGAAGATCGCGAAGGAGAACCAGAAGTTCGAGCGCAAGCGTCATCTCCCGCGAGGAAGCCAAGGCCATGGCCGAAAGCGGCCGCCTCGGCGGTCTCTCCGAGCGCCCGGGCAATCCGAGCCGCTTCAAGCTCGACCTGATCGACAAGATCCCCGAAGGCGAGGAAATCTCCTGCTTCCAGAACGGCGAGTTCATCGACCTCTGCGCCGGCCCACACGTCGGCTACACGGCGAAGTGCAAGAACGTGAAGCTGATGTCGGTTTCCTCGTCCTTCTACATGGGCGATGAATCGAAAGGCCAGCTCCAGCGCCTCTACGGCACGGCCTTCGAAACGCAAGGAACTGCTCGAAGAACACCTCGTCCGCCTCGAAGAAGCGAAGAAGCGCGACCACCGCCGCCTCGGCAGTGAGCTGCACCTTTTCCACATCGACGAAGCAGTCGGCCAGGGCCTGATCCTCTGGAAGCCGAAGGGCGCGCTCGTCCGCCGCGCGCTTCAGGACTTCATCACCGCCGAGCTCGACAAGCAGGGCTACTCGCAGGTCTTCACGCCGCACATCGGCAAGCTCGACCTCTACCGCACCTCCGGCCACTTCCCGTATTACCAGGAAAGCCAGTACCCGGCGATCCCCGAGCGCGACGTGCTCGAAAAGCTCGCCGACGAGGACACGACCTGCGCGCACGCTCATCAACGGCCTCAACGATGGACACCTACGAAGGCTACATGCTGAAGCCGATGAACTGCCCGCACCACATCAAGATCTTCGCCAGCGAGCACCACTCGTATCGCGATCTGCCGGTGCGCTTCGCCGAATTCGGCACGGTCTATCGCTGGGAGCAATCCGGCGAGCTCGGCGGCATGACGCGCGTCCGCGGCTTCACGCAGGACGACGCCCACCTTTTCTGCACGCCCGACCAGGTCGCGGAAGAAGTCACCGGCTGCCTCGATCTCGTGAAGAAGGTGCTCGACAACGCTCGGCATGCACGACTACCGCGTGCGCCTCTCGCTCCGCGATCCGGACATCCGACAAATACGTCGGCTATCCGGAGAACTGGGACAAAGCCGAAGCCGCGCTGCGCGGCGCCGTCGCAGACGCTCGGGGTGCGATTACACCGAGGAACTCGGCGAGGCTGCATTCTACGGCCCGAAGATCGACTTCGTGGTGAAGGACGTCATCGGCCGCGACTGGCAGCTCGGCACCGTGCAGGTCGACTACAACCTGCCAGAGCGCTTCAAGCTTTCCTACATCGGCGCGGACAACCAGCCGCACACGCCGGTGATGATCCACCGCGCGCCGTTCGGTTCGCTGGAGCGTTTCACCGGCCTGCTCATCGAGCACTTCGAAGGCAAGTTCCCCGCTTGGCTCGCTCCGGAGCAGGTCCGCGTGCTGCCGATCTCGGACAAGACGCTCGAAGCGCGCCGAAGCCTCACCGCCAAGCTCGCCGATGCCGGCGTCCGCGTCACCATCGACCGCAGTTCCGACAAGATCGGTGCGAAGATCCGCAACACCCGCCTCGAGCGTGTGCCTTACATGCTCGTCCTCGGCGCGCGTGAAGTCGAGGAAGGCACCGTCTCCGTCCGCCATCGCGACAAGGACGATCTCGGCACGAAGCCGGTGGACGAGTTCATCGCCGAGCTGAAGGCGGAGATCGCCGAGCGCAGAATGTGAGTTTTGAAAACTCCAAGTAAGAGAGGCGGGCCGAAGTCCGCCTCTCTTTTTTGCAGCGAAGAGAACATGAGCACGGCCGGAAAAGAAGATTGCGAAGAGCTGCTGGCGGATTTGTTACCGTTTGCGGAACAGATGCTGGGGAAGCACCGTGAGTTTTTTCCTTACGGCGGTCTCGATGGCTCATGATGGCGTGATTACCTGGGAAGGAGCCTCGGACGGCACCGAGCCGAACCGGCTCCACAGGTATTGATCGATTTGCTGAACGAGGCACATCGCTCCAACCGGGCGAATCTGCGGGCGTGCGGCGTGGTATACGATACACGAATCGATCGTCCCGACCGCACCGGAAAACAGGATGCCATTTCGGTCGCTCTCGATCATGTATCGGGGTATTGAGTGGTGGTGATTTTCCCGTATGAATTCGATGCGGAAGGAAAATTGCTGGTGGAGAATCCGATGGCAACTCGCGGTGCCGGAGAAGTTTTTGGCCTGTAGCCGGTAAGGACACCCGCCAAATCTCCTTTACCCTCCCGGCTTCCATCGCATGGTGAATTCATTCTCCATGAAAGCGTGGCCATGCCTTCTCCTTCTGGCGCTCGTCTCAAGCGCCGAGTGCGCTCAAATCAAGAGCGCCGCCAATGGTCGATGGTCCGCTGCTTCGACTTGGGAAAAGGGCCATCCATCCGCGGCGATGGCGATGTGGTGCTGATCCGCGCCGGGCACCACGTCAGCTACGACGTTTCCAGTAGCGACGGTGATCCGCGCGGTGCATGTCGCCGGGACGCTGGCATTCTCGCGGGACGCGGATACCCTGCTCTGCACCGGGCTGATCCGCCTGGCGGCGGGAGAGGAGTGCAAGGAGGAGGGCTTCGAGTGCCATGCGCCCTCCCCCGACTACACGGTCGAGGGTGAGCGTCCGGCGCTGGAAGTCGGCACGCCGGAAGCACCGATCCCCGCCGCTCACAAGGCGGTGATCCGCCTCACCTACATCCCCGGCATGGATCCGGACGTCGTTTCCCGCCATCATGTCCTGCGGGGGGCGCATGGATTTCCACGGCGCGCCCTTCGAACCACACTTGGGTGAAGCTCGGCAGCAGCGCGGCCCGCGGCTCACGCGAGATCGAACTGGCCGAGCCGGCGACCGGATGGAGAGCCGGGGACAAGGTGGTCTTTCCCGCCACCGGGATGACCGAGTTCTATCAGGTCGAAAACGGCCGCCGTGTCATCCCCTCGCTGCTGAAGGACTCCGAGACCGAGGAGGCCGAAATCCTCGGCGTGGACCGCCGGGGCATCCTGCTGAAGGAGCCGCTCAAGTACAAGCACGAGGCACTCGGCAAGTTCCGCGGCGAGATCGCGAACCTCAGCCGCAACGTGGTCGTCGAATCGGCGGATCCGCAGGGCATCCGCGGCCACACCGTTTATCATCGCGGCTCGGCCGGCTCGATCAGCTACGCGGAGTTCCGCCACCTCGGGAAGAAGGACGTGCTCGGCCGCTACCCCATCCACTTCCACCTCTGCGCGGACACCATGCGCGGCAGCTCGGTCATCGGCGCCAGCGTGTGGGACAGCGACAACCGCTGGATCACCATCCACGGCTCGAACTTCCTGCTGGTGAAGCGACTGCGTCGGCTACCGCAGCATCGGCCACGGCTACTTCTTCGAAGACGGCACCGAGGTGAACAACATCCTCGACCGCAATCTCGCGGTGCAGGCGCTGATGGGGAAGCCGCTGCCGCTGCAGGTGCTCCCCTTCGACACCAATGACGCCGCCGGCTTCTGGTGGGCGAACTGCCTGAATGCCTTCACCCGCAATGTGGCCGCGGATTGCGGGAAATTCGGCTATCGCTTCCAGATGATGCAGACGCCGGACTTCAGTCCGCGCTTGCAGGTGCTGATGCCGGACGGCCGCCGCCGCCCCGTCGATGTGCGGACGTTGCCATTCATCCGCTTCGATCAGAATGAAGCCCACAGCCAGCGCCGCTTCGGCCTTCAATCTCGGCGGCTTCCACGGCCAGAGTGAAACCGAGGACCTCGATCGCGACGGGAACGTCATCGACCGCGGCGCCTATCTCGGCGGCGATGTCGCGGGTGTGGGACCGGACTACAAGCATCCCTTCCGGATCAAGGATTACCTGGTCTGGGGCTCGCACTGGGGCTTTCACACCACCGCGCCGAATGTGCAGATCGAGGGCTTCACCGCCCACGACGTGAACTATGTCTTCTGGCGCTCGAATCTCGCCGGTCACGACTACAACCGGCGTGGAATTCACCGACATCCACGTCTCCACCTTCTTCAATAGCTGGGGCGTCATCGGGAGACAGGGAAGCGCAGCTACGCTACGTCGAACCGGTGGACGACACGCCACCCGTCACGCTCGTGACCGGTTGGAAAGCGCTCGATGACACCCGCATGGAAATCCACGGCGTGACTGTCGATGATGGCGGCGTGGGTGCGGTGAAGCTCAACGGAGAATCCGCCACGTTGGTCCCCGGTCCCATGAACTCGTGGACCCATATTCTGCCCCTTCGTGGAGATCGTTTGGAAGTCACTGCCGTGGCTGAGGACATCGCTGGCAACCGGGAGATGAATCCGCATCACCTCGCGCTGATTCGCACTGAGAGCGGTTGGTCCCGGGTCCAACTACCCTTTTCAAAGGTTGAAGAACCCGCAAAGCCCGCCGTCACCACCGTTCATCCTCCCTTGGAAGTCCGTGAAGCCAAGGTAAACCCGAAGGAGCTGCCGTGGCCGCTGTGGGATGGCACGGAGAGCGTGGCCGCGTATGCCAGCCGCACCAGGCTGGAGCCAACCCGCACGATCCAGGTGGGTGGCGTCGATCTCCAACTGCAACTCGTGCCCGCCGGGTCCTTTCTCATGGGCAGCCGTGAAGAAGGAGATGCAGATGAAAAGCCACTGCACCGGGTGGTGCTGAGCCAGCCCTTCTATCTCGGCAAATTCGAAGTGACCCAACGCCAATACCAAGCGGTCATGGGACGCAATCCAAGCAGCTTCCAAGGGCCGGATCGACCGGTGGAGCAGGTCAGTTGGTTCGATGCGGAAGCGTTCTTGAAAACCGCCGGCAACCAGCTCCGACTCCCGACGGAAGCCGAGTGGGAGTTCGCCTGCCGTGCCGGAACCGCCAGCGCCTACGCCAATGGTGAAACGCCCGCGGACCTCAGCGAGATGGGCTGGTGGGGCCGCTCGGTGGAAGGCCCTGTCGGCAATTCTGGTCCGGAAACCAGCGAGGTGGGATTGCGCAAGCCGAACCTCTTCGGACTCCACGACATGCACGGCAACGTCTACGAATGGTGTGCGGACTATTACGCTCCGGATGCCTACGCGAAAGCCACTGCCAAAGACCCGAAAGGACCTGACAGCGGAGATGAGCGCGTGCTGCGTGGCGGAGCTTGGGAAACTGACGCCGCTCATTGCCGGTCTGCAAATCGCAACGGCTTCTCCCCCGCCAGCAAGGGCTATCTGTTAGGTTTCCGCGTGGCTGCTCCGGTTGGCGAGCGAGCACATTGATGGCCTTTTCCGCCGGAAGCCTAACAACTTCTGCTACGTATAAAAACGCAGGTTCGCCTGTTGAGAATGGCCGCCCATTGACACCATCTCCCCGGTTCTCTTAGTCATCGGAATACCCTCCCGCCATGGCGATTCTCCCGCGTATCCTTCCGGTTTCCGTCGCCCTGCTGGGCACCTCCGTTCTTCATGCCGAGGACGCTCCGGCCAAGCCGGACGATGCTCCCCAACAGGAACAAGGGCAGCGCAACCTCAAGGACATCGTGGTGACGGGCGTAGTCCCCTCGCCTTACACCCCGCCTTCTGTTGCCTCCATCACTTCGCTACCCGCTCCGCTGAAGGAGATGCCGATCACGGTCGATACCGTATCGGCCGAATTCATCGATGACACTTCGGCAAGGCGCGTCCGCGACCTCGTCGGCTATGTGCCGGGCGTGAACGCTTCCGATGACAGCGGCGCCACCGGCGACCTGCTGAACATCCGAGGCTTCGACTTCATCTACCAGTCCTACATCAACGGGATGCGGAACCTGACGTCGTACAACTCCTCGCGACGTTTCAACAACATCGACCGGATCGAAATCTTCAAGGGCCCCGGCGGTGTGGAATTCGGCGCAGGAGATCCCGGTGGCTTCGTCAACTATGTCACCAAGAAGCCGCTGACCACCCAATCCACCACGATTGGAGGTGAAGCGGGCAACGACGACTACTTCCACGGCTATGTGGATACCACCGGCCCGCTGTGGCGCGCGGCAGACGCCTCGGGCGGCGATCTCGGCGTGTTCTACCGCCTGATTGGCTCCGTGGATTCCGCCAACTCGTTCCGCTACAACTTCCACACCGACGGCTACCAGATCGCGCCCTCGCTGTTGTGGAAGTATGCGGAGGACAGCTCGCTGCTGGTCGAATTCGAGTTCAACCACCGCGACCAACCGTATGACCGCGGCATCATGTATATCGAGGGTGTCGGCTTCAAAGACAACTTCGCCCCGATCAGCACCAGCTACCACGAGCCGACTGACTACTTCAACAACGACAACACCCGCACCTCCGTCTACTGGACCCACAAGCTGGACGAGCACGTCACCTTCCGTCTCAACGCGGAGATCGACACCAACCGAGCGGACGGAAACGCGGTCCGCAATCCCTACACCTATCTCCTCTACATTCCGGGCACCAACCAGTGGAACGGCGACCCGACGCTGCTGCGCACCACCCAGGATTTCCATCAGGACCTGTGGTCCGCCCAGATCAAGCCGGAGGTCCTGCTGAACTTCGACACCGGCTCCGTTTCCCACATGGGCCTGCTGGGTTTCAACTACCAGCACACCACCACCGACACCGCGTCACGCGACGGCTTCGACCTGCGTGCCATCGACTTCCTGCACCCGCGCTACGGTCTGCCGCCGATCCTGCTGCCGCCGGTCGATCCCTCCGATCCGACCTCCATCCCCGCCTTCGCCCGCGATTTCCGCTATGAGGAGGAGCGCAACGAATACGGCCTCTACTACCAGCACAAGGCCGACATCACCAGCAGCATCCATCTGCTCGGCGGCATCCGCTACGATTGGTATGACCTCGATTCCGCCGTCACCCGCAACATCCGCGCCAATCCGCCCGCACCGCTGCAGTCGATCCAGGATGAGAATCTCAGCCTGCGCTTCGGCGGCGTGGTGGACCTGAACAAGAACTTCTCCCTCTTCGCCGGCTGGAGCGATTCGTTCCTGCCGCAGTCCGGCGTGCTCGCCAGCGGCAAGGATCCCGAGGCGTTGGAAGCCCAGGCGGTGGAATTCGGCGTGAAATCGAGCTTCATGGACGACCGGCTCCAGTCGACCCTGTCCTTCTACCAGACCAAACGGAAGAACCTGCTGGAAGCCGACCCGAACGACCCGACCTTCACCTACGTCATCCCGATCGGCACGGTGACCGTGCGCGGCGCCGAGTGGTCGGTGAATGGCAAGCTCACCGATGACCTCAACATCCAGGGCGGCCTCGCCTTCATGGACACCGAGATCACGGACACGGAAGATCTCACCACCTACGGCAAGAAGTTCTACAACGTGCCGGATTTCCAAGCCGGGCTGTGGATGAAATACGACACCAGCAAGTGGCTGCTCAAAGGCCTCAGCGTGGGGGTCGGTGCCGTCTACGTGGGTGACCGCGAAGGAGACGCCATCAACAGCTTCGAGCTCCCCAGCTACGTCCGCTGCGATGCCGGGCTCTACTACCAGTGGCGGAACTGGGACTTCAAACTGACCTGCGAAAACCTCACCAACGAGCGCTACTTCCTGGCCAGCCAGGGAGCTCCGGACATCATTCAGCCGGGTTCGCCGCGCTTCTTCACCTTCGGCACCAGCGTGAAATTCTGAGCACCGGCCGCCGCCTGCATGCTTTCTCCTTGGCGGCGGCCAGCTTTCCCCGGAGCCTCCCGGACCATGTCCTCATTCACTGACATCTGGGAAATCACGCCGGAAACCGCACATGCACGCGCCCGGCAATTGATTCCCGCGGATTCCTTCGTGTGGGACTTCAGCGATGAGGATTCACCGCTGGGCAATGATATCGGCGCGGATACCTTCGCGGCCTACCTGGATTTCCGCCGGGAGCAACCGAAGGGCAAGGTTCAGGATTTCATCTCCAATCTGTTCGACGTGTTCGAGTTGGAGGACTCGGACTGGGATTTGCTCGATCCGGAAGCGCTGCAGGAGGCACTCGATGAGGACGATGGTTTCAGCGTGGTCACTCGGGATGAATTCATCCTCGGACTGGCCTTCGCGCAATTGCTGGTGGAGGGCTCCTTGGACGAGCTGGTGAAGACCCGCGCCATGCTGGCGCTGAAACGCCAGTCGAGCGACATTCTCATGGAATTCCACGAGGAGGAGGACACCGCCGCCCTCCGCCGGAATCAGCTTGAGGAGCTGGCGATGATTCTGGGACGTGCCTGACAGCCCTTCCGGGACTACTAACGGCGCAAGATTCGCCTTGATTGACAGGGGCTCAGTCCCTTATATCCTGCGCCCAGCAGGCGCCACCGGAGCAATGATCAGCCGCGGCTTTTCTTTCCCCCTCCGGATTCCGGTCCTGCTCACGGCCACCGCCGCTTCATGATTTCCAAGGAACGACACGAGATCCCATCCGCAACCGGTCACACCGACCGGCCCAGCGGTTTCTCCATGCCCGTATGATCCGGTGCATGTGTCAGCGTTCCGCATTCTTCTTCGCAACGGGGTTGCGCGCCGGATTCGTCCGCCCGCGTGGTGCCGTCGCGTCGCAGCCACCCATCGGAGGATAAAGCCATAGCCAAGCCATCCAGAGACCAAAACAGGGGTCGTTTCCGCGATATGACGCGGATCAACGACCGAATCCGCGCCCCGCGCGTCCGCGTCGTCATGGCGAACGGGGACCAGCTCGGCGTGATGAGTTCACGCGAAGCCCTCGCCAAAGCCCAGTCGCTCGGCCTCGACCTCGTCGAGATCGCCGCGCAGGCCGATCCGCCGGTCTGTAAGATCGTCGACTACGGCAAGTACAAGTACGAGCAGGCGAAGCTGAAGAAGAACCAGAAGTCGAAGAACGCCAGCCGCATGAAGGAAGTGAAATTCCGCGTCGGCACCGGCACCCACGACTACAACATCAAGATGGGCCGCGCCGAGGGCTTCCTCGACACAGGCCACAAGGTTCGCTTCATCCTCCAGTTCCGTGGCCGTGAAAACGCCCACAAAGATCTTGGTTTCGTGGTGATGAAGAAGATCGTGGAGGACCTCAAGCAGATGGGCCAGATCGACCAGGAGGCACGCCTCAACGGTCGCGCCATCGGCATGACGCTCTCCCCGCTGCCGCAACACCAGCGGAAGCGGAAGTTCCACCTCTTCCACGGTGAACTGATGGAAGAAGACGATTTCGACGACGACCACGAGGAAGACTTCGACGAAAGCGTCGGCGACGACGACAACGATGCGGCGGAGGAATCCGTGGCATCCGGCGAGTCCGAATCTTAAGAATCCTGAATCTCCCACGGGCCTTCCTCCTCCGGGAAGGCCCGTTTTCTTTTCATGGCCAAGCTCTGGTTGTTCGATATCGATGGCACGCTGGTGGATACCGGTGGTGCCGGGATGCGCGCGCTCCAGGAAGCAGCTACGCGCTGCTTCGGCGGAGAAGGTCCGCCACTCGATCTGGCCGGCAGCACCGATCTGGGAGTCGTCCACGGCATCCTCGATCACTTCGGCCTGGAGCCTGACAACGAACGGATCAGCACCTTCTTCCGCACCTATCTGGAGCGGTTGGAGTGGAATCTCGATCACGGTGGCTACCCCGGCCACGTCCTGCCCGGCGTAGTCCCCCTGCTGGAACGTCTCCACGCGGATGACACCATCCACCTCGGCCTGCTGACCGGCAATACCGCCGAAGGAGCAGCGACCAAAATGCGCCACTACGGCCTCGATCATTTCTTCCCCTTCGGCGCTTATGGTTGCGATCACGCCGACCGCAACCTGCTGGGCCCTGTCGCTGCGGACCGCGCGACCAAACACACCGGCCGCGGATTCACACCGGACGAGATCGTGGTGGTGGGCGACACACCGAAGGACATCGCCTGCGCGAAAGCTCTTGGCGCGTCCTGCATCGCCGTCGCCACCGGTAAATTCACCGCCGACGAGTTGCGAGCCTACGGAGCGGATCGCGTGGTGAAGACACTGGAAGAGGTCTGACGCCTACCTGTCCGCCAATACCGCCAGTTCGCGCAGGATGTTTTCCCGCGCCTTCGGTTCGCGGGACTGGAACGTCCCGGAGCGATACACCGGGGCATCCAAAAAGCGCTGCATCACCGCCTGCCGCCCTCGCCGGAACTCCTCGTCCGGAACGTGGGCATATTCCTTCCGGATCGACTGCGCGTAGGCATCATAAGCAGGCACCTCAGCCGCAAGGATGGCGAGATCAATGTCCGTCATCAGGCACTCCTCCGGATCCTCTCCCCGTGCGGCCCGCGGATCGGTAGCCAGCACGAGGCGGTTCACCCGGTCGGCCAGCGCCGGATCGATCCACGCCCGCGTCGCTTCGACGAAAAAAGCCGCGCTCTGCACCTCATTGTCGTCACGGGTAGGATCGTAGATCACATCGTGGAACCAGATCGCGCCCTCGATCGCAGGATTCACCTCCACTTCATCGAGAATGGCCAGAGAAGCCCCGATATGCTCGAGCGTATGATAGTGGCGGTGCGGCTCGCTGTAGCGGCTGCCGAGATCGAGCCACAACAATCCCGCGGACTCGCCATCGGCTCCGGCGGAGATGCACCACATCAGAAATCGGCTTTTCACGGAATGGGCTGTTGAACTGGATCCCACCGCAGCTTGAGGAACCGTTCCACCGCGAATGAGATTACCTGATGAACACGAATCTCCGGGCAATGAACAAGCAAAAGAAACACGTCCGGAGTTCCTCGTCCGGTTGTCGGACTTCCAAATAGGGCGCTGATAAAACACAAGAAACGCGGACCGCCCTTCCGAGCGATCCGCGTTTCGTTTCAAAGCCGGAAGATTTACTTGCCGCCCACGGCGGCTTCCATCTGCTTCTGGATTTTGGTCAGGTTGAACGAGCCGGGAGTTTGGCTCGGCGGATAGTCCACCATGGTCTTCAGGAAAGTCCCTGCATACTGCTGCATGGGTACCAGCAGGTAGACGTGATTCAAGAACCAATCGTTGTAGACGTTCGCACTGTGCTGGGATTTCTCAAATGGATCCCGCTCCAAGTTGAACAACAGTGGAACGCGAAGCTCGATGAAGGGCTCGCGCCACACCTCGAAGGCCATGCCCCGGTTTTCGAGGAAAACCGCCTTCCACGCATTGTAGCGGATGGCCACGATCTGACCGTCGTCGTTCACATACATGAACTCATGACGTGGGTCTTTATCGGTCTTTCCGGTGATGTAATCGAGCTGGTTGTGACCGTCGATGTAGTTCTTATACTTGCGACCGTTCAGCTCCACGCCCGCCTTGAGCTTTTCCGTGATATCCGGCGCGCCTGCGATGGCCGCGAAAGTCGGCAGCCAATCTTCATGCGCAACGATGCCATTGAGCACGGTTCCCGCTGGAATATGGCCGGGCCAGCGCACGAAGCACGGCACGCGATAGGCACCCTCCCAGTTCGAGTTCTTCTCACTGCGGAATGGCACCGTGCCCCCATCGGGCCACGTGTTGAAGTGCGGCGCGTTGTCCGTGGAATACATCACGATCGTGTTGTCCGTGAGTTTGTTGTCATCCAGGAACTTGAGGATGTCCCCGACCATCGCATCATGCTCGATCATGCCGTCGGTGTATTCATCGTTCCCCTTGTGGCGATGCTCCGCCCTCACGTGGGTGCGGAAGTGCATGCGGGTCGTGTTGTACCAGACGAAGAAAGGCTTGTCGGCCTTGGTCTGGCGCTGGATGAAATCCTTGGCGGCGGCGAGTGTTTCATCGTCCACGGTTTCCATGCGCTTTTTCGTCAGCGGACCGGTGTCTTCGATCTTGCCGTCGGCATACGAATGGATCACGCCGCGGGGGCCGATACTTCTGTTTGAAGGTTTTCCCATCCTCCATCACCATGTCACCGGGATAATCCTCGTTCTCGGGCTCTTCCTCGGCATTGAGGTGATAGAGGTTGCCCATGAACTCATCGAAGCCGTGGGCGGTGGGGAGGTGTTCGTCGCGGTCGCCCTGGTGGTTCTTGCCGAACTGGCCGGTGGCGTAACCCTGCGACTTCAGCACGGTGGCCATGGTCACATCGGTCTTCTGCCAACCTTCCTTGGCACCGGGCATTCCGACCTTGGTCATGCCGGTGCGGACCGGCACGTTGCCGCCGATGAAGGCGGCACGTCCAGCGGTACAGGACTGCTGGCCGTAGTAGTCGGTGAACGCCACGCCTTCCTTGGCGATCCGATCGATGTTGGGTGTTTGGTAACCCATCATGCCCCGGCTCCAGAAGCTGGTATTCCATGTGCCGATATCGTCACCCCAGATGACGAGGATGTTGGGCTTCTTGTCCGCCGCCCGGGCACCAACCATCATCAACAGCGTCAAAGCCGTTGTTACCAAGGCGGTATCCAGACCCCACACCCTGCGATAGAGTGGTGAATATTGTTTCATAATTGATGATCCTTGTGTTGATCCGCCTTGGTTCAATTCGCACGCCGACGGACGAAGCGTGACGAAAATTTTTCGTTCAGTCTCCGGAACCCAACTTTCAGAATATCGCTGTGGCCCCAAGGAAGGGGCGATTGTGGTTGTGCTTCTTTAAAACTCACAACGCGGAGACCTCTCCCCGCTCAATCAAAGCTGTCGAGAATCGGGCCCGGACACAGGCCTAGCAAGTCCGCTGCGACCGGCGCGAAGCCAGCGTGGACTGATTTTCCAAATCTCAAAACATCACAACTGCGCCGGAGACATTCCGGGCATCGCATTTGATCGCAAACATGTTTACGGCGAAAACAATCAACGTTAGATTATCTTCTCCCTGTTAAAAATGGACCTGAATATTGGAGAAAAAATCAACACATGTCTACACAATTCTCAAAGCTCCGCACTTCACCCAACGAGCAAAAGGCTGCTTGAACAGGGATGAGATATTACATATCATCCACGATTTCCCCCATGGGAAGGCTGCTGGCTTGCGAGGCACCCGGAGTGGCCAAGGGTTCTATTCCAAGGATCTGAGAATGCGCAGTTCGCGGCGGGCCACGTCATCGTCATGCGGCGCAATGAGCAAGCGGGCCTCGGCCTCGACTCGGGCTAGCTGGAGGACGCCATCCATCTCCGCACGCAGACGCCCATCCATAGCCAGCGGACTTCCGCCGACGAGCCACTCGCGGATAAACTCGGCGAGGAACTGCGGCTGACA
>JASGJM010000013.1:0-112297 GCA_049840755.1 Luteolibacter sp. | reverse complement strand
GTTGTGGCCTCGTTCAGCGTATTGCTAAGGTTAATAGGGAAACCAATGTTCAAATCCGAACAGCACCTCGAAGGCGGGTGCCACGTTCTCGGCGCTGGCCCCGGACATCGTGATGCCCGCCGTAACCGGTGCGATGCGCGCCCAGAGCGCCTCCGTGATTCTTCCCGCCGAGGACGACAAGCTCAAGCCGTTGCTCGCCCGCCGCAAGCAGGCTGGCATGCGGATGAATCTCAACCAGCTGGGCGAAGCGATCCTCGGCGAAGGCGAGGCCGCCCACCGCATCCAGGCCGTCATTGACCGCCTCAAGTCTCCGGACTGTGACTACCTCTCCGTGAAGATCTCCGCGATCTTCTCCCAGATCCACCTCGTTGGCGAACAAGAGACGCTGGCCCGCATCACCGAGCGTCTGCGCGAACTCTACCGCGTGGCCATCCAGAACCCGATCAACGGCAAGCCGAAGTTCGTGAACCTGGACATGGAAGAATACCGCGACCTCCACCTCACCTGCGATGCCTTCCGCACCGTGCTCGATGAGCCGGAGTTCATGAAGCTGGAAGCAGGCATCGTGCTCCAGGCCTACCTGCCGGATTCCTGGCCGGCTCAAAGGACCTTATCGCTTGGGCGAAGGACCGCGTGGCACGTGGCGGCGCGGGCATCAAGATCCGCATCGTGAAGGGAGCGAACCTCGCCATGGAAAGCGTGGAGGCGGAGCTGCACGATTGGCCGCTCTCGCTCCCTACGATTCCGAGGAAGAGGTGGATGCGAACTTCAAGCGCATGGTCCACGAGGCCGAGCCGGAGACCGCGAAGTACATGCGCCACGGTTGGCCAGCCACGACCTTTTCGATATCGCCTACACGCTGCTGCTCCGTGCTCGCGAAGGAGTGGAGGACAAGGTCGAATTCGAGATGCTGGAGGGCATGGCGAACCATCAGGCACGCGCCGTGCACGCCGTCGCCGATGGTCTGCTCCTTTACGCTCCAGTGGTGAACCGCGAGGATTTCCACAGTGCCATCGCCTATCTCGTCCGCCGTCTGGATGAGAACACCTCCGAGGAGAACTTCCTTCACGACCTCCTCGACATCGCTCCAGGCAATGCTTCCTGGAAGCGGCAGGAAGAGCGGTTCCTCCGTGCCTGTGCCCGCAAGGACACCGTGCTTGCCGGGCCGAAGCGTCATCAGGACCGCGCCACCGAGCACACCGAAGCACTGCCGGTCGATGCACCGTTCCACAATGCTGACGACACCGACTATTCGCTGCCGCAGAACCGCCAGTGGATCCGCAAGACCATTGACGCCGCTCGCGGTGCTGCCATCGCGGACATTCCGTTGGTAATCGCCGGGAAGGAAGAAGCCGGGGCCACCACCGAGGCGGGTCGCGATCCTTCGCGCCCCGGCGTGGAGGCCTACCGACATGCGCTGGCCGGAGCCGAGCAGGTCGAGCGGGCCCTTCAGGCCGCTGTCGCCGCCCGTATGTCCTGGCAGGCGCTCGGCTACGAAGGCCGTGCCGAACTGCTCCGCAAGGTCGCCGCTGAGGTCGCGAACGCCCGCGGTGAAGCGACCTCCACCATGATGCTCGATGGCGGCAAGGCAGTCACCGAGTCCGATGGCGAGATTTCGGAGGCCATCGATTTCGCCAACTACTATGCACGTGGTTTTTCCGCCGCCGGTTTCGATGACGGCGCTGAGTTCGAGCCCTTCGGCGACGGTACCGGTGACCCCGCCATGGAACTTCCCCTTCGCCATCCCGCTCGGCAGTGTGTTGGCCGCGCTGATCGGTGGGAACACCGTTATCTTCAAACCCGCTCCGGAAACCGTGCTCACCGGCTGGGTCATGATCAACTGCCTGTGGCGCGCCGGCATTCCCAAGGACGTGCTCCAGTTCGTCCCCTGCCCGGACAATGAGATCGGCAAGTCGCTCGTCACCGACGACCGCATTGGTGCGGTCATTCTCACTGGTGCCTATGAAACGGCGCGCATGTTCCTGGATTGGAAGCCATCACTCCGCCTTTTCGCGGAGACCAGCGGCAAGAACTCGCTGGTCATCACCGCCGCCGCCGATCCAGATCAAGCGGTGAAGGATCTCGTGAAGAGTTCCTTCGGTCACGCCGGTCAGAAGTGTTCCGCCGCCTCGCTTGGCATCATCGAAGCCGAGGTCTATGACAACCCCGGCTTCCGCAAGCAGCTCAAGGATGCCGCCAGCTCGCTGCGGGTTGCCGGTTCATGGAATCTCGATTCCATCGTCACTCCGGTGATCCGCGAACCGGGTCAGGAACTCCAGCGTGCATTGACGACCCTGGAGTCCGGCGAGGAATGGTTGTTGGAGCCGAAAATGATCGATGGCAATCCATGCCTGTGGTCGCCCGGCATCAAGCTCGGTGTCGATCCCCAGGGTCTGGTACCGTCGCACGGAATGTTTCGGCCCGGTGCTCGGTCTGATCCGCGCCAACGACGTGAAGCACGCGATCCGCATCCAGAACGATTCGAACTTCGCCCTGACCGGTGGCATCAGTTCGCTCGACGATCGTGAGATCGATCTGTGGCGCGAGAAGGTCGAGGTGGGCAACGCCTACATCAACCGCCCGATTACGGGAGCCATCGTACAACGCCAGCCCTTCGGCGGCTGGAAGCGCTCGTGCTTCGGCCCGGGTTCGAAGGCCGGTGGTCCGAACTACTGCCAGCTCTTCGGTACCTGGACCAATGCGGTTCTCCCGCAGCAGAGCGCCAAGCCTGGGGCCGCAACTGCCGCCCTGCTGGAGAAACTGGTCGCCCTTCTTCCCGACAGCGCCGCCGAACTCACCGCAGCAGCGGGAAGCGACTCCCTCTGGAATGCCACCGAGTTCTCGAAGGAGCACGATCCGAGCGGGCTTCGTTATGAATCGAACATTTTCCGTTACCGCAAGTTCCAGCGCGTCCTCATCCGCGCCGGAGCCGAGGTCACGGACACGGAGCTCGCACGGCTCTTGTTGGTCGCCACCACCATGGGGGTTCCCGTGACCATCTCTTCCGATCAACCTCGTAATTGGCTTGGAGGTCTTGGCTTCGAGATCATCGTGGAATCTGAAACAGCTCTGGCCTCCCGCCTGGCCTCCATTTCCGATCAATTCGGGGTGCTCCGCGCTCCAAAAGCTACGGCCAGCTTGAAATCCGCGGCCATCGCAGCAGGCCTGCGCTGGGCGGATGGCAATGTCCTTTACAATGCCCGGCTCGAGTGGCCGGCCTGGCTCCGCGAACAGGCTGTTTCGGAAACGCGTCATCGTTACGGAAACCTCTTGCCGAAGCCCTCGGAATTGTAGAATTGAACTCCGCTCCTGCCGCGCATCGCCATCGGGAAATCCGGGGGGAGAACTCGATGGTCGCGCGGTGGGGGCTCTGGTCATCCTTCCCTCGTTTTGAGGGAAGTTGATGTCCGCGGCAGAAGCGGTGCCGTGGAAAACAACTTTCGACGGTCAGCTTTTTGATCGGGGCGGAATTGAAGGATTGCGGCCTCCGGAATCCGGGGAACGCGTGATTCCAAAGCCCCAAAGCAGAACGCATGAAACCCCGTCGTTTTATCATCCCCATCGTCGCTTCCCTCTCCTTCACGGGAATCGCCCACGCCGCGAACTTCACATGGTCCAGCGGCGTGAATGCCGATTGGAACAGCAACAACTGGGGAGGAGGCTTCCCAAACGCTTCGGGCGATGTGGCGCAGTATGTGAGCACAACGGCCAATGCCACCACGGCGCTGACCACCAACACCACGGTGGGCCAGATCCTCGGCAACGACCCGGGAAAACTATGGATCATCAGCTCCTCCGGCGGCGCGCTGACCCTCGATAACACCGGCGGTACCGCCAATGTCTTCACCAATAACAACGCGGCCATCAGTGCCTCCGGAGCCGCAGCAGACGGAGAAGCCCTGCGCGTGGCCGCAGCCGTATCCCTGGCCAATACCGATCTCGATATCGGCATGACCAATGGTGGCATGAGTGTCACCGGCGCGATCACGGCAACCACCAATCAGACCCTCACGTTCCGGAACAATGCCAGCATCGCGAGCCACCACATGGTGATCAGTGGGTCCATCGGCCTGACCGGCGCCGGGAACATCGCCTTGGTGAACTCCAGCACCCGTGCCACCGACGTGCCGTCCGGCGCCAATGCCTCCGGCGTGCTTCTTTCGGGAACGATCGGCACGCATGTCACCGGAATCACCCATAACAGTCCGGGCGGCATTTTCCTCACCGGCTTCAACAGCTTCACCGGGCCGTTGTCCATCTCCGGCTCCGGCACTGCGGGCCTGCTCGGCATCAACAGCAACGCCGCCCTCGGGGCTTCCGCGAACACGGTCACCCTGAACAACGCGCTCCTTTCCAACATCGTCATCTCCTCCACCACGAGTGCCTACAGCAGCGGTGGCAACCTCGATCTACCAGCCTCCCGCAACATCACGCTCGGTGCGGGTGGCGGCGGCATCCGCAATGCCTTTACCAAGGTGATCACCGTCAACGGCGTGATCGACGGCACCGGCAAGTTCGACCGCACCGACGGCGGCACCGTGGTGCTGAACGGCCTCAATACCTACACGGGTGTCACCACCCTTCTGGCCGGCACCACCCGCGTTTCCGTCATCAACAACGGCGGCACTCCCGGCAACCTCGGTGCGGCCTCCAGCGCAGC
Organism: Luteolibacter sp.; assembly: GCA_049840755.1. Classification (GTDB taxonomy): domain Bacteria; phylum Verrucomicrobiota; class Verrucomicrobiia; order Verrucomicrobiales; family Akkermansiaceae; genus Luteolibacter. The sequence goes on along the minus strand of JASGJM010000013.1, from coordinate 107,637 downwards.
CGCCAATCTGGTCTTCGGAGCCAGCAGCATCGTCCAATACATCGGTGACACCGCCTCGACCGACCGTAGTTTCACCCTCGCCGCCGGAGTGGCAGGCATCTTCGAAATCCTCCGCAGCGAAACCAACCTGACACTGGGCGGCAGCGTCCCTGCCAGCACCGGAGCCCTCACCAAGAATGGAGCCGGAACGTTGACCCTCACCGGCAGCAGCGCCTACACCGGCACCACCACGGTCAACCTCGGCACTCTCGCGGTCAACGGCTCGCTGACCTCCAACATTCTCATCGGTGGTGCCACCCTCACTGGCAGCGGAACCACCACCGGCACGATCACCTTCAACAACGTCGCCGGAGCCGGCGTTCTGGCGAGCCCCTCGGGCAGCAATGCCGTGCAGGGCACGAACCTCGTGCTCAATGGGACCACCGACATCTACACCAACCAGCTCGGAGATTTCACGACGGCCACGGGCAGCGGACCGCTCAAGGTCCTGCGCTACACCGGCGCGCAGTCCGGCGCGGGTGCCTTCGTTGCCGCGACCAATTATCGCAGCGGCCTGCTGACCAACTCCTCCGGACTGGTTTCCCTCGAATACAAGGCGGAGGCGAAAACGTGGAGCGCCACAACCGGCGGCACCTGGGATGTGAACACCAGCACCCCGTCGACCGGCACTGCGGACTCCCTTTTCTTCTGGGGTGACTCCGCTGCTTTCGGTGACACCGCAGCTGATCAGACGGTGACCTTGACGGGCAACCTCGCTCCATCCGCCATCACGGTTTCCAATTCGGCGAACACCTACACCTTCTCCGGCACCGGGGGCATCCGCGGCTCGACCTCTCTGGTCAAGTCCGGAGCCGGCACTCTGGCACTGAACAACACCAGCAGCACTTTCACCGGTGGCGTGATTGTTTCCTCCGGAACGGTCAGCACCAACGTGGCCTCCGGCGCGACTTTCGGAAACGGATCGGTCACCCTGGGCGACGCCAACACCGGAGCGAACGCAACTTCGCTTCTTTTCACCGGCACAACCGCCGCCCAGACGATGGCCAAATCGATCGTGGTCAGCCCATTGGGCACCGGCACCGTGACGATCGGCACGGGTGCTGTCGCAGCTGACAACTTCACCTACAACGGCATTTACCTGAACCGTGCGACCACGCTGAAGAACGGAGCCACCGCCAGCAGCCGCGTCAACTTCCGCGGCCTCACGGGCAATGTCGGCACACTGACGATCGCGGCACCGACCACCGCTGCCAACCGGGTGGTCTTCGAATTGGGCGACAACACCTTCACGGGTGACCTGACCATCGCATCCTCGGCCGTCCTACAGCTCGGAGCCGCAGGCACCGTGGCGGATACCATCCCGGACGCCTCCAACGTGACGGTCAATGGTACCTTGAACCTCTCGTTCAGCAGCGTCGGAGAGACCATCAACGGCCTCAGCGGTACCGGCATCATTGGCACCAACAGTTCGACCAACAACACCCTCACCATCGGAGCGGCCAATGGTGGTGGCAACTTCGCAGGCCAGCTCACCCAGGGCAGCACCGGAAACCCGGCGCTCGCCATCCGCAAGGTCGGCACCGGCACCCAGACCATCTCCGGTTCAGCTACGGCCAACAACTACAGCGGTGGTACTGACCGTGGATGGAGGCACGCTCACGCTGTCAAAGGGAGCGGGCTTCGGCAACTCCACCGGTTCTGTCGGCACCGGTGCCCTGACGATCAATCCCGGTGGCACGGTGACCACCACCGTGGCCTTCGCGATCGACGGACGCTCCACCTCCAGCACCCGTGTGATCAACGTCAACGGCGGGACGCTCAATCTGGCGGGCTCCGAGTACGTCCAGACCTATAACCTCACCGGAGCGACGATCAACGCCCCTACCAATACCAACGACTACCTGCGCGCCTCCAGCGGCGGACTGTTCATCAACTCCCTCGCCTCTCCGGTTACGTCGAAGATCAACAACCGCATGGACCTGACCTTCGCCAACCTCACCGTGGACACCGCCAATGGCGATACCCCGGTCGATCTCGAGTTCACCGGTTCGCTCGCCCAGAACAGCGGCGCGGGATCCGGGGCCAGGACCCTGACCAAGAATGGCGCGGGCACGCTCAAGATCTCCGGCACCTACAGCTACACCGGTGATACCACCGTGAACGCAGGCACCCTGAGTCTCACCAACGCCACCCTGTCCAATACCGCAAACGTGAACCTCGGCAGCGCCGCCATCCTCGATCTCCCGCACGGGGCCGAGGACACGGTGAACCAGCTTTACATCAACGGTGTCCTGCAAGTGGCGGGCACCTGGGGAGCAACGGGTTCCGGTGCGACCCACATCGACAACGTCCATTTCTCCGGAACCGGCCGCATCAAGGCGACCACCGGAGCGACCGGATACCAGGCATGGGCGTCCGACAAGGGGCTCACCGCCGGCAACAACGCCACCTCCGCCGATCCGGATGGTGACGGGCTCAACAACATCGGTGAGTTCGGATTGAACGAAAACCCTCTGAGTGGAACCCCCGGAGGACGGGTCGTCACCCGGACTGCGACGGTCAATGGGGCATCGGCCTTAACACTCACCATTCCTGTCCGCAATGGAGCGACCTTCACCGGCACCACGGAACTCGTATCCGGCACGGTGGACGGCGTGGTCTATCGCATCCAAGGCAGCCTTGATCTTGCCACTTGGGATCTTGTGATCGAGGAGGTGCCGGTCGGCGATTTGCCCGGAGTACAGCTCAACATCGATCCGCCGGAAACCGGTTGGACCAACCGCTCCTTCTACGTCCGGGATGCCGTGGTACCCATCACTCCCCAAGCCTTCATCCGCGCGAAAGTCGGAGAGCCCTGATCCGGCTTTGTCAGTCATCCAAAGCACCTCGGTTCCGCCGGGGTGCTTTTTTCATGCCCACATCACGGATACGGTTCCGTCTTCCCCTTACGAGTCCTGCGGTTTCCAGCGCAGGAAATAGACCATCGCCATGACCATCAGCGGCACGCCACCGATCGCCATCAGAAAGCTGAAGTTCTTGAAGAAATACAGCCACGATTCCTGGGAGGCGAAGAGGTCCCGATAGAGCTGCACCGCCACCGAACCGGTATAACCCAAGGCATCCGCCACATAGATCGCAAATACCGCAGTACCTTGAAACCGGGTCGCTGCGATGGTGCGGTCGAACAAAACACTCCCGAACGGCACGTAGGTGAGATAGGCGCCCAGGCCGGTGGCGATCATCCACATTTCACCGCCCAGCCTGCCCGTCGCATACAGCCAGGTGGAACCACCCAGCAGCACCAGGCCACCGATCATCAATCCATACACCCAGCGCAAGGCGGCGCGATTGTCCTTCACCAGATAGATCAATGCCAAAGCCGCCATCACACCGAAGGCCACCGGCCGCTCGGTGCGGGAAAAGGCCGCTGGATCGTGGATGCCCATTTCCGCGAACAACTCGCTCTGGTAGTTATCCCGGAAATCCCGATACGCTGTGAGAAAAAGATACGCGAGGCAAAGCATCACCAGTCCCGGTAGGAACTTCACCAGGAACGAATGCCGCCCGGCGTGATCGAGACGATCGCGCGCTGAGCGCTCCTTCACATCCTCAGCACCGGGCGGGTGCAGCAAGGACAACATCCATACCGAGAGTAGCAGCAAAGGAATGAACAGCGCCCCGGCCACGAACGGCATCCAGAACTCCCCCACTCCATGGGCCATCAGCCATTGGCCGACACGCTTCACCTCCCCGCTGGCGAGGATGTAGGAACACGACAAGGCGGCGAGCAACAGTTCGGACACCTTCCGTCCCTCGAGCTGGCGGACGATCAAGCCCCACACGGTTCCCAGTGGGATGCCATTGATGAAGATCGCGAGGATTTTAAAGGGCAGCGGCACCACTGCAAAGACGAGGAGGGCCAGCCATGCGATCCCGATCATTCCGAGCACCGCCCGCCCCAGCATCTTGCGCCGGATTTCCGAGCAGAATTTCATCCCCCAGAACTTCGCCACCCCATAACCCATGAGCTGCGCGATCACGAAAATGGTCTTGGGCGTCAGGTGCGGCCCCAGCCAGCTCCAGCCGAAGGAAACATCCGTATACCCCGCCGCGCTGAAAGGACGCCGGAAGGCATACATGCAGAAATAGGCCGTGAAAGCCGCCAGTGCCGCGTGGATGGTCAGCCAAAAGGACGATTCGTCCAGCTTCCTGCGCCACCGCGCCACGAGTCCATTGGTTCCCACGCCTTCCACTACCCTGCCTAACGGTCCCCGGGCAAGAATCCTGTCGTGAATATCCAGCCATTGACCCCGGGCACTCCCCGGTTACTCTGCGGCCCGCATTCGACCCATGGCAGGCTTCTTCAAATCGCTCTACAACAAGATCACCAATCGTGCGGAAATCGATTGGGATGACCTCGAGGCCGATCTCATCGGAGCCGATCTGGGGGTTCGCCTTGCCGGAGAGATCATCGACGAGTTGAAGGATCTGGGCCGCCAGGTATCCGCGGAAGACGTGATCGAGGTGACCCGGCGCCACATTTCCGCCAAACTGCCGCCGAACGCACCACCCTTCCTGCTCCGCCCGGATGGCAAGCCTTTCGTCATCCTCGTGGTGGGTGTCAATGGCACCGGCAAGACCACCTCCACCGCCAAACTCGGACACTGGCTCCAGAAGAAGGGGCATTCCGTGGTGATGGCCGCTGCCGACACTTTCCGCGCCGCCGCAGTCGAGCAGCTCCAGCGTTGGGGCGATCGTCTCGGCCTGCCGGTAGTGAAGGGAGCTCCCAATGCCGATCCTTCCTCCGTCTGCTACAATGCCCACCAGAAGGCGATCGCGGACGGTTCCCGCTTTCTACTCTGCGATACGGCAGGCCGATTGCACACGCGCCATAATTTGATGGAGGAGCTGACAAAGATCCGCCGCACGATCGCCAAACAGGACGAAACTGCTCCGCATCTCACGCTTCTCGTCGTGGACGCCACCACCGGCTCCAACGCGCTCCAACAGGCCAAGGAATTCCACAAGGCCAGCCCGCTGGACGGCCTCGTGGTCACCAAGCTGGATGGCTCGGGCAAAGGTGGTGTGGCCGTGGCGATCCACGATCAGCTCGGCATTGCTCCGCGTTTCATCGGCACCGGTGAGGAACCGGATGCCTTCGCGCCTTTCGAGAAGGACAAATTCGTCGCGGAGATCCTCTGAGGATCTGTATCGGCTCATCACGAGCCGGTCGGATCAAGCGATCTTCGCCGCCCGCCATTTTGTCGGCGAGGTGCCGGTCAGCTTGGTAAAGACCCGGTTGAATTGTGAAATCGACTGGAAGCCTACGTCGAACGCCACCGAGGACACCCGCGAATCCACCTTGAGCAGTTCCTTCTTCGCGCGCTCGATCCGACGCCGGCTGATATAGTCGGTTGTCGTCAACCCGGTCACCTCCCGGAAAACACGGCAGAAATGGGATTCACTGAACCCTGCCACCCTGGCCACGGAGCCAAGCGTCAGTGGCTCGTGCAGGTTCTTCTCAATGTAGTCGCGGGCTTTACCCACTGCGGCAGGTTCCTCGCTCTGTCCTTGCACGGCAAGCACCTCCGCCTGATGGCCGAGCTGCAGGGCGAAGCTCTGGAGCAGGAAAATCATGCTGGCGTAGCGCACCGGCTCGACCGCGCGGGTCTGGAAGAACGTCGCACGCAGGAGTTCGATCATGCTGTCGTCCAGACCATTCCTCCCGATCTTCTCCAGAAGCATGCCGAAGGCTTCTTCCGTCGGCTGCTGGGAAAAGACCTGGCCGGTCTTCAGATAACCGAGAATGGAATCCTGGAATCGAACCGGCACGGCGGATGACACAAGTCCTGCAAAGCAATGGCAGGACACCGGGCCCTTGACCTCCGCCTCTTCCAACAGCCGCCGGTTGGTCTCGATGCAGGCATAACACGAACTTCTGCAGAGATTCAGGGCTTCGCAGAGCTCCGCGGTTCCCACGGTACCGATCTCCACGCACCGATCCTCCAGATCAGTCCCGGAAAACTGGAGTGGCAATCCGGTGGCGTGCCGGAAAGCCTCCTGATAGACTTTGAACACTTCCGATTCCCTCAGGCTATGCAAGAGGGTGGATTCGAACGATGGGTTCGGACGGTTCATGAGGGGAGCCGAGTTCATTCCACAGCGAAGCGGCAGCATGAATCCTGCTGAAGATAAGTTTGAGAAATGCTCCGATTTCCGAAGCGGTTTGTCACGTCCGCTCTCGGGGCGGGAACGAGGTTTTTTGCGCGATCCCAGTCGATGAACTCGTCCGCAATACGCGCAGGCATCAGGCAGTTGGGAACGCAGGAGGCCGAGAGCTGCAAGTGCGGCTCCCCTGCTCCACCAATCGCGACATGGAAGACATCGGTATGGCCCGCTGTCGCCTGCGCTGGAACCGTGCCTTGCAGGACGACATATCCCCGCTTCACGATGGCGGAACATACCGCTGAAAGCGCGTTCGAATCATCCACCCGCTCCGATATCGCAAGCAAATGGCGCTGACAGGGATCGGCGGCGATTTGTTCCAACACATCCGGCAGGAATGATATCCAGCGTCCTTCGTAGTCGGAACTGCGTTCATTCAGCTCGTTGGCGACCGCCCATGCCAGCACCTCGGGATCCCGATGAACCGGCTCGATCACGATCGAACGCGCGACCACCGGGGCTGAGAAGAACAGCCATTGGTGGAAATCGTGGAGGGATCGGGCGAGCATGACGCAACTTGGGGAGCGACCATCATGAAGCAAATCATGCGGAGTTTCTCCGCATTGTTTGCTCAACTCTGCGCGAATTCCGCCCTCTTCGGAGCCCCCATCGCAGGGAGTCTGGCCCAGCACGATATCAAATCGAGCTGTTCCTTGAGCTTCATTACTACGCCGATCAGATGAGTGACGCCGCCCATGGCAGGCATCAGCGAGGAGTTCAGGATCAACAGGTCGTTGTCCGTATCGACCGGCAGGCGATCCGGATAGAAAGGGGCTTTCGTTTGAGAAACTATCGCCTGTTGGTCACGTTTTTCATGCGGAATCAAGGCACGTCAAGCCATCCAGTTGATCTTGTCAGCACCGGTTGGTGGAACAAAACTCCGATACCCATGAGAGTCCCCGCTGCCCTGCTCCTGCTGGCTTTGCTGACCGCCTGCAAACCTCCCCACACCAGCACCAGCGCCACCAAAGCCACGCCTTCCCTGCTCGAAGCCCGAGGAGACTTCGCCACCCATCTCACCCGGCGCGATCACGCGGATGACGCCGCCCCGCAACCACCCGCAGGTGTTTTCAATGCGGTGTCCTACACCTCACCCGCTGGAGAACTCGCAGCCTACGTGACACCTCCCACCGGAGACGGCATCAAACATCCGGCCATCATCTGGCTTTTCGGTGGATTCTCAAACGGCATCGGTGAAACCGCGTGGGAACCCGCACCCGCCACGAATGATCAGTCCGCCCGTGCCTTCCACGAAGCCGGAATCGTAATGATGTATCCCTCCCTGCGTGGCGGGAACAAGAATCCCGGCGTCCGCGAGGGATTCTATGGGGAAGTCAATGACGTGCTCGCCGCACGTGATTTCCTTTCCCGCCAGCCGAACGTTGATCCCGACCGTATCTATCTCGGGGGGCACAGCACCGGCGGCACGCTGGCCCTGTTGGTCGCGGCCTCCAGCGACCGCTTCCGGGCGGTGTTCTCCTTCGGCCCTGTCGATGAGGCCGTGGGCTACGGTCAAGAGGTCCTGCCTTTCGACATCAGCGACTCAAAGGAGGCGGATTTCCGCGCACCGGTCAAATGGCTGGATTCGATTCACAACCCCACCTTTGTCTTCGAGGGCGCGGAAAAAAGCAGCAACATCGGCTCGCTCCGGGTCCTCGCCAAAGCCTGCCACAATCCGATCATCACTTTCGAGCCGGTTTCCGGCGTGAACCATTTCAGCATCCTGGCTCCAGTCACCCATCTCCTGGCCAAGAAAATCCTGGAGGACAGCGGTCCGGCCCCGTCGATCAAGATCGATGCCAAGGAGCTGCAAACTGCGGTCAAACCGTAGCGGTCACCACTCGATCCCGACCCCAGCTTCCGGGATCAGAACCTTGTCACTTATGCCGAGGCGATCCGCTTCCAGTAGCAGGCGCTCCACCGGCTCGTGGAGCGGCTCGTTCCCGAGCGGAAAGGTCCCGTAGTGCATCGGAATGATCACCTTCGCATTCAGGTCGGCGAAGGCCCGCATGGCCTCCTCCGGATTGAGATGAACATCCCGGCCGCTGGGGGCATCGTAGGCACCGATGGGCATCAGGGCCACATCGATCGAATGCCGGCGACCGATTTCCTCGAAGCCATCGAAATAAGCGCTGTCTCCGCAGTGGAAGACGCTCTTGCCGCCAGTCCGCACGATATAGCCGCCATAGTCGCGGTGGGTGTCATGGAGGAATCTGGCCCCCCAGTGATGGCTTGGAGTGTGGATGATCTCCAGGGTATCAAAGCACAGCTCGTCCCAGACCTTGACCTCGTGAACCGCCGGAAACCCGAGCTTCTTCACCAATGACCCGCTGCCGCGTGGCACCACGATGCCATTCCGGGCCTGCAACGTTTTCAGACTGGGCTTGTGGAGGTGGTCGAAGTGCGCGTGCGTCACGAGCACCAGGTCCACCTCGGGCACATCTCCAATGCGGAGTCCCGGCTTGATCTGGCGTTTCACCGGTCCGTGCCAACCGGCCCAGTTGGGATCGACCATCACGGAATGCCCCGCGAACTGGAGAAAGAAAGACGCATGGCCGATCCACGTGATCCGCACCCGTCCATCCTCCGGTGGGGCTGCCACCGGCTGGAGAATCTCTCCGCCCGCCTTCTTGAACATTCCCGGCACGATGCGGTGCCGGAAAAAGCGGTAGTTCCGCTGCGGCCAGCCTTTCTGGGGCAGCAGGCCGGAGTAGGATGCGCGTTTGCTGGGAGTGGGCCCGGGGTCCTTCAAGATGTCCCGATCTTACGCACGATTCCCGCCAATTTCGCGGGAAAAAACCACCTCACAGCCCATAGGCAGCGGCGATCTTTTCCGCCCATGCCTTCGCCCGTGATTCAAACGACTGATCATCACCGGCATACAAAATTCCGCGTGAAACGTTGATCGTATCCGGGGCCATGCGTCCGGCACCCGCAAGGGACGCCAGATCGCCGCCCTGTGCACCCAGGCCCGGCACCAACAGCGGTGCATCCGGCACCCGCTCCAACACTCCGGCGGCATTGGTCAGGCCGACCACGTAGCCAACGTCCGTCTTGCGCCCTTCTGCAAGGGCTCGGTCTCCTAGGGCCGTGACCAGTTCGAACACGGAGCGCCCGTCCGCCAGAGTCTGGCGCTGGAAATCCGCAGAACCGGGATTCGAGGTGACAGCGAGGAGGTAAATCCCCTTGCCTTCCCAATCGAGGAACGGCTCGATCGAGTCGTAGCCGAGGAACGGATTGAGAGTCACCGCGTCGACGTTCCAGCGGCTGAAATAGCCCTGTGCATAGTACCTTCTGCGTCTCTCCGATGTCGCTGCGTTTCGCATCGAGGATCACGGGCACCTCCTTCGGCATCTCCAGCAGAAGTTCCTCGAGTACCTGCACCCCGGCGATACCGAGAGCCTCGAAATACGCCATGTTCGGCTTGAACGCGGCGGCGTGCTGCCAGGTTTCTCCGATCACACGCCGCAGGAACTCCTTGGCCTCTGCCGCGCCACCGTCTCCGGGACGAGGATCGAGCCCGACACAGAGGCGGGATCCGGTGGCGGCGATGCGGTTCTGGAGACGTTCGGCGTAGCGCATGGCCGGACGTTGGGTGGCTCCGGCGGCCCCGACAATGCGAATGTATCGAAAGCGTTTTACCGGCCTTCCCAAGCCTCGTCGTGATGCCCAACCGAACGCGGCTCGAGATGCGAAATCACCCGGCCATCCGGATGCAGAAGCGCCGCCACAGCGGCCTCGACCTCGGTCGCCAGATCGTGCGCCTTGCCCACGGTGAGATCGTCATCCGTCAGGAGGTGGAACTCCACCCAATGGGTCCGGCCTGAGTGGCGGTGGCGGAAATTATGGAAGGTCATGCCGCGTGCAACAGTCTCGCGCGTGAGCAGCTCTCGGATCTCTTTCTCCACCTTCGGGTCCGCCTCATCGAGCAGACCACCAAGACTTTCCCGCATCAGTTTGAAACCGGTCCACAGGATATTCAGAGCTGCCAGACTGGCGGCGATGGGGTCGGCCCATTTCCAGCCGGTGGCGAGATAGATCACCAGCGCGATGATCACCGCCACACTGGACCAGACATCGGTAAGAACGTGGATGCCATTGGCACGGATGAGCGGGGATTTCCGCTTCTTCCCCACCCGCACGAGGCTGAGGCCCAGCACCAGATTGATCACTGCGGCGACAGCCGTCAGCGCGAGACCCGTCGCCACCTCCTTGATCTCAAAGCCAAAGATGACCTGCCGGATCGCCTCATACAGGATCAGCATGGCGGCCGCGGAAATCATCGCACCCTCGAATCCTGCGGACAGGAAGGAAACCTTGTCGTGCCCGAAGTGGTGGGTCTCGTCGGCCGGTTTGTGGGCCAGCCTCAGGGCCCACACCGCGAACGCCACTGCAAGCAAGTGCACCACCGACTCCGCGGCATCCGAATAGATCGCGGAAGACCCGGTCAATGCGGCAGCGGTCACCTTCGTGCCGAGCAGCAACACCGCCACCCACAACGAGATGTTCATCACCCGCTTCTGATCTTCGAACTCGCTCGCCACGCGCGAGCCTGCGCACAGCCCTCCGGAAACCGCAATACCCCCATATCCCAAAAGCGCTCGTGATTTCACGGCGGCCGGGTGAAGTTCAGCGCATGGACGAACCCACCCGGATCCGGCTGGCAGCAAATCCCCGCCGCTACATCCTCTTCACAGTCCTCTACAATTCGCGGGCGTATTATCCCGTGCTCGCGGTTCTTTTCACCGATCTGGGTCTTTCCCTGGAGCGCTTCGTCCTGCTCAATCTCGTATGGGCGGCGGCGATCTTCTTGTTCGAAGTGCCCTCTGGAGCACTGGCGGACACACTCGGCCGCAAACGGCTGCTGGTTTTCTCCTCCCTGCTGATGGTGGCGGAAATGCTCTGTCTGCTGCTCGCGCCAAGAAACGGAGGCACTTTGCTGTTCCTCCTATGCCTGGCGAACCGGGTGCTGTCCGGGACCTCGGAAGCGGCGGCAAGTGGAGCCGACGAGGCACTCGCCTACGATTCGCTGCCGGAGCAAAACCGGGCGGATGCGTGGGACCGTATTCTGGCGGCAGCCATGCGCTGGCGATCCGCAGGCATCATCGTCGCCATGATCCTCGGCGGTTTGCTCTATGACCCATCTTTCATCAACCGTCTGCTGCCTGCCTCCCTGCAAATTCCGCAGGAAGTGGCGCACCGCCTGCCCGTGGCCCTCGTGTTGATCCAGGCATTGATCTGCACCGTGATCACGCTCCGCATGATCGAGCCGCCGCATCCTCATGGCGAGACCGGGCCCACGCTGCGCAAAGCCTTCGAAGTCACCCTCGCCGCCGCCCGCTGGGTGTTCACCACACCCAAACCTCTCGTCATCGTGATGGGTGGCGTGATGATCGATGCCGTGATCCGGAATGTGGCCACCATCCAGAGCGAATACTTCCGTTTGATCCAGATCCCGGAGTGGTCTTTCGGCCTGATCGGAGCCATCACCGGTGGCTTGGGCCTGTTCGTACCCGCCATCGCGAAGCGCCTGAACCAGCGCTTCAGCACACCGGGCAATCTCGCCCTCGTGGCGGTTTTCGCCACGCTCACCCTCGCTGCGCTGGCCCCGGCTTGGAAAGGCCTCGCCGGACTGGTTCCCGCCATGCTGCTGATTCCGTGCATGGGCTATCTGGGCTTCACCATCAGCCGGGCGCTCCACGCGGTGGCCGATTCTTCTCGCCGCGCCACCGTCCTTTCCGTCAAGGGGCTGGTCTTCAACCTGGGCTACGGCGCTTGCAGTTTGGCATTTTCCACCGCGCTCGGCTATGCGCACACCCACCAGACAGGAGAACCTCTGCCGGTGATTCTGACCTGGCAGGTTCCCTGCTTCGTAGTTGCCTCCGTGATTTTCTTTCCGTGGGCCTTCCGGACTTGGAACCGCCAACGCTGCTGCGGTCCGGAAATCACCAAAGGCGTTCCATCACCATAATTCGGTAAAAAAACCGCCCGCTCCACACCCCTCAAGGTGTTGGAACGGGCGCTGACACTCGCTTGATGAATCAACCGCGATCAAGCGTGGCCGATATCCGGGCCAAGTTCGTGCTCATGCCGGTGTTCCCAAGCATGGCGCCGTTCTTCGGCAATCCGTTCGTGCTCACGTTTGTGTTCGTCAGCCTTGTGCTGCTTCTGGGCCATCATCTTGCGTTTGGCTTTTGGATTCTTGTCGCCCATGGCTGGTGGGTGGTTGGAATTCCCGCCGCAGTCGTTTCAGATGGCTCCGGGCGGCGGTGGGCCGGAACCGGGAAAGTCAATGATACCTGAGCACAGTCCCACGGCTCCGGCGGATTTCCATCGGAATTTCAGCGGCGCGGACGGCGGCTGATGATCATGCGGATTGCAAACATCGGAAGCGCGGTGATCACTGCCGCCACGATCGCCACCTTGAGACCGGGATACACACGGGCGCGATCCGTATCCAGAGCCGCCAGTGACTCGGAAACCACCTGCTCCTTGTCCACATAGAATGCCGCATTCATCGGGATCGCATCTCCCTCGGAACGGCGGGCCACCTCCCCGAACTCGGTTTTCACCGGACCGGGACAAACCGCCACCACCGGAATATTGTAGTCGCGCAGTTCAACCCGCAGGGCTTCCGAAAAACTGGTCACATAGGCCTTGGTCGCGGAGTAGACGGCAATGTCGGGAATCGGCAGCGTGCTCGCCAGCGAGCTGATGTTGATCACCGCGCCGCCGCCACGACGGACCATGCCGGGCAGGACTCCATGGGTCAGGCGGGTGAGAGCTTCGATATTCACCCGCAGCATCGCCTCGACACGCGGCCAATCCGAGCTGGCGAATTCGCCGTAATCGCCGAGACCGGCATTGTTGACCAACAGGTCCGGCGCCAATCCACGCCCTGCCAGGTGTTCCAAGATCCGGGCGACCTCTTCAGGCCGGGAAAGATCCGCCGCGATCACCTCCACATGCTTGCCCGGATGACGGGCACGGACGGCGGCAGACAAGTCATTCAGGCGATCCTCCCGCCGCGCCACGAGCACGAACGAATCAACACGCGGCGCGAGCTGGAGAACGAATTCCTCGCCAAGGCCGGCGGAAGCGCCGGTGACGAGGGCACAAGAGAAGCGGCGGATTTGCGGCATGGCGCGGATGTTAGCGCCATGCCGGAAAATATCCACCAAGGTTTATCAGGCAACCACCGGCTGGCCGGCTTGGTCAACCTGGAGGATGCGAAGCGGGACGCGCATCAGGATCTCGCCGTCGATACCGAGATCGATGGAGTAAATGCCGGCGGTGTCGAACTTCAGACCCTGCAGGTTCATGATGATGTTGCGGGTCAGGAACGGCGTGCCCTTCGGAAGCTGGACTTCGAATTCCGGCTCGATCGGCATGTTGTTCGGGTCGAGGGACTCACCGTCCTCGTTGATGATGTTGATCGAAAGCTTGTGACGGCCGATGTCTTCCGGGGTGAAGCAGAAGCGCAGGGCAAGCGAGCACTGCGGGTGAACCACCGGTACGGCGCGCGCCACGAGGGTGTCAAAGGTGCCGGAAATCACGAGCTTGCCGTTGTAGTCGGCGGCGAAGTCGGCGAGAGTGGCGATCTGGATATCCATGGTCGAATAGTGGGATGTTCTGAGGGGACAGCGACGTACGCCGCAGCCGTCCCTTCTCTGGCGGGAAATCGCCGTCGAGGAAAGAGGAAATTTGCGCTTTCCCCCGGGGATTTCCGCCCGGAATGCGAAAAATCCATGACATGCGAAAGATCGCCAATAGTTGCCGGGTTTTTCCCCTTCGTGTGGAGATTTCTGATGCCCCTTTTTTGTGCCGTGGCGCTGGCTGAGGAGCCACCCGGCCCTTCCTGGATCAGGGCCACCGGTGACGCGCCGAAATCCCCGGACGGGCGCATCCGCGTGGAGCATTACATGGAGAAGAATGTCGATCCCCACTCGGGTCCCGAGCATCAGATCTGGCTGGTCGACTCCGCCAATCCAACGAACCGCAGGAAACTCTACGTCCACGGCAGGCAGGCGGATGTAATATTCTCCCCGGACAGCCGCTATCTAGTGATCAACGACCACGAGGCAAGCAACCAATCGAGTCTGGTAATCTTCAAGAGAAAGGACGGATTGGACTATGAAAAGGCCGACGACATTACTACGGCCGCGTGGGCCTTCTTCTGCAAGAAGAACCAATGTGGCGACACTGGCTTCGACCACGCCTATGTGGATGCCCTGCTGTGGCTGGACGAGCACACCCTCCTCCTTGATTTGTCAGGCCACGCGGACTCACGGAACCATACCTCCGGATGGCATTGCCTCTATGACCTGAAAACGAAGTCGTTCTCAACCAGCTTCGACTCCGGCAATCGCGAGAACACCCGTCTGGAATGAAATTCCTATTTCCGCTGCTGTTGTTTCTCATCGCCAATCTCTCCAAGGGAGAAGGTCTGGATGGCAAGGTGATGTGTGGTTACCAAGGGTGGTTCCGCACACCGGAGGATGGCTATGACACCGGTTGGAGCCACTATGGCGGGCGTATTTTTGCTCCCGGTTCCTGCGGTATCGATCTGTGGCCGGATGTTCGCGAGCTGCCGGAATCCGCCCGCGTGAAGACCGCTTTCCAACACAAGGATGGAACTGCCGCGGAAGTCTATTCCTCCACCAATCCGGCCGCCATCACGAAGCACTTCGAGTGGATGCGTGATTACGGAATCGATGGCATTTTCCTGCAGCGTTTTGCCGTAACCACCAAGGACGCGAAATACCGCCGATCACTTGATGATGTGTTGGTGAACTGCCGCAAGGCCGCTGCGGACACCGGCCGCAACTGGGTGCTGATGTACGATCTCAGTGGCTTGAGAAGCGGAGACACCCAGGTGGTCATCGAGGACTGGAAGCGTCTGCGGGCGCTCTACAAGATCGCCGATTCCACGGACCGGGCTTACCTCCAGCATCGGAGCAAACCGTTGGTCGCTCTCTGGGGGCTGGGTTTCAACGACCGGCCGCCCATGCTCGCGGAGTGGAAGGAGCTGGTCCGTTTCTTCAAGGAAGACGCAGGCTGCTCCGTGATGCTGGGCGTCCCGGCCTACTGGCGCACGCTGGACCGGGATTCCATCCCGGATCCACTTCTCCACGACGTCATCAAAAGAGCGGATGTCGTCAGTCCGTGGACGGTTGGTCGCTATGGCAAACCGCGGGACGTCACCTCCTACATGAGGAATGCCGTGAAAGATGATCTCATCTGGTGCACGCAGAACCACTTGGACTACCTCCCCGTCGCCTTCCCCGGCTTCAGTTGGCACAACCTCCAGGCATGGCGGAGCAAAAGCGCGCTCACGGATCAAGTCCCCCGCCTCGGCGGACGATTCCTCTGGTCGCAGGCCACCCAATACCACGACGCCGGAGCGAAGGCGCTATACGTCGCCATGTTTGATGAGCTCGATGAAGGCACCGCCATCTACAAGGTGCGGAACGATCCTCCCATCGGATCCAGCCCCTTCGTCAGCGAGCCCGATGTCCCCGGCGACCGTTATCTCAAACTCACCGGCTTGGCTGGAAAACTCTTCAAGGGACAGGAAATCCGCACCATGGATGGCCTGCCCGCCGAGTGAGCGCCATCACGGTCCGTCCTCGGTCTCCAGCGGAAGATCCTTGGGATCAACCGGCACCGCTTTGAGTGGAGCAGGCTCGTCCTGAGGTGCGGGCGGAGTCACCGTCGTGCCGTCGAGTGGCTCCACCGGGATCGCCTTGAGAATGGTGTCCTGATGTTTGCCATCGGACTTCGAAGCATCCTCGTCATCCACAATCAGCACGGCCTTGGGTGGCGGTGCGATGGTGTCCTTGATCTCGTCCTTCAAGGGCTCGAAGAACGCCTTCACCATCGGGGCCGCCATGCGACCACCGGAGACGGTTTCACCGGGACGGCCTTCGTAGAGAACCGCGAAAGAATAGCGTGGATTGTCGAACGGAAAGAATCCCGCAAACCAAGCCAGACGCTGTTCCTTCGATGGCGGCCCCCACTGGGCGGTGCCGGTCTTGCCGCACATCTCCGTGAAGCTGAGTTGCGCCGCCTTGCCGGTGCCATAACCCGCATTCACGACATCCCTCATCCCCTTCCGGACGACTTCGACGGCCACCGGATCGACTCCCAGCCAGGCGCGGCGCTCGGGGCGGTTCGCCTCGATCACGCGGCCGCGACTGTCCTGCACCTGACGAACGAGCTGGAGCTTCGGCACCGCTCCGCCGTTGGCAATGCCCGCCATCGCCTGGGCCACCTGAAGCGGTGAGGCGAGCAGCACACCTTGGCCGATGGACAGGTTCGCTGTGTCACCATCCAGAATGCGACGCTTCTCGTGCTGGATGAACCATTCGTTGTTCGGCACCAATCCGGTGTTTTCCCCGAGCAGCGGCAAACCGGTCTTCTCGCCGTAGCCGAGACGGCGGGCGAGATTGAGGAACGCATTCGGGCCAACCTTGATGCCGACTTGATAGAACCAAGGATTGCAGGAACGGGCGATCGCACGCTTCACGTCGATCGATCCTTCCGGCTCCTTGCTCCAGTTGTTGAAAACATGGTTCCCGATCTCGATGGCCGCCGGGCAATAGATCTCGGAATCCTCGCTCACCGTGCCGTTGTTGAGCGCGGCCAGAGCAACGATCGGCTTGAAGGTCGATGCGGGTGGATAGGTACCCTGATAGGACAAGGCCACCATCGGGCGGGCCGGATCGGTGTCGAGCGCCTTGTAGTCCGTATCGATGGTGTTGAGGTTGAAGCTCGGCTTCGAGGCCAGCACCAGCACCTCACCCGTCACGGCATCAATCACCACGAAGGCTCCGCGCTTGCAGCCGGACTTGAGAACCTTTTCCGCCAACCGCTGCCAGCGGGCGTTGATCGAAGTCACCACCGTGCCGCCGGTGCGGGGACGGTTCGGTTCTTCGTCGAAGAGCTTGTTGCCGTTCTCGTCGAACAACAGCTTCTTGGTTCCCGGTTCACCCACGAGCTGTTTGTCGTAGATCTTCTCCAGGCCGGAGCGTCCTTCGATCTCCTCCCACAGCGGCTCGTTGAAATTGATCGGACCGGTGGGAAGCTTGCCGACGCTGCCGGTGAACCCGATCACGTGCGCGCCGAGGCTTTCCTCGGGATAAAACCGCCGGTAGACCGGATGCAGGATCATGTCCGGCCCAAGCTTGGCCTCCAGCCCCTTGGTGTCCTTCGCGGCAATCTGCTCGGAAAGGATGAGCGGAAGCCAACGGCGGTTACGGTAGTGGTCGTAGAGTTCGTCGTCCGTCGGGACGGTGAGATTCTTCACCGCCAGGGCCGCATGGCTGATGCGGGTGCGGGCCCAGTTCACCACGAAGTCACGGTCCGCCGCCTCAAGTTGCTTGAACTGGAGCGCTACCTGATAGGCCACCACGTTCTGGGCGAGCGGCTCACCTTCCCGGTCCACGATCTGACCACGGGGAGCGGGAATCCGCAGCGTGATGGTCCGCGCATCCTTGCGGGTGCTGATCGAGCCGTCATTCGCGCTCTTTCCCGGGGCGGGCAGAGTGTTCGATGCCACCGGCGCCGGCTCCTGTGCGGCGAAGGACGTCGCAACCACGCACAAGGCGGCAAGTCCGCGAAGTTGAGACGACAGGGGGCTGAAAGGCATCGCCGCAATGTAGCGGTGCCGGGCATCAGTCGCAACGCCAATTCAATTCAACACAATTCATTCACCCGCATCAACTTACCCGGAAAATACCTCAAATCGAAGCTGCCCTGCGCCCAAGCCTCCGACGGGATCAATCCGGCGCTTGCCCGATCGCGGGGCGGGTGCATGCTGCCTCCCGATGATGGAATGGAACATTCTGGCGGTGGTGGTGATGATCTCGCTGTTCGCCCTGTGGAAACTGGACTTCGCGGCTGCCCTTCTGAATTTGAAGGCCTTTCCGGAAAGCGTTCCTCCGGCTTTGTCGGACGTCATCACTCCGGAGAGCTTGGATCGCTCCCGTGCCTATCTGCGGACCAACGTCATCTTTCACATCATCCAGGCCAGTATCACCCTCACCTTGCTCATCGGATTCTGGATGTTCGGCGGGTTCCAGCAGATTGATGCTTTCAGCCGCCACCTCATGCATGACGGACCGGTCACGAGCGGATTGCTGTTCTTCGCCCTGTGCGCCCTGGGCTCCCAGGTTCTGTCGCTACCCTTCTCGTGGTATGGCACCTTCATCATCGAAGAAAAATTCGGCTTCAACCGTTCCACTCCTGCCACCTTCTGGGGTGACCAGATCAAGAGTCTCCTTCTTCTGGCATGCCTCGGCCTGCCCATCGCGGCCGCCATCCTGTGGATCTTCCTGCATGTTCCGCACGCTTGGTTGTGGGCATGGCTGGTCTTCACGGCCTTCCAGCTCTTCGTGACCTGGCTGGCTCCCACCTTGATCCTGCCCATTTTCAATAAATTCACGCCGATGCCGGAAAGCGTGTTGAAGCAGCGGATCGAGGCACTGGGCGAGCGTTGCGGCTTCCCACTATCCGGTGTCTTCGTGATGGACGGATCGAAGCGCTCCACCAAGGCGAACGCCTTTTTCATCGGGTTCGGCAAGCGCAAGAAGATCGCTCTTTTCGACACTCTGATAGAGAAACACGACGAAGACGAACTGCTGGGTGTGCTCGCTCACGAAATCGGCCACTTCCGCCGTGGCCATATCCTCCAACGATTGTTCGTTGACGTGATTCAATCGGCAGCCTTGTTCTTTCTCCTCGGTCTGGCAACCGATCCCCACGGAGCCTTCGCACGCCTGCTGTTTGATGCCTTCGGCGTGAAGGAAATCTCACCTCACGTCGGGATCATTCTCTTCATGCTCTTGTTCGAACCTGTCAGCCGCGTGCTGGGGGTGTTTGCAAATGCATGGTCACGTCGGCACGAATTCGAAGCGGATGCCTTCGCCGCTGAATCCACCGGCCACTCCGCTCCTCTCGCAGCCGCTCTCAAAAAGCTCTCGGCTGATCAACTTTCCCATCCCACCCCTCACCCGCTCCGTGTGTGGCTGGATCATTCCCATCCACCTCTGCTGGAGCGCCTGCACGCGTTGGAAGAAATGCCGCGCTGAAGACCAGACATCCGCTCTCGGCCCGAGTGTTCGTCTTTCCATTCGAAGAGTGGATCGGACTGGGAGCGCTGATCCTCTTCGTCCCAACGGGACGGCTCATAAGAGCCTAGGGTCGCAGACCCTAGGTGGGCCGCTTCTCAGATTCTCCGCATGCTGAAGGCATGCCCCATGGAGGGGGAACGTTTCATTCCATCCAAAGCTGCTCCCCACATGGGGCACCCATTCAGGGTGCATTCACCCTCCGGACCTGACCCGGGGTCGTGGACCCCGGGCTGGTATGGGTCGTCCCGTTGGGACGAAAAGGTTTCACCTGGGATTTCGGTATGCCTTCCAAGCCCGGGTGCCGCATGTCATTCACCCAAAGCCAAACGCCCCGACCGGAATCCGATCGGGGCGATGGTCGCCGAGGTTTCAGAGGCGAAGGAGTTATTCCGTGATCTTCGCGCGGAGGAAGGTCTTCGGAGTGACGCTCACCGAATTTTGCGAGCGGAAGGTGCGGTAGAACCATCCGGTGGACAGAGTCGGCAAGCTGGACTGGATCGAGGTGGCATCCGCGCCGGTCACTTCCACCACCGTGGCGGTGAAGTTGGTCAGGTCGTTCGACCCTTGGACGTGGTAGTAAATGCCATCCACCAGAGCGGAAACCTGTTCGGTGCTACCGGAGAAGGTGGTTCCGCTGCCGCGGACCGGAAGCGTCAGCGTGAGGTAGTTCACACCACCCACCGGAGCCACCTTGACGGAGACCTTCCCGCTACGGACACCCGAGAGCGGATTGCCATCGAAGGCAAACTCTCCGAGGTTGTTCAGGCCATCGTTGTCCGGATTGTCCGCCTTGCCATTGTTGCCGCTGGTCAGGCCCTTGGACGACGCCCAGGTATCGAAGGCGCTTCCACCGCCACCGGTGCCGCCGGTGGTGATGTTCAGGATACCGGTGCCGGTGATCCGGGAATTCTGGTTGACCGCAGTCGAACCCATCGCACCCCAGGTGCCGGCGACCTGTGCCAACACCGTCGATGTAGAACCCATCGATGGTATCGGTGCCGGTGAAGTTGAGGTCGAGCACCCCGCCGGAGGTGAGCTTCACATCCGCAGCATCCGCGAAGTTCGGCGTCACGCCGGCATTCGGAGTGATGCTCAGGATGCCTCCGCTCACCGTCGTGTCACCGGTGTAGGTGTTGGCTGCGCCCAGGGTCAGCGTGCCGGCTCCGGTCTTCACCAGCGAGATCGCACCGGAGAAGATGCCGCCGTTCACCCCGTAGGACTGAGCGAGGGCGTTGTTCACGGTGAAGGTCGCAGCCGTGGCGCTGGTCACCGAGATCGCCGTGGAACCGGCCACACCGGCGATACCGGTGACGGTCTGGTTCTTGCCGTTGAGATCGAGGATCGCAGTGGTGGCCGCCTGACCGAGGGTCAGGCCGGTGGTGGCAGGCAGGGCGTTGTTCACGCCCAGCTTGATGGTTCCTTGTGCAATGTTGGTGTTGCCCCAGGTATTGCCGGTCGAATTGATCGTCGACGTGTGTTGTCGGTTTTCAACAGATTGGTCGTGCCGATCACGATCGTGCCATTGACGGTGCCGACGGCGGCGGTCGTGCCGCCTCCACGGAGCGCGAAACCGTTTCCAGCGGCACCCGAGATGTTGCCGTTGAGCGTGAGGCTGCCGCCAGCGCTGCCGTTCGCATAGAACTGGGCGCGACCATCGCCGGAGAGCACCACCGGGCCATTCCACACCGCGGCATCCGTCGGTTCCGCCGACAGTCACCGAGGCGCGCTGGGTGCTGTCACCGGTGGAGAATGTGAGCGATTCTCCAGCCGCAACGTTGAGGCCGTTGCCCAGTTGCAGGGTTGAGCCGAATCCCGTGCCGTTGGCTACGCCGTGGAGAACGGTGCCGCCGGTCGCCGCACCAAGCGAAGTATTGTTGGTCGCCACCACGGTGGTGACATTGGTCGTCAGGCTGCTACCGATGTGGGTCACACCGTCATAGCTATTGGCGGCGGGGAGCGTCAGCGTGCCCGCTCCATAAACCGTCAGGCCGCCGCTGGTGTTTGCCACGATCGAAGCAGAGCCGGATACCGAGCCGGTGCCTCCGCCACCGACAAGGGTGAAGGTCGGCGAGGTGGTGTAATCGGTGCCCGGGTTCGTAATGGTGATGCCGGTGAGGTTGCCCGACGAATCGATCGAGGCGATGGCCGTGGCTCCGGAGCCGCCACCACCAGTGATCTGCACGACCGGTGGCGCATAGTAGCCGGAGCCGCTGACCACCAGACCGCTCGCGGACACTCCCGAACCCGTGGGCGCGAGCAGCGCCTGGCCGACGGTGATCGCCACGCCGTTGGTATCGATGATGGCACCACCGGAATAAACGTTCGCCTTGCCGAGACCGGTCATGAACGAGGCCTGCGCGGCCTTCGCCTGCAGGATACCGCCGTTGAAGTTGAACAAGCTGGTGCCGGTTCCCGGAGACACGATGGTGGTGCTCATCACGCCACCATTCAGGTTCACCACACCATAGGAGAGGGTTCCGTTCTGCTTGCCGATCTGGACGCCGAGCGTGCCATTGGCATTCAGGGTCGCATCATCCATCATGGTCAGAACACCGGAGGTGTTTTCACCGACGTAGACATTGTTCGTGGTATTCGTGACGCTGGAACCACTCAGTGTGGCCACCCCGTGAAGCACTCCGGCGACGGTGGATCCGCCGGTGGAGCCCAGGCTGAGGTTGTTGGTGGTCACGTTCAGCGTGCCATTGTTGTGGTTCAGCACGCCATTGCCGCCGCCACGACCGAAGGCCATCCAGGAGCCGATGGTGACATTGCCACCGTCGATGGTGAGCGCTCCGTAGTTGCCATCCGCATTGGCCAGCCACAGCTCACTGGTCGTGGTGAGGCTTGCTCCCGAACCGACCCGGACCGCACCGTTCACCGCCTGCACGGACGGGGCCGTGGTGCGGGTGAGGTTCATGGATCCGGTCACATTCACCACACCGCCACCTGCGGTCAGCAGATCACCCAGGCTGTTCGCGCCCGAGAGAGTCAAGGTTCCCGCTCCGGCCTTGCTGAGGCCCAGTTTGCCGGCACCGGCTCCGTCCTGGAGAATACCAGTGAAGAGATTATCCGTGGCATTGGTCACGAAGAGCCAACGGGTGGTTGCACTTCCGTTTTCAACCGTGCCCGATCCCAGAAGGCCGTTCGCCTTGAAATCATTGATGCCGATCTGGACCTTGCCACCCTGCACATCGAGAGCGCCTCCGATGGTGCTGATCCCACCCGCACCGAAGCCGATCGTTCCCAGACCGGTCTTCACAAGACCGCCCGCACCCGTCACGGAACCTGCCGTCAGCGTGTTGGCCGTGACGTTCACCGTGCGGCTCCCGGAACCACCGAGCGCCACGACACCGGTGCCGAAGTTGAGGCTCTGGGTGCCCACGAAGGTGAAGTCATTGTCCCAGGTGGCGGTATTATTGGTCGTCAGAGTGACCGCACCCGCGCTGGTGTTGTCGATCACCGTTCCGCCACTGATGTGGAACGTGCCGGTGCCGAGAGCACCCGCGCCATTGATGTTCAGCGAGCCGGAGTTGAAATAGAGACCACCGGTATAAGTGCTGGCCGCACCGCCCAGCGTCAGGGTGCCGGTTCCTCCCTTCAGGAGTGCCACACCGCTGCCTGCGATCGAACCACCGACCGAGAGTGTCGCCGAATTTCCGACCATGATCGTTTCTCCGGGGGAGTTGTTCACCGTGACGTTGCCGGTGCCAAGATCCAGCGAGTTCGAACCGATGAAGTTCAGATCGCTGTTCCAGACCTGGGCATTGTTGGTGCTCAGGGCGATCGCAGCTCCGCTGGTATTGTCGAAGTTGCCGGTGTTGAACGTCAGGGTGCCGGTGCCGATGGCGGAGGCATTGTTGATGTGGAGCTCACCATCGTTCAGAGTCGTTCCGCCGGAGTAGGTATTGGCGGAATTCAGAGTGAGCGCGTTGACCCCGCTCTTGATCAGCACGCCGGTGCCCGCGATTCCAAAGCCGCCGGTGCTGCCGATCGTGTAGGGGTAGTTGTTGTTCTGGAAGGTGACGCTGCTCGGAAGCACGTTCGCACCCACGATGTTCACGCTGGTGGTTCCGGTGGCATCATCGCCGAAGATCACCGCATCATTCGCGAGGAAGTCGGTGGCGGAACCGAGGTTGACCGATTTCCAGTTCTTCGGAGACGCCAGCACGGCCGTGCTCCACTCGCTGCTGAGAGCGCCACTCCAGGTTGGGTTGTCACCGCTGACCACGAGCTGCACGCTCGCGCCGCTGTTTTGGAGGACAGCAGTCTGGCGGGCGCCAAGACCGGAAACGGTTCCGAGAGTGAATGCCGGGTAGCCTGCACCAGCCAGATTGCTGTAAGCGACAAGGTCATAGGTCTGACCATTCATCCAGGTCGGGCTCGACGCATTCACCGTGACCGGTCCGGCGGCATTCGTCGTCAAGGTGCTCGTCACCAGCGGCTGGCTGAACGCGTCGGCCACCGTCAGATTGAGCGTGGCGGCACCATTGAAGGTGAGATTGTTGATGTAGAGGGAGCCGCTCCCGCCATTGCCATTGGACACCACGCCGCCCGTGCCGTTGCCCACGATGACGTTGTCGATCACGCCGGTGCCATCCACCTTACCATTGGTCAGGTTGACCGGTCCGTTGTGTTGAACGGTTCCTACATGAAGGAATCTAGCGGTGGCACCATTGACGTTGATGCCGCTTGTGGCGTCGAGGTTGGCCGTGCCGCTCAGAGCGAGAGTGCCGCTGGTGACATTGGTGGCGCCCGTGTAGGTGCTGGTGCCGGTCAGCGTGGTGATACCGCTGCCGGTGAAGGCCATGTTTCCGCTGGTATTGGCGGCTGTCGTGATCGCACCCAGCGTCGCCGCCGTGGAAGCACCGGCCAGGGAGAGCGTGATGGTGGTGGGATCGATGGAATAGTTGCCGGGGCTGGTAATGGTGATGCTGCCGATCTTGTAGGTGCCCTTGCCGGTGCCGTCATCGATCATGTTCGCCACCGCCGAGGCTCCGGATCCAGTGCCGCCGGAGATGACAACCGCAGGAGCGCCGATATAGCCGGAACCACCATCGGTCACCGCGATGGAAGCCACCCCATTACCGGAAGGAGCGGACAATCCCTGCGCCACGGTGATGTTGGTGCCGTTGTTATCAATGGTGCCGCCACCGGAGAACACGTAGGCTCCGGTGAGGGAGTTGGTGAAGAAGCTGGTGCCGTTGTTGGTGGGGGACGCCTTGAGCTTGCCACCTGTGAAGTTCAGCAAACTCGTACCGCCACCACCGGATCGCTGGACCCCCTTGATCTGGAAGGTACCGTTCGAACCGATGTTCACGATGCCGGTCTGGACGGTGCTGGCACCGCTGAAAGGAGCATAGTCGAGGACACTGTTATTGCCCGTTACCGTGCCGCCGCTGTTCACGTTGAGGACACCATAACCCGCGACACCGGAAGCGTTCCACATCAAGCCGATCGGGCCGGTGCCGCCCATCACCAGCGCTCCGGTGCCGGTAATGCTCAGGATACCCGTGCTGCTCGGGCCGCGGGCGATGGTCAGATAGCCATTGTCCGTGAGGGTGCCGTTGGTAACATCCATCACCCCCACCGTGCCGGTGAGGCTCGCACCGATCCCCGCTTCATTGACCGTGAGGCTGCCACCGGACAACTTGTAGTAGCCGCGGCCGCTGGCTGCGGAACCCACGCGGAGGTTGTCGATGCTTGCAGCCTGGGTCATCGTCAGCGTGCCACCGGTCTGGTAAATGGCACCGGCGGTATTGGCATCCCCGGCCCAGATGTTGAGGGCGGAGATGTTGTTCGAAATGTTCAAGACCGCATTGGTCGAAGCGGTATCCGCAGCGATGATGGTGGAACCGCCGGTCAGGGTTCCGGTCTGATTGAGCACCCCGCCCTTCACGCGGGTCGTGCCGGTGTAAGTATTCGCCCCCGAGAGCGTCCATGTGCCAGTGCCCGCCTTGGCCACGCTGGTGGCGGCGGTCGAGTTGATGATCGCTCCGGCGAGTTCCCCGGTGCCTGCGGTCGAGCCTTGGATCGTCAGGGTCTTGGCACCCGCTCCGGTGGCGGTGAGTGCGGAGGAGAATTTCAACAGGCCGGTGCCAGCCTGCTCGATCGTCGCGCCTCCAGTGGTGCCGGCCAGGTTGATCACGCGGTTGTTCGTTTCTCCTGTGCCGCTGTAAAGAAGCGTGGCGGCGCTGGTTGTCGCACCAATATTGAGAGTTCCGTTTGCACCGAGGTTACCGGCCACGCCGGAGTCGCCGATTTTGCTCACCTTGATCACCCCCGACTGGAGGTTGGTCACACCGTTGAACGTGTTGTCAGCGGTCAGGACGACAATGCCGGTGCCCGAAGCTGTGTTCCAGAAAATCGATCGCGCTCTGGGAACCGTTCGCGATGACAGCGTTGACAGTGAGGGTTCCGCCGTTCGCGACACCGAAGTCACCGGCAGCCACATTCAAAAGAAGCTTTCCACCGCCCGAGGCAGAGATCGTGCCTCCGGTTCCGTTGACGATTGCCGTACCGGTCAATCCGACGTCCTTCTTCAGATCGATCGTGCCACCATTCAAGGTCATGGTCGGGACCGTCGCGCTGGTATCGTTGAAAACGAAAGTGCCTGCGGTCGCCGTGACATTCGCAAGTGAGACCGTCGCGCCGTTGAAGGTCGCCGTTCCGGCGCCCGCCTTCGTCACGGTCAACGTGGGGAAGGAAATGCTGTTGTTGAAAACGAAATTGCCGGCACCTCCCAGTGCGAGGGTATGAGCACCGCTGCCTCCGAGGCCGAACACCACGTCCGAGTTCACGGTGACGCTGTTCGCAGCATCATTGGTCCAGGTGTGGGTCTGGCCGGATACACCACCGAGCGTGATGTTGAAGGTATTCGCTCCGTCTCCCAGAGTGAGGGCACCCGCACCGGAAGCGAGAGTGACATTGTTGAAGCGCGCGCTGCTGGTATTGGTGCCCGAGTCAATCGAGACGCTTCCGATTTGATTGGCGGTGAGGCTGAGGTTCCCACCCGCATTTCCCGCAGCCCCTGAAAAACCAGTTCCGGTGTAAGTGAGCACCAAATTGCCGGTCACCACGTTGTCCCAAACAGCCGTGTCGGGAGTGGCGACGGAAGGAAGAACATCACCCGCCCAGTTGACGGCGGTACCGATGTCGGTTCCGGTGCCACCGGCACCCCCATCCCATGTCACATTGGCGCCACTCGCAATGGAGGAAAGGATGATGGAAGAGGTGGCCGCAAGGAACCACACAAAAGAGAAGGTTTTTTTCATGAAGTGGGGGTCAACGGGGTTTTGATGCTGGGATCACCTTAGAACGACTCCACTCAAACCGCTTGTATCGAACTGTCCGGGACTTGTATGAATCCGCCATCTGCATCATTTTATTTTCGATGAACAGGATTCATTCCCGGAAAGCTCCGGAGAGGTATCCCAATAGCGCCAAGCCTTGCTGTCCTAACATTTACAAAGGAAACCCGGCGAGGTGAAAGACCGCGCCAAAATGCGCGATTGGCCACCTGAAGACCTTCTCATATGCGCCACTCTCATCTCCCGGCCTGTGACAATACGCCACCGGGGGTCGGTTGAAACTTGGCAGAAGCCCCCCGCTGCCCCACCCTCCGGACAATGTTCGACCCGAATCGATATGATGGCCGCATGCCTTACCGGCGCTGCGGAGATTCCGGCTTGATGTTCCCGGCGGTTTCGCTCGGGTTCTGGCACAATTTCGGGCATGTAGATGACCTTCAGGAGGCCCGCCGGATCATGCACCGCGCCTTTGACCGTGGCATCACCCATTTCGATCTCGCGAACAACTACGGCCCTCCGGCGGGCTCTGCGGAGGAGAATGTGGGGCGCATCCTCATCGAGGACTTCGTGTGCCACCGCGATGAACTGGTGATCTCCACCAAGGCCGGGCACCTGATGTGGGAGGGGCCATATGGTGACGGAGGCTCACGCAAGCATCTCCTCTCTTCCCTCGACCAATCACTGAAGCGTCTCCGGGTCGACTACGTGGACATTTTTTATTCCCACCGTCCCAATCCGGAAACGCGCTTGGAGGAGACCATGTCCGCCCTCGCCACTGCGGTGAATTCCGGCAAGGCGCTCTACGCAGGCCTGTCGAAATACCCGCTGAAGCGCCTCAAAAAGGCGGTGAAGATTCTCAAGGACATGGGCATCCGCAGCCTTGTGTATCAGCCCCCCTATTCCATCCTGAACCGTTGGCCGGACACGGAAGGCATTCTCGACTGGCTTCTGGACCAGGGTATCGGTTGCGTCGTCTTCAGCCCGTTGGCCCAAGGCATGCTGACTCCAAAGTATCTCAGCGGCATTCCGGAAGGATCCCGCGCCGCCCGCCAGGAAGGCTTCCTCCGTCCGGAACAAGTGGAAGCCCAGCAGGAAAAAATCCGCGCGCTCGGCGATCTGGCCGCAGCCGCAGGCATGCCTCTCCACCACCTCGCCATGCAGTGGGTGCTGCGTGATCCGGCGGTCACCTCCGCCATCATTGGCGCCCGCACGGTGCAACAACTCGATGACACCCTCGCCTGCCTGGAAGCGCCACCTCTCGACAGTGAAATGCTCGCGGCAATCGACGCCGTTTCACCCGGTGAACTGAAGAAGGAAGCGGAAGGCTGAGAACATCGAAATTCCCAGCTTCCGGCGACCAAAGCGGGGCCGGACCATACGTATGGTCATCCGGCTCCGCCGTCTTATGAAAGCATCTTTGCTTCGCCTCTTTTTCACCCTCTCTCTCCTGCAAGCCCTGTTGGAGTAACGCTTGCACTTCCCGAGCCGAAATTCATTCTGCCGCGCATGACTTGGAACGACCGTTTCCTCGAACTTTTCGACCGTTGCACCGCCCTCTACCGCGGTGGAAATACCGACTTCACCACCTACTTCGATGGCGGCGACGTCGCGTTCCTGGCCACGATCGGCTACAAGACGCGCGAGTTTTTCGACTTCGTGGAGGATTTCTGCGAGGAAGGAGAACCCAGTGCCTCCACCGCCCTGTTGGTGGCCGCGGTACGACGCGATTATTTCATCGTGATGCAGGAAAACGTCACCAGCAACGAAGTGCTGACGCGCGATGAACTGCCGACCTTCGGCGATACGCTGGACAGCATGCCCTATCTCCCCCGCATCCTTGCCAAGGCCCGCGGCAAACTGCGCGGCGAATTGGACCCGGACATCATGTTCGGCTGCGGTGGAGATCGGAAGTTCCTTCGCGACCACGGCAATATCCAGCCAGCGGACTTCCTCCGCCACGTCTGGGCCGCCCACGAGGACGATGCCCTTCTGGCAAGCTGGATCCGCGACTGCAAGGCCGGGAAGTAACCCAGCCTTGCATCGAGGACGAAGCCATCAGGGACAAACAGCAACCCGCAGACCGGCGCTATCCGAGGCTTTGGCAAAGGCCTCGTTGATGGACTCCAGCTTGTAGCTGCCACCCGCAAAGGAATCGTAGGCGAAACGCCCGCCGTGAGCGGTCAGGAAATCCACTGCCGTCACGAGGTCGGACGGCGCGTAGTTGTGGAGCCCCTTCAAGGTCAGCATCCGCCGCACGAGGTCATTGGGATCGAGGGCCACCGGCTTGTCCGGCATGGTGGTTCCAGCGATCACGGCGGTACCACCGGTGCGCAAGGTGGAGATTGCCGTGGCCACGGCCTGGTTGGCACCTGAGAATTCAAACACGAAGTCGGCACCACGACCGTTGGTGACTTCCCGGGCCAGCTCTCGGACTTCCGCCGGACTGGCGAAAAGGGTGGCTCCAAATCCCTTCGCAGCCACCTCACGTGCTGGGAACAAGTCGCAGCCGATCACTTCCGAAGCTCCGCCAGCAGCAGCCATCGAGCACGCATTCAGGCCCAATACCCCGCAACCGATCACGACCACCACCGAGTCCTCGACGGAACCTGCCAGACGGAAAGCCGCGGCCACCGTGGCGACGGCACAGTTGGCTGGTGCCGCCAGCGTATCGGACAACGCATCTGGCAATCGCAGCACTCCGGTCCCCGGAGTCAGGATGCAGCATTCGGCAAAGCCACCGCTGAACTCACGCCCCGGCGAAATCGCCGTGTGGCCGTATTTGAAGAGACTTTCGCACTTCTGAGGCAGCCCCTTTCGGCAGAAGAAGCAGTGCCCGCAGGAGGCGGCCAGCGTCCATGTCACACGGTCTCCTTCATGCAACGGTTCTCCACGCAGATCGATGCGGGGAGTGCCTTTCCCAAAGGACACAATCCGCCCGACGATCTCATGGCCGAGCACACATGGGGTGGGCTCGTTGCGGCGGCCGTGCCACGTATGCACGTCGCTGCCACAGATCGTTCCGCAACTGATGTCCACCAGGATCTCACCCGGTCCCGGGCTCGGCACTGGAAACTCAAGCAACTCCAGTGGAAGCCCATGCCCCTTGAAGACGGCGGCCAGCGCCTTTCCATTCGATCTTTCAGTATTCATTGCGGTCAACGGCGAACGAGAAGCATCAAGAGGGAACCAGCCGCACAAGCGGTCGCAACCACCGTAAAGGCGATCGAAGTCGATCCAGAATGCTGGATCAGCCCTCCGATCAACGGCTCCCCCAACCCGGCGAACAGGTAGGCGAAAAAGTTCATGATCCCGATACCGGTTCCAGCGCACCGGCGGCCCAGGATATCCGGGCACAGCGCCCAGTAGCCTGACTGGGGACCATAGACGAAAAAGCCGAGCAGGAACAGCAACGGCATCGACAGAAACGACTCCCGTGGCACCTGGCTGGTCACTCCCGCGCAACACTGCGGCGATCATGAGGAACAGGATGATGGCGGACGAACGCCGGCCTTTGAACACGCGGTCGGACATCCAGCCTGCGGTCATCGCCCCGAGCGCCATCCCGAAGGGCAGCGCCATCGCCACCCATTTGGTGGAGGATTTGTCCCAATCTTCTCCAAGCAGATGCACCGGCACCCACACCAGCAGACCATAGCGGGCGAGGTTCTGGAAACCGATGGAGAAGCAGCCAAAGAGGAATGGCAGCGACGTCAGCCCCTTGCGATAACGCTCCCACACCGAAAGCGGGACTTCCGCAGTCTCAGCCTCATCACCAAGGCCCTCCTCCGGAAGGTCGGCATGACCAGCATCCGACGGCCGCTCCTTGGCCACCAGCCAGAAGGCAATTGCCCCGAGCAGCAACAACGACACTGGCAACCGGAAGATCCAGCGCCAGCCATAGGGCAGAACCGCCGCCGCCAGACCGAAGGTCAGCACGGAGGAACAACCCGCCGCGAAGAGATACCAGCCGAAGGCTCGGCCCCGATGTTCCCGATCAAACCAGTTCGAAAGAATCCGGCTTCCCGGTGCCCACCCCATCGACTGCGCCAGACCATTGATTGCCCATGGGATCAGAATGGTAGGCAAGCTGTGGGCGAAACTCAGCACCGCGTTCATCAGGAAGGAGAAGCACGCTCCCAGCGCCATCATCCGCTTGCCTCCAAAGCGGTCGGCGAGCTGCCCATTGATGGCCTGTCCCAGTGGCGTAGGCACCACAGCATCGCCGCTCCACACCAGCCCATCTGCGCCTTGGTCAGCCCGAGTTCCTTCATCATGCCCGGAATCGCAAACCCGAAGGTCTGGCGACCGGTGTAGTAAAACAGGTAGCAGAACATCACCGCCAGCAGGGTGCGCAGCCGGGCGCTCTTGAATCCCCCCTCCTCCGCCACCAGCGAACCCGCGGACGTGGCCGAACCCACCTCATATGGTGAGGGAACCGGGGAGTTGGCAGAGGAAGTGTCGGACATCGGGGAAAGCAGGAATCGTGATCAATGTTTCCCAAACGGCAACAATAAATCACCAAAGTAACACTACCGTCACCAACGGATCTTTCGCCTTACCTTGACAGTATCCCGCCGATCATTGAGAGATGGACTGTCGCACGCATGAATCTGGTTGAACTGGCATCGCGGATCCGGGCAGCCCGGTTGAGCCGCGGATTCACATTGGAACGCCTTTCCGAAATTTCGGGATTGGGCAAAGGTCTCCTTTCCAAAGTCGAAAATTTCCGTGTAACCCCCTCCCTGCCTACCTTGGCACGGCTGTGCGACGCACTCGGCATCCGTCTTTCCGAGTTGGTCGATGGACTCGATGAGAAGCCCAATCTCAGCATCATTCACAAGGCCGAGCGCAAGGTGGTGGAGCGGAACAACGATCAATCGGACATCCTCTACCACTCCCTCGCCCACGGTCGCCCGGACCGGAGCATGGACCCCTTCGAGCTGACGATCCCCGCTGGCGGAGGTCGCCAGGAACCCATGCCTCACGAAGGAGAAGAATTCCTCACGGTGCTGGAAGGCTCCGTGGAATTCGAATTCGACGGCAAGACTCACACCATGTCCGCAGGCGATAGCGCCTATTTTGACGCGGACATCCCCCACCGTGTTTTCAATCCCTCGAAGGAAGACGCCCGCATCCTCTGCGTCTTCCTTGGTCGCTCGATCTGAGCCTCCGGCTCGATGAGTGTGGCCGAAGAGTCACCGATGCCCGATTGAAAGACGGCATTATCGGATAACGTTGACGGACTCAAATCGGGCAATAAAGTTTCCCAAAAGAAACATTCATCCACTCATGAACGACGAGTCCTCAGCTACAAACCGCCGACGTTTCCTCAAAACCTCGCTCGGCATCCTCTCGCTTCCGGCACTGCTTCCACAGACGGAAGCGGCCGCCATCAACCAAGCAGGCGTGCCATTGCCCGACACGGTGGGCCCCGTGCTGGGGCACATCGATGAGACCCGCATCTTCTGCTTCGTCCGTCCAAAACAAGCAGGAAAGGTCACGCTGATCCTACGGGATGGCACGGGCAGAGAAGTCACCCGCAAGGAGGCCACCGCGGATCCGGCTCACGACCTCTGCACTCATTTCCGCCTTGAGGGCCTGAAGCCGGATACCTCCTACATCGGCGAATTCACCGGCGAGGACGGCAAGCCCCTCTTCGCCGATGCAGATTTCCGCGCCCGCACGGCAAAACCCGCGACGATGGATCAGAAGGTGGTGCTAGCCATGGGCTCTTGTGTCTCGAACACCTCCTTCGACGACCTCTGGAAACAAATCGGCAGCCAACGGCCGGATGGGTTCTGCCTCCTCGGAGACACGCCGTACATCGACTCCAATGATTTGGAGAAGAATCGCGCCGCCCGCCGGATGATGTGGGGTCATCTCCCGTCGCTCGGTCTTCTGGCGAAGCGCATTCCGTTCTGGAACACCTGGGACGACCACGATTTCGGCAAGAACGACTCCGACGGGTTGATGCCCCGCAAGGAGAACATCCGCCAAGCCTTCCTCGAATACAATCCCCTCGCCTCCTACGGTGAGGATGACAAAGGCATCTACACCACCTTCCGCCGCGGACCGGTGGAGGTGTGGTTGATCGATGACCGGTGGTTTTCACAAACCGAAGCTTCATGGGCCGACCCGGCACAGCGCACCTGCATCGGAAAAACCCAGTGGGAATGGCTGAAGCGGACGCTCAAGGCTTCCACCGCCCCCTTCAAAATCCTCTGCACCGGCATGGTCTGGTATCCCAAGGGCAACAAGGAGAAGGATCACTGGGAAACCTACTCTTCCGAGCGTGAGGCCATCTATTCCTTCATCAAGGATGAGAAGATCTCCGGAGTCGTGCTGGTGTCCGGCGACATCCACGTGAGCCGCCACCACGACTACGGCAAGGAGCGTCTCGGCTATCCATTGCATGAATGTGTCGTGTCCCCCATGCACGACTCCATCATCCCGTCCCTCGATGTTCCCCATCCCGCCCGCATCTGGGGTAAGGCGGAACCGAATGTCTTCATGACCTTCTCCGCCAATTCCAAAACACTGGAAGCCACGTGGATCAACATGGGCGGTGACAAGATCCACTCGTTCAAGGTGGATGCCGCGGATCTCCGGTCTTGAAGCGGACATGTCTCCCGGTTCGAGGACCCGGGAGGCATTTACTTTCGCACGGATGTGACTTCCGCTTCGTAACGTTTCACCTCATCCATCCACGAGAATCCGGTTGGCGTATTCTGGCGGAGACAGAATTCATCCCACACCGCACCAAACGGCAGGGTTTTGATCTCCTCCAGCAGAGCCAGCCGTGAGGAGAAATCCTCGGCTGCTTCCAGTGTACGCAACCTGCCGGAGGGTTCCAGCAAGGCCAGTAACAACGCCTTGAGCGTGCTGCGTGTCCCGATCACCCAGGCAGCCACGCGGTGGATGCTGGCATCGAAGAAATCCAGGCCGATGTGGGTGCGTGACGTGAACCCGCCCCGCACCAGTTCCTCCATGATCGCCTTCGTCGGGTCATCCAGAATCACCACGTGGTCGCTGTCCCAGCGGACGCCGCGGCTGACGTGAAGCAGGATCTCCGGCACGAACTCCAACACGGATGAGATCTTGTCCGCCACACTCTCGGTAGGATGGGAATGTCCCGCATCCAGACACATCAGGATCTGGTTCTTCACCGCATAGCCCAGATAAAACTCATGTGACCCCACCACGTAGCTTTCCGATCCGATGCCGAAGAGTTTGGGCTCCACGGCATCGAGAAGATATTCGTGGGAGGAGGAGAACACTTCGTCCAGAGCCTCGTGCAAGCGCTCGCGCGGAGCCTTGCGATCGGCCGGAAGATCCTTGGTGCCATCCGGAATCCATACATTCACTACTGAAGGCGAGTGCAGTTGTCTCCCCATCTCCGAGCCGATGACCCGGCAGCGGCGGGCATGCTCGATCCAGAAAGCACGGATCGACGGATCCTGATGACTGAGGGTTGCGCCCCCGTTCGCCAGCGGATGAGCGAAGCACGTGGGATTGAAATCGAGGCCCAATCCCGATTCCTTACACCAGTCGATCCAGCTCTGGAAATGGGATACCTCCAATGCATCACGGTCCACCTTCCCTCCGCTGAAGTCGGCATAGGATGCGTGGAGATTGAGACGGTGGGAGCCCGGGATCAAAGAAAGAGCCTTGGACAAATCCTGCCGCAGCTCGGCGATGGTGCGAGCCTTTCCGGGATAGTTACCCGTCGCCTGAATGCCCCCTCCTGTTAGACCGTCGCCTTCGAATCCGCCGACATCGTCCCCTTGCCAACAGTGAAGGGAAATCGGGATACGGGCCAAAGCTTCAAGCGAGGATTCGGTATCCACGCCGAAAGCGGCGTAAGCCTCGCGGGCGAGAGAGTATGCGGGAGATGACATGCGGATACAGGCTGGAAAGGATTCAATGAGCCGCAGCTTGAGCACCGAGAAGGTTGCCCCAACCAACAATCACGGTGGAGGCGATCAGCACGGCGAGGCCGAGGCCGATCAAGCGGTGGGTTCGTTTGCTGGTCCCCTTCCACTCATGCAGCATGATACCCCACAGGGTGCTGAAGATGATGATGCTCGCCATGTGAAGCGTCCAACTGGAGAAGCTGAACTTGCCCATCTTGGTTTCTCCCATGCTGTAGAAGAAGAACTGGAGGTACCACGTCACTCCCGCCACAGCAGAGAAGAAGTAGTTCCTCAACAATGGCGCCGGGCCATCATGGGTGGCAGGTCCGGCCGGTCCACCATGCGATGCCGCCGCGGAGTCCCGAATGGATGATTCCTCTGCTGCATTGGAGAGCATCACCCCTTCCGCCGCGCTGATCTCGCCGACCGCCGTGCGCCGCAAATTGAGATACTCGGCTCCGGACCGGTTCTTCACATTGAGAATGACACACCAGATGAAGTTCGTCGTGAATCCACCCCACAGCACGACCACGAGCACGGGCAGATTCTGCCAGAGCTCACTGCCACCATGGGAAAGCAACGATGCCTTCGCCAGATCTCCGATGGGTTTTCCCGCGGCCAGACCAAAGGCGAAACAGGAACTCATGATTCCGGAGAAGGTTGCCACCAGCATCCCTTTGCCGAAGTTGAACTCCTTCACCGTCGCGGCTTTCTCCTCGGGCGAAAGCTCATTCTCCTTGGACATGCCTGCCATGCCGCTGATCCCGATACCGGCGAGGCAGGCTATGACTCCCGCCAGAATGATCCGTCCATAGGCATGGGACAGCAGCTCTCCCAGCTTGTGATCGAAAATCGGAGGCACCAGCGTACCGAATGCGGCGCAGAAACCCAGAGCCACCGCCATGCCCAGCGCGATCCCGAGATAGCGCATTGTCAGCCCGAAGGTGAGTCCACCGATCCCCCACATCAGTCCGAACAAATAGGCGAACCACAGGGCCTTCGATGGCGCTGCGCCGATCACCGACCAAAGCCCCGGCACCAGCAATGAGGCCAAGCCCATTGGCGCGATGATCCAACTGAAGAAGCCGCCCACCAGCCAGTACGTTTCCCACGACCAGTTCTTCACTCCCCGGTATGGGATGTAGAAACTCGCGGATGCCAGGCCGCCAAGCCAATGGTAAACGACACCGATCAGGGCACTCATGAGAGGGTTTTGCGAATGGAGAACCCGGAAACGAAGATCGACCGGGTTCCGCAACTAAAGCATCCTCTCCGAACAAATGTCGATTTACTCCATCCACCGGATTGCGACATTCCAACCCTCTGTTTTCCTTACTCCAAACCCTCCTCCCCTGGCCGCTGGCGATATCTCGCACGATACGTCGCGGGCGACATTCCAACCTTCTTCACAAACACCTGACGGATGTTCTCGGTGCTGCCGAATCCCGCCAGATCCACGACCGTCCGAACCGGCAGATCCGTTTCACGGAGCAGACGCTCGGCTCGAGAGAACCGGCAGCGGATGATTTCATCCAGCACGCTGTGTCCGGTCGCCGCCATCATCCGCCGCTCCAGCGTCCTCCGGGTCACCCCGAGTTCCGCAGCCACGTCCGGCACGGAAAGCACCTTGTGACTCCGCGTCCACACATAGTCGACGGCCGCTTCCACCATGGGATCGCCACCTTTCGACTTCTTCCGCCGCGCAACAGCAGGTCTTGGCACGGGATCGGTCCCCAAGGCCAGGCCCAAGGCTCCCATCGCCAGCAGGGACAGGCGCAGGGAATTCGAAGCAGGCTCCTTGTCCACGGCATCCAGCAGGCGATCCAGGCTTCTTCCTACGGCATCCGGGTCCGCTGGCTCCAGCACCGGGTTGGCAGGAGTGACGAGCTTCTGCTCCACCAGCGTGTGCGCGAACGCTCCATTGAAGTGAACCCATTTCTCGAACCAACCGGTCCGCGGATCCGGTTGGTAGCGGTGCCACACCCCGGGGAAGACAATCAACACCATCCCGGCCTTGAGAGACATGCGACCGGTTTCCTGGGTTTCAAGAATCCCGCCGCCTTCCGCCACAAAGAGCAGCGAGAACTCCGGCAACGTGCGACCCTCTTCCCAGGAGAAGTGATAAAGGGAAGGATGCCGCCCCACCGGATAGATCTGCCCCGGAGAGACCACCGACCTGCCCACGCTGGTCACATACATGCCGCTGTGAAGCAATTCATCGGGGATCGGCAGGTAATGATGGCTGCTGGCGGATACCGATGGATGGCGCTGCATCCCTCGATCCTGTCATGAAGAAAGCGCCACGTCACCTCCGGAACGATCCGTTTTGAAATCAAGGCTACCAAATTTTGCGACATAAGGCTGGTTTTAATGGGCTCACCGTCGACACTTCTTCTAGGATGGCGGAAACCCGCAAGCCATGCACCGTTCACTGCTCACCGCCTTGCTGCTGACGACCATCTCCCACGCCTTGGACAGGAGTCCGGTGGTGGAGGTCATCGACAATCCAACCACGGTGGCCGACCTCGGCGGAGGTCGTTATTTCGTGGATTTCGGTGAGGAGACTTTCGGCAACATCCGCATCACTCCGCGGGACGTTCCTTCCGGCACCAAGGTCCGCGTTCATCTCGGCGAGCAACTTTCCGCACCCCGGACGATCCAACGCAAGCCCGGCCCCTCCATCCGCTATCAAACCCACGAACTGACACTTACCAAGGGCGTCACTGCTTCCCCGGTTCTGAACTGGGCTCCTCCCGACTGGATGAAAGAAGGTTGGCTTGATCTACCCAAAGGCACCCCGCAGATCATGCCTTTCCGCTATGTGGAGTTGGAGAACATGCCGGCATCCTTCAAAGCCGATCAGATCCAGCGGGTTTCCATCCAGATTCCGTTCGATGAAAACGCATCGGCCTTCTCATCCTCCGATCCTCGTCTCGATGCTGTCTGGAAGCTCTGCAAACACAGCGTGAAGGCAACCAGTTTCCTCGGGCTCTATGTCGATGGGGATCGGGAACGGAAGCCTTATGAGGCGGACGCCTTGATCAACCAACTCTCCCACTACAGCCTCGACGCCCGCTACGATACCGGCCGCTTCACCCACGAGTATCTTCTGGAAAAGCCAACCTGGCCGACCGAATGGCGGCTTCAATCGGTGATTCTCGCTTGGCACGACTATCTTTGGTCCGGAGACGATAGCTCGCTGAAAAAGCACTATGCGGTACTCGTGGGGCGGGCGATGACCACCCAGCGAACGCCCGATGGACTGTTCCTCGGATCGAACAAGGGAGACATCCGCGACATTGTCGACTGGCCGTCCGTCGAGCGAGATGGCTACGACATGGACAAACCAGTGAAAACCGTGGTCACCGCCTTTCACTACCGGGCGGTGCTTCTGCTCTCGGCCATCGCCGATCATCTCGGCAAACGCGAAGACGCCATGCGCTTCAAGGAGATGGCCCGGACCACCTTCAAGGCGGTGAATGAATCGCTCTGGGATGAAGCGAAAGGTTGTTACGTCGATGGCATCGATCCGACGACGAAATCCCGCAGCAGCCATGCTTCTTCGCATGCGAATTTCTTCCCGCTCGCACTGGGCCTCGTTCCGACGGAACGCATTCCCAAAGTCGCCGCCTTTTTGAAATCCCGGGGCATGGTGTGCAGCGTCTACGGCGCACAATTCCTGTTGGAGGCACTCTACGATGCGGGAGAATCCGAAACGGCATTGTCCCTCCTCACCTCTGATCAGCTCCGTTCATGGCGGAACATGAGCGAGAAAATCGGAGCCACCATCACCTTGGAAGCGTGGGACCCGTCACTGAAACCGAATCTCGACTGGAACCATGCATGGGCAACCGCGCCATCAAACATCATTCCACGGAAGCTGATGGGCATCGAGCCAATCGAAGCGGGATTCAAACGCTTCAGCGTCAAACCCCGCACCACCGGTCTGACGCAGGCCAAAGTCAAAATGCCCACTCCAAAAGGGCCGATCATTCTGGAGATCAACGGCACCTCGCCCACCGACTGGAAGGCGAGAATCATCGTTCCGCCGGGCACCGCCGCTGAATTCAACTGTCCATTCCCCGGGCAACCACGGATCACCGGCACGTCGAACACAGCACCCTCAAGAATCCTGCGTCAGGAGAACGAGCACGCTGTGGCAGGGTTGCCACCGGGCACTTGGGAAATTTCCATGAAGTAAGGCACCAAACCCGCCTTCACTTCGCACCGAACAACTGTTCCCCCACTTGGAGCGAATCACCGGTATCCTTGATTCTCCACAACTGCACACGCGTGGCAGGTATCTTGAAATAGCGATGCAGGCAATGGACGAGTCCTCCATCGAAGTCCTCGAAGATCATCCCATGTCCACGATCGTCCTGGAGAATCGGTTCCTGCGACTGCTTCCAAGGACCATGGATCTTGCCGGATTCTGAAACGGCCACGCCTTCACCGTAGGCTCTGGATTTCGTCCAGCTCGACCATAGCATGAGCAGTTTGCCGCTGCGCGTGCGGAATGGAAACACGCCATCCGAAACCGCGTTTCCCGTCTCCTTGCCTCCATAGCTGTTCGTGGAACGAGCCCACGGAGCATCCTTCGCGGCGAACAGCACGAACGGTTTGCCTGTTGCTTCCGCCAGATCTTCGCTCAAAGGCACGGCCTCCACCGTGCCTCCGCCCGGCTGGATCCACTCGTGGCAATAGACCATGTAAGGCTTTCCGTCTTCGATCCACAACGTGCCATCCAAGGTGAAATCCCCATCCGGAGTCGTGGGCCGGTTCTTGAGCGGCTTGAAAGGACCCAGTGGAGAATCCGCCACCAGGATCTGCGAGCCCCGGCGTTTCACCGCCCGATCTCCATTGACCGGTTGTTCGCTGTGATCCCACTCGTGGAAGGTCGTAAACAAATAGAACTTTCCACGCCAAGCGTGCACCTCCGGAGCCCAGGGTGAGGCATTCTTGTCAGCCCAGAAGTCCCCGCCCATCTCATACACCACCTGCGGCCCCTCCCAATTCACCAGATCCTTGCTGGTGTAGGCCTTCACGCCGGCGTTCTTGACCTTGTCCTTCAATGCCGCATCGGTCGTCCGATAGCCGCCGTAGAGGTAATAGGTATGTGTCGCGGCATCCGCCAAGATGAATGGGTCATGGACTGCAAGATCATCGATCCGGATCGGATCGGCTTGAACCGTGATGCCTGTGGCGAGCAACACAACGCCAAGGGTAGAAAGAAAATTGGAGCGGAGCCAGGCATGCATGCAGATGCATGGATACGTGGCACCGCTCCCGATCCCAGCAGGAATTTTCACCCTACTGGATCCTGCTTCCACGACGCATCCCCCTTGGAAAAGACACGTCATGGAGGAAACTCGTCAATGAGTCGCCTTCAGGCGCACGAACAGTCGTCCGTCACTGGCATTGGAACGCGGGATCGTGACCACGATGTCATCGTCGGGCGAGCCATCGGTCACCGTCACCACTCCATCGACGGAAGAATGCTCTCCGATCGCGATGTCCGTCCACGTAGCCATATCGGTCCCCCACTCCACCACCAGCGTAGTATCCGCTTTGGAAGCATCACTGCGGGTGAAGTGGAACGTCAGATTCGAGGCATCCAGAGAGCTGCTGGGAACAATCGTGGAGGATGCGGACAACGGATCACCACCAAACACGAACTCCAACAGATTCGAGATGCCATCATGGTCCGGGTCCTGGTTCGGTCCGTTGTTCGTTCCATCGAGACCCTTGCTTGAGGCCCAGCTTCCATATCCGCCGGTTGTCTGGGTAAGGATGATCTGCTTGCCGCTTGTTCCAGCGTTGTATGCCACCGCGTAGCCTGCGGGCACGCTCGAGAACGTCCCGGCAAGCGTGCCGCTGTATTCGGCGATCACGTAGCTGCCCGCGGTGAATCCGCCGGAAAGAAGGCTGACATCCAGCGTAGCTCCGGTGACATCCAGATTGCCATTCACCATCAGCTTATCCGATGCCGCACCATCCACCTGCACGGCCAGTGTCCCGGTCACGGTGGCATTGCCGGTAGTCAATGTCCCGGTGCCGGTATCGCCAGGAGCGATGCGGCCGGCGGCGGTTACCGCTCCGCCAATCGTTCCGGTACCACCCAGCGTGCCGGAGGCGCCCACACCAATCGCGCTGGTTCCGGTGCTGCCGTCCACCAGCAGTGTCCCCGCGCTCACGGTGGTGGCACCGCTGTAGGTATTCGCACCGGCCAGTGTCATCGTGCCCGTACCCGCCTTTGTGAAACCACCGGCTTGACTGGAGAAATCCGCCGATTGGTCACGCAATGGTGCCACCACGTTGAGGTCGGTGGCGGAACTCGAAGTCACGTCATTCACGGTGAACGTCGTGTTCGAAGCGAGATGGTAGCCATATTGGATGGCCGAAACCGCAGTCGCCGTGATCGTGGAGGCGCTCGTGCCGGTGACACTGACCCCGTTTCGGAACACCGCCGCTTGGAAGGTGTTCGTATCGGTGGAGGTGTTGGTCAAGGTGCCGCCATTGCTCAGCTCCACCCGCCCCACGGTCGAGTAACGGGTAAGTTTCACGGTGCCGCCGTTGACAACCAACGTCGGCATGGAAGTCGCCGTCACGGCTCCGTTTCCGAAGATATTGTTCACCGACAAGAGCAGCGTTGCGCCATTGTTCACCGTGATGGTGCGCCCCGCGATGCTCGAGTTTCCGAGAGCACCGGTCGTGCCATTGTTCGGAGCCAGGGTCGCAGCCTGAAGCGTTCCGGAATTCACCACCACGTTGCCACCGAAGGAATTCTGGGCGGAGAAATAGAAGGTGCCCGTTCCGTTCATGATCACCCCGGTATTGGCTCCAGCCACGGCTCCATTGACGTTCACGTTGGCACCACGTGGCACACCTACGAGGTTCACCGCGCCATTACCGGTGATGGCTCCGGTCAAGGTGATCGGACTTCCACCACCTGCATAGGTCTTCAGCGAGAGGGAGTCATTCAGAGTCACCGGTCCGGAGTAGGTATAGCTCTGGCCGCTTCCGATATCGTCGATGATCTTCTCCCCCGTGCTGCCCGCAGCCACCACGATGGGGTGGGCAAGCGTCTTGGCCAGATTGCTCTGGCGCAGGATGGCGGATAGTGAACCACTGGTGTCTCCCAGCGTGATCGTGCCGGTGACCGCGCCAAAGGGCGTCCCCGTTCCACTCGGCACACCGCCGAAGACCACGCCACCCTTGATGGTGAGACCACCGGTGAAGGTATTGGAACTCGGGATATGGATGGTGCCGGTGCCGGTTTTCACCAGTGCCAGCGTGCCGCCGGTGCCTCCATTGTCGCGCAGTATCCCTTCGAAACGGCTGCTGACATTGCCATCACCGATGGTAAGCGTGGACGTGGTCGCCGCCGCGCCGTTCTGAACGAAGCAACCAGAGCCATTCGTCGCCAGCCCATTGATGGTTTCATTGAAACCGTTCAGATCCAGGATTGAGGTCGCGGTATTGTTGAGGATCACACTTCCGGCGTTCACTCCGTTCGGAATCACTTCCGATGCACCGATCTTGAGAGTCTGGCTGTCGATGGTGAGGTTTCCGTTCCAGTTGTTGGAAGGATTCGTCAGGATGACCTCCCCGGCCGTTCCGTTGGGAGCGGTAACCGAGAGACTATAGCCGCCGGTGATTTGACCGGAGAGAATATTGCCCGTAGTGGAACGCGGCGTCAGCGTGGCATCCCCTTGGAGCGTGATCTTACCTGAAAGGGTATTGCCCTGCAGATAGAGTGCTGCCGGTGTGTCCGCAGTGTTCGCCCCCGCTCCGGCGATGTTGAAGTCATTGGCATAGGTGCCCGCTGCAGGTAGAAGCGCCTGCGCTCCATTTCTCACGGTCACAGCGCCACTGCCAAAAGCGGTCGTCGTGCCTGCCGTTACACGACCACCGTAGATCACCGTGCCCCCCGTGTAGCTGTTCGTGCCATTCAGCGTGAGAACCGCGGCATTGCTCAAAGGTCCATAGCCCGCAACCCGCAGAGCCACCGCTCCGGTTCCGTTGTCCGCGATGTTCGAGTTCACGGTGAACGTATCAATTCCGGACTGGCTGATGAAATGGAGCGCGCCTGCGGTATTGGCCGCTCCACCCGCAGTGAGAGTCCCGTTCCCAGCCACATCCCCCACCACCAAACCACCCGCACCGCTCGCCAGCATCATCCCGCCCTCGGCACCCAGGCGAAGGACACCGGTGCTGCCCGTGCCGGCGGATCCTACAGTGAGTGTTTTGACGCCGGTGACCGCATTGCCAATGCTGTAGGTATTGATGTCCGTCGTCTGAGCATCCGCAACCGACAGCGAAACCGCTCCATTGGTCTGCGAACGAACGTTCGAGCTCGCCAAACTGGAAATGGCCCCACTGTTCACCACCGTATAGCCGCTGTAGGCCACGATATTACCCGCTCCATCATTGGATGCGTAGTGATTGCCATTGTAGGTCGCCCATCCGCCCAGAATGCCACTGGCATCATTCGCATTGGTGGTGGTGATGGCGTTCGAGCCTGCGGCAAACGTGCCGCCGGGGCTGAAGTTGACCGCGCCGCCATTGTGGGTGATCGCTCCCAGATTGAGCAGAACCTTGCCGCTGGCAGTGCTGGACGTGCTGATCGTCTGCTGACCGCCATTCAGCGTGGTGCTGGCAAAGGACTGCACATTGGAAGTTCCGCTGCCGCTGGTGACGTTCAAGGTGGAACCGGCAGCCGTGAAAGACGTGGCCGAGTAGGCGGTGGTCAATCCGTTCAGCACGAGGTTGCTCGCGGCAGGAAGGATATTGGAGGAAGGGGCGCTGGTTTGGCTGAAATCGAGTTTCAACGTCCCCTGGTTGAGAGTGGTCGTGCCCCCATAGGTGCTGGCTCCTCCGAGGATCAACGAAGCGCCGCCGGTCTTCACGAAGTTCCCCGCACCGGCGATGATGCCATTGTAGCTCGTGGAACCACTCGTGGGAGCGGAGTCCAGCGTGCCGCCATTCGAGCCCAGCGTCATGCCGCGGTTCGCCGAAATGGTTAGAGCGAATGTCACCCGCAGGCTGCCGCCATCGAGGACGATGCTGCCAGGAGTCACCGTGGCAGGAGCAGCGCCGAGACGCGCATCGTTACCGATCGAAGTCGTCCCACCGGTCACGGTCATCGGACCACTATAGGTATTCGTGCCGGTGAGGGTGAGCAGCCCCGGACCGGTTTTCGTGATCCCCGAACCTGCGGTGGCTTCTGAAATAACTCCGGACACCGCGATGGCCGCGGTGCGGGATGAAACACTCACGTTCCGGGTCCCGCTGAGCGAGAAATACGCCGCGATGTTCTGGGTGAGAAATGGAGAATTATCGACGAGATCCCCGCTGAGCACGAAGGCACTCCCGTTCACGGCATTTCCTCCCCAGTTCTGCTCGAAGGTCATGCCATTGTAAACCGTGCCCGTGGCGAGGTCATTGTTTACCCCGTAAAGATAGCTACTATTGTAAAGACTGCCGGTGGAACCGCTGATGAGCACCCCCATTTCAGCCAGATGAATGCCGTCGCCCGACACCGGAGCCACATCCCCCGCCCAATTCACGGCTGCCGACATGTTCACGGAATTCTGGCCGTCCCAGGTGATTTCAGCCGCAGTGATCGGACCAGCCAACAGGATCAGGCCGAGAGCTGGAAGGCTTTGGAAAGACCGGAGGAAGAGGATGAGATGACGAGTG
The DNA here is from genome assembly GCA_049840755.1 of Luteolibacter sp. Lineage (GTDB taxonomy): Bacteria > Verrucomicrobiota > Verrucomicrobiia > Verrucomicrobiales > Akkermansiaceae > Luteolibacter. Next base: position 63,357 of record JASGJM010000013.1, on the reverse strand, counting down.
GGTTTCATGGGAATGATGACGGAGGAATGCAACCGAGCCGAACCGGGGGAGCGGCTGTTTCAGGGGGAGATTTCGCAGTCCCTCATGGGTGTGACCCGATCTCGTGAAAAATTTTCATCCCCGGGACCTCTGGAATATCCAGTCTCCAGCCCCGGAAATGGTCCTTCACCTCACTTTTTGCTCCCTTCCGAAGCGGACGGAAGTTGTGCAGGGGCGATACTTCGGCCAGATTGGAAAGATCAGGTTCGGAAAGCCCGGGCCTCGCTCAGCCGCCAGCTCCCACCCCATATGTCGCAATCCGAGGAACCCAAAACATTTCCGGCCGAATCGCTGTTATCGGCCATCATTACCTCCTCGGAAGATGGGATCGTCAGCAAGGATTTGCAGGGAGTCGTTACCAGTTGGAATGATGGTGCCGAGCGCCTCTTCGGCTACACCCGGGACGAAATGGTCGGAAAGCCCATCTCCCTCCTTATCCCGGAAGATCTCCTCTCCCAGGAAGACGAGATTCTCTCCAAAATCCGGAACGGCGAACGGGTCGAACACTTCGAGACGATCCGCATCCGCAAAGACGGACGGAAATTGAATGTTTCCCTCACCATCTCCCCAGTCAGGGATCTCGAGGGGCGGATCGTGGGCGCTTCAAAAATCGCACGCGATATCACCGACCAGAAGGCCAATGCCGCCGCCCTGACACTCCAGACCAAAAAGCTGTCCGTGCTGAACCAGATGTCACTGGCCTTCGCCAGCGAACTGGATCTCCAGCGGTTGGTACAGGCCGTCACGGATGCCGGACGGGAGCTTTCCGGAGCGGCCTTCGGCGCCTTTTTCTACAACGTGACCAACGACGCGGGAGAAGCCTACATGCTGTTCACGCTTTCCGGTGCGCCGCGTGAGGCCTTCGAGAAATTCGGCATGCCCCGGAACACTCCCATCTTCGCACCCACCTTCGCAGGGCGCGGTGTGGTCCGGATCGCCGATGTGCTGCAGGATCCCCGTTACGGAACCATGAGCCCTCATCATGGCATGCCCAAAGGCCACCTGCCGGTTCGGAGTTACCTCGCAGTCCCGGTGATTTCGAGACGGGGCGACGTGCTGGGAGGACTGTTCTTCGGCCATCCCGAACCGGATATTTTCACTCCGGAGTCCGAGGAGTTCATGGCCGCACTCGCAGCCCATGCATCGGTCGCCATCGACAACGCCCGGCTCTATTCGGACTTGGAAAAAGAGTTGGAACAGCAGCGTGTGCTCGAGCGCGCGCTGAGAGAGAGCGAGGCACTGAGCTCCGGAGTCTTCGACAGCACCGCGGATTGCATCAAGGTAGTGAAGCCGGATGGGTCGCTCATGCGCATGAATATTCCGGGCCTCGCCCTGTTCGGACTGACGGATTTCGACCAGATTGCGGGCAAGCGCTGGCAGGATCTATGGCCGGAAGCCATACGCTCCACCATCGAGTCCGCACTGGAATCGGCTGTCGGAGGCTCCACCGTGCGTTTCCAAGGAGAATGCCCGACTGCCGCAGGCGTGCCGAAGTGGTGGGATGTGATTGTTTCTCCACTCAAAGATGCGCTCGGCGATATCACCCGCCTCACCGCCACGTCCCGTGACATCACAGCTCTGAAAGCAGCGGAAAAAGAAGCAGAGGCAGCAACCGAGGAAGCACTGCGCCAAGGACGGATGAAGGATGAATTCCTCGCCACCCTTTCCCACGAACTGAGGACCCCGCTCCAAGCGATTCTCGGCTGGACCCATCTCTTGAAATCACCGGGGCTTCCCGAGACGCAGCGTGGAGAAGGCCTCGATGTCATCTATCGGAACGCCCAGAGCCAAACACGGATCATCGAGGATCTGCTGGACATGAACCGCATTCTCTCCGGCAAGATCAGGCTCGATATTCAGACCACCTCACTGGGCACCATTCTCGCTGAAGCCGTGGAGACGGTGCAGCCGGCGGCCCAGGCAAAAGGCATCACCTTCGATGTCATCCCGGATCTGCATCCCGATCATGTCGCCGCCGATCGTGAACGTCTCCAACAGGTGTTCTGGAATCTCCTCAGCAACGCTATCAAGTTCACGCCCGCCGGAGGACGGGTCGAGGTTCGCATCGAGCGCGCGGACTCCCATCTTGAGGCCATCATCATGGACAACGGCATGGGAATCGAGCCGGAGTTCCTGCCTTTCGTTTTCGAGCGCTTCCGACAGGCAGATCCGACCACCACCCGCAAACACGGTGGATTGGGTCTCGGTCTCGCGATCGTGAAAAACCTCGTGGAATCGCACGGTGGAACGATCCGAGCGAAGAGCGCCGGACTCGGTCAAGGAGCCACCTTCTTTGTCAGTCTGCCGCTCGCCTCCCTCCGTCCATCATCTGCCAAAGCCGCCGCTCATTCCGAAAGCTCCACACCGCCCGTTCCCACCGCTTCACTGCGGCTCAAGGGTGTCAGAATCCTGGTAGTGGACGATGAAGCGGATGGTCGTCAGTTGGTCGCCCACATCCTCAGCGGAGCGGGAGCTACCGTAAGGCAGGCCGATTCGGTTGCTGCCGCGTTGGAACAAATTACCATCGAGTGCCCGGATGTTCTCGTCAGTGACATTGGCATGCCGGGACGGGACGGCTATTCGCTGATCCGGGAATTACGCCGAGCCGAGGGCAAAGGCCGCGCAATGCCAGCTCTCGCCCTGACCGCCTATACCCGCTCGGAAGACCGGGTCCGGGCGATCGCGGAAGGCTTTCAGATGCACCTAGCCAAGCCCGCCGACCCGGACGAACTGCTGGTCCTGGTAGCGAGTCTCGCCGGAGCGTTGAAATGAAAGCCATGCAAGTCAGGGCTGCTCTCCTCGAACATCTCTTTCCGGAACACCCCTGAAATGGCAGTCGTATTCCATTGTCTTTGCAAACGAGCCGGGGTAAATTCATCGCCCGATCATGCACTTGCTTCAGAAATCAAATCCGCAGGTGCCCGCCGCCGCCGGTCAAACCCTTTCTGTCATGGTGGTGGAAGACTCCCGCGCCACCGCGGATATCCTCGGGATGTTCTTTGAATCCGAAGGACACCGTGTTCGCGTGGTTTATGACGGAGAAGAAGCCGTCAAACAGGCGATCACCGATTTTCCTGATCTCATTCTCATGGATCTGGGACTTCCGATGATGAGCGGGCTGGAAGCCACCTCGGCGATCCGCCAGCAACAAAGCACCAAGAGATCGATCGTGGTGGCGCTCACCGGTTTTGATGATGCAGAAATGCTGCACCGCTGCTCGGACTCAGGCTTCGACGCTCACATTGCCAAACCTGCCGATCCAGCCGAGCTACAGCAATTGGTAAGCCTGTTGTTTCCCACCGGGACCGGTGCCTGATCTAGCTCGTTCAATCTGGAGATCGCCGGAAGCACGGCGGGAATAATCTCTCCCCGTTTCGGATCCATACACCCATTCTGCGGTTCCGCTCATTTGGCAGCCGCAACACGAACAATCAATTCGCGCAGTTCTTCGGGGTTCACGGGCTTGACCAAGTGCTCGTTGAATCCGGCAGCGGCGGTCTTCTCACGGTCCTTTTCGCTCCCCCACCCGCTCAGGGCGACAATGTACAGCGTCCGGGCAATTCAAACGAATGCCGCGGGCTGCAGCATAGCCATCGATGACGGGCATTCCCAGATCAAGACAAGCGAGATCCGGACAGAACGCCTCTGCTTCCGTAATGGCATCCCGACCGTCATAAACCACCTTGGTCTCCATGCCTTCCATTTCGAAGAACATCCCCAGGATGTCCGCCGTGGATCGACCATCATCCGCCACCAGCACTTTGAGTTTCTCCCGGCTCCTGTCTTCCCGCTCCGTGGAAATGGTTTCACGGGAGCCGCGTTCAGCCACCAGTCCCGGCAGCTCGACGCTAAACTCACTACCGGCTCCATCCCCATCGCTCTTCACCGCCACCGATCCGCCGTGCATTTCCACCAGACGTTTGACGAGCGTCAACCCGACACCCAATCCGCCTTCTGAAGAACCGATCCCTTGCTCGAACAAATTGAAGATCCGCTGCTGATATTCCGGGCTGATCCCCCGACCGTTGTCTTTGACGAGGACCTCGATCCGATCTCCCTCCATCCTGGCGATCTCCAGAATGATCCTTCCACCAGGCGGCGTGTATTTGGCCGCGTTCGAGAGCAGATTGGAAATCACCTGCGTGAGACGGTGGGGATCCGCCACAAGCTCGAGTTCGGCGTGGGGCTGGCGGACTTCCAGCGTGTGCTGATAGCGATCCACGAGCGGCTGTACCGATTCCACCGCCTGTTCGAAAATCGTGGCCAACCGGACCTGCTTCTTCTGCAGGTCGATCTTGCCGTTGGTGATCCGGGACACATCCAGCAGATCATCGATCAAATGCGCCATTTGGGCGACCTGCCGCTTCATCATCCGTCCGATGTCTTCACCAATACGAACTTCTCCCGGCGCAGAGAGCAACACATCGGCACCGGTCATCAATGGTGCGAGTGGATTGCGTAGTTCATGGGCAAGCATCGCCAGGAACTCATCCTTGCTGCGATCCGCCTGGGCGAGCTTCTCGTTCGCTTCCTTGAGCTGGCGTTCGCTTTCCAAAAGATCCTGATGCTGTCTGGCGAGATCGAAAAACACGCGGGCCTTGTTAAGCAACATCGCCGGGTCGATCGGCTTGGGCAGGAAATCAATGGCTCCGGTTTCTGAACCGCGGATTCTCCGCTGCTGATCCACGGTTCCAGCCGTCAGGAAAATGATCGGCACACCCCGCGTGCGTTCGGTGCTCCGCATGATCTCCGCCAGTTCAAAGCCGCTCATCTCGGGCATCTGGACATCGATGAACGCGAGCGCGACATCATGGGTCAGCAGAAGTTCCAATGCTTCCCTTCCGGAATGAGCTTTGAGGAGCTCAAGGCCATCCCGCATCAGGAGGGCTTCGAGCGCCACGAGGTTGGCCTCCAGGTCGTCGACCAGCAGGAATTTGATGGGTTTGTGGTAGGGCATGTCAGCGGGAAAGATTTTTGAGAGCCACGGCAATTTCAGCCAGAGGCAGGGAAAGCGCTTCCGGGCAAGCGGCGAGAGCCGCCCGTGGCATGGTCGGCTCCTCTGCGGAATCGGGAGATTGGACCAAGGCCCTGCCTCCTGCATCACACACTGTCCGGAGGCCTCGGGCACCGTCGTGGTTCGCACCTGTTAGAACGACTGCCACCAGGTCATCTCCGTAGGCATCGGCCGCGGACTCGAAGAGCACATCGATCGAGGGGCGCGAATACAGGACGGGTTCATCACTCGACAGGGAAAGACTGAAATCCGGTTCGACAAGAAGATGGTAGTCCGGCGGAGCGAAGTAGATGGTGGCCGCCCGCAGCATCTCCTTGTCCTCGGCCTCCTTCACTTCCAGAGCGCAGCGGCTCGCGAACAAGGAAGCCATCAGACTTTTGCGATCCGGGGGAAGATGGACCACCACCAGCACGGCACAGGGGAAACCGGCGGGAAGCTCCGGCAGAATGGTCGACAGGGCATCGAAGGCTCCGGCGGAGACCCCGATCACCACTGCGGAAGGAACGGACTCTCCACTCACGCGCCCCCCCCTTTCTGATAGATGCGCTCACTGCGATCAAACTCCGAGAATGCCGCCATGTGGGCGGAGAACCGGAGGCTTTCCTTCGAGCCGATTCCCAGGAACCCTTTTCGCACGAGGGCGTCTTTGAACAATCCGATCGCACGATCCTGAAGCTCGCGATTGAAATAGATCAGCACATTCCGGCAGGACACCAGCTGGGTCTCCGCAAACACCGCATCGGAAACCAAGCTGTGATCGGAAAACACGGCCCGGCTTCTCAGAGAGGGATCGAATTTCGCAAACCCGTAGCCGGTGGTGTAATAGTCGGACAGCGACGACTTGCCACCCGAGAGACGGTGGTTTTCCGTGAACTTCGCCACCCGGTCGAGATCGTAGATGCCAGCTCGCGCCTTTTCCAGTGCCTCGCTGTTGATGTCCGTGGCGTAGAAAATCGTTCTGCTCTCCAGTCCTTCCTCACGAAAGAGGATGGCCATGGAGTAAAGCTCCTCACCCGCGCTGCAGCCTGCGATCCAAACCTTCAGCGAAGGATAGGTCCTGAGATGTGGGATGACATTTTCCCGAAGCGACCGGAAATAAGAAGGATCGCGGAACATGTCGCTCACCTGCACGGTGAGGATCGGCAGCAGGCGCTCGACAACGCCGGGTTCATGAAGCAGACGGTCCTGAAGCTCGGAGAACGACCGGCTGCCGAAATGTTCGCGGGCCTGCACCAACCGGCGCTTCATGAAGCGGGCGAATAGTCCCGGAAATCGTAATGGTATTTCCGGTAAAGCGCCTCGAGAAGCAGATGCATCTCGATCTCTTCGGTTTCTGTATCGGGGGCTTTCATCGCGGCATCCAGACCCTGACAAGGGAAAGCAGTTTCTCCACATCGAGCGGTTTCGAGAGGTAATCGTTCGCCCCGGCCTGCAGACATTGCTCTTGATCACTCCGCATGGCCTTGGCGGTCAGAGCGATGATCGGTAGGCGTGACCACTCTCGGTGTTTGCGGATTTCCCTCATGGCGGTCAGGCCGTCCATCTCCGGCATCATGATATCCATCAGCACGAGGTCCACCGCAGGGCCGCCGTTATTCTGGCTGGCTGCGAGAAGATCCACCGCCTCCCGGCCATTGCGCGCTATCAGCAGCTTCACACCACGTCCTTCCAACACGCTGGTCAGGGCAAACACATTCCTTACGTCATCCTCGGCCACCAGGATGCAACGACCTTCGAGAGCGGCATCCCGGTTGCCCGCCTTCTCGATCATCCGTTGTTTCTCCGGTGGCAGGTCTGACACGACCTGGTGGAGGAACAAGGTGACCTCATCCAACAGCCTCTCGGGAGACTTGGCCCCCTTGATGATGATGGATTTCGAATAACGCCGCAGGCGCTGCTCTTCCTCCGGAGCCAGCTCACGGCCGGTGTAGACGATCACGGGCGGGAACGAGTAGGAGTCCTCCGCGCTCAGTTTTTCAAGAAGGGAAAACCCCGACGCATCCGGCAGGCTCAAATCCAGCACCATGCAATCGAATGTCAGTTTGCTGAGTTGCTCCAGACACTCCGTGGCACTGCGGGCACAAACGGCCTCCACATCACGCGAGCCAAGGAGGTCACGCATCGCCTCCACCTGCACTGGATCATCCTCCACCACCAGAACCCGCCGCATCTTCTGGGTCAGCCGGGTTTCCATGCTCCGCATGGCTTCGATGAGCTGATCACGCCGCACCGGCTTCAGCATGTAGCCGACGGCACCAAGAGCCATTGCCGTTTTGGTATAGTCTCCGGCGGAAACCACGTGCACCGGAATATGGCGCGTGCGGGAGTCCGCCTTCAATCGCTCCAATACGATCAACCCGGAGTTATCCGGTAACCCGATATCGAGTACGATCGCGCTCGGCACATACTGCTGGGCGATCACAAGCGCCTCCTCCGCCGTCGTGGCGATCATGCACTCGAAATGAAGCTCGTGGGCAAGATCATAGAGAATCGACGAAAAACGCTCGTCGTCCTCCACCGCTAGAATCACCCGTCCGGTCCCGGTCAGGCGTTCGCGATCATCCGGAACACGAGACACTAGTCCCGCACTCTGCTTCTCAAGAATCTCCGAAGACTTCTCGGCGATCCCGGGAACCGCGGGCGGCTCCTCCCATCCAGCGGCGCCTGCAAACACCCGCGGCAACTCGACTGTGAAGACACTGCCCTGCCCGACCTCGCTCTCCAATCGGATTTCCCCACCAAGCAGCCGGGTAAGATGACGGGAGATGGAAAGACCCAGTCCGGTGCCACCATACTTCCGGGAGGTCGTCCCATCGGCCTGAAAGAACGGATCGAAGATGATGCGCTGCTTTTCCGGCGCGATCCCGATCCCGCTGTCCCGCACCTCGAAACCGATGCGGTCTCCCGCCAAGGAATGCACCCGCAGCACCACACTCCCCCGCTCCGTGAATTTGAGCGCATTCGACAACAGGTTCCGAAGCACCTGCTCCAGCCGTTGCGGATCCGTCTCTAGCGAGCTCCCCACCGCAAGGTCGGAAACCAAGGATAGTTCCAGTCCTTTCTGGGCAGCCACCGGCGAAAAGATGTCGCCCAGCCCGCCCAACAGCCGCTGGATTTTCACCCGCTCCGAATGGATCTCCATATGCCCGGCTTCGATCTTGGAGAGATCGAGCACGTCATTGATGAGGGTGAGCAGATCCTTGCCGGAAGACTCGATGGTCAACGCATATTTCACCTGCTCGGAAGTAAGATTCCCGCCTGTGTTCTCCGCCAGCAGCTTGGCGAGAATCAAAGACGAGTTGAGCGGCGTCCTCAACTCATGCGACATGTTGGCGAGGAAATCCGATTTGTAGCGGCTGGCCTGCTCGATCTCGCGGGCCTGGCTCTCCAGATTCACCTTGGCTGTTAGAAGATCGTTTTTCTGACGCTCCAGAATATGGGTCTGCTCTTCCAACTGCGTATTGTTCTGCTCCATCTCCGCCTGCTGGAGTTCCAGACGGGATTGAGACTCGCGCAGGGTCCGGCTCTGCTCCTCCAATTCCTCATTGGAGACACGAAGCTCCTCGCTTTGCGCCTGGAGTTCTTCCGACTGCCTCTGGGTTTCCTCCAGCAGTTCCTGAAGACGCATCCGATATTTCACCGAGCGAACGGCGGTGGCCACCGTCGAGTCGACACGTTGGAGCAATTCCAGATCGGAGTCCCGGATCGCCCCGAAAAATCCCAACTCCACGACCGCGTTCACACGACCTTCCAAAGCGAAAGGAGCCGCCAGCAAATGACGCGGCAGAGCTTTCCCCAAACTCGACCCCACCGTCAGATAGCCTTCCGGCAGGTCGGCGACGATGACCGCTTTACCATCCTTCGCAACCTGCCCGAGCAGCCCTTCTCCCGGCAGAAACTTCTCCGGCACACTGCCCGCAGCCGCCGCATAAACCCCGCTTCGCGCGAACGCGCCTCTGTCCTCGATAAAGAACGATCCAGCCTGGGCGTTCAGATACTCTCCGAGGAATCCCAGGATGCGGTCTCCCAGTTCAATCAGATTGGATTCCCCCACCAGTCTCCGCCCCAATTCCGCCTGACCTCGTTGGAGCCAGATCTCTCGGCGACCGGCGAGCCTGATCTTGATGAATTGGTGACCTATCGTTGCCAGCATCCATAGCGTCGCGATCGCGAATCCCCTCCGCACTTCGGATAATTCACGACCCGGTCCATCCGGAGTCGTGAAGTAGGCGACGATCGTCACGACTGTCGCCACCAAGGCCACCCGATAGGGCATCTGCGCATTCCAAAAGAAAAACGACAGCACCACCGGCACCATATAGAGCATGTAAATGGAGATGCCAAAGGGAGTGAGGTGATCCGCTGCGAACACGGCGGCGACTCCGAGCCAAACGCTCCACGACAGCCAAGAGGGGGACTTTTCTTCGAAGCGCGTCATCAATATTTCCGACGATCACATCCGTCAAAATGCACTGCCGTCAACGAATTTTGGGAAACGGTGCAGGATGCATTGGGCATCGGGCATCCTGCATTGCCCCTGTCTCCTTTCCACATTGGCATCTCTGGAATCCACGGAAGCTTACAAGGGGCTCAAATCCGTGGTCTCGTCCGCGATTGTCCATGAAACCCACCCTCTCTCGCGCTCTCCGGACCATCACCGTTCTGGCTGTCTTTTTGTCCACCCGTGCCCTGATGGCACTCGGAGCCGGCGACAGGGTTACTCCAGATGCCTTGGCCAAGGCCCAGTGGTTGCACGGCAAGCCACCCGTCACGTGGGAACCGGGGAAAGTTTACTTCATTGAATGCTGGGCAACTTGGTGCGGACCTTGTGTCGCAGCCATCCCCCACATGAACGACCTGCACACGAGATATGAGAAAAAAGGCCTTCATGTGATAGGTCTCGATGTGCTCGAGGATGACATCAGCAAAGTCAGTGCCTTCGTTAACAAAAAGGGCGAAGGCATGGTCTACCCGGTTGCGTTTGTTGGGAAAAACGGAGCCTTCGAAAATGACTGGCTGCAAGCAGGCAAAGTTGAAGGCATTCCCCATACCTTCGTCGTCCAGGATGGGAAGCTCATCCTTCAAACCCATCCCGCCAAACTGACCGACAAGATCGTCGAAGGACTGCTTGCCGGTGGCGGGAAACAGCAGGAGGCAATCAAACAGATCCAAGCAGACGACGCGAGCGAGGATGAAAACGAACGACTTGTCGGGGCGGCTTCGGAAGCTTTCGAAAAGAACGAACGGGAAAAGATGGCGGCCGCAGTCGCCGAATTGTCCAAGCAATCGCCGGACGATGATTACCTGCCCTTGCTCAGACTTGAACTTGAAGCTGCACGTGGTGAATGGGACGCAGTGGAAAAGAATCTCACGACTCTGGATCCAGAGCTGCTCCAACGGATGATATTCGCCACCGCTCGCTGCACCGGCAATCTCGGGCAAGCCCCTCAATCACTCCTCAAGAAACTCGCCATGGCGGGAGTCTCAGAAAAATCGCTGGCTGAGAGCTCCTTCGGTCTAATCGCTCTCGCACAGGTGCAGTGGCGCGCTGGTCAGAAGGACGCATCCCGCGCCACGGTCCAATCCGCCATCGACTCGATCAAGAGCGCAGCAAGAAACAAAGAGGAGGATGCCTTGCCTACCCAGCCCTTCACTCGATTCGCCGAAGAACTTTCGCATGACCATCTGCCGACGGATCACGAGTTCCAAGCTTGGTTCCGATGATTCCATAAGGATCGCCCGGAATCGGACACATGTACCCTTTTTAGACGGAGGTGGCTCACCCCCGATTCCGTGGCGCCCTCTCCTGATTGCCTCACAAAATGATATGAGTTCCAGAGGCAACATGCTCAGGAATACAATCCTCATTGGCATGCTCGGTACGGACTGCAAGCATTTCTAGCCCGATTCCGTCCGGCGGCTTGACGGCACCGGAGGCAACAGATGGATTCGGATCTTCAGAAAAGAAAAAGATTTTCAGATTATCCGTCGTTTTTCGTCCCCGGTGACGTTCTAGAGGAGACCTTTTGTAAACGCCCGACCCTACGCTTCCATGAAACCCTGGCTCCATACCCTTCCAGCCATCGCGGCCTGCATCTGGCTCGCGCCTTCCGCCCATGCCGCCTTGAAGAGCGGTGACCCAGCTCCCAAGATCAAGGTAAGTGCCTGGGCACAGGGCGAGGAAGTGAAGGAATTCGAGGGAGACAAGGTCTACATCGTCGAATTCTGGGCCACTTGGTGCGGACCTTGCATCGCCTCGATCCCACACGTGAACGAGCTTCAAAAGAAATACCAGGACAAGGGGCTCGTGGTCATCGGTCAGAACCTCGGTGAGGATTCGAAAAAGGTCTCTGACTTCGTCAAACAGATGTCCGGCAAGATGGGGTATCGCGTGACGGTCGACGACAAGAGCGAAGGAGGCTGGATGGCCAAGAACTGGCTCACCGCTGCTGGCCAGAACGGTATCCCCTGCGCGTTCGTGGTGAACAAGAAAGGCAATATCGCCTACATCGGCCACCCGATGGAACTCAAGGAGTCGTTGATCGAGAGCCTGCTGGCCGAGGCATCCACCAAGGCTCCGGGAGCCCAAGCCCCCGCAGCGGAAGCGAAAGCACCCAGCGAGAAGGCCATCGTCCTGTCCACCCGCGCCCAGTCCGAAATCCGTGCTGGCAAATTTGACGAAGCGGAATCGACCATCGGCCAATTGCAGGAAGCTCTCACTCCGAAATTCGGCTATGTCGGCGGGCTCCTGGAACTGGACCTGCTGTTGGCCAAGAAGCAGCCCGATGATGCCATCGAACTCTCGAAAATCCTCTGCGAGGACTATGCGAAGCAACCTGGGGTGATCTCCCTGATCGCCGCCCATCTGGTGGCCCCACAGGATGCCGGAGTCTCCTTGCGCAATGCCGCTGAGAAGCTCGCCACCCCCCTCGCAGCCAACGCAGCGCCCGGCCAAGCGAGCGCGCTGGCCACCCTCTCGCGCATCGCCGATCTCAACGGCGACAAAGCGCGTGCCGCAGAACTCAAGGCCAAGGCCGATGCGGCCCAGGCAACCGAGAGGGATGCAGTGTGGGAAGCCGTCCGGGAGGCCCGCTTGCTTGCCGTGCCTTGATACGTTTCCCCTCCCCGGCTCCCTCCTCTCCTGATTTTCCCCATTTCCTTCATGACTGATACCAGAACCCATTTCGTCCAGGCCGTGCGCGAGCGCGTCAGTGAAGTCGTCGTCGGCCAGGACGTCGTCGTCGAGCGCATGATGATCGCCCTGCTTACCGGCGGTCACCTGCTGCTGCTTGGAGTGCCCGGCACCGCAAAAACCCTGCTCGTCAACTCCGTAGCCAAGGCGATCGACCTGCAATTCAGCCGCGTTCAGTTCACGATCGACATGCTGCCATCCGACATCATCGGCTCGGAGCTACTCGATCAAGCGACCGGTCGCTTCCGCACCCATCAGGGTCCGGTGTTCACCAACCTGCTGCTGGCGGACGAAATCAACCGTGCGGCACCGAAGGTCCAGAGCGCCCTGCTCGAAGCCATGCAGGAGCGCAAGGTCACCATCGGCAACGCCACCTATCCGCTGCCGATGCCATTCCTGGTGATCGCCACCCAGAACCCGGTGGAGCAGGCTGGCACCTTCGAACTGCCGGAAGCCCAGCTCGACCGCTTCATGCTGTGCCATCGCATCAGCTATCCGACCGCCGAGCAGGAGGAAGAGGTCCTGCGCCGCCAGCTCAAGATGGGCCTCAAGAAGGTCGATGGCGGTGCGATGCCAAAGAGCGCGTTCGACATGATCAATGCCGAACCGGTGTGCCATCTCAATGAACTGATCGCCGCCATGTCCGATGTCCAGGCGGTGCATGTCAGCGAGGTGTTCATGAAGCACTGTGTGGAACTGATCCGCCTGACCCGCACGCACCCGGCCATCGAAATGGGCTGCTCGACCCGTGCCAGCCTTTCCATGGTCCAGGCCGCCCGCGCCCGTGCGTTCGTGAACCAGCGCGACTATGTCGTGCCGGAAGACCTCTTCGAACTGGCCGAGGACGTCATCCTCCACCGCATCCGCCTCAGCTATGAGGCTCTTGCGGAAGGACGCAAGCCCGGCGAGGTCCTTGAGGAGCTCCTTCACAAACTCGGTTGATCCCGCGCGCGATGAAGCCCTCCGGGACCCTGTCCTCCGATCACCTCGACGCGAGGCAGTTCGAGATCGCCGTCAAACGACTCGCCAACGCCTTGGCCTACGGTCAGGAAAGCTCTCCATTCCTCGGCTCCGGCATCGAGTATGTACAGTCGCGCCCGTATCAAAGCGGCGACCCGGTGAAGTTCATCGACTGGCGCACAACCGGTCGCACCGGACGATTCCACGTAAAGGAATACGAGGCTCCGAAGCAGATGCCTGTCTATCTGTTGGTTGACACCTCCGCATCGATGTCGGTCACCTCGCTGAAGATGAGCAAGTATGCCTGGGCGGTGCAGATCGCCGGCGGTCTTGCTCTCGCCGCGGTGGAGCATATGAATCCGGTGGGTCTGATGGCCGTAGGCGAGCGATCGCTCCATCACACGCCCGCGCTGTCCCGCGGTATCATTCTCCAGTGGCTGCACCAGCTTCGTCACTACCACTTCAGCGAAGGCACCACTCTTGGCAAACGCGTCCGCGAACTCATCCCACGGGTGGAACAACGCTGCTTGTTCGTGGTCATCAGCGATCTTCACGATCCGGACGCACTACCCGCCATCAAGCTCATGGCACAGGATCACGATTGCGCGGTCCTGCATCTGGAAGATCCGGCCGAACGTGGTGCGCTACGAGCCGGCATCCTCCGAGGTCTGGAAGCAGAGTCCGGACAGGAATTCGTCGCCCGTGGAGGCACCCGTTTCCTTCTGGAGGACACCGCTACGCCTCTCGCCCGTGCGGGAGTGGATTACCTGAAACTGCCGACGGACGAGCCCATGGTGGCCCGGCTTCGCCATTTCCTCAAAAACCGCTCGAACTCGAGGAGGAACGGATGACCCTGCGCGGTACCGCAACCATCCGTCTGACCGCCTGCGCTTTCGCGGCGGTCCAACTCGCAGTCGCAGCCCCGAAACCGGGCGACATCGGCTTGGAGAAGGACTACCCGGTGACCTTGGACCGTGGCGATTACCAGCCCCGGGCCTTGGACGACCGAACGCCCCTCATTCTCCGTTTGGAAACCATCCGCCCGGAAAAGGACGGCAAGTTCACCTACATTTTTCATCCCCTGGGTTTCGAGCCCGGCTCCTACCGGTTGGCGGATTATTTGATCCACCCGGATGGAACTCCCGCTACGGAAATCGGCGATTTGAAAATCGATGTCGAATCGATTCTACCTCCGGATCACCAAGGCGAGCTCACCCGTTTCGAACCGCAACCGTTTCCGTGGTTCGGAGGCTATCGCATGATGATGGGCGGCTTGGCCGCCCTGTGGCTCTGTGGATTGCCCGCCTTGATCTGGCTCGGTCGTAAAAAGAAGACCGATGACATGGAGGCACCCGCGCCGCCTGCCCCTTCCTATGCCGAGCGCATGAGACCTTTGGTGGAGGCTGCCGCCGCAGGCAAATTGACCGCCAGTGGACAAGCGGAACTCGAACGGTTGATGACAGGTTATTGGCGCGAAAAACTGGCGAGCCCGGGCGAACGGATGACCGCCGTGCTCGCCTCCCTCAAGCAGCATCCGGAGGCAGGAGCCCTGCTACGCGCGCTCGAACATTGGCTCCACCATCCCGGTGGTGCGAATCGGAAGGAAATCGATGCTCTTCTTGAACCCTATCGCCAGCCAGCGCCTGTGGAAAGCGGGGTGACCGCGTGAGCTTCCATCATCCTCAGGTGCTCTGGTTGCTTGCACTGCCTGTCCTGTGGGGATTCTGGCAATGGGTCCGCCGTGGTCATCCGGTGGTGCTTCCCTTCGACCATGGCCAGCAGGGATCCGGCCGATGGCTGAGATTCCTCACCAACCTCTCCGGGACGCTGCCCGCACTTTTGCTCGCCATCGCCGTGCTGATGCTCGCCGGTCCGCGCAAATCCGCGCCGCCGCAGGATGAGCGGGTGATGAACAACATCATCCTGTGCATCGACGTCTCCGGTTCAATGGGCATGCGCTTCGGCAAAGGCACCCGCTTTGAAGCTGCGGTGGAAGCTGCCCGCGAGTTCTGCAACTACCGCAAGGGAGATGCCTTCGGACTCACGATCTTCGGCTCCGAATACATCCACTGGGTCCCGCCGACGAAGGAGATGTCGGCGCTCTCCAATGCGATGAACTACATCCGCCCGAACGACATGCCGCCATGGATGGGTGGCACCATGATTGCCAATGCGCTGCATGGCTGCCGCGAGGAGCTGATCCGCACCGAACAAGGAGACCGCGCCGTAATCCTCATCACCGATGGTGGCAGCGCCGACTTCGCTGACGGCGGAGACCGCCGTGCGGCGGAGGAATTGGTTGCGGCCAATATCCGCGTCTACGGCATCCTCGTCGGAGGTGGTGAGGATGGCATGGGCACCGGTGGGATGGAGACGATCTCCGGAACCACCGGCGGCAAGGTCTTCAATGTCGGCGACCGCTCGGCTTTGGATAACGTTTTCCGCGAAATCGACCGGATGCAGAAGGCCCGCTTCAAGCAAGTGACCGCAGACTGGGTCGATGACTACACGCCGCTATCGATCGCCGGTCTCGTGACCGCCGCCCTCTATGTCCTTTCCCTGTTGGGTCTCCGCTACACCCCGTGGTGACGTCCATGAATCCTGAAACTCTTCATCTCCAGGCCATCTGGGCCGCGCTTGCCGCGGCAGCCATTGCCGGCATCGGCGAATGGTTGCATGCCCGGCGCATAGCGCGGGTGCAGGCACTTGCCTTCGGGCCGGTTGGGCGGCCACGACGTTGGACCTTGATCGCACCCGCCTGCCGAGTAATCGGCATGGCCGGACTGGCTTGGTCTCTCGTCACGCTCTTGTCCTTCGATCGTCTCACCCGTGAGCGGGATGGCCGCAAGGCCCCGGACCGTCATCTCATGGTGCTGCTCGACGTATCACCCTCGATGCTCCTGAAGGATGCAGGCGAAAGCCGCACCGACACCCGCAATGCCCGCGCATCCGCCGTCTTAAAATCCGTGCTCGACCGCATCCCCGGCGACCGCGTGCGTTTCAGTGCCACAGGCTTCTACACCGAAGCTCGTCCGCTGGTAAAAGAATGTCAGGATCGCGAACTGCTGCTGCACCTCGTAGGTGGCACACCGTTTCACATCACTTACAAACCGGGCAAAACCGATATCCTGAAATCCCTCAACCAGGTTGGGACGATGATGAAGGATTGGGAACGCAAATCCACCACCCTGCTGGTCATTTCCGATGGCGACAGCGTCCCCCCAACCGGGCTCAATCCGATGCCCTCATCCGTTGCGGAAGTGATCTTTGCCGGGGTCGGCAACTCCAGCACGGGAACGTTCATCGACGGCCATGTTTCGCGCCAGGATACCGCGAATATGTCCCAACTCGCACGGCGGCTGCATGGAGCATTCTACGATTGCAACGTCCGCCAGGTTCCCAGCGAAGCGTTGAAAAAGCTCAATGCGGAAGATACCGGTTCCTCCCGCTGGAAGACCGACCGACGGTTCCTGGCACTGGTCGCTCTCGCCGCCTCATCCGGCCTGCTTTGCCTGCTGCCATTGGCGCTTGAATACCTCGGCAGCGCATGGCGTCCGCGCCCGGCTCCACTCCGTAATCTCCAGCCCCGCACGGTCCCATGAGAAAATATCTGGCACTCGTCTGGCTCCTGCTTCCCCTTCCCGTGGTGGTTCTCCACTTCGGCCGTGGGCAGCAATGGCTGGCACGTGACAAGGCCCACTCCTTCATCACCCGGGCGGAAGCCGCGGAGAAAGCAGAAGATTGGACCAAGGCGGATGAGCTGTACCGTGACGCGGACCAGATTGTGGGAGCTCAGGATGCGAACCTGAAGCTCCGCCTGGATCTCGCCCGCGCCCGCACCCGTTTCCGGACCGGTGAGGCGGTCGCGGCGCTCGATGGTGTCGACAAGATTCTGGACGACACGGGCATGGCTGCCATGCCGGCGGAATTCCGCCGCGAGGCCCACGAACTCGCAGCCCGGCTCCACTACTATGCCGGTTGGGTTATGCGTCTCGAAGGAGCCAAGCGCGAGCTTTGGATGGAGGAAGCCGAGCTCGCACGGCAGAATTTCCGCCTCCTTTCCGAGCAGTATTCCGGAGGGGCTTCCACAGAGAAACAACTTCAGCAGAAGGAGGATCTCGAATCCGCAGTGCAGCTCCAGCGCCTGAGTCTTTCCGAGTTGATGGCCCGCCCTCTTCCCAAGGAAGGACGTTCCGCAAGCGGCCAAGGCCTCAGCGAACAAATGGGCAAGCGTCGCGGCCAGCGCGGCAACAAACCCGGACGTGGTCCGGGTGAAGACGGTCCGCCCTCGCCGGGCAGTGGCACCCAACGCTTCCAGCCGGGCTCCGGCTCCTAACAGATTTAAAAAGAACCATACCGATATTCATGAAGCCTTCGTTCCGTCATCCGCTGTCCCGTGGCCCGGTGTCGCTTGCCCTTTTGCTCGCGGCTTCGGCGGCGTCCGCCCAGGTGGTCCAGATCGTGCCGGCCCAACCGATCGCCCCTGCTGACGCCGCCCAAACGACACCTCAGCCCGCAGCCCAACCCGCCCTTCCCACCGAACAACCCAAGGAAGCAGGCGCTGACCAGGATCTCGCCAAGGCATTGCGGACGATGAAATTCGATCGCTCTGGAGAAGCTCTCCTGGCAGCCACCAAGGCACAGAAGAAGGATACGCCACCCACTGCGGCTGAAGCCTTCAACATGGCGGTCATGTACGGTGATTGGCCGGAAGTTGGCAAGATGCTCTCCACCCTCCCGCCACAGGATGCCGCAGCCGGCTACGCACGCGTGTTGGACGCGCTCGCCGAGCAGTCGATCTCGGTGGGAGCCATGTTGAAAGCGCCGGAGAACAGCCCGGATGATGAGGAGGATCCACGCGAGCGCATGCAGCGCCTTCAAAAGGAGCGTGAGGATCTCAAAAAGAAGCCCGCTCCGCTGCTCAGCGAGGACTTCTACTCGCTGGTGGCAGCCTGCCCGGGCGATCTGAAGGAAGAGAACATCCCGGCTCTCACCAAGCTGGTGAAAACCGCTCTCGGAGAAGGTGGTCGCGCCACACTCGTTTCCCGGATGGAAAAGGGTTGGAAGGGCCTCGGTGGCTCAACCGCGGATGGCAAGAAGCTCGCCGTTCGCCTGCTGTCCTCGCTCGGCTGGATTCGCGATGCATCCCCTTTCCTGCCTCTCAAACCGGAAGAATGGGAAGCAGCCGACACCACCCAGCTCATCTTCGCGATGGAGTACTTCACGCGCACGGGCGTGGAAGACAAGGACGAGCGCCAGCTTCAGAGCGCCGCGGACATCGCCGCGCGTCTGATGAAAACCGCCCGCTTCGGCAACTACACGCGTCCCCAGTTCCGCCCCGCCATGGAGCGCCTGGTGCAATTGCTGCCCGCGCTTGATCCGGCACAGGCCCGCAAGCTGATCCGCGAGCAACTCTTCAACCAGACCGCCACTCTCTCGGAGCTCATTGGCATCATCGGCGAGCTCGGTCAGAATGCCGCCAAGGGCACCGATGTCCAGGCCCGCACCTCCAGCCTCGGCACGCAGCATCTCATTCTCGATGCACTTGTCGACAAGGAGGGAGCCTTGCCATCGAACACCGCGGTGCTGGTCATGAACTGGCTCAATGAAGCCGAGGGCTGCTATCGCGCCGGAGGCGTGGTAGCCACGGACATGTCCCAGGCCGAGCGCATGATGCTGCGCCGCTATGGCTACGGCAACAGCCAGGAGAAGGCGCCCACTCTCTCCACCACGCAGATTCTTTCGACCGCTCCTCCGAAGGCCCTCATCGAGCGTCTCAATCCCGGTCTCGCCCAACGGGTGCAACTGACACTCGTAAAGGTGGGCATCCTCCTTCCGGACGAGGCGGACTTGACCCTGCTGAAAGAGTATGTGAAGAAATACCCAGGTCTGGAGCGTGAAGTCTGCCAGGACGTCCTCTCGGGATGGGTCTCCAAGCGCACCAAACCGGCCGAAAGCGAGCAGGTCAAACAGATGCGGGCCTATGGCATGTATGTGCCTCCGCAGATGCAGCAGCAGGGTTCGGGGATCCCGCTCACTCGCCTGCGCCAGAATCAGAACATCGAGCACTTCAAGACGTTGCTCACCGAGCTCCGCGCCATCTCGCCGGAGCCGCTGGATGCCAAGCTCATCGTACAGGCGTTCATGACACTGCACAGCGGTGCAGAAGTCTATCGGTTGGAAGATATCGAAGCGATCTTCGGTCCCCCGGAAAAAATGGTTCACCGTGAGCTGCTCGATTTGCTCGGTGGCATGCGTGAACGGCTGAATCAGGAATGGCGCGATCCCAAAACGCAGCAACAGGCCGGCACCAACCGCACCGAACAGGAAGCCAAGGATGAGGTTTCGCGCGGCTACCGCACCGCCATGGAACTGGCGAAGCGCGGCATTCTTCCCGATAGCGATGACTGGTCCGCCTTCATCACTCGTGGCCAATTGTTCCATGATGCCTCCCAGTATGAACTGGAGCGGCAGGTGAAGCTCACCGAGTATGTGAACCTGCGCGAGGAAGCTTTCTCCAGCTTCCGCAAGGCCACCGAGATCTACGCGAAGAAGCTGCCCACCCTTCCGCGCGGCCAGTGGACCATCGAGCCCTATCAGGCGTGGTTCATCGTTATGCTCGGCGCGAGTGATCTGGGCCAGCTCACCACCAACACCGCCCGCACCGATCCGGGCTTGAAGTCCATCGGTGATGCGATGCGCGCCCTGCCGGGTGACGCAGGCCCTGCTCATCTCGAGCTCTTTGCGAAAATGCTCGGGGAACTGTTCCCGCGCGTGCCAGCAAACATGCGCCAGCTCTTCCTCGGATCCGGCCTCTCGATCGTCGGTGCGGACAACCCTGCCGCAGCGGCCGCCACCAAGTCGCTGGATTACTACAAGGAACTCCTCAATGAGATTCAACTGCGGGTCAAGGTCGACGGACCCGACCGCGTCGGATACGGCCAGCCGTTCGGAACATTCGTTTCATTGGAGACCACCCGCCAGTTGCTGCGTGAGAGCGGTGGCTTCAGCAAATACCTCCAGAACCAGTCCGACCAACAGCGGAACATGTATGGCGGTGGTGGCGGCGGTGGAGCGAAGAACCTTCGCGATGACTTTACGAAGAACATCCATGCCGCTCTCGATGAGACCTTCGAAGTGGTTTCGATCACCTTCCACGATGCATCCGTGAAGACCATCGATCTCCCTCGCGAAGGATGGGTGGAAACCCCGCTCGCCTACATGGTGCTGCGTGCGAAAACTCCGGCTGTCGATCGCATCCCCTCTGTCCAACTCGATGTCGATTTCATCGACCAACCCGGACAGGTGGTGCTGCCGGTCATGTCGCAGGTCGAACCTCTCGATGCGCATGACGCCCAGATTGAAAACCGCCCCTGCCCGGACCTCGCCCTGTCCCTCACCATGGATGAGCGGGAGTGGAAGGATGGCAAGGTGGTGGTCGAGATCCAGGCACGCGGCCAAGGCGTGATTCCGGATCTGGACAGGCTCTTCGACAGCAGGCGCGAGGGCTTCGATCTGGAAGCCACCGATGGAAAGCTCTCGGTCTCGCAGTTCGTGAGCGATGGCAAACAGAAGCTGCCACAAGCGGATCGCAACTGGCAGCTCACCTACCGCCGCAAGCCGGGTGCGACCGGTGACGTGGTGTTCCCCTTCCCGGCCCTGAAGTCCGGAGTGACGGCGAAGTCCGTGGAATACAAGCACTACCAGGATGCCGACCTTGTCGAGGTGGATGCCGCCAAGGCTGCCGCCGGAGTGAAGCTGGACGGCGGTGCAAGCGGTTGGGCTGGCAAGTTCGTGCTCCTGGCGGTGATCGTAGCCGCCATCGGAGCGGTGATCGCCTTCATGAAGAAGAAGCGCCACCAGACCGAGGAGATTGCGAAGGAGCTCTCCGCGCCGGTGGATCCCACTCCGTTCTCGACCGTGGCGTTCCTCCGTCGGATCGGGACGACCCACGGCGGCAGCATGTCGGACGCCGAGAGAACCGCGCTGTGCCAGCAGATCGCCGAGATCGAAGCCAAGTGCTTCGGTCCCAAGGAGGCTTCAGCAGGCGATCTCTCACCGATCGTCGGCAAGTGGCTTGAAGTCGCCCGCCGCACCAGTGCCGCATAAGATCGGCACCTTGGAGACCATCTACCAGACCTCCACGGATTACATCCGTGGAGGTTTTTCGGCTCACTGACCTGTCAGGAGCCGCTCTACTCCGGATCAATCTTCCACCCGCACCGAGGATGCATCCCAGGTGGGCTGCGGGAACTCCATCTTCAGAGCGCGCAATTTCTCCACCATCAGGTTCGCGACGCACAGGTTGCGGTACCACTTGCGATCCGCAGGGATCACATACCATGGAGCGCATTCCGTGGAGGTCTTGCCGATGAGATCCTCATAGGCGTGCATGAAATCCCCCCAGCGGGCGCGATCCTGAAGATCGTCCGGATTGAACTTCCAGTGCTTCGCCGGATTTTCGAGACGGGCTTCCAAGCGCTTCTTCTGCTCGTCCTTGCTGATGTGGAGGAAGATCTTGATGATCGTAGTTCCTTCCTCCGCCAGCATCCGTTCGAATTCCACGACGTGCCGGTAACGGCGTTTCCAGACTTCGTCACCGAACAGCTTCTTCACCCGTACGGCCAGGATGTCCTCGTAATGGCTGCGGTTGAAAATGACCAGTTGGCCGTTGCGCGGCACATGCGGATGCACACGCCAGAGGAAGTCGTGCGCCATCTCCTCCTCCGTCGGCTTCTTGAAGGAATGAACGTTGATCCCTTGTGGATCGATCCGTGAGAACACATGCTTGATGCACCCGTCCTTGCCGCCGGTGTCCATGGCCTGGATCACGACCAGAATGCGGTGCTTCTGCTGGGCATAGAGGACCTTCTGGAGGTGCTGCAATTCATCACGCAGCATGTCATAGGTGGCCTCGTGGTCGTCCTTGGTCAGGTCCTCCCACAATGTCTTCTCGGAGGTATCCACGGAAGCGATCTCGAACTTCGAGCCCGGCTTCACCAGATAACGATCGATCCCTTTGGACGGCATGGAGATCTTTATCCCGCCGGGTGCCGTTTCTGACAAGTACCAGGACTGTCAAGACGCCCTTGTCACATATTCCGGGTTGAAAGACGCGTCGTCCGGGGTTCTGCTGGCGCGATGCCGAAAGCCCGGAAGCCGCAACGTCCCGCCCACGAACCGGCCGTGATCTCCACGGCGCTGCACATCGGAGCGAGTTCGGTTTCCCTGATGGTCTGCGAACAGGACGGCCAGACGATCCTGCCGGTGGATTTCCTGGAACAACCGGCCCCGATCGCGCGTGACATCTTCCGCCGCGGATCGTTGAGCCAGAGCACCATCGAACGCATCGTCTCGATCATCAAAGGCTATCAGAAATCGATGGCCGAGCTGGGCCTCGATCCGCACGGCATTACCCGCACGCTGGCGACCAACATTCTCAGCGAGGCGACCAACCAGGAATCCGTACTCAACCGCATCCGCATCGCCTGCGGCCTGGATGTCTCGACGATCGACGACGGGGAGATGACCCGCCTGATCTATCTGAAGACCCGCCGCCGCCTGAAGGACATCCCGGCGATGAAGGACCAGACCACCTTGGTCGTCCATGTGGGTCCGGGTAATACCCGTGCGCTCCTTTTCCAAGGCGGAGCGATCGTCCGCTACACCAGTTATCGGCTGGGCACCCACCGCACCCGCGAGGCGGTGGAAGGTTCCCACGCGGAAGGCCCGGCCCTGCTGCGGGTGATCCGCGAACATGCCTCCGGCAATCTGGCCCAGCTACGCTTCGACTACTCGGATGTGAAAATCGAATCGCTGGTGGTGATCGGTTACGAGATCCAATCCGTCACCCGCCATCTCGGCAAGCCAGGCCAGCCTTGCCCGGTCAAGACGCTGCGGCAGTTCGTGGCCGGAGCTTCCACTCTCAGCGATGTGGAATTGGTGAAGCGCTTCCAAGTGGACTATCAGACCGCAGACGCGCTGGTTCCTTCTTTGGAAATCAACCTCGCCATCGCCGAGCAGCTCGGGCTGAGCGAACTTCACATCCCGGCCAGCGAGTATGAGCAAGGACTGCTCCACGACATTCTCATTTCCCGCGATCTCACCGGTTCCTTCGCGGATGAAGTGCTCCGCTCTTCAAGAATCCTGGCAGAGCGCTACCAGTCCGATCCCCGGCACGGCGAACACGTCGGCCGCCTGTGTTCCCGCTTCTTCGCGGAAACCGCCGATCTCCACCAACTCACCACCCACGATGCGCTTCTGCTGCAGGTGGCGGCCATCCTTCACGAGGTGGGCACCTACGTGAGCCCCCGTGCCCATCACAAGCACTCGGAATACATCATTCTCAATTCCGAGATCTTCGGACTGGACCGGTTGGATGTCACCATCGTGGCACTGGTCTCCCGCTATCACCGCCACTCCGGCCCCAGTCCGACGCATCCGCATTATCAGGCCCTTTCCACAGACGATCGCATCCGTGTGGCCAAGCTGGCGGCACTGATCCGGGTAGCGGATGCTCTGGAGCGCACCCACGACCAGCGCGTGAGCGAGATCATCTTCCGCCGGGTCGGCGACAAGCTTCACCTGCGTTTGCCCGGTTTGGAAGACGCCGCCGTGGAACGCCTCGCCATGCAATCGAAAGGCGACCTTTTCCAACAGGTCTTCGGTCTCGAAATCGTGATCGACGACGACCTCTAACAATTTTCCCCGATGCCCGCACCCTATCTCAACCGCGAACTGTCCTGGCTCGAGTTCAACCAACGCGTGCTCAACGAAGCGCTGCGTTCGGACCTGCCACTGCTCGAACGCGTGAAGTTCCTGGCGATCACCGCTTCGAACATGGACGAGTTCTTCCAGGTCCGCGTGGGCGGATTGATCCTCATGCAGCGGAGCGGCCGGAAGACACCGGATCCCAGCGGCATGACACCGCAGCAGCAGCTCCAGGCCATTCACCGGCGCGTGGGGCGGATGGTGGATGACCAGTATGAACTCCTGAACAAGACCCTGCTGCCGGAGATGGCGAAAGCGGGAATTCGTCCATTGAAGATGGACGGTCTGTCCGGCACCCAGATGGACCAGGTCGCGGCTGTGTTCGAGGACAGTGTGTTTCCTCTTCTTACCCCGCTGGCAGTGACCCTGACCGAGGATGGGGTGGCGGAGCCGCTGCTGGTGCCAGCCCTTCAATTGATCGTTGCCTGCCGCCTTGTCGAACCGGACACCGGTGCCACCCGCTATGCGGTGATTCCGATTCCCGAGACCATTGCGCGGCGCGTGCCGGTGAAGTCGTCCGAAGAAACCCACGCCTTCGTCTGGATCGAGGATGTGGTCGCATGGCACGCCGATGATCTCTTCCCGGGAGAAAAGGTCTCCGCAGCGACGAGCTTCCGTGTCACCCGCAATGGCGACATCGCGGTGCAGGAAGAAGACGCCATCGATCTCGCAGGGGAAATGGAGGAAGTCCTCACCGCCCGACGCTTCTCCGACACCGTGCGCTTGGAGATGCCGAAAAATGCCCCGCGCGACATCGCCCGCGTGGTGAAGGAACTCACCCGTTCCGGCAGCCCGGAGCTGATCCGGGCGAGTGGCCCGATCGGTCTTTCCTCTCTCATGGATCTGGCATTCCTGCCGGGTTTCGACCAACTCCGCGACGAAGAGTGGCCGCCCCAGACATCTCCAGCAATCGTACCGGGCGAGTCGATGTTCGAAACCATCGCTGCCGGGGATGTGCTCCTGCATCACCCCTATGAATCATTCGAGCCGGTGCTCCGCTTGATTGAAGAAGCAGCAGCCGATCCGGACGTCATCGCGATCAAGCAGGTGCTGTATCGCACCGCCCGCCAATCCCGCATCATCGACGCGCTGATTCGCGCGGCAGAAAACGGCAAGCACGTCACTGCACTGGTGGAACTCAAGGCCCGCTTCGATGAAGCCCGCAACCTCCACCGTGCCGACGAACTCCAGCGCGCGGGTGCCCAGATCGTTTACGGCGTGAAGGGGCTCAAGACCCACGCCAAGATCTGTCTGATCGTCCGCCGTGAGGGTGGTCATCTCCGGCGCTACGCCCACCTCGGCACTGGCAACTACAACGAGTCCACCGCCAAGCTCTACACCGATCTTTCCTATCTGACCTGCAAGCCGGAGTTCGGCCACGATGCCTCGCTGTTCTTCAACGCGGTCACTGGTCGGTCCAAGCTGCTGCGCTTCCAACGCCTCGTTCCCGCTCCCATGGCGATGAAGCCGCGGCTTCTAGAACTCATCGCCGGAGAGACCGAACGCGCCAAGCAGGGCCTGCCCACCCGCATTCTCGCCAAGGTCAATTCACTCCAAGACCCGGACATCATCCTCGCCCTCTACCGTGCCTCCCAAGCCGGAGTGGAAGTGAAACTGAACATCCGTGGCAT
Source organism: Luteolibacter sp. (assembly GCA_049840755.1). Lineage (GTDB taxonomy): Bacteria > Verrucomicrobiota > Verrucomicrobiia > Verrucomicrobiales > Akkermansiaceae > Luteolibacter. The sequence continues at coordinate 37,751 of JASGJM010000013.1, read as the reverse complement.
CTGCTGCCTGAAGCCCGGCGATGCCCGCTGGTCGAAGAACATCGAAGTGGTCTCGGTGATTGACCGCTTCCTCGAGCACGCCCGCTTGTTCTACTTCCACCAAGGAGGAACGCCGGAAGTCTTCATCGCCTCCGCCGACTGGATGGGTCGCAATCTCGAGCGCCGCGTAGAACTGATGATCCCGATCGAAGAGCCTGCCTTGCAGCGCCGCTTGGTGCGCATTCTGGAGACCTTCTTCCTGGACAACGTGCAGGCCTCCAAGCTCATGCCGGACGGCACCTCACAGCGCCTAGCCAAGGGACCGGGTCAACGCGCTTTCCGGGCTCAGGCTTATTTCTACAATCAAGCCCGCAAGGCAGCGAAAGCCCGTGAGCACGAGCGCTCGATGACCTTCGAGCCCCACGTGCCAGCGGAGTAACGGCTAGACTGCTGAATGGAAGTAGCGTCGGACACAATCCAGCGCCACTTCACATTTGGGAGCGATGACGGGTCAATGTCCCTTCGTAGCGGCATCAAAGACTCTCCAGAAATTTCCGCCACCAATCTTGCCGATCTCCTCCTCGTTAAAGCCGGTCTTCAGCATCGCATCCACGACGGCGTAGTAGAAGCCGGCGTTTTGGCCCGCCCAAGCCTCGTTGGTACGCTCCCCCACTCGCGAACCTTTGCTCCCGTTACCGGGCCCACCAGCGGATCCCTTGTTTCTGTCGGGAGAACCCCCTTCATGGTCTGGGGAACCACCCGGCTTGCGGGTATCAGACGGAGACTGATAGGCTGGAGTCATTTTCGTATCCGTGCCGATCCCGACGTGATCAATCCCGATCACATCGACCAACGCACGGATGTTATTGGCATATTCCAACGGAGTCTCCGCGAGGTGCGTCCACACACCGATGACACCTCCGCCATCCGCCACAATCTTCGCCTGTTCCTTGCTGATGAGCCTCGGACGCATCATTTTCGCCATCATATCGTTCCGTCCCAATTGGGTATCCAGACCGGTGTGGGAGATAAGCACCGGATGAGCCGCAATCTTGAGCGCGGCATTGATCGTCTCATTGCTGGCATGTGCCAGATCGACGAGAACCCCCAGGCGATTGCACTCCTTGATCACCTCGGCTCCGAACGCGGAGAGTCCGCCCCATTTCGGGGCATTCGTGTAAACATCCCCCAGAGGCGTGGAAGCGTCGTTATCGTGCAGCAGACCCAGATGCCGCAAGCCCCGCTCATAAGCCATTTCAAGACGGTCCAATTTTCCTTCGAGAAAATGCCCCCCTTCGACGGATTGGATGACCGTGGGTTTGAGTTCTTTGCGGGCTAACTTGACCTCTGACAGATTCATCGACCGCTTGAGTTCATTGGCAGCCAGAAGCTTGTCCATCGCATCCAGCCCTCTTTGGAATCGCTCGAATGCATCACCGGGATTGACCAGCTTCTGGTAGTCGACCGCGAAGGTCATGCATATCGCAGCCAAGCCGGACCTCTTCATTTCACCCGCCAGGTCCAAGGCGGGTCCGGGCAGTTCCTCAGCCTTTAGAGGAACATCGATATGATTGTGGGTATCAATCCCCATCGTTCTGGAGACGATCGCCGCAACGCGGGAATCCACTTCCTCAGCCGCCAAAGACCAGCCGGGAGTCATCATGGCACCAGCGCCAATGCCGGTGGCTGCAAAAACGAAATTCCGCCGGGACCACAAATGTTGCGATGTATTCATTGATTGGAATGGATTGAGCAGCCGGGCGGCTTGCTGCTCTCTGGCTTACAGCGTTCCGGTTGGGCCGATTCGTCTCCTTGGCTGCTGTGGTAATTCCAGCGCCCTGCGGGTCGATTCGTAGGCTCCCCCACCCCCGGGTGGAATCCCGCTACTTGGCCCCAACGCGTTGACAATGGGCGAATAAGTTGGCATTTTGGTCACGTGACTTCTGTGAATTCTGTTTCTTTTAGGGTATTTGATTCTTCTGAAGACGCCGCCCGCGAGCTGGCCACGGAGGTGGCGGAACTGATCCGTTCCCGTGCTGCCGAGGGCCGCGCCGCCGTGCTGGGGCTGGCAACCGGCAATACCCCCCTGCCATTCTACCGCGAGCTGATCCGCCTGCATCAGCAGGAAGGCCTGTCCTTCGCGAATGTCATCACTTTCAATCTCGACGAGTACCTCGGCCTCGAGCGTGACCATCCGGAAAGCTACTGGACGTTCATGCACCGGAACCTGTTCGATCACATCGACGTTCCCCCGGACAACGTCAACCTTCCTTCCGGCAGCGTCGCGGAGTCCGAAGTGGACGCCCATTGTGCAGCCTACGAGGAAGCCATTCGGGAAGCCGGTGGCCTTGATTTCCAATTGCTTGGCATCGGACGTACCGGCCACATCGGCTTCAACGAGCCAGGATCGGAAAAGACGTCTCTGACCCGCCGGGTCCATCTCGATCCCGTCACCCGTGAGGACGCCGCCCCCGCCTTCGGCGGTCTGGAGCACGTCCCGACTCACGCGATCACCATGGGCTGCGCATCGATCCTTGGTGCCAAACGCATCGCGCTGCTGGCTTGGGGCGAAAAGAAAGCCGCCATCGTGAAGGAAGCCATCGAGGGCCCGATCACCGACCAAATCAGTGCTTCGTTCCTCCAGGAACACGGCAATACCACCTATTTCCTCGATCGCGGCGCGGCTTCCCAGCTCGCCTGAACGGGAACCCCCTTTCAAGCCCGTTGACTGCCGGAGTGCGGTCGGCGGGCTTTTTCTTCACCGGAAATTCATGTTTTCTGAGTCGCCTCCCAGCGAGAGGCATTTAGAGTGACACATGTCATGGCCACCTCTTCCGACGCGAACCAGACCCATTGGCTCAATCTGGCCGAGAGAACCTCGCGCCGGGTGAACCTTGGCTGGTGGTTGGACCGTCTCGCGGCACCACTCGTCGTCACGGCGATCGCCGGTGCCTGCGCTCTGCTGCTGGTGCGGCGGGAACACCCGGAGACACCGTTTAGCTGGCTGGCTGGTGGCATTGCAGGGGGATTGGCGCTCATCGGGCTGATCGCCTGGCTGGTAAGCCGGTCGCGGTTTGAAACCTCCGAGCAATCACTGGTGCGGCTGGAGGCCACCATGCGCCTCCGTAATGCCCTGTCGACAGCCCAGGCCGGAATCGGACCGTGGCCCTCTCCTCCACCGCTAGTCGATGCTGGCATCCAGTGGAACTGGCCCCGCCTTCTCGTGCCGATTCTCGGAACGCTGCTTCTGCTGACAGCCGGGCTTTTCATCCCGGTTTCCAAGCCCGAGGCTGCGAAGCATCCGACCGAGGAGCCGCAGGCTTGGAACAAGATCGAGTCCGATCTCAACAAGCTTGCCGATGAAAAAGTAGTCGATGAGACCTATCTGGAGGACATGCGGAAACGCCTCGACGAACTACGCTCTCAAAAGGAAGAGGAGTGGTTCAGCCATTCCTCCTTGGAAGCCACCGACTCCCTGAAAAAGGCCCACCAATCGGAGATTTCCCGCGTGGACCGCGAACTCGGCCGAGCCGAGAAGGCGATGGGCGACCTGCAGAAAAATGCTTCCGCAGGCGGCCAAGCCGAGCAGGCGCGCCTCGCGAATGAATTCGACCAAGCGCTCCAAGGACTCAAGAACGGCGCGATGAAGCCGAACCCCGAGCTTCTCAAACAGCTTCAAAATTTCGATCCGAAGAACCTCGGTGGGCTCACTCCCGGGCAAATGCAGCAGTTGAAGGACAACCTGCAGAAAGCGAGTGATGCCATGAAAGGCATGCAAGGCCAGGACGGCCAAGGGCAGGGCCAGGGCCAAGGTGACGATTGGGCTGACCAACTCCTTTCCGGTGAAGGTGATGGCCAAGGACAAGGGCAAGGCCAGGGTCAAGGAGACGGCGACGGGCAGGGAGATGGGGATGGAGACGGAAACGGTGACGGCAACCAGAATGGCAGTGGCAATGGAAAGGGCGCCCCTTCCCGCGGCCCCGGGCACTCCAACAATCTCTTTGGAAAAGAACACGAGAAGCGCAAAACCGGCGATCTGGCCGGCCTCGATGCGAAGGATCTCTCACGTGCTACCCCGGGCGATCTGCTTCAGCTTCAGGATGGCGAGCACGATGTGGACAAGTCCGCCAGCAAAGCCGGATCCGGCGGCACTACCGATTCCTTGGGAATCGGTGGCAACCAGGTTTGGACGGAATCGCTCGATCCATCCGAGCAACGGGCGATGAAGAAATTCTACAACGACGGGAAGAAGTAAGTCTCCCGGCATTCGACCTCAGGAATGAGAGCCATTCTCTTCGTTCTCGCTCTCTTCGTGGCACGGACCGGCGCCGCCGAGAAGGTCATCGTCATTGACCCGGGCCACGGTGGCAGCACCGACTCCGGTTCTCAAAAGGAACGGACGCTCTCGTCCTCCAACAATGCCACTTCTCCCGCGAAGCTGCTGGAAAAGGATCTGACCTTGGAACTTTCCAAGGAAGTGGCGAAGCAGCTTGCAGCGCGTCCGCACACCGTATTGAAACCGGTTCTGACCCGCACGGGAGACGAGAATCCGGACTTCGGCAAACGCGCCGCCTTTTGCGCCGCTGCGAAACCCGTCGCGATCTTCAGCATCCATTTCAACGCTTCGGACAATCACGCCGCCCTCGGTACCACTGCGGTGATTGCAGCCAAGGGAACCAACCCCAACCACGCAGTGGATGAAGCCTTCGCCAAAGGATTGATCACTGCCGCCCACGGAGCCGTGGTGAGGTTTGTTCCCCGATCCGTCCCTCTACCGGTGATCCCGGACAGCCACCTCCATGGAGGAGCTGGATCGAATTTCTTCCATCAACTGGCCAAACATCCGGAGCTCGCCAACGTGCCAAAATGCTTCCTCGAAATCGAATTCATCGATCGCAAGGATGTGGATGCGGAACTGCTCTCAAACCGGAAAGCGGCATTTCCTGTGATCGCCAAGGCGATCACAGACTATCTCGCCGCACGCTTCGAGTGACTGCTTCGCTTTGGTCGCCATCGAAGCCGGAGAACGGTATTGATCCTCAAATATCGATCGGAGCCATAATCGGGTCAGCCAGACGGCTGATCAAACCGGTATCGAGGCGGTAGATCCAGCTGTGGATCTTGATGTCCTGCCCTCGCTCCCAAGCATCCTCGAGGATGGTGGTACGGGCCACATGCTTGGCCTGAATGAGGACGTTCAGCTCGCACAGGCGGTCGACAGCCTGTTCATGCGGCATGGCATCGAGCTCCTCGCGATTGAGCCGGGCGATCAGGCGGATGCCAGCGAGCCAGTTGTCGATCATCCCGTGGCGATAGTTTTCCAGCGCGGCACGGACACCGCCGCAGCCGTAGTGACCGCAGACGATGATGTGCTTCACTTTCAGGACGTCCACGGTGTACTGCATCACCGCCAGGACGTTGAAATCCGTCTCCGCCACCACGTTGGCGACGTTGCGGTGCACGAACACCTCGCCGGGAGCGAGACCGGTGATCTGATTGGCAGGCACACGGCTGTCCGAGCAGCCGATCCACAGGTATTCCGGGCTCTGCTGGGCGGCGAGGCGCTTGAAGAATTCCGGGTCTGCGGCCACCTGGGCATCGGCCCAGGCGCGGTTGTTTTCGAGAAGGGACTTGAGGTCGGGCATGCTGAGAGAGGTGGCGCGCCCCCATTTCGGGATTCCACGGCGCGCTTGCAAGGTGCAAGTTGGGGCATGTTCCGTGGACATTGCTCGTTCTGGCACTCTCAGCGACCTTCGCCTACGGCGCGCCGAAGCGGGTCGTCGTGTTCGTGGCGTTGTGCGACAATGCCACCCAAGGCATCATACCGGTGCCCGCAAAAATCGGCGACGGCAACAAGCCCGAAGACAATCTCTACTGGGGATGCAGCGAAAGCGTTCCCGCCTGCCTCAAGGCCAGCGGCGCGTGGAAGCAGGTGAAAAAGGAGATCCCAACGGATCCCCGCATTCTGGAACGCCGGGTCTTCACCGACACAGCCGGCACCCTCGAAGTTACCGTGGAAGGCTGGCGCGGCTCGGACATCGGCTTCTGCCTCATGGCATTTGAAAACGCACTGGTGGCCGGAGAGCATGACCTCTGCGCCTTCGTCGGCCACAATGTGCTGATGGATCGCGCCATTGATCCTCCTGCTAAGAAAGCCCTCAAGCCGGTGGATGCCATCGTATTGTGCTGCCAGAGCGAACCGTATTTCAAAAAACGGCTCACCGAGCTCGGCGCAAAACCGGTGTTGCTCACCACCCAGCTGATGTATCCTGGAGGGTTCCTACTCCGGGACACCCTCTCTCTCTGGGGAAAGGGTAAATCCACCGCCGACCTGCGCGCCGCCGCCGGAGCTTCCTACGCCCGCAATCAGAAAATCTCCGTCAAAGCCGCCTCGGGCGTTTTCGCCGTCCTTCCTTGATCCGTGTCCGACCTCTTCACCACTCCCGCTGCTGCGGCCGACAAACCGAATCCCGGCGAACCGCTCGCCTCGCGCATGCGTCCGCGTACCCTAGCGGAGATCGCCGGACAACAGCACATCCTCGCTCCGGGCAAGCTGCTGCGGCGCGCCATCGAGTCCGATCGCTTCACCTCGCTGATTTTTTACGGCCCGCCCGGCACCGGTAAAACCACCCTCGCCCATGTCATCGCCCGCAGCACAGGCTCGCGGTTCGAGGCATTGAATGGCGTCGAATCGAACGTCGCCGAGATCCGCGCGAAGATCGAGCAGGCCCGAACCTGGCGCGACCTCCGCGGCGAAACCACCATCCTGTTCATCGACGAGATCCACCGTTTCAACAAAGCCCAGCAAGACGTGCTGCTGCCGCACATCGAGCGCGGCACGGTGCGCTTCATCGGAGCCACGACGCACAACCCGTATTTCTACGTCAACTCGCCGCTGGTCTCGCGCTCGCAGGTCTTCCAGCTCGAAGCCGTCTCGACCGAAGAAATTGTCACGGTCCTGGAGCGTGCAGTGAGCGATGAAGAGCGCGGTTTCGGCGGGCAGAACATCCTCGCTGAACCGGAAGCGCTGCGCCATCTCTCAGAGAAATCCGATGGCGACGTCCGCAAGGCACTCACGGCTCTCGAACTCGCCGCACTCACCACGCCACCCGATGAAGACGGCTTCATCCGCCTCAACCTCGCAGTGGCGGAGGAGTCGATCCAGAAGAAAGCCATCGTCTATGATGCGGATGGGGACGCCCACTACGACACCATCTCCGCCTTCATCAAATCCATCCGTGGTTCCGATCCGGATGCCGCACTCTACTGGCTGGCCAAAATGCTGCACGCCGGAGAAGACCCGCGCTTCATCGCCCGCCGCCTGGTGATCTCCGCCAGCGAGGACATCGGTCTTGCCGATTCCGGCGCACTACGCGTGGCCGTGGATGCCCTTCAAGCGTTCGAATTCGTCGGCATGCCGGAAGGCCGCATCCCACTTGCCCACGCCACCGTCTATCTCGCCACCGCACCAAAGTCGAACCGCGCCTACGAGGCCCTCGGCAAAGCCATGGCGGATATCGAACAGGGTCGCACGCTCGCCGTACCGCCACACCTGCGGACGAAAACGCGCAAGAAACTCGCCGCCGCTTCCGGTGAAAGCGAGGAAGCCCTGAAATATCTCTACTCCCACGACTACCAGGGAGCCTACATCCCCCAGGCCTACCTGCCCGAGGGCCGCACCTACTACACGCCGGGAGAGGAAGGCCTCGAAAAGCGCATCAAGGAACGCCTCGACCACTGGCGCCAACTACGGGATAAGCAGTAGTAGCACAAGTTTTCAACTTGTGAACCTTGCGACGCACCCACAGGGAAATCTCCAATCCTACGGGAGCCGCAAATTGGAAACCGGCATTACTTCTCGTGCTGTAGCACCAGCTCCAGCAATCCCGGGAAGCGTTCCTCGAACTCATCCTTCCGCACGGAGCTCATGCAGCGGGTGCCCTCCACCCGCGTCGCCACCAGTCCCGCATCCCGCAGGATCGCGAAGTGATGCGAGCGCGTCGCCTTGGAAATATCCAGTGGTACGCCATTACAGGCGAGTTCTCCACCCTCCAGCAATGTCCGCACGATGGCGATGCGGCACGGATCGGAGAGCGCTTGCATCACCGCCGGCAGCGTCACTTCTTCGAGTGTCGGATGGCTGTATTCCTTCATGGGACGCGGGAACGTAGCATTGAAACAAAGTTCGACAATGATCGAATTATCGTTTGACGGCAGAAAAAAGTGGCGCGAATAGTTCGACGGAAACCGAACAACCATGACCGCTCCCATCGAATCCGCCGCCGAACTCCTCCGTCCCGTCCGCATCGGAGCTTGGGACCTCGCGAACCGCCTCATCATGGCCCCCCTCACCCGTTGCCGCGCCAGCGAGGGCCGGGTGCCGAATGCGATGATGGCCGAGTATTACCGTCAGCGCGCCAGCGCCGGACTGATCCTCACGGAGGCCACCTCCATCAATCCACTCGGCGTCGGCTACCCGGACACGCCGGGGATTTGGTCGCAGGAGCAGGTCGAGGGCTGGAAGCTGATCACCGATGCCGTGCATGAAGCGGGCGGCAAGATCGTGCTCCAGCTTTGGCACGTCGGCCGTATTTCCGATCCGGTTTACCTCGATGGCGAGCTGCCGGTCGCGCCCAGCGCCATCGCCCCGTCCGGCCACGTCAGCCTGATCCGCCCGATGAAGCCCTTCGTCACACCCCGCGCGCTGACACTTGAGGAAATCCACGGCATCATCGCCGACTATCGCCGCGCTGCGGAGAATGCCAAGGCGGCGGGCTTCGATGGCGTCGAGATCCACGGTGCCAATGGCTACCTGCCCGACCAATTCCTCCAGAGCGGCACCAACCACCGCACGGACGAATACGGTGGCCCGGTCGAAAACCGCGCACGCTTCATGCTGGAGGCCGTGGACGCAGCCATCGCCGTGTGGGGAGCCGATCGCGTGGGTCTGCACCTTGCCCCGCAAGGAGATTCCCATGACATGCATGACGAGGATCCGACCGCGACCTTCAGCTATGTGGCCCGCGAGGCTGCGAAGCGCGGTCTCGCCTTCCTCTTCATCCGCGAAGGTCTGAATGTCGAGCGCCCGGTGGGCCCCGCCATCCGCGAGGCCTTCAATGGAGCCTACATTGCCAACCAGCAGCTCACCCGCGAAAGCGCCGAGGATGCGATCTCCAGCGGTCTGGCGGATGCCGTTTCCTTCGGCCGCGAGTTCATCGCGAATCCCGATCTTCCACGCCGCTTCGAGCTCAATGCACCGCTGAACGCCCAGCACCCGGAGACTTTCTACGCGCCCGGTCCGGAAGGTTACATCGATTATCCCGCCTTGTCCTGATCCCAGCCATGGCCACGCTCGCCGATATCCCCCTCTCCGTGCTCGATCTCTCGCCCATCTGCGAGGACGGCACGATCGCGGAGAGTTTCCGCAATACCCTGGATCTCGCGCAGCACGCCGAGCGATGGGGCTACAAGCGGTTCTGGCTGGCGGAGCACCACGGCATCCCGGGCGTGGCCAGCGCAGCGACCTCCGTGCTTATCGGCTACGTTGCCCAGGGGACTCATAGCATCCGGGTCGGTTCGGGTGGCATCATGCTGCCGAACCACCCTCCGCTGGTGATCGCCGAGCAGTTCGGCACCCTCGCGACGCTGTATCCCGACCGTATCGATTTGGGCTTGGGCCGCGCCCCGGGCTCGGATCGTGCGACCTCTCATGCGCTGGGACGTGATCCCGCCACGGCGGACTCTTTTCCACAACACGTCCAGGAATTGCGTGCCCTGCTCGGCGACCCTCAAGCCGGACAAAAGGTGAAAGCCATCCCCGGCGCAGGCACCCACGTGCCGGTGTGGTTGCTGGGGTCCAGCACCTTCAGCGCCCAACTCGCCGCAGCGATGGGCCTTCCCTTCGCCTTTGCCGCCCATTTCGCGCCGCGTCAGATGCTTGAGGCACTGCATCTCTACCGCACCTATTATCATCCCTCCGCTGAATGGCCGAAGCCACACGTCATGGTTGGTCTTCCCGTCATCGCTGCGGACACCGATGAAGAAGCCCGACGTCTCGCCACCTCCGCCCAGCAAAGTGTGCTCGGACTCATCCGTCACCAGCCCACCCGTGTCCCGGCCCCGGTCGAGACGATGGATGGCCTCTGGGACACCTCGGAACAAGCGGCGGTAGCCTCATTTTTCGGCGCCGCCATCATTGGCGGACCGGAAACCGTGAAGCAAAAACTCGAAGAAGCCATCGCTACCACGGGCGCGGATGAGTTGATCCTGAACTCGCAGTTCTACCATCACGCGGACCGGTTGCGCTCTTATGAAATCGCGAGCAAGCTCAGCGAGTCGTAAAAACGCCATCCTTCAAAGATACTTCCGCAGAATCCTCTTCACCTCGGCGATGCCTTCCGGATTCTGGTGGGCGCTGTGATGCGAAGGCACGATTTTCTCCGAGACCGCTCCATCGAGGTGCGAACTCCAATAGGGCACCACGCCGTCGGAAGAATTCGGAGTATCCCCCTTCCCCCGGTCTCCCATGATCGAGTGATAGGGAATGCCGGGAGCAATCGGGAGTTTTGACACCGATTTCACAAAGCGGTTGTTCGGAGCAAGCGTATCAATGCTGTTCGGCATGTGGGTCACCGCCAGCCCGGATGGATCGGTCACGGTGGAGACCAGGGCATCCCGAGCATCGGCGATAAAGGCAGGGAGATGCACCAACCGCGAACCGATGCGGCCGATCCAATCCGTCGCAAGGTTGCTGCCACGGTGGGGGGCGGAAATAAAGACGGCTCGTGAAATCTCCGCCCGATGACGGAAAATCAGAACGTCCTCGGCGAGCTTCATGTTGCGCTTCGAAAGCTTGGTTTCCGCCGGGCTCTTGCCGAAGAAATCCCGCCAGACATGCTCGCCTGAATCCGTCACCATCAGGCGGCTGATGATTCCTCCCATGCTGTGACCGACGATGATGATCTTCTTATGGTCCGGAAACGCCGCATTCACCGCGTCGAGTTCATGACGCAGCAAGGATGCGGAATACGGATAGGGATAGCCGCTTGGGTAGCTGTAGACCCAGAACTGATACTTCTTCCGTATCACCGGATCCGCCAGAAGGCCCTGCACCATCGGGGCCCAGGTCGCCGGAGTATCCTGCAAGCCATGCACGAACAGCACCGGAATACGCTGCGGATCGTACAGCTGCAATCGCGTCATTCTTGCCGTATTGGCGTAGTTTCCGGGCCGCAGCAGGCGGATCAGGCCGAGCTTGTCCGGCCGTCCGATCGCCATGGCCATCGCCATGGGAGCGGTGTAATCGGCAGCCAGTGGGAAACTCCTCCCACCCAGCTCCGCTCGATCATAGGTCATCGATTCAATCCCTTCGAGCGAAGCCGTGTTACCACGGAAATGGAGAAGCATCGTCGCGCAGCCATACACATGCTGCGCGGCGAAGGTTTTGTGAAAATCCTTCGCCTCCTTTTTCTGCACCACCACCACCGGAGCTCCGATACCGGCAGTGGTGACCCGGTTCTGGAAGTAGGTGCCGCCGGTCACCACGGTATCACAAGGGATTATCCGGAAATCGGACGGGTTAACCCCCTTCCTTTTGAAGGGCACGCCGCGGATCTGCCATGTACCAGACGAGCTGTTTGCCACCACCGGCCTCTGCCACGGGTCCAGCTCGCTTTTATCCAAAGCCTCCACCACTCGAGCCACACTGTAGTTATAGGTCTCCAACGCCTCTTGGGAACGGTCGCCCCGTTCCAAGCGAGCGGCAGCGTTCCGCGCAACGGAGAGATAGTCGGCCAAGGCTGCATCCCCTCCCACATGGCGCGCATCCTCTATCACGGCCCTCTCATCCGGGGCCGCCGCAGGAAGGCGGGCCTCCTGAATACGATAGGAAGCCAGTGGCGAACAACCAGCCAGTGCCAGAACAAAGAGAATCGACCATCGCAGATTTGAAGTCTTCATCTCGTATCGCACTCCAAGATTTCAGCAAGAGCATAGGGTTCGGAGAGTAGATCGCACTCCAACCTCACTTCATCCATCCAGCACCGGAAAGTCGCTAACTCTCCGGAAACAAAAAGGTCACCACAAAGCGGACTCCCCATTCGGGAGCGGATACGGGCCTCTCGGCATACCAAGTACCCTGGACTCCAAAGCTCACCGGTTGATTGTCGATTTTGACCAGTTGACTGACTCCCACATTGATCGGCACCGTCCATTGGTCACGGAGCCAGTCATAGGTCGATTCCGTGTTGATCGAGAAGGTGGTGGCCTTCGGCGTGGTGTAGGACAGAAAGGGTTGCAGAAAGGTCGAGCTGACTTCCTGCCGGTCTCCATCCCCGGCGAACGACCAAAGATGGTTCGCGAGAATGCCATACGTCCAACCGCACTTTTGCTTGAGAATCAGGGCGGATGGGCCAATCCCCCATTTCTCCGTACCCAACAGCGGATCGGTGCCCGTCGGAATCAAAAACGCCGGCCCGGCACCCCAGATGAAAGGATCCGAGTCCTTTGGTGAGAAAAACAACGTGGCCGTGATATCGCCAAGTCCGAACTGGCTGCCGGAACCGGGTGCGATCCCTTCCTGATAGATCACCGGGAGAATGGTGCGGGAGATCAGATTCCAATGTTCGTTCAATTCGAACGGAACCACCGGCTGGATGTTGGTTTGTTCCCGGAAACCATCGGTAGGTCCTACACCGAACAGGAAATTATTCTGAATCGGAAAGCTGATGAGATCCGCCACCGGATTGGAAAGCTTGTTGGCCAGATCCTCGCTTGATTCACCGGAAGCAAGGGCTGGAGCCAGACACAGCAGGAACAGCAAACGGGCTTTCATGAGGAACTAAGGGGTGAGAATTGCACCATCCTGAATCCAGATATGGACATGCAGCATTATTTCAATCGCTTGAAGATCGCAAGCACATTCAATCCGCGAACTCCCATCTCCCTTCTGGCCGAAAAACACCCTCCATACGCCCATCACTCGGGATAGAGATATCAAATTACGGTTAATTCATAACACGATCATTCACGAGGCCACTGCATTCCACCTCATTCATACCGCGAGCGTTCCCCTACCCGCCAGTACTTGCCCTCTCAAAGGCTGTCCAAGATCGCTGTTCACAGCTCTTGGTCTTCAGTGGGCCCGGTGGGGTTCGAACCCACGACCAAAGGATTATGAGTCCCCTGCTCTAACCGCTGAGCTACAGGCCCGTTGGGAGAAACAGTCCTGATTCCCGCTGTCGGAATCAAGGACGAACGAAGTGACACGGACTCAACCGTGCTCCAACGCTTCTTCAAATGCGGCGCGTATCGTTTCAAAGGGCTCGATGCCCGTCGAGACACGCAACAAATTGGCCGGGACGCCACAATCTTCCGTCCACTCCAACTCATGGTAATGGGCGAGCAGCGTGTAAGGGCAGACCAAGGTGAAAACAGTTCCGAAGCTCGGGCCCTTGCTCACCTTGAGATGATCATACACCTTCGGCGTCCGCTTCTGGTTCTTCAATACGAACGAGAGCAGCCCACCATAGCCGCCACCCTTCGCCTTCACCGCATCGTAGTGGGTGGTATCACCCAATGACGGGTGCCATACCGTTTCCACCGCAGGATGGCCAGCCAGCCAAGCGGCGAGTTCGCTGCCATTCGCATTGACCACCTTCATGCGGTCCTCATAGCCCTTCAGGTTGGAAAGCAGTACTTCAGCATCTCCGATGTAGAGCGGTGCCGTCTCCGTGGATTCAACCGCCAGAAACTCACGGAATGCATTCGCATGCGGGGAATCCTGACGCACGGTCGCACCACCGGCCATCACATCCCCCATGCCGGAAAGCCACTTCGTCAGACTGCCGGTCACGACGTCCGCGAAGCGCAGTGCATGAATGTTTCCGGGACCACCGGCCGAATCATCGATGATGAACGGCGTGGAGCCTTCCGCGCAGGCCGCGGCGATCCGGGCCAGATCCGCCGTATGAAGCAGAGGATTGCTGGGGGCCTCGGTGAATACCCCTGCGAATTCTCCCTGACGGATGCGCTGGAGCGCCTCATCGAAAGACTCTCCTGTCGCATCGTTGAGATACACCACACCGTTGCCGAAAATCTCCTGGATCTTCAGGCAGTCCACATAGGGGAATTCCAGTTGCAGGGTCTTTTTGCCCTCCCTCACGCCAGGCAGGGCACGTAGAACGGCGGTCACTGCCGCCATGCCGCTGGCGAAGATGAAACAGTCCTCGGGTTCCGCACCTGCCAGCTTTGCGATGCGTCGTGAGATCAGATGCGATTTGGAACCTTCCCGGAGATTGTTCTCCAGGAAATCCTGCGCCTGGCGACTGCTAACGACCTCACCGGAGAAGCGCCAGTAAAGATCCGCATCCTGCTTCGCCTTTGCCGGGACGACCAAGGCCTGCAATCCACTGAGGCTTGCAATACGGACGGCTGTCTCCGCCCGCCGCTCGACCCACCGCTGGGCACGCTGCACGGCGCCGCGCGTAGGCAGCACCACCACGTGTTCATCCTCCAGGGCGATCTCCGCTTTGGCAGCGGCGAACAGGCGCTCCACCTGCGGGTGCTTGAAGAAGCGGGGATACCCGGCGCGCATGCGGCGGGTCACCTTATCCCGGCCTTCCTCATAGCCAACCACGGCATCCCAAGTCGGGAGGCACACCGAGCAGGCATGCGCGGAATCCGGCAGCGGCACTCCCAGATCCTCCTCGGTCCACGCCGGGTCCTGCATCAAGTCACGCGGTTCCCGGTCATCGTGGTTCGTACCGGCACGGTGCGCCAGGCGCACCCGCTCGGTGAGGGATGACAGTGTGGTGGATGAATCTAAATCTCCGTCAGTCATGCAAGGGCCTCTGGGCGGTCTGAAATCCTTTAGGAAAAAAGGTGGAAAGGAAAGCGTGATCCGGGTTCGTCGTGATCCCGGTTGTCATCCATGGAAACCTTGGCATTCCACAACTGGATGACTTTGTGCCGGTAAGGCGATGATGACAGTCGGAATCGTCAAGGGTGGGGTGCCGGAAATAGCACGTCGCCAGCCTCCTCCGGTGAATCCCTCCCGTGGAGAGCGGCCGACGCGCGGAGTTTGACAGGCCTCCTTGCCGACGCAAGCCTCAATCCGGCCCTCCGAGGACGGAACGGTGTTGCCTGTCTTCGGGACGCATTCCAAATAGACCGTTTACCCAAGCGACTTCACTCAACAACAGCCAAAGTGAATTCCGATCGAGCAAGGATCTTGGGAAGATAGACATCGCCAATCGGGCTCCGTCCCAACCTGCTAAAAGGAGAGGTTCACAATCGCCTCAATCCTTGATCCAGCATGGTGCGCGGTGCAGGGTTCGAACCTGCCAAAGCAGGTTGCGGGATAATGGAGGATAGGAAATTGCACGGCAAATCAGGCACTTGCGGCGGCGGCATCTGACCCACTGGCAGCCTGCACGTCAATTTTATCGTAGCGGATCGTAGCGCCGGCGACCGACCGGCGGGCATGAACCGGTAGATCCGATGGCTTCATTCCGAACCACTTGCGCCCGTGTTCCTCCGGCAATGGGTGATGGTAGTTCCGATCAAACATTTTCTCCGAAGTCCCCATTTCCTCGCTCACTTTGGCTTTGTTACGCAGGGTGGAATTACGGTAGCTCGCGTACGAGTGCCGCAAGGCATCCTGTTTCCACTCCCCGAACAACTGTTTCCCGAGGCGGGTAGATTCCCCTACGTCGGTCATGTTCCGGGCGCAAAGCGGGCCGGTGAAACCTTCCGTGATGCCGGCCCATTCAAGCCACTCGATGAGAGTGTCAGTCATTGGAACCCGGCGCGGCTTCCTGCCGCCCTTGGACACCTGGGGGCGGACGTAGATCGTGCGGAATTTCCAGTCGATGTCCTCCCCTACCAATCCACGCTTGGTGGCCTTCTTTCCGCTCTTGGCAGCCGGGGGGCTGCATTCCTCCGGACGGAACCCGCCGAATGCCCCCAGGACGATATTGGGGCGGTCGATCAAATCGACGGCCGCCGCCAGCTTGAGAAATTCTTCCGGGGTGTAGATCTCCGGCTCCGAATACACGGAACCGCTCGTCGGCAGCCGGTGCGCGACGTGGAATTTGTCCTGTGGCGCGAGCTGCTGTTTCTGGCACCAGCTCCAAAACATGACGAGGAAGGTCCGCAGGTCGTTCCGCCGCTTCCACCCGAGAGGCTCGACCCGCTTCCCCCACCATTCTTGCAGGTCGGGAAAATGAATGTCGGTGACCTGGCGTCCAGCGAATCCCTCGACGAGTTCATCGAGGAACTTGCGGACTTGGCGAAGGTGCGGGGTTTCTTCCCCGGCTTCCGCCTGCTTGTGAGCGATAAAGGCCGCCACTGCGGAGCCGATGTCCTGCGACCGTTTCCGGCTCGCCAAAAACTCAAGAACGGCCCTCTCGTTCTCTTCGCCTTGGCACTCGGCATGCACCCGTTCAAGCCATTGCCGCCGCAATGATGGGAGCGCCGTCCAAATCAGGCCGGTAGCCCGCTCGTCTAGAATCTCTTCGGCCTTGGTCCGCGCCCTTGCTTTGGTGTCGAACTGGAGAACCTGCCACGGCTTGCCCACTCCCACGGTCGGTTGATACCGGAGCCGCCATGCGTCCTTCCCCGCCGGCGTTTGGAAGGGAGAGACGGTGATGTGCTCGTTTCCGCGGCGGACCCGGAAGCTGTTTGAGATGATCTTTGGCATGGGAAGGTGGGAGGTGAAGGCTTCTCGGGTGCCGCCCTTCAGCGCATCGAAAAAGGGCGCCGGATTCAAGCCGGAAAGCAGGTTGTGGAAACTACTGGCTTTTCTATAGCGACAACTCCGGCCTAGTCTTCCGGATCATGAAACGCCCCATCTCCATGATACTGGCCGCAGCGGCCTTGTGCGGTCTCGCCCAGGCTGAGGAGCTGCTGAAGCTGCCGGAACTGAAGACCAAGACCGGCAAGGTCTATCAGAACGTCGTGGTCACGAAGAAGACCGGTGCGGATGTCTCCATCCAGCACGGTGATGGCGGTCTCGCGCATATCCAGTGGGACGATCTCCCGGACGACGTGGCCAAGCAACTCGGCGGCTTTGATCCGGCGAAGGTGGCGGAGGCGAAAAAGGCCGAGCACCAGGCTCAGGCGGCTTTCAATGCCGAGATGGATGCCGGGGCTAATACTGGTAAGCCCAGATCCGAGAATCAGGCGGCGAGGGATTCATCTGGGAAAATGCGGTTAGCGGTTATTCGGGTGATCGCCACGAAAGAAGGCGGGGCGCTGTGCAGGGTGTCTTGGATGGAAAAGCCGGCGGTTATGGCCAGCAAGAAGGGCGCTTTGGACTCTGACTACAAGCTGGGAAAAACAAAGGATGTCGGCGAAGATGAGGTTTCATCGCCTCCCGTGATGAGTGGCTACGCGCGCGAACCAATTTTCATAAAAGGTCTGCCTGACGTCACGGAGGGGAAGACCCTGGGTATCGCAGTAATTGGGAAAGACGGAGCATGGGAATCCGTTGGAAAGCCTGTGGAGGTGAAGGAAAATGCAGGAGCCCCACCTAATGCTTACGGAGCGGGGGCAAAGCCGGACAACTTCCCAACCAATTTCCCCAAGCCGTGGTGGTATTACACTGGCCCGGCCGGATATCTCCACCACTGAACCTCATCTCCTGTATCGAGCAATGATCTACGCATTCAACGACAGGGAGACTGGACAGCATGGAGACGCACCCTGGCCGGACATCGTGAAAGCAGTCGGAGACGGCATTCTAAGTCCACATGTCCTGGTGTTCATCAATGGGCAGTGGTTGAGCTATGCGCAGGCAAGCTCCCCACCCGCGGCGATCGCGAGCCCTCCGCCCCTGCCAGTAGCGGCGCAGCCTACTCATGTCCCTGCGCCAGCGCCGCAGGTGATTTACATGAAGGAGAGGAATGATGGCCCGAACCTGAGTTGCCTTGCTTGGTTGGGTCTCGGAGCGGCGATTGGGCTGTTCATTTTGATCGGGATCGGGATCGTGGTAAATATGAGTCAGAACGAGCAGCCGGAGACCCCCGCGGAGTCAGCATACAACATTGGGATGTCATACATCTCCAAAAACCTGAAAGATCCGAGCAGCGCCACTTTCCACGCGGCAAACCACGCGACATCATTCTCCAGCACTAGGAAGGATGGGCGATATGAAGTGGGAGGAACCGTTCGGGCACAGAATTCGTTCGGAGCCTTCAGCGAGCAGAAATGGCGCGTGATCGGAACGCTGACACCAGGAAAGCCTGATACAATCAAGGTGAGCTGGTTTGAAATAGGCAATCAAAAATCGGGACCTTATCCCGTAGACGAATGACTACCAGAATAGCATCAAAAATCGTTTTCACAGCGCTGCTTCTCCTTGCAACAATGGCAGGTGCCGTTGAGCAAGTGAAGTTTGACCACCTAACGCTGTTGAACGGGAAAAAATACGATGGTGTTACCGTAACGGAGGTTCGTGACTCGGACATCAGCATCATGCACCGGGAAGGGACCGCCCGGATTCCGAACAGCGAGCTCCCCAAGGATGCAGCCACCAAGATCGGCATCCGCGAGCCACTTCCGCTGCCGACGCTTCCCGTGCCCCAAGTTCCGCAGAAGCCTGCCGTTGCCTCGCCTCCGGCACCGGAGATACCTCCGACGGTGAGGGAAACACCGCCTCCTCGGCGCCCGCGTCCCTCGACCAATGAATCAGCCCCGGAATCTCAGAGTGAGCCCAAACAGACCAAGAGCTCCGATGGCTCCAGCTTTTTCTGCATGATCAGCGTGCTGTTCGGCGGAGCCGTGCTCTATTGGCTCGTTCGTCAAGGACCATCCAAATGCGATGTATGTCATTCGCAGTTGGAGCGCACTTCCTATGTCTACACGGACGGGACCACCAAAAAGAAAACTCGGTGTTGTCCGACCTGCGCCCGGCAGATTCAGAACCGCCTGAGCCGGGATGCGGTTAAGAAAATGATGGGCTGATCGCATTTCAAGACTCTTTCTCGGAGACTTGATGTCCAATCCCAACTCATTGATTGTTTTAGATCAAAACAGACGAGGCGTTGGAGTCTCGTAGGCTTGATGTCCAATGATGGGCGCATGCTTACGCAGGCGCAGTCTTCTAGGTTTTCCGGTTTGAAACTGGAAAACCTCCGGTCTCTACTTTATATCCACAAAATGGGCACAGAGGAGGTTTAGGCAAGCGGATGATTCATCTGGATTCTTTCATGAAAAGAGAGTGAAAAATCCGTGAGTCAGAGGGCACGGAATTGCGGTCTGAAGCAAGTTGTGCAGACTCCGCACCGGGATGGTGTGCAGTTCACGAGGCGTTGCGTTTGCCATTGCCGTAGGGCGAAGGATCTTCCGCCGCGCGAAGGGCCTCAGGCTTGTCGATGATGCCGACCCACCCTCCGATGCGGCGCAGGTAGGCGGCCGTGTTCTCGTCTGTCATGGCGCTGGCTTCTAGGTAACGGATGACGGCCGCAAGATCCGGAGAGAGCTTGGCGCGGATCATCTGGCTGGAGGGATCTTCATCCCCAAAAAGCTCACCCTGGAAGGCAACCGGGATACGGTCTCGGGCTGCTGCCATGAGTAATTGCTTACGATCATGCCGATTGAGCGCATTACATATCAGTTCAAGTCGCTCGAGAGTGGGTTCGAATTTCCCGGCGACGAGGCGCGATATTACTGAAGGATCGACGTTTGATGCTCTCGCGAGCTCCGAACGGTTATTGCTGAAGGATCGCTGAAGGATCTCATCGAGAGCTCTGGAGAAGTGCGTCATTTGTGCGTATTGTGCATGGTGTGAATAAAAACGCAAAATAATTCTTGCGAAATTGGGCGCGTGATGCACAAATAGGACTGTCACGCACAACCATGAGCGCAACCACCACCCCTCAAATCAGCAAGGAAGCCCGTCTCGCGGTGCTCGAGGAAGAACTGGAGACGGTCCGCTGGATGACCAGCACGGCGAAGGACGATGAACGCCGCGCCGCCGCCAACCTCCGCGTGCTCGAACTCAAAGAGCAGATCGCCCGCGAGCAAGCCGCCTAACCCATGCACCCGATGCGATCGGAAACGCATGAGCCGTTCGTGCCGGTGCTGGGGGAAGACGGCCGCTGGTTCGTCCCCTCCCCTCCGGCGCGACGCTCACCGGCTTCCAAACCCGGGAGCAGGCCGAGCAAATGGCCGACTGGTCCCGCAGCTCCGCGAAACCCTCCAACCCTGCCTAACAGCCATGGCCTTGATCACACAGAAGACGGATTGCCAGCACCCCGCGTTGCAGGTTCCGACCGATGACGACATCTGCCGCTTCTTCACGGACCGCGCAGAGGCGAATGGAAGCGGCGAATACCGATACGCCTACGCTGCCGGCGGCATGTCTGTCCGACTCCAGGAAGCCCTAGAAATGCTCGTTCGGTTCGCGGGTCAAAGCCCGGCGCGACGCGACGAGGTTGCTCAACTGATTGCCGATGTCACTCCAACCACCCGCGCGGAATGAAGAATCGTTCAAAGTCAAAAAGCCCGCTCAAGACGCGAAATCTGACGATCCGTCTCACTCCAGAGGAAGACGTGGCCCTCACCAACGCCGAGAAGCTTACAGGATTCAACCGGAGCGCCATCACCCGCAACGCGGTCAAACGATACCTGCCGTCGCTCCTCGCATTGGCGGAACCGTCTCCCACCTCCCCCCTTCCCTAACATGTCCCTCGAACTCTCCAAAAAAGACCGGGATCGGATCTTGGAAATGGTGGCAGACCGGATCGTGACCGAGCTCAAGGCCGAGATCGGCGGTTCTTGGAAACGATGGATCATCATCCCTCTGACGGCCGTCGCCGCCATGTGGAGTTCCACCTCCCGCACGATCGAGAAACTCATGCCGGTGACGAAGCTCGGGCCGAAGTCCTTCGGAGTAACTGCCGAGAGTCTCGACAACTACGTCACCGAGAAAACCACCCACCCGAAGAAAGAGAAAGCCGCATGAGTGCTCCTACCTGCAACTGCTGCGGGCTGCCCCTGCCGGACACCATCGCCCACACGTTCGATGTTCCCTTCGGGAAAGTGTGCCGGCCCTGTGGGAGTGAACTCCGCATCGCGGATGATGTCCTCAAGCGCGCGGGCATGACGAATGTCTATCTCGGTCCCTGTGGGGACAACGACCCTCCGCAACCTGCAACCGCGTGAATCTATGAAGAAACGATTTACTCCAACACGCCTTGAAATGGCGCAGCTCCGCCGCCTCGACCGCGAAGAAAATCTTGCGTCCCTCCGCCGGGAGAAAATGGAGCGCGATCTAGCCGACAAGTATATCCCGTGCAAGGTGGGGGACCTGATCGAAGGCGGCATGCCCCATAAGGACATCGGTTACGTGACCTCAACCCAAGGCTGGATCACGAAAAGCGGCTACTACCTCCGGGTTTATTGCCTGCCCGTCCGCGGCAAACAGCGCCGGAAACTGAAATCCCACCGCATGTTCCATGTGATGGAACACATCCGCGTCATTGAACCGGCCCCCTGGCCTCATGCCGGCCGATCATCAAACCATCGTGGCCGAGTATCCACCGCACCTCATCCGTGCCGCTCTGCGCGATCTTCGCAGGCTGCGCCGACAAAAGGGCATCCCCTTTCCCGAACGCATCTGGCGGCGGGAACGGCTCGAAGCCCTAACCGCTGAACTCAAATCCCGGGGGCTGGCTCTGGCATGAAACCCGTTCGGACACTGGCCCTCGCGGTCTCCCCCTTCCCCATCCTCGCCGCATCCACCTGGTGCGGGAGTTTCCTGCCCGGTCCGATCGGGCTCCCGCTGGCCGGTTTCCTCGCCGTGCTGATTTTCCTCCTCTGCGCCTATCTCGCTCTCCGATGACCATCGTACTTCCCATTCCTCACAAGAGGCTTTCCCCAAATGCCAATGCGCCCGGGGCATGGCGTGCCAAATCTGAGCAAACGAAAATCCACCGCGAACGCGCGAAGCTCCGCACGCTTGAGGCATTGGGCGGAAAGAAAGCCAAGAAATACACCCGCTACAGCCTCGCCTTCTATTTCAAGACCAATCGCCGGCGGGACGACGACAACGCGGCAGCCAGTTGCAAGGCCTACCGCGACGGCATCGCCGACGGACTCAAGATGGATGACCACCACCTCAGCATGTGCGCGGCCCCGATCATGTCCGTGGATGCCAGCAATCCCCGCGTGGAAATCACTCTCTACACCGACTCTCCAAAATAGAGGCCGGGGTGGCAGCCCCGACCTCCAATCAATCGCCCTTGATGGGCAATCCAGACACCAGAATGAAACCAACCAATTACCCAGCCGTCAAGGCACTCTGACCATGTGCGACTTCCATTCAATCGTTGTGCGCCTTGATGGCGCGGTCGCCCATATCCCCGAAAACTCCCACTCCGGTGCCGTTGCCGCCTCCGGTTGGACGGAAAACGACCAGATGGCCAACTTCCGCGGGCCTCGATTCGTCGAGGCTGAATGGAATGGCCAGGGCGAATTCCCCGGGGCCGAGCGCATCTGCCGTGATGCCCTCAATGAGAAACAGCGGCAGAAGGTGACGAATCACTACACGGCTCTCGCCAAGCTCTTGGCGGATCCCGCTGAACATGCCGAGCGGATGTGCCTGGCTACGGGCATTTTCTCCGCACCGGAATACGCGGATGTCCGATGGAAGGTCATGATCGACCCCCGCACGCCGGCGGATGTGGCGGGCAAGATCGCAAAGACGCCACTCCATGCAGATGGCTCCATAATATCCTTCCTTCCGCCTGAGGTCGAACAAATCGCAGGCAGCTTTTCGATCGCAGAGGGTGTGGAAATCACGGCCCCTGTGCTGGCCGAGGTGTCCGGTTACGTCAACGTCCGAGAGAACGCGAGCTTCACGGCCCCTGTGCTGGCCGAGGTGTCCGGTTCCGTCAACGTCCGAGAGAACGCGAGCTTCACGGCCCCTGTGCTGGCGAAGTCCGGTTACGTCGACGTCCGAGAGAACGCGAGCTTCACGGCCCCTGTGCTGGCCGAGGTGTCCGGTTACGTCGTCGTCCGAGAGAACGCGAGCTTCACGGCCCCTGTGCTGGCGAAGTCCGGTTACGTCGACGTCCGAGAGAACGCGAGCTTCACGGCCCCTGTGCTGGCCGAGGTGTCCGGTTCCGTTAACGTCCGAGAGAACGCGAGCTTCACGGCCCCTGTGCTGGCGAAGTCCGGTTACGTTGACGTCCGAGAGAACGCGAGCTTCACGGCCCCTGTGCTGGCCGAGGTGTCCGGTTCCGTCAACGTCCGAGAGAACGCGAGCTTCACGGCCCCTGTGCTGGCCGAGGTGTCCGGTTACGTCAACGTCCGAGAGAACGCGAGCTTCACGGCCCCTGTGCTGGCCGAGGTGTCCGGTTCCGTTCAACGTCCGAGAGAACGCGAGCTTCACGGCCCCTGTGCTGGCGAAGTCCGGTTACGTCAACGTCCGAGAGAACGCGAGCTTCACGGCCCCTGTGCTGGCCGAGGTGTCCGGTTCCGTCAACGTCCGAGAGAACGCGAGCTTCACGGCCCCTGTGCTGGCCGAGGTGTCCGGTTACGTCAACGTCCGAGAGAACGCGAGCTTCACGGCCCCTCTTTTGAGGGAGGCAAATACGACACCGCTCCGAAGGAATAATATCAAAGAGGGGGCCGCGCATCCTTCACGCGGGCTACTTTCATGAACAAAGTTCAATACGCCGTGCAGCTTCTCTCCTGGCTGCGCAAGCAGAAAACGCCCCCGCTCACCCGCATGACGCTTTGCCTAGCGATCGCGTCAACCGGCCCCACGGGAGCCATTGCTTCCGATATCCACAAGATGACCGGAGATCCGGAGATATCCTCCCAACTGGATAATCTCGTGGA
Organism: Luteolibacter sp.; assembly: GCA_049840755.1. Classification (GTDB taxonomy): domain Bacteria; phylum Verrucomicrobiota; class Verrucomicrobiia; order Verrucomicrobiales; family Akkermansiaceae; genus Luteolibacter. The sequence continues at coordinate 13,925 of JASGJM010000013.1, read as the reverse complement.
AGGGCTGGATCCGGTGCTCCGCCGGGAAAAGGAGATCAAGGGGACGGAACGCTATCGCTGGCGCTACTTCCTCACTCCCGCCGGGGAGGCGCTGGCAGCCTCCGTCCTGAATCCTCAACCGCCGAACGCCTCCCGCGTCTGATCCGGCCATGAATACCCCGGAGCCAGAAGCCCCCACCGCCACGCCGCCGCACGCATGCCAGGGCGGACCGCTCCACGGCTACCACTTCACCTACACCCGCGACAATTCCCGCATCCACTACCCCGGAGGCTACTATCCACCGGACCAAGGGAATCGATGCCGATGGTCGGACGCCCTGGCTCTGGGTCGCAGACGATTCCGAACTCCCATCCCTCCAGACTCAATCCCATGAACAATCCTCCAACTGAAACACTCCACCTTCTCCTCGATCTCGAATCCCTCACGAAGCGCGATCCTCGCGGGGCCATCGTTGAGATTGGCGCGGTCCTTTTCTGCCCCGAGTCCGGCACCATCGGGGAAACGTTCTTCCGCCAGATCCGCGTAACCCCGGACAACGAACTCGCCGAGATCGATACGCTTGAATGGCACCGCAAGCACGGCCGCGACCTCGATGCATTCAAATACGGCCACGAGCTCAAGGACGCCTTGGACGATCTCATCTTGTGGATGCCACCCAAGGCCGATCTCGCGGGCGTTTGGTCATGGGGCATCACGTACGATTTCCCACGGCTCGAGTACCGGTTCGACATCTACCGGTTGGAACAGCCGTGGGATTACTTCCAGGTGAAGGACGCCCGCTGATTCTGGGACATGGCCTTCCCTGGCGTCCGGCACGAGCCGCGCCCGCACCATGCCAAGGAAGACGCGATCGCAGGCGCGGAAGACCTCATGGCCGCACTCCGGAAACTCCGGAGCGGTGGAAAGGAAGTGGCTTATGTCGACTGACGATCTCGCCATCATCCACGGCTATTCGCTCGAAATGCTCACCGTGGGCATCTCCGACCTCAGCAAGAGCGTGCTGAGTGGCCGATCGAGCCAATGGGAACGGGACCGGCTCGAAGCCCTCCGCGCCGAGCGCGCATCCCGCATCGAGGAACTCGAACCCGAAACCAAAGCCGCAGCATGAGCGACCCATGATATCCGGGGAAGTGAATAGACGTGCAACGGGCAGCTTCCTCTGTAATTTGAAGTATCGTTCCCTGCAATAGTGGAGAGATAACCTGGGCAGTGTATGATAAAGGCGCAGAATTATTGTTGCTTTTCTTACAGGCTACCGCAAGAAAACATACTGCGATGACAAACAACTTCTTCATGAGCTTATAGTTTGGAATTAATTGTACTCCCAAAATAAAATGCATTAAGGATATTTCCTAAACATTTCATATATAGAAAAATGTAATGCTAGCTAAACAGGAACGCAATATCTTCCTTAGTCAGGCGCTTCATCATCACATTATCATCAGCCGATACCAGCTCGTTGGCCAGTACTGCGCTTGCGTTCCTGCAGCTGCAGCATTTTTTCTTCTATCGTATCTTTACATATCAGGCGGTAGGCAAAGATGTTCTTGGTTTGCCCTATACGGTGCGTACGGTCTATCGCCTGCTGTTCTACCGCAGGGTTCCACCATGGGTCTACAATATACACATAGTCAGCAGCAGTAAGGTTCAGACCTATACCACCCGCTTTCAGCGATATCAGGAATACACGGCAATCCTGATTGTTCTGAAATTCCTGTATAGCCTCTTCCCGCTGCAGTTGATGAGTGCTACCATCAAAGTACACATACGGTATTCCGTCTGCTTCCAGCTCTTTGCGTATCAGCCCCAGCATACCCAGGAACTGTGAGAAGATAAGTGCCTTATGATTGCCCACATTCTCAGTCTATTTCACGCGCTCAGCTCATCCAGCTTTACAGAGTAGTTATGAAAGCTCTCTTCTTCGTTCAGTATGGCAGGCGAATCGCATATCTGGCGCAGCTTGGTAAGGCCCTGCAAGATGTGCATCTGCGAGCGCTCCATGCCGCGCTCTTCTATCATACCCATTATCTGCTCGCGGTAAGTATTGCGATAGGCATCGTATATCTTGCGCTGCTCTGTGCCCATTTCGCAGTACAGATATCATCTCTGTTTTTTCCGGCAGGTCTTTAGCCACCTGTTCTTTAGTACGGCGCAGCAGGAACGGATAAGTCAGCTTGCGCAATTGCTGCTTTACCTCATCTTCCTGAAACTTATCTATCGGCGTTGCAAACTCATTCATAAAGAACTCCCTGCTGCCCAGCATACCCGGGTTCAGGAAGTTCATCTGCGCATACAAATCAAATGTATTGTTCTGCACCGGTGTACCGCTCAGCGCCAGTCTAGTTCTTGCTATTCAGCAGCAGCGATGCCTTCGCCACCTGCGATTGCGGATTTTTAATGACTCTGGCGATTCATCCAATACCACATAATCAAACTCTATGTCTTTGAAGATCTTGATATCGCTGCGCATGGTACCATAGGTAGTAATGATGATATCGTATGGTTCAAATGCATTGCAGATGCCATACGCTTTGGCCCGTGGTGTATGATAGTGCGTGAGCGTCAGGCGTAAATTTCTTGTATCTCATTCTCCCAGTTATACATCAGCGTGGTAGGACATACCACCATAAACTTCGCACCCGGATTTTCCTGTTTGTATAATGCAGGAAAAAGGTAAGTGTCTGCACTGTTTTACCAAGACCCATATCATCGGCCAGTATACCACCCCATCCTGCTTCATTCAGAAACATCAGCCACTGGAAGCCTGCCAACTGGTAAGGACTCAGTGTAGCCTGCAGATGCTTCGGGTGGCGGTTATATTGCTGTAGTCGTTGGTCTATGATGTTTGTTAAGCGTTCCTTTCTTGTCTTCCAGCTCTTGTCTGCAGCTTGTTCTTCATCTACATCTGCCAGCAACTCATCCAGCACACTGAAGTGGAATTTCTTCAGCCGTATCTTGTTGCCCTTGGTCTCGCCCATCTTGATGCAGCAGGGCATATTTCTTCAGCCAGTCTTCAGGCAGCAAACCAATGCTACCATCGCCCAGACGTCACAAAATTTTGTTTCTGTGCCAGCGCCTTTTCACTTCTACTATGGATACCGACTGGTCGCCGAATACTCAGCTTCTATCGTAGCATCAAACCAATCTATGCCGCTGCTTACCTGTATACGTGTATCAGGCTTGTAGGTATTGATGCGCAGGTTCTTCAGGCCTTCAAAGCCCAAGAGCTCTACGTTCCATTCCTTCATCACATCTGCAAAACGGTAAGAACCAGTTATTGGCCAGTACCGATGTTGCAGGCATGTAGAAGAAATGTTCTTTCTTGATTGTGCTGCATATCGCTATGCAGTGTGCGCAGCATATTTACATACTCCTGCTCTGCCACCTCATTGCGCTTCACAACTTTCACCACACCATTCAGTGGCTCTATCACATCGCCAAAGAAGCCCCATTGTATTTCTACATCGTTGTAGGCAAATGCAGGCTGCATTACCAGCATCTGTTCCTTCTCTTTAAGGTATAGCCTTAGCGAGGGTTTTGTCTCTTCTACATGCTCTATCAGTTCTTCAGAAAAATGCACATGCACCTTACTGCTCCAGTCCATCAGCTTGCCCTGCAGGAAAGCGTGCCACTGCTTCAGCAGGTATGATTCATTTTGCCATCAGACAGAAATACTTCTATCAGTTGCAGCTCCTGCAGGTTGGCAGCAGCATAAACATTGCTTTCATGCAGTAGTAAGCCTGCATTCAGCATCTCCACGTCTTTATATGCCACAGCTTTGCTGTCTATTATCCACTCCAGCGTAACAGTGTATTCGTTTTTTTCTTTTCTTACTATCAGCTGCGGGTGTGCAGGCCTGCTCATAAAGGCCACCTGCTCCAGCCCGGCTGATGAAAATGATTTACCGGGTTTCTTTATATATACAAACGGATATGCTGAATAACGCTCCAGCAGTTTCTGGTACTTAGGCAGCAGGTATTCCCACGCCTGCTCTCTTATTTCATCCTGTGGCAGGTCTTTTAGTATAGTGTCATAATCATGTATCAAATCCCCAAATGGCAGATTCTTTTTCAGAAACTTCAGTAGCTCTTCTGTCATGAATTTGCGCGCCACCGGCAATATCTCACGATCATCAGCAGGATATCTCATAGGGTTTATATACTGCGCCAGCTCCAGCTTTTCTATACTGCCTGTAAGCTTTTGTCCATCCTCATCTGCGTTACCGGCTATAAGTGCCACATCAGTATATGGAAATACAGGAGTACTCATATCCAGCACAATGCCCAGCCGCTTTTCCTGGGTAGCTGTCATGACAGCTGTCATAGTTACCTGTTCTTCCTTCACAGGTTGCTCACGCGGCTTTTCATTTACTTTCTTAATTGAAGGGTCCAGCACGCGCAGAAACGGCTTATTATTTTCATAAGTAAAGGCAAACTTATTTGTCAGATCATCTTTCAGGCTGTAGCCATATTGCTCCAGGAGCTTATTTTTTTGCATGTCCCAGTTCTGCAAGGACAGGAAAAACTGGGCACCAAAAGATTTTAGTATCTGTAAAAACACGGCAGCTTTGTGCACACACAATGGGTGACTATGCTCATCACAATCACATGACGTATCAAAGTAGCGCTCCTCATTCTGCTTTACTGCTACATGATACACTCTTCCATCATCTGTCACTTCTGCAGTAATACGGTCTGTCCTGCTTACGTCAGGTACAACTTTACTCCCGCTTACCAGCTTTTCGGCTTTGTCCAGGGATTCAGACGATGTAAATATCTGCATCATCTGCTTGGTCACCTGCCGCATCCGCACTACCGTATGCTTCTGGTCATAGCTTATATTGCTGTTCTCAAAAAAGCCGCTTTGCAATATGTCATTAAGCTGAAAAAGAGCCGCCACTTCGTGCCGGCATATTTCGCCCAGGTTATAAGGACATTGGCACCTTACAGATAATTCCTTGGGCTGTAAATATTTATTAACAGTAACAGTATAGTAGTTCTGGTACAAGTCGTTGCGTACACGAAAACGCACCTGCTCTATAAGATGGTGCCACATCCAGCATCTGCACACCGGATGTATAGAAGATCTTTTTCCCACGACGAATTACCTCTTCGGTACCATGATTGTAAACGTATCTGAGTATTGGCGGTAATGACATTTATTGTGTGCTCCGGTTCAAAAAAGGCAATCTGCAAAAATACCGAAAAAGTGCCGTACATCTATCAGTTTTAGTTTAAAAATTAACGACTTCTTATAAAGAGAAAAATGATTTTCTATCTTTATAGATACATGAAAGAACCAGCTGTAACTAACCGCCATGATGCATCGCCAGCTGATCCCAAAGGCAGTTATACCGTCACCAGGCTGGCATATTACATTAAAAACGGGCAAGCGCTTTACTGGTGTTCTTTTTTCATATTAATACTGATAGAATTTCTGCTGGGCGGGCAGCTCTCAAAAATTCTTACCGAAGGCAACTACTCATTATATGTAAATGTGCTTAATACACTGCCGTTTTATAACATTGTCGTTAATCTTGGCCTGTCATATTGCATAGTATATATTATTTCATATAACCCTGATATCAGATTCAGGGTATTCCGGCAAACACTTCAGTTGCAAACGGTATGGTACCTGCTGCTTATTGCTGCTCATGTGTTCCTATTGCTTGTTTTCAACATAAATATCACAGTGTCCCTGCTTATCACCACTATCATTTCATATACCTATTCTTACAGACTTAATATTAATTCATTCTTCATCGCCACGAGGTCATATAATAAAGCAGCACTGGCTAATGTATTGCAGAAAGTATCGCTGGTTGTTATATTCTTTATCATACATTATACAGGGATACTACAACAGCAGCTCAACAATCGTTTTATTGCTATCTACCCTGCCATTGAGCTGGGCATCGTTATACTCTACTTTATTTTTTTCTGGCATACTACTGCTGCCACATTTGGCGCTGCAGATATTAATTATAAAAAGCGCCTGTTGAAATACGGTAAGTATGCCACATTCAATAACGGTCTTAACCTGCTTAATTTCTCTATACTGGCGCTCATTGTCAGATCATCACATACCGATGCAAGCATACAGATTATTCTATTGCTGTGTATCATATTTTTCCGGTACACAGGTGTCGCCATTGCACCATTTCTACCTGTTATGACACCCTCGCTTACCAGCAATAAAAATGACAAAGGCCGTGTAAAAAAGCTGTATATAAAATACTATGCTTTTATCCTGGGCATCAGTATTATCGCCGTGTTGGGATGCAAATTTCTTCTTGGGCTTATCATCACCCGTTTTTACGCAGCGGCTTATCATAGCCTGCCAATATACTTCAGTTTCTTTGCATGGCTGATACCTTTATCCTTTCTCAATTCGCTTAATGCCACAGTCATGTCAGCACTCGGAAAAATTAAATATACATTCAAGGTCGAAGTTGTTTGCACCATCCTGCTGAGCCTGTTCTTAACATACGGTCTTATATCCCCGTTTACAGAGTACCACATTTTCTATTACATAGTGCTCACGCATCTTACAGCAAAATTTCTTCTACAATCATGGGGTGCGTATCAAGCAGTCTATAAATAAATCGTTATGCCGGCACAACTATCACGGGAAAATAATTTCGACTTGCTTAGGCTCGTGGCTGCACTGCAGATTATGCTCACACATTATGTCAATCATACCCATTTCTCTGTACCATGGTTAAATATCCGTGGTGTTATAAAATCTTTTTCGGGAATAGCAATGCTGTTTACGATAAGTGGCTTCCTGATTTTTGCATCCTTTGACAACAGCCGTAACATTAAAGAATATGCACGAAACCGCTTTTTAAGAATATACCCTGCGCTATGGACTATTATCAGCTTTATGCTTATCATACTTGTCGTCCTCGGTTACATCAACAGCAGTAATGTGTTCAGCAGTAATTTTATTTTCTGGATTATTACACAGGCTTCTTTTCTCCAGTTTTATACGCCCGGTATGCTTCGCGGTTTTGGCGTAGGCACGCCTAATGGCTCATTCTGGACAATACCCGTAGAAATGAGCTTCTACATACTTGTTCCTTTGTTCTTCTGGCTGACCGGTAAAACAAAACGCAACAAAAACCTGGTCACTTCTTGTCCTTATTATTATTTCCGTAGCCTACAATGTCTATTACCAGCAATACAAGTTTCTGCCCGACCGTTCAGTATTCATCAGGCTCATGGGTGTCAATCTTATCCCTTATCTCTTTTACTTTCTCTTTGGCGCAGTAACGTATATCAACTGGGAAAAAATATCAGCATGGTACGAGGGAAAGGGGCATATATGGCTCTGTGCATACCTGGTTTACTACTTTATATTTTCCGTTTGGTTCAAAAAATTTGAGTTCACCTACTGGACCAATGCCTTTCATTTTATTGCTATGTTGCTGTTATCACAAGCCACAATTGCCCTCGCATACAGCAAAACAAAACTTAGTGCAAAACTACTAGCGCACAATGATATATCTTTTGGCATCTACGGATACCACATGCCGCTCATTAATCTTCTTATTACACTTGGCTATAGTGGTAATAACCCCTCAATGCTTTTGCTAGTTCTCATTGCGACCATCATCCTGGCAATATTATCGTGGAAATTTGTAGAGCGGCCAGCGCTGCGGTATAAAAGAAAAACGATACACGTGGAAGATTAGTTGACAAGCAGATCTATAAATTTATTCTCTGCTATTTCCAGTGAATTCTTTTCAATAATGATCTGCCTGCCATTTGCCGACAGCTCGGCCCTGAGCTGTTTGTCGGCATATACTTTGTAGATGGCCTGAGACAGTGCCTGCACGTCTGAAGGCTCTATGAGAATACCAGTTTTATCAGGTATAATGATCTCTGACACCCCACCCACATTGCACGCAATTGACGGTATGCCTGAAGCCATTGCTTCCATAAGTGCATTAGGAAAACCCTCGGCATGTGATGGTTGTACATAAAAATCGGCTGATGCCAGTGCATCAAAACGCACTACCTGGTTTGCCCTGCCTTTGAAAACACATACATGCTGGAGGCCAAGGTTCGCGGCATCTTTTCACAGCCCGTCTTTCTGCCTTACCAGAGCCATATATTTCTACCTTAAGGCAGGGCGTCTTGTTCTTAATAAGATTTACAGCTTCTATCAGGTCAAATATGCCTTTATACTCTTCTATCCAGCCCAGGTATAATAGCTTATATGCATGATCATTTTTATTGTTGTAAACAGGGTTATTGTCAATATATTCATGCAGATCTATCCAGTTAAGTATTACAATAAATTTGCTATCATTACCCTTATATATATCCTGGTAAAATTTTTTCCAGCTCTCGCTCTGGCAAATTACTTTATCTGATATGCGTAAAATGAACCTCACATAAGAGCGGAAAAATGCCGAATGTTTTACACCTTCCTTCATAAGACCGGAACGAGGCGCAAAGATTATCTTCTTGAAGAGCAATTTACAAATAATAGCAGCAAGCCCTTTTTCAATAAAGCTGGTGTGCTGCTGAAAATCAACACTTTATCAACCCTGCGGGTAAACAGGTATTTGAACAACAGGAAAAACCGGTGAAAAACTTTGTAAAAGCGCTTTGATATTGGTGGGATTGGCACAGTATCTACTGTGCTGTCTATCAGCAGGAAATTCACTTTCTCACTAACCTTCGAATTTAATATTGACCTGCATGCAAACATCTGTCCGCCAACGCTACCATCCTTCGCCTCATCAATAAAAGATCCTATAAATATTACGTTGGGATTGTTTGCCTTCATCGTAGCATCATTTCAAAACATTCCTGCAAACAAAAAGCTCATTGCATCCTGGAATATTATGGAAACCTTGTATTTTTAAAACTCCGTGCAAGATATCGATTTTTTAATACTTTTTATTTAATGACCAAAAGTATTAAAAGTGCCATGTGGACGTTGTAAATGGGGCTATTTCTGGCTAAGTAATGTAAAATCTACCAGCACTTTATCGCGGAAAAACAACCGGAGCACACTTTTTTCATACGTATAGTGCATTTCCTGGGTCATTTTTTTTATGGTCATATCCTTTGGAGTGCCTAATAACTTTACTGCAGCAGCTATATCTGTAGCACCTGATTTCAGCTTCCTGTACAGTGCATTATCAAATGCCGTTTTCTGTGGTTGCTCACAGGTAAATGAAAATTTTTCCAACGCATCCGATTTCTTGTTCCAGCATACTACCAGGTTTACATTACCCTTTATGTAGTGCCACCATGTTTTCCGGTTATTTTCCTCAATTTTGGCGGGCCTTCCAAATACCGCAGTCACTTTTTCGGGTGTAGCAGTGGCTGGAGACAGCGTGATTAACGACATTAAATCGTCTGGCCTGTCGGTGGCCAGGCAGGGCTTACAGGCAATACATACCAGAGCCAGCACAAAAAACATTATCTTCCTCATACACGTATACTTCATTCCTATATAAATGCCGGTGTTAGTTTCTATAAATATATTGTTTTTCACCTAAAAGAGGCATTTTTCCTTGTTAAAAACGATAAAAAAACGAAAATATTTCACTTTACCATACAATATACCCCACAATCAAAGAGCCATCTCCTGTTTACATACTATTTTTATGCCAACTTCATTTCATATGCGTATTGTATCCTTCTTATTATTTGTCGTCTATACACAAACAGCTTTTGCCCAAGGCAACAAGCAGATAACTATAGATGACATCTGGAAAAATAATACATTCAAAGTAAAGGATGTACCGGGCTTTAATGCTATGAAAGACGGGCAGCGGTATACCCAGATAGATCATGACAGTACCCGCGAGTACATCAGGGTATATAACCTTACAACCGGCAAAGAAGAACGTACTCTTTTCGACAGCAGACAGCAAAGATTTGGCGGCAGTGAACTGAATGTTGAGTCATATACGTTCAGCAGCGATGAGCAGAAGATGCTTCTTTTTACAGAGAGTGAAAATATATACCGGCGTTCCATCCTGCACCGCGTATATATTTATGACATAGCCACAGGCAGCATAAAGCTGCTGGATTATGACAAAGTACTGCACGCCACTTTTTCTCCAGACGGCAAAAAGGTAGCCTATGTAAAGAACAACAACCTGTATTATAAAGACCTGCAAAAAGAAGTAACTGTACCACTCACCACTGATGGTGAGAAAAACAAAATTAAAAATGGAAACTGTGACTGGGTATATGAAGAGGAGTTTTCTTTCACGCATGCGTTTGAATGGTCGGGCGATGGAAAATATATAGCGTGGTACCGTTTTGATGAGAGCCTTGTGCCTGATTATACCATAACCAAATATACCGGTCTATATCCCGAACAATACACTTACAAATACCCCAAGGCAGGTGAGCGAAATTCAATTGTACAGATGAAAATATATGACCTTGAAAGGAAAAATCTGGTAACAGCAGACGTAGGTCGTGAAACTGACCAGTACATCCCCCGCATCAAGTGGAGCAATAATCCTGCAGAGTTGTGCATATACAGGCTCAACCGGCTGCAGAATAAGCTGGAGCTGCTTTTATGCAATGCCAGTGATGGCCGTTCGCATGTAATATATACTGATAAAAACAAATGGTATGTGAGCATTGACGATGAGATTACTTTTCTCCCTGATAATCATTCATTCATTATCCGCAGCGAACGCTAAGGATACAATCACCTTTACAACTGGAACTGGAAAAGCAGGGCACTGACGGATATAACACCGGGTAATTATGATGTAGATGACCTTACAGGTATTGATGTAAAGCGCGGGCTTGTATACTACACGGCGGCCGAAAAGTCACCAATGCAACGGCAGCTATATGTGAGCACACTATATGGTAAAGATAAAAAATGCATGACCCCCGAACGGGGCATGCATAATATTACTCCGTGCGAAGGTTATAATTTCTTCCTGGATAAATATTCACAACTGGATAAAGGTACCTGTATATTCATTACGCAATGCAAAGGGCGAAATAATCCGTATACTGGAAGATAACAAGGTACTGGAAAAGAAAATGCAGGATTATGCGTTAGGAAGAATAAAGCTGATTAAGATAAAGGGAGTCTCTGAGCAACTAAATGCATGGATGATAACACCTCCCGGCTTTGACAGTACAAAGAAATATCCTGTGCTTATGTTCCAGTACAGCGGCTCTGGCTCACAGGCAGGTTGCAGACCGCTTTCCTGTTGCCGATTTTTTCTGGCACCAGATGCTGGCGGAGAAAGGCTATATAAGTAGTGTGTGCTGATGGCACCGGCACCGGCTACCGTGGTGAAGCCTTCCGCAAGAAAACCTATCTGACCCTTGGTAAATACGAAAGCGAAGACCAGATAGCTGCGGCCAAGAACCTGGGCACCCTGCCTTATGTAGATAAGAACCGCATAGGCATATGGGGGTGGAGCTATGGCGGCTTTATGAGCAGCACCTGCATCATGAAGGGGGGCGATGTATTTAAGATGGCCATAGCCGTAGCACCTGTTACTAACTGGCGCTATTATGATAACATCTACACCGAACGCTATATGCGCACGCCACAGGAAAACCAAGTGGATATGATGACAACTCTCCCGAGAAAATGGCAGAAGAGCTGAAAGGCAAATTCCTGCTCATACATGGCACTGCCGATGACAATGTGCACTTCCAGAACTCTGTGATGCTTACTAATGCCCTCATAAAAGCCGATAAGGAGTATGAAAGCGAATACTACCCTGATAAGGCACATGGCATTAGCGGTGGCACCACCCGTCACCAGCTTTATACCCGTATGACCGACTTTATTCTGAAAAACCTGTAACCTGTTACAGTAATTATAATGAATCGCCTCCAACTTACCTTTTATAAGTCTGCACCTGTACAGCTTGTGTTCAGTGGGCAAGGAAGACCATACTTCCGGGAGTAAATGGCACGTCGTTATATGATGTGGGCGGGTTTTCTTTTAAGGGAAATCAGTAAGGTAAAAATACAGGAGCGCGCAGCAGCAGTAACCTATAATTTTCTTATGGCTATGCCACCTACTTTCCTGTTCCTATTTTCATTAGTACCATACCTGCCATTAAAAAATATAGAGCCTACCATACTTAATCCCCATAAAGCTGCTAACACCCAATCACAAACCTATATAAGTTGCAGTTCAGGAGCGTAGACAATGAATTTATGCATACGCAAAGACAGCACCGTGCTGCATTATCATTCGGTTCTTGCTATTGGTATTATGTTTCTACCATCAAACGGAATGATGGGGCTCATGCGCAACTTCGACAACAGCGATACATTGTATAAAAAGCGTACTCGGCCTTCAACGCCGGTGGACAGCTATAAAGCTCACCCTCATTCTCATATGCGTTATAATTATCGCCATGACAGTATTATCTGATACAAACCAAAAACCTAAACTCATGGGTGCTAAAAGCCTTTCATATTATTCTTCAGTATAAAGTCTAAGCTTCCTGATACTGATGATAGTTATGTTTTTTGCCATCTCTATTATATACAAATACGGCCCGTCGTATCACACACAGGTTTAAGTTTTTATCCGCCGGCGCGGCAATCGCTACTACTTGTATGCTATTATAGCTACATCGATATTTTTTTCCTGGTAAATAACTTTATCAATTACAACAAAGTATATCGCTCTATTGGTACTCTGATTGCATTTATGGTTTGGATATGGCTGAATACTACTGTAATTTTGATAGGGTATGAGCTGAACGTAAGTATATTATTAGGCAAAATATCCGCAGGAGCTGGCCAAAGACAATAATGAAGATGTAGTAAACACATAGTACCAGCAATAATCGTGGCTTTATTATTGTACACTGCATGCAATAGCAGCCGCCGTCTTCCCGATAAGGTCACCTATACAGAGCATATAGCCAATATCCTGTATAACAACTGTACTATATGCCACCGTCCGGGCGGTAATGCCCATTTTTAACTCGTAAACTATCAACAAGCTAAAAACTAAGTGCATGCGCATATGCTTATGTAACCGAAGAACGAGCTTATGCCGCCATGGCCTGCTGATCCGCATTATACCACTTCGTTCGTCGGGGAGCGCCTGCTTACCGAGCACGACATCAAAATACTGGAGAAATGGGCACACGGGCAGAAAGAATGCCGGAAGGCCCATTAAAGACAAAATACCGGCCCTGCCATCCTACCCGTTGCTCTGTAATCGGTCACCGGATATGCGCATCCCTGTGCAACCCATATTCCTGAAAGGCAATAGCACTGATAAATTCCTGCTGGTAAAAGTACCATACGAACTCAAGGCCGATACTTTTGCGAGCCTCATAGAATTTATGCCTGGCAGAAATAATGCAATACACCATGTAAACGGTGATATGGTAAAATATGACTTCGACAAAAAGAAAGATGTTTTTACCGGTGAGCGGGTTGTAGATATGGTAGAAGATACTCTCTCTTTATTACATGCTTTTGAAAAGCTGGGCCTGCCCAACGATGATGGCTCATACCCTACCCTGCAAAAATCTGTGGTGAATTACCTGCCAGGGGTATTCGGGCAAAAATATCCTGAAGGCCTTGGCGGCTACAAGCTGCCCCGTAAGGGCGCATTCCTGCTCAACGACATACACTATGGATTACTCCAATAAAGAAGACATTACCGACAGCTCCTACATTAATATCTTTTTTTCAAAAACACCACCTGAAAGCGCCATTCACAGGAATTTCAGTTAGGTGCATTGGCATATCCCGTAGAGCCAGACCTTATCATACAACCCAATACGATTGAAAAGCAGGTATCCAGCCACTACACCGTACCTTATGACATCTCCATTCTCACTATAAATCCTCATATGCACCTGCTAGGCAAGAGCTTTAAAGCTTATGCGCTGCTAAGCCTGATGGCGATACCATCAGACTCATATCCATACCAG
>JASGJM010000012.1:0-114362 GCA_049840755.1 Luteolibacter sp. | reverse complement strand
CAATCCCGTCCAGCAGCTCATTCATGACAGCGCCTCCCATCCTGTCGATGTCTGGGAAATCGCTGCACGCGGATACTCCCGCCGCCATCTCCGGCACCGTCCATGGCTTCAGTGGCAAGACCGATGGCGGCCGCATCGACTACATCTACGCCAGTCCGGAATTGAAGCCGGTGGACTCGGAGATCCTCCATGATTCGAAGGATGGCGTCTGGCCGTCCGACCACTTCCCGGTCCGTGCGACCTTGGAAGTGGAGAAGGCGAAATAGACGCCCTCCAATAAAAAATCCCCCTCCCGCCACGAGGACGGAAGGGGGTGTCGCGCCAACAACAAGAGTGGGAAGATCAGGGCTTCGGCGTGGCTTTCAGGCGCACGAAGATCTTGCCGCTGACCGCATTGCTGCGAGGGATGCTCACGGTGATGATGTCGCTGCTCGCATCGGTGCTTTCATCCACGTTCACCACGCCATCGGCGGCATCGTGATCCGGGATCGGGATGTCCGTCCAGGTGGACAGGTTGGTCGTCCATTGCACCGTTGCGTTGGTGTCCTGCTTGGAGGTCTTGCTGCGCAGGAACTGGAACTGGAGGTTGACTGGATCAACAGCTGGATCGGGAGTTCCACCGTGGTGAAGGACAGCGGGTTGGCGTTCAGCAGATACTCCATCAGGTTCTGGATGCCATCGTGGTCCGGGTCCTGGGTAAGTCCGTTGTTGCTGGCATCCAGCCCGTGTCCGCCCGCCCATGAGGCGTAGCCGGTGGCTTGGGCGAGGATGGCCTGCTTGGCGGTGGTGTCGTAGGTCACCTTGTAGCCGAACGGCACCGAGCTGAATGAACCGGTGAGATTGCCTGTCCAGGTGGCGATGACATACGGACCGGTGAAGCCGCCCCCGAGTGCCGAGACGGAGAGCGAGGCTCCGGTCAGATTCAGGTCACCGGTCACGGCGAGCTTGTCGCTGTCGGCACCGTTGACCTCGATTGCGAGCGTGCCGGTCAGTGCGGTCGCGCCTGTGGCCAGTTGGCCGATGCCGCCGTTACCCGGAGCAATGGTGCCCGCCGTGGTCAGCGCGCTCGAGATCGAGCCATTGCCGGTAAGCGTGGTTCCAGCCGCTCCGGTGACCGCTCCCGTGCCGGTGGCGGAGCCGGTGGTGTTGGTGAGCACCAGCTTGCCAGCGCTCAACGTGGTGCCATTGGCGTAGGTATTCGCTCCGCTCAGCCGCAGCGTGCCGGTGCCGGTCTTGGTCAGGGCATTGGTGGGGCCGGAGATGACTCCCGTGATGTCGAGGTCGATGCCGCTGGCCGTCGTGCCCGAGGCCACCGCCACCGGCATGTTGTTGGTGCTGCGGATCAGGATCGGGGAACTGATGACGGACGTGGTCGCGTTCGCATTGGAAGTGATGCCGTAACCATCGTTGAAGTTGAACGGCCCGGTTCCGGTGGAGGTGATGAAGCCTCCGTTCAGGATGACATTGGTAGTGTAGCCCTGGTTGCTGGCGGACTCGTTGTTGAACGTGCCGCCGTTGATCGTGAGCGTCGTGACCTGCGTGCCGACGTTGTAGCCCATGGAGTCTTGCACGACGCCGCTGACCGTCGCGCCGCTGTTGATGGTGAGCGGTCCGCGGATCGTTCCCGCGCCACCACCGGTGCCTAGCGCGAGGGTGCCGCCATTGACGACCGTGCCACCGGAGTAGGTGTTGTTGGCCCCTGTCAGCGTGAGCTTGCCGCTGCCGTTCTTGGTCAGGCTGGTGCCGCCGGCGATGTAGTTTCCGGCGCTTTCCGTGAGGGTGTAGTCCTTGGTGCTGTTGTTCACCACCACCGCATTCGGCAGCATCACTCCGGTCAGCGTGACATTGGTGGTGGTGCCGGTGTCATCGAAGGTGACGGTATCTCCCTGGAAATAGGCGTCGGTTTCGCTGCTGCCGCCGGTGGTCCAGCGCAAGTTGGTGCCGCCGATGGTCCACTGTCCGCCGGAGACGCCCTTCCAAACCAGCGCCTTGCCACCGACGTCCACGGTGATCTGATTGGCTCCGATGTTGAAGACCGCCTGACGGTAGCTGGTTGGATTGGCCAGAGCGAGGTTGGTGGTCGAGCCGCTGACGGTGCCGGTGTAGTTGAGCACCGGAATCACACCGCTGGGAGTGCCCGCGGCGGTGGTCAGGTTCACGGTGGTGGTACCGGCGAGGGTCACATTGCCGTTCACCGTGAGGGGCGTGGTCGAGGCGTTCACCACCAGGTTGGTGGCGGTGCTGGCGAAGGTCAGCGAACCGCCCGCGCCGATGGAGCCCGATCCTCCCAATGTGGATCCGGATGCTACGGTCACCGCAGTAGCACCGAGGCTCCCATTCAGGGTCACCGTTGCATTGGTGATGGTGGTGGTGCCGGTGTAGGTGCTCGCACCGGAAAGGGTGATGCTGTGTGTGGAGCCGGTGGTGCCCAGTTCCAGGCTCCGGGAGCCGCCGCTTTCCACGATCGGGCCACTGAGCGTGCCGCTCCCGCCGTAGGAGGTGATCCGGCTGTTGCCGGTCAGGGTGATGGTGCCGCTGATCGTGCCGCCGCCGAGGCGCAGCGCGCCGAGGGTGCCCGCACCTTCAGTCCAACCGTTGCCCGTCAGGAAGAAGTTGTTCGTGTAGGTGCCGGCACCCGTGAAGAACTGGCCGCCCGCGCCCGAGACCGTGAGTGGGCCGGTGCCTCCCGCCGTGCCGGAGGCGGTGATGGTGGCCCGTGCCCCGGTGACCGAGATGGCCCCGCTGAAACCGCTGTTATTGCCGGTGAAGGTCACTTCGGAAGCATTCGTCGCGGCTCCGGTGTTGGTGCCGGTCAGGGTGATGCTGCCGCTGCCGCTGAGAGCATTCGGGATCGCCAGCGAGTTCGCCGATCGGGAGACGGAAAGGGTGGCTCCGCTGGAGATGGCCACGGTTCCCGTGCCGATCGTGGCCGTGGAGCCGAGTGCCAACGTGCCCGCACCCAGGGTCCCCGCACCGGTGATGGTGTTGGCACCAGACAGGGTCACGGTGCCTGCGGTGCTCTTGTTCCACGTCGTGTTGCCGGTGAACACCGCGGACGCAGTGCCGGATTGGAGGTCGAGGCTGCCCGGGTAGATCGTGGCGTTGTTCAGCGTGCCGCCCGCCAGGGTGACGATTGCCGGGGTGATCTGCTTGCCACCCAGATCCACCGTGCCCGCGTTCACCGTGAGATTGCCGGAAAGGGCATAACCGGTGGTGGCGGCGAAGGTGAGCGTGCCGGTGCCGTTCTTCACGAGCGAACCGCCGCCCGCCAGTGTGCCGGTGGAGGAGAACGTGTAGTTCCCGTTCGAGTTGTTCACCGTGACCAGCGAGGGCGCGAGCGTGCCGGTGAGGTTCACGGTCTTGGCCGTGGCGGGCAGAAGCGTGTCATCGAAGGTGACGGCGTCGAAGGCCTGGAAGGCATCGTTGGAGCCACCGTTGTTGAAGTTCAGGAGCGTCGCATCCCAGGTGCCGGTGGCGACTCCCGCTGCGGAGGCATTGTTCCACACCAGATTGGCACCGGTGCCGGTGAGCACGAGCTGGAGCTTGTTGCCATTCACGACCACCGATCCGGTGGCACGGCTTGCGCCGTAGCTCGTGAGATTGAGCACCGGGGTGCCGGTGCCGGTGATGCCGCCGGTGGCGGTGATCAGATCATAGGTGCCCGGAGCCACGTTGCCGAGCAGCGGTGCCACCGAGATGGTGGCGCCGTTCGCCAGATTGAGCGCTCCGGTCGAGCGTGGTGGTGCCGCCGGTCAGGGCGGGCAGCGCGAGGGTGGAATTGTTGGCCGCCGCGAGGGTGGTGAAGCTCTTTCCGACCGTGTCACTGCGGAACGTGCCGCCACTGTTCACGGCGATGCCGGAGGCGGGCAGTGATCCGTCGTCCCGCCCCACTTCAAGAACGCCGCCGTTCACCGTGGTGGTGCCGGTGTAGGTGTTCTGCGCCGTTGAGGATCTGCGTGCCGGTGCCTGAGTTGATGAAGTTGCCGGTGGAGGTGCTGTTGGCCAGCGTCCCGGAGAAGACGCCGCTGCCATTGTCCATCCCGAAGGTGAAGGAGGTGTAGCCGCTGCCGGTGTAGCCGGACTTGATCGTGCCGGTGCCGGTGAGTGCATCCACCCGGACATTGGCCTCCACGCCATCGAAGATCGCGCCGCTCGCCACGTTGAGATCGGAGAGGTTGTTGGTCCATACCTCGTTTCCGCTGCTGCCACCGGTGAAGGTGCCCGCCTGCACGTCGATCAATCCTCCGGAGCCCATGGCGAAGGTTCCGACGGTGGCACCCCAGATCAGGGTGCCGGTTTGGGTTTTGCGCAAGGTCCCGCTGCCCGAGATGGTGGCATTCACGGGCATCGTCAGGTTCTGCATTTCCAACACGGCGCCGGTCGCGATGCTGTAGGAGACGGAGCGGTTGGTGTTGGAGAGCACCAGGGTTCCTCCGTTCACCGTGGTTGCACCGGTGTAGGTATTGACGGCGGACAGGTTGAAGGTATCCGTGCCGGCCTTGGTGAGTGCGCCGGTGCCAGAGATGATACCGGCCAGCGTGGTGGTGATGGTATTGGGGCTGCTGAGGGTGGTGGTGGTGCTGGCGGAAAAGGGTGATCGCGCTGTTGACCGTGGCCCCGGAGCCGACGTTTTTGATCGTGCCGCCATTCGAGGTGATGCCACGGGTGATATTGGTCCCGGTGGTGCCGTAGAGTCCGAGGGTTCCGGCGGAGTTGATGGTGACGGTGCCGGTGCCTTGGAGCACCGAGGTGGTCTCCACGCTCAGGGTTCCGGCATTGATGGTGAGGTTGCCGTTGGTGATCGAGGTGCCGACCAGGCTGAATTGATTGACCCCTTCCTTGGTCAGGGTGAATCCGCCGAGATCAAGGGTGGGTGTGGTGCCCGGGCGGAATGTCAAAGCGACCGGTGCCTCCGACCGTGGCATTCGCCGCGAGAACGATCTTGTTGAAGGCATTCTGCTGGTCGGCTCCGGTGTTGATGAGAGCTCCGCTGCCTCCCACTCCCGTGCCGGAGATGGTCACGATTTCTGTGTTGGTGAGAGCCTGTCCGTTGACGTCCAGAGTGGCGCCGCTTTGCACCGTCGTGCCATTGCCGGTGCCACCCGTGCCGAGAGCGGCGGCGTTGCCTGCTTTCACGGTTCCTGCGGCGATGGTCAGCGTGCCGCTGTAGGTGTTCGCGCCGGAGAGCGTGAGGGAGCCCGTGCCGTTTTTCGTCAGCCCGGTGGTACTGCCCACGATTGAGGAAACGGTGGCATTGTTCGCTCCGGTATCGATAAACGGAGTGCCGGTGAGCGCAATCGTGCCTCCGCTCACGCTGTAGCCGGCGGTGGAGAAGGTGAGGGAAGGGGGGCTGACCGTGCCGGTGACCGTGACCGTGCCGGCGCTGCCGCCGAAGACGGCGTCCGATCCATCCGTCCAGATCACATTGGTGCCGGCCGTGGCGGCGGTGGACCAGTTGGTGGTGGCACCGGTGCTCCAGGTGCCGGTTCCTCCGTCGGCATCAGGGGTCGAACTGGTGCCGTCCCAATAAAGGCTGGCGGCTTGGAGGGGAGCTTGGGATGCCAAGGAGAGAGTCAGAGTGGCGAACAGACTCCAAAGCCCGGTATGATTGTTTTTTCTGGGTTTCATATAGAACAATGAACGAAATTATCAGGTGTAATGTTGGAATTTGCCCGATAATGCCTATATTTGTGAGGGGCGGCGGAGAGCTTTTCCAGTTCTAACAATCCAAGATTTGCGACAGTCGTCATTCGGAAGTCATTGCTCGTGTGTCTTGTCTGAATGATGGGTTATGTGATCAAGATGGTTTGGTTGGGTGCAACAAAGGCCCCTTGAATTACGCCATTTGAGCTTTTGGGGGTAAAATTGGATTCAGTTGGGAAAATTGTGAGTCGGGCGAAACTTTACATGGGGGCTCCGCCGTGTACGCTGGTGGCGCTGTTTCTCCCCCTGTCCCCCCTGAATGTTTTCAAAACCCCAGCAACCCGATCCGGATCGGGAGTTGGTCGCACGTGCCCGTGAGGGTGATACCCGCGCGTTTGACGCGCTGATCCTCAAGTACGGCGACAAGCTCTACGGCCTGGTCTACAACATGACCTCCCACAAGGAGGACACGCATGATCTCCTGCAGGAGATCTTCGCGCGCGCGTATCAATCGCTGGGAAAATTCCGCGGTCAGTCCACCTTCTATACGTGGATCTACCAGATCGCGGTGAACCTCACGCTGAACTTCCTCAAGAAGCGGAAACGCCGCACCGGCATCAGCCTGCAGGACCCGGATTCCTCCATCCAGGACGACCCCGCGCTGGTGGACAGCGGCCATGCTTCCAACCCGGAACAGCAGAGCCACCTCAATCAGCTCCAGCTAAAATTGAACGAAGCCATGCGCAGGCTGTCTGATTCCCACAGAACGGTGGTGACCCTGTTCGACATCCAGGGAATGCCTCATGGGGAGATTGCCAAGGTGTTGAAAGTCTCGGAAGGCACCGTTCGATCGCGGCTCCACTACGCGCATCTCCAGCTCCAATCGTTCCTACAGGAATGGTGGGATCAGAGGTTTTAAAAAAGTCCTTGTCAGACGGGTGGAAATTTTATAAATCTTAACCATCCCCGTCGTGAAACCCTCGGTCGAACAAATCGGAAGCCTGCTGGCCCTCAAGCGCGAAGAGCGCCCGGAAGAGGGATACTGGCAGGATTTCCTGTGCGAGTTCCACCAGCGCCAGCGCGAGGCCGCCGTGAAGCGGTGGACTCCTGCAGGTGTCTGGCAGCGGACGACCGCGTGGTTCAGCGAACTCGGAAACACCAAGTGGCTCTACGGAGCCGGTCTCGGTTACGCCGCCGCGATGGCCGCGTTCCTGTTGATCCCGCGTCCTGCGGATGTCGAGCTGGCTCCCGTGGTGCCGGTGAAGCATCAGGTGGTCCCCGCCCCGGCTCCTCCCGTCGAGCAACTCGACGAGCTGGACCTCGGGCCTACGACCCAGGGAAGTGTCGGCGAGCAGGTGTTCTGAGCGGCAGCCGCATGGTCCGGATCGCCATTTCAAGCCTTGCCCGGTGCGGCATCGGCCTTTTTCTCCTGTCAGCCTGCGTGTGCTCCTCGGATGCCCAAGTGGCGAAGTGGGAGGCATCCTTTCCCTCTGCGTCCGGCGGACAGGTGGTGAAATCCATCGCCACACCCTTGGACGAGGGTGGGCTGTTGGTCGCCGTGGTTCTTCCCGGCGCTGAAGCCATGCGTCCGACGGTGACGCGCGCCGGTCAACCGGTGTCAGTGGAGGTGGTCGGGATGGATTCCGTTTCCCGGCTCTGTTTCCTGAAGGCTTCCGCCGCGGGTGACCGGCTGGCGTGGGGCAAGACCGCTCCCTACACGCCCGGCACGCCTCTTCAATCTCCCGGCCCATTGAAAGCGCGGGCCACCGGCTGGGTGAAGCAGATCGGCACCAAGGTGCTGCCGTTCGCGCTGCTGCGGATCAATTTCGAGGGCGCCGTTCCTCCCACCGGGTCCTCCGGTCAGCACCGAGGATGGCCGGGTGGTCGCGGTGGTATTCCAATCCGCAGGGAGCGCCAGTGCCTACGCCATTCCCGTGGAGGCGGTCCAACGGGTGAAGACGGACGTCTTCGGCAGCGGCAAGCTGGTGCGTGGTTGGCTGGGGTTATCGTTGCGGGCGGAGTCTCCTTCTCCCCAGGTCATGCGGGTCAGCCCGGATTCTCCCGCGTTGAAAGCTGGCATCCGCCCCAATGACGTTCTGCTTCAGGTGGGCACGCGTCCGGTGGCGAACTACGCCGATGCGGCGAACGCCTTCTTCTATCTGATGCCGCAGGAGGCCGTGGATCTCCGCTTTTTGCGTGGCACCGAGGAGATTTCCGTGACGCTCAATCCGGTGGTGGCCCCCACCGGGAAGTGATCCCCAGGGAGCAAGGACATTGCCGGCCTTGTTTCTTCGAGATTCTTGGATCCACGCAGTTCGAAGAAGCGGAGCCCTTTCTAACAAGGATAGGAATGTCCTTGCTCCCTGGAGCCGCGTCCGGTCCTCCTTCCGCTCGTGAAACTGATTCTCGCCTCTTCCTCGCCGCGTCGCCGGGAACTGCTGGCTGCGGCCGGATTGCCATTCGAGGTCGTGGTGTCTCCGGCCGAGGAAATCCACGATGCGGCGATTCCGCTCGATCAACTTTGCGAAGAGAATGCCGCCCTCAAGGCTGCGGCCGTGGCGGTGGAGCATCCGGACGCCACCGTGATCGGCGCGGACACGCTGGTGTACATCGATCATGAACCTCTCGGCAAACCCCGCTCGCCGGAGGAAGCGCGGGCGATGCTGCGCAAGCTGTCCGGTCGTGCGCATACCGTATGCACCGGCGTGTGTCTCATCCGGCCGGGCGGAGAGCGCGAACTCTTTCACGCTCTGACGGAAGTCGAGTTCCGCGTGCTGGATGAGGCGGCCATCGAAGGCTATCTGGCATTGGTCCATACCCTCGACAAGGCAGGCGGCTATGCCATCCAGGAGCATGGAGACCGGATTGTCAGCGGCATCCGTGGCAGCTACAGCAATGTCGTCGGCCTGCCGGTGGATGAGGTGGTGGAAAGGTTGCTCGCCGGGCGGTAAATCGGATTGCGGGCCGGAGGGGATTGGACGATGAATCGCGCATGGCATTTCCGCCGCGCTATCCGCTGCTGTTCAACCCGAGGGCGAGGAGCCAGAAGGGGCAGCGGACGTTCCGTTTCCTGATGGAGCATTCCAACCGCTTCTACCTCTGTGCGACCAACTCGTCCGAGGAGGCCCGCCATCTGGCGGCCCGCTTCGCCGCGGAGGGGGAGCCGGTGGTGATCGCCGCCGGTGGCGATGGCACCCTGAATGCGGTGGTGTCCGGTTTGGCCGGTTCCCAGACGGCGCTCGGGGTCCTGCCCGCAGGGACGATGAATGTCTTCGCCCGCGAGCTGGGCATCCCGTTCGACAATCTGGGCAAGGCCTTCGAAGTGATCGAGCGCGGCCATGTCCGCGAGGTTGACTTGTTCGAGGCGAACCGCGCGCCCTTCATGCAGATGGCTGGAGTGGGCTTTGATGCGATGGTCATCGAGGAAACCACCTGGGAGACGAAGAAGATGCTCGGGCCGCTGGCGTATCTGCTCTCCGCCGTGAAGGTGTTGGGAGAGAAGCCTCCGCGCATGGAGGTGATCTGCCGCGATTGCCGCCGTGTGGAGGGAGTCGCCGTGTTGGCGGGAAATGGGTCGCTTTATGGCGGCCAGTTCCGCCTGTTCCGCATGGCGGACAACCAGGACTCGATGCTGGACGTGCTGGTGTTCAAGGAGGCCGGCTACAAGCTGGTGCTGGATTCCCTCAAGGGGCTGGCGCTGGGAGGCGTGGATCTCGCCGCCTCCCACGGAATACTTCCAGTCCGAGGGCTTCACGGTCGTCGCCGAGCGTGAAGTGCCGGTGCAGGTGGATGGGGAGCTGCTGGGGCGTGCGCGCGAAGTGTGCTTCTCGGAGAGTCCGCGTCGTCTGCGGGTGCTCGCGCCGGAGTCGGTGCCGGCAGCCGGTTCGTGGAGGTGATGAAAGCCATGATGTTGTGGCCGAAACGGATCGCGGAACCGGCCACCAAGGCAGGCGCATGAAGGGACGGGCTCCATCCTTCTGGAAGCGGTTCCTGCGCCGTTTTCTGAAAACGTGCGCACTCGTGATCGTGCTCGCGGCCTTGTTCATCGGCTATGCGAATCTCGCCCCGGTGCTGGCCTCCCATGGGAGATTGTATGAAGGACCCGGATGCGGTGCCACATCGCCGCGTGGGCCTGGTGTTCGGTTGCGATCATCGGATCGATGGGCGGGAGAATCTCTACTTCCGCTATCGCATGGAAGGGCCGCCGCCTTGTGGAAAGCGGGCAAAATCGACTGCCTGATTGTCTCCGGGACAACCGCGAGCGGCACTACAACGACCTGTGAGGCCCATGCGCCAGGCGTTGGTGGCGCGTGGTGTGCCGGTGGAGCGGATCATCGGGGACTTCGCCGGCTTGCGGACCTTGGATTCAGTGGTCCGGGCCAAGGAGATCTTCGGGGTCACCGAGGTCCGTGTTCGTCACGCAGAAGTTCCAGAACGAGAGGGCGATCTATCTGGCGCGAATGGCACGGGATGCTGATTGCTTCGATGCGCGAGACGTGGAAGGCCGTGGAGGTTTCAAACGCACTTCCGGTTCGGTGCCCGTGTAAAGATGTGGCTGGATGTAAAGATTCTTGGCACGCGCCCGAGATCCTCGGCGAGAAAATAGGACTGCCTGAAAATCATTGAATTGGTGGCAAAATAGCCGTTTGGCATGACCTTTGTTGTCTTTTGGTGGGCTACCTGCTTACGTCGCACCGATTTGCGACGTGATCGCGTAATGGCGGAGGGTGCCCCTGCTGGTTTAGAACTTCTTGAATTTAACAAAAGCAATGAACTCGTCGGGGATACCTCACAAAGTGTCATTACATGCCGCAACAGCCAAGGAAATGGAGCCGACGGCTAACTTGCTGAGAATCAAGCGCTACTCTGTTGTTTTCGAGGTTTACAATCCATACAGTATCCACCAGCTTGAAGGGGTCCTGCACCTGGTTGGCGGATTTCCACTCCGTCATGAACGAGGTGAACTGGCCGCCGACATCGGCATTCCCCGCCACCGACGACAGGAAGTCCACTTCCACCCAGCCTTCATCCAGAGTCGCCTCGCACACCAGCACGATGCCGGTGTTCAACAGATTGCTGATCACCGCCTTACCATGATAGAGCAGGCGCCTTGAGGCCATGATCCGGAAGTCGGACAAGACCTCCGAGAGCTGGAGGATACTGTATGGATTGTAAACCTCGAAAACAACAGAGTAGCGCTTGATTCTCAGCAAGTTAGCCGTCAGCTCCGTTCCTTGGCTGTTGCGGCATGTAATGACGCTTTGTGAGGTATCCCCGACGAGTTCCATTGCTTTTGTTAAATTCAAGAAGTTCTAAACCGGCCAGGGGCACCCTCCGCCATTACGCGATCACGTCGCAAATCGGTGCGACGTAAGCAGGTAGCCCACCAAAAGACAACAAAGGTCATGCCAAACGGCTATTTTGCCACCGATTCAATGATTTTCAGGCAGTCCTATTTTCTCGCCGAGGTGCCTCGGGCGCGTGCCAAGAATCTTTACATCCAGCCACATCTTTACACGGGCACCGATTTCCCGGAAGTGCGTTTTGAAACCTCCACGGCCTTCCACGTCTCGCGCATCGAAGCCAATCGCGTCCATGCCATTCGCGCGGGCCAGATAGATCGCCCTCTCGTTCTGGAACTTCTGCGTGACGAACACGACCTCGGTGACCCCGAAGATCTCCTTGGCCCGGACCACTGAATCCAAGGTCCGCAAGCCGGCGAAGTCCCCGATGATCCGCTCCACCGGCACACCACGCGCCACCAACGCCTGGCGCATGGCCTCGGGTTCGTTGTAGTGCCGCTCGCGGTTGTCCCCGGAGACAATCAGGCAGTCGATTTTGCCCGCTTTCCACAAGGCGGCGGCAGCCTCCATGCGATAGCGGAAGTAGAGATTCTCCCGCCCATCGATCCGATGATCGCAACCGAACACCAGGCCCACGCGGCGATGTGGCACCGCATCCGGGTCCTCATACAATCTCCCATGGGAGGCCAGCACCGGGGCGAGATTCGCATAGCCGATGAACAAGGCCGCGAGCACGATCACGAGTGCGCACGTTTTCAGAAAACGGCGCAGGAACCGCTTCCAGAAGGATGGAGCCCGTCCCTTCATGCGCCTGCCTTGGTGGCCGGATCCGCGATCCGTTTCGGCCACAACATCATGGCTTTCATCACCTCCACGAACCGGCTGCCAGCCACCGGATCTTCCGGCGCGAGCACCCGCAGACGACGCGGACTCTCCGAGAAGCACACTTCGCGCGCACGCCCCAGCAGCTCCCCATCCACCTGCACCGGCACTTCACGCTCGGCGACGACCGTGAAGCCCTCGGACTGGAAGTATTCCGTGGAGGCGGCGAGATCCACGCCTCCCAGCGCCAGCCCCTTGAGGGAATCCAGCACCAGCTTGTAGCCGGCCTCCTTGAACACCAGCACGTCCAGCATCGAGTCCTGGTTGTCCGCCATGCGGAACAGGCGGAACTGGCCGCCATAAAGCGACCCATTTCCCGCCAACACGGCGACTCCCTCCACACGGCGGCCATCGCGGCAGATCACCTCCATGCGCGGAGGCTTCTCTCCCAACACCTTCACGGCGGAGAGCAGATACGCCAGCGGCCCGAGCATCTTCTTCGTCTCCCAGGTGGTTTCCTCGATGACCATCGCATCAAAGCCCACTCCAGCCATCTGCATGAAGGGCGCGCGGTTCGCCTCGAACAAGTCGACCTCGCGGACATGGCCGCGCTCGATCACTTCGAAGGCCTTGCCCAGATTGTCGAACGGGATGCCCAGCTCGCGGGCGAAGACATTCATCGTCCCTGCGGGCAGGACCCCGAGCGCCGTCTGGGAACCGGCCAAACCGGACACCACCGCATTCAGGGTGCCATCGCCACCGGCGGCGATCACCACCGGCTCCCCCTCCGCGGCGAAGCGGGCCGCCAGATGGCGGGCCTCCTCGGACGAGTTGGTCGCACAGAGGTAGAAGCGGTTGGAATGCTCCATCAGGAAACGGAACGTCCGCTGCCCCTTCTGGCTCCTCGCCCTCGGGTTGAACAGCAGCGGATAGCGCGGCGGAAATGCCATGCGCGATTCATCGTCCAATCCCCTCCGGCCCGCAATCCGATTTACCGCCCGGCGAGCAACCTTTCCACCACCTCATCCACCGGCAGGCCGACGACATTGCTGTAGCTGCCACGGATGCCGCTGACAATCCGGTCTCCATGCTCCTGGATGGCATAGCCGCCTGCCTTGTCGAGGGTATGGACCAATGCCAGATAGCCTTCGATGGCCGCCTCATCCAGCACGCGGAACTCGACTTCCGTCAGAGCGTGAAAGAGTTCGCGCTCTCCGCCCGGCCGGATGAGACACACGCCGGTGCATACGGTATGCGCACGACCGGACAGCTTGCGCAGCATCGCCCGCGCTTCCTCCGGCGAGCGGGGTTTGCCGAGAGGTTCATGATCGATGTACACCAGCGTGTCCGCGCCGATCACGGTGGCGTCCGGATGCTCCACCGCCACGGCCGCAGCCTTGAGGGCGGCATTCTCTTCGCAAAGTTGATCGAGCGGAATCGCCGCATCGTGGATTTCCTCGGCCGGAGACACCACGACCTCGAATGGCAATCCGGCCGCAGCCAGCAGTTCCCGGCGACGCGGCGAGGAAGAGGCGAGAATCAGTTTCACGAGCGGAAGG
The DNA here is from genome assembly GCA_049840755.1 of Luteolibacter sp. Lineage (GTDB taxonomy): Bacteria > Verrucomicrobiota > Verrucomicrobiia > Verrucomicrobiales > Akkermansiaceae > Luteolibacter. Next base: position 101,035 of record JASGJM010000012.1, on the reverse strand, counting down.
AGGACCGGACGCGGCTCCAGGGAGCAAGGACATTCCTATCCTTGTTAGAAAGGGCTCCGCTTCTTCGAACTGCGTGGATCCAAGAATCTCGAAGAAACAAGGCCGGCAATGTCCTTGCTCCCTGGGGATCACTTCCCGGTGGGGGCCACCACCGGATTGAGCGTCACGGAAATCTCCTCGGTGCCACGCAAAAAGCGGAGATCCACGGCCTCCTGCGGCATCAGATAGAAGAAGGCGTTCGCCGCATCGGCGTAGTTCGCCACCGGACGCGTGCCCACCTGAAGCAGAACGTCATTGGGGCGGATGCCAGCTTTCAACGCGGGAGAATCCGGGCTGACCCGCATGACCTGGGGAGAAGGAGACTCCGCCCGCAACGATAACCCCAGCCAACCACGCACCAGCTTGCCGCTGCCGAAGACGTCCGTCTTCACCCGTTGGACCGCCTCCACGGGAATGGCGTAGGCACTGGCGCTCCCTGCGGATTGGAATACCACCGCGACCACCCGGCCATCCTCGGTGCTGACCGGAGAACCGGTGGGAGGAACGGCGCCCTCGAAATTGATCCGCAGCAGCGCGAACGGCAGCACCTTGGTGCCGATCTGCTTCACCCAGCCGGTGGCCCGCGCTTTCAATGGGCCGGGAGATTGAAGAGGCGTGCCGGGCGTGTAGGGAGCGGTCTTGCCCCACGCCAGCCGGTCACCCGCGGCGGAAGCCTTCAGGAAACAGAGCCGGGAAACGGAATCCATCCCGACCACCTCCACTGACACCGGTTGACCGGCGCGCGTCACCGTCGGACGCATGGCTTCAGCGCCGGGAAGAACCACGGCGACCAACAGCCCACCCTCGTCCAAGGGTGTGGCGATGGATTTCACCACCTGTCCGCCGGACGCAGAGGGAAAGGATGCCTCCCACTTCGCCACTTGGGCATCCGAGGAGCACACGCAGGCTGACAGGAGAAAAAGGCCGATGCCGCACCGGGCAAGGCTTGAAATGGCGATCCGGACCATGCGGCTGCCGCTCAGAACACCTGCTCGCCGACACTTCCCTGGGTCGTAGGCCCGAGGTCCAGCTCGTCGAGTTGCTCGACGGGAGGAGCCGGGGCGGGGACCACCTGATGCTTCACCGGCACCACGGGAGCCAGCTCGACATCCGCAGGACGCGGGATCAACAGGAACGCGGCCATCGCGGCGGCGTAACCGAGACCGGCTCCGTAGAGCCACTTGGTGTTTCCGAGTTCGCTGAACCACGCGGTCGTCCGCTGCCAGACACCTGCAGGAGTCCACCGCTTCACGGCGGCCTCGCGCTGGCGCTGGTGGAACTCGCACAGGAAATCCTGCCAGTATCCCTCTTCCGGGCGCTCTTCGCGCTTGAGGGCCAGCAGGCTTCCGATTTGTTCGACCGAGGGTTTCACGACGGGGATGGTTAAGATTTATAAAATTTCCACCCGTCTGACAAGGACTTTTTTAAAACCTCTGATCCCACCATTCCTGTAGGAACGATTGGAGCTGGAGATGCGCGTAGTGGAGCCGCGATCGAACGGTGCCTTCCGAGACTTTCAACACCTTGGCAATCTCCCCATGAGGCATTCCCTGGATGTCGAACAGGGTCACCACCGTTCTGTGGGAATCAGACAGCCTGCGCATGGCTTCGTTCAATTTTAGCTGGAGCTGATTGAGGTGGCTCTGCTGTTCCGGGTTGGAAGCATGGCCGCTGTCCACCAGCGCGGGGTCGTCCTGGATGGAGGAATCCGGGTCCTGCAGGCTGATGCCGGTGCGGCGTTTCCGCTTCTTGAGGAAGTTCAGCGTGAGGTTCACCGCGATCTGGTAGATCCACGTATAGAAGGTGGACTGACCGCGGAATTTTCCCAGCGATTGATACGCGCGCGCGAAGATCTCCTGCAGGAGATCATGCGTGTCCTCCTTGTGGGAGGTCATGTTGTAGACCAGGCCGTAGAGCTTGTCGCCGTACTTGAGGATCAGCGCGTCAAACGCGCGGGTATCACCCTCACGGGCACGTGCGACCAACTCCCGATCCGGATCGGGTTGCTGGGGTTTTGAAAACATTCAGGGGGGACAGGGGGAGAAACAGCGCCACCAGCGTACACGGCGGAGCCCCCATGTAAAGTTTCGCCCGACTCACAATTTTCCCAACTGAATCCAATTTTACCCCCAAAAGCTCAAATGGCGTAATTCAAGGGGCCTTTGTTGCACCCAACCAAACCATCTTGATCACATAACCCATCATTCAGACAAGACACACGAGCAATGACTTCCGAATGACGACTGTCGCAAATCTTGGATTGTTAGAACTGGAAAAGCTCTCCGCCGCCCCTCACAAATATAGGCATTATCGGGCAAATTCCAACATTACACCTGATAATTTCGTTCATTGTTCTATATGAAACCCAGAAAAAACAATCATACCGGGCTTTGGAGTCTGTTCGCCACTCTGACTCTCTCCTTGGCATCCCAAGCTCCCCTCCAAGCCGCCAGCCTTTATTGGGACGGCACCAGTTCGACCCCTGATGCCGACGGAGGAACCGGCACCTGGAGCACCGGTGCCACCACCAACTGGTCCACCGCCGCCACGGCCGGCACCAATGTGATCTGGACGGATGGATCGGACGCCGTCTTCGGCGGCAGCGCCGGCACGGTCACGGTCACCGGCACGGTCAGCCCCCCTTCCCTCACCTTCTCCACCGCCGGCTACAGCGTGAGCGGAGGCACGATTGCGCTCACCGGCACTCCGTTTATCGATACCGGAGCGAACAATGCCACCGTTTCCTCAATCGTGGGCAGTACCACCGGGCTGACGAAAAACGGCACGGGCTCCCTCACGCTCTCCGGCGCGAACACCTACAGCGGCACGCTGACCATCGCCGCAGGAACCGTGAAAGCAGGCAACGCCGCCGCTCTCGGCACGGGTGGCACCGGCAATGGCACGACGGTGCAAAGCGGCGCCACTCTGGACGTCAACGGACAGGCTCTCACCAACACAGAAATCGTGACCATCTCCGGCACGGGAGTGGGAGGCAGCGGAGCTCTCATCAACACCGGAGCCGACCAGCAGAATGCCTTCAACAAGATCGTTCTCGCGGCGAATGCCACGGTCGGAGGCACCGGTCGCTTTGACATCCGCCCGGGCACCACACCCACCCTTGATCTCGGCGGATTCACCCTGACCAAGGAAGGGGTCAATCAATTCAGCCTGGTCGGCACCTCGATCACCAACGGCAACCTCACCATCAATGCCGGAACCCTGAGCGTGGAGACCACCTCGGTGCTCCAAGGCACCGGCACCGTCACCATCAACTCCGCCGGAACCCTCGGACTCTACGGCACCACCGGGACCAATATCACCCGTGGCATCACCTCGAATGGCGGCACGATCAAAAACGTCGGCTCCGGGGCCACGGTCAACAGCGCGATCACCCTTTCCGCCAGCACCACCACCACCCTCAGCAGCCCCAATACCATCACCACCACGCTGGCCGGTATCATCTCTGGCACCGGCGCACTCACCAAGGCCGGCACGGATACCTTCAACCTGTCCGCCGTCAATACCTACACCGGTGCAACCACGGTGAACGGAGGAACCCTGGTGCTCTCCAACACCAACCGCTCCGTCTCCTACAGCATCGCGACCGGCGCCGTGTTGGAAATGCAGAACCTGACGATGCCCGTGAATGCCACCATCTCGGGCAGCGGGACCTTGCGCAAAACCCAAACCGGCACCCTGATCTGGGGTGCCACCGTCGGAACCTTCGCCATGGGCTCCGGAGGATTGATCGACGTGCAGGCGGGCACCTTCACCGGTGGCAGCAGCGGAAACGAGGTATGGACCAACAACCTCTCCGATCTCAACGTGGCGAGCGGCGCGATCTTCGATGGCGTGGAGGCCAATGTCCGGGTGGATGCACTCACCGGCACCGGCACGATCAAGTCCGGCTACACCGGCAGCGGCTACACCTCCTTCACCTTCGGGATGGACAATGGCAGCGGCGTCTTCTCCGGGACGCTGGCCAACAGCACCTCCACCGGCAACTTCATCAAAGCAGGCACCGGCACGCAGATCCTCAACGGCGCGAACACCTACACCGGCACCACCACGGTGAACGGCGGCGTTCTTGAAGTGGGGGCGAACGGATCACTGCCCGCCTCCGGCATCGCCGTGAACAGTGGCGGCACGTTCCGCAGTGACACGGTCGGAAAGAGCTTCACCACCCTCGCGGCGGCCAACAATTCCACCCTCGCGCTGCCCGCCCTGACCGGCGGCACCACCACGCTGACCGGAGCGCTCAATCTGGCGAACGGCGCCACCATCTCGGTGGCACCGCTGCTCGGCAACGTGGCTCCGGGCACCTATGATCTGATCACCGCCACCGGCGGCATCACCGGCACCGGCACCCCGGTGCTCAATCTCACGAGCTACGGCGCAAGCCGTGCCACCGGATCGGTGGTCGTGAATGGCAACAAGCTCCAGCTCGTGCTCACCGGCACCGGTGCCAATCTGGTGTGGAACAATGCCTCCGCAGCGGGAGTCGCCACCGGCACCTGGGATGCGACGCTCCTGAACTTCAACAACGGTGGCTCCAACGATGCCTTCCAGGCCTTCGACGCCGTCACCTTCGATGACACGCTTCTGCCCGCCACGGCCAAGACCGTGAACCTCACCGGCACGCTCGCGCCCTCGCTGGTCACGGTGAACAACTCGAACGGGAACTACACGTTCTCCTCCACCGGCACACTGGCGGGCGGCGGTTCGCTCGTGAAGAACGGCACCGGCACGCTCACCTTCGCCGCCACCACCGGTTATGCCCTTTCCGGCAATCTCACGGTGAACGCGGGCACGGTGGATCTGGGTGGCAAGCAGATCACCCCGGCAATCGTCACCCTGGCGGGCGGCACGCTGAACAACGCCACGATCTACCCGGGCAGCCTCGACCTCCAATCCGGCACTGCGTCCGCGGTGTTCACCGGCAACACGACGTGGAACAAGAGCACCGCAGGCACCGTGACCCTGTCTGGTGCCAACACCATCACCGGTGCGGGGACCCTGGGTGCGGGCACGTTGGCACTCGGCTCCACGGCCACGATCGGCACGGGAACCGTGGCCATCTCCAGCGGAGCCACCCTTTCCGTCTCCCGATCGGCGAACTCGCTGGCGATCCCGAATGCTCTCAGCGGCAGCGGCAGCATCACCCTGACCGGCACCAACACCGGAGCCGCGACGAATGCTTCCGAAGTGACCTTCACCGGCAATAACAGCGGTTTCAGCGGGGCCATCTCGGTCACCGGGGCACGGGCCACCATCACCGCCTCCGGCACGGCGGGAGGCACCGGCCCACTCACGGTCTCGGGCGCGGGCGGCCAGTTCTTCACGGGTGCCGGCACCTACACGAACAACTTCTTCCTGACGGGCAACGGTTGGACTGAAGGTGCGGGCACCCTCGGCGCGCTGCGCCTCGGCGGCGGCACGATCAGCGGCACCATCACCCTGACCGGCAACAGCCGGATCACCTCCTACGGCGGGAGCGGCACGCTCAGTGGCCCGATCGTGGAAAGCGGCGGCTCCCGGAGCCTGGAACTGGGCACCACCGGCTCCACACACAGCATCACCCTTTCCGGTGCGAGCACCTACACCGGCACCACCACCATCACCAATGCAACGGTGACCCTGAATGGGAGCCTCGGTGCTACTGCGGTGACCGTAGCATCCGGATCCACATTGGGAGGATCGGGCTCCATCGGCGCGGGCGGTTCGCTGACCTTCGCCAGCACCGCCACCAACCTGGTGGTGAACGCCTCGACCACGCCCCTCACGGTGAACGGCAATGTGACCCTCGCCGGTACCACCACCGTGAACCTGACCACCGCCGCGGGCACTCCCAGCGGTGTGATTCCGGTGCTCAACTACACCGGCACCGTCAGCGGCTCGACCACCAACCTCGCTCTGGCCAATCCAACCAGCTACCGTCAGGCGGTCTTCAACATCGGAGCCAATCAGATCACCGTGGACGTCGGTGGCAAGGCGCTGGTTTGGAAGGGCGTCTCCGGCGGACAGTGGACCATCGGCGGCACCAACTTGCGCTGGACCACCGGCGGCAGCAGCGAAACCGACGCCTATTTCCAGGGAGATACCGTCACCTTCGATGACACCGGCACCACCACCAATGTCACGCTGACCGGAGTGATGCTGCCGAATGCGGTGGTGGTGAACAACAGCACCAAGGACTACACCCTCACGGAAAGCGCCGGAAACTACATCGCCGGCGGCACCAGCCTGACCAAGAACGGCAGCGGCAAGCTCACGCTGACAGGGGCCAACAACACCTACTCCGGTGGCACGGTCGTCAATGGCGGCACCCTCGCGCTAGGCACCGGTGGTGGCGCGGGAACGATCCGCGGACCGCTCACCATCAACAGCGGCGCGACGGTCAGCGGCGTCGTGCAAGACTCCATGGGCTACAACGTCGGCACGCAGGTCACGACGCTCACGATCAACGGCGGCACGTTCAACAACGAGTCCGCCAGCAACCAGGGCTACACTACCAATGTCATCCTGAACGGAGGCTTCATCACCTCCACCGGAACCGGGCCGTTCAACTTCAACGATGGTTACGGCATCACTTCCAATGCGAACGCGACCACGTCCGTCATCAGTTCCCCGATCCTGATCCGCAGCACCAACAACATGCCGGTGGCGGTGGCCTCGGGCACGACGGCCAGCGGCATCGACCTCGACATCACGGGAGTCATCTCCGGCCCCACCAATGCCCTGACCAAGACCGGCACCGGCACGCTGCGGCTGAGCGGAGCGAATACCTACGCCAATGGCACCACGTTGAGCGCTGGCAAGCTGGTGCTCACCAACACCACCGGCTCCGCCACCGGCACGGGAGCGGTCACCGGAGCGGCTGGAACCACGCTTACCGGCAATGGCTCGATCTCGAGCGCGCTGACCACGGCGGGCACCATTGCTCCGGGTAACGGCGGCATCGGCCAACTGGCCACAGGCGCGACCGCACTGACCGGCACGCTCGCAATCGAGGTCGACGGTGCCAACAGCGACAAGCTCGCCGTGACCGGTGACCTGAATCTGACCGGAGCCTCGCTCTCCGTTTCGGCACTCGGGGGCGGCTTCACCGGTCCGTATGTCATCGCCACCTGGACAGGCAATCTCACCGGTTCATTCAGCTCGGTGCCGTTCGGCTACAAGGTGACCTACGACACCACCGCCAAGCAGGCCATCCTCGCCCAAGCCACCGGCTACGCCTCATGGGCGGGCGGACACGGGCTGGATGCCAGCAACAACGGACTTACCCAGGACCCGGACCACGATGGCATCCAGAACCTGATGGAGTATCTGCTGAACGCCAACCCGCTGTCCTTCACCACGGTGGAACTCCCGATCCAGCTGTTGAATCCAGTCAACCTCCAGTTCCAGTTCCTGCGCAGCAAGACCTCCAAGCAGGACACCAACGCAACGGTGCAATGGACGACCAACCTGTCCACCTGGACGGACATCCCGATCCCGGATCACGATGCCGCCGATGGCGTGGTGAACGTGGATGAAAGCACCGATGCGAGCAGCGACATCATCACCGTGAGCATCCCTCGCAGCAATGCGGTCAGCGGCAAGATCTTCGTGCGCCTGAAAGCCACGCCGAAGCCCTGATCTTCCCACTCTTGTTGTTGGCGCGACACCCCCTTCCGTCCTCGTGGCGGGAGGGGGATTTTTTATTGGAGGGCGTCTATTTCGCCTTCTCCACTTCCAAGGTCGCACGGACCGGGAAGTGGTCGGACGGCCAGACGCCATCCTTCGAATCATGGAGGATCTCCGAGTCCACCGGCTTCAATTCCGGACTGGCGTAGATGTAGTCGATGCGGCCGCCATCGGTCTTGCCACTGAAGCCATGGACGGTGCCGGAGATGGCGGCGGGAGTATCCGCGTGCAGCGATTTCCAGACATCGACAGGATGGGAGGCGCTGTCATGAATGAGCTGCTGGACGGGATTGTCCTGCCCCGAGTTGAGGTCGCCCGTCAGAACATAAGGACCTGCGGGTTGGCGGGCGGCGATGCGGTCGAGAATCAGAGCCATGCCCTTTTCGCGGGCGGGCTGGGATTCATGATCCATGTGGGTGTTGTAGAAGTGGATCACCTGGCCGGTCTTCTTGTCCCACAGGCGGGCCCACGTGCAGATGCGCACGACGGTATTACCCCACGATTTCGAGTTCGCCACCTCGGGCGTATCGGAGAGCCAGAAGGTGCCGGTCTGCTGGATGCCGAAGCGGTCCGATCTCACCAGCAACGCGGAGTATTCTCCTTTCTGCAGGCCGTCTTCACGGCCGATCCCGATCTCCGTGTAGCCCTCGAGCCGCTGTCCCAGATCATCCAGCATCGGCCGCAGGGCTTCCTGCACACCGAGCACGTCCGGATGATCCCGGCGGATGACTTCCGCCACATCGTCACGGCGGGCCGCCCATGCACGGGTGAACAAATCACCGCGGTTGATGTAGCGGAGATTGAAGGTCATCACCCGCAATGGCTCTGCCGAAGCCGCGGTGGCAAGCAGGCAACAGGCGGCGAGCCAGTGGAACGAACGGAGGCCGGTCATACCCACGACCTTGCTGAAGCCGGCTCTGGATTCAAGTCCGCAGCTCAGGCGAGCTTGTCACGCACGGTTCGCACCGCCACGCACTCGGTGTTCGGCAGGATGAACTTCTCGACCATCACGTCCACCCGGCGCAGCGGGTGATTGCCGAGAAGGTGATCCGCGACATCCGCAGCGAGAGTTTCGATGAGCTTCCGTGGCGTGGCGGCGGCGAGCGCCTCCAGCTCCAATGAAACGGCGTAGTAATCGACGGTCCGAGCGATGTCATCGGCCAGTCCGCGAAAAGCCGTCTCCGGAGTCATCACGATGGTGAGCAGGACAACCTGCGGCTCGGCACGTTCTTCATCCGGCACCCCGATGTGGGTGCTGATGCGGAGTTTTCGGATCTCGATGGTGTCGCTCATGGTAGGGTGCGGGCGGGGAGAAGGATGGATGGATCTGCGTCAGCAGCCCGCATGTCCGAGATCATGTGGATCCCGACATACAACACCAGCAGCAGGAATAGAACTCCCAGCAGGAGTTGGACGATATACAGCCATCCGATTCTTCGGGATGCCCTGGCATGCCCGATGGCCGCCAAACTGAAAATCAGTGGAACCGAGGCGAGCAATATCGGGTGATTTCTAAATCCACCTCCAATAAAACTCAAACGGAGAGGGGGAAACCCCGGGGAAAGAGGCCGGAAGAGCGCGTGGTCACCAGCCACGGCCATGGAAAAACCCGCGATCACCACGATCGAGATGAGGCCGAGGACAAGAGGGAAGACGATCTTTTTCACAGTTTGGATCAGGATCTTGTTAGAGATAGCAGACGAAACCCATCAACGGGAGCAGATTCAGGTGTGCCGCTTTGGAGCGAAGGACCGCAGAAAATCAACCTTCTGGGATCATCTCCCGCTCCATCGCCTCCACCAGCAGGACGCGGGTCGGATGATTAAGATCAAGCGTCAACGCATCGGCCGGGGACAGCCACTTGAAATCCTCCGCCTCGTCATTGAGCTGCACGGCGGTGGTGCGGGCGCGGGCCACATAGTTGAGGAGCAGGAAATGCTCGGGACGCTCGAACTCCTGCGAATCGATGCAGTCCTGGACGAGGGCGAACTCGATGTCATCCAGCTCCACGGCGGTTTCCTCACGGATCTCGCGGCGGAGAGCATCCAGGGAAGTCTCCCCACGGCGGATCTTCCCACCCGGGATCCCCCAGCGGTGGCCCCACTTGTGAGTGCGCACCATCAGCACGTGGCCATGGCCGTCATGCAGCAGCGCCCCCACGGTGGCGATCGGACGTGGCGCGGAGGTGGTGCGGCCGAGAAGCGAGCGCAACACGCCGAGATCCGGCACGGTGATGTCCGGGCGGACCGCCGCGAGCGGCTCGGCATGGGTGTAGCCGGTGAGCACCGCGATCGACGAGATGCCGCCGTGGCGGGCGGTTTCGATATCGTGGGTCATGTCCCCCACGAAGGCGGTCGCGCCGGGATCGAGTTTGTGAAGAGAGAGGATCTCGTGGATCATCTCGCGCTTGTCCACGACTCCGGCGTAGGTCGCCTCGAAGAACGGTTCGAGGCCGAATTCCTCGAGCTGCTGGTGGAAAGCCTCGCGATGCATGCTGCTGAGCACGAAGCAGCGGATGCCGTGAGCGGCACACCATTCCAGCTTTTCGCGCGCATGCGGGAGGACGAAGACCGGGGCCTTCGAACCGTGGAATGCGGGGCGGAAGCGGTCCTCCAACTCATCAAGCGGCACATCCGGAAGGAATTCCTGATAGAACTCGCTGTAGGGAAGCCGGAAATGGCGGCGGAAGGCATCCCGGTCGAGAGGATCGCGGCCATAGCTCTCGAAGACGAGATTGGTGGCCTCCAGCACCGGCCCGAGGTCATCCACGAGGGTGCCGGACCAGTCGAAAATCAGATTGCGGAACATGGCAGGACGGAAGTTCAGCCGATTTGGAAGCGGACGGAAAGGATTCGCTCCGGTCCGAGCTCCTCGCGGAGACGTTTCAGGAGCATCGGCTTCATCTGCTCCAGATGGAAGCGCATCGCGGGCTGGGTCACCCGCAGCACGAGATGGCCGCCCTTCACCGACAGGGGTTCGGTATGCCGGGCGATGAATTCCCCGGCCAGTTCCTTCCACGCGCCACGGACCTGGTCTTCCTCCAGTCCCTCGGCCACACCGGCCTGGTGGAGGATCGCTTTCAGGAACCGGTCGGGCCGGGAGACGCGCTTTTCCAGATCGAGGGGCTCATCGGCCCCGCGCCATTCCCGCAGGATGGCCTCGCGGATCCTTTTCAGGGCGGGGTCATCGCTCATCGGGAGGGAAGGGAAATTCAGTCGTCGCCGTCGTTGCCGATCGCCTCGACCGGGCAACCTTCCATCGCCTCGACGCACTGGGCCTGCTCGTCCTCGTTCTCCGGCTGCTTGTAAACGAAGGAATATCCCTCGTCATCGGCACGGGTGAAATTTTTCGGCGCGGTCTCGCGGCAGAGGTCGCAGTCGATGCACTGGCTATCGACATAGAATTTCCCTACGACGTTTTCTGCGTTCTTGTCTTCGCGATCGGCCATGTATGCGTGAAAGGTTGCTGGGCCTTGGATGGCCCCGACCGCTCCGGGTTGCAATTCGATTTTTCCGGCGCGGGGTCCGGGGATTCGCACTGGCCAAGGGCCGGGCCGGGCCGTAAACACCTCGGAGCCGTCCACCCATGAGCCAATCCCCTTCCGAAACACCCGAGGGACCGCAGCCTCCACGGCAGCGCCCGCCCGTGGCCAGAGGCCCGAAGGACTCTTCCGAGCTGGATCTGTGGGACTTCGACGGTGAGGACACCCCTCCGGCCCAGCCGGGAGCCACCGAGTTGCCTCCCGCCACAAAATCGCGCACCCGCTCCCTCACCCCGGAGCCACGCCTGCCCATCACCGGAGACGCCCCGGCCCGGAGCAAGAAGCCAGCCCTGCCGCGAGGCCCGGCCCAGCCCTACGAGCAGCGGCGCAAGGCGGCGGATGATCTCGGCGAACTGGACGACGATCTTCCAAGCCCTATCCCTCCCGCCCCGACCTCAAAACGCGAGGAACCCGCCCGCCCGGAACCCGCGCCAGCCCCGCCCGCCGAGCCGGAATCTCCCGTGGCAGCCGTGGCAGAAGAGGAACCAGAGCCGGTCCTCTCTCCCGCCCCGGCCGACGAACCCGTGGTGAAAGCCCAGTCCAGCGTCACTCCTGCGCCTGACGCCCCTGCGGCACTCGATCTCCAATCGATCCGGACGCGGCTGGGATTGTCCAAAATGGAAAAAATCGGCCTGATCGCGCTGGCGGTGTTTCTCCTTGCCGGCGGGATCTACCTTCTCACCGCAGCTGGCAAGCGGCTGCCACGTCACGATTCCTCCGCTGATTATCCCAGCTATCCGGTGAAGGGCGGCCTCCTCACCGTGAAGAAAGCCACCAGTTTCTGGCGCGAGCCGATCGTGGGCAAGGACCCGGTGCGCCGCGATACCAAATTGATCCCGGTGGTGGTGCTGGAGCTGGAAGGCTCCCCATCTGCCGTCCGGGCCTTCTTCCGGAATGAGAATGGCGAAATCATCGGTGATCCGGTGACGCGGGCTGTGAATGCCGGCACGGTCGAAATCGCCGCCACCTCCGGCTTGGACGACATCGCCTTCCACGCCTCCTACCGCGCCGGGCAGATCGAGCCATGGAAGCTGGAGCTTTTCGAAGCCCCTTCCACCGATTCCCAGCGCCAGGACTTCAAGAAGCTCCTGGAGACCCCCCTTTCCAACGACCGCCACTGAATCATGCCCAGCAATACTCCTGTGACCCCACTCGTGCCGAAAGAAGGCTGGCACGTGATGCATCTGTTTTATGACGTGGACCACTCGGCGTGGTCGCTGCTGGGAGAAGATGAAAAGCGCGCGGCCAAGACCCGCCTGACAGAGCTGGTGCAGGAAATCCGCGCCACCCCGGACACCCACCTCCTCACCTACGCCATCGCCACGCCGAAGGCGGACATCGGCTTCATGCTGCTCACGCCGGACCTGCATGTGGCCACCGCCTACGAGAAGCAGCTCACGCTGTCGCTCGGCCCGGATATTCTCACTCCGGTCTATTCCTATCTCTCGCAGACGGAGCGCTCCGAATACACCACCAGCCGCGAACAATACGCCGCCGAAACGCTGGTGGCGGAAAAGGGACTCACCGCCGGTTCGGAGGAATACGAGAAGGCCCTGGTGGAGTTCGACGACCGCATGGCGCACTACCTGAAGCACCGCCTCTACCCGGTGCTCCCGGATTGGCCCGCGATCTGTTTCTACCCGATGTCCAAGCGCCGCAGTGGCACCGACAACTGGTACTCGCTCGACTTTGAAGCACGCCGCGAGCTGATGGCCGGTCACGCCCGCGTGGGCCGCACCTACTCCGGACGCATCCTCCAGCTCATCACCGGCTCCACCGGCCTGGATGAATACGAGTGGGGTGTCACGCTGCTGGCGAAGGACACCATGGACATCAAGGCGATCGTTTACGAAATGCGCTTCGACGAAGTGTCCGCCCGCTATGCGGAGTTCGGCGATTTCTACATCGGCATGCAGCTTCCCTTGGACGAGCTGTTCCGCCGCGTGTGCCTCTGAGCGGGATTGGCCCGCTCCCGGTTCCCAGGGTAGAGTTGCATCGCTTGCAGCTCTGTCCCCGACAAGCGCTTCAAGCCACCGCCCGCAGCTTGCGGAAGACCAGCAGGCTGCAAACGCTCACGGCGATCGCGGCAAGGCCGAGGCGGTCGAAGTGAAGCAGCGATTTCCCCGGCCCCGCTGTGACCACCATGCCGCCGATGGTGGTGGTGATCCCGGACGCCAGATCGCGAGCGCAGCCGATCAGGCTCATGTAGGCGCCGCGTCGTGCGGACGGCACGGCTTGTGAGATCACCGCCTGACCGGGGATGAACCGGCCACTGGCGAAGGTGAAGAAGAAGGCCGCCAGCACCAGCACGTACCACACGGGGATCGGGCCTGAATTGGTCAGCAAGCGGATGACGATGGAGGCCCCGGCGACCAACACGCAGTAGACCTTGAAGCGGCCGTGGAGGTCCGCCATCCGGCCAACCCACGGCCCGGTGAAGATGGTCACCAATCCGCCGGTCAGGTAGACGAGGAAGAGCTTGTCCTCCGGCATGCCCGCATTCCCCACCAGATAGGTCGAGAGGTAGGGAATGATCGTGAAGTGCCCGAACACCATGGCGGTCATCAGCAGGATGCCGATCCACGCGTTTCCATCGGACAGCAATTCCAGGAAGTCTCTCCCGGAAGGCGTCTTGCCCTCCTGCAAGTGCCCGCGCACCGGCGGCAGCACACGGTAGAGGCAGATCCAGACCACCACCGCCAGCCCCGCCACCGTGAGGAACGGTGCCTCCCACCTCAACCATTGGGCGAGCTTCAAGCCGAGTGGTACTCCGGCCGCCGCGGCAAAGGAGAAGGCCGTCATGATGATGCCCATGCCGCGCGCCCGGCGCTCCGGAGGCACCACATCCGCCACGATCGCCATGATCGCCGCACCACTCACGCCACCGAAGGCCCCGCACAAGGCACGGGAAAGCTGGAGCATCGGCGCGGTTGTCGAAAGCCCGCAAGCGAGCGTACCCGCCGCGAATCCCGCGTAACAGCACAGCAGCAGCTTGCGCCGGTCGAAGCGGTCGATGAATGGCGCACTGAGCAAACCCACGATCCCCGCCGTGATGGCGAAGGAGGAGATGAATCCGCCGAACTGCTGCGGAGTGACATTCAGGTCACGCTGTAGCTGCGGTCCCAGCGGCATCATGACCATGAAGTCCATGATGTGGGTGAACTGCACCGCAGCGAGGAGGAACAGGAGCCACTTCTCCGAAAGGACACGCCCCTCCGCCGCTTCACCCCCATCGCTGCCAGCATCCATGCGTCAGAAAGGAAACCCGCCTGCCGGTTCGGCGGGCGGGCTCCAAGAGACTCGCGGATCACTCGCAGCGCAAGGGGAACCCGGCGCGGCTCGTAGTTCCCCTCACTTTCAGCGGGCGGGCTTGACGGTATCGAGCTCCTCATGAAGGCGCTCGGTGAGGCGCTCCATGTCACGCACGTTGCGTCGTGCACGGCCGATGCTTTCCCGGGTGGGAGGAGGCATCATACGCGGGGATTGGCCACCCCAGCGGGCAAGTTGATCCGGCAGTTCCGCAGGCGGATTGCCAACACGGGCGACCGCTTGATCAACCGTTGGCTTCTTCAGCATCGCCACCACTTCGTCCGCCGGGATGAAGAAGCTGCGGGTGCGGTCGGCCTGGGCGATCGAGACACCGATCACGCGACCATCGAGATCCACCACCGGGCCCCCGCATTGCTGGGGCTTGAGCTGGAGGTCGGACTGGACGACAGCCGGGAACATGTCACGGACCTTGCTGATCGCGCCACCCATCTGCTCCATCTGGCGCAGGCGGAGATTGGTGAACTGCGGCAGGCGCGGGCGATTGCCCAGCAGCACCTCCACATCGATGGTGTTGCCGCCACGGGAAACCTTCATCGCCACCTTGTCACCGGGATTCTTTCCGAGCAGGGAGTTGCGGAGTTCCATCACGCCGGAGATCGCGCGATCCCCGACCTTGAGAATGATATCCCCTTCCTTGATGCCGGCGGCTTCCGCACCGGTCTTCGGCCTCCACCGATCCGACCTTCACGCCGGGGCCGTTGTAGGAGACATCGCCATTCACGCCGAGGAACGCCTGATCGGACTCGCGCAGGGAACGCGAAAGCACGCTCACGACACCGAGGCCGCCGAGTTTGCCATCGCGCCGTGAGGCCACCACGAAGCTGCCCAGCCCGGGCGCGCCACGGTCGGACCATTTCACGGGAACCAGTGCCGCGCCATCGATGCCAAGCACCGCGATATCCTCGTCCTCATGGACTCCGGTGATCTTGGCACCATGGGTGGCACCGGTCGAATCAAGCACCTGGAGAGCACCACGCTTCTTCGCGATTTCGCTCCACTTCGTGATCACCTGCTTGCCATCGCCGATCACGGTGCCGTAAGCCACCTGATCCTTGCCGATATAAACCTGCACCGTCGAAACGGCAGCGCCCAACGCGGAGGATTCCCCCACCGCGCAGAGGTCCGCGTATTGACTGGTGATGGCTTCGTTCTCCTCCGGCAGCAGCAGAGGGATGTCCTTCTTCTCGAACAGCTCGGGATCAATGCCGATGCCTTTCAGCGAGCGCGGGTCATAGAGGGCATCGCGTTTCACGAGAGTGACCTCGATGTCCATCTGGGTCTGGTCCCGCATGAGGCCGAGGCGGATCTTGTCCCCCGGTTGCTTCTTGGCGAGCACGAGCTGGAGATCGCGGCCGCTGGAAACCTTGCCACTGTCGACGGAGACCAGCAGGTCACCGACACGGACTCCGGCCGCAGCAGCGGGTGAACGGGGAGTCACTTTCTCCACCTCCACGCCACCCAGCTTGCTGGAGTCCCGGCCCATGCCGATGCCCAGCACCGGGGCTTCCGGATTGGCGAAGGGGTTCATGGAAAGCTCTCCCCAGTTGTCCCCCGCGAGGAGACGGTCCCAGTCATCGCGGAAACCGTCGATTCCGGCGTGGTTGTTATTCCGGCGGGACTCGCCGATGGAAGAATTGATACCGACGATACGGCCCTGGAGGTCGTATATCGGACCGCCCGAATCGCCACCGATCAGGGTGCAGTCACTGGTGAAAAAGTTGCCCGGTCCCTTCGACACCACGCGTCCGAAACGGACCGGCGGAGTGCGGTTGGGGTCGAATCCGGCGGAATGACCCATGGCAACGAGCCAATCCCCGGCCATCAGGGTCTTGGAGCTGCCCCGCTCGACGAATGGCCAAGGGCCCTTGCCGTCGATTTTCACCATGGCGATGTCCTTGGAGTAGTTCGCACCGAGGACCCGCCCGTTGATCTGGCGGCCATTCGGGAAGACCACGAGCAGGTCATCCACGCCCTGCACCACGTGGGCGGCGGTGAGGATCAGGCCATCGGCCGTGGTGATGACCCCGGAGCCGGACGAGCCGGTCTGCTCGGAGACGAGTGCCACGGTCGCGGGCATGACCTTGGCGGCCACGTCGGCGACTTCCTTCTCGATATGCTTGAGGTCCGCCACCGATTTGACCGGTTCCCGGGCTTGGAGGGCGATCGGGGACCACGCCAAGAGGCTGGCGGCGATGGTTGCAAAAAACGCACGCGTTTTCATCATTCCACGGGGCATAGCGACGCCGGATCGGGCGTTCGTCTGCGGTTCCTTCTTCATGGGATCTTCATCAATACGGGGTGGCGGGGGACAATAGAGCACGCTACGGTCCGCGCAGCGATGCCGAAAAGCGCCCAGCCAGACTCCAATCAGAATTCGAAAAACCGCTCGCGCGGCGGTGGAGGCAGCACCGGAAGCTCTCCCACTTTCGTTTCCCTCCTGTTTTTCTGGCCCTTTCACCTCTTCCGGCTGCTCACGAAGCCGCTCAGCACCCCGCTCCGGCCGCTGGCCCGGCTGGTCGGCTACCCCTGTGTGGCAGGCCTCTACGGACTGCTGGTGCTGGGCGTCGTCTACGGCTTCCGCGCCAGCCGCTACGATCTCCAGAAGATCCACGCCATGCCGGAACGCTCGATCGTCTTCGACCGCAACGGCGAGGAGATCGGCCGCATCCACGGCGAGAGACGGGATGTGATCCAGCTCAGCCAGGTCTCCGATACCTTCCGCAAAGCCATTCTCGCCCGCGAGGACGAGCGCTTCTACCAGCACGGCGCGGTCGACCCGATCGGCATCGCACGTGCGTTCACCAAGAACCTGTCCGGGAAAAAGGAGGGGGCCTCCACCCTGACCCAGCAGCTGGCCTCCGATGTCTTCCGCCTCAAGGAAGGCGAGTCGAAGAACTTCGTGAACCAGCTCGACCGCAAGTTCCTCGAAATCGCGATCGGCATCCGGATCGAGTCCACGATGTCGAAGGACGAGATCTTGGAAGCCTACCTAAACTCGATCAACTGGGGCCGCCAGATCCGTGGCATCGAAGAGGCCTCGCGGGTGTATTTCGAGAAGCACGCTTCCCAGCTCACGCTTTCCCAATCCGCGCTGCTGGCAGGCATCGTGCGCGGCCCGGACGCCTACAATCCCTTCAAGAGCATCGAGAAGGCGAAGCGCGAGCGAGACACCACACTCGACCGCATGGTGACCGCGAATGCGATCACCCAGGCCGAAGCCGATGCCGCGAAAGCGGAGAAGATCGAGGTCCGGCCGGAATGGCGGCGGAAGTTCCAAGAGTCCTACGCCATGGACGCCATCCGCCATGACCTCGAACTGATCTTGGAAAAGGAGAACATCGACCTCGGCGGGCTGACCATTTCCACCACCATCGACAACCGCATCCAGCAGCGCACGGAGAAGGTGCTCGACGAACGCCTGCAGGAGATCGAGCGGATCGGCGGATACGGCCACCCGACCCGCGCGGCGTGGCAGAAGAAGCCGGAGGACAAGCGCGAAGCCGATCCACCTTATATCCAGGGTGCCGCAGTGGTGATCGAGAATCATGGCGGCGCGGTCCTCGCGGTGGTGGGCGGCCGGGATGCGGACGAGTCCCGCTTCAACCGCGCCCAGCAGGCGCAGCGCCAGATCGGCTCGATCTTCAAGCCCTTCGTCTACCTCGCCGCCTTCGACCGTGGCATGCGCCCGAGCACGAGCATCAGCGATGATCCCATCTCACCGGGTGAGATCGCGGGAGCGCCCTCCAACTGGCATCCGAAGAACTCGGACGGCACCTACACCGGCATGCACGAAGCCGCCTACGGTTTGATCCGCTCGCGCAACACCATGTCGCTGCGGGTCGGCAACTACGCCGGGATGGATCGCGTGAAGAGCGTGGCGCGTGCCGCCGGTTTCCTCGACAAGGATCCGGGGAAATCGATGCCGGAGAAGCCCACCTCCTATCTCGGCGCCTGGGAATCGACCCCTTGGAAGGTGGCTTCCGCCTACACCATTTTCCCGAACAATGGAGAGCGCTACCGCCCTTATCTGATCCGTGAGATCCGTGACCGCGATGGCAACGTGCTCTACACCACGCCGCAGCTCTCCTACCCGGCGGCCAAATCCGGATCCGCCTGGGCCATCTCCCAGATCCTGCACGAGGTAGCCACCCACGGCACGGCGGCCGCGATCAAAAAGCAAGGATTCGACAAGCCTTGTGCGGGCAAGACCGGCACGACCAACGACTTCAAGGATGCATGGTTCGCGGGCTACACCTCCAGCCTGACCTGCGCGGTGTGGGTGGGATTCGATACGCCAGTGAAAACGATGCAGGGCGGCTACGGCGCGACCCTCGCCCTGCCGGTGTGGGTGAAGGTCATGAAGACCGCGGACCTGCTGGGCTACAAGGCTGGTGAATTCAGCCCCGGCTCCAAGACCCTGACCGCTCGTCTCTGCCGCCAGTCCGGCAAGCGTGCCACCCCCGGCTGCGAAGCCGCCGGAACCGCCTACGACGATCACGACGTCCCGGCCGACACCTTCGATCCGAACGACCTGTGCCCCATCCACCCCGCCAAGGCCATCCCGGTGGATGAAGACGTCGTTCCCGAGAGCGCCACTCCCCGTGCCCGCCCGGTGCAGCCACCCTCCTCCTCCGGTGCTCCCCTGAGAGCGATCCCCGTGGAGGAACCGAAAGCTCCACTGCGTGCCCAGCCGGTGGAAGAGTGAGTGAACACCTTTCCCATCTCCGCCTCTCCGGCATTTGAGATTTGAAATTCAACATCTCAAATTTGATATCTCCACGTTACCGTTCCTGATCTTCTCCCCATCATGTCCACTTGGCGTCCCATTCAGGCCCCTCCCGCTGGTTGCGGTGGCTGCCTGCGTGGCTGCACACGCCACTGAAGTGGGCGCTGAGATTGGGCATCCTCGGTGCGGTCATCCTTTGCGGCGTGGCCTTCTTCTATTTCTGTCTGGCCATGAAGTTCGACCTCGATGAGGTGAACCGCCTGCCCGCAGCGAACCTTCTCTACGATCGCAATGACAAGGAGATGGATGCCTCCACCGGTAACAACCGCCGGTTGATCACGCGCCCGGATCTTCCGGACTTCCTGGTGAAGGCGCTGCAGGCTCGGGAAGACGCGCGGTTTTTCGAACACTCCGGCGTGGACGTGCGTGGCCTGCTGCGTGCCACCATCCGCAATCTCAAGGACCGCGACTTCACCCAGGGAGCCTCGACGCTCACGATGCAGCTCGCTCGCAACACCTTCGAGATCCGGGCCAAGTCACTGCACCGGAAGTTCCTGGAAATCGCACTGACACTTCGTATCGAAGGGCGCTACAGCAAGGACCAGATCCTCACCGGCTATCTGAACCGCATCTACTTCGGAGCGGGTTGCCACGGCATCGAGGAAGCCGCGCGAACCTATTTCGGGCGTTCCGTGCGGGACCTCAACGAAGGCGAATGCGCGATGATCGTGGGCATCATCCGCGGCCCGCACATCTTCTCCCCGTTCCGCAATCTGCCTGCGGCCGAAGCCCAGCGCAACGAGGTGCTGGACCGCATGATCGCGATGAAGTTCATCTCCGAGGCGGACAAGGCCCGGATCATCGCCACACCGGTGCGGCTGGTGAAGGACGATGATCGCGAGGTCCAGCGTTCCTATGTGATGCAGCAGATCCGCCGCGAGCTGGATACGATTCTGGATGAGTCCGACATCCGCCTCGGTGGATTGCAGATCCGGACCAACCTCGATGTCGCCTGGCAGACGCGGCTGGAAACCGAACTCGCCCGCGCGGTCGAGTCGCTGGAGAACGAGAAGAGCTGGCAGAAACCCACCCACGCCACGCACAAGGACGGCGAGCCGGTGGACTATCTCCAATACGCGGCCATCACGATCGACTACAAAACGGGCGCGGTGCTCGCTTACATCGGCGGGCGTGACTTCAAGGACACGCGCTACGATTTCACCCGCGTGCGGCGCGATCTCGGCTCGGCCTTCGAGCCCTTCGTCGCAGCGGCAGCCGCCGAACGAGGCAAGCTGGTGCTGCCCGGCAAGCCGGTACAGACGGGCCGCCAGGTCGGGCCGACAGAAGTGCAGCGCATCGCAAAGCGGTGCGGCATCTCCGGACCGTTCCTCGATACGGAGGATCTCTTCCGTGGCTCCGTCTCCGCCACGCCGATGGAGATGGCGGTGGGCCTGTCCACGATCGGCAACAAAGGTCGCAAGCCGAAGCCCTACTTCATCCGCGAAATCCGCAACGCCGCCGGTGAAGTGCTCTACACCGGCCACCCCCTGGAAAACCCGGCCCTGTCGGCGACCGCCGCCACCGAGGCCAAATCCGTGCTCAAGTCCCGTGCCGGGACGCTCTGCTTCACCGGTGCCACCGGTTCCGAACGGGAAGCCTGGACACTCCGCCTCGGCCCCAAGGGAGCCACCACCATCTGGATCGGTTTCGACAAGCCTGCGGTGATCGCGCCCGAGAGCCGCTTGAAAGCGCTGCTGGACGAGTTCGTGGACCGGCTGGGGAATGAGTGAGCACACGCTTTACCTCTTTCAACCCGGTGCTAAGATTCCCCTGCCATGAAGAGAATCACTTTCAACCCCGATCAATGCGGCGGCCGTCCCTGCATCCGCGGGATGCGTATCCGGGTGAAGGATGTGCTCGATCTGCTGGCGGCAGGATCTTCCGAAAACGAGATCCTCGAGGACTATCCTTATCTTGAGAAGGATGACATCCGCGCCTGCCTGGAATACGCAGCGGCAGAAGCCGATCATCCAGTACTCCTCGTCGGTTGATCCATGCGGTTCATCGTCGATGCCCAGTTGCCCCCCGCCCTTGCCCGTTGGCTGGCAGCCCGTGGCCATGAGGCATTCCATGTTTCCGATCTCGGACTGAGAGATGCCGGAGACACCTCGATCTGGCAGCATGCGATCGCCACCCAGGCGGTGATCCTCACAAAGGATGATGACTTCGCCCATCGGTTCCACCAAGGCGGCACTTGCCCCATCGTGGTCTGGTTCCGACTGGGGAACACCAGCCGCCAAGCTCTCTTGGTTTGGTTCGACGCTCTTCTTCCGAAAGTCGAACAACTCATCGCAAGCGGCGAACGCTTCATCGAAATCAGGTGAGTGCCTCTCACTTTTCCGCAATCCCGTCCTCTCATGACCCGCGACACCCTTGCCGAAGTCCTCGAAGAAATCGCCCAGTTGCTCGAACTGAAGGGCGAGAATCCATTCAAGGTCCGTGCCTATCGGCAGGGGGCCGAAGTGGTTCGCGGTTATGATGGTGACATCGTTGCTCTCGCCGCAGCCAACCAGCTCGATGGCATCAAGGGCCTTGGCGAGGCACTGCGCGACAAGCTTCATGAGTTGGCGACCACGGGTGAGCTCCAGTTCCACAAGAACCTGCGCTCGGAGTTCCCGGAAGGGTTGTTCGAGCTCTTCGATGTCTCCGGACTCGGTCCGAAGAAGATCAAGGCGCTGTTCGATACATTGGGCGTGGGTTCCATCGCGGATCTGAAGGCCGCCTGCGAAGCGGACAAGGTGGCGGGCCTGCCGGGTTTCGGAGCGAAGACGCAGACCAAGATTCTGGAAGCCCTCCAACAGCGTGAGAGCTTCGCCGACACCTTCCGGCTGGGTTCGGTGACTTCGTTGGTTGAAGACATCCTAGAAGCCCTGCGGGAGCATCCGGCGGTCTCGCAGGTGGCGGTGGGCGGATCGTTCCGTCGTGCGAAGGAAACGGTGCATGACCTGGACTTCCTGGTCGCGACCAAGGAGCCCGCCGAACTGTGCCGTTACTTCACCACTTTCCCAAATGTGAAATCGGTGATCGCCCAGGGAGACACCAAAACCTCGGTGCGGCTCGACAATGGCATCCAGTGCGACCTGCGCGCGGTCTCCAACGCCGAGTTCCCCTTCGCGCTGATGTATTTCACCGGCTCGAAGGAGCACAACGTGGCGATCCGCCAGCGGGCATTGAAGCACGGTTGGTCGCTCAATGAATATGCGTTCACTCCCGTAGACGGAGCCGCTCCACCGCCGGAGATCCATGATGAACCGGAACTCTACAAGGCGCTGGGCCTCCGCTACATTTTTCCGGAACTGCGCGAGAATCGCGGTGAGATCGAGGCGGCGGAAACCGGTGATCTGCCACGGCTGGTGGAGCTTTCCAATCTCCGTGGCACCTTCCACAACCACACCAATGCCTCCGATGGCGCGGAGACGCTGGAGGAAATGGCGGAGGCCGCCCAGGAACTAGGACTCCAGTATCTCGGCATCGCGGACCATTCGAAATCATCCTTCCAAGCCCACGGCCTCGATGAAGAACGGCTCACCGCCCAGATCACGGCGATCCGCGGGCTCAACAAGACCTTAACCGGCTTCCGTATTTTCGCAGGCTCCGAAGTGGACATCCTCAAGGACGGTTCTCTGGACTTCGACGACGCCATGCTCGCGCAGCTCGATTACTGTGTGGCCTCCGTGCACAACGTCTTCACGCTCTCCGAGGACGAGATGACGGCCCGCATCTGCCGCGCCATGGAGAACGAACACGTCACCATGCTGGGCCATCTCACCGGCCGCCTGCTGTTGAAGCGCGATGGCTACGCGGTGAATCACGCGAAGATCATCGACTGCGCCGCGGAGACCCGCACCATCATCGAGCTGAACTGCAGCCCGATGCGCCTCGACATGGACTGGCGCTGGTGGAAGCGCGCCAAGGACAAGGGTGTGCTCTGCTCGATCAACCCGGACGCCCATTCCAGCGACCAACTCCAGTTCCTGCACTTCGGCATCCGCCTCGCCCGCAAGGGCTGGCTGTCCAAGGAAGACATCCTCAACACCCGAGCGTTGGTGGAGGTGGAGAAATTCCTGAAGACTCCGAAAGCGAAGCGGTGAAGTAGTAACGGTCTTAAACCGCAAGGCACCTCAGACGCCGCCCCAGGATGAGTTGCTGCGCTTCTTGGCCAGCGCTTCGGCTTCCTCCTCCCGCTCCTTCGCGATCGCACGGCGGGCGTCGATCGCTTCCATCTCGATCTTGAGAGCGTTGATCTCCTCCGGCGAAAGCCTCATCTCCGGAGGCAATTTCGCCCCGCAATAGCCGCAGGTTTCATGCTGGCGGCTATACACGGGGCGCTGACATTCCGGACAATTCACGAGGTCAGGGTAGGTGATTGCCGCAAACCCGCCTATTACTTATTCGGGATCGAATAATACACCTGCTCCAGCGCGAGGAGGGAGTAGGCGGTGACGAGCACCGGATTGCTCTCCATCCACTTGCCATCGGTGTTCTTCCACGAGCCATCGCCCTGCTGGAGGGAGAGGAGCTTGTCGGCCACGTCCTTGCGCCAGTCGGCATCCTTGCCATCGGCCAGCTTGAGACTGGCGATGTTCGCGGCACTGAGTGCCTTGGTCATGGTCTGATAGTAGTAGGACTGGCCGCTGGTGCCGAGGCCGGGGTTCTCGGAGACCGTGTAGTTCTTGCCGAGCCATTCCTTCACCGCCTTCACGCGCGGATCATCGGCGGAGACCTTGGCGTAGATCATCGAGAGCAGACCCGCATAGGACATGGAGCCGTAGGATCGCAGCGCCTTCTTGCCATCCGGCAGGGTGTCCTCCGCCTTGGAGCCTGTGGGACTGTAAACGAAGCCGCCCTTGTTCTTCTCATCTTCCGAGACCCAAGGTTGGTCGTTGCTGGCGGAGAGATTCTGGCAGCGGGACAGGAACGTCTCCGCAGCCTTCCAATCGAGGTCCGGCTGGTCGCCGAACTTGCCATCGGAGACGATCTCGGAGGAGAGGGAAATCGCCTCAATGGCGAGCCAGGTGTTGGAAAGGTCGTCGTGATCCTTGTTGGTGCCCGCACCGTAGCCGACGCCACCGTCATTCGGATTATCGGTCTTGCCCTTCTCGCCGGTGTCCCACTGTTGGCCGATGAGGTGCTTGCGCGCGCGGACGATGGTGGGGTCGTAGTCCTTCTTGCCGAGCACGACGAGGGCGGTGATCGAGGTGGCGGTGTTGTAGGTGGACAGACCGCGGTTGTAGATGCCGCCGTCTTCCTTCTGCTGTTTGATCAGCCAGTCGTAGCCCTTGGCGACGTATTCAGGAGTGTTCTTCTTCACATCCGCGTTCGGATCGCGGGTGGCGGCGGTCAGCGCGAGGGCGGTGAAGGCGGGAATGCCATCGTCATCCCAGTGGCCGTCTTCTTTTTGCTGCGACTTCAGCCACGCATTGCCGCGGGCGATGGCTTGCTTGATCTCCTGCTGCACCGAGGTGTAGCGGTCGGATGAATCCGCCGCCGCGGCGACGCCGGCGGCGAGGATCGAGAGGATGGCGGTGGTTTTCATGGGGTGGTGGCGGGTTTCGCTCCTTGATGAGGTGTGACGATGAGAACGACCTTGGTGCCGACAGGCGGCACGCGTTTGGGAAAGGGCAGCCACGCTTCATCGTCGTTGTTGTCCTTTCCGGGATAATTGAGGATGGCGCTGCTGCTGAGGAAAATCGCGACGATATCGCCGGTGGCCTCGGCCTGGTAGCGGCCGTTCGAGACTTCCGATCCGCCATAGACCCAGGGATCGGAGGGCATCTGCCTCTCGGTCACGGCGTGGGAGATCCACTCGTTGACCGGCACGGTGCGGGTCTTCCCGGTGTCATCGGTCCACTCCACCTTGAGGTCCACGCGGGCATCCGTCTTCACCTCCGCGGCGACGTCCGGGAACTTCGTCCCCGCTTCATGCTCGGCGGGCGAATCGGTGGCATAGAGCTCGGCGGAGGGCCGATAGCGCAGCAGCTTGAAAACCACGTTGAGCCGGGTCGGCGAGGTGTCGGTGGCGAACAGCGATTCATGCACCTTGCCACGGCTGTGCACCACCAGATACTCCAGCAGTCCCTCGGTCATGTTGACCTTGGCAGGGAAGCGGATCTCGCGGGACTTCTGGTCGAAGGTGATTTCCCCCAGCTTGTAACGGGTGCCATCGATACGCTCGATCGCCGCCTTGCCTGGCTCCGAAGATGCGGGAGCAGCGGCTGCTTCCGGCCGATCCTGTCCGGCAGCCGCCAGCGGCAGAAGCAGGAGCACAGGCAATGTCCGGAGGAATCCCATGGCGACGAGAATCACGCGGCCAGCCGGGCTTGTCAAAGCGAGTCCGAGGGGACGCATCTATTGAGACGACAAAGCCAGCCACGGCTCGATTCGCCTCCCGAAAATGACGACCTCAACGGCCTTGGCGGCGGGTCGATGGCGGAGTGGCAGCCGGAGTGGCGCGCGGCGCGGGATTCGCCCGTGGGGCGGCCGGAGTGGCAGGCTTGTTCGAGCCGCTGTTTCCGCCGGTATTGCCGGTCGCCCGGTTGGCACGGGGAGCGGGCTCCTCGTTTCTGCGCTCGGGAGCGGCAGGAGCCGGGGCCGGAGCCGGCTTGGGAGCGAGATTCAGGAGGGCCCCCATTTCCCGCCAACCCAGACGGGTCACGCGGGAGTTCAAGGCTTCCACCGGATCTTCTCCGGAGGGCAGTTCCGGTAGTGGGGCAAAGGCGGTCTTGCGCTTGAGCTGGCTGCCGACCAGACCATAAACGGTGGTCAGCACTTGCGTGCGGAGATTGGCAGGATTTTCCACGGTGAAGGAGACCGCATCGGTCGCCGGAGCGTCTTTCGCGGAACCGGACAGCCACAGGGCCACGGGGGCCGGGCCGGAGGCATTCGGCAGCTTCTTGCCCACTGCGATATCCACGGTGGCACTCAGAACGCCCTCTGAAGCGGTGCCGATCTCCCGGGCAGCTTCCTCCAGAACAGGCTTCAGCAGGGCTGCGGTGGCGGGTTCCGTGCCTGCGTGAAGCACCACCGGAATCGCCCCTTCGGGATCGATGTTCCACGGGGGCAGAGTCGGCCGCAGACGCTTCACCGCGGCGAGGCCCTTGGCATAATTCTCAGGATCCGGCTGGCCGTAGTCCAACACCCGCTCCCAGGCCAGCAATGCCCGCTGGAACGAGCCCTTCGCCTCCAGAGCCGTGGCCAGCTTGACCAGATGATCGCTGCCCTGCGGGGTCTCCACCGCGTAGGCCTCCAGCCCCGGTGAGGTCTCGAGGTTACCCAGCTCGATCTCCGGTTCTTTCGGGGCCTCCTGAACCTCATCCGTAGGCTCGGCCTGGCCATTGGAGGTGGTGCGCCGGGCTTCCTCCTGGGGGCCGGACGCGGAGAAATCCCGGGCGGCCTCGATGCGAACCTGAGCCAGCTTTGTCTCCGCCGGAGGGGTCACGAAATCATAAGAGAGCGTCCCCTGCCACCAGACCAGCGCGACCACCGCGGCGACCAAGGGCAGAACGATATAAAAAGGCACTCGCACGGGCGGAACGTGACGTGGGGCCGGTGCGCCGAAAAGCGGAAACACACGGCTGCTTGTGAAAAGCAAAACGCCCTACCGGCGGACCGGAAGGGCGTTTGCGGAAAACCAGGAGAACTTACTTCTGCTCGGCGGACTTCACAAGGAGGGCGCGCTTGCCGACACGGCTGCGGAGGTAGTGAAGCTTGGCGCGGCGGACCTTGCCCTTGGAGGCGACTTCGATCTTCGCGATACGCGGGGTGTGCAGCGGGAACACGCGCTCGACGCCTTCACCGTAGGAGATCTTGCGGACGGTGAACGAGGCGTTCACGCCGGTGCCACGCTTGGCGATAACCAGACCGGCGAAGATCTGGAGGCGCTCCTTGCCGCCTTCGACAACGCGGGTGTGGACCTTCACGGAATCACCGACATTGAACTCGGCGACGTCCTGCTTCAATTGCTCCTGCTCGATTTTCTTGATGATGTCCATGGGTCCTCCTTCGCTGGAAATTGGCTCCGCACGGTGGCCTGGCAAACAGGCTGTGCCGCGCGGGGGCGGGAGAGCTAGAGGATCTTTCCGCCGATTGCAACCGCGAAATTCACCGCATCAGGCTTTTCCATAAACCGAGGCGGGATCGAAGGTGCGGTCCCCGCCCGTGAATTCGAGGGCTGGAGCCCCTTCGGCCCCCTTGACCACCCGGCGATAAAAGCACGAGCCGCGGCCGGTGTGGCAGGCTCCGGCGCCGATCTGTTCCACCACCAGCACCAGGGCGTCCTGATCGCAATCGGTCCGGATTTCGACGATTTTCTGCACGTGTCCGGAGGTCGCGCCCTTGTGCCAGAATTCCTTGCGGGAGCGGGACCAATAGACGGCTTCACCGATTTCGAGGGTCCGGCGGAGCGATTCCTCATTCATATAGGCGAGCATCAGCGGCTCGCGGGTCACGGAATCAATGGCCATGGCGGCGATCAGACCATCGGCATCGAACTTCGGGGCGAAGGCGGCGCCTTCCTCGATCTCGGCCTTGTTGCCACGGGGTGCGAACACGGGATTCATGGCGGGACCGTGCAACCGGTCCCCTGCCCTGCCAAGTGCCAAGTGGGCAAGTATTGACCCGGCGGCCCCGGACAGCCCAGCATCCGGGCGCAAAATGGCTTATACGGCGGATCATGCATACCAGTTGGTCGAGGCGGCGCACAAACGCGGTCGGCTCGCCCATGCCTTCCTGATCAGCGGAGCCCGTGGCAGCGGCAAGGAATCGCTGGCCGCCCGGATCATCCAGCTCGTCAATGGCGGCGGCTCCCAGGGCGGCGGGTTCGATCTTTTCGGAGCTCCCGTAGCCGTGGAAACGCCCTCTTTGGATGACATGGAAGGCCAGTGGGTCCATCTGCTGCGCCCACGGATGAAGTCCCGCCGCATCGCGGTGGATGCGATCCGCGACCTGGAGCGCCCCCTACGGCTCACCGCCCCGGAAGGAAAATGGAAGGTCGGCGTGGTCGCCGAGGCCGACCGGATGGGCGTGGAAGCTTCGAACGCTTTCCTGAAAACCCTGGAGGAGCCACCAGCCCGCACCCTGCTGCTGCTCCTGACCTCCAATCCCCAGGCCCTGCTCGCCACCATCCTGTCCCGCTGCGTCCGCCTGCCACTGCTTGGCGGAGTGGGACTGGAAGCGGAAGGCGGCCAGGAACTCGTGACCTCGCTGGACAAGGCGACCGCCGCCGGACTCGGCAGCCCGCGCGTGGCTCTTTCGATCAAAGCCCTCTTCGCCTCGATCCTCGAGCAGCGCCGCGATGCCGCCACCGCCGCCGCCGAAGCCGCACTGAAGGAAGAAGAACAGACTTACAAGCAGGTGACCGAGGGCGACTGGCTGAAACGCCGTGAAGAATTCCACAAAGCGGCCGCTGAATCCGAGTATCTGGAGGCACGGGGCCGCCTTTTCGACGTCCTGACCGCCTGGATGGCGGACGTGCTGCGGGTGAAATCCGGGGCGGGCGGGCTGGATTTTCCTGACTCCCTGAGCTCCCTGCAGCGGGTGGCGGACGCGGAAACCGAAAGCCGGCTCCTGCAACGCATGGAGGCTCTGGAAACACTAAGGCGCTCGCTCGACACCAATGCCCAGGAACAACTGGCGCTGGAGGTCGGCTTCCTGCGCACTTTCGCCTGACATATCTTTTCAGGCAGACAAAAAAGATACGCAAATGGGAACCGCTCCGCGCATCACGCGCGGAGCGTCCCCAGTTGTGGAGTCCCGGATGACTTATCCACCGGAGACGGGATCCGGCTCATGCCATCCGGGTGGTTGTTCTTTCCGGCCCCGTCAGCCGGTCAGTTCAGATCACCCGATTGATGGGTGAAATTGGAATCAATGCTCACCCACCCGAAGAAGTTGGTGTTGCCATTGATGAAGCCATTGGTGCCGCAGTCGGTGAACTCGGCATTATCCGCCGAGCATCCCAGCAGGGACAGCTTGTCGCTCTTGCCGGGACCAACTTCGATCGAAAGATCCGCGGCCGCAGCCAGATTCATCCTGCAGCTGTCGGTATCGGAGCCGGTATCCACACAGATGCGCTCGCAGCCGAACGATGGGTATGAACCGACCTGCACGGACACGTCGTCCTTGCCACTGCCGCTGGTGACTTCCAGCTTCCGGACCTCGAAGTTCTGCACGACAATGCGGTCATTGCCCGAGCAACCGGCGATGGTGGACCACTTCGATCCGTAGCCACCCTCTCCACGCACGGAAAGCAGGTCGCTATCCTGCCCGCCATACCAGATGGTGTTGTTGAGCACGACGACATTGGCGATGTTGATCGCATCATTGCCATCATCCCCCTTCACACACATGTATCCGCCGGAGCTGCCGCCACCGGAGACCACCGCGGCCTCGGGTATCGACACCTCGCCACCAATGGTGAGGTTCGAGAATGTCACCGCATCATTGCCCGAGCCCATGTAAACGCGCACCGATTTCGGAATGACACCGTCATGAAGGACCACACAATCATTGCCGCCTTTCATGTCGAATCGCATGCCGCAATAGACATCGAATTCCTGCACGGCATAGCCGTTGATCTTGGTGCCCGCCATCCCGATCATCTGCCAGGTAACGGGGCCCACTTGTTTGACATCCACTTTGTCGGCACCGCTGGTGCCGCAAACCACTAGGTCTCCACCATCCATGTAGGCGCTGATATTGCCGCCTTTGGCGAGTGGAGCGGAGGCGATGGCCGCAAGGCAGGCCACCGAAAAAACACAAGACTTGGTTTGGTTCATGGTTTTCTCCTTTGTTGGGGAATCCGCCATGTATTGCTTTTCGCAACTGATGTCAATTTGTTCACACATCGCAATTTAGACTAACCAAAGAATAACTATTACAAAGGTTAAGCATTACCTATTACCGCTCTGCGTTTAATCCTTTCAATTCATGCCTGTCCGATGTTGAATGGCGATCGTGCCAACCCGCCCTCCATCGGCGCGTGTGTCCTCGCCTTGGCGAATTCTGCCCCCCTTGCTGGCGCTGGGCCTGCTTGCGGGCATGGCGGTCCTGCTCCTGAACAGGCCCGCCACTTCATCCGCCGCAGGAAAGCAACCTCCCGCTGCCGCCGCCGTGCCGCGGGGAGCCCAGGAAGGAGAATCGGAGACGGTCGAGCCCGGAGCCTATTTCCCCGAACCTCCGGGAGACAAGGGCTGGTCGAAGCCTCTGAAATCCTCGCTGCAAGCCATCTTCCACGAACGCAGCGAGGCGAACCGGGACAAACTGCTCCAACAGGCTGCAGCGGCGATCGCCCCCGGGGATTTCGCAGAGGTGCTGGGATACCTCCGCGAATTCGATCGTGAGGATCTCTCCGCGAATCTGACGGCGGACCTCGCCAACCGCTTGATGGAACGATGGACCACGGAGGACCTGAAGGGATTCGCCGACTGGACGGCCAAGACTCCGCCCGGCACCTTTCGGGATGACGCGATCAATTATGTGATCGAGGGCACCGCCGCCACCAATGTCGGCGCGGCGGAGAGTTGGGCACGGTCGTTGGCTGATCCGGATGCCCGCAATCTCGCCATCCGCAATCTCGCCCAGCAACAGACCGTCAATCATCCGGAAGAAGCCCTGAGGCTCCTGAAGGACGTCCCCCCCGATCCGGACCAACCCGGCGCAGATCCCCAAGTTACGATGGCCGCCTCGAACTGGGCTCACGACCATCTGGAGGACGCCACCCGCTGGGTCAGCCAGCTGCAGGATTCCCCGATGAAAACCGAGGCGCTGGCAGGTATCGCCATCTCCATGGCGGAGAAAGACCCGGCCGGAGCCGCTGCCTTCGCCGTGGATGAAATGCCCGTCTGCCAGCGTCAATCGGACACGGTGGTGGGCGTGGTGCAGCTCTGGGCGCAGCAGGATCCGGACAAGGCTGCGGACTGGGTCGGCCAATTTCCCACCGGACCCATGAAGGATTCGGCCAGCCGCACACTCGTCGCCATTTGGTCGCAGACCGCCCCGGACAAGGCGAAAATCTGGATGAAACAGCAGGTAGGCCAATAGCCGGGCGGCCTCAGAACTCGCCCGCGCTGGCATCCTCCAGCACGGCCACGCTTTCCAAAAGCGGATCCAGTCCGTTGACCACGGTCATGATCCCATCCAGCCAACGCTGGAGTTGCCATGCCGGTCCGGCCAGCTCCAGCAAATGATCGAGGGCCTCACGGGAGACAAAGGATTCCAGCCCGTAGCCAACCATCAGCGCCCCCTCCGCGCGATCCGGATCGATCGCCAGCAGGATGGTGTGGTTCTCCACACCGCGATGCGCGTCCCCCGCGAATGAGGCCGCATTGAACACCCAGAACACGTGCAGCCCGAACGGATGCTCCTGCGGAAAGGAATAGATCACCACCTGGAGCGTCACCTGCGGGAACTTCCGCTCCAGCACGTCCTTCGCCTTGAGCAGCTTCGCGGTCTCCGCCGGAGTCAGCCGGTGGCTGCCATCGGAGATGCCGGTGGAAAGACGCGGAAGCACGCCCAGCAGCGCCGAGGTCCGCGGGAAGGTGACCCGACACGCCGGACACTCCGGAGCACCGGGATCGAGCGGAGATCGACAGAACGGGCACAACATCGGGAAGGAACCTAACCGACATGGACGATAAGGAAAGACTCATTGGCGGCGGCCTCACTCGAGGACCACCGTCATGCGTTCCCACAAATTGCGATAAACCTCATATTCTCCCGCGCCCTTGTAGACCGACGATACCCGGAACAGGGTCGTGCCGCCGCCAACCGCGAGCGCCTTCCCGTCCACGCCATTGGAAATGGCCGGGCGATCGACATCCCAAACCTGGATCGAGAGCGGCTCGTTGATCTTGGCGGGAGCATTCACTGAAACCATCCGCCGCTGGCGTTCACGTGTCAGTGTCGTGACCTGGACATCCAGCTCCCCGGCCCGCTCCACCGCCGGAGCCACCACTTCAGACAAGACCTCTCCCTCCTTGTCCGTCAGCCTCACGGTCACCTTCCATTGTTTGGGCCCGGGGGCCTCCTCCGGTTTTTCCACCTGCTGCGCGGGAGCTGCGGGAGCACCGGACTCTGCCTGGGACAACAAGGGCACCGCTGCAACGGCTCCGACCGCCAGCGATAGGGACAACAGTTTGATTCGTTTCATGACGTTTGGGGTTCCGTCATAGGACTGCGTGGAATCCGGGAGGATTCAATCCTTTTGCGATCCGGCGCGGATGGTCCCTGCGGAGGTCCCGCTTTCGCCTTGGCACTGCCCCTCCCCCGCCCCACGCTCCGCGCCACACATGCAACGCTTTGCCAATAAAACGGCCGTGGTCACCGGCGCCGGACGCGGCATCGGCCAGGAAATCGCCAAGGCCCTCGCCGCCGAGGGAGCCAAGGTCGCCGTCGTGAGCCGCAGCGAATCGAGCTGCGGAAAGGCCGCCGAGGAAATCAACGCGCTCTATCCCGGCTCCGCCACCGCCTATGCCGTGGACGTGGCCGATCACGCCGCCGTGCAGGAACTCGCCAAGAAGATCGGCGACGAACTCGGCACCGTGAACATCCTCGTGAATAACGCCGGTGTCACCCGCGACGGACTGCTGATGCGGATGAAGGAAGAAGACTGGGACACCGTGCTCGATACCAATCTCAAGGGAGCCTTCAACACCGTGAAGGGCTTCATGCGCGTGCTGATGAAGGCCGAAGACGCCCGCATCATCAACATCGCCTCCGTGATCGGCCTGATCGGCAATGCGGGACAAGCGAACTACTCCGCCTCCAAGGCCGGCTTGATCGGTTACACCAAGGCGGTGGCCCGCGAACTCTCCGGCCGCAAGGTCACCTGCAATGCGATCGCTCCTGGCTTCATCACCACCGACATGACCGACGAGCTGCCGGAAGCCGTCCGCACCGAGGTGCTCAAGAAGATCCCGCTCGGTGACTTCGGCAAGACCGATGACATCGCCGCCGCCGTGCTCTTCCTCGCCAGCCCCGCTGCCCGCTACATCACCGGCCAGGTGCTGGCGGTCGATGGCGGCATGACGATGTAATCCACCCATCGCCATGGAACTCTTCATTCTCCGCCACGGCAAAGCCGAAGACCACGGGCATCCCGGGGGCGACGGTGAACGCGCGCTGGTGGAGAAGGGATATCAACAAGCCCGCCGTGCCGGTGAACTAGCCAAGGCGGCGGGCTTCACTCCGGACTTGGTGCTCACCAGTCCGCTGGTGCGTGCCCGCCAGACGGCGGAGACCTTCTGCGAAGCGGCGGGTATTTCCGCGCCCATGATCCAACCGTGGATCGCCTGTGGCATGCGGGCGGAAACCGCGCTCACCGAGCTGCGGGCGTTTTCAAACTTCCGGCGGGTCGCCCTCGTCGGGCATGAGCCGGACCTTTCCAGCCTCATCGAATTCCTGCTCGGTGCCAGTGGTGGCGCGGTGGAGATGAAGAAGGGAGCGCTGGCCTGTCTCGACCTCTCGTCTTCGGGACGGCGCGGACGGTTGCTGTTCCTGATTCCGCCCAAGTTGGTGGAATGAAGACAGGGCCGTGCGCCCTGTGAGCCTGCATCCGCCTTCCATGGATTGCCCTCGACAATCCGTGGAGATGAAGAGCTACATCATGAGTCATGATGTTTTCCGGCTCTGCCGCAGTCCGTGTGAAAAAATTCCTGTTGGGATTATCTCTCGGACTTCTGGCGGGCATCCTCCTGGCCCATACGCCCGCCTGGATTTCCCAGCGTCATGCCGTGGGCACCAAAGCGGCGGATGATGTCCGCGCCGATGAATCCACCCCAGCCCGCCTCACGGGCCCGAGAGTCCGGCAGCGGAAAGACCAAGCTCTCCAATCCGTAACCGCCACCCAGCTCACGCAGCTTGGGCAATCCACCGCACAGCCCCTCTCGTTCGCTCCGTGGCTGGAAGCATTCGCCAACGCCTCCCGATTGCCGGAAGACAAGCGGGCCGCAGCGCTCCGGGAGAGCTGCGCGAGCTCCATCAAATTGCTTTCTCTCAATGAGAAGGACGCGGAGGCGTTCGAAAGCACGATCATTGGCGGCGTGCAGCGTCTGATGGAACTGGAGCAAACCTCGGTGCCGATCCGGGAAACCAAGCCAGGCACTCTGGTTCTCGACTTCGACGCATTGGCCGGAGACCGGCAGCAGATCCTGGAAGACATGCGGGCCAATCTGCGGAGGGATCTGGGCGGAAGAGCCATGGAGGATCTCGATGTCCTGCTCGGGTTTGATTCCTTCACGGAAGGTCCGGGACAGACCCAGAATTGCGAGATCACGATCTCCCGGAAAAACAACCAATGGCATGTGGCGGCGATCGAACCCGATCGAACCGATCCTTCCGCCGGGATGATGGAGAATCTGGTTTTCCCAGGTGACATGTCCGAGAAGGAAGTCTTCCAAGGAACCATCCAGCGATCCGCCGGGCATCGTTACGGTCATGTCGGCAGCATGCTTCCCGCTACTTTCTCTCCCGTGCCATGAAGCCCCGCCTCTCCCATCTTCCAATCTGGCTCGGGGTCGTCACCGGACTGCTGGCGGGGTATGTGCTGGGACAGGGAAAAGCTCGTCCCGGATCCACAGCCGCAGATGGGCTGGCCTCACGGGGAACTCCTGCGTCCGCCCACAGCGGCTCTGCGACTGAATCCCCGCCAGCGTCCAAAAGCAGCGGAAGCAACCGGCGCTTCCTGATCCCGAAGGACAAGCTGACGGCGCTGAGAAACGCCTATCATTCGCTGGTCCTGGATATGAAATCGTTCCGGCAAGGCCCGAACGCGGAAACGGATGCCACCTTCGAATTGCTACACGAGATACTCGATCTCACCCCGGATGAGGAAAAGCAGCTCCGCGATCTTTTCACCCAATGCGCCAATGAACTGGCCACCGCAGAACAGAAACACTCTTCGGTGGTCAAGGAGAGCGATCAACGGCTCGTCCTCCATCTCACGCCTCTCGGGCAACAGGGACAGGAACTCTGTGATCGGATCAACCAAGGGACACTGGGAATCCTCGGTGAGGAACGATCCGCCCTGTTAAACGCCTTGTCCCATCCCGACAGCATCGTCCGGAGCCGCCCGCAGTGGGCGGACATCGGAGAGATCTCCTTCCAACTGGAAGGGCCGAAACCGACGGATATCGAATGGGTCAGCATCAAGGCAGGAAACACGCGGCGACTGGTGAGCGTGAACGGCAAGACCACCGAATATCTGCCGGTTGCCCAACTGCGCGAAACGGTCTTCGAAGGCTACGAGCACCTGATTGACGAAGAGACCCGCACCAAGTTCATCAAACAATTCGCGGATCCTGAGTGAAGGCGCTTCCGTCTAACGGTAGCTCGCTTCGATCGCGGTCGGCACTTCGAAATAGCGCGCCATCTCCCGTGCCCGCCAGTGGAGGTCGCCATGGCTGGGGCTGGAATCGGGACGGCGTGAGAACATCCAGTGCAGGTAGGGCACCAGCTTGTAGCCCGCTTCCTTCGCATACTTCGCACCGATGATGTCCGCCCTCAGCTCCTGCTGGGGATCGGTATTGCCACGATGGCCGAAGTTATAGACCTGGTGCGCGAACTCGTGGCCGAAGATGAACGCCCAGGCATTCAACGGAATCTCCCGTGCCGCCCGTGGATTCACCACGATGCGGTCGCCATCGGATGTCTCCTGGATCGAGGCGACCGGGCCATTTTCAAAAAAGCTCTGCTGCACCGATCCTGAAACACGCCGGCCCGCGACCGACGCCACCTGGCGAGCCACGTGATCGATCTCCCACAGCCCGCGAGGCAAGCGCTTGGCCGGATCATAACGCATCGCGGGGTGAGCGGCGGCAGGAGGCTGCGCGGGCATCGCACAGGACACCAGCAGCAGGACCGGCAACAGCGCGAACCCCTTCATGCGATTCATTCCCCTTACGCCTCGTCCTTGAACGGTTCGGCGCGGCGCTCCGACAGGCAGCGGGTCAGCCAGCCGACCAGCTTCTCCGCCTCCTCGGATTCGGTGCGCAGCGAGCCGAGCGCATTCCAGTCGATGTGGTGGCGGGATTGCGGCGCGGCGATGCGGTTGATCTCCAGCTTGCCCATGATCGCCTCGGTTTCCCGCGGGTGGGCGTTGAGAATGTTCGCCGGGCGCGGCAGATCATCGAGCGCCTCGGTGGTGAGGCCGAAGGAGGTCACCCCCACACCGAAGAGGGCATTGAGCTTGCGGAGACCATCAGCCAGCGCCTCGTCCTCGATCGGCGCGGCATAGATCAGTTCCCCACCCTGCGCCCACATGGACACGGCCAACGTCTGGAAGAAATCCTCGCGATAGCTGAGCAGGGACGGCTGGATGCGGAGACGCGCCCCGTGCAGACGGAATGGCGGCAGGCCGAGGCGCTGCTTCAGCGAAAGCATCGTCTCATCGAGCGTCATCTCCTCGTCCGCGGACTCGCCGGTTTCCCAATCGACCAGCACCAGCTCCGGATACTTCCACAGGTTGCCCAGCGGAGCCTCCTTGGCGAAGGCCTCGCGGAAGGCGAAGGGGAAACGGCCGTTGATCTCGAAATAGCGTGTGACCACGGCGCGGAACTTACGGATGCGCATCAGCGCGTTGTCCGCAGTCTGTGGATCGGCCGTGAGATCGTCGAGGCGGCCCTGGGTCATCGAGAGCAGCTCCTGCGCGCCGGACAGGGCGGGCACGGAGGCAGTGCGCTTGTAGTAGCCCTGGCCCTTTTCCACCTTCGCGATCGGGGAGGCCGGATCGCAGGACATGATGGAGAAATGATAACGCAGCGAGGCGTCCGAATAGTTCCCGGTGAGTTGCAGGCGGGTCAGGCGGATCAGTTCGGTTCCCTTGATTGCGTCCACGGGATTGTTGGGGAGCAACGAGGGAAGGATGTCCGATAACTGCTTGCGAAGACTCATATGGGGCGTGGCCGCGTGAAATGCGTTAGGGTTATCCAATTCCCACCCCGCCTCACCATCAAGCCCGGAATGGAACCATTTTGAAAAACAGCCCCATCGGCACGCGGTTTTTTTGAAGGAATTGGCACCCGGACTTGTCCAATCGGACAACCCGGCTACCCTATTCTTATGCTCCGCGCCCTTTTCGCCACCACGGTTCTGGCCATCGCCAGCGCCGCCGCCCAGAACCCGGATCCCGCCAAAATCATGGAGCGGGCACGCATCAGCACCACGCTGACGCAAACCAGCCTGAATGGTTCGCTGTCCAAGGATGGAAATCGGACCCCGGTGAGCCTGTTCCTGCGCCCTGGCGCTGATAACAAGCCGACTGGAGACATCCAGTTCGTCTATACTACCGGAGGAGCTGAGAACCGGTTCCACCTCCGTTTGGGAGATGGCAAATATGATCTCTTCGAAGTCGCACCAAACGGCACCACTACCGTCTTTCCAAACAGCAAACTGACCCAGCCGATCGCGGGTACGGATCTGACTTTCGAAGACCTTTCTTTCCGTTTCTTCTACTGGCCGGACCCAAAACTGGAAGGCACTGAGAACGTCAAAAACTTCGATTGCTACAAGATCCGTCTCAATCGCCCGAAAGGAACCGCCGGTCAGTATGCAGTAGTTTACGTCTGGGTGAGCGTAAAGGAGGGGGCCTTTGTCAAAGTGATGGGCTTCGACAAAACCGGAGCCGCTCTCAAGAAGTTCGAAGTGGAAGAAATCATGAACGTGGGTGGCGGTGTCTACACCTTGAAGAAAATGAGTGTCTCCAGCATGGCGGGCGACCGCGTCACCGGCCTCACCACGTTGCTCTTCGACAAACCCAAGGACACCAATAGCCCGAAGAGCCTGCGCTGATTTCGCGTTTGCCATTTTCCGTCCACGTCCTCACACCCGGCCCGTGACGCGCTTCCGCCCCTGCATCGACCTCCATGACGGCAAGGTGAAACAAATCGTCGGCGGCACGCTGCGGGACAGTGGCGCGGGGCCGACGGAGAACTTTGTTTCCGAGAAGCCGTCTGGATGGTTCGCCGAGTCCTTCCGTCAGAACCACCTGACCGGCGGACACATCATCAAGCTGGGTCCCGGCAACGACGATGCCGCCCGCGAAGCCCTGACCGCGTGGCCGGAGGGCATGCAACTCGGTGGCGGCATCACTCCGGCGAACGCGGCCGATTGGATCGAGAATGGCGCCAGCCACGTGATCGTAACCTCGGTTCTCTTCGACAAGGAGGGCCGCTTTCTACAGGACCAGCTCGATGCGCTGGTGAAAACCGTGGGCAAGGACCGGCTGGTGATCGACCTCTCCTGCCGCCGCACTGAACGCGGCTGGACGGTGGCGATGAACCGTTGGCAGACCCTCACCGATCTGGACGTGACTGTGGAGACACTCGACCGTCTCGCTCCGTATTGCGATGAGTTCCTGATCCACGCGGCCGATGTCGAGGGACTCTGCCGTGGCATCGATGGCGAACTCGTCGAATTTCTCGGTGCGTGGGGCAAGATCCCACTCACCTATGCAGGCGGAGCCGC
This sequence comes from Luteolibacter sp., assembly GCA_049840755.1. Taxonomy (GTDB): domain Bacteria; phylum Verrucomicrobiota; class Verrucomicrobiia; order Verrucomicrobiales; family Akkermansiaceae; genus Luteolibacter. Next base: position 62,195 of record JASGJM010000012.1, on the reverse strand, counting down.
CAGTTTTGCCGATGTGGCGAAGGTGGATGCACTCGGCCAGGGCAAGGTCGATGTCACCGTGGGCAGCGCGCTGGATCTATTCGGAGGCAAGGGTGTGCGCTACGCGGACTTGATTGCCTGGAACCGGAGGTAATTCCACGTCATGAAACGCGATGAACTCCAGTATCAATTCGACGCTGAAGAGGGCTCGTTTCTTCTCAAGCTGCGTTGCGAGTTGATCTGGGATAAAGAGGCGTTCCACTGCTTGGTAGAAGCGATGGAAGTCTGCGCCCGAGAGCAGGAAGCAGTACAGGCTTTAGATCGGAAAACTGCTGAGGGGTTTTGGTACTGCTCTTGGTTTATCGAACAATGGGCCACCCACCCTTCCTTCCCCAAGGACTACGACGAGGACTACTACCAACAAGCCTTCGAGCATCTTCGCGATCTCTCCTTTTGGTATTTCACGGGCCATAAACCGTGGAAGGACTCCCTCCCTCAGTCCTAAAACCGCACAAACCGTCCGCTGGCCGATACGCCGATCATGAGCGCCATCATGATCACGAACGCGACCAACAGCGATGAGAGATGGGACACGAATCCGATTGCGGCCGGCCCCATCAAGACCCCCGCATAGCCGAGGGTGGAGATCGCCGAGACAGCGACACTCTCCGGCATCGAAGACTGGCGGCCAGCGGCGGAGAACATCACGGGCACGATATTCGAGCAACCGGCCCCAACCAACGCGTAGCCAATCAGCGCCGCAGGCCAGAAGGGCAGCAGCGTGATCGCAACGCCAGCCGCCGCGCACAAGCCGCCCAGCAGCACGATCTTGAAGCCGCCCAGACGCCGCACCACCCAATCCCCCGTCAATCGTCCGAGGGTCATGGTGGACGCGAAGGCGGCATAGCCAAGCCCTGCCCGCACCGGTGCGATGCTGTGATGGGAGGTCATGAAAACCGCGCTCCAATCCAGCACCGCGCCTTCCATCATGAAAACGGCAAAGCACACCGCACCGATCAAGAGGACGGCCCCGTGTGGGATCGCGAAGAGCGGACCCTCATTGCTGCCGCCATAGGGCAGGAACGACCGGACAGATGCAGCCAGAGCGATGGCGATCAGCACAAGAACCACCACCACCGAGGCAGATGGAGCGAGCCCCGCTCCCAGCAATGCCGTCACACCGGCCGCACCGACAATCCCACCGAGACTGTACATGCCGTGGAACCCCGACATGATGGTGCTGCCACTGGCCCGCTCCACGATGATGGCCTGGACGTTCATGCTCACATCGAGTGCGCCCACTCCGGCACCGAACACCAGCAGGCACGCCATCAACGCCGGGAGACTCGACAAGGTGGCGAGAAACGGCAACGCCAGACACATGATCAAAGCCGCAGCCGTCATGACCGGTCGGCAGCCGAGCTTGGCCGTTAGAATCCCGGTCACCGGCATGGCGACAACGGAGCCCGCGCCCAAGCACAACAGCAGCAGCCCCAACGTGCCATCGTCGACCTGGGCCCGAGCCTTGGCGAACGGCACCAGCGGAGCCCAGGTGGCGGTCCCCAGACCCGAGATGAAGAACGCGACGCGGGTGGAGATCCGCTGGCTTCGCCCGGGATTCCGGATCGGCATCTCGGTCTCGGGAATCGTGGGGGAATTCATCGTTCAGAAATTGGGGAAAGGATCACGAACTCCCTTGCGGTTTTTGATCCACCCGGGACTCGAATCCGTCTCACGGGAGAACCATGAAGCACAGCACGGGCAAGATCAGATGAATTCCGCGTCAATAAGCAAAACCACGAACCCGCCCCAAAGGATGGCCGTTTTTGACAGGATTTACGGACGAGGAGACACCCCGAGGCACACTTCGTTTGCGACGGTTTCCCCATCTGCAAACCGGAAGGTCACATCGAGCATTTGAAGCCCATCCTTCTCCCGCAGATGCAGGGTATCCGGATGATCCCATGTGGCCCACTGGGCGGCATGCTTGCCGATGACATGGAGGCGCTGGGTCATCCGCCAGATTCCTTTGTCATCGATCAGCGCGCAGTAGATTTCAGTCGCCCCTTGGCCGATCGCATTCGCACCTGAACGGTTCTGCCGGATCGTCACTTTGAACGGAGTTCCCGCGAGCGGCAGTGTCCCCAGCTCCCGATTCGACGCGAAATGCAGCGCCGCCGTGACGACGAGATAGGTGAGCAGCGCCACACCTAGGCAACGATACAGGCCCTTCATGCCGGAAGAGATTGATCAATCCCGTGAGCTAGGACGAGTGGATTCCTGAGGGCTGCTCAAGGCGCGCCAATCACCCCGATCTCCGCCGCGGTCACATGGTTCTTCTCCACCGCATGCAGGCCTGTGAAGCGGAAGTAGCGGGCGGTGACCGGAGCTGGCAGTGGCACGGTCTGCTCAAGCGGGTTCGCCTTGATGTTGGAGAACTCCCCCTCCGCAGCCGGAGTCCACGATTGACCGTCGCGGCTGACTTCGAAGCGATAGCGATCCGTCATCCCGTGGGCGACACCATCCTGGCGCGGCAGATAGGTGAAGGCGGAAATTTTCATCTCGCTCCCGAGATCGATCACGAAGCCCTGCGGCGGTGGCAGCTCGCCGGAGGTGGGGTGGGTCTGCCACAGCGTCTTCGGGTTTTCATCGATCGCGTTCTTCGCATCGCCTGCGGTGGAGGAAACCACCTTCCATCCCGTCTTCGTCATTCCAAGCGCACGGGTTGCCACCGGGCCGGGCTTGTCGCCTGCGATCACACGAGCCTTCACGGTGCCGCCGGACGGAAATTCCACCGCACCCGTATATTCCGGTGAAGAGGCGCCCGGCTCGGAACCATCCGTGGTGTAGCGGATGCTGCCTCCCTGGGCGGCGATCGTGAGCTTGCCCGCACCATCGCGTGCGATCGTGGGAGCCACGATCACCACCGGAGCTTGGAAAACCGCCAACTCACTGATGCACGGCACCGCAGGAGAAGCAGTGATGCGGAGGCGCAGGCGATCCGTGGTGCAGCTCGATCCAAGGCGCGCCAGCACCTGATTCCCGATGGTGGAGCCCTTGTGGATCTCCTTCCAATCATTGCCCTGCCAGGCATCGATCGCGAACCCTTCAACACGCTGGCCGAGGCGGATCTGTTCGCGCAAACGGATCACATCGAACGTCGCCGGAGCCGGGAAACGGATCTCCACGCACGGCGTGTTGTTTCCGTCGTCCACGGTCCAGTAGCTGTCGATGTTGCCATCGGTGAGATTGCCGGGGGCGAACTTCGAGTCATTGCCGCGAAACGGTCCGCCCGCCTTCGCGCCGCGGGCCAGGTCTTTGGAGAGCATCAATTCACGCAGATCACGGAATCCCTTCAGGGAGGCGATGTCTGGCGCGCTGAGTTGTCCGGCGCGGTTCGGCGGGACATTGAGGATGAGATTCGCGCCGCGTCCCACGCAATCGAACCACACCTGCAGAAGCTTCTCCGGACTCTTCACCTGCGAGTCCTCCCGCTGGTGCCAGAACCAACCGTGGCGGATCGATGTATCTCCCTCCGCAGGCACCCAGCGGTCACCGTGGACGAAGCCGGTCGCGGCATTGCCACCGCCCTTCGTATCCAGCGTGGCCCAGTGGGGATACCCGACATTGCCTTGCTCCGAGCCGCCCCAGCGCGCATCGCCCGAAGTTCCCGCGCCCCACACCACGCACTGCGGCTGGAGCTGGCGGATCATGGCCACGATTTTAGGGAAATCATAGTAGTTCGCCGGGATCTTGCGCGTCTCCTTCGCGCCGCCATACCAGCCATCGCCGCCGTTCGCGCCGTCGAACCAGATTTCGAACACCGGGCCGTAATTGCTCAATACCTCGCGGATCTGCTCATGAAATACCTTCACGTAGCCCTCACGCCCGTACTCCGCCTGGCTGCGATCCCACGGTGAGACGTAAATGCCGAACTTCATTCCCTCCGCCTTGCAGGCTTGGGAAAAATCGCGGACCAGATCACCCTTGCCTCCCTGCCAGCCGCTCTTCGAGATATTGCGGTCGGTAGTCTTGGTCGGCCAGAGGCAGAAGCCATCGTGGTGTTTGGCGGTTAGAACCACCCCGGTCATGCCGGCTTCCTTGAACTGCCGGACGATCGCCCGGGCATCGAAGGACGAGGGACTGAACAACTTCGGATCCTCATCGCCATATCCCCACTCGCGGTCGGTCCATGTATTCAGGCCGAAATGGACGAAGGCATAGTATTCCATGCGCTGCCAGGCCACCTGCCGCTCGGCCGGAACCGCCCCGAAGGGAGCCGGAGGCGAAGCCGCCCAGGCACTGGAAACAAGGGCGAAAACAGGCAGGATGGGCAACAGACGGGAAGCAAACGACATGGCGTGGAGATTGAGGATGAAAGGCTGCGGGCGGACAATCGGCAATTCTGCCTATGGATATGACCCGCAAACCGGGAATCTTATCCCCCAATCCGGAACCGGGCAGTTTTCTTCTTGCGTGGCGAATGCTGTTGCCGGGCTTGCCCCCCCTGCCCTAGCCTCCCCCCGTGCCTGAGCTGGACGTGCAACCATTTACCGAAGGAGCGGTTTTGAACCGGGATTATATCCGGGCGGCGTTCCGATCGATGCTCCGGGCACGCCTCCTCGAAAACAAGCTCTCCAGCCTCTACAAGGCGGGCAAGATCGTCGGCGGCGTCTATCTCGGGCGCGGCCAGGAGGCCGTCAGTGCTTGTCTCGGCGCGGCCTTGATCCAAGGGAAGGATTTCTTCGCGCCGCTGATCCGCGACCAAGCCGGTCGCGATGCCTTCGGCGAGCCGATGATCGACTGCACCCGCACCTACCTCGGCTCCGTATTGGGACCGATGAAGGGCCGCGATGGTAACATCCACCGCGGCCGCCCCTCGATGGGCATGCCTGCGATGATTTCCCACCTCGGCGCACAGGTGCCGCTGGTGGCCGGGATGCTCTTCGCCAAGCGTCTCCAGGGAAAGCTCGATGGCGTGGTCGGCGCGACCTGCATCGGCGATGGTGCGACCTCCACGGGAGCCTTCCATGAAGGCGTGAACCTCGCCGCCATGGAAAAACTGCCGATGGTGGTGGTGGTGGCGAACAACGGCTTCGCCTACTCGACCCCGAACGACCGCCAGTTCGCCTGCCGCGATCTGGTCGAGCGTGCCCGCGGCTACGGCATCGCCGGACATGCGGTGGATGGCACCGACCTGCTCGCCTGCGCCTCGGTGATCGGGAATGCGGTCCAGCGCGCCCGCGACGGCCACGGCCCGCAGATGGTGGTCGCCCAACTTCTCCGCCTCTCCGGCCACGGCGAGCATGATGATGGATCGTATGTGCCGGACACGATGAAGGCCGGGCACTACGGCCGCGATTGCATCGAGGTCGCCATGCGCCAGCTCGTCGAGCACGGTTTCGCCACCGTGGATGAACTCTTCGCCTGGCAGGACGAAACCGCGGAAGAGGTCCAACGCAGTGTCGCCCAAGCGCAGCAAGAGCCGACGCCCGACCCCTACACCGACGATTGGCGCGCGTTTTCCACCCGACTTTCCTAATTTTCCCCGAGTGAGTGTCACCTACATCGACGCGATCCGTGAGGCGCAGGCAAAGCTGCTGCGCGAGGACCCGCGCGTCTTCCTCTACGGTCAGGACATCGCCACCTTCGGCGGTGCGTTCAAGGCCACCAAGGGTCTGGCCCAGGAGTTCCCGAACCGCGTGTTCGACGCCCCGATCTCCGAAGACGCCATGCTCGGCCTTGCAGTCGGCTCGGCGATCGAAGGCATGCGGCCGATCATTGAAATGCAGTTCGCCGACTTCTCGTCGATCGCGTTCAACCAGATCGTCAACCAGGCCGCGACGCACTACTACCGCACCGGTGTTCCTGTGCCTCTGACCGTGCGCCTGCCCTCCGGCGGCACGCCCGGTTCCGGCCCTTTCCACAGCCAGAGCATGGAATCGATCTACGCCCACTACCCCGGGCTGATCGTGGTGACTCCGGCCACCGTGTCCGATGCCTATCACATGCTGCTCGACAGCGTGGCGCTCGATGACCCGGTGATCTACTGCGAGCACAAGTTCCTCTACCGCTGGCTCAAGGCGAAATCGATCAACGGCGATCACCTGCCGATCGGCCAGGCCCGCATCGTGCGCCCCGGCAAGCACGCCACCGTCGTGACCTACTCCGCCATGGTGCACGAGGCCGTGCGTGCCGCCGAACGCCTGCACGAGGACGGCTGGGAAATCGAAGTCGTGGACCTGCGCTCGGTGAAGCCGCTGGACATGGACACCGTGCTGGCCTCCGTGGCCCGCACCGGCCGCTTGCTCGCCGTCGGTGAAGCATTCCCATGGGGTGGAGTCACCGCCGAGGTGGTCGCCCGCACCGTGAGCGAGGGCTTCCACTTGCTCGATGCACCACCGCAGCGCCTGAACTCCCGCGACACGCCGGTGCCTTATCATCCGAAACTGTGGGCGGCCCACCGCCCCACCCCCGAGTCGATCGGCGAAGCCCTGCGCCGTCTCCTTTCCTTCTAAGATCATGCCGTTTGTTCCGATCCTCATGCCCCAGCTCGGCGAATCCATCGCCGAGGCCACCATCGTCCGACTGGATGTCGCGGTGGGAGACACGGTGCGCACCGACCAGGAGATCATCGAGGTCGAGACGAACAAGGCGGTGATGGGAGTCACCACGCTCTGCGATGGCATCGTCTCCGAACTCCGTGCCCAGGAGGGCGTGTCCTACTCGGTCGGCAGCGTGCTCGGCATGCTGGAAGTGACCGAGGAAGAAGTCGTCCGCACCGGCGTGGAAACGCTGGAGATGATGGAGGCCAAGATGAGCGTGACCCCTCCTCCCGGCAGCCCGCAGGCGGAGGAAAACCTCCACTTCGGCAATCAGGACGACAGCTACGAGGAAGCTCCCGCCGTGGTGCCCAGCATCAAGGGCCTGCCGGTGCCCACCGGCACCATGGGTGCCCACTACATCTCGCCGCGGATGCGCGCGCGCATGGACGATCTCGGCCTGCGTGAGGCGGACATCTCCGCCATCGTCGGCACTGGTTCCGGTGGCCGCGTGACGGTGAACGACCTCGAGCGTTTCATCGATTATATCGAAACCTGGCCGAGCAGCCAGGCCTCGCCGATGCGGCTCGCCGTGGCGGACGCCATGCGCCGCAGTTGGACGCGCCCGCTGGCCACCGTCGGCCTGCCGGTCCGTCTCGACCGCACGCTGGAGCACCGCCGCAACAGCAATCCGAAACCCGGCCTCACCCTTTATCTCCTCCGCGCCTTCGCCAAGGCCCTCTCCGAAGATCCCGCCAGCGCGGGCTTCCTGATGGGTGGCAAGGTCGTGCATCCGCGCGCCTTCGACATCGGCGTGGCCGTGCAAGTCGAGGACGGCGTGGTCGTCCCCGTCATGCGCAAGGTGGATCAAAAGCCGCTGCGCGAGCTGGTGCGTGAGTATGATGATCTCGTGGATCGCGGCCGCCGCCGCCGCCTCACCGAAGAAGACACCAAGGGCGGCATCGCCACCGTGACCAACTTCGGCACCTTCGGCCTGACCTGGGCCACCCCCATTCCCCTGCCGAATGAAACGCTCATCCTCGGCATCGGAGCTGGCGTGAAGAAGCCGGTGTGGAGCACCGAGGTGGAAGCTTTCCTGCCTGCCACGGAAGCGGATCTCGTCCTCACCTTCGACCACCGCGTGGTCGATGGTGGTGGTGCCGGCCTGCTGCTCAAGCGTGTGGCCGAACTACTACAGAAGCCGGACGAACTCTAACCGGTGCTTCTCCGGAGGTTCTCGCCGAGAGCCTCTGACTCTTCAATTCCAGTCCGTATAGAGACGCACGCCCACCCGCTTGCAGTCGATCGGGAAGATCTGCACATCGAGACAGTCCCCGGTCGGGGATGCGCACTCGTAACTGGCCAACGGGCACTTCGAAACCCACGGGGCCGATACCTGATAGATATCATTGCCCGGGATGGAAGGGCGGCAGCCGAGGATCTTCAGCTTCGAGACAAACGTGGTGAGGTCCTTGCGGGCCATCTCAAAGGTCGAGGAGGCACCACGATCCAACACCATGCGCCAGGCATCCCCACGGCACTCGGGATTGGATGCGGAAGGAGGAAGATCAAGCCCATGCTCGCGGGCGATGCGGCCGGTCGATTGAGCCAGCGTTCCCTGATAGATGCCGATCGCCGCGAAACCGATCATCGCCAGGGCTCCTCCGAGAATCCCACGAATCACCCAGGATGTGGGGGCGAGGTCCGTGTGAGTGGTCAGAGCTGGAGTCCGATCATTGGCCATACGGCGGTTACGCATCCGGGGATGATTTTCTCTCATGTTTGGAAAACCCGACCGGGCTTGACCGCAGGAGGCGGGGCGGCTTTTCTCCAGCACCCGTGGACAAGGTGGATATTCCAAAGAAGGCCATTTACCGGCTTTCGATCTACTACCGCTGCCTGCAGCGGCTGAAGGAGAACGGCGTGGAGACGGTGAGTTCCACGGCGCTCGCACGTGCCGCAGGAGTGAAGCCATCCCAACTGCGCAAGGACCTGGCCTACTTCGGACAGTTCGGCACCCGCGGACTCGGCTATCCGGTGGATCTGCTGGCCACCACCATCCGTGAAACGCTCGGCCGCGAACGGCTCCAGCCGGTGGTCTTGATCGGCGCGGGTAATCTCGGCTCGGCGCTGCTGCGCTACCAGGGATTCCAGAAGGAAGGCTTCGAAGTGGTGGCGGCATTCGACTCCGCTCCGGAGGCGGCCCGCGCCCGAGGTATCAGCATCCCGGTCTATCCGGATACCGATCTCGACGAATTCCTCACGAAAAACGGGATCAAGCTTGCGATTCTCTGCATCCCGGTCGAATTCGCGCAAGCCACCGCCAACCGCCTCGCCGCCGCCGGCGTGCAGGGCATTCTCAATTTCTCGCCGATCCTCTTGGAGGTGCCGGCGGACGTCACCGTGAACAATGTCGATCTCGCCCTCGAACTCGAACACCTCAGCTACTTCATCCGCTGACGCGCGGGAAACTTTCGTGGCCGCCGCCCTGGTGTCCCATGAAGCCACCTTGATGGCGGAGGCCGTCCAGATCACCGCCAGCCTCGAACAAGCGCGCGAGGCCGTGCTGGCCTCCTTTCTCGGCCTCTGCCGCCAGTCCCCGGACCGCCTGCCCGGCGGCGCCAAAAGCTGGCTGGAAACCGAATGCGCGAAACAGGCCCGCCGCCGTGCTCCGAAGAGCGGCAAACCCTCCACCACCGAGGATGTCCGCTGGAAACGCGTGGCCGGAGCGGACGAACCTGCCATGGAAGCCCCCGAGGCCGCCGCGCCGACCCTGCTCCCTTCCCAGCGCGAAACCATTCTCCGGACCGCCCGGCAGGCGGCTGAAGCTCCTGCCGCCCGCTCTTCCAATGCGCATCCCCGCTGGCTTGTGCCGATGGTGGTCGCAGCCGTCGCCATCACAGGAGTCGTGCTCTTGGTGGGGCGCTCACGCCGGAATCATTCCGCTCCCGATGCTCCCCCGGCCATCGTCACGGCTCCCGCCAAGCCGGGCGAACCCGCGCCCTCCGCGCCGACGGCAACCACCCCATCCTCTCCCACACCGCCTGCCACCAGCCTCTCGCTGCCGGTAGACGCCTTCCTTCTGCCCCTTCCCGGACCCCCTCTGCCGGGAGCGGATGCACCGCAGCCGGTGATGACCACTGCTGCTGCGAATGCCCGCGAACGCGACAAGGCGCTGGAATCTTCTCCCGCTGCCTTCCTTGAGGCCGCTGGCAGACAACTCCCGTCCACCCGCGAGGTGGATCTGATGTCCCTGCCGGAGACCGTCGCCCGCGACCATGTCCCCACTTCCACGGCACGGCAGCTTCCCCTCCCTTTGCTGGCCGGTGGCAACAGCCTGTCGTGGATCTCTACCAGTGTGACGGCCAAACACGCCATCCCTCCGGCCAAGGCAGTGCGGTTGGAGGAGCTGCTCAATGCCTTCGACCTCACACCCGGCGGCACTGCGGCGATCGCGAAGGGGACCAGCTTGACCGCTGAATCCCTTTCCTGCCCATGGAAACCCTCCGCCACGCTGGTGATGATCCACTTTCAGGGAGCCGCCGATGGCCCCCGCAAGGTGGAAGCGGCGCTCGAGGTCGACCCGATCGCCATTTCCCAGTTCCGGTTGCTCGGCTATGCCCCGGTGAAAGGCCTGGAGAGCGAAGTGCTGCCCGGGGTGCTGCCAGCCAAGACCGGAACCACCGTGCTAATCGAGCTCGAACCCCGCGCCAATGCCCGCTCGCTAGGGGAAATCCGCTGGAAGGTCGATGGCAAGGAAGTGCCCTCGCTTCAGATCCAGCGCGTCCCGGATGCCGAGCCCTCCGACAATGCCCGCTTCGCCACCCTGCTGGCGGCTTGGTCGATGTGGTTGGTCCGGGATCAGCCCGAGCTCATCGATGAAGATCTCGTCTCCGGGCTCGCCCGTGAATGCGCCGCCAACGACCTGCCGAAAGACCGCCGGGACGCGATGGTGCTGATCGCCAGGAGCCTGGAACTGCGATAATCCGCCCCGACCTTGGGTCTTGCTTCCCCGGGCCGGGGGCCTCTTGATGCGCCGCATGCCGACTGTGCATGTGGATTTGGCGGAACGCTCCTACGACGTGATCGTGGAGCCGGGAGCTTTGGCGAAGGCTGGCGCACTGCTGGCCGAGATCGGCTTTGGCAAGAAAGTGGCCATCGTGAGCGATTCAACTGTGGCGAAATTCCACGGCGAACCGCTGAAGGCCTCCCTCGCGGCGGCGGGTTTCCAGACCACCCTGCACACGGTGCCCTCCGGCGAGCCGTCGAAATCGCTATCGCAGGCCGAGGAATTGTGCCGCTCGATGATCCGGGCCGGACACGACCGCAAGTCGTCCGTCATCGCACTCGGCGGCGGCGTCACCGGCGATCTGGCGGGATTCGTGGCCGCTATTTTCTATCGCGGCGTTCCCTTCGCCCAGATTCCCACCACCATCGTCTCCCATGTGGACTCCTCCGTGGGCGGCAAAACCGGCGTGAATGTCGCCGAGGGCAAGAACCTCGTCGGTGCGTTCCACCAGCCGAAGCGGGTCATCGTCGATCCGGAGCTGCTGCGCACCCTTCCTGCCCGCGAGTTCCTCGAAGGCTTCGCGGAAGTCATCAAACACGCCGCCATCCGCGACGCGGCGATGCTGGGCGAACTGGCCACGCTCGATCCGGACTCGCGTGACGTCCCGGCGGATCTGATCGCCCGCAATATCGCCATCAAGGCCCGGATTGTGGAGGCGGATGAGCACGAACTCACCGGTGAGCGGGCCCTGTTGAACTTCGGTCACACCATCGGCCACGGCATCGAGGCCGCCGTCCCCTACGGTGAGATGCTCCACGGCGAAGCCATCTCGCTGGGCCTGCGGGCCGCCCTGTATCTCTCCGAGAAGCGGGCGGGCCTCGCAGCTGCGGATTCCGCCCGCATCCTCGCCCTCTTGAAGCGGTTCTGCCTCCCCGTGGTGCTCAGCCCGGAAATCACAACGGAAACAGTCCTTGAAAAGTTGGGACGCGACAAGAAGTTCGAGAGCGGCAAGGTCCGCTTCGTGGTGCTCGACCGGCCCGGCTCGGCTCGGTTGAGCGACGAGGTGACCCCGGATGACCTCCGCGAAGCGATCGAACATCTGCGCACCCAACCATGAATCTCAGTCTCTACACCGGCGGTTTCGTCCAAACCAACGGTTACCTGATCGAAGCCCCCAGCGGCCATATCCTCATCGACGCCCCCGCCGGAGTGGTGGCCTGGCTGGATCAAAAGGGCATCCATCCCACGGATGTGCTCCTCACCCACCAGCACTACGACCACGTCGAGTCGGTCGCGGCACTCCATGGACTGGGCGCGCGCATCCACGCCTTTGCCGACTACTCGCCGGAGCTGACCTTGGAGCAACACGCCCGCCAGTGGGGCCTGCCGATCCGGATCGAGCCATACGAAGTGAACCACCTCCTGAAGGTGGATGAACCTCTCAAAATCAACGGATTCGAAATCCAATTGGCACACGTCCCGGGCCATTCACCGGACAGCGTGACCTTCCATTTCCCTGAGGAAGGCGTCCTGTTTTCCGGAGATACTCTTTTCTCCCGCAGTGTGGGGCGCTTCGACCTCCCCGGAGGGAATGGCGATCTCCTTTTGGAGGGAATTGCCGCCAAGCTCCTGACTCTTCCAGCCGATACCCGGGTGTTCCCCGGTCACGGCCCGTCCACAACGATTGGAAAAGAGCTGAAGGCGAATCCGTATCTGGCCTGATCGGCGGCTCTCCAACTGCTCCTGCGAGCGATAAATCGACTGGAAACCGGGCTCCTTGTCTGGAAAGTTAAGCTATCGCGCTCCGGTCGGAAGTTTCCGCCGTCCCACGCATGTCTGACCGCCCTCCATCGCCCTCTCCGGTGCCGATTCCTGAATCCCTGCGCTTGCAGCTTGAGGAGTTCCGCCGGGTGCTTTGGCGCATCAAGGTGCAGGAGGCGCTCATCGCCGGGGTGATCGGCCTGTTGATCTCGTTTCTGATCGTTTACGGACTGGACCGCATTTGGCAGACGCCACCGCTGGTTCGATTGGTGGTGCTGCTGGCGGGCACGTCCGCCTTTGCCGTCTTCGCTCCGTTTTGGATCCATCGCTGGGTCTGGCGCCACCGCCGGGAAAAGCAGCTCGCCCAGCTCATCGCACGCCGTTTCCCGGGCTTGGGGGACCGGTTGCTGGGGGTGATCGAACTTCAAAACCAAGACGAAAACGTCACCTCGCTCTCGCCTCGCCTGCGATCCGCAGCGATGGAGGCGGTGGCTGCCGAAGCCGCCTCGAGAACCCTCGGGGAAGCCCTTCCCCCGGCCCGCCATCGCAAGTGGGCGCTGGCAGCGCTGGTCCTGCTGGCCGGTGTCTGCACGATCTGGATCGTCGCCCCTCGCGCCGGCACCAATGCACTGCGCCGCTGGCTGATGCCGCTCTCCGACACACCGCGCTATACGTTCACGATGCTGGACTCTCCGCCAACCGAACTGGCGGTTCCATTCGGCGAGGCCTTCGACATCACGCTCGTGCTGTCCGCCGATACCGAAAAGAAACCCGGCTCCGCGAGCGGCCGCTATGGCCTGCAACCACCGGTGAACTCCGAACTTACGGACGGCTATTACCACTTCCAGTTTCCCGGGCAGCAGGACCCCGGCACCATCGTATTCCACATCGGGGACGCGGTGCATGAAACCCGGATCATTCCGGTGCAACGCCCGGCTGCGGAAGGCACCGTGGCGCGCATCGTTCCGCCCACGTATCTCGGCATTCCGGAAAAGACCGTCGAACTCGATACGGGGGTCTTGAGCGTCGTGGAAGGCAGCAAGGTAGACATCCTGATCCGCACCTCGCGCCAGCTTTCTTCCGCCCACTTCGGCCCTACCGTGGCCAGCCGGGCATCGGCCGCCGAGACACAGGATCTGCCGCCATTCGAATCGGTGTCGGGTGATCTCATGCTCAAAGGCCGGGAAGCCCGCATGCCGGAACTGACCGTGGGTCCGGTGCCCTTCGACATTCCGTTTTCCTGGAAGGACGAATACGGCCTGGGTGGCGGTGGCAGCTTCAAGCTGCGGGTGGATCCACTCAAGGATGCCGCGCCCACTGCCTACCTCCAAGGTGTCGAACGCCAGAAGGTTATGCTGCCGGAAGAAACCATTGATATGGAAGTGCTGGCGGAGGATGACTTCGGACTGAAAACGGCAGGCTTGGAATGGCAGGGAGAGTTCAGCCGCCCCACCGATGATGCCCCTGCCTCCGGAGGGATGAAGCTCAGTGACGGCGGCACCGAACAGCGCCGGTTTTCCGGGCCAGTGGCGTTTTCTCCGGCGGCCTTCGGCATCGGACCTCAGAAGCTCACGCTCCGTGCCTATTCGGAGGATTATCTGCCCGGGCGGCCGCGGGTTTATTCGGAGCCGGTCACCCTCTACATCCTGAGCCGTGACGAGCACGCGCAGATGCTCAAGAACCAGTTCGACCGCTCCATCACCGAGTTCGAAGACCTCGCCAGACGCGAGCGCAACCAGCTTGAGGAAAACGAACGGATCGAACGCCTCGACGGTGCGGAACTCCAGAAAGAGGAAAACCGCAGCCGCCTGGATGCGCAGCAACAGGCCGAGGCCGAAAACACCCGCCGGATGCAGGATCTCTCGCAACGGATGGAGCAGTTGATGAAGGACTCCACCCGCAATGGAGAGATCGACAAGAACACGCTCAAGAAGATGGCGGAGTCCCTCAAGTCGATGCAGGAACTCTCGAAGCAGGATCTTCCCAAGGTCGACTCCAAGCTCGGCGATGCCAACGAGGAAACCAACACGCCCGAGAAGACCAAGAAGGACGTCCAGGATGCCGTGAAGGAGCAACAGAAGGCGGTCGAGAAAATGCAGGCCGCCATCGACAAGGCCAACGACGCCAACCGCCGGTTCGAGGCGGGCACTTTCGTCAGCCGCTTGAAGAAAGCCGCGACCGAAGAGGACGGCATCGTCAACGCGCTGGTGAAGCGTTATTCGGAAACGCTCGGCCTGAAGTCGTCCGAACTCGATCCCGCCGACCAGCGCCTCGTCAATGAATCGATCCGCCAGCAGTCTGATACGGCATCCGACGTACGTTGGATCCAGGAGGACCTCGGCCACTACTACACCCGTACCGAAAAGGAGGTTTTCAAACAGATCCTCGATGAGATGCGCGACTCGAAGATCGACCTCGGCCTCGAAGACGTGCGCAACCGCCTCCAGATCGCGCGCAGCTTCACCGGCGCGGAGGGGGCGAAGGACTGGAGCAGCCGCCTCTCCGAATGGGCGAAGAAACTGGAAGGTGACATGGCCCAGCAGAACGGTGGCGGAGCTGGTGGCACGGGAGGAAATTCAGAGGACGATGATTTCGAGTTCATGCTGCGCGTCATGAAAATGGTGCAGCAGGAAATGGACATCCGCGCGCAGACCCGCGCCTTGGAGCAATTCCAGCGCACCAAGCAAACCCAACCTCCCCGCAATCCATGAAAGCCCGGATCTTCTCCATCCTGATGGTCGCCTGCACCATGCCTCTGATGGCCGATGAACCGGCTCCCGAGGAAGGCAAGGCTCCGCCTCCACCGGTCACGAAACCTGGAGTGGAGCCTGCTGCGACCGAAACGGAGGAAGATCACAAGACCGGCTCAGGCAAGCTCGCCACCCGTCAGGACGAACTTTCCGCGGACGTACAACAACTCGCCCTCGAGCAAACCGTCCAGAAGGTCATCGACCTGCTCAAGGAATGCGAGGATCTCATGGGCGAGGCCACCGAGCGCCTGATGGATCAGGACACCGGCGGCGAGACCCTGGCGGCACAAACAGAGGTGATCGAGAAGATCCTCGAAGCCGCGAAAACCCGCCAGCAACAGGGAGGCGACCAGAACCAGAATCAGAGCCAGGCCGGAAGCGCCATGATGGACATGCTGGAGCGCATGGCCGGAAAGCAGCAGGAAGGCGACCAGCAGGGCCCACCCAAGGAAGGCAAGCAAGGCGGTGATACCGGAGGTGGCGGTGTCCACGGACTCTCCGACACTCCGAACGGTCCCGATGCCAGCATCGCCGGAGACGGCAAGGAAGAACAACGCCGCGTCCCCAAAGCCGCAGGCACCGCAGGCAAAGCGCTGCCGGAGGAATTCCGCGGCGCGCTTGATGCCTACAACCGGGGTGCGGACAAGCTCGCGAAATGAGATTCCTTTTTCCACTCCTGCTGCTCGTATCCGCCGCCTGCGGCCAGGACCTGCCGCGCCGCGCCGACGACACGATCCCGGCCCAGGTGGAGTCGATGTATGTACGTGGCCTCCAGTATCTCGCCAAGAGCCAGAACCCGCAGGGCTCCTGGACGGACAGCGTGGGAGGAGAACCGGCGGTGGTGGGGCTCTGCGTGCTCGCCTTTCTCGCCCACGGCGAGGATCCGAATGTCGGCCCGAACGCGCCGTTCATCCGCAAGGGCATCGACTACATCCTGTCGCAGCAGAACGCCGCCAACGGTTACATCGGAAACAGCATGTACAACCACGGCTTCTCCACCCTCTGTCTGGCGGAGGCCTATGGCGTGGTGGACAATCCGAAGATCGCCCCCGCGCTCAAGAAGGCGGTCGAGCTCATTCTGGCCGCCCAGAAGCGCAACAACCGCTTCAATGCCTGGCGCTACACACCGGACAGCAAGGATGCGGACACCACCGTCTCCGGTTGCCAGTTGGTCGCTCTTTTCGCCGCCCGCAACGCCGGTCTGGGAGTACCCGACGACTCCATCAACAAGGGGCTTTCCTATCTCGCCAAGAACCGCGACAGCGAGGGTGGCTACGGGTATACCTCGATGGGCGGCAGCAAGCCGACCCTCACCGCCATCGGCTCGCTGTGCCTCTCGCTGGCGAAGAGCAAGGACAGCAAGGAATACAAGGCGAGTCTGGAGTATCTGAAGAAGAACATGGACTACCGCGACCGTTACTATCCGTACTACTACGAATACTATATGTCGCAGGCGCTGTTCCATGCCGACGAAGCCGTCTGGCGCGACTGGAACGCCCGCAACATCCGCTATATGGCCACCCTGCAGAACCGCGATGGCTCGTGGCCCGGCGCACAGGGCGGCTCCTTCAGCACCGCGGGCGCACTCCTGTCACTGGCGCTCAACTACCGCTTCCTTCCCATCTACGAAAAATGAAGCGCCTCGTCCCGATCCTGCTTCTGCTCCTGCCTGGGGCCGTCCTCGCGGAAGACGGCCCGGCGGGCGATCTGCTCCGTTTCACCAACGGGGACCGGTTGGACGGGCATTTCGGAGGAATCAAGGAAGGTCCCACCGTGCTCTGGAAGCGCGGGGATGTGGCGGTTCCGGTGGAATTCAAGGCCACCCAGCTCCGTCAGGTGGTGCTGCGCTCCTCCCGCCCCCTGAAGCCGCTGCCGGATCTCTCCAGCATCGGGCTGATCAATGGCGACCGCATTCCCGGCACGCTTGTGGCGATGGACGAGCACGAGCTCATGGTCGACACCGCCTGCGCCGGTTCACTGACGATCCCGCGCACGAGCGTCACCATGATTTCCCCCAATCCCCTCGGCGGGAAGCTCCTCTACTCCGGCCCCTTTTCCGACAAAGGGTGGGCCCTCGCCTCGATGGCAGCGGATGACGATCCAGCCACGGAGAAAAAGGGAGAAGCAAAGACAGATGGACCCGGCGGGACCAAAACGCCGACCTGGAGCTACTCCAGCGGTGCATGGTACCACCGCCAGGGCCCGGACGCTCTGATCCGGGATGTCAAAATGCCGCACCGTGCGATGATCCGTTTCCAGATCGCCTGGAAGTCGCGCCTGGCCTTGGCGATCGCATTCCACGCCGACTTCAAGAAACCGGAGAAAGCGGCCGGCCAACCCCATCAGGATGGCAGCAACGGGCCCGGATTGCCGCTGATGTTCGGGAATGCCTACGTGATGAATCTTTACACCGGCTATGTGATTCTGAATCGCTGTGGATTCGATGCGAACGGCAAGCCGGTGCTGGAACGCATCCAGTCCAGCGCCACCAATGCCCGCCTTCCCGAAACCGGGGAAGCCACGGTGGAGCTCCGCTGCAATCGCAAGAGCGGAGAAATCGCGTTGTTCATCAACGACGAGTTCGCCGTCCAATGGACGGAGGGCACGGGCGACGGGGATGACGGCTATGCCGGAAAAGGCGGCGGCCTTGGATTCCAGGTCCAGACCTTGTCCGCTCCCGGCCAAGCCTCCTCGGTGCCGGTCCGGATTTCCGACCTGATGGTGGCGGAATGGAACGGCATGCCGGATGCGGCTCGCAGCCTCCAGACACAGGATCAGGACATCGTGCTGCTGGCCAACGGCACCGACCGCTTCTCCGGAGAGATATCCGGCATGAAGAAAGACAAGATCCAGCTCAAGGGCCGCTACGGCGACTTTGAGTTCCCGCTGGAGGATGTGGCGGAAATCCGTTTCGCCCGCAACCGGCAGGCGAAACCCGCCCCACCGACCACACAGGAGGTTCAGGTGCGATTCCAACCCTTCGGCAGGATCTCCGGAAGTGCGACGGAGAGCACGGGCTCCAGTGTCAGCCTGACCTCCCCCATCCTCGGGAAAATGAAGGTGGACCTCGATTATTCCGTGATGCTCGACTTCAAAAACACGAACAGCTTTCTCGATGAGTGGGACCCCCAGTTCTGATCTCCCGAAGCTCGCGTGCGGACTGGTCGCATGGCTGTGCGCCACGCTGGCCGGTGCCGATGAGATCGAGATGCAGGGCTCCTCGAAGCTCTCCGGGAAAGTCGTGGCCATGAACGCGAATGGCAGCGTGCAGATCGAATCTCCAATGGCCGCCGAGCCATTGGACCTCCGGCCAGGAGTCGTGAAGCGGGTTCTCTTCACGGATGCCAAGGACATCCCCATGCCCGGCAGCACCCGGCTCACGCTGGTCAATGGAGACGTGCTGCCATGCGAGTTGAAGTCGCTCGACGCACAAACCATGACCGTCTCCACGTCCTTCGCCGGAGACATCAAGGTGCCGCGCACGATCATCACTTCGATGGATCTCGGCGTTCACGACGCGAAGACTCTCTACGAAGGACCCGCGGGGCTCGATGGCTGGACGAACGACAAATGGAAGGCTCTGGAGAACCGTTTCTTCTGCACCGGCAGTGCGAAGATGTCCCGTTCGTTCGATCTACCCGCGCAGTATTCCCTGCGC
Organism: Luteolibacter sp.; assembly: GCA_049840755.1. Classification (GTDB taxonomy): domain Bacteria; phylum Verrucomicrobiota; class Verrucomicrobiia; order Verrucomicrobiales; family Akkermansiaceae; genus Luteolibacter. Next base: position 43,496 of record JASGJM010000012.1, on the reverse strand, counting down.
TTCACACTGTCCTGGCGGGGCAATCCGAATTTCCAGACCACCTTCGGGGACGTGCCGGATTCCGATTCCCCGACGATGAGCCGCTATGCTTTTCTCTTCAACAATGGCGGCATTGAACTGCGCCGGTTGGGCGGAAGCCGGGCCTCCACCACCCTGATCCAGCTAAGCAAAGACCGCTCACCCGATTCCTTCCCCAATTCGAAAATGGATGTGGAGATCCGTGTGGACCGCACTCAGGCCACGCTCTGGCTGTTGATCGATGGCGTGGTGGAAGGCCGCCGGGCGGATCCCATCAAGGAACCACCGGCAGGAGGCGGACTCAGCTTTTCCTCGAATGCGGGCGGCGATACGGAAGTCACCCTCACCAACCTGCGGCTGCTGTCCTGGGATGCGGATGGTGACCGCCATCGCACCGAGGAACGCGGCGCTCCCGGCAGTGACACGCTGATCCTGGCGGAGGGGGATCGCTACAGCGGCGAGCTGGAGGAGATCCATCCGGGAGCCGACGGCAAGGCGATCCTTTCATTCAAGAGTCCGGTGCTGGAGCAACCGATGAACATTCCAGCCCGCAAGGTCTCCACCGTTTTCTTCAAAGATCCGCCCAAGGGTGATGCGGCCGCGCCATCCCCTTTCCTGGTGAAACTCCAGGGAGGTGGCAGCGTTCAGGCGGACGGATGTACATTTCTCAGGAACCAGCATCGACATCCGGCATGCCAAGCTCGGAACCCTGACGCTCAAGCGCTCGGCGGTGGGCTCCATCGAGCAGACGCAAACCTCCAACACTTCCGGGGAATGAAATCCAGCACGTTCCTTCCCTTGCTCCTGCTGGGCGCGCACCACGCCGCAGCCTCCCCCAGCGGAACCATCCAGCTCGCAAACCGCGATCAACTCGGTGGTGAACTTTCGTCCATCGGCAAGGACCGCATCGTCTGGACGTCTCCATTGCTGGAAAAGCAGGCGCCGTTTTTCCTCAACAAGGTCAAGGAGCTGAATCTTCCCACCACCACTCCCGATTCCGCAGCCAGCTATGATGCGGTGATCGCCCTGACCAATGGAGATACCCTCCGCGGGCAGCTCGCTTCCGTTACGGACAAGGCGGTGGAACTCGATACCTGGTATGCCGGCCGGGTGGCCGTGAGCCGGCCAATGGTGCAGTCCGTGAAGATCGAGGATCATCCGAAGCTGCTCTTCCGCGGGCCCGATTCATTGGACGGATGGACCGGAGAGAACTCACGGAAGGACGCCCCTTCCGCGTGGAGTTTCGAGGGGGGGGCATTGCAATCCCACGGGCTGGGCACCATCGCACGGGAGGTGAACCTGCCGGATGTCTGCCGCATGGCATTCAGCATCGAGTGGAACTCCGCGCTGAACCTGACCTACCGCTTCGCCGTCGAGGGGGCGGCCAAAGTGAATCCACCGAACTGCTACGAGCTGACGATGCAGCGCCGCTTCGTGTCATTGAAGAAGCGTTTCGCTGGCAGCCAGCAGCCCAATGCAGGCTTCCAGTCCCAGAACGTCCCCGAGTTCAACGAGAACGAAAAGGCGCGCCTGGAGATCTACATGGACCGCAAGAAAGGGATCTTCAATCTCGTGGTCGATGGCCGCTCGGTCGTGGTTTGGAACGACCAGAATCCGAATGAACAACCCACCGGAGGTGGCATCCAGTTCATCACCGGAGATTTGAATCCGGTCCGGATTTCCCGCATCGAAGTCTCCGCGTGGGATGGCGTGGTGGAGCAGCAGCCGGAAACCGAGGACCTTCTCGGCGCCGAGCAACAGGATAACGAAGCGAAGGAAGCCAAGGTCAAGGAAGCGGAAAGCGGGCGGATGATGCTCCGCAACGGGGACTCGATGGCGGGAGAGGTCCTTTCGATCCTGAACGGCATCATGAAGGTGAAAACCCGCTTCGGAGAAATCGACCTGCCGGTTTCGCGACTGAAAAACATCGCGCTCAAACCTGTCGAACTCGAGGCACCGAAAATCCGCGAGGGCGATATCCGCGCATGGTTTCCGGATGGTGGGCGGGTCGTCTTCCGCCTGGACTCGGCCACCGTTGATACCCTGACCGGTTTCAGCCAGAACTTCGGTACCGTGACGTTCAAGACTTCGGCATTCAACCGGATCGAGTTCAACCTCTACGATCCCGCCTTCATGGAAATGCGCGGCGAGAAGGCGTGGTGATTCACACCAACTCGACGAGAGCCGCCTGGAGCAACTCCAGATAAGCCTCCCGGGCCACCTCGTAGGCACCGAAGGTCGCCAGATGCGGCGTGATCCACTGGGTGTCTAGTAGCATGAAGTCGTGCAGCCTCAGCCGCTCCACCAGATGCACGAGCGCGATCTTGGAGGCATCGGTCTTCCGGGAGAACATGCTCTCTCCGAAGAATGCCCGTCCGAGTGCCACTCCATAGAGACCACCCTGGAGTCCCTCCTCGTCCCAGCACTCCACCGAGTGGGCGAAACCCATCTCGTGGAGCTGGCAGTAGCTTTCCACGATCCTGTCATCGATCCACGTCTCGGCACGCTCCGCACAACCCAGCATGACCTGCCGGAAAGCCGTGTCCCAGCGGATCTCAAAAGGGTGCTTGCGCAGCGCGCGCTTCAATCCATGCGGAATGTGGAAGCGCCCGTCCAACGGGATCACGCCGCGCATCTCGGGCGAGAACCAGAGCAGCTCGCCCTCATGCGCCATCGGGAACACTCCCTGGGCATAGGCACCAAGGAGTGATTCCGGCGGGATCGTGCGATGGCTCACGGCTTGCCAGCGGCCGGCTTCGGCTTGGCGGTGTCGCCCGGCTTCGCGGCATCCGGCTTGGGAGCGGGCGCGGGCTTGTTGGACTTGATGTCCTCAAGCGCCTGCTTCGCTTCAGCCTTCTGTTCCGGGGTGAACTTGTCCTCAAGCTCCTTGGCAAGCTTGGCACCATCCTCCTGCTTGCGCTCGGCAGCGAGAGTGGCAAGCGCCCAGGCCTTCGGCAGATCCGGCTTGGCACCGGTGCCGGTGGCCAGAAGGCGCGCCAGCGCATAGGTGGCCGGGCCGTGACCTTGGTTCGCGGCGAGCGCGTAGAGCTGGCCGGCATTGGAAAGGTTCTGCTGCACGCCACCCGCACCACGCTCATACATGGTGGCGAGGTTGTTCTGGGCCGGAGCGTAGCCGCCCTGCGCCGCACGGGTCAGCCAGGCGACAGCCGCCACCGGATCGGCGACACCGCCGAGCTTCTGGGAAAGGTAGAACAGGGCGAGCTCGTTCTGAGCCTCCACCAAACCACCGGCAGCGGCGGAGAGGAGATGGCCGTAGCCAACCGAGAGATCTTCCTGGCTCGGCTTCTCGGAGGACAAGCGAACGACGGCGAGGCGGAGGTGGGCGGCGGCGCTGCCAGCGGTCGCAGCCTTCTCCAGCAGCTTCAGGCCGCGGTCCTCGTCCTTCTCGGTCCCCTTGCCTTCCAAGTAAGCCTGGGCGGTCCGCAGCGTGCAATCGACCTGACCGGCATCATCCCCCTTGCGGTAGGTTTCCAACGCAGCCTTCGGATCCTTCTTCACGTTTTCCTCGAAATCGCCGAGGGCCAGATAACCGGAGTATTCCTTCGCCTCGATGGCCTTCTTGATCCACTCGCGGCCTTCCTTTTCGTTGCGCTGGGCTTCCGCGCCATTCAGCAGACGGGAGCCAAGGGCCACCATCGCGCCGGCATCGCCGAGACCGGCGGCCTTGCGATAGGTGTCATTCGCCTTCTTGAGATCTTTTTTGTCCGGGAAGCCGAACTGGCCTTCATAAAGGCGGGCCAGCAGCATCAGCGACGGCGGATCACCGGCATCAGCCGCGCGGGACCACCAGAAGACCACCTTGTCGTAATCCGGCTCCTTGCTCAGGCGACCGCGCAGCCAAGCCTCACCGAGGATACGACCGGCCACCGCCGGATCATCCTTGGCGGCGTTTTCCAGCGCCTCGCGGCCCTGGGTGCGCTCCTTCTCATCCTCCGATGCCAGCAGGATGAAGGACATGCGGTAGGTCGCGTCCTTCTGACCGGTGGCGGCGGCCTTCTTATAGAATTCCAGCGCCTTCTCCTTGGAAGCCTCCGCGCCTTGGCCGCTCTCGTGGGCGAAGCCCATCAGATAAAGCGCATCGCCATTGCCCTGCTCCGCCAGAGGCTTCGCCAGCTCGATCGCCTTGGCATAGCGGCCGTCCTTGAACGCCTCCAAAGCCTCCTTGGCCGGACCTTCCGCCTTCTTATTGAGGCCGGTGGAAGGTTCTGCAGGCATCGAGACGGCCGCGGAAAGAGCAGCCACCGAAGACCAGGCGACCAACAACGAGAGGAGAGCGGTTTTCAAACGCATGCCGCGACGCTAACGGGAGCCAGCCTCGCGGGCAACAAACAATCGAAGGCAGCCGCCGGGACAATTTCGGCACACCGGGCGCGGGATCGCCCAATACGGCAGTGCCGGAAGTGCCATAATCCCTTTGGATGGTCCGGCCCGTGAATGGTGATCCCATTCCGGCCGGACTCAAACCTCCCCTGCTCCGGACTTACTTCTTCTTCGCCTGGTTCATCGCCTGGCTGAACCAGTCGTTGCCACCACCGCCACCCTGCTGCGGGCGTGAGTCGCGCTGGAAGCGCTGGCCACCACCACCGCCACGGCGGTCGTCGCGATCGCCCGGAGCGCTGCGGCGGTTCTCCATCTCTGGCTTGGATTTCATCGAAAGCGCGATGCGGTTCCGCTTCAGGTCCACCTCGACGACGGTGACATTGACCTTCTGGCCGACCTTCACCACCTCGCTGGCATCGCGGACAAATTGGTCCGAAAGCTGGCTGACGTGAACGAGGCCGTCCTGATGAACACCGACGTCCACGAAGGCTCCGAAGGCGGTCACGTTGGTGACGATACCCGGCAGTTTCATCCCCGGCGAAAGGTCGGCAGGCTTCTCCACCCCGGCGGCGAATTCGAACATCTCGAACTTCGCACGCGGGTCGCGGCCCGGCTTGCCGAGCTCGGCAAGGATGTCGCGCAAGGTTGGCAGACCGACATCGCCTTCCACATATTTCTGGAGATCGACCTTCTTGTGCAGTGCTTCGTTGCCGATCAGGTCGCCCACCTTGCAGCCAACGTCGGACGCCATGCGCTCGACCAGCGGATAACGCTCCGGGTGCACCGCAGAGGAATCGAGCGGATGCTCGCCCCCACGGACACGGAGGAAACCGGCGGCCTGTTCGAAAGCCTTGTCACCGAGGCGCGGCACCTTCTTCAAGTCGGCGCGAGAGGTGAAGGCGCCGTTCTCATTGCGGAAGGCGACGATGTTCTCGGCCAACGAGCTGTTCAGACCGGAGACGTAGGAAAGGAGCTGCTTGGAGGCGGTGTTCAACTCCACGCCCACGGCGTTCACCGAGCTGATCACGGTGTCATCAAGGCTGGCCTTGAGCGCGCGCTGGTCAACATCGTGCTGATACTGACCGACACCGATCGACTTCGGATCGATCTTCACCAGCTCGGCGAGCGGGTCCATCAAACGGCGGCCGATGCTGACCGCACCGCGCACGGTGACGTCGTGATTCGGGAACTCCTCACGGGCCACTTCGGAAGCGGAGTAGATCGAGGCACCGCTTTCATTCACCATCACCACGGCGATGGAAGAAGGAAGCTTGAGCTTCTTCACGAAGGCCTCGGTCTCACGACTCGCGGTGCCATTGCCGATCGCGATCGCCTCGATGTCGAACTTCTTGATGAGAGTCGTAAGCTCCACCGCTGCTTCATAAAGCTGCGTGTTCGAACCGGCGGTCGGATGAATGACCGTGTGGTGCAGCAGTTTGCCCGAGCGATCCAGGACGACGGTCTTGCAGCCGGTGCGGAAGCCGGGGTCGATGGCGAGCAGGCGCTTCTCACCGAGCGGCGAGGCCAGCAGCAGCTCGCGGAGGTTTTCAGCGAACACCTGGATGGCGGTCTCATCGGCGCGCTTCTTGCCGAGCAAGCGCATCTCCGTCTCCATGGAAGGCATGAGCAGGCGCTTGCAGCCGTCTTCCACCGCCATACGCACTTGATCGGCGGACTTGCCGGAGCCCTTCACCCAATCCGACATCGCCAGACCGGTGATGCGCTCCAGCGGCACCTCCACGCGCATGAGGAGGAAGCCTTCCTTCTCACCACGGCGGATCGCCAGCATGCGGTGGGACGGGATGTTTTTGAACGGCTCGCTCCACTCGAAGTAGTCGCGGAACTTGGCAGCTTCCGCGTCCTCTTCCTTTCCGTACATCACCTTGGAGGAAACGGTGGACTCTTCCTCATAGCGCTGGCGGGCGCGGCCACGCAGCGCGGCATCATCAGTCACGCGCTCGGCAATGATGTCGCGGGCACCGGCGAGGGCGTCATCCGCGGTGGGAACTTCCTTCTCCGCATCCGCGAACTTCGCAGCTTCTTCCGCAGGGTCGGAGTTCTGGTTCTCGAAAATCCAATCGGCCAGCGGCTCGAGACCGCGCTCCTTCGCCTTGGTGGCGCGAGTCTGGCGCTTCGGACGATAGGGGGCGAAGACATCCTCCAAGGACGTCATGGTGGCGGCGGACTCGACCTTCTTCTTGAGTTCAGGCGTGAGCAACGAGCGCTCTTCCAGCGACTTGAGGATCGCAGAGCGGCGGGAATCGAGCTCCGCGAGCTGGAGCATGCGGTCGCGGATCGTGGTGATCTGGACTTCATCCAGCGAGCCGGTCTGCTCCTTACGGTAACGGGAAATGAACGGGACGGTGCCCCCTTCGGCCAGCAGCTTGGCGGTGGCGGCCACGGAGCGGGCATTGATCCCGGTCTCACGGGCAATCACTTCCAGGTGCTTGGCGGCGGCGTCAGTCGGAGCGTCAGTCATGCGGTGGGGGGATTGGGTAGCCGACCCGGCGGGAATTGGCAACAGCGGGAGGGGACGAATCCTTTCCTCGCCACCTCACAGCCCGTGCAGAATGCCATGCAAAAAGAGGGCTGCCGCATGGCGGCAACCCTCTTTTGAAAATTCGAACTGGTCCGGGCGGGCTTAGAAACCCACCTGGGTGTTGATCCCCATCTCACCGTGGAGCTCGGGACCACCCTGGCGGGGCTCCGCAATCTGGTCCAAAGGATCCGTAGCCCCCCAATCCTTGCCGGGGGTATTGGAGCACGAGGCCAGCAAAGCCACGCCGAGCAGGACGAAAAGCGACCGGATCATGGTCACTTCTCTACCGTGCCGTTGTGGATGATGTCGAGGAAGCTCTGCGGATCGAGCGAGGCACCGCCGATCAGCGCGCCATCGATGTCCGGGCAGGCCATCAGTTCAGCGGCGTTGTTCGGCTTCACGCTGCCACCATACTGGATGCGCACCTTCGCGGCGGTATCCGCACCGTAGATGTCCGCGATCACCGAGCGCACGAACGCGTGGGCTTCCTGAGCCTGCTCGGAGGTGGCGGTCACGCCGGTGCCGATGGCCCAGACAGGCTCATAGGCCACGACGGTCTCGGTCATGTCCCGCTCGGAGAGGCCCTTGAGACCTTCCGTAATCTGGGTGCGGAGCACGGCTTCCAGCTTGCCGGCTTCGCGCTCGGCGAGGGTCTCGCCGATGCAGAAGATCGGGCGCAGGTTGGCTTCGCGAGCCTTCTTGAGCTTGGCGTTGATGACCTCGTCGGTCTCGCCATAGATCGCGCGGCGCTCGCTGTGGCCGAGGATGACGTAGTGCACCAGCAGCTCGCGGAGCATGACCACGCTGACCTCGCCGGTGTAGGCACCGGAGTCGAACTGCGAGCAGTTCTGCGCGGCGATGGCGATACCGTGGTGATTGTTGAGAGCCTCGGCCGCCTTCGGCAGCGCGATGAAAGCCGGAGCGATCACCACGTCGCAGGAAAACGGCTGGTTCTGGATCTTGGAAAGGATGCTCTTCACAAAGTCCTCCGCCTCGGACGGACCTTTGTTCATCTTCCAGTTTGCGGCGAAAATCGGCTTGCGGCTCATACGGAGAAAGAGGGGATTTTTCAAGGGAGTGCGGGCCTTCGACGGGAAGGCCCGCGGAAACATTCAGGCATTCGTGAGGGCGGCCACACCGGGCAGTTCCTTGCCTTCGAGAAGCTCGAGCGAAGCACCGCCACCGGTGGAGATGAAGGTCATCTTGTCATCGAGGCCGAACTTGTTCACGGCGGTGACGGAATCACCACCGCCAACGATCGTGACGCCATCGCTGGCAGCCATCGCCTCGGCGATCGCCTTGGTGCCCTTGGCGAAGGAATCGAGTTCGAACACGCCCATCGGGCCGTTCCAGATCATGGTCTTGGCCTTGGCGATCTCAGCGGTGAACTCCTCGATGGCGACGTCACCGATGTCGATGCCTTCCCAACCGTCCGGGGTGAAGCCACCCTTTTCGTAAGGGTCGGTGACCTTGGTCTCGGCACCTTCCTTGAACTCCTGCGTCACGCGGGTATCAGCCGGAAGCAGGAAGCCCACGCCCTTTTCCTTGGCCAGAGCGAGGATGCTGAGGGCGAGGTCGAGCTTGTCGGCTTCCACGCGGCTGTTGCCGGTCTGGTAGCCCTGGGCCTTGCGGAAGGTGTTGGCCATGGCACCGCCGATGATGAAACCATCGGCCTTTTCCATGAGTGCGGTGATGACCTGGATCTTATCGGACACCTTCGCGCCACCCATGATCACGAGGAACGGGCGCTCCGGGTTCTGGAGCTTGCCGTCAAGGTATTCCAACTCGCGCTCCATGAGGAAGCCCATGGCGCTCTTGGAAACGTAGTGGGTCACGCCTTCGGTGGAACCGTGGGCGCGGTGAGCGGTGCCGAAGGCATCGTTGACGAAGATCTCGGCGCTGCCTGCCAGTTCCTTGGCGAAGGCGGCATCATTGGCTTCCTCGGCGGCGTGGAAGCGGGTGTTTTCCAGCAAAAGGACCTGACCGGGCTGGAGGGCCGAGCGGAGGGCGGCGGCTTCCGCACCGATGCAATCCGGGGCCAGCTTCACTTCCTGACCGAGGATCTCGGTAAGGCGGGCGGCGGCGGGTGCGAGGGAGAACTTGGCTTCCGGGCCACCCTGCGGGCGACCGAGGTGGGAACAGAGCACGAGCTTGGCCCCACCCGCGAGCAGGTGCTTGATCGAGGGCACTGCGGCCTGGATGCGGGTGTCATCGGTGATGACGCCTTCCTTGAGCGGAACGTTGAAATCCACACGCATGAGGACTTCCTTGCCCTGGACATCGAGATCGCGGATCGAGAGTTTGGCCATGAGGCGGGAATCCCGCCCGAGCGCCCCCGCCAAGTCAAGTGCAAGTCAAGTCGTGCGGGGAACCATCATTCCGCCATTTCCGGCCTCCACGGCGACGAGGCACACATCGTCATCATATTGTGCCCGCCTTTGAAATGCAGTCACCTCGCAGACGATTTTCGCCGGCATGGCCGCCATCGGCCCATCCAGCGCCTCATCGAAGAATTTCGCCAGCCGTTCGACGCCAAAGGCTTCTCCAGCCGGATTTTCCGCCTCCACCGCCCCATCCGTGTAGAGCAAGAAGACATCGCCGGTCCGCAACGGTGATTCGGTGGTGCGGTAGGCCACACGAGGCACCAAGCCCAAGGCTGGCTGCCGTGGCGGCTCGGTCCACAAGGGCTCCGGCTCCTTGCCGCTGCCACGCCGGACCCGCAGGGGCGCGGGGTGCCCCGCCACGGCCCACGAGGCCTTGCCATTGCGGGTATCCAGCACCAGGAAAAAGGCCGTCACGAACAGGGTCTGGCCGCTGCGGGCGATCACATCATGCAGATGCTGGTTCAGCTCGCCGAGGAAAGCGCCGGGATTGCGGGCCTGCTCGGTGCTATTCCGCACAAGCGCCCGGAGAATGGCGGTGACCAGGGCGGAACGCGCTCCATGGCCCATCACATCCGCGATCAGGACGCCCGCGCAATCCTCCCCCAGCTCGATCAGATCGAAGAAATCCCCGCCCACGGTGGAAGCTGGCTGATAGAAATGGGCGAATTTGAGCCGCAGTGCGGCCTCGACCTCCGCAGGCGGAACGTTCGGGTATTCCGATGGCAGCAAAGCATTCTGGAATTGCCGAGCCATCTCCAAATCTTCCTGAATCAGAGAGGTTTTCGCAAAAACCTCCGCCTCCAATTCCCGATGATAACGCAGCACCCGCGAGGTCATCACCGCCAGATCTCCGGCGAGGGCCTCGACCTCGTCTCCCGTGTGGATCTGCTGGATCCGCTTCAGATCCTCCTCCGCTTCGGCGCGCTTCGATTTCGCCACCTCCTCATCCCCTCGCTCGTCTTTCTTCAAACGGGCGGTCGCTGAAATCGAGCGGGCGGCCCGCCCCAGCGCCTCCAAGGGCCGAAGAACCCTCCGATTGATGAACGCGAATCCTGCCAGCGCGCAGACGCCCACCAACAGCGCGGAACCCAGCCCCAGCCATGCCAAATTCCGTCTCAGCGGAGCCACGACATCCCCCCTTCGTGACGAAAAAATCACGTAACCACGGGGTTTCCCATCGCCCTCTCCGAGGGTCATGAACCCACACAGGCGGGATTCCCCCTCCTCGTCCCGCCGCACCGTGCCACTACTCCCTTCTCTCTGGATGTCACGCAACTCGGCCTCATCCAACCGATCACGCAAGGAAACGTATCCACTCCGGGAACTGGCGAGGATCCGGCCGTCCGGCAGAACGATTTCCCAACGCTCCCCCTTCGCCTCGCCATCGAATCCCAGCGACCGGAACAAGGAAGTGATATCCACGGACAACTTGGCCACTCCGGCGAAAGCCTCGCCATCGTGGAGAGGAATCACCACATCCTGGGAAAACACCCGCGAGCTCTCATCATACTCCAGCGCATCGGTCCACACCTGTCCCACCGACAGGCTCCGCCCCTTCTGCCACCACGCCTCGTCCGCCTGATCGTAATCGCTGGTTTTCTCGTTGGCGGCCACCAGCCGTCCCTCCTTGTCCGTGACAATGGCTTCCGCCACCTCCGGATGGTGTGCCAGAAACTCACGGAGCGTGTCCGCACCACGGTTCCGGATGGTCGCCTGAATGCGCGGCTCGTTCACATCCCAGGACGGCCACGAGGCATCGATGGTCCGTGTTTCCTCCCGGACCTCGCGGATGTCCCGCCGTGAAAGCTCGCGATTCTGCTCAGCTAGAAACCCGGTGAGCGAGCTGTCCGCCTCCTGCCAGGTGGCGAACAGTTTGCCTTCTTCATTAGACGCCTGCTGGATCGCCTGAACCAAGGTCAGTGCCTCCATCTGGTGCATCTTCCCACGCTCACGGATCATCCCGTGATAGCCGATGGTCTCCAGCACCACCAACCCCACCACCAATGGCACCCCTGCGGCAATCAGGAGCGCCGCTACGAACTTCCCACGCAAGCCGGGCGGATGGAGCCTCATCGTCTCCACCTAACATGGAAAGGGGGCATCTCGCCAGAACCTTTTGCTTCTTCCGCCGCACCCAAATGCAAAACGGCGGCCCGGAAAACCGGACCGCCGTTTTGAAAGATCAGGCGTCAGCCGTGGATCAGAGGCCCTTCTTGACGACGTCGAAGAGGAGGTTGATCACGCGGTTGGAGTAGCCCCACTCGTTGTCATACCAGCTCACGAGCTTGAAGAACGTGGAGTTCAGCTCGATGGAGGAACCGGCGTCGAAGATCGAGGAGTGATCGTCGTGGATGAAGTCGGTGGAGACCACTTCGTCCTCGGTGTAGGCGAGGATGCCCTTCAGGTAGGTCTCGGAAGCCTTCTTCATCGCGGCCTTGATCTCGGCGAGCGAGGTGGCCTTGGTGGTCTTCACCGTGAGGTCGACGACGGAAACGGTCGGCGTCGGCACGCGGAAGGACATGCCGGTGAGCTTGCCCTTCACTTCCGGGCAAACCAGGGCGACAGCCTTGGCGGCACCCGTGGTGGACGGGATGATGTTGATCGCGGCGGAGCGGCCACCCTTCCAGTCCTTCTTGGATGGACCATCGACCGTCTTCTGGGTCGCGGTGTAGGAGTGGACGGTGGTCATCAGACCTTCCTCGATGCCGAAACCTTCCTTGAGAAGGACGTGCACGATCGGTGCAAGGCAGTTGGTGGTGCAGCTCGCGTTGGAGATGATGTGGTGCTTGGAAGCGTCGTACTGGTCGTCATTGACACCCACCACGAACGTGCCGTCCTCACCCTGCGCCGGAGCGGAAATGATGACCTTCTTGGCACCGGCAACGATGTGGCCCTTGGCCTTCTCAGCAGCGGTGAAAAGACCGGTGGACTCGATGACGACTTCGACACCGAGGTCCTTCCAGGGAAGACCATCCGGGGTGCGGGCGCTCACGACCTTGATGTCGTGACCGTTGACCACGAGCACGTCGTCTTCTTCCAGCTCCGGGGAGGACTTCTTGGAAGAAACGGTGCCGGCGAACTTGCCCTGCGTGGAGTCATACTTCAGCAGGTAGGCAAGGTTGTCGGCCGGAACGATGTCACCCACGGCGACAACGTTGAAAGTGGTGCCGAGGTGGCCCTGCTCGACGAGGGCGCGGAACACGAGGCGTCCGATGCGCCCGAAGCCGTTGATGGCAATGGTGGTCATGGTGTTGGGAGTGCCTGGAGGCGGTAGGAGGCGATGCTCTGGCGGACCCCAATGGCCCGCCCGGCCGGGCGATTATGCAAGCAGCCCGCATGCCGTCAAGCAGGGGTCGAGAAGCGATTTTACAACGCCCGGGGCATCTTCAGATCGCTGGTTGTCGTTTGTTTCCGATATTTTCAGCCGTAGGATGGCTCACCATGTGGCGAGTTGCCGTCTTTTCTTGTGTTTTGTTGTTTCCAGTCGCCGTTTTCGCAACAGACGGGGCCGAGATTCGTGAAGTCACGGCGCTCGGAAAGCCGTTCCAGAAGCAAAACCTCACGGGCACCTTCGTTTTCGGCGATCCAGCGACCGGCCCTGTGAAAGTCTGGAATGCCGCCCGGGCCCGCAAACGGGAGATCCCCGCCTCCACCTTCAAGATCGCGAACACCCTCATCGGTCTTGAAAACGGCGCGGTCAAAAATGTCGATGAGGTTCTGCCCTACGGCGGCAAGCCCCAGTGGATGAAGGAATGGGAGCATGACATGCCGCTGCGGGAGGCCATGGCTCTGTCCGCCGTGCCGATCTATCAGGAGCTGGCCCGTCGGGTGGGTGTGGAAAAGATGCAGGCTGCGGTCACCAAGTTCCATTACGGCAATTCCCAGGTAGGCAAGGTGGTGGATCGATTCTGGCTCGATGGCCCTTTGGAAATATCACCGCTTGAGCAGGTCGATTTTCTCGGCCGGATGCTCACCCACAAGCTGCCTGTATCCGACGCGGCCGTCACAGGAGTGAAGGAAATCGTTCCCAAAACCACTCTCGGCACCGCCACTGTCCACTACAAGACCGGCTGGTCCACCAACAGCAAGCCCCAGCAAATCGGTTGGCTGGTGGGATGGCTGGAAACAGCGGAGGGTAAGACCACGCCATTCGCCTTGAACATCGACATGCCGACACAGGACCTGGCGGCCAAGCGCCTGCCACTTGCCCTTGAGTGCCTGGAGATTGTTAAATCCCTGTAACGTCTTTCCGTAGGATTGCCCGAAAGCATCAAGGAACCGCCCCCTCTTCAGCCCTCCTTGCGAATCGTCGCATCATCCTTGATGACAATCGAGATTTTGGGAGAAAACCCGGCTCCCCGGCTGTCGGGATAGCATGCATAGTCCGGAGGGAGCATCACACCGGGAGGACGGTCGATCAGGTAGCGATTCCAGTGGGATTCGTCATGCCACCGGGCCATCACACCATTGGCGTCATCCTGGTCGATCTTTTCCGCCATCACCCGCACGGCTTCCAGAAAAGTCTCCCGGCGACCGCCTTGAAAGGCTCCGACAAAATAGCGCGAACCTTCATGGTCTGCGATGCAGGCGGTCGATTCCGGACGCTTTTCGTAAGTGAATTTGCTTCGTGGTTGGTCGTGAAAGCCGGGATGAACCACAGCCACCAGATCTCCCAGGATCTCGTCCCCGACCTTTGAGACCACCCGCATGTCCGCATCCAGATAGAAAAGGTAATCCATATCCGCGAACTCCGCCGCGTGTTCGCGAAGCAAAGCATGACGCCGCATCACCATCCCGGGCCACGGAGAATGCTCTATTGGAATCACACGCAGATCCGCCGAATTGGAGAAATCTCCATCCGTGAACAGAAAAATGGTGACCTCATCCTCTGGCAGGAAATTGCGGCGGATGGAGCGCACCAACGGAATGACAAACTTCCGATAGTTGGCGGTAGCGATGACCAGGAGTCCTACCTTCCGGGCATTCAGCTTAACATGTCGCGCGGCTCTCTCGGCCCTCGCAGAAAAGGGGTCACCCTCGACAGGTGAATTGGGTTGGCGCCGGAGATGGATTTCTTCCACCGCGGACAGCGGCACGGTCGGATCAAACTCCCGATAATCCAAAACCCGCGGTAACGGCCCGCCCAATGCCCACTCGCGCAGTACCACCCGGGCCTCGGATTCGTAACCCAGCTCCACCAAAATCTGGAGGTCTTCGCATTCCACCGCGCCCCGCAACGTCAGGTGCTCCGGAGGATGAGCGCAGCCTTTCAACCAATCCCCCGCATCCACCCACGATCCGAAACGCACGCAATCACAGTCCTGCGCGGCGAGCTCCCTCTGAAAATCCCGCGCATTCCCCTCCCGGATCACGACGTCTGGAAACGCCGGTTGGAGTGCAAGACTACCTACTCCTCCCATGGGATATTGGAGGGCAGTCACCTTCCATCCACGCTGAGCCAGGGCTTTGACGCCTTGGTAATCGCCCGGCTCGATCTCGATCGCATGTGGTTTCCGCCACAATCCCATCCGCAAGTGCTCCCAGCTTGAAGCCTCCGATTCCCAGATGTCCGGCCTCCAGACCTTGGCACCAGGATGCCAAGGCTTCGGCCAGCCCAGCCAATGGACCACGCCCGCCGGAATCTCGTCTTCCTTCAAATCCGATTTCGGGAACAAGTTCCACTTCCGTTCAAACCCCATCGTACGGCCCTCTGTGGCCGCCGTGAGGGACAACTGTTCATCCACTCCAAATGCCGCGTGCGCGGCAAGCAGCGTCTCCCACGTACCAGCTTCCCGCATCGCCTTGAGATTGAGCAAGGGCCCCATCGAAAAATAGGGATAGTCTGCCACATGCTCCCACCCCTCGGGCAATGGTCGCTTGATCCAGGTTTCCATGGCATAAGCCATGTTCACCTTGGGGCCCTGCATCTTTGCTGCCAGCAGGTTATCACCCAGATCGAGTTCAAAAAGCGGAGCCAGATCGCAGAGCGCGAGTTGATCGTAGTCCATGATCAGGCACTTGTCCCAATCGGTTGCATCCCGGATCACCCGGAGCCGGTCGAACACAGCAGGTCCCACATAACTCGGAAACTTGCCCGTCACCTCTTCATCCGTGGGAATGAACTCCACCTTGAGGGGGCCGACCTCGAACGATTCCGGCGCGAAGCCCCGGCACCAACAGCGCACATGCACCGGATGCGCCGTACGCCGGAGAATGCTCGCGATCAACGTCGCGTGATAGGCATGCCCCTTGGCATCGGTGGAAAGGGCGATACGCAACGGTTCGAGAGACAAAGGCGGATCATCCATATGGTCGTTCATCGTCACTTCTGAGGGAAAAGATTGATCCACGCCTGAGTAGCTGCGGCCTCGTCTGCTTTCTTCCACTCGTTGAAAACCAGAGTCGCCATCGCCACACGTCGGTCCCAATCCCCGACCTGGCCAACATATTGCCAAGCCTTCGACGGATCACGCGGATTCCAGTGGCGGACAAGGGCCGCCTCCCCCTCATCCTTACAGGCTCCAGCGGAAAGTGCCCCCAACCAAGCAGCAGCAGCGCCAGAGTCTTTATCCGCCCACGTATCCACCACCACAGCCATTTGTGCGGGGAAGGCAACCTTGCTATTGCTCAGGACATACTGGGCAGCAGCCTTTGGATCGGAGGAAGCCCACGCCCTTAGCAAGGAGGACCGGGCCTCCTTCGCCAACGACTTGGAATCATCAGGGAACGTCCCGGAAATTTTCACGAAATCCGCAGTCGGAGGCATGGCTGCCATCACTCCGGCAATCCCACCCATTTCCACCTTGGGGGGCTTCAGTGCCCGGAAAGTAGCCAACGCACCATCCGGATCACTCTGGGCCAAGCGACTGCAATACCCCACCAAAGTCGCGGATTGACCGTGGTCATCCGAGCCGAATGAGGTCAGATAGGTCTTCATTTCTGCGTCGGTGCCTTTGAATGCGCTCCCGGCCAACGCCGCGAAAGATTCGCGAAGCTGCCGGTTTGACAAGGTCACCACCCACTCTCGTGCTGATGAAGCCTTCTCACCGATGAAGAGCTCCGCAGCCCCTGTCTTGATTACCCAATCTCGGATATCGTTCGCCCGCTTCTTTTCCAAAAAATCAAGGAACTTGAGAAATTCGTCGCTCGGTCCGAGCGTTGCTATCGCTTCCGAGGCGAGGAGCTTCTGCTGAGCCATCAATTCCTCACCCGTGCTGCCGTTCGCAGCCAATGACTCCCAACGATGGCTGATATCACGTAATGCTTTGCCCCGGACGGGATCTTCAGGCCTTTCTTCCTTTGACTTGGATTTCTCCCTCGGCTTTGTGCCCTGGTTTAAGGACAAACCAAGGCCTTCATCCTTGGCATTCGCTCCCGCGTGCATGACCTGGTAAGCGGCAAAGCCTCCAAAGGTCAGGAGCACACAGATCCCAACAGCAATCAACACCTTGCTTTTTCGCATATCAAATAGCTACAGCGGATCACACTCGATGATTTCAAGCCCGCTTTGTCATCTCTAGCAAATCCAAGTTCGCGGTCAAGTCCACCCAACACTCGAAGTACTGACGATTCTCCATCCGGTCCGTGAAGATGAACAAGAACGCACCAGAACCGGAAACCCTTCTTCGAGAGCCGCCTTACTCCACCCAGATCAAACCAGATCCGACAACATGGGAAAAAGCGCCATCTCACTTAATTTCAGGAACGCTTATGATGTCGCCATATGCTGTCTTCAACCCAGCAAGGGAATAATCAGACCCTCCCCGAAGCACCCCTGAACTTGGCTCCGTCAATTGCAAACGCACTCGCCACAATGATTCCCGGCCACCAATCATTGAATAATACGTTTCTTCAGGAATATCATCCGGCACCTTCACCTCCCCAGGGGATGAAATCTGGAAATAAGTATCCAGAGATCCAAACGAAGAATACATGGAAGACTTCTCAGGCACCCCGCCCATAATCACAGCAGCTTTAGACTTCCCAACCTTTGCTGCGAGATCTCGAGCAAGATCAGACAAAACCTGCTGCCCCTCTTCCTTAAAGGAGGGGATGACGTATCCATAAACACCTTTTTCAGGATCAGACTTACCCGGATCCTCTTTGATTTTCGACCGGACAAGCTCGGTCATCCGACCCCTCATATCATCAAGCCGACTCTGGACAACGATCGCCTCCTCATCGGTGAGTCCAGCCTCCTTGATCATATTCAGGGTCAATCTGCCATCTGGGCCGATACTTTGTGTTTTGGGAGATTTTTCAGATTCTTGATTTTTTGCACCTGGAGTAGCAGGGCTCCCTCTTTTTGCTCGGAGCTTCTCATCATCGGTTCTGGAAGAATGACCCGAATTTGTCGTCGGCTGCTTGGAACCATCCGAGATTGGAGTCGATGAAGGTGAATGTGAGAAAAAATGAGTCGAGATGAGAATCACTGCCAAAATACAGCACGCAGCACAAATAAATCTCACACTGTATCTTTTCATGAAAATCCCTTATTCAAGCGGAGTGGAATTGATCGTCACTGTTCTAGTGGCCGTCACCACTTCGGGAGCCCCCAAGGTCACCGAATGACTGGTACCGTTGGCGTCTGTGAATTTCCTCACAACATAGTGACTAGCGGCAGCGGTATAAGAAATGGTCACTTCCTTCGTGGATGGATCAGTGCTAAACGTGGGCTTAGAGAATGTCACCCCCACATGATGCTCATCATCATAAGGAATTCCGGCATAAGTCCCTGCGGCAAACACCCCACCCACTTCAAGGTAGGTCGTCGATTTTGATGACCCCCCAGCCGTCGAAGCCCCGCTTGTTGAAGGGGTATCATCAGAAACAGTAAAATCGGGTTTGGAGGAATCCTCGAGAACGGCGGTATGAGTCGATTCGTCCGACGTTAACAATAACCCCAGCCCGGTTTCGCTCAGCTTCGCACGCCCCTTCACGGTGACCGTATCCCCTGTGCCATTTGGTGGATTCAAATCACATTCAATAGTCAATGTTAAGGGTGCGCCCACAAATACGCCATCGGTTCCAGCAGGAGCGTAAGCCTGCAACGTCCACGCTGTTGGCGTAGTCGTCGTTTCCTCTGTTGGTGGAATGGTCGTTTCTTCCGTAGGTGGAATTGTGGTTTCCCATGGGTCTACAGTAGTTTCTTCAGCCGTCGCGATGGTGGTGTCCCAAGCCTCGGTGGTAGGTCCACCAGTGGGAGGCTCGGTCGGAGCATAGGTCGTTTCCCAACCCTCCGTCGTCGTATTCTCGGTTGTGGTCCCACCGCCGCCTTCTTCTCCGCGGGCGCGGATAAGGCTGCTGAAGAATGTCGCGCTCGACACGGAAATGGAGGCGGCCATGGACTTTTTGACGAAGCTTCGGCGATTTTCTAGAGCCATAACGAAGTGGGATTTTGATTCGCTGATAGGATTGACTTGAAGAGTCGAGGGATGTCAATTCGGTTCATGAGTTGGACGGATATTTTTCCGGTATTGGATGATGATTTGCTTGCAGCATATGAAAATTCCGTCACGCAGGCAGAGAGCAGCGAATTCGAAAACCTTTTCGGCATATCCGAAGTTTATCCATCCCGTAACACGACCAACGCAGGTGGACGCAAAATCGGCCATATCGTTTCAGCCACGTTATTCTGGAAACATGTCAATGACGGGGATTCCGACCTCCCCACTCCGACGAGAGAAATGCTGGTGGAACGCCAAACGCATGGGTCTGGTGAGGAGATTCGCCCCTTGGGACAGCTACATTGCGCCGCTCTTTGATCACACCCGAGCAGCAGTTGAACGGTATCCTCATGTGTCCTTTCGGCTTTATCTCGCCGGCGACCTCGATTTCCTCGTCCCTGAGCTAACGGAACTCGGCTGGGAGGTATACCTGATGAAAAGTCCGTCCTGTACGTTATTGTCCCGGAGGGTTCTGGCGTTTCCTGCCACTGGAGGAGGAAGATACGCTGGTAACCGTAATCGACACCGATCGGATGCGGATGGTAGGGGATGAAATCGAGCGCACGGATCAGATGGCGAAGATGGGTCTCGGGCTGTGGCGGGTTCCCGGCTATTATAATTCCCCGGTAGCCAAAGAAGTCCGCTACCGGCCGATTCTGGGTGGGCATTTTGGTGCGAAGGGCGGCATTCCCATCCGCAAGCTGATCGAAGCCTTCGTCTGGCATTGGCGACATGGCAGTCTGCCGCAGACAGCGCAAATCCCTGGCGCGGGAGAAGTGCCGATCAAGTTTGCCAAGTGGCCCAACTACGGTTTCGACGAGTGGTTCCAACTGGCCGCCATGTACCCTTGGCTGGTTCCGGGCGGAACTTTGACCTTCATTCCGACCGACGCCCGTTCATTCCTGCTGCCGATCGACGTGGAATACGCGACATGGGCGAATCCAGCCAGCGAGTGCGTTTATTTCTAAAGCCACCTCCGAATGGCTCGGGAATGTTAAATCCTTGTAACGTCTTTCCGTAGGATTGCCCGCGGGCGGGCGCGCGTTATGCTGCAAGGGCGGACGGTTCATTCCCCCACCCGGAACCATCCCTCTCCCCTTGCATGAGAATCCTGATCCACGACTACGCCGGACACGCGTTTCCGACGGCGCTCAGCCGCGAATTGGCCCGCCGGGGCCATGAGGTGGCCCATGTCTTCGCCAGCGATCTCCAGACGCCGCGCGGGGATCTGAAACTCCGCGACACCGATGCCCCGGGCCTCGGTTTCCATGAGATCCCGATGGATCCGGACTATCCGCGGTTCAAGTATTCCTTCCTGCGGCGGCGCAGCATGGAGATCGGCTATGGCAAGCGGGCCGCAGCATTCATCCGCGATTGGAAGCCGGATGCGGTGCTTTCCGGCAATACGCCGACCGAGGTGCAGGAGCCGATCACCCGGGCGACCCTGGCCGCCGATGCTCGCTTCTATTACTGGCTCCAGGATTTCTACAGCCTGGCGGTGGACAAGCTGTTGCGGAAAAAGATGCCCGGAGTGGGCCATGCGGTGGGCGCGTGGTACCGGTTTCTGGAAGGCCGCCAATTCCGCCGCAGTTCGCGGATCGTAGCGATCACCGGGGATTTCGGGCCCATCCTCCAGGGGGAATTCGGAGTGGAAGCCGGGCGGGTGGCGGTGGTGCCAAATTGGGCCCTGATCGAAGAACTGCCCACCCATCCGAAGGACAACGCCTGGGCTCGCAAACACGAGCTGCACGACAAGTTCGTCTACCTCTACTCCGGCACGATCGGGATGAAGCACAATCCCGCGCTCATTCTGGAACTGGCGCGGAAGTTCTCCGGCGATCCAAAGGTGCGGGTGGTCGTCGTCTCAGAAGGCATCGGCGCGGAATGGCTGAAGAAGGAAGCGGCCGGAGCCGTGCCAAACCTGCTGATCCTTCCCTATCAACCCTTCGCGGAGCTGCCGCAGGTGCTTGCCACCGGCGATGTGCTGGTCGGCATTCTGGAACCCGCGGCGGGCACCTTCTCCGTGCCATCCAAAACGCTGAGCTACCTCTGCGCTGGACGACCACTGTTGCTGGCCGTCCCCCACGACAATCTCGCCGCCCGCATCACCCGCGAGGAAGCCGCCGGTGTGACCGTGGAGCCGCACGATCTCGACGGATTTATCTCGGCAGCCACCGCCCTCCTAACAGATACTGCCCGCCGCGAAGAAACGGGACGCAACGCCCGTGCCTACGCGGAAAAGACCTTCTCCATCGGTCCCACGGCCACCACCTTCGAAACGATCCTCGCGAAACAGGCCTGACGGTATCGAACCGAGTGCCCTTCCCATCCGACCGATGCGCTGCCTTTGGATCACCCGTCAGGACCCGCGACCGTCGAACAGCGGCGAGCTGATCTACACCCGCGGCCTGCTGCGCGCCCTCTCCGCCCATCCGGGCTTCAAAGTGACCGTGCTGGCCCACCGTGCGAACGGTGCCACCGAAGAACCGCCCGACCCCAAGCTGCGCTGGGAACTCCACGGTTGGATTCCGAAGGGGCGCCTTGGCGGCTTGTTCTCGATGCTGCCGAGTGATTCGTGGCGGCTGGGCAATTTCACGATGCGCGACAGCCTGGAGACGCTGTCCGAAGAAGGCCATTGGGACTGGGTGATCATCGATCAGGCCGCGTGTGGCTGGGTGCTGAAGCACCTCCCGGAGCCGGGACGCCCGCGCATCGCCTATCTGGCGCACAACCACGAAGCCACCGTGCGCAAACAGGTGGCCTCCGAACGCGGCGGCTCATTGCCATTCCGGGCCGCCCTGTCCTGGGATGCGTGGAAGTATGCGCGGCTGGAACAAGCGATCTGCCGCCGGGCCGATCTGATCAGCGCGATCACGCCGCGCGACGAAGCCCTCTTCAAACAGGAATTCCCCGAGAAGCCGACGCTCTGCCTGCCGCCCGGCTACAATGGCCCAATGGTGGAATCGCCTCCTCTCATCACCAAGGACAGCCCACGCCGAGTGGTGCTGGCCGGAGCCTTCGAATGGCTGGCCAAGCGCCGCAATCTCGAGCTCTTCCTGGCCGCTGCAGATGCTCCATTCCGCCAGCACAACATCCGCTTCGTGGTCGCAGGAAAGTCGGACCCGGATTACTTCTCGGCATTGGGCAGGCGTTACCCATGGGCCGAGTTCCATGCCAACGTGCCATCGATGGATCCCTATCTCTCCAACGCCCGCATCGGTCTGATCCCGGAGGCATTGGGTGGTGGCTTCAAATTGAAAGCGCTCGACTACATCTTCCGGGGGCTGCCGGTGGCCGCGCTTGAGCAGGCACTCAGCGGACTTCCGGTGGACGCGTCCCAGGATGTGATCACCGCCCGCCAACCCGCCGAGCTGGCCGCCGCCGTGGCGGGGAAGATCGATGACCTCGAGTTCCTGAATGCGGCGGCTTCCCGTGCGCTCTTTGCCTGCCGCGCTTCTTTCCAGTGGGGCGATCGCGGCTCCGCACTGGCCGCCGCCCTCGAAGATCTCGCCACCTCCCCGCCACGGCCGTGACCTACCCGCGTTCCATGGCGGATGAAGATCCGATTCCCGTGCCCACCGAATCCACGGCGGGCCGGGTGGAACTCTGGCTTTGGGTGTTCATGATGTCCTTCGCCCTCGACTACCGCGCGGATGAAGCACGGGCGGAAGGCGCGGGTGCAGGCCTCGACCAATTGGTCTTTCTCGCTCTGGCGGTGCTATCCACCTGCGCGATCGTCTGGCAGGGTTGGCGGCATCTGCTGACCCGCCCCGGCGCATGGACGATCCTGTTCTGGGGTGGCTTCCTTTTCTACATGCTCGCAAACGCCTTCCTGCAAGGCGTGGCACCGGGACACTCGCTGCGGATCATCCTGCCACTGGTGCTGTGCCTCTGCGGAATGATGAACGCACACATCGCCGGCTGCATGGGCGTGACGCCTTCGCGAATCGTCGCCCCGGTATTCGTCGCCGCCTGCACCAACATCTGCTGGCGCATTGCGCAGGGCTTCCTCTTCAAGGGAGTAACGCTGGATACCGTGCGGGTGGAGGTTCAAAGCTCCGCGAACAACTGGCTGGCGGCGTGGATCGGCTGCTGTGTACTGCTCCGCCGCGGCTTCGATTGGCGGCTGCTGGTGGGCTGCGCGGTGCTGTTCACCGGTATCTTCATCACGGTGACGCGTTCGCTGTTGTTTCCCGTGTTCGCTTCCGTGGTGGGAGTATCCCTTTGCTATCTCATCGGGATGGCGTGGGGCCTCTTCAGGCTCTCCGAGCTGCCGCGGCGGCTGATGCCCGTGGGCATCGCGGTCGGGCTCATTCTGGTCGCGGTCATCGGCATGTTCGTGGTCGAGCCGACCTTGGTCGAACGTTGGGACGAGCGGCTTTTCCACCATGCGTCTGATCGCAATGTGGCCTCCGACATCTCCTATCTCACCCGCCGTGCGGAGGCGGATGCGATCCTCCACATCCTCAACAAGGACCCGGTGCACTTCGTGAATGGCAAGGGTATCGGTGCGACCTACTATTGGGATCCCGCCTACATGCCGGAGATCCATCTGGTCTATCCACCGGAGATGGAGCTTGGCCATGAGGTCTGGTTCGCAGGCCACTCGCTGTGGACCTATTCCCTTTTCTCCGGTGGGGTGATCGGCGTGGGAGCCTACCTGCTGCTGCTGGGTGGCACGATGGTGGCGAGCCTGCGGTGCGCTCGCGCCAATGCCACCGATCCCGGACCGGACCAATGGTTGGCGTTCCTTCCTTTCGTCGCCGTGCTGTGTCTGGCGAGCGAAAGCTTCACTTCGAACCCCTTCGACGAGCGTCTCGCCGCCATCATCTTCGGCATCATGGCCGGACTTCCGCAGTCCTTCATGGTGCGAGCTTCCTGGATCCACGCCGCCCGGCCGTCTTCCAACATGCAGCTCCCATGAGCCCCTCTGCTGTCCGCCCGCCGACCATCGCCTTGATCGACCCGCTGTGGTACGGGCACCACCCGATGTACTTTTCCCAGTTCACGGCATCCTTTTTGAAAGCGGGCGCACGCGTCATCGGGCTCTGCCCGGAACCGGCCGCCGCCACCTCCGAAGCGATCGCCACCGCCACCTACCGGAGCATCCCCGATGCGGCGGAGAGACTCTCGATGCACTTCCTCCCGGCAGGCAAACGGAGCTGGTTCAGGGGACGTTTCGAAGGCGACCCGTGGCGGACCTTCCAGCGCTGGAAGCGGGCCGCCCATGCCCTCGAAGAAGCGGAGGCCGCCACCGGTTGGAATGCCGATCTCGTATACTTCCCGTATTTGGACAGCTACCTCCGGTTTCTGCCCATCGCGCATGTGCCCGCGACCGCCTTCGGCCGCCCGTGGGCCGGGCTCTACCTGAGGAACCACCATCATGCCGAGGCACCATCCATCAAACGCGCACTGCGCTTCCTCGCCAAAGGGGATGCGCTGATGCGGAGCGACCTCTGCCAAGGGATCGGAGTTCTCGACGAGCGTTTCAACGATTCGCTCCACGCCTACACGGGCAAGACGATCACCTCCTACCCGGATGCCACCAATACCGACATCACGCCGGAGCCGACCGAACTCGCCACCCGCATCCGGACGGAAGCACGGGGCAGAAAGATCGTCGGCCTGATCGGCTTGGAACGTCGCAAAGGTCTCCTCACCCTGCTCAAGGTTGCCCGGGAAGCCTCCCGCCGGAACCTGCCATGGTTCTTCGTCTGTGCCGGAGTCTTCGGACGCCAGCTTTTCGACGAACAGGAGCAGGCATTCATCGATGACATCCTGAATGACGTCCGCTCCGGCCGGATGGACAACCTGCACTTCGATCCCGAGGCAGGGAGGATCGGCACCGATGCCGAGTTCAACTCCCTCTTCAGCATCTTCGACGTGGCTTGGACCGCCTATGAGGGCTTCCACGGCAGCAGTGGAGCACTGACCAAAGCCGCCGAGTTCGGCATCCCTTCGCTCGCCACCGCCGGAGAATGCATTGGCGCGCGGGTGGAGCGCCACTGCATCGGCCTCAGCATCCCCGAGGGCAATCCGGACAAGGCCCTCGACGCCATCCGGAGAATGCTCGGTGGAGTGGATTGGCGGGACCAGCCTCTGATCCCGGACTACGACACCTATCGTAACGAGCATGGCTTGGAGCGCCTCGATTCGATTCTGGCCGGCTTGGTCGCCGGAGTATCGCAGCGAGCCTCCTGAAGCTCTTTCGGCAGCCCCGGAATGGTGTTAGTCTTCCCTGCACTCCCATGCCATCTCCTCTATTCATCGCCCATCGCGGAGCCTCGGACGCCGCCCCTGAAAACACGCTGGCCGCATTCCGGATGGCGTGGGACGAGGGAGCCGATGGAATCGAGGGTGACTTCCGGCTCACGGCGGATGGCAAGATCGTCTGCATCCACGATGCTGACACTCGCCGCACCGCTGGTCGCAGGTGTTCCGTGGAACGAAATAGTTGGCAGACTCTGTCGCGGCTGGACGTCGGATCATGGAAACACAAGCAATTCGCGGGTGAGCACATTCCGTTGCTGGAGGAAGTGTTGGAAATTCTGCCTGCGGGAAAACGGCTCTTCATCGAAATCAAGTCGGACATCGGCATTATCGCTCCCCTCGCCAAAATCCTGGAAACCCACCGGACCGACCCGGAGCGGATCGTGCTGATGTCCTTCGACACCGCGATTGTTTCAGGCTGCCACGAGCGGTTGCCCGCGTTCCAAAGCCACCTCATCCACTCGCTCAAGGGCGTGTCCAACCCGAAGAAAGCGGCGGCATACGCGGCGGAGTTCCATCACTGTGGGGCGCAAGGACTTCAATTCGATTGCAAGGCACCGGTCTCCGCCGAATGGCTGGAAGCCCTGGATTGCCCGCTCACCTCATGGACGGTGAATGACGTGAAGACCGCGCGGAAGGTCATGGCGCTTGGCGTCGATTTCATCACCACCAACAAGCCGGCGGAATTGAGACGCTTGCTCGGCCTGTAAGTTCCTCCCTACCCGGGCTTATTCCCGCCACGCATCCAGGATGGCCTTCGCCCAATCCGGCAGGCCACTGGTGGAAAGCAGTCCGTTGACCGCTTCTGGAGTGGTGGTCTGGACCGCATTATCCGCGGCATTCACATGAGCCGTGGTTCCACCCTCGATCCTCAGCAGCCCATAGGAAGGAAGAGTGGAACCGGCTAACGCAAGGTTGCTTGAGACAACGATGCCCGCCGGATGCACGTGGTCTTCCAAATTGAATCCTGCAAGTTCTGGATACTCCAGAAACGCGGCAGGAGCAGACGAACTCGCAAGCGCGGCTGCCCATTGTTTTTCGTAATCCGGCAGCAATCCTGCAGCCCACGTCGCGAACAAGAAGGCGACTTCACAGGGCATGGAGCAGTCGAGGAACAGGTTGTTCTCCACCCGGTTGTAGCCACCACCGTGCACCATCACCGTCCAGTCGTCGCCAGTCGCCCCCACGTTGCGGAAGAGGTTCTCCAGCACCTTCACTCCCATGGTCGCATTGTCGAGATACACCGCAGAGCGATTGCCTCCGGCGCGGCCGATGTCGTCGAAAAAGTTGCCGCGAATCACGGTTCCACGGGCCAGTGGATTCTCTCCCAGATTCAGATACACGGCACCCATGTCCCGGAAATCGGTGCAGATGCGGCGAAAGAGATTGTCCTGGATGAGGAAGTCATTGCCCTTCGCCTCAATCGCCATGTGCGGGAGATCCAGGAACTGGCAATCGGTCACCTGATGACCGACGCCCTCGAGCAGGATCGACGCATTGAAGACGTGTGACCACCACGCGTTCCGTTGGAATAGGCAATGATCGATGATGCTGCCGGAGGAAATCAAATGGACCGGATCCCCTCCGCTCAAACGCAGAGCCGCTCCCCCGCAAGCCTCGAACAAGCAATTGCTCACATGGATGCCCGTTCCACCCGCCACCAGACCATCGCCTCCATTGCGGCGGAAGGTCGTGTTGCGGATCACGATGTCATTTCCGGAGTTCACCTCCATGAGACCATCACGCGCTCCTTCCAGCACCAATCCATCCAGGCGGAAACCCGTCGCGGACTTCACCCGCAGCAGCGGACCTGCGGTCCATGTCACGGAGGCCGATGCCTTCCACGAATCTCCTGCAGAGGGAGGCAAGAGCAGGATTCGTTTCTTTGCTGAGTCGATGCAGGTACTCGCCCGGAACGCTGATCTCGGAGATCGCGTTCACCACGCGGAAACCGGGATGAAGGAAGCTCTCGTTCATCAACCCGCTGACCTCGCCATCCGCCAGCGTGATCGTCTGGGTGAGGCGGTTGATGCGGCTGATCTGGTTAAAGCTCCATTCCCAGTCATACCCGAAGGTACCATCCACCCACAGGTTCCGTTCCTTGGTCCATGCGGCCAGCCGGTCCGAGCTGAATCGGAAGGTACCGCCACGTTTGTAAAAGAAGCGGGAATCCGCCCCATCCCGCGTCGGACCCGCGTCCACGATCGCACCGGGCTTCACCGTTCCCTGATCCGGCCATGCCGAAAGGGGCATCGCATTGCCACCGATGAACAGGAGGGCGGGAGGAGTTTCGCGAACCTCCGCTACATTGAAGCCTCGACGGCTGAGATGCCCCGGATCACCACTGCCGATCTGGGAGTAAAGCACCTGCACCACCTGCTGGGCCACGTCAGGACGCAGTTGCTTCAGCGTGGCAGCATCGGGCTTCTTCCACCCCTGTACAGGCACGGCCTTGAAACCACTCACCACCGCACCGGGTCGACCACGGAGAGTCAGGAGGCCTTTCGCAGGAGAAGCGTGGCTGTCGTTGATCTCGAGGGTTTTCGCCAGCGCATGCTGTCCCGGCATCAGGACGATCTCCGAATCGCCATCGGCACGCTTCGCCGCACGATTCAAGGCTTCACTCAAGGAGCCGATCGGCACGGTCTCGGAGCCGATCGCGCGATCATCGCCACCGGGTGAAACATACCAGGTGGAGGCCATTGCGGGCGCCGCGAGCAGACAGAAGTAGAGAACCGGGCGGATCATGCGGGGCGGGGTGGAAAATCGGAAACAGGTGGGGACGATCGCAGTTCGCGGGCAACCATGGAAGGCAGGATCCGGCCGGTCATCAAGAGCAGCACGCCACCCATGCACAGCAGCATCACCGGCAGGCCGCCATAGTGGAGACCGGTCCAGGCGGCCACCGCCACCAACATGGACTCGACAAGCTGGATGCGGGCCATCCGGGTGACCTGGCCGGTACCGATCATGAGGGTGTGGTTCAAGTGACGCCAGATATGGGCGACGAAATAGAAAGCATAGCAGGCGAAGATCCCATGCCCCAGTCCGGAGAATTCATTCCCGAGCCAGAACCGGAATGCCCACGGGCCGAGCACCGTCAACCCGAGCGCCGATAGCAACGCCAATCCTCCACCATAGCGGTAGAGCCGGGTCGCCGCACGCCGAGCCCATTCACGATCCTCCCGGGCAAGAGCCTCCGCCACCGCAGGCCAGGTCGGCGTGCTGATCATCAGGACGAATCCGGCCTGCATGATCGTGAGACTCACGAAGACTCCGTAGAGGGCCACCGCCGCAGGACCACCATCGCGCCCGACCATCCAGCCGACCACGTTGTATTCCACGATGCCGGTGATCAGGCAGCAGGTCGAAAATGCCAGACCCGTCTCCCATCAACAGCCGTGCGATGCCGGGATGGAAACCCCGCCATGAAGGGATCACCTCCGGATGGCGTTTCCACAGCAGCGCCGTGTTCAGCAATTTGGCCAACACCAGCGAACCGTGGATCGCGACCACCAGAAACCAGACTTCCGGCACGAAGCGCACCCCGATCGCCACGGCCAGCGCGGCCAGAATGTTTCCCGCCGCACCACAGGCATTGGTCGTGGCGATCTCCAGATAGCCTTCCCGGATGCGTTCGGTGAGATTCAACAGGAACAGCAGCAGGAAAAGTCCGAGACCGATCCACAAGGCAGGTCGCAGCACGCTTTCCTGTCCCGCGAATGCATCCCCATACAAACGCGCGACCGGCAGGCTCGAGAGCACTGCAGAGGCGACGAGGCCGACCAGCAGCGCAACCGCCAGCATCACGAAAAACGCGGTAGATGCCAGCGTCCTCGCCTGGCCACGATCCCCCGCTGCCGATGCCTTCGCCAATCCGTGCGCGAGCGCCGGCCCCACGCCGACCTCGAACAATGACACGGTGGTCAGCGTGAGCGTGACGCTCGTGTAGATCCCGAACTCCGCGCGCCCAAGCACGCGGATGGCGATCGGGATGGCAAGCAGTTGCAGCCCCGCCGTGCCCGCCTTCGACAACAACGAAGTCGCGACCGCCAGACGAATCGAGCGGTCGCGGCGGCGGACATGGGTGGCATCGGGAGAAATCTCCATCGGCGGGTTTCCGGCGGACTCCATGGCTTTATCCGATTGAGATGCGTCCGGGAACCCCCGTTTTCGCGGTCAGCAGGCTCCCTTCCGATTGACGAAGGTCCGGACCATGATCTGGAAATCGAGTAGGAAGTTCCAATTCTCGATGTAATCGAGGTCGAACTTGATGCGCTCACGCAGGCAGGTATCGCCACGCAGGCCGTTGACTTGAGCCCAGCCGGTGACTCCCGGCTTGATGTTGTGGCGCACGTTGTAGTGCGGGATCTCCTCCTTGAAGTCCTCGATCAATTCCGGACGCTCCGGACGCGGTCCGACGAGACTCATGTCACCGCGCAGAACGTTCCAGAACTGCGGCAATTCATCGATGTTCCATTCCCGCATGAACTTGCCCACGCGCAGGCGGCGAGGATCGTCCTTCACCGTCCACCCGGGCGCCCCGTTGGCTTCGGCGTCGAGCTTCATGCTGCGGATCTTGAGGATGTCGAACGGCTTGCCGTTCAGGCCGATCCGGCGCTGGCGGTAGATCACCGGACCCCGGGACTCCAAGCGCACCATCAGGCAGAAGAATGCGATGGCCGGGGAGAAAATCATCAGCCCGAAAATCGCACCAATGATGTCCGTAGTGCGCTTCAGCGCATTGTTGAATGCGTGATGCAACGGCAGCTTGCCCACCCCGAGCACCGGCATGCCGTGGAAGCTCTCGAGCTGGAGGCCTGACACCAGGATCTGGAAGCAGTTCGGCACCATCTTGAAGTCCACGAACTCCTTGCCGCAGCATTCGGCCAACGAAACCATCTGTCCCCGATCAAGGACACCATCCACCGCCATCACCAGATCCGCACCGGTTTCACGGATCAACGGGCGGAGATCGTGATAGCCACCCAGCACCGGGATTTCCTCCGGCGGCTGGACTTCCAAGCCACCTCCCGGAGGCGCGATGACGCCGACGACCGCCATGCGCTGGGCGCGCCCTTCCGTAAGGCGCGAGACCGCACGGGCGCACTCTTCGTTCCACCCGACGAAGACCGCCTTCTGGCGCAGCGCGTTTGCGAACGACTCACGGCGCAGCACACAGTAGAGGAACCATCGCCAGCCCATCAGCATGGCCATGGCCGTCACGCTGGCGATGCCGCAATACATGCGGCTGATCGCCGGATCGATCTTGAAGACGAGTGCGAGCGCCAGGAAGCCGACGAACCAGATCACGCAGGCCTTCAGAATGACCCCGAAGGTACGGCGGATCGCCAGATAATTGCGGGGATCATGCAGGCGGAAATTCGCCAGCAGGAACATCAACAGCACGCTGCCGAACACAACGTGTCCGAGATACGCGTGCAGATCCATGCCTCCGGGATGGTCGACACCGATGTGCCTCAAGCCGGTCTCAAAGCGGACGAGGTACGCCGAGACAAGCGCCAGCACCACCATGGCGGCGTCCCCCAGGAAGCTGATGGCGACCAGCTTCTGGTGGGCGACCCAAGGTCGTTGGCGATGTCGTAGGGTGTAACTACCGTCGGTTGTGGTTGCTATCCTAGGGCTAGGGGCCGGGGCAACAGCAGGGGGGAGCTGGGCCACGGGAATCGCAGGGGGGATGCGGTTCATGGTGGGGGGATGTGGGGGGATGACGCAGGGACGCCCGCTCCCCGGAATGGGGGGAGAGGAACAGGCAATCCGGAGATGGGTATGCGGCACTCATGAGGGTGAGGGCACGAAAAGGGATTCGGAGCCGCCGGGGCGGACCTGGCGGATTTTCATCGCCGCCGGAGCGGGTTCCACACGTGGCGCGGGCAGAGAGGAACGAACCACGGAGACCGATGGGCCGGCATCGCCACCCGCTTTCGCGCGGCTGGGCAATTCATTCCAGACAAAGCCGACCAAAGGGCCGCCCGAGGTGCGGACCAGATCGGCGGCGCGGCGCAGGTCACGACGGTCGCTGGCCTTCTCCCGCACCACCAGGCAAACCTGATCGGCGTAGCGGCTGATGGCCAGCGCATCGCTGGTGCTGAGGATCGGCGGCGTATCGATGACCACACAGTCGAACCAGCGGTAGGCATCCTCGAGCAGCGCCGGAAAGCGCGTGCCGGAGAGAAGCTCAGAGGCATTCGCCTGCATGGCCCCGGAGGAAAGCAGATAGAGATTCGGCAGCGCCGTGGGATGGCAGGCCTTGGCCGGTTCCGCAGCGCCGGAGAGATAATCGGCGAGGCCGACCTGCCCTTCCACGGAACGCAGATGCTCGCCGCTCAATCCCGGACGACGCATGTCCGCATCCAACAGCAGAGTCCGCAGACCCTGCATCGCCAAAGACGCTGCGTAATTCATGGCACAGAACGAACGACCCTCACCCGGTTTCGCGCTGGCGAACATGACAGTCGCCGCACCCGTATGACCCGGTGATGGGGCCAACGCCGCACGCAACCGGCGGAACGACTCGGAAGTCTCCGAACCCGGCTGGGAAATCAAAACGGGATCGCCATCCGTGCCTTCCCGCAGAGCGGCCACGGAGCTGAGCATCGGCACGCCGGTCACCCGCGCCGCCGCTGCGGCATCGCGGACCTTGCCATCGGTCAGCTCAAGACCGATCGCCATCAACAGTCCGCAGAAAATGCCACCCACTCCCGCCAAAGCCATCATCACAGCCTTGCGAGGCTTGATCGGTTTTTCAGGCACCATCGGGGTATCTTCCCAACGCAGCACCGGTCCGGGAACAGCAGCCGCCAGAGCTGTTTCACGCAACCGGCTCGCCACCGCATCATGGGTGGTGCGATCCGCCAAAGCCTCACGCTCGAGCACCTCGAACTGTGCACGCAAGCCTTCCGCCGCCACGGTGGAGGAACGAGCGGCTCCCACCTCACGGGTCAGCTTGGCTTCGTTCTCAGCGGCAATCTGATAATTCTTCGCCACCGCGTCTCCGGCGGAACGCGCTGCCTGGGCGAGATTTTCCCGCAGCTTCTTCAGCTCATTGGAAGCCTCGATGTAGGTGGGGTGCTTGAACAAGTAGCGCTCCTTCACCTTGGCGAATTCGACCTCCTTGTCCTGCACCGCACGCATCAATGACAAGACCCCGGTTGAACGCTCGCTGTTCTTCAACGCCGCCACCGCCTCAGGGTGTTCAGGATCGAACTGACGGAACGCTTCGGCCTCCGACTCCAGGCGCAACCGCTCGGCCTTCACGCGGGTCAGCTCGCCTTCGATGCGGCCGAGGTCATCCGAATTCGGGCCCGTGCGACCGCCGACACCCGGAATGGGATGAGCATCACGGAAGTCCTGCAAGGCCTTCTCGGACTTCTCCATGCGACCGCGCAAAACCTTCTCCTCTTCAGAAATACTACCCGCGACCTGCCGCGAGAGATCGCCCTGGCGCTCGGCGATCCACTTCTCGTACTCCGTCACGAGCAGGCCCACCAACATTTGCGCTCGCTCCGGATCGGTGTCTTCGACGGCGATGTCGATCAAACGGGTGCCGCGGCGCAGTTCGACTTTCACCCGCTTCGAAAACGCGGCGACGAGTTGCTGGCGGGTGGTGGTACCGTAAGTGAAATCCGGCTGATCCGACAGCTTCCCGGAATCGATCACCCGCATCAGCAAGGTGGACGCCACCAGGCCCTGCTCGACGGAGCGCATTTGCTCCAGATCACGGGTTTCCTCGGGAGTGATGGCTCCCGCTTCCACGACCCGAGGCGCGCGTGAGCTGACGTAGACCGATCCGGTGGCCTGATAGACCTTGCGGGCATGCTTCAGATACCAACCCATGCCCGCAACGAACACCAAGGTCACCAGGGCGATGACCCACGAGCGCCGCAGCAACATCCAGAAGACCCGCAACGGCTCGACCTTCGGCAGGTAGGCCGTAGCCGATGCACCGCGCTGTGCCGCCAACGCTTGGTTGGCGGGCCCGAGGGAGTAATCGGATGGACGTTGCGGAGCCATGAAAGAATCAGAAGAGGCTTTCGGGGATGGTGATGACATCGCCATCGCGCAGCGGGATGTCCTTGGCCTTGCCGGTGGTGATTTCCTTGAGATCGACCTGCTCGACGCCCCCGCCACCACGCTTGAGCGTGAGCTTCCGGGCGTTGCCGATACAGGGTGACTCCGCCAGCCATGCCCACGGCCTCGACCAAGGAAAGCTGGCGGTTCGCCGGCAGCTCAAAGACGCCGGGATTCTGTGCCTGACCCGAGTATGGTGATGGTCCGGCGGATCCGGGCACCGATGGAAACGGATACCTGCGGACGGACCAGATAGCCGTCCTTGAGCTTCTGCTCGATCGCCTTCGCCGCCTGGTCGGTGGTCAGGCCTTGCAGGCGCACCGAACCGATCAGCGGCATGGAAATACTGCCGTCCGCAGAAAGCTGGCCGCGGGTCGCCAGATCATCCTCGCGGAACACGGTGATTTCCACCGTATCCAACCGTCCGATCACACCGGACGATTTCCCGGCATTCTCCTCCGCCGCCCGCACCAGAACAGGCAGGCAGGCGAGAAGTCCGAGGAGCAGACGCATGAGGTTCATGGCGGATTTCCGGGGTTAGAATTTGTAGCCGACCTGGACGCCGACGCTGTGGTTGTCGTAGCCGAAGCCGGTCTGGTTTGAATCGTCGCGTTCGAATCGATAATACCCCTCGATCTGGAGATTGTCGTTCACTTGGTAGCGGACGCTCGGGCGGATGAAGACGATGTTGTCACGGCGGTTGGCGAAACCCGGGCCCGACACCTGTTTATCAGTCCGCATTTTCAATGCCACCTTCCAGACGGGCGCTCCATTTCTCGCCGAGCCGCTGGTTGATGCCCATCGATGCGCCTGTGAGATCGTAATTCTGCCCCGCGTAGTAGGCCGAGGCTTCGGTGCGGCGATAGCCACCCGCAAAGATCTCGGTGCCCATCCGTGGCCGCCAGGCGACCTTCGCCTCAAAGACCGGGCTTGTGGAGGAACCCGCATCGTAGTCCCGATGCTCCGCCCCGGCCTCGATGTTGAACGTGATCTTCTCCCGCGGCTGCCATTCGAACTGCACGGTGCCGCGCTGGATGTGCTGGTCCCCAGCACCGTCCACCTGGAAAGTTCCGGCACGGTAGGCGATGCCCACGCGGGTCTTGGGAGAGTAGAGATAGCGCAGCGCCACTTCACCGTAGGCGCTGCGCGAATCTACCAACAACTGCTCCCGGTAATCGTTTGAAGACATTCCCGCCGCCAGTTCCACGGCGAGCTTTTCGCGGGGCGTCCACGCCAGCCGCACGGCCTGATCCAGCACCACCCGGTCCGATTGCCTGCCGGTGTCCGGCATGGCATCGCCCAACTGCTGGACGCGACCGCCATAGGCGATCGCCACTTTCTTCCCACCCCAGCCCAGCTCCCAGGCGGCATCCTGGTCGATCCGGTTCGAATCGCCGTGGTCGGTATAGATCACCCCCACCGGGCGGTAGGCGACCCGGACGTAGCCGCCTTCCTTGCCATCCGGATCTCCATAGGTGTAGGCGGCGGACGGCATGATCCGCACCACGAAGTCCTTCTGCGGGGCGGACGAGGAAAGGTAGATATTGTCGTCGTAGGCTCCGGAGACCGCCAATCCCACGTCGAAGCCCTGGGTGCGGACCTTTCCGGCATTCGGATCCTGCCGATAGGCCAATCCCGGCTGCGTCCTCACATCGAAGCGATCGGAAACGCGGTGTTCGATACCGCTTCCGGCTTCCTGACCCCACGCGGGTAGCACGACACCGGCCGCAAAAACGGCCAGAATCACGCAAACCACCGGGGGGGGGATGTGGTTTTCGGGACATGTCAGGGGGAGAACGGCGAAAGGATAAAAAATGCAAACTCACCCCACAAGAATTTTCGAGTTTCCCAACCCTACGAGTTCACGTAATATCGAAGCCGAATCGTTGGTGTTTCAATACTTTCCAGCTTCCAACAGTTTCTCCCCGCAGGAAAACCTTCGTAATTATCCTCATCTCAAAACGAATCGGAAAATTGATATTTAATATATCTTGAATATCTGCGATTGACCCTGCGGCACCCTCACCCCTCCCCCCAAACGGTCATGTCGGCCACCCCTGCTCTCCCCGGGCACCCCCCCCGACACCCCCGCCCTCGCCCCTCTCCCGGGCATCACCCCCTGTTCCCTTTCGGACGAAATCGCCCTCGTGTCCGGAGCCTCGTCAACTCACCTACCGTGAGCTGACATCCCGGGTGCATGCGCTTTCTTCCTACCTGCGCGCGCACGGCACCGGTCCCGGCGTTCATGTCGGCATCGCGCTGAACCGCTCGATCGAATTGATCGTTGCGCTCCTCGCGGTCGTGGAAGCGGGCGGAGCGTATGTTCCGCTCGATCCTGCCTATCCACAGGCTCGTCTCGATCACATGGTCGCGACCTCCGGCCTCAAAACCATCCTGACCACACGGGCAAGCGCCGGGCTCTTTCCCAACACGGACTGCGTGGCGATCGATGAGTTCGAGGCCGGCTCCGTGAGCCACGACGTGCCGACTCCCGCCAATGGCAACGATCCGCTCTACGCGATCTTCACCTCCGGCTCCACCGGCCAACCGAAAGCCGCATCGGTCTTCCGTCGCGGCTTCTCCAATCTCGTCGACTTGGTATGCCAAGGAACTCTCGCTTGGACCCGACGACCGCACGCTGGTCATCAGCTCACCGAGCTTCGACCTGACGCAGAAGAACTTCTTCACGCCGCTGGTCACCGGCGGCCGGATGGTCCTCGATGACTGCCGGCACCTACGATATCTCTCGTATTTCAAAGCTGATCCGCGACCACGGCGTCACGCTGATCAACTGCACGCCGAGCGCCTTCTACCCGTCTCGTCGACGCAGCTGCGGCGGATGGCTACGCCGCACTGGCCTCGCTTGCGCTTGGCCGTTCTCGGCGGCGAACCGATCTCGATCCCGCGCCTGCGCGATTGGCTGGAGCATCCCTCCTGCCGCGCCGAGATCGTGAATACCTACGGCCCCACCGAGTGCACGGACATCTGCGCCTTCCACCGCATGCACCGTGGCAATCTCGACGCCTTCTCTTTCGTGCCGCTCGGCCGCGAAGTCCCGAATGTCACCGTCACGATCCGTGATGAAGACCTTTCGATCCTTCCCGATGGCGAACTCGGCGAGCTGTGCATCAGCGGCGCCGGCGTCGGCGGAGGCTATTTGAATGATCCCGTACGCACGGCGGAACGCTTCGTGCAGAACCACGCCCTTTATCAGACCGGCGACCTCGCCAAGCGACTGCCCTGCGGCACGCTGGAATTCCGCGGCCGCGCCGACCATCAGGTGAAGGTGAATGGCTTCCGCATCGAGCTCGGCGAGATCGAGATCGTCCTCAACCAGCCACGCTGCGGTGAACGAAGCGGTGGTGATCGCACGTGACCAACGTCTGATCGCTCATGTCCAAGGATGAATGCTCCGGTGGAGGCCGCCGCCCTGCGCGAGCATCTCGCCGCCGCGCTGCCCACCTACATGATCCCCGGCGAGTTTCATTTCGTCAGCGTCTTCCCGCTCACCCCGAACGGCAAGGTGGACCGGCTGGCGCTCACGAGACAACGGACACGCGGTTGCTTCCACGCCCATCGCCCCGGCGAGTGACCCAACGAAGCCCGCATCCTCTCAATCTGGTCGGAGGTGCTGGAACGTCCGGTCTCCGATCCGACGCGAATTTCTTCGACCTCGGCGGAACCTCGATCCATCTCGCCGTCGTGCATGTACGTCTCCGCGAAATCACCGGCCGCGATCATTCCGATCACCGAACTTTTCGCCCGTCCGAGCGCCCGCACGCTGGCCGGCTATCTGCAACCGCAGGCCGCACCCACGCCGCAACTCCACCGCCCAGGACCGCGCCCGCATGCAGCAAGCGGGGATGGCCCGCTTCCGCCGCCCGCCACCCGATGAACGAGGAATTTCAAGAACCTGAAGCCATCGCCGTGATCGGCATGTCCGGTCGTTTCCCCGGCGCGCAGGGGCCCGGATGAATTCTGGCAGAACCTCATCTCCGGTAAAGACTGCATCACCCGCATCGGCGACCGCACCGAAGCCGATGGCCGGAAGTACGTCGGAGCCCGTAGCACGCTGGAGTCACCCGGATCTCTTCGATGCGTCCTTCTTCGGCATCTATCCGAAGGAAGCGGAGCTGATGGACCCGCAGCACCGCGTCTTCCTCGAATGCGCGTGGGAGGCCCTGGAGCACTCCGGTTACGATCCGGCGGCATTCCCGGGCATGATCGGCGTCTATGCCGGTCTCAGCCTGAATACCTACCTGCTTCACAATCTCGGCAAGGCCCACGACCTCGCGACGAACTACCAGGTCGGCCGAGTACCAGACGATGCTCGGCAACGACAAGGACTTCCTCCCGGTCCGCGTGTCCTACAAGCTGAACCTCCGCGGCCCGAGCATGGCGATCCAGACCGCCTGCTCCACCTCGCTCGTCGCCATCGCCCAGGCCGCCACCGCATTGCTCGACCTACCAGTGCGACATGGCGCTCGCCGGTGGCGTCTCGATCAGCTTCCCGCAGATGCGCGATTATCTCTACACCGAGGAAGGCATGGTTTCGCCGGATGGCACCTGCCGCGCCTTCGACGCGAAGGCCGCGGGTACGGTCTTCGGCCACTGGATGCGGTGTGGTGCTGCTCAAGCGCCTCAGCGAAGCCATCGCCGATCGCGATCCGATCCTCGCCGTGATCAAGGGCTGGGCCGTGAACAACGACGGCTCCGACAAGATCGGATTCGCCGCTCCCGGCGTGAATGCACAGGCCGATGTGATCGCGCTGGCCCAGGCCGCTGCCGGCGTCCATCCGTAGGACATTTCCTACATCGAGGCCCACGGCACCGGCACACCGCTCGGCGATCCCATCGAAGTCGCCGCTCTCACCAAGGCCTTCCGCGAGGGTGGCGCGCAGGGCAACGGCTACTGCGCCATCGGAACCGGCAAGACCCACATCGGCCACCTCGATGTGGCTGCCGGCCGTCACCGGTTTGATCAAGACGATCCAGCAGTTCCGCCACGAAAAGATCCCAGCGCTGCTGCATTTCCAAGCTCCGAATCCGCGCATCGATTTCGCCAACAGTCCGTTCGCCCCGGTCGCGCGCGAGCAGGACTGGACCCATCCGAATGCAAGCCGCGCCTCGCGGGCATCAGCGCCTTCGGAGTTGGCGGCACCAATGTCCACGTCGTGATGTAGGAAGCCCCTACCCCAGCAAGTGGACTACAGCTCGCAAGACAACAGTTGCTCGTTCTCTCCGCGAAAGACGCGACCGCCCTCGATACGATTGCCTCGAACCTCGCGAATCATATCGAAAGGAAGCGTCAATCGCTCGCCGATGTCGCCTTCACTCTTGCCACCGGACGCCATGCCTTCCCGCATCCGCCGTGCACGTCGTCGCCATTCGACGCCGCCGAAGCCATTACCAAAGCTGCGCGAGCCACTGCGATCCACCGGCTCCAACAGCTCGCCACGCGTCGCTTTCCTCTTCCCTGGCCAAGGTCGCAATACCCCGGACATGGGCCGCGAGCTCTACGACGCCGAGCCCGCCGTTCCGCGAAGCTGGACGAGTGCGCGGCCCTGCTCCAATGCCACCTCGGTCTCGACATCCGCTCCACCCTCTACCCGCCGATGCCGACCGCGAGAAGCCGGAGAAGCGCATCCACCAGACCGTGGCTCACCCAACCCTGCATCTTCGTCATCGAGTATGCGCTCGCGAAGCTTTGGATCTCATGGGGTATCAACCCGTCCTTCTCATCGGCCACAGCATCGGCGAATACGTCGCCGCCGTCATCGCCGGCACTTTCACGCTCGCCGACGCCCTCAAGCTGATCACCGTCCGCGCCAGCTCATGCAGGAGCTTCCGGGCGGATCGCATGCTCGCCGATCCGGCCAGGGAGCCGATCAGCTCACGCTTCCTGAGGGAATCAATCTCGCGGCGATCAACAGCCCGCAGCTATGCACCGTCTCCGGTTCCTACGAGGCCATCGCCTCTTATCAGATCGACGCTTGGAAACGAAAGGCATCGTGTGCACGGCGCTCGAAAACCTCGCACGCCTTCCACTCCGCGGCGATGGAGCCGATCGTCGCGCCCTTTACCGCCGACGCCGCATAGTTCCGCTCTATTACGCCATCGCTCCCGTGGATCTCCACTTGCGACCGGAAGGCAATGGATGCCGCCACGCTCGCCAATCCCGCCTACTGGGCCCGCCAGCTCCGCCACTCAGTTCGCTTCAGCCGACGCTCTCTCCACCGCGTTCGCCACGGAAACCGATCGCTTTCTCGAGGTCGGCCCCGGTCAGGCGCTCGCGCCCATTCGCCCGTCAGCATCCGGCGCGTGCCACGCACGCCGGTGATTTCCACTCTGCCCTCCTCCTCGCACGCAATGGATCTCTCCGACCTCCTCAACGCCACTCGGTGAACTCTGGAAGACACGGCGTCGCCGATCGATTGGTCCGCGTTCTACCCGCGACGAGACGCTCGCACCCGCGTCCACCTTCCCACCTATGCCTTCGAACGCCAGAGCTACTGGATCGATCGCTTCAGATCGAGACACCGTCCGAGTCCACCGCACCCGTGGCGGCACCGATCATTCGTCCCTGAATCCTGTTCCACCCCCTCCCCACCCGCCATGTCCGCCCCACTGCACCGTCAAGCCCGACACTCTCCGCCAACCTCCGCGCCATCGTCCTCGAACTCTCCGGCATTCCCGTGGAGGACGACAAGGCCACGTTCACCGAGCTCGGATTCGACTCCCTTTTCCTCACCCAGGCCAGCCAGGCGATCCATCACAAATTCAGCGTGAAGATCACCTTCCGCCAGATGCTCGGCGAACTGTCCTCCGTGGCCGCCATGGCGAACCATCTCGACAAGAGATGTCAGCCGCCGACGCCTGCGCCGCTCCAACAACTGCTCCAGTAGTTCCGGCGCCCGTGTGCTTCCGCAATGCCACCGGTGGACACCCATCGAGCAGCTCATGGCGAACCAGATCCAGCTCATGCAGGCGCTGCTGGAACAGCCACGCGGTGGGCAACACCCGGCCGCGGCAACGGACTACTCCGGTCGAAATGGCCTCGCCAACCAACCGCGCACCATCGCAGCCAATACCCGCTTCGGCCCTTACAAGCCCATCGACAAAGGCGAAAATGGCGGCCTCACCGACACCAACAGCAAGGCTCGCTCGAAGCTCTCATCGCACCGCTACACCCGCAAGACTCCGGGTTCGAAATCCTACACCGCCGAGCACCGCAGCCACTACGCCGACCCGCGCGCCGTCTCCGGCTTCAAGTCGCTGTGGAAGGAAATGGTCTATCCCATCGTCTCGCACGCGCACCAAGGGCGCGCAAATGTGGGACATCGACGGCAACGAATATGTCGATATCACCATGGGCTTCGGCACCTATTTCTTCGGCCATTCGCCGGAGTGGATCACCGAAGCCATCGAGACCCAGCTTCACACCGGCATCGAGATCGGGCCGCAGTCACCCATCGCAGGCAAGCTCGCCGGGGCCATCTGCGAACTGACCGGCATGGACCGCGCGACGTTCTGCAACACCGGCTCCGAGGCGGTGATGGCCGCCATGCGCCTGGCCCGCACGATCACCGGACGCCAGCGCATCGCCTACTTCACCGGAGACTACCACGGCATGTTCGAGGAGGTACTGGTGCGCGGCGCATGGATCGATGACGTCTACAAGGCCCAGCCGATCGCACCCGGCATCCCCCAGAATCAGGTCGAGAACATGCTGGTACTGCGATTACGCCGATCCCACCCTCGCTGGAGATCCTGCGCGCCCACGCCCATGAGCTGGCCGCCGTGATGATCGAGCCGGTGCAGAGCCGCGCACCCGGCCTCCAGCCGCGTGAGTTCATGCACGAAGTCCGCGCCATCACCGCGTGAAGGCGGTGCGGCCCTGATTTTCGATGAGGTCGTTACCGGCTTCCGCTGCGCCCCCAGGTGGCGCGCAAGCTTACTTCGGCGTGGAAGCGGATCTCGCGACCTACGGCAAGGTCATCGGCGGCGGCATGCCCATCGGTGTGCTGGCCGGAAAGCGCGAATACATGGACGCCCTCGATGGCGGCGCGTGGAACTACGGAGATGATAGTTTCCCGGAGGTCGGCGTGACCTTCTTCGCGGGCACCTTCGTCCGCCACCCGCTGGCGCTCGCCGCCGCGTGGCGCGTGGTGCAGCACCTCAAGGGCGAAGGCCCGCGCCTCCAGATCGACATGGAGGAACGCGTCAGCCGCCTGTGCCGCACGCTCAACGATCACTTCGATGCCATCGGCGTGCCGCTGCACATCCCGCACTTCAGCGCCTATGCGGTAATCGAGCACGCGCCCGATCTCAAATACGCCAGCGTGCTGTGGTATTTCCTCCGCGAGCGTGGCGTCCATGTTTGGGAAGGACGTCCGCTTTACTTCACCACCGCCCACACGGACGAGGATCTCGATCTCATCATGCGCGGCTTCACGGATGCGGTGGCGGACATGCAGGCCGCAGGTTTCTTCCCGGCTTCGCATGAAGGAGCTCCGACCGCACCGGATGCCTTCCCGCGTCACGACAGTTCTCCGAGCACCGAGGCCCAGCGAGAAATCTTCCACGCGGTCCAAATGGGCCCGGAAGCGAATGCGTCGTTCAACGAATCGAACCTGATCCGTTTCGATGGCGTCCTTGAGCCGGAAGCCCTGAAAACCGCGGTGCTCGACCTCGTCG
Source organism: Luteolibacter sp. (assembly GCA_049840755.1). Classification (GTDB taxonomy): domain Bacteria; phylum Verrucomicrobiota; class Verrucomicrobiia; order Verrucomicrobiales; family Akkermansiaceae; genus Luteolibacter. Next base: position 1,710 of record JASGJM010000012.1, on the reverse strand, counting down.
TGCGCCACCCCGCTCTCCGCAGTACAGTTCAGCGAAGATGGCGCCACGCAGCTCTTCCATCCCGCGCCACGCGAACTGGAAATCATCAGCCACGATCTGGCCGCGCTCGCGGATGCAGAAAGCCAGTGGGAGGACATCCGCAGTAAGGAATCGTTGCAGCCGTTCGACCTCGTCACCGGTCCGCTGGTGCGTGTCCATGTCGCGCGCTTCGCCGAGGATCATCACGAGTTGCTTTTCACCGCCCATCACATTGTCTGCGACGGATGGTCGTTCGGCATGCTGATGACGGAACTCGCCGACGCCTACGATGCCCGCAAGGCCGGCCATCTGCCGAAGCTGCCGCCCGCGATGCCGTTCGCGGAGTATGCACGCCATGAAGTGGTCACCCGTGATTCGCAAGAGACACTGGATGCCGAGCGCTTCTGGGTTTCGAAGTTCGAGCAAGGCGCACCGGTGCTGCGAACTCCCCATCAACCGTCCGCGTCCCAGCGGTGAAGACCTATGCGGGCTCGATGGAATCCATCAAACTGGATCCGCAACTCTACGCCCGCCTCAAGAAGGAATCCTCGAAGCTCGGCGGCACGATATTCGCCACGCTGCTTTCTTCCTTCACCACGCTGCTGCACCGTCTCACCGGTCAGGATGACGTCGTGATCGGCGTGCCCGCCGCAGGTCAGACGCGCATCGGTCGCGATGAACTCGTGGGCCATTGCCTGCTAACTTCCTGCCGCTGCGCCTGAAGCCCGCGGGCGACCGTTCGTTCCGCGAACTTCGCCACCGAAGGTAAAGGACGAAGTGTTCGAGAAGCCTACGACCACCAGGACTACACATTCGGCAGCTTGCTCAAGAAACTCACGCTGCCGCGCGACACCAGCCGCCTGCCGCTCGTAACGTGATGTTCAACATCGACAGTCAGGATTTCGACCAGATCACTTCGACAACCTCACCTTCGACGTCGGACCAATCCGAAACGCCACGTCAACTTCGATCTGTTCTTCAACCTCTCGCAGTCCGACCAGCGGATGGTCGTGGAGTGCGAATACAACACCGACCTCCACGATGCGGCGACGATCCGCCGCTGGCTCGGCGCTTTCCAGCAGCTCATTGCCAGCGCGATCGAAAAGGGCGACTCCTCGCTCGACGAGCTCCGATTCTGGCACCTGCCGAGCGCGAGCAGACGCTCGTCGAATGGAATGCGACCCAGCGCGCTATCCGAACTCGACCGTCAACCAACTCGTCTCCCAGTCCTGCCGATCAAGGTGGCTATCCGCTGCGGGCAGCAAACGCTGACCTATGCCGAACTGGAATCCCAAGCCGCCACCCTCGCCGCACGCCTCCAGGCATCCGGCGTGAAGCGTGGCGACCTCGTCGGCATCCACCTGGAGCGCTCCACCGCCATGGTCACCGGCCTGCTGGCGATCCTGAAATGCGGTGCCGCCTACGTGCCGATCGGACCCCGCGTTCCCGACCGAACGCCTCGCCTTCATGGTGGAGGACGCCCACATGCCCGGTGATCCTCACGCAGTTCTCGCACCGCCACGCCCTACCACCGACCACCGCCAAGCTCATCCTCATCGATGATACGTCGAACGGGGGAAACGTTCACACCGGTCGAGCGCGATCCCGAGGACCTTGCCTACGTGATCTTCACCTCCGGCTCCACCGGCCGACCGAAGGGAGTCCGCATGCCGCACCGCGCTGCCGTGAACT
>JASGJM010000011.1:0-128690 GCA_049840755.1 Luteolibacter sp. | reverse complement strand
TGCCAACCGGGTAAAATTTTGAGGGGCGTCGACAAGCGCCACGAAGCCGTGAACAGCCCTCGAAATGGAGCGGAAATGGAGCGAATCACCACCGCAACACGCTCTGTTCCAATCGTCTAACAGATGATGACGGGGATCCCCGGATCCACCCTCGCACAGAGCGGAAATCCACGACTCGAAAGACCGGCTCCAACTGGAAATCCGGTCCCAACCCGGCAGACGGGCGCTCAAGAGCCTTCTCCAGGGAGCGTGACAGACACTTCGAATCCACCTTCCGACGGATTGGAAGCGGCAACCCGCCCTCCGCAGGCTTCCACACAGGTCTTCACGATCGCCAATCCCAAGCCGCTTCCGCCGGTATCACGAGTACCGGGAGCGGTCCGGGCCGGTAAAACGGTTCGAACAGACGAGGGAGGTCTTCAGCCGGAACACCGGAACCATTGTCCCGGAATGCGACCACCATCTGCGCTCCCTGTCGCCGCGCGGAAATCTCGAGCTTGGCTCCTGCTCCTGCGTGGACCCGCACGTTTCTCACTAGATTGCCAAAAGCCCGTGATAGCAACCGCGGGTCCACGTGGGCCCTGAGGTCCGGCTCCAGGGCGAATAGAATCTCAAGCTCCTCCCCTTCCCGCGATGCCACATCCTGAATCAACGGTCCCAACTCGGTGGTCCGGAGTTGCGGCCGCCCAGCTCCCGCTCGGGAAAACGCCAGAATCTCATCGATGAGGCGGGCAAGTTCGCCGGCATCATCATCGACAGATAGCAGCCTGGCCTGATTGGCCTCCGGGACGGTCTGTTCCAAGACGGCGATGCCCGTGCGCACACGCGCCAACGGCGCACAGAGTTCGTGGGCCACGTCCGCTAGGAAGCGCCGCTGGCCGGATACGAACCGATCCAAGCGGGAAGCCATCTCAGTCACCGCCACGCCCAGACGCCCAAGCTCATCCCGGCGGGAGGTTTCGACCTCCACTTGGAAGTCTCCCTCGGCAATCCGCTCGGTGGCCCGGGTCAAACGCCCCACATAACGGGTAATACTGAGCGCGAAGGGCGCCCAAAACGCCAAACTGACCGCTAGCACGGCGAAGCCCCCGAAGATCCATGGCTTGATCTCCAGAAATAGCCCGCTGCCGGAAAGGTCATCACTTCGGATCACCAGCAGAGCATGCTGGGGATTGGTGGTGCCGGGGATGGGCCGCAGAGGAACCTCGACCGCGGCCCAGTAACCTCCCCCTTCTCCCCGCATGAGAAAAACCGGAATGGCGGCGGGCAAAGGCCGGTCGCGCGGTGGTTGGAAATCGTCCTGCTGGCCGCGTTCCGACGGTGGAGGGCCGGGGCGCTCGTCTTCAGGCGGACCATCTTCAAGGAAGTCCCCCTCGCGCCGCGGTGGTGGAAAAGGCCGCTCCGTCTGTTGGCGCGCCTGGGGTGGTGGCGGGTTTTTCGGTCGCTGGTTCTGGGGCAGGCGAGCCTCCCTCAGCCGGTTCATCACGTTGCGTGGAGCTCCTTTAAAAATCTCGGTCTCCCATTGATCGGGCGGGCGCCACACATCCATCTGCACGCCACGGCTGAGGGAATGGCGGGCAAGCACCGCCGGCCACCCGGTCCGAGCGGTGGTCCGGAGTTCCGAGCCCACCACTTCCCCCAGATCCCGGAGCCTCTCACCGGTGCGGCCGGTGAGCAGGGAATCGAGGCCGACCCGCAGTTGCAAGGCGAGCAATCCCCCGAAGATGAGCGCCAGCACCACCAGGTGGAGTGCCAGCCAGCCGAGCATCTTCGCCAGCAGGGAGTGTCGCCAGGAGCTTTTCATGAACGGGTGTCCGGGTCGCCCAGCACATAGCCGACTCCCCGCACCGTGCGGATATAGCGCGGTTCCCTCGGATCGTCTCCCAGTTTCCGCCTCAATGCGGAAACATGAACGTCGATCGAGCGATCGAAAATATCGAAGCGGCGCTCGGAGACCTGCTCGATCAACTGCTCGCGGGTTTTCACGCGGCCCTTGGAACGGAGAAGCTCGGTCAGGAGGGCGAATTCCAGTGCGGTCAGTTCCAGCGGCCGGTCTCCGAGCACCGCCGTATGGGTGTCTTCGCACAACCGAAGCTCCCCGGCGGTCCACTCGCTGGGCCCTTTCTTCTCTGGGTGAACGGTGTGGCGGCGTGTCACGGCCCGCAAGCGGGCTAGCAGCTCGCGCACGGAAAAGGTTTTCGGCAGGTAATCATCGGCCCCGGTTTCCAAGCCTGCGATGCGATCCGCCTCGTCCCCCATCGCGGTGAGCATGAGGACCGGCACATCCGAGCGCTTGCGCAGCTCTCTCAGCACATCAAACCCGTCCATCCCCGGCATCATGACATCCAGGATCACCGCATGATATTCCCCCACCACGGCGGCCTCGAGGCCTTCCGTGCCGGTGTGACGGATATCCACCTTCCACCCCAGAGGAGTCAGGTAATCACGGATCAGTCCGCAGAGTTTGCGGTCATCATCTACCAACAGAAGAGGCCTTCCGGTGTCGGATTCGATGGAATTCATGCGGATTTTTGGGGGGATAGTCGCCTCATGCCGTGGCATGGGGCGATCCGTTTTACCCCATCTTTACAAAAAAGACACCCCACGTGATTTACATCAAATTCACAATTTTCCGTCCTTCAGGACATGTTCCCTTAACAAGAGGGAGGTTTCATCGTCAGCGGATCCATTGAGGGCCGCCCAACACGATCGAATCATGAAAGCCACTACATCAGCCGCCCTGCTCGCGGCCCTCGTTTCCCTTGCATCAGCCCAAGATCACGACCGCCCGCCGCCGCCACCACGCCCTGGCCCGCCCGGACCGATCCTGGGAGCTCTTGATGCCAACAAAGATGGCATCATCAGCGCGGATGAGTTGAGCAAGGCCTCGGCCAATCTTGCCGCCCTCGACAAGAATAGCGATGGCCAGATCACCATCGATGAAGTCATCCCGCCCCGGCCACCACGTGACGGTGATGCCTCCGGCAATGACGAAGCACCGCCCGAGTCCTATGACCAACCCGCCGGTGGAGATGGCAACGAGGATCACCCGAAGCCCCCGCCGCCGCCTTTGTTCGCAGCCTTGGACTTGAACCACGACGGGATCATTTCCGCTGAGGAACTCCAGTCCGCCGCAGAGTCACTCAAGAAACTCGACAAGAACGGCGATGGACAACTCACGCCGGAAGAAACCCATCCAGCAGGCCGTCCCCAAGGCCCACCGCCGGAAGGTGGTGCCCCGCGCCGAGGCGGCGAAGGCCCTCAAGCCACCCGTGGCAACCGCGGCCGCTGACCCTTTCCTCCCCAAAGGAATCCCCCGAGCACCCTGAAGTCCGCGTGGCTTCAGGGTGTTCTCTTTCCAGGTCACTGTCCTGCCAGAGGGAGAGACAGCCGGAAGCCTGCCCCACCTCCAGCCGGGGTGTGATAGCCGACGGACCCTCCCATGGCTTCCGTCAACTCCTTCACAATGCTGAGGCCGAGTCCCGAGGAGGACTCCCCTCCGGTCGGGCGGCTGCTCAGGCGGGCATAGCGCTGGAACAGGCGCGGAACCTCGCTCGCGGGGATACCCGGACCTTCATCCTCGATCACCACGCACCCGCCATCCGGCTCTCGGCGCACCACGAGAGTGACCGATGTCCGGGCTGGAGAAAACTTCAGCGAGTTCGATACCAGATTCTCCAGCACCCGCAGCAGGCATCCGCGATCGGCCAGAATCTCCACCCGCCCCGGACAGGGTGCATGGCGGAGGCCGATCTCTTTCTCCTCCGCACGGGTGGTGAAGCTTCTGCAAACCTCATCCACAAGCTCTCCGAGATCCAGAGGCTCGGGTTTCAAGGTGGCCTTCGCGTTTTCCACCCATCGGATTTCCAACAGGGACTCCACAATCTCAATGGCCCGGTCGGAGGCTTCCAGGATCATGCTGGCGAGACGATCCACCTTGGCTCCCGCCTGCTGCTCCTCCAGAAGCTTGGCGGAAAAACGAACCGATCCCAGAGGGTTCTTCAAATCGTGCGCAAGCACCTCAACGAGGCGGTTTTTCTCGGCGATTTCCTCTTCCAAGCGACGGCTGGTACGCCGCAGGCCGAGGTGCAACTCGATCCGCCGCAACAACTCGGGGCCGTGGAACGGCTTCGTGACGTAGTCGACGCCACCGGCGGAAAGCGCCTCGATGATAAACGTTTTGTCCGTAGCTGCGGAGAGAAAGATGATCGGCACGGCTGGCCATTCCGGATCATCCTGGAGGCGGCAGGCCACTTCCACTCCGCTGATGCCCGGCATCATCACGTCCAGCAGGATCAGGTCCGGCATGACTTCGCGCGCCTTCGCCAATCCTTCTTCGCCCCCGCGGGCCGTGATGATCTCATAGCCTTCCCTCAGCAACAGGGCGCCGACGACCTGGATGTTCTTCGGCTCGTCATCGACGACGAGAATGACGGAACGCGGATGATTCATCACGGAGCAGTGTGGGTGGATAACGCCGCGGCGAGCGAGTCCGCAAGCGCGGGAAGCCGCCTGAGACAGAGCGCGGCGGCATCGGTTTCGAACGCCTCAAGATGCCCCTGCAATTCAGCGGCAAATCGGGACAGTGGAGGCGTGGAAGAGTCGGAACGAGCCGCAAGCCGTTTCGCGAAATCCAGTGACGCCTGCATCGGCATGACCGCCGCAAGCCGCTCCGCCTCGCGGACCCACGGCCCCTGCAAGTCAGCCAACAGCTCCTCCCACTCCCGGATGGAACGCTGTTCAACCTTCCATCCGCCATCCACCGAAACATCGGCACGCACGGACCTTTTCGCAGCCTCGGGGGAAGCGGGAAGAATCTTTCTCAATTCCGCCAGCAAGGCTGCCCGGTTGATGGGCTTCTCCAGCGCGCCCTCGAACAACGCCCTCAGACCAGAGCCGTCATCGGGCAGTGGAGTGGCGGAAACGGCGATCAAGGGGATGGAACGCGTGACCGAATCGGCCTTCAGTTCCCGCCGGATCACCCGACCATCCAAGCCCGGAGACCACAGGTCCAAAAGGATCACATCCGGTCGATGACGTCGGCAAATTTCCACCACCTCCTGCCCGATCTCCGCTTCCAGCACCTGATGATGGCTATCCGCGAGGAAGCCCCGGATGACTTCGCGGTCCAACTCCCCGGTATCCGCCACGAGGATTTTCGCGGCGGCCAGATCGTTGAAATCGATCTCCGGTACCGTCCCCTCCAGAGCGGGTAGGTCCGCCTCGTCCGAAAATTGAACGGGCAGCTCAAGCCGGAACTTCGATCCCTGTCCGACCTGGCTGGCCACATTGAGCGAGCCTCCCATCATCGAAGTCAGCCGGCGGCTGATTGCCAATCCCAAGCCCGTTCCTTGGAATTCGCGGCGGTCGTGTGAATCGAGCTGGAAGAACGGCCGGAACACGGAATCCAGCTCATCCTGTGGAATGCCGATGCCCGTATCCTCCACCAGAAATCTCAAAATCCCCCGCGCCTTGCCCCCCATCGGCTTGAAGGGGCCGATCTTCACTCTTACCGAACCGACGCGGGTGAATTTCAATGCATTACCAATGAGATTCAGCAGCACCTGCCGGACCCGCAGGGGATCGAATACCAGCACCGGCGGCACCGATGAATCAATCTCCACCCGGTAATCCAACCCCTTCTCCCCCGCCCGGAAGGCGAAGAGCACCGCCAGATTCCGCTCCAACTCCACCATCCGCACCGGCTCGCTGTGGATCTCCATCTTGCCCGCCTCGATCTTGGAGATGTCTAGGATGTCGTTGATGAGTGTGAGCAGAGAGTTGCCGCTGGTCAGGATCGCCTCCGTGAACTTCTTGTCGCGGGTGGTGGTGGCCGAATCGTGGAGTAACTCGCCGAATCCGAGGATGGCATTCATCGGCGTGCGGATCTCATGGCTCATCATGGCCAGGAACTCGCTCTTGGCCCGGTCCGCTTTTTGGGCGGTTTCCTTCTCCACGCTCAATTGGTGCTGCTGCTCCTGATTCCCTAGATAAAGAAACAGCATCCACGAAAAGACCGCCCCACCGGCAAGCGCCACCATGCCACAAACCACGATGGCATTGTTGGTCTGCTTCAGGCTTTGGATCGCGCTATACTGGCGGGTGGCCATGGTGACCTGAAGATCCGCCTCCATGGCGGCGAGTTCGTCGCGCGCCCGCTCCATCAGCTCCTTCCCCAGACCGCTCTCCACGATTTCCCGCGAGGCATCGAAGCCGCCCGACCGGCGCACCGCCACCGCTTCCTCCATCTCCCCCAGCTTGCGCGAGATCAAGCGGCGAAGGGACGCCGCATGCGCCATGATGGAGGCGTCCCCGCGGGACAGGGAGGTCAACTTTTCGAGACTGTTCGTCGCCAGTTCACGGCCACTGCGGTAGGGCTCGAGGTAGGAATCGGAACCCGTGATGACGAATCCTCGTTGCCCGATTTCCACGTCCTGAATCGCGGATTTCAGCCGCTGGACTTCCAGCAGGGTTTCGCGGGCATGGATCATCGCCGCGAAATCATCGAGGTTCCGGCTCGTGCCGTAGATCGAAGTGCCGACGATCACCGCCACCAGCACGACCGCAGCGGAGCTGGCGAGCGCGTGTTTGAGACGAAATTCGCGGCGCATGGTCAGAAACCTTCGCTAACAGGGTGGATTCCGGTCCATGCAGCCGCAAGAGGATTGTCACCAGCCTTGATTGAGCAGCCAGCCGATCAGCAGCACCTGCGGCGTAGTCAGCAGCGGCAGGATGAGAGCCGCTTTCCACGATCCGGTGGTCTGACGCAGGACGACAATTTCGGTGTAATCGGTCGCCGCTCCCGCCATCAGGAAGGTGAAGGCATTTCCGGGAGCCGCTCCGCGGGTGATGAGGTCCGCCGCGATCGGGCTGGAGCCTTCCGAGCACACCTCGATCACCGTGGCGGCGAAGAGGGTGATGAAAAGGCCGATCAGACTGGGCCCGAAGAACCTGGAGAACACGTCATCCGGCACGAACGCCTGAATCAGAGCCGCGAGTGCAATCCCGAACAGAATCCAGCGCAGGATCATCTTCGATTCAGCAAGCCCGTCTTTCAGCATGTGACCAAGATTGGAAGGTGTGGGCTTCAGATCATGCATCGCGGTGCGGAATGCGGGACCAAAGCGGAAATCCTCCGGCAGTTCGTGGGCGTTCGGATTCGCCGGCAGACGTCCGGCCTTCACCATCCGGTCCACGATCCAGCCTGTGACGATGCCGATGACCATCGAGAGCAGCAGGAATGCCACCGTCCACTTCCAGCCGATCATGGCTCCAAGCAAGAGTGTGACCGACAACGAGTTCCACGGGCTGGCGATCAGGAACGCCAGCGTCTGGCCAAGCGAAGCACCCTTCCGATAAAGCTGCATCGCCACCAACAGGATGCCGTGGTTGCAGAGATCCAGCAGCGTACCCGCAAAGGTGGCGCGGAGGATGCCGGAGAAGCTTCCGCCCTTGCCGAGCAAACCGAGCACCAGTTCACGAGGCAGGCGTCCGATCACCCCGACGGCGATGATGCCGGCGAGAATTCCCCACCAAGCCTTCAGCATCATCTCGTAGGTGCCGTGGGAGAACTCATGCCACCACTTGGGTCCGGCTGGGAACCAGAGGTATCCGGCCATGCCCACCGCCACCAGAATGATGGAGGCCCACAACAGCCAATCGACATGCTTCTTCCCGGAAGATGCACAGCAGGAAGGTGCCGCGCCTTCTGCTTCTTCGCCGCCACCGCAGCAGGAGGCTTTGGACGCAGGTGCCTCCGCAGGCTTGGATTTGCCGCCACAGCAGGACGGCACGGGATCAGGAGTGCAGCACGAAGGTTTCATGGAGGTCATGCCAGACGGCGCTTGTAGAGGGAGATGATTTCATCGAGGCGCTGCTCAAGATGCTTGGGATCCTTGGCGGCATCGCAGACGCAATGGCGGACATGATCCTCCAGGAGAGTGGATTCCAAGCCCCGTAGGGCGGAGTGGATCGCCGAAATGGTATTCAGCACCTCGGCACAATCGCGGTCCTCCTCAATCATGCGGGCCACGCCCTGCACCTGTCCGGCGATGCGGTTCACACGTGTCAGCAGGGGGCGGCGGGATTTGTCGTCGCGCTTCATGCAATTACCCATACCCCCTATAGGTATAATGACAACCGGTTTTTCGGATTTTTCACCCAACACTCATCAAAGCTTCGGGAAGCAGAAGAAGGATCCTTCCATGGAATCCCGCTTCCCATCCGATCATTCGAATCTCGCGCGGCAAACCCGGGACTCACATTTCACTCTCTTTGGGATCGGCACTTTGCTGATGCCGCCCGCATTGCTGGGGTTGCTTGGATTGGGAATGTTCTTCAGCGGTCGCGCGGCGCCCAGTGATAGTTGGCTATTGTTGTCTGCCGGGGTCACCTCGATCTGCGGTATTGCGGCATGGGTGTCGCTCGGGCTGCTACTTTACAGACGCTCCGATCCTCAGCGGCATCTGATCTGCTGGAAGGTCACCGCTGCTTTTGGCCTGTGCGCCATGCCCTCCAGCTTGCTGTGGTTCCTGGAAGGCAGCGCTTTCAACGATTGGTGGATCACGTTTGTTCTACTCGTGACATTCGTTAGCGGAATCGGTGCGCTGGCCTCCGCCTTGCGAAATCTCCGGCTGGCCCGCAGGTCCCTGCAGGAATAGACGGATCACGACACGCCTTCACCAACGTCGGGCATCCCACATCGCCGTGTTTGGGTCGGGCTGCTGTTGTTACCCGCTGCGATAACGGGCATTTTGTTATTCCTGATGTTCATTTCTTTGACCTCGGAGAAGTCACGGAAAGTAGCCGGAGTGTCGCGCAGCGACCTCCGGGTGAGTCGCGTACTCATTTTGTCTTCGACCCCGAAGCGGGTCGAACATGGCGGACCGATTCATTCGACGCTTTTCGAAAAGAAGCCCATATGGCCTACCTGCCATTTTGCGCCCCGCTTGCGCATGGGCGCGGACCCTAAAAACGGACCAGATCCGGAGGTCGCATCGCGACACTCCGGCTACTTTCCGTGACCTCTTCGAGGTCAAAAAGAGAAGGACCTACCACGTCGACAAAACATAGGGCCCTTCACCCAGCTTACTCGAAAAACCCGCGGAACTTCTGGATGTCCCGACGGTCTTTCTTGGTCGGGCGGCCGAGCGTGCCGCCTTCCAAACGACGCTCATGCTTCTCACGCAGGAACTCCTTGTTTGCCTCAATCACGGCGGGCGGCGTGCTCTCCGTATAGCAGGCCTGGGCCTGGGGGGCTCCTACCCGCTGGGCGATGAGCCCGGACACCGTGATGGTGCGGATTCCCGGGCCATCGAAAAACGGCACTTCCAGCACGTCACCGGGATGCAGCGGCGTGGCGGGCTTCACCGGGTAGCCCGCCCGCTTGATTTTTCCGCCCTCACAGGCCTTGGCGGCTGCGGAACGCGTCTTGAAAAAACGAGTCGCCCACAGCCACTTGTCCGCGCGGACGTTTTCGCTCATTGGCTCAGGACTTCGGAGCGATGCGGATGCAATCGGTGTCGATGTCGAAGGTGAAATCCGGACGGTGCTTCGCCACGAACTCGCGCACGCTTTCCAACGCCGGGTAGACCTGTTCGGTCTGGCCCATGAAGCAGCGGGCGTCATCAATGAGGATCACCGACTTCAAGTCCGCGCGGGCGAAGATGTGGGCAAGCTCCTGCATGATCGGCGTGTCCTCGTCCCCGCGGGCGGTGTCACCCTTCGAATAGTGGCCATCCAGCCAGAACAGGGTCGGGCCATCCAGCTTCGGGACCAGGGTTTCGAGCACCTTACCGCTGTCCCCCTTGAGAATCGTGATGTTCGGATCGCTGACGAAACGCTGCACCGCACGCTCGTGGAAATGCGGGGCAAGCTCGATCGAGTAAAGCTGGCGGAAGTCCTTTTTCATGGCCTCCATCATGTCGCCCTTGAAAGTCCCGGTCTCGACCAGGACCTCCAGTCCGTAGCGCTGCGCGAACTCGCGGAGGACCCGCTGCTTGATGGCATGCGGCGGCGGCGAAGGCCGGCCTTTGCTTTCCCAGCGGCGGACTTCGTTCCAGTCCTTGAAGCGGCGGAGCAGACTCATGGCGGCCAGCGTGGGGGGAGGCGGCGTGGGGATCAAGTTCCGAGGGGGGTGAATTTTCCGACCCGGCGTTGGAACTTGGCATCCGGCCGGTGTCTCCTAGCCTCCCCCCGTGATCCGCGTGTGCCATGTGCTCGCCAGTGTCGGCGAAAAAGGAGGTCTGGAAAAAAACGTCATCGAACTGGCGAACCGCCAGGCCGCGATCGGCCATGCCGTGTCCGTGGTGGCGGATGAAACGATGCGCCCGCACTTTTCGGCCCAGGTGAACTTCGTGCCGCACGCCATGGGTCGCGGCCGCATCAATCCCTTCAATCTGGCCGGATTGCGCTCCAAGATCGCGGGCCAAAAGCCGCAGATCGTCCATGCCCACGCCAACAAGGCCGGAGCCTTGGTGAAGGCGATCCGGCGCTTCCTGCCAGGGATCAAGCGGGTGGCCACCGTTCAGAACACGAAATCCACCAACCGCCCTTTCCGTGGCTACGATGCGATCATCACCGCCAGCGCGCAGGTGAAGGAATCCCTCAAAGGCCTGCCCGCCACCGTGATCTGGAACTCGATCGCACCACCGCCCGCAGGAACCCGCGAGGCCGCGATGGCCACGAATCCCCCCTTCCCCGCCAACGGCCAACCGGTATTCTGCACCGTGGGACGCTTGGTTCCGGCGAAGGGCATGGACCTTTTGCTCGAAGCCACCGCACGAGTGCCGGGATTCTATCTGTGGATGGTGGGCGAAGGATTGCAGCGTCCAGAATTGGAGGCCCTTCTGGAAAAGCACGCTCTCCACGACCGAGTCTGGATGGCTGGGCATCGCGATGACGCCGTGGGACTGATGGGCTGTGCGGATCTCTTCGTAGTGGCGTCCCGGAATGAAGGCGGCCCCTACACGCTGGCCGAGGCACTGCACATGAAGGTGCCGTGCATTTCCACGCGGGTGGGCTTTGCCGCGGAATTCCTACCGGATGAGGCGCTGATGCAGCCGTATTCGGTGGATGAGCTGGAGCGTGGATTGAAGCACGCGCTGGCGGACCTGCCGGGATTGAAAGCGCGGCTGCAGCCGTCTTTCGATCTGGTCGCGACCGAGGTCACGCTGGAGGCGATGACCGACAAGGTGATCCGGGTGTATGAGCGGGTGTTGTCCTAGATGACGGGGCAGGAATGTCCCGCCTCCCTGATCACGCGAAAACCTCGCGCGTGATGGAGGCGATGGTCGGGCAGCCGCTGAGGAGCATGGCGACCTCCAACTCGGTGCGGAGAATTTTCAGGATGTGAGCGACTCCCACGGGCCCTGCGACGGCGAGGCCGTAGAGGATCGGGCGGCCGACCATCACAGCGGATGCGCCCAGGGCGAGGGCTTTCAACACATCCGTGCCGCGGCGGATGCCACCATCCATGAGGATCGGAATGCGACCACCGATCTTGTCCGCAATCGCGGGCAGTGCATCGATGGTGGCCGGCACCCCATCCAACGTGCGACCACCGTGATTGGACACGACGATGCCATCGACACCCGCATCCAGGGCAAGGGCGGCGTCCGCGGCGGAGAGGATGCCTTTGAGAATGATTGGCAGCTTCGTATGGGATCGCAGCCAGGCGATATCCTTCCAGCGCGGCAGGTGCGCGATGTAGTCCGGATCAAAGACCGATTCGCACAAGGGCAGTGGCGGACGGTTGCGGAGATTCACCGGCTCGATGCCGAAGGGTATCTGGAATCCAGCGCGTTGCTCACGATTGCGGAGACCGCTGACGGGCGCATCCACGGTGAGGACGAGCGCTTCATAGCCTGCCGCTTCGGCACGTTTCACCAGTTCCAGCGTGTGGGCGGAATCCGGCTGCATGTAGAGCTGGAACCATAGCGGCGTGCGGGCTGCGGCGGCGATGTCCTCCATTAGCACCGTCGCGGAGGTGCTGACTACCATGCCCGCCTCCATGGCCGCGGCTCCGAGCACGGTGGCGAGTTCGCCATCCGGATGAACGAGCTTATGAAAGGCGGTGGGAGCAAGGAACACCGGATGTGCGAAGGTGCGGCCAAAGAGCTCGATTTTCGTATTCGCTCCGGTGAAATCGCCTAGCACACGGGGGGAAAGTTTCAGCCGGGCGAAGGCTTCGTGGTTGTCCCGCAGCGTGCGTTCGTCTGCGGAAGCACCCGCGATGTAGGCCCAGGCAGCCTCGTCCATGTGCGTGCGCGCCAGCGTATCGTAGTCCTCCAAGGCGACAACGTGGGACGGAATCTGGCTCAGCGGCGGCGACGGCATGGCGGGACTTTAAAGGAGTAGAGCCTTTAGGCGAGGAAGGTCTTCCGGGGGACGGAGGCTCCTGAGCTTTTTGACGATGGCAGCCAACACGAAAAGGCCGCCCGCGTTTCCACGGACGGCCTGATCTATTCGGAGGTCATTCCGGAAAGTGGAATCCATAGGACTCCACCTCCCCTCGCCTGAAGGCTCTACTCCTCAGAGCTCCTCGTGCAGGTCTTGCTTCACACGGCGTCGCTCGGAGCGGTGGGCGATCTGGCGGATCTGTTTGGGAGTCAGTTCTTCCTCCCGGTCGCGCCACGATTGGGTCGCGCCGGCCATGATGCAACCGAGCGGGCGGATCTCCCCGATGACTTCGGCTAGGCCGAACTCCCGGATCTGCTCCTTCACACTCTTCGCGTCCTTGTAGGCCACCGGGGTTTCACTGAGGTCCGGCTTTCCGCAGAACCAACGGATGTCCAGCCCAGCCGTGGTGCGGCGGATCGTTTCCGTCCGGTGGGATTGATCGTGGAACTTCTTTCGCAGCGCGGTGCGGGAAACATTCCGCCCGGCCCCATGAGGGGCGAACGAAAGGTAGTCCGCATTGTCACCACCCAGCACCAGCAGCACCGGCTCCGCCATATTGAGCGGAATCAATCCGAGCAACGGGCGGCCGCATTCATCCTTCCATGCGGGGGTCGAGCCCTTGCCATGCAGGTAGGTCTCGCCGCGTTTCCAGACGAAGTTGTGCTCATTCCCCAGGCTGGCGATCTCCGGCGCGCCGATGCGCTCCAGAAACCGACGGTGGATCGCCGCATGGTTGGCACGGGTCCAGCGCGAGACGTATTGCAACGCCTCCCAGTAGGCCTGCCCCTCCGGGGACCGGGCATCGAGCCAAGCCCCGGCGTCGGGAATATGGCCGCCGGTTTTCGCCACGTGCTTCAGAGCGGCGATGTAGCCGCGCTTGTAAACATGGGCACCAAGACCACGGGAACCATGATGGGTGACAAGCACCCGGCAGGCCCCCTTCCCACGAAGGCGATCCGCGAGATCGCCGTAACCCGCCTTGCGGAGGGCGGCGACGGTCCCGGCATCGACATCCAATTCGCCGATGTAGGCGAAGTGGTTGCCATCCCCCTGGTCTGCCATGTGAACCCGTGCGCGATCACGCAGGCCCTGGAGGAACGGATTGCCCCACACGTCCTCATCGTGGACCGGGTCGTCCACCAAGGTATCGAGATGGCGGTGGCCGAGGCCGAAACGGGTCGAGGTCTCCAGCGCATCAAGCTCTGCGCCGATGCTGCTACGTTCATGGTAGAACGTGGCAAACATCGAGCAGCAGATGTCGGAGGAGTGTGCGGCGGGAATGATGGCATTCTCCACCGCGATCACTCCCCCCACCGGCATGACGGCCTTCGCCTTCCCGGTCGGGCAGGCGTCCGGCATCACCGCGCCGCGGGAGATCACGGGCACCTTGAGCAGGTCCCGCATCTGCCGCCGCACGGCTTCCACATTCTCGAACTCCTCGCGATTGGCATAGCGGATGGCTTCCGCCAGTGGCGCGGGCTTGTCGCGCATCGCCATCTTGGGCGGAGGCGGGCCGAACTCGCGGGCGAGGAGCTTGAGAGCGTATTTCGGATCATGGATGCCGCGGACTTCGAACTCCGCGGCCTTTTCGAGCATTTGTTCAATCACCGGGCCGGGCTCGTATCCGGCGGCGGTGAGGTCGTTTTCGGTAATCAGTTTCATTCAGGAACTCAGGCCACCCGCAGGTGGTCGCTGAAGTTCCCGGCCGGGAGCGAGTAGTCGGCGACGTCCAGCAGGCGTCCATTCCGGGCCACCCCGTGGGGGAGGACTCCTTCATAGCGCATGCCGAGCTTTTCCATCACCCGCCCCGAGGCCGGGTTGTTGAGAAGGTAGCGGGCCTGGATCCCTTGCAGGTCCAGATCCTCGAATCCGAAACGGAGCACCTCGCGGGCGGCCTCGGTGCAGTAACCGTGGTTCCAGAACGGAACCCCGATCCAGTAGCCGAGTTCTGCGCGCGGGCCCTGGGCGAAGAGCCGCAACGATATCGCCCCGATCAATTCGCCGCTGGCACGCAGGGTGACAGCGAAGGGGGCGAGCTTGCGGTTCCTCCACAGCATGGGGTGGGAGGCGATCCAGATTTCCGCCGCCCGATCAGGATACGGGTGCGGAATATTACTGGTCATCTCCGCCACGCGGCGGTCGCCGGCGAGCTGCTGCACACGCCGCCCGTCCGCAATGGCGAAGGGGCGGAGCACGAGGCGCTCCGTTTCAAGGGTGGGAATGTGAAGAGGGTTCATGAGAGTGAGTGTTCTACGATTGATGGATTGGACGGCGGTTCCCGCCGCGGGATTCGAGAAAGTGGTCCCAGTCCTCGATCTGGTGGTGGTTCCGGATCCGCGCGGAGGCGGGGACCGGCCGCGGTTTCCGCGGAATGCGGAGGAGGAGCAGTCCGGCCTCCTCCGGGGTGCGGTTGCCCTTGCGCTGGTTCACCCGGCGGTCGGACAGCACGCAATTGTGCCAGTCGTTTTCCCCACCGCGGGAGCGCGGCAGGACGTGGTCGATGCTGGCCTCGGTCGGCGCGAGCGACCGGCCGGTGTATTGGCACCTGCCTTCATCCCGCTCCCATAGCCCTGTCAGTCCGAATGACAGGCGGACCATAGGGACCCGGTCGTAGCGGGTGAGGACGATGACGGTGGGCACGCGGACCAGTCCGCGTGTGGTTCCGATCGCGGCCTGGCCCTCCGCCGGAGCCAGGCCGCGCCATTCCTCCCACTCCAGCGCCTGCATGTCGTGCGGCCCTTCGATCAACAGGCCGCGCGCGCTGCCAGCCGCCAGGTGGCCGAAGGCCTCCGCGGGCGTGATGGCATCGATGGCCTGCCAGTGCCGGTTGAGCACCAGCACCGTCGTCTGGTGGAGCAGGTTCGCGTTCATGGGTGGGAAAAGGTGGACGGTTGGGAAATGGAAGAAATCTGGGGTGACCTACGGGTGTCGAACCCGTGCCGCCGCGATCACAACGCGGGGTGCTGCCGTTACACCAAGGTCACCATTGGAAAGGATCAGGTTCGTTTGTCATGTCATCCGGGCACAGCTCCGCCCGATATATACATATCTGTCACCCATCATGTCCGAGACATGACAATTGGATCACAGGAAGGAATCCGGAGACGGATCCGCCCCGGCGGGCGGAAATGAAAAAAGCGGTTGGGAGAAAGTCGGCGGGCGGATGCCCGGGTGGATGGATGGAGTGAGATTCGTGTGGGAAAGTGATTCGGGACGGGTTCGGGGTTCGTGCGGAAAACAAAAAACCCCGCTTCCAGATGGGAAGCAGGGTAGCGGCAAATCCTTGATTCTGCGGCTGTCAGGCTCGTCCAAGCCCGTCTCTGCTTCCCTTCGGTCGATGACCGGCGGCGGCAAACATTCCGAATGTGGAATGGGAGCGTTTGCTCCAAATCGCGTTACCCGCCTGCCAGACTGTGACTTCACCGACCTCGAGCGCGAGGCATGGTTTCAGTCCGGTGCTGGTGGATTGGTATCGCATGGCGCTGCTTTCGGGAACGCTTTCCAGATATAATGACACGTCCAATGCGTCAACGGATTTTTCGAGTTATTTCATCTTGGGATGTGGAAGCTCGTCTGATGTGGAGTGCGGCGAGGTATCGCCGCTTTGGGTGCGGGAGAGCATCGACGGAAAGAAAAGCGCTGCCGATGGGAGCCAGCTTGAACCAGGAATGCAGGGGCTCTGAAACGTGAGAGCTGGTTTGTGAATGCAGGTCGTGGCCCCGGCGATCACTCGCCTCCGCCCAAAAGCGGCGATGGCTGGCCACACTCCATATGAGAGGCGCACCCACGTACTATTTTGCCGTCCGCACGGGATCTGCTAGAGTGCCGCATGGTGGTCGCCGAATGGTTCGTGGATTGGAGAGCGACGCTTGCAGTGGCGGGAGTGGTTTTCATGGAAATCCTCGGCCTGTTGCACGTGATCCATGCCTTGATGCACGTCCGCACGTCCCAAGGAACAATCGCCTGGATCGTGAGCCTGGTCACGTTTCCCTACATCGCGATTCCGCTCTACTGGATCGCCGGGCGCAGCCGCTTCGAAGGCTACGTCCGGGCCCGCCGCGGCGAAGACGCGGATCTCTACAAGCTGGCGGAGGACATGCACAAACGCCTCCGTGCCTACGAACTGCCGGCGGAGGATGGCTTTGCCCGAGGTGCGGAAATTCTCGGCGGCCTGCCCTTCACCCGTGGCAACCGGCTGCACCTGCTCATCAATGGCGATGAGACCTTCGAGGCACTGTTCGAATCCATCGCGAAGGCCGAGCGTTACCTGCTGGTGAATTTCTTTATCATTAAAAACGACCGCATCGGCACCCGTTTCAAGGACGCCCTGATCGAACGCGCGAAGGCGGGCGTGCGGGTCTATTTCCTCTTCGATGAAATGGGCTCCCACAAGCTCTCGCGTGCCTACCTCCGCGACCTGCGGGCGGCGGGCGTGGAGTGCCACTACTTCGGCACCAACCGCCACTGGTGGTCGCGCTTCCAGATCAATTTCCGCAACCACCGCAAGATAGTCGTGGTGGATGGCAAGGAAGCCTTCCTCGGCGGCCTCAACGTGGGCGATGAATACCTGGGCCGTGACAAGCACTTCGGCGCATGGCGGGACACCCACCTCAAGATCGCAGGCCCCACCGTGCAGGCGATCCAGCTCGTCTTCCTGGAGGATTGGTACTGGGCCTGTAGTAAAATGCCGGAACTCTACTGGGACCCCGATCCGGATGCGGGCACGGCCCAAGCCGCGGTGATCCCCACCGGTCCGGCCGATCCGGCGGATTCGTGGCAATTGGTCGTCGCCGAAGCGGCGAATACCGCACGGGAGCGGCTGTGGATTGCCTCACCGTATTTCGTGCCGGATGGCGGCGTGCTCACCGCCCTGCAGACCGCAGCGATCCGAGGGGTGGATGTCCGCATCCTGATCCCGGAAAAGCCGGACCATCTGCTGGTGTGGCTGTCCTCCTTTTCGTTCCTCGAAAGCACCCTGCCCTACGGGGTGAAAATCCACCGCTATCTGAAGGGCTTCCTGCACCAGAAGGTCATGCTCATCGATGACCGGCTGGCCTGCGTGGGCACGGCCAACCTGGACAACCGCTCGTTCCGCCTGAACTTCGAGATCAGCGCGCTGTCGCCCGATCCGACCTTTGTGGCGGAGGTGAAAGCGATGTTGGAAAAGGACTTCGAGGGAACACGCGAGGCGCGGGTGAGCGATTTCACCAAGCGCTCGTTCTGGTTCCGTGCCGCGTGCCGTGCGGCGCGGTTGTTCGCGCCGGTGCAGTGATGGAATCCGCCCGCTTGTTTGGAACAGTCCGGCACGTCATTCCTCCAGCATGAGCGATCCCATCAGGCTGTGCCCGAAGTGCAACGACATCATGCAGATCGGCTTCATCCCCGATTTCAGCTATGGAGCCACCCTTGAGACGAAATGGTTTTATGGCGAAGCGAAAAAGGGCTTTTTCGGAGGCGTGAAGGGAGCCTCACCTTTGGGAGGCATTCCCGTTCATGCCTACCGCTGTGCGGGTTGCGGGTTCCTCGAATTCTTCGCAGTCCCGAGACCGGCGTGAGACGACCGTGGTCACGCTGTTACGCCAACGCGGCCACGAGCGTCCTTCAAAATAATCAAGCCGCCGCGTAGCTCAGCTTGTCGTCGGTATCGAGGTAGTCGAAAAGCGTGCTCGCCGCCGGATCGATCCCGACCTCGGCGCAGACGCCGACGAACCAATCCTTCTTCTCCGGATTGTCGTAAGGGCGGAAGGCTTCGATGCCATCGGACCAGCCCTTCACCTCTTCGGCGGACTTGGTCTGGCCGTTGGCCTCGATCCAGGCGGTGATCTCCTGATCGCTGGCACCGGATTCGAGGAGCTTCTTCACGTCATCCGGGTTCACGCCCTTGAAGTCGAAGAGCATCATGTCGAGCGGACAGGCGAAGTGGTATTCGCCGACGGTGCCGGCGATGGAGGCGCGGCCCTTGTCGATGGCGCGGGCGAGGATCACGTAGCCGCCGAGGCGGGTGCGCGGGCTGCGGGGAGCTTCCTTGGTAAGGTCTTTGGCTGCACTCATGGTCGTTTTCGTTGGTTAGAATGGAACTCTGACTGTCGTGGCGATCGGCGCGACCGCCACCGAGAGATTGGCGACACATGTCGCTTTGTCAACAGATGTCGTGAAAATTCGCTCGGATTTTTCCGGAGCCGATCTAGCTTCGACCCATGATCAGCCCTGCCGAACAGGATCCCCGCGTGAAGCGGACCCGGCAGATGTTGTACGCGGCCTTCATGGAACTCCTTGCTGAGAAGGGATTTGAGGCGATCACCGTGGCGGACATCACCAAGCGCTCCACCCTGCATCGCGCGACCTTCTACGGCCACTTCACCGACAAATTCGCCCTGCTGGAGGCGAAGATCGGCGATGATTTCCAGGAGATGCTCGATTCACGTCTGGCCAATGCCGGGAACTGCCAGGAAGGCATCCGCCAGCTCATCCTCGCGGTCTGCGATTTCTTCGCTCAGGTATCAGCGGGCTGCCAGAAGCATCAGCGCCAGTTCGATCCGATCATGGAAACGCGGATCAAGGCGATGGTGAGGGATTTCCTGCTCAAGGGTCCGCTGCGTGAGCAAGGCGCGAACGCGGACACCCAGCTCCGCGCCACCATGGCGAGCTGGGCGATCTGCGGCGCCGCGCGGGAGTGGACGCGGGAGCCCCAGGGCACCACCGAAGATCTCGCGAAGGCCATGCTGCCCCGCGTGGTCTTCACGCTGCATGGGGAATAACTGGGAGTAGGGACATTGCCTTCGGCTTTGCCAGCAAGCGCTTTGCGTTGGATTGAATCTTCCGCAATCTTGTCCTTGTATCTAGCGGCTGAAGAATAGGGACAGGAATGTCCCTACTCCCAGTCATCGCTTCCGGCAAATGCAGTCGGCGGTGTGATCGTTCACCATTCCCACGGCCTGCATGAAGGCATACATCGTGGTCGAGCCGACGAAATTGAATCCGGCTTTCCGCAGCGCCTTGCTCAGGGCATCCGACTCCGGCGAGGTGGTGTTCGGATTCTCCTGTGAGCGCGTCTTGTGATCCTGTGGCTTCCCGCCAACAAAACTCCACAGCCACTTCACGACATCGCCTTCCTTTTCCCGCAAAGCGATCCATGCCTTGGCATTCTGGCGGAAGCCTTCGATCTTCCCACGATGACGAATGATGCCGGGATCGAGCACCAGCTTCTCCAGAGCGGCATCGGTCATCTTCGCGACCTTCGCGATGTCGAACTGGTGGAACACCTTGCGGTAGTGCTTGCGCTTCTGGAGCACGGTCCACCATGAAAGCCCGGCCTGAGCGCCTTCCAGGCAGATCATTTCGAAAAGCGTGCGTTCGTCGTAGCAGGGCACGCCCCACTCGGTGTCGTGATATTCGACGTAGAGCGGCTTGTCCAAGGGCACCCACAAACAGCGCTTCGGTTCCATGAACGGAAGCATGCCGATCAGGCGGATTCTAGCAACCGGTATCCGATGCCCGGCTCGTTGCGGATGACCAGCTTGTCGCCGAGTTTCTTGCGGAGATGGTTGGTGTAAACGCGCAGGTAGTGCGATTGGCCATCCCCCTGCGGGCCCCAGACTTCGCGGAGGATCTGGCGCTGGGTGACGATCTTCCCCGCATGCCGGGCAAGCACCCGCAGGAAGGCGAACTCGGTCGGCGTGAGCTTCATCGGCTCGCCTGAAAGCTCCGCCTCATGGCGATCCTGATGCAGCACCAACGGTCCGACGATGATCTCCGGTGATTCGGTGGATTGGCGGCGGCGCTGGATGACGGTGAGGCGCGCCAGCAGCTCCGCGGTGCCGAAGGGCTTGGTGACGTAGTCATCGGCTCCGTGTTCCAGCGCGGCGACCTTGGTGTCCTCCTGATCGCGGACGGACAGGATCAACACCGGTACATCGCTCCACCCACGCAGCTCTTTCAAGACCTCAAGCCCATCCATATCCGGCAGGCCGAGATCGAGCAGCACCACCTCCGGGCGCACGAAGGCCGCTTCCTGCAAACCGAGCCGTCCGTTCTCCGCTTCCTTCACCGCGTAGCCGCGCGACTCCAAGGCCAGCCGCAGCAAACGGCGGATCTGGATTTCATCGTCGATGATGAGGGCGGTCATGTGGGTGACATTAAGATACAAGGACAGGAATGTCCTTGCTCCCTGGGTCCATGAATTCGGTGGTCATCGCGATCTCGAAGACCGCGCCGCCAGAGGGATGATTCCATGCCGTGATGTCGCCGCCAAGCGCGCGGATAAAGCCACGTGCGATCGAAAGCCCCAGGCCCGTGCCTCCCGCCGGTGATCCGGGCGCACGGTAGAATTTTCCGAACACCCGCGATTCCTCTCCGACCGGCAAACCCTTGCCATGATCTCTCACCGCGAGGTGGAATTTTCCTTCTGCATACCGTGCGGAGATCTCGATGGCCGTCCCCACCGGAGTATAGACCGCCGCGTTATGGAGGATGTTCGCCAAGGCCTGCACCACCAGCGCGTGGTCGGTCTTCACGAAGGGGAAATCCTCCGGCAGATGCAGCTCCACGGGATGAGTCCTCAGAATATCGCCGACCGCAAAGGTTGCTTCGTCTACGATCTCGGTCACGTCCGTCCACTCGAGCTGCGGTTCCACGATCTGGGACTCGAGGCGGGTCATTTGCAGCAGACCATCCACCAACCGTTGGAGACGCTTGGTGGCGGTATCGATCTCGGAAACATACGGATCGCCCGCGGGTCCGCCCATGCCATCAACGGCGGCGCGGATCACCGCGAGCGGTGTCTTCAACTCGTGCGAAACGCTATCGAGCAGGGTCCGACGCAGGCGTTCCGATTTCTCGATCAGTTCGGCCTGATTCACCGCCTGGATGAAGTGCTCCTTCTCGAGAACCAATGCGAGTTGGAGCGCGAAGGCCTCGATGGCCTGGCGTCGCACGAAATCGAGTCCCGCCCCCTCGGTCCGGACACCAAGTACGCCCATGGTGGAGGTCGCCGTCTGGAGCGGGAACCACGTGGCTTGCGATTGCGGCAGCGTATCGGTGAAACGACCCGCGGTCTGCTTGTTGCCATAGGCCCACGCGGCCACGCCGAATTCCTGTTCCTCCGGGATGAAGGTGCTCGAAGGATGAGCCTCGGCCGGCAGCGTGTGGTCGAGACGACGCACGACGAGGGAGGTTTCCGCATCAAGCACCGAGGCGATGATCCGCATGGCTTCCGCAAGCCCCTTGCCGGTTTCCGGAGCGAGGGCCGCGCTCTGGGTCACCCGCAGCAGCGCATCCGTCTCCATCTGCCGTCGCCGTTCCGCCACCTCGCGTTTTTTCAGACGTGCGGTGAGATGGCCCATCGCCATGGCGACGACGAAGAACAACACCAGCATCACCACGTCCTCCGGCTTCTGGATCTGGAGAGTGAATCGCGGTGGGATGAAAAAGTAATTCCAAGCCAGCGCGCACAGCGTGGCCATCATCAACACCGCGCCGCGCGAGAACTTCAGCGCCGCAAGCACGATGCCGAACAGGAACACCAGCGCGGGCATGGTATAGCCGCCGATCGAACGCAGTCCCCAGCAGATCGCGGTGAGCATGGCGGTGCCGAGGAAGACCTTGCCGTATTCGACTGCTGCATGACTCGGCACCGGCTTCGCTTTTTCCTGCGAGGAGGCGGGACGTCCGATCAAGGGCCGCACCACACAGACATCGATGTCGCCGCTGCCCGCGATGAGTTGATCGGCGAGCGATGCCTTCCATCGCGAATGCTTGTCCGGTTTTCCCACGATGATCTGGGAAACATTCCGCTCGCGGGCCACCTGCAGCAGCGTGTCCGCCACGTCGTGACCGGTGGCATGGACGACCTCGCCGCCCAGTTTTCTCGCGAGGCCCAGGCTGCGTGCGAGCAGGTCCTGCTGCTGCGGCGTGAGCGGTTGGGTACGCTCCACCCACACTGCCAGCCATGGACAACCGAGCCTCCCGGATGCGCGGCGCGTCCAGCGGATCAGGCTTTCCGAATAAGGCGTGGGGCCGACACCGACCATCAGCCGCGCGTTGGTTTTCCACGGGCTGTTCACGCGGCGCGCACGGCGGATGTCCTCCAGATCACGGTCCACCCGCTCCGCGGTGAAGCGCAGCGCGAGTTCGCGCAAGGCGGTGAGATTGCCCTCGCGGAAGAATCCATCGGCCGCGGCCTGCGCACGCTCGCCAAGATAGACTTTCCCCTCGGCGAGGCGCTGCATCAGCTTCTCCACGCTGAGGTCCACGAGCTGGATCTCATGCGCGCGATCCAGCATGGAATCCGGCACCGTCTCCATCACCGCCACGCCGGTAATCTGGCGGACGATGTCCACCTGGCTCTCGATGTGCTGGACGTTGACCGTGGTGCAGACGTCGATGCCCGCGTCCAGCAACTCGATGACATCCTGGTAGCGCTTGCGGTGACGCGTGCCCGGCGCGTTGGTATGCGCGAGCTCGTCCACCAGCAGCAGGTCCGGTCGACGGGCCAGCGCGGTATCGAGATCGAACTCCTCCAGCAAATGACCGCCGTGGGAGAGCTGCTTGCGTGGCAGCACTTCCAATCCTTCGAGGAGAGCTTCTGTCTCCACCCGACCATGGGTCTCCACCACGCCGACCAGAACGGCCAAGCCCTCCTTCTTTCGCTGCCGTGCGGCGAGCAGCATCGCGTAGGTCTTCCCCACCCCCGGGCACATGCCGAGGAAAAGGAACAAGCGGCCACGCTTGCCCTGGTTTTCCTCGCGCTGGACTTGCGCAAGCAGGGCATCGGGATCAGGTCGGATGTCGTTCATACAGGGAGCAAGGACATTCCTGTCCTTGTGTCTGAAAGTCAGATCGCGAAACAAGGGCTCATCTCAAGGTCTCCAAGGCGTCCCTGACATAGTCTGATTCATGGAGAAAATACTCTCCATCCAGCAACCGGGCTTTGATCGGATTCTTCCGGATGTAGCGGGCACAGTTCCAAAAATGCTCCGAATCCCGGATCATGCGATCGTAGTAGTTCGCCTGCCAGAACTCTCCGGAACGATCCAATGCTGTGTTCATCTTCCGGGATGAAGTCCCCTTCCAGATCTTCACCAAGCCCTCAAGAGTTTCACCTGTGCCAATGGACGCCAAGACATGGAGATGGTTTGGCATGATCACGAAGGAATGCTGGGTGTAACGCTCGCCATTCTTGGCTAGCAGCACATCTGACAGCGCATGAGCTGCGTCTTTCTGCCCAAGCAAACATTCACCCTCGCCTCCGTCCAACCAGCGTTCGATCAGGTTGGAGAACCGGAGGTTGTATTCGCTTTCCTCGGCTTCACTCCATGGTTCCGGATGCACTTGCAACCAGATCGCCCTCTCCGCTTTCCATTTCTCCAGTTTTGCTTGCGGGATCGAGTCCGCCAACCGGAAGGTCAGGAAGAACGTCGAGTGGTCCTGCTGCCAGTGAGGCAGCTTGGCACCATGTCTGGAGATTTCCTCGTCTGGATTCCAGAATTTGGGAGCGGTTTCCATGAGGCTTGCGAGACCATTCATAACGTTTTTCCAACGGAAGAACAGGGACAAGAATGTCCCTGCTCCCTGGGGGCTTATTCCTTGATCTCGTCGAGGGCGAGATTGAGCCGGACTAGGGGGATGCGGTCGGTGCCGACGAGGCGGGAGGGATGGGGTTTGGTGAGTTTGGTGATGAGTTGCTTCACCTTGTCCATCTGGCCGGCAGAGAACTTGCGCTCCGCCACCACCCGTTCGAGCTGGGCGTTTGCTTCATCCGGGGTGATCCAAGGGCCATCGCCCTCCGGCGACGGTTCCTTGTCATCATGGAAATAGCCGGGACCACTCTGGGTCTTGGCCAGCAATTCCACTCCGGCGGCTTTCTCGTCCGGGATCTTCAGCGCTCGCTCGTCGAGGATCTTCCCGTAGCGGACGATTCCGATCCCGAGCAGCGCGACCAGCGTGACGAGAATGGTGATGATCTTGAGACGATGCGAGCTCATGGCAGTTGGAGGTTAGAGGTTGTCGAGAGCCAGATTCAGCTTCAGCACGTTCACTCCGGGGTCGCCCAGCAACCCAAGGTCCTCCGGGTCGGTGTTCGCCGCCACCAGTTCCCGCACCTTGTCGGCAGGGAGATTGCGGGCCTTGGCGATGCGCGCGACCTGGAGCGCGGCATTGGCCGGGCTGATGTGGGGATCGAGACCGCTGCCGGAAGCGGTGACCGCATCGGCAGGCACGGCTTGGTCGGCGGCTAGACCATTGGCGGCACGATACGCGGCCACGCGCTCCTTGATCGCATCGGCGAGCTTCTGCGAGATCGGCCCGAGATTGCTGCCACTGGAAGAGGAAGCGTCATAGCCGTTGCCAGCGGACGACGGGCGCGGCTGGAAGTATTTGTCCGCGGTGAAGCTCTGGCCGAGGAGGGCCGAGCCGCGAATGACGCCGTCCTTATCCACGATCAAGCTGCCATCCGCCTTCGACTTGAAGCAAAGACGGGAGATGCCGGTGACGGCGGCGGGATAGAGCCCGCAGCAGACGATGGCGAGCACGGCGGTGGAAACGACAGCGCCACGGATTTCGGAAACGATGGCTTTCATGATCAGGCGAAGTGGAGGGTGGTGATGAGAAGATCGATGGCCTTGATGCCGATGAAGGGCACCACCAGGCCACCGAAGCCGTAGACGAGAAGATTGCGGCGCAGCACGGCGGCCGCGCCCATCGGCTTGTAGGCCACGCCTTTCAGCGCGAGCGGGATGAGCGCGATGATGACGAGTGCATTGAAGATCACGGCACTGAGGATGGCGCTCTGCGGCGAAACGAGGCCCATGACATTGAGCGGAGCGATTGCCGGGAAGGTCACCATCAGCATCGCAGGAATGATCGCGAAGTACTTTGCCACGTCATTGGCGATGGAGAAAGTCGTCAGCGAACCGCGGGTCATCAGGAGCTGTTTGCCGATCTCCACGATCTCGATGAGCTTGGTCGGGTTGCTGTCGAGGTCCACCATGTTGCCCGCCTCGCGCGCGGCCTGGGTGCCGGTGTTCATCGCCACGCCGACATCCGCCTGCGCCAGTGCGGGCGCGTCATTGGTGCCGTCGCCGGTCATGGCGACGAGGTGTCCGGCGGCTTGCTCGGAACGGATGCGCTTCAGTTTATCCTCCGGCGTGGCCTGGGCCATGAAGTCGTCCACGCCCGCCTCGGCGGCGATGGCGGCGGCGGTCATCGGATTGTCGCCGGTGATCATCACAGTGCGGATGCCCATCTTGCGGAGCTGGGCGAAGCGTTCCTTGATGCCGCCTTTGACGACGTCCTTGAGCTCGACCACGCCGAGCACCTTCGCGCCTTCCGCTACGACGAGCGGCGTACGTCCGGCACGGGCGGAAGCTTCCACGGCCTTGGCGATCTCGGCGGGATAAGCGCCGCCCTGTTGCTCCACCCACTGCTTCACGGACTCGGCGGCGCCCTTGCGGATGCAACGGCCATCGAGATCCACGCCACTCATGCGGGTCTGCGCGGTAAAGGGCACGAAGGTGGCGTGCGGTTCCTGGAGTTCGCGGCCGCGGATGTTGAACTTCTCCTTCGCTAGCACGACGATGCTGCGGCCTTCCGGCGTTTCATCGGCGAGTGAAGCGAGCTGCGCGGTATCGGCTAGCGCTTGCTCGGTAACTCCAGGGGCCGGGATGAAATCCGAGGCCATGCGGTTGCCGATGGTGATGGTGCCGGTTTTGTCGAGCAGCAGCACGTCGATATCGCCCGCGGCTTCCACGGCGCGTCCGCTGGTGGCCATCACATTGCGACGGATCAGACGGTCGATGCCACTGATGCCGATGGCGCTGAGCAGCCCGCCGATGGTGGTCGGAATGAGGCACACCAGCAGCGCGACCAGCACCGGAATGGTGAACTCCATGCCCGCATAAATGCCGAAGGGCTTCAGCGTGATGCAGACGAGCAGGAAGATCAGCGTCATCGCGGAGAGCAGGATCGTCAGCGCGATTTCGTTCGGGGTCTTCTGACGCTTCGCGCCCTCCACCATCGAGATCATGCGGTCGAGGAAGGTGTTGCCCTTTTCCGAGGTGATGCGGATCACGATGCGGTCGCTGATTACGCGGGTGCCACCGGTGACGGCACTGCGATCGCCGCCGCTCTCGCGGATGACGGGAGCGGACTCACCGGTGATGGCGGCCTCATCTACGCTGGCGATGCCCTCGATGACTTCGCCATCGGCGGGAATCACGTCGTTGGTTTCGCAGACAACGAGGTCGCCTTTTTCCAAAGCGGGAGCAGGCACCTGTTCCTCGCGGCCGTTTTTCAAGCGGCGGGCGACGGTGTCCTTGCGGGCCTTGCGCAGGCTGTCCGCCTGGGCCTTGCCGCGGCCTTCCGCGATGGCTTCGGCGAAGTTCGCGAACAGCACGGTAAACCACAACCAGACCGCAAGCTGGAGGATGAAGCCGTGGTCGGACTTCGAGGTGAAGATCGCCACGGTGGTGAGCACCGCGCCGATCTGGGTGACGAACATCACCGGGTTCTTGATCATGAGCCGCGGGTCGAGCTTCTTGAAAGCTCCGCCAATCGCGGGCACGAGAATCGTCCGGTCAAAGAGAGATGGAGATTGGTGAGACATGACTGGGAGCAAGGACATTCCTGTCCTTGTGTCTTGAGGTTCGAAACGGGGTGGATGTCTGGAGCTTTAGAACAATGAGCCTTTCAGCATCAGGAAGTGCTCGACGATGGGACCCAGCGCGAGGGCAGGCAGGAAGTTGAGCGCTCCGACCAGCAGCACCGTGCCGATCAACAGGACCGTGAACGTGGCGCCGGCGACCGGGAACGTTCCCGCACTCGGAGGCGAGACCTTCTTCTTCACCAGCGAACCGGCGAGCGCGAGGATCGGCACGATCATCAGGAAGCGGCCGATGAGCATCGCGAGGCCGAGCGTGATGTTGTAATGCGGGTCGCCATTCGTGGGGGTCGCGGTGAGACCGGCGAAAGCGCTGCCATTGTTCGCGGTGGCGGAGCTGTAGACGTAGAGCATCTCGCTGAAGCCATGCGGTCCGGTATTGTTTAGACCTGCTTGTCCCCATGGCGACACCGCGGCCCAGGCGGTGAAGCCGAGGATGGTCGCCGTGAGCACCAGCAGCGAAAGCATCGCCATCTTCACATCGAAAGCCTGGATCTTCTTGCCGAGATACTCCGGTGTGCGACCGACCATCAGGCCGGCGATGAACACCGCGAGCACCACGAAGACCAGCATGCCGTAGAGGCCGGCTCCGACGCCACCGATGACGACTTCACCCAGCTCCATCATGAACAGCGGCACGAGTCCACCGATGGCCGTGAAGGAATCGTGCATCGCATTGACCGCGCCGCAGGACGCGGAGGTGGTGATGGTGGCGAAGAGGGCCGAATTGAAGATGCCGAAGCGCACCTCCTTGCCCTCCATGTTGCCATCCGCGGTCACGAGGCCGAGGGCCTGGTGGATCGGGTTGCCTTTCGCTTCCGCCCACCAGCAGGCGAGCGTGCCCGCGGTGAAGAGGATCATCATCGCCGCCCACACCGACCACCCGTGGGCCTGGTTGCCGGTAGACTTCCCGAGATACCACGTCAGGCCACTGCCAATCGCGAAGATCGAGAGCATCTGCATGAAGTTCGAGAGCGGCGTGGGATTCTCGAACGAATGGGCCGAGTTCGCATTGGTGTAGCCGCCGCCGTTGGTGCCGAGCATCTTGATCGCGGCCTGCGAGGCCATCGGGCCCTGCACGATCGTCTGTTCGGTGACAGTCTTCTTCTCGGTGACGGATTGGCCGGAGGCATCTGTCGTGACCACTTCCACGACCTGCGGCTCGACCAACTTCGCCGTGTCATACGGCTTGAAATTCTGGATCATGCCCTGCGAGACGAGGAACACCGCGAACACCAGGCTGAGCGGAACCAGCAGGTAATAGGTCACGCGGACCAGATCGACCCAGAAGTTCCCCAGCGTGGTCGCGGAGTGGCGGGCGATCGCACGGACCAAGGCCGCCGCGATGCCGATGCCCACCGCCGCCGAGGTGAAGTTGTGGATGGTCAGCGCCACCATCTGCGAGAAGTAGGACATCGTCCCCTCGCCGCCGTAGCTCTGCCAGTTGGTGTTGGTGGTGAAACTGGCGGCGGTGTTGAAGGCCAGCGCGTGGCCGAGGCCGGGCAGGTTCTGCGGATTCAGCGGCAGATGGTCCTGGAGGCGCAGCACCGCGTAGGTGAAGAGCATCCCCACCAGGCTGAAGAGCACCATGGCGAAGGTGTAGCCCTTCCAATCGTGCTCCTTGCCGGGCTCCACGCCCATCAGGCGGTAGGTGAGCCGCTCGAAAGGGCGGATGACCGGATCGAGGAAGGTTTTTCCTGCGGGATCGAGCACCTTGCACAGGTAGATGCCCATCGGCTTGGTGATGAGGGCGAGGATGCCCACGAAGAGCCCGAATTGCAGCCAGTCGGCGGTTTGCATGAGAGGAGGAGGTTAGAAGCGTTCCGGATAGAGCATCGCCACCAGCAGGTAGGCGATGAGGGCGAGGGCGATGACGCCGATGAGGATGAGTTCCATGGCGGGAGGATTCAGAGGTGGTCGCAGAAGCGGGCGTATCCCACCGCCAGGGCGAAGAACCCGACGGTGATGGCGATGTAGAGGAGGTCGGTCATGGCCTTGATTGGAGGTTGGGATCATGGTCCCACGGTTCCCGGAATCAGGGAGTCAAAGGCCGGACCGGAGGCGTTAAAAAACCGTTAAAACGGGGCATCTCCCGTCACGGGAAAGTCCTTGCAAGCGCGGCAACCGGCGCGATGGAATCCCGGCGATGCGTGGTGCATCTCCCCGCAACCCCATTTCCCGATTCCATGTCCCTGCGCCCCTGGCCACGCGATCCCCGCAATGCGGGCCATGACGGATTCTCGACCGCCCTTCACTTCATGCCGGTGACGCTGCTGCTGATCCTCGCCTGTGTGGTGGTCGCCGCCGTCACCCGGCTCGGCAATCCCGAGTATATGGGGAATGCCGACAAACTCTATCTGGCCTCACAGCAGGACCGATTGGAATACAACCGCCTCTACGAGGAATATCGGACCTATTGGGATGGAATTGAGTCGAACTCCAATACCTCGGATCGCAAGGCGGTGACAGCCGAAGAGGAACGCGTATTGGAGGATTTCACCAGCCGCTTGGACGAGATCGAGAAACGAGCCCACGATCCTCTCGCCGACATCAAAAAGGGCGAAGTCTGGCGGCTGATCACCCCCATTTTCCTGCACTTCGGCCCCGTTCACATCCTGTTTAATATGATGTGGCTGTGGAGATTCGGGATGCTTCTGGAAGTCAGGTTCCGCTCTCTTCGATTCCTCGGGCTGGTGCTGGCGGTGGCAGCGATTTCCAATCTCGGTCAGGGATTGTGGGCTGGTCCGGCATTCGGTGGCATGTCCGGAGTCAACTACGGCCTGTTCGGGTTCATCTTGTTGCGCTCGAAGTATCACCCGAATCCCGGTTTCGCCCTGGATGGGCAGACCGTGTTTCTCATGCTAGTCTGGCTGGTGGCTTGCTTCACCGGCGCCGTGGGTCCGATTGCAAACGGTGCCCACCTGGTGGGATTCCTGAGCGGAGCGGCCCTCGGATTCGGGAACGCGATGCTGGGTGGCGGGTGGTCCCTGATGAAGCGCCGCCGCGAATTCCACTCCACCCTCTCCTCCAGCGCCAATACCCTCCACCACTGCGCCGTCTGCGGCCGCACCGAGCGGGATGACCCCCACCTGGAATTCTACGTGGATGGGGAGGACGACCAGGAATACTGCCGAGATCACCTGCCGAAACGGGGCTGAACCGGCCTCCGCAGGGTTTCCCAGCCCGGAAACGACCGCAGAATCCCGCCTTGCCCCTGGCCGCCCGGGCTGGTTCCATCCCCGCCCCAATCCCCAGCACCATGGCCAACAAGGACAATACCGACCCCGCCCGCATGGAGAAGATCGTCTCCCTGTGCAAACGCCGCGGCTTCATTTTCCAAGCAGGCGAGCTCTACGGCGGTCTCAATGGTTGCTGGGACTACGGTCCGCTGGGCGCCGAGCTGAAGCGCAATCTCAAGGACTACTGGTGGCGCAAGACCGTCCAGGAGCGCGATGACGTGCTCGGCATGGATGGTTCGATCCTCACCATGCAGCAGGTGCTCGTCGCCTCCGGCCATGTCGGTGGCTTCTCGGACCCGATGTCCGACTGCCTTCTTTCCAAGGCCCGTCTGCGTGCCGACCAAGTGCCCGCCCAGGACGGCACCGCCGTGTGGTTCTCCGGCGCGAAGCTTCCGGCCTCCGATTGGAGCGTGGAGCGCCAGTTCGCCGTGCTCGTTGCTCCGGGCAAGGACCCGATCGAATCCCACAAGACCGCCCGCAAGTTCTACGGCGAGCTGATGCCGGACAAGAAGGTGTCCCCGAAGGAGCTCGAACTGATCGAGGAGCGCCGCGAGGAACTCACCGGCACCACCTCCTTCAATCCGGAGAACGGTTCGCTTCTCACCGAGCCGCGCCAGTTCAACCTGATGTTCCAGACGAAGATGGGTGCATCCGCGGACGACAACGATCCGAACGCGATCGCCTACCTCCGCCCGGAGACGGCGCAGTCGATCTTCGTGCAATACAAGAACGTGCTCGATTCCAACCGCGTGAAGCTGCCCTTCGGCATCGCGCAGGTCGGCAAGTCCTTCCGCAACGAGATCAACCCGCGCAACTTCACCTTCCGCTCGCGTGAGTTCGAGCAGATGGAGATCGAGTATTTCTGCCGCCCCGAGGACGGCCTGCGCCTGACCGACGAGTGGCTGGAGGCCCGCCTCAAGTTCTACGGCGAGATCGGCATCCCGCGCGAGAAGCTGCACATCCTCGACATCCCCGATGGCGAGCGCGCCTTCTACTCGCAGAAGACCTACGACATCGAATACGAGTTCCCCTTCGGCGTGCAGGAGCTGGAAGGCGTGGCCTACCGCACCGACTACGACCTCGGAGTGCATCAGAAGCACTCCGGCAAGCCGCTGCTCTACTTCGACGAAGAGACGAAGGAGAAGTTCCTCCCGCACGTGGTCGAGCCGTCCGCCGGTTGCGACCGCACCGTGCTGGCCCTCATTTGCGAAGCTTTCGACGAAGAGGAAGTCACCGATGAAAAGGGCAAGGCCGAGATCCGCTCGGTGCTGCGCTTCGTCCCGCGCATGGCCCCGATCAAGGTCGGCATCTTCCCGCTGCTGAAGAAGAACGAGGAACAGGTCCGCATCTGCCGCGAGATCCAGGCGAAGCTCCAGCCGTGGATGAACGTCTTCTACGACGATGGTGGTTCCGTCGGCAAACGCTACCGCCGTCAGGACGAGTCCGGCACGCCGTTCTGCATCACCGTGGACTTCGATACCCTCGGCGAAAACGGCGATGAGCTGAAAGGCACCGTCACCATCCGTCACCGCGACTCGATGGAGCAGGAACGCATCCCGGTGGACGCGCTTCTGCCCTGGCTCCTCGAGCGGGTGCGCTGATCCCCGCCTCCATGACGCGTCACGCGAAACGGCATTTGAAGTGGCTTCTCGGACTTGGGACCCTCGGTCTCCTGGTCACCGGAGCACTCAACATCGCCGTCAACCCGTGGCGCGTCCTCCCACGGAAGACCGAGGTCCAATCCTTGGATCGTTACCGTGAGATCGATGCCGAGATCCGCACCTGCAAGGCCGGTCTGGCAATGCGTGGGCCTTGGGACATTCTGGTTCTCGGCAGTTCCCGTGCGAACATCGGCATGGATCCCACCCATCCGGCATTCGGCGGATTGAGAACGATCAACCTCGGCCTTGATGGCGGCGATTTGTTCGAGACCCGGGCGATGCTCGATCATGCGCTCAAGTCTCAATCTCCGAAGCGGGCGATCCTATTTCTCGATGCCGGGGATCTGACCCGCATCGGCAAGCTCGCGAACGAAAGCGACTTCGAGTTCTCCCCGCTCGCCTCCGGCGACCCGCTGGAACGGGAGCTGAAATATGTCTTCAGCCAGCGCGCGGTGGACTCATCCGTGGCGACGCTGGCCATGGCGGCGAAGCACAAGACGCCGGCCTACACCACACTGGGCCTGCGGATGAAAAAACCGGCTCGTTTCGACTACTTCGAGACAATGGAGAAATTCTACCTGCCGTGGGCGATCCAGCTCGCGGACATCCAGCGGCAGAAGCGCGGCATCCAGCAGGACAAGGTGGAAGTCGTCCGGGCCATGCTCGATGCCTGTGCGAAAAAGAGCGTGGAGGCGATCCTGGTGATTCCATCGAACCATATCACCCTTTGCCAGGCCATGGAGGAACGTGGCGCTCCGGATCCGTGGTTCCTTGAGGAGCGCCGCATCATCGCGGGTCTGGTCGCCGATGCCAACCGGGACCATCCGGAACATCCCTGCCAGTTCTGGGATTTCAATATCCCCTCTCCGATCACGCTGGAACCCTATCCTCCGGATCGGAAGACGCCGATGGTGAACTGGCTGGACCCGATCCACTTCACTCCACCCGCTGGTGGCCGCTACACCAGCTTGTTGTTGGGCTCATCCCAGGAAGATCCCGCGCTGGCGATCCACGTCGATCCCAACCATCCGGACGCCTATCTGGACAAGGTCACCCAACTGATCCAGGCCGCAGCCACCGCTCTTCCGGCGGAGCGCGAAGGCATCCGCAAGGCACTGGCGGCGGACAGCAAGCCGACGGTTCCGCCGAAGCACTGATGAAGAGTGAGCGATGCCGCTCGACTCGATCCGCGCCATCCGCCACGGTCGCCCTCCAACCCCAACCAGGAGGCTGTATGACCAAACACACGCAACACCAGAACGGGTCCTTTTTTCGAACGCTCCAGTAAGCGTCGTAAGGGCTATCCCTCCGAGACCCATGTGAAACGCGGTCACCGCGTGGTCCATGGCGACAAGGAACTCATGGAAAAGCTCGGCCGGAACGATCCGTGCCCGTGCGGTTCCACGCGGAAATTTCCGCAACTGCTGCCTCCGTGGCGGCAGACACGACGGCTCACTCCGTGACCACTACTTTTAGGGACTGAGTGAGCCCTTCCCACCCCTTCCATCACGCGTGGAAGGGGTTTTCATTTTCAGCCTCCGAACCGGTAGCCGTGCATGTCGATCTCGCGTTTGAAGATCTTCGTAATGCGGTCGGCCTGTTCCGGAGTGAGCACTTCGGTGTAAGGGCGGCGGTCTTCACGGTATTCGGCCTTGGCACGGACGCCGAGCGAACCTTCCCACGGAATGCCGAAGCGGCCGCAGAGCGCGCCGAATTCTTCCTTCATGTTCTCGTATTTGATGATCTGGTCAACCATCACACCGCCCTTCTCGTCGGTGTAGAAGGGGTAGTTGAGGCAGTAGTCGCCGCGGTCGAAATATTCATCCAGCGTCATCGTGCCGCCACGGGTGGTGCGCTGCATGTGGTAGTGGGAGAGCGTCTTTTCCCACGGATTCCGCTCGAAGGAGAACTTGTGATACGAGTTCCAGATCTCCGGATCGACGCGCTGCTTCAGCACCCGCGCCGGAATGTGCTCATGGTAGCGACGGCGCTTGTAACAATCCTTGAAGGTGCGGACGGGAGTGAAGAACCGGCGCTCGCAGAAGATCGAGTTGTCCCGGGGATAGTTGAAGCTGAAAAGCTCGGGGAACGGCCAGAAGGACTGTTCGTAGTTCCGCGGGCGATGACCCTCCACCTCCGGGTAGGTCGGGGTGATGATGTCGTCCTCTCCGCAATGTTTTCCCAAGAAGACTTCCAGGCTGGTGCCGGCGGTCTTGGCGGTCTTGACGAAAATGAAGCGGTACTTGTGGGAGATGATCATGAGCGCAGGACAGGAAAAGAAGGGAGTCTCAACGGAGCCAATCCGCAAGGACGGTCTCGGCACGTTTGGCAAAGGTGTGGTCTCGGAGCGCGCGGGCGTGCCCCGCCTCGATCATGGCGGCTGCCCGGGCCGGGTCCGCCCGCAACTCGGCGAGACGGACGGCAAGATCGGAGGCGTCCTTGTAAACGACGATCTCCTTTCCGGGCTCGAAGCATAGCGGCAGATCCGGGACATCCGGATAGGTGCCGATCCCCCCGGCTGCGGGAATCTCGAAGGCCCGGAGGTTCAGACCCCGTTCGGTGTTTCCCGGTTGGGGCAGATTCAGAACGGCGGAGTATGACCGGTAGAGTTCCGCAATGGTGTCGGACGAGAGGCGGCGGTTGCGCCACGGTTTCAGCCAGTTGCGGGAACCGGGGCCGTAGAGATCCAGCGGGATGCCAGCCGCCCGCATTTCCGCGAAGATCTTGTGCCGGTGGGGGCTGCATTTCCCCGCGAATACCAGCTTCTGCACCGTTTTCGCGGGCTTTTGGAAGGGGTAGCGGGCCGGATTGAACGCCAGCGGGAGGTATTTCAGCCAAGCCGGGCGGTTGTGAGCAGCGTAGAACTGCTCCAGCACCGGGATGCAGTGGCTATCGAAGTAATAGACTCCGTCGAAAGCCGGGACCTGCTGCTGCGGGACGCGGTTGATGCAATCGCAGAGCCAGCCGACGATCGGCACTCCCGGCCGGAGGGCCTTTTTCCAAGCCTCCGCCGCCAGCTCGGGCACTCCGGCCTTGTTCAAAACCACCACCAGATCCGGTGAAAAAGCGGCCAGTTCGGCGGCGCTCCGGCGGGCAATCTCGGGATTTTGCAGCTCCTTGCCCTCACCGCGCTTCTGGGAAATCCGCTCGGCCGGGGTGTCCGCTTGGAAGGAAATCGCCGCCACCTCGCAGCCGCGCTGCCGGAAGCCATCCAGCGTGTCATCGAACCACGTGAGAATGCTGCGGGATTTCCCCAGGATGGCGACACGTGGCGAGGTCATGAACGGTTTCCGCGGCCAATCGCGCCGCAGAGCCGACTAAACCGGGCAAAGCGGGCGCTGGTCAAGCCACGGCCACCGCTGCCTCCCCCGGATGACAAATCCGTTCATTTCCCGTTCCAGCCCGGAAACGCGCCTCATTCCTCCCTCCGCATCCCGGCACGTGCCTTGACCGGACGGACCCAACCATGCGATACGCAGCGGCCGGCCGGCACCGTGACCCGATGATTTTCAATTCCTACGTCTATCTGCTCCTGTTCCTGCCGATCACTTTGATCGGCTATTTGTTGTTGCAGCGGGCACCTCTCCGGGTGGCTTTCGGCTGGCTGGTGCTGATGAGCCTCGCCTTCTACGGCTGGTGGAATCCTGATCCGGCGAAGGAGTGGTCTCCATTCTATGTTCTGCTGATTCTGGGGAGCTGCATCGGGAACTACTATTTCGGGCGCTACGTCTCCGGCCACAAGCATACCTCGAAAGGCAAGGCCATCCTGACTGTCGGCGTGGTCGCGAACCTCGGGCTGCTGGGATACTACAAATACGCCGGGTTCCTAGCCGGGCTCTTCCACGACACGCTGCACTGGCCACAGGAGGTGCCCACGATCGTGCTGCCGCTGGCGATCTCGTTCTTCACCTTCCTCCAGATCGCCTACCTGGTGGATGCCTACCGCGGGGAAACGGAAGAGTATCATTTCACCGACTACCTGCTGTTCGTGACCTTCTTCCCGCACTTGATCGCGGGACCGCTGGTCCATCACAAGGAGATGCTGCCCCAGTTCACCAAGGGCACCTGCCGCAACCGCAAGTGGGCCAGCCTCTCGGTGGGTCTGACCTACCTGGTGATCGGTCTCTTCAAGAAAGTGGTGATCGCGGACAATGCCGCCACCATCGCGGACGCGATTTTCGGGCTGGCCGCCCGTGGCGACCGTCCGCTGACCTTTCTGGAAGGTTGGGCCGGAGCACTGGCATTCGCCATCCGCCTCTATTTCGACTTCTCCGGTTATTCGGACATGGCCATCGGCTCCGCCCGCCTTTTCGGCATCCGCTTCCCGCTCAACTTCCACTCGCCCTACAAGGCCGACTCCGTCGTCGAGTTCTGGCGCCGCTGGCACATGACCCTCTCGCGCTTCCTGCGCGACTACCTCTACATCCCGCTCGGTGGCAACCGGAAGGGCAAGGTCCGCCGCTACGTCAACCTGCTGCTGACCATGATCCTCGGCGGCATCTGGCATGGCGCCGGCTTCGCCTTCCTGCTGTGGGGTCTTCTCCACGGCCTCTACCTCTGCGTGAACCACGCTTGGTTCGCCTTCCGCAAGAAGCACGGTATCAAGCCGCTGCCCAAGCCTCTGGCGATCGTCCTCACCTTCCTCGCCGTGCTCATCGCCTGGGTCCCCTTCAAGGCCGGCGACTTCGAGCACGCGACCAATGCCAACGGCTCGACTCTCGACGCCATCAAACACGCCATCGAGATCAACAAGAACATCTTCGCCTCGATGTTCGGTTTCAACGGCTTCCATGGCTGGCCGGACAAGAGCGCCTACGTCGTCAAGGACAGCCACGCGCTGCGGGCCTGCCTCTGCATCTTCGCCTGCTGGCTGTTCCCGAATACCCAGCAGTTCCTCCGCCGCTACTCACCTGCGCTGGATGCTGGGAGCTTCGATGGCAACCGCGTGGGTCCGCGCCGCTGGTGGCAATGGCGCCCCACTCCGGTCTGGTTCATTTTCACGCTGATCCTGCTGCTGGTGACCCTGTTCCAGTTCGATAAGGTCAGCACCTTCATCTACTTCCAGTTCTAATCGCCGTGGCCTCTCCTACCAACACCCGCTCCGGCCTCGGCGGTTCCGCCCGGGCCCACCGGCGCTTTTTCCTCTGGCTGGTCGGCGTCTTCGTGGCCGTGATGATGGCCTTTAGCTTC
Organism: Luteolibacter sp.; assembly: GCA_049840755.1. Lineage (GTDB taxonomy): Bacteria > Verrucomicrobiota > Verrucomicrobiia > Verrucomicrobiales > Akkermansiaceae > Luteolibacter. The sequence goes on along the minus strand of JASGJM010000011.1, from coordinate 91,548 downwards.
GTGAACACCTGGGTCAACCCACTCTGGGTCAGCCCGGCACCGTGGACGAATGACGCGAGGTTCTCCGACTACCGCCAGATCTACCGCAATCTCCGCACGGCCAAGGCCGGCCTCGCCCGCTCGAAGCAATGGGACACCGTCTTCCTCGGCTCCTCGCGGGTCGCGATCGGACTCGATCCGGCGATGCCGCAGTGGGGCGATCACAAGGTGGTGAACCTCGGGCTCAGCGGTGGTTCGCTCCGTGAACAAGCAGCGTTCGTGGACTATCTATTCAAGCACCAGAAGGGGCTGAAGACGATCTACCTCGGCGTGGACCTCACGGACCTGACGACCGAAACGGACATGGCGCGCAACGCCGGCTTCTACGAATCCCCGCTCAATCCGGACGGTGAAGTGATCGAGCGGGAGATGCGCTACGTGACCGGTGTGTCGTCCTTCATCGCCTCGATGCGCACGATCAATACCCGGAGCGCCAGCCAGAAGAACCCGGACAAGCTGCCGCCCTATACAGCGCTGGGCCACTGGTTGCGCCATCGCTCGGTCCGTGGCGTCCGAGACATCCTCGTCACCGACTCCATCCCGCACTCGATCCGCATGATCCGCCAGCGGAAGTCGAAGCTGGAGATCTTCGAGAAGAAGCTTCAGGCGCTCGTTTATATCGTGAACACGTGCCTGGATCACAAGGTCGAGCTGAAACTCCTGATCCCGCCGAACCACGCGGCCTACCTCTCCGTCTTCTACATCGATCACGATGCGGACCCGACGTTCACCTTAGACCGCGAAACGGTGGTCAACCTCGTGGCCGATGCGAACGCCGCCCATCCGGACGCTCCTCCGATCACGGTCTGGGACTTCAACGACTTCCATCCGCTCAACGCCGAACCACTTTCCTCCGCCGATCCGAAGACCGGCTATCTCCACTACTGGGCGGACGGAACCCATGCCTTGGAAACCCTGGGCCACGTGATGCTCAAGCGGATGAACGGCTGGCCGATCGACGATCCCAAGGAAGCCACCTACGGCGTGCAGATCGACAAGAACAACCTGCCCGCCCGGATCGCGGACCTGCACACGCAGTATCAAAAATACCGCGAGGCCTATCCGGAAGAGATCAAATGGGTGGAGGAAACCATCCACAAGTATTCGAGTGCGGGCACGGAAAAAGGCCCCGCCGAGGAAGAAGAAGGACCGAATCCGCAGCAATGAAGGCCTCCCCCGGTTCCACGCCGGTGGTCGCGCTGGTGAAGGGCGGCCTCGGCAATCAGATGTTCTGCTACGCCGCAGGTCGTGCGCTGGCGCTGCGGCTGGGACGCGAACTCCAGCTCGATACCCGCACCGGCTTCCAGCGCGATGACTACGGCCGCAGCTACCGCCTGAACCGCTTTCCCATCATCGCAGCGGAAGCTTCCGAGAAGCTCTGCCTGGGCGGAGACACCCGCTCGTGGTCACACAAGCTGGCGCGCACGTTTTCCAAGTGGAGCAAGCCGGAGTCCCGGGGCTATCTCTCCGAAAAGGAAGGCCTCACCCCCGAGGTGTTCGCACGGCTCGCGCCCGCAACCGACAAACCGGCCTATTTGAACGGCTATTGGCAGGATGAAGCCTACTTCGCCAATGCTGCGGACCGCCTGCGCAAGGAACTCGCACCTCCGGTGCCGGCTTCCGAGGCGGCTCTCGAAGCCCGGCGGCAGATCCTTTCCGCCGCCACTCCCGTGATGCTCCATATCCGGCGGGAACGCTACACTCCCGGCTGAGCGAAAAGTACTACAACGACTGTATCTCCGCCTGCATCGATCAATTCCGGGATTCCACCTTCTTCGTCTTCGGCGATGATTTCGCGTGGGCCCGCGAGCACCTCGTGTTCGAAGGGGCTTCGGTCCGGTTCCTCGACCGCGTGGGTGCGGATGAGATCGAGGACCTCCATCTCATGACCTGCTGCCGCCATGCGATCGTGGCCAACAGTTCCTTTTCCTGGTGGGGCGCGTGGCTCGGCCATCACCCCGGCCAGCAGGTATGGACTCCTAACGACCCCGGTTGGCCGGTGAAGCCCGCAGCCGGCTGGAATCTGATCGCCAACGACCTGGAGCGCTGACCGCCTGCGGATGCTCTTCAATTCCTACATCTACCTGCTGCTGTTCCTGCCGGTCACCCTGATCGGTTTCCTGCTGCTCCAGCGGGCTCCGATCCGCGTGGCCTTCGGCTGGCTGGTGGCCATGAGCCTGGTCTTCTACGGCTGGTGGAACCCCGAGCCCAAGGAACCGTGGACGCCGTTCTATGTCCTGCTGATTCTGGGAAGCTGTATCGGGAACTACTTCTTCGGGCGCTACCTCTCCGGCCACAAGCACACCCCTCAGGGCAAAGGTATCCTGACTCTCGGAGTGATCGCAAACCTCGGGCTGCTGGGATACTACAAGTACGCAGGATTCCTCGTCGGGCTGTTCCAAGGAGTCACCGGAGCGCCCCACGACATCCCTCACATCGTCCTGCCCCTGGCGATCTCGTTCTTCACCTTCCTCCAGATCGCCTACCTGGTGGATGCCTACCGGGGCGAGACGGAGGAGTATCACTTCACCGACTACCTCCTGTTCGTGACCTTCTTCCCGCATCTCATCGCGGGACCGCTGGTCCATCACAAGGAGATGATGCCGCAGTTCGCACGGAAGAAGGCCGCCGGACGCAGCCTGGATCTCTCCGTCGGCCTGACCATTCTGGCGATCGGTCTCTTCAAGAAAGTCGTCGTGGGAGACAACCTCTCGATCGTCTCCAATGGCTTCTTCGATCTGGCCGCAAACGGCACGCGGCCGCCTACCTTTGGAGAATCGTGGGCGGGGGCTCTGGCCTATGCGCTGCACCTTTACTTCGACTTCTCCGGTTATTCGGACATGGCCATCGGTTCCGCCCGCCTCTTCGGCATCCGCTTCCCACTCAACTTCCACTCGCCCTACAAGGCCGACTCCGTTGTCGAGTTCTGGCGCCGCTGGCACATGACCCTCTCGCGCTTCCTGCGCGACTACCTCTACATTCCGCTTGGAGGAAACCGGAAGGGCAAGGTCCGCCGCTACATCAACCTGCTGCTGACCATGATCCTCGGCGGCATCTGGCACGGTGCGGGTTTCGCCTTCTTGCTGTGGGGACTTCTCCACGGCCTCTACCTCTGCGTGAATCACGCGTGGTTCGCCTTCCGCAAGAAACACTGGATCAAGCCGCTGCCCAAGCCGCTGGCCATCGCCCTCACCTTCCTCGTCGTGCTCATCGCCTGGGTGCCGTTCAAGGCGGGCGTTTACGAACACGGCAAGAATGGCAGCACTGCCACCGCCGTCCACGCCACCACCACCATGCTCTCCTCGATGATCGGGATGCACGGCTTCAAAGGCCTGCCGGACATGACCCTGCAGGTGGTGAAGGAATCCCGGGTCTGGAAGCCGGTGCTCGCCGCGCTCGCCGCCGTGTTCGTCCTGCCGAACACCCAGCAGCTCCTCCGCCGCTATCGCCCGGCACTCGGCTACGCGGAATTCGATCCCACGCCGGGCAAACGCCGCTGGTGGGAATGGCGGCCCACGCCCCTCTTCGCCTGCATCACGCTGGTGGTCCTCTACCTGACCGCTCGCGAATTCGACAAAATCAGCGAATTCATCTACTTCCAGTTCTGACGTGACCACTTCCCAACAATCTTCCGGACGGGTGTTCCGCCGCTACTTTCTGTGGCTGGCGGTGCCATTCGCCGTGGTAATGCTGCTGGTCACCTTCCTCAATACGTGGGTGAACCCGCTGTGGCTGACTCCCACCCCTTGGAGCGATCCCGGATTCGGCGATTACAAGCCCATTCACAAGTATCCGCGTTCCGGCAAGGCAGGCATCGTCCGTTCCGGCACCTGGGATACCGTCATGCTCGGTTCATCCCGCGTGGACATCGCCTTCGATCCCACCCTCCCGCAATGGCAGGGGCGCAAGGTGGCGAACCTGGCTCTGCGCGGTGGCACGCTCAATGAGCATCTGGCGATGCTCACCTACGCGGCCAGCCATCAGAAGCTCGACCTGGCTATCATCGGCATCGACCTCGCCGACGTTACCAATCCGATCACGATCCCCGCTGGCTCGGGCTTCGATGAATCCCCGCTGGCGGAAAGCCATGATGAGGTGGAACGGGAAATCCGTTATGCTTCCGGCGTCTCCACCTTCATCCAGACGGTGAAGTGCCTGAACTATCGCTTCGGCAAAAAGCCGCGTCTCGCCGCTTACTCACCGGAAGGCCAATGGGTCCGCCAGCTCGACAAGCGTCCGCTGCGCCAGGTGCTGGAGAAGGAGTCCTTCCGCTGGGTGGACATCTTCACCCGCCAGCGCAAGGCCTCGCTGGAAGTGAAGAAGCCGAAGACCGATGCCCTCCACGGCATCCTCCAGCTCTGCCGGGAGAAGAACATCCGTCTCATTCTCTGCATCCCACCGAACCACGCGGCCTACCTCACCGGCTTCCGCCTGAAGCACGATCCCGATCCGTGTTTCCGCACCGACCGTGATGCATTCACCGCCGTGCTCGCCGAGGAAGCCGCCGCCCACCCGGAAGGCCCGAAAGTGGAGCTGTGGGATTTCAATGATTTCCACCCGCTCAACTGCGAGGCCCTTCCTCCGGATGGCGACCACTTCGCCCAATATTGGGCGGACGGAACGCATGCCCTGCCCTCCTTGGGCAAGACCATGCTCTCCCGCATGATGGGCTGGCCGGTGGAGGATCCGAAAGGCGCGGACTACGGTGAGAAGCTCGACCGCGCCACGCTCGACACCCGCATCCAGCACATCGCCGACGGCTACGAACGTTACAAGGCCGAGCATCCGGAAGACTACAAGTGGGTGCAGGAGAACATGGAGAAGTTCGACCGCTGAGACGGCTCACTCCAATGTCAGCTTTTGCCCGTCCTTGAGTAGCTGTTCCCTGAGCTTCTCATACGGCACGTCCTGCACTGCGGCATCGCCATCGATGGCCAGTGAAGCCGCCGTGGCTGCACTCTGCGACAGGTTCATGAACACCGGCTCCATGCGGATCGAGCCGAAGGCGATGTGCGACGCGGAAACACAAAAGGGCACCAGCAGGTTCGAGCACTCCACCTTCTTCGGAACGATCGCGCCATAGTCGATGCGATAGGGCCGTGGGACTTTCACCTGCACATCGCCTTCATTGCGCACGCAACCATCTCCATCCACATGCCGCTGCGTGTTGTGTGAATCCATGCCATACGCACCCATTCCGATGGAATGCTCCAAGCCCTCCGAATGCGTGACCGTTGCTTGGGTCATCACGAAGTCACTGGTCATGCGCCTCGCCTCACGAATGTAAAGGGCGTGTGGCCAATGGCCATTGTCCGTGAACTCATCCTTCGGCAGCCCCCATGCGGAATACGCCTTCCGGACCGCCTCCGGAACACGCGGATGATTCTGCAAGGTCCAGACCAAGCCACGCTGCCAAAGTTCATGCTGTTTCGCGATCCGTTCGCGTGTGGGATAGTCGCCATCCGGATAGGCATCATCCACGGCAGTAAGCAGATCGGTGGAAATGCCGCCGGAGTTGTTCGAATCGGTCTTGTGGTTCGGCAGCGGATCGAGCTTGAAGAACCCCTTCGTCTGGCCCGCTTCAATGGCCCGGAACACCAGCTCATAGTCCGCTTCGTCATAGCCGTTCGGCTTCTCCACCATCACACGATTGGGCGCATGGTTGGTAAGGCACATGCGGTAGCAATACGCCTGCACCCGCTTGTCGCCGCTGCCATCCGCACCACCCGCGGTCTCACGCACGCCGGGCAGCAGCCCGCTCGCAGTAGCCCCGGGCTTCACATACGGATCGATCCCCTTCGGCAATTGGTTGCCCGTGGCACGCGAGGTCTGTATCCCATTGAGTGTCTCCTGATACCGGCTGTTCGGCTCTCGGCCGACCGTATAAGACACTCCCGCCAGAGCCATCAGGTCGCCTTCATAGGTCGCATCAATGAACATCTTGGCACGGATCGTCTGACCGTCCTCGGTGCGGATCGAGGTGATGCGGTTTCCCGTCTTGGTGAGTCCGGCTGCGGAGCGATCCAGCTTCGCGTGTATCACCGGCACGTGGCTCTCCTCGATCCACTCATTGAAGACCGCCTCCGCCACCTTCGGCTCGAAGACCGACATCGTGCCGCGGCTGTCGTTCATCGCCTTCCTCCCCTGCCCCGCATTGCCATACTTCGCGCGCGGCTGCAGATCCCAGGCGGCGTCATGCGAATAGTGGTCATAGACCCTCTGATAAAACGAAAGGCTGAGGCCGCCGAGAATCCGCTCGTCTCCCAGATCGGTCCATCCGAGACCGCCGCTGGTGAGGCCGCCGAGGTGCTTGTCCGGCGACAGCAGAATCACGTCCTTTCCCGATTTCTTCGCCTGCACCGCGGCCACCACCGCGCCCGATGTCCCGCCATAGACACAAATAGCCGTCTCACGGGGAGCCGGAGCGGCGGCGGCGATCCCCATCACGGCGAACGGAAGCAGGAAATGGATGCAATTCATGAGGGTGCGGATACGGCTGCTCCGGCCTGCCCGTTTCAGTCTTGCAGCCGGGTGGGTGGAAAGCCGAAGGGTGTTTCCAATCGTCCACGCCAGCGGATGACGTCATGGTGTCCTGATGATCTGGGCTTGGCTTATCTTCATTGGATTCGTGCTGCTGATGCTGGCACTCGACCTCGGCGTGTTCCACCGCAAGTCCCACGTGGTGGGATTCAAGGAATCGCTGGGATGGTCTGCGGTATGGATCACCCTCGGGGTGGCCTTTTCCAGCGTCGTCTATTTCGCCTATGACCGTCATTGGTTCGGTCTGGGCATGGCGGTCGATGCCGTGGACGGCGTGATCAATACCGGCAAACTGGCCGCCACAAAGTATCTCACCGGCTACGTGGTGGAGAAGTCGCTGAGCGTGGACAATATCTTCGTCATCGCGATGATCTTCGGCTCACTGGCGGTCCCGGCGAAGTATCAGCACCGCGTGTTGTTCTGGGGCATCCTCGGCGCGCTGCTGCTGCGCGGCCTGATGATCGGCGTGGGCTCCGCGCTGGTGGCGAACTTCCACTGGGTGCTCTATCTCTTCGGCGCGTTCCTGATTTTCACCGCCATCAAAATGCTGGTGATGAAGGAGAAGGAGGAACACCCCGAAAACAATCCGGTGGTGCGCTGGCTGCGGAAGTTCTTCCCGGTCACCCGTGACTATCACGGTGAGCACTTCATCGTCACCGCGGGTGAAAAATCCTCGGAGGAACCTGCGGTGGCCGGAGGCCCGGTGGTGACCGATCCGGTGGTGGCTGCCGCGCCGAAGGGCAAGCGCCTGCTCACACCCCTGGCCGTGGCGCTGGTACTGGTGGAGTTCACCGACGTGATTTTCGCCGTGGATTCGATTCCTGCCATCTTCGCGATCACGGCGGACCCGTTCCTCGTGTTCACCAGCAACGTCTTCGCCATCCTCGGCCTGCGTTCCCTCTACTTCGCGCTTGCGGGCATGATCGCCAAGTTCGTGTTCCTCAAGCCCGCGCTGTCGATGGTGCTGCTGGTGGTAGGCGGCAAGATGCTTGCGGCAAAGTGGCTCAAGGCCGTGCTCGGCGACTCCTTCAATTTCACGATCTTGGGTGTCATTCTCGCCATTCTGGCAACAGGCGTGGTGGCCTCGCTGGTGGCGGGCAAGAAGCAGGAAGCGTGAAGCTTGGACCGGAAGCGGCGGTGAGGGGCTCTAATCGCCCCCGCCGCCGCAACCACCACAGCCACCTCCTCCGCAACTGCCGCCACAGCCGCTGCTGCATCCACTGCTGGTGCCGCAACTCGCTCCGGAGGAACCGCCGCCATTCGTCGGCTGCGACAGGTGGCGATTGAGGGAATTCGCGATCGCATCGGCATCCGCGATTCCCGTGATGGCATACGCACCGGCCAAGGCCACACCCATGGACCACACCGGTAGCTCGGGCGAAAACCCGATTTCCCGTGAAGCCGTGGCCTGATCGGAGCGTAACTCCGCCAGCATCTCACGACCTGCCGTCGTCAGGATTCCCGCCCGGTTCAGAAGCGTCTGCATCATCGCCATCGTGACGATGAAGGTGAAGATCAGAGCCACCACCAGGAAGGCCACCGGCTTGTCCCGGTAGAGGCCGATGACCAGCTTGATCACACCCACCGCCATCAACAGCAGCATCGGCAGAATGGACTGCCATCCGGCGCTCGCCTTCTCCGCGGCGGTAGGTCGCAAACCTGCGGCCGCCAGGCGGTTCTCAATCTCCATCGCCCGCGAACGGCAGCAGGCGAATGCCTCCCCGACGCCGATTTCCTTGCTGCCAAGCAAGCGGGTCACCAGCGCCGATTCCACCGGGTGCAGCGACTCACGGACCGGCTTGCCGGTGGAGCCGAGATATTCACCGGTCCAGCGCTTCTGCCATGTGATTAGGTCCAGCTTCAACAGTCGTGCGACGGCGAGCTGCACGACGCGGGAAACCCCACCCGCCAGAAAGGCAACATCGAAAGGATCGGTGAGCTTACGCGGATGATGCGCGCCTTCGAATCGTTTGGCCAACCGCATGGATCGCAAGTTGGTCCAAATGGCCGCGACCACGAAGGCCGCCACGTAGAAGACGAGGAACTGCGGGCCTGCCCAATCGAAGATCGGAATCGAGGCGGAGTTCAGGGTCGTTGTCAGTGTTGTCATGCAAAAGGCGAATGTCCTCCACGCCGGAACGGCCAGAACTTCGGGACCAGCCAATAGCGCGCGGGTTCGAACCAGCGCGCTCCGCCGCCCCCGGACCTCTTCCCGCCGGGTTCCGGCCACAAATCGGCCGGAGGATTTTCGTCAAAATGAAATCGGTAGCTCTCCAGCGTCTGCGCATACCACGTATGGAACTTCACGCGCTCGCCAACGCCCCCTTGGGACGGCTCGTGGTGGAGATCGAATGCCAGGACCTCCCTGCACAGCCGCTGCCAATAGCTGCGGGTATAGAGCAAGTGCAGGTGCCAGGCATGGTCGACCGGCTCCGAAGGAGAGACGGGATGTCCCGCGACCGCAGCGAGAAAGAGGAAGCGCTTGTATTCGCGGAGCACCCGCGCGGTCTCGGCGTGAGTCCAACCCTGTTCCTTGGCAAGGCGGCTGGAGAAGGGATGGCTCGCACCCGGCTCATCCAACACGAAGGCCTCCAAGCGGCTCCACAAGATCATGTGCACTTCCAGCACGGCTCCCGTCTAACGGGACGCCCGATTCCGAACAAGCGGACGGTTTCCACACACGGGCTTGTCTCTGCGATTGACCGGATACGCCGGAAAGATAGTATGCCCGCTCCTTCATGCGTCACTAATTCCCCAGCCTTCTCCGCCGTCGTTCCCTCATCCGGGAGCCAGCGGTTTTGTGCCTGGAAGCTCTTTTGAATCGAGTCCGCGGCCACGCGTTTGCAGTCGCGGCAGAGTGACGTCCATCCAACAGCTGCATGCAGTGGTGCGTTTTCCCAAGGGCTTCCGCGCACGCACATCGTATTCTTTCCCTCACGTGAACTCCGATCGATTCGAATTGTTAGATCACGCCTGCGTTTCACACGCGGCCCTCTTTGAACCCATCATTCCTCTTATCCTATGAATCCCCACCGAGATCCGAAATACGCGGCTGAGAAACGCTTGCGCGCCCTCGAACTCGAAAGCCGCCACTTGTGGCGGCTCAAGCGCGACACCCCTCTTGTCCCCCTTGCGAACCCTTACCCACGGGGATGGATCCGTTGGCTTGACTGGACACCGGAAGCCCTGCGGCGCTCCGATATCTCCAAGCTCCACGAGGTCCTTCCTCTGATCCAAAACCGCGAATGGTCGAGATGGGGTGACTTCACTCGCTATGACCGCATCCTGAGGAAAAGAGTCGATCCGGGGCACAGCCCCCGAAAGTTCTCTCTCAAAGAATTCAAGCGGCTTCATGTCCGACAAGGATTGCGGGGTTTTTTTGAAACCCACCGGCGGATTCCGTTGAATACTCCCGGGTACTTCGTCGAACTGAAAAAGATCAGTTGGGGTGGGTTCATCCGCTTCTGTCATCCCGAATATCTGATCTCAAAGAAGGCACCTTACATGATGACCCATCAGGTCGTCGTGTTGCCCGAGGTGGAATCCCGTCTCAGCGAGATCGAACAAATCATCGAACGTCATGGCGGCCATCGGAAAATCCTCCGGATCTTTGGTGAGCGCGACTGGTATCGGGTTCCTTTTGATCGCTACAAACGGCTCACCCGCATCCATCTGAAGGAAATGCGGGAGGCAAAGGAGCAATGGTTCATGGAGGAAGGCGCGGCGCAATCCGCGCCTTTTTCTTTGCCCGCGTCGCGGCCCGGCCGCATCCTCGCGCCGTGGACGACTTGTTTGCCAAACCGAAACCTGCGGAGCCGAAAGCCCTTTCGGTCACGCAGTTGCTGCGGCGTATCAAGAACGTCATCGAGGTCCAGGTCGGCGAGCTGTGGATCGAGGGCGAGGTTTCCAATCTCAAGAAACAAGCGAGCGGCCATTGGTATTTCTCGCTGAAGGATGAGGGCGCACAGATCCAGTGTGCGATGTTCGGCGCACGGAAGCGCCAGGGCCATGAGGCTCTGGAGGATGGAGCGAAAGTCCGGGTATTCGCCGAAACCAGCGTCTACGAGGCGCGCGGCCAGCTCCAGATCATCGTTCAGAAGGCAGAGCGTGCCGGACTCGGCGATCTCCAAGCCCGCTTCGAAGCCCTGAAGCGGAAGCTTCACGCCGAAGGCCTCTTCGATGCCGACCGCAAGAAGCCGATTCCGAAATTCCCAAGCGTGGTCGGCATCATCACCTCCGATACCGGAGCGGCGATCCGCGACATTCTCAATATCCTCGAGCGCCGCGCCCCTTGGGTGCAGCCGATACTGATGCCCGTCCGTGTCCAAGGCAAAGGCGCTGAGTTTGAAATCGCCCGTGCGATCGAGCGCATGGCAAATCCGGAGAAACACGGCATTCCACGCTGTGATGTGCTCATCGTCGGTCGCGGCGGCGGATCAATCGAGGACCTCTGGTGTTTCAACGAGGAGGTGGTCGCGCGCGCGATCGCCGCCTGCACTATTCCCATCATCTCCGCTGTCGGTCACGAAATCGACTTCACCATCGCGGACTTCGTGGCGGACCTGCGGGCCCCCACTCCCAGCGCTGCCGCCGAACTTGCCGTGCCGGATGGGGTGGAACTCGCCACCCGCCTTTCCCTGCTCAACCGCCGGATGGGCCGCCAGGTTCTGGAAAAACTCCAATCCGCCACCCGCGCGCTGGATGCTCTCAAGCGTGGCCCACTCCAGCGCGGTGGCGAGCGACTCCTGCGCGAGCCAAGCCAGCGGGTCGATTCGCTGCGTGCACGCATTGAGCGGGCCGTGGCTGTATCCTTGGACACGAAAGCCGCAAGCCTGGCGGAAGCCCGTGCCAACCACCGTGCGCACCATCCCGCAAAAGTGCTGGAGCGGCGGTCCGAGCGGGTCACGCTTCTGGGCAAGCAGCTGCACCGCCTGACCGAGGAAGCGTTGGAATCCCGGCAACGGAAGCTCGCCCACGCGGCCGGCCTGCTCCGCACCCTCGGCCCGGACTCCGCGTTCCAACGGGGCTTCACTATCACACTGGATGAACAAGGCTCTCTGATCCGCTCCGCTGCCACGGTAACCCAAGGACAAGTGATCCGAACCCGCTTCGCAGACGGAGAGGTATCCAGCATCACGGAAAGCGTCCGCGAATGAGCTGGCATGTCCGGCATTTGCCCCTTGCCAAGATATGTGACATCTGGACTTTGAAGGCAACTCCCCAACACCCTTTTGATCCTCCGCTTCCTCACTTCTTTGCAGGAGACCGGCCGCGCCGAACTGGCTTCCCCGGGGCGGGTGCCCGTGGAGATGATCCGTCTCGCGGGCAGTGACCCGGAGGAGCGCAAGGCGATCCACCGGCTGCTTCACGGCTGGCATCAGGAAGCCATCCGCGATCTACCTGGGCCACCATTGCCCTATCATGCGCCGGGAGCGGAATGGGGTGCCGTGAGGCTGGTGCGCGCCGCCTGCTTCCTCGCCTACCGGGATATTGAGCCGGAAGAAATTCCCAAGGGACTTCCGGGAACTCCATTGCCCGATGCGGAACTGCCGGAGGCTCATTTCTCCGCCGATCTGGCGCTACGCCATTGGATGGACCTGTTCCGGATGGCGCGTGCACTCTCGGAAGATGATCCTCTGATCGCGGCCATGCTGGAGGTGGCGAAAGTGGCACCTTTGGCGGCTGTCGGGCTGCCCGTCGAGCTCCCTCGGGAATCTCCTGTATTCACCCATACCGGCCTATGCCAGTTGCTGGCGGAACGTGCGTTCCACCGCAAAGACCGGGCCTTGCTGGCGCATCCACGGATTTCAGCCCTGGTGCGCACGAAACTCGGATCTTATGCCACGGAGTTCGGCTCCGGTTTACTTACATCTGTGACAGTTGAATCATGAATGCTGATGCGATCCCCGACCTCGCCCGTCGTCTCGGGCAGGAAGTGCTTGAGCCCTTGAAGCGTGCCTTCGTCGGCAAGGACGAGATCATCGATCTGCTGGGGGTCTCTCTTGCGGCACGAGAAAACCTCTTCCTCTACGGGCCTCCCGGCACGGCGAAGAGCGCGCTGGTGCATTCGCTGGCATCCCGCATCCACGGCCACACCTTCGACTACCTGCTGTCCCGCTTCACCGAACCGAATGAGCTGTTCGGCCCCTTCGACATCCGCCGCCTCAAGGAGGGTGATCTGGTGACGAATACCGAGGGCATGTTGCCAGAGGCCGACGTGGTCTTCCTGGATGAGCTGCTCAACGCAAACAGCGCGATTCTCAACAGCTTGCTCATGGCCTTGAACGAACGCGTGTTCCGCCGCGGCCGCGAGACGCGGGCGATTCCCGCATTGTTCTTCGTCGGGGCAAGCAACCACCTGCCGGAGGACGACGCTCTGCGGGCGCTCTTCGACCGTTTCCTGCTGCGGGTCCGCTGCGGCCCGGTGGCCGAGGACCAGCTTGGCCAGGTCTTGTCCGCAGGTTGGGATCTGGAAAGGTCCGGTGAGGTGGTGGCCAGCGTGACGGCCGGGGAACTCCGCGATTTCCAGCAATGGGTCCGCCAGGTCGATCTTTCCGCCGTGCGGGAGGCCTATCTGGATCTAATCAAGAAGCTGCGCCACGCGGGCATGGATGTCTCGGACCGGCGCGCGGTACGCCTCCAGCGTGTCATCGCCGCCAGCGCATTGCTGTGTGGTCGATTGAATGCCCGTGTCTCGGACCTGTGGGTGCTGCGCCACATCTGGGATCGTGAGGAGCAGATAGAAGTGGTGGAGTCGATCGTCTCTGTCGCACTTGCGGCAGCGGAGGTGCAGGCCGCCGATCATCCGCAGGCTCATGCACAACGACCACCCGACCCGGAAGCGATCTCCCGCGGGCTCGACGAAGTGGAGACACGCTTGGGTCAAGGCACCCGTGAGACCGCAGGTGACGAGCTACGGGTGCTATCCAACCGCATCGAGTGGCTCGCGGCTGGCACTGCGAAAGAATCCCTGGCCCAACGGGCCGACGCTCTATGGGAGAAGATCGGGCAATTGTAAGCGGTTGCCGCCTCATCGGGCTGGTCGCCTCGGCCGATCTCCAGTCCCTCGCCCCGTGGCGGGCGGCGGGATGGGAGCTGAGCCCTGCGGATCAGGACCGCCTGTGGCTGCGGATGAAGGCGGACGATGAAGTGGTTTTCATGACACTGCCGCTGGTCGGTCGTTGGCTCGAAGGAGGCGATGGCCTGATGACCCGGATGGGCAAGCGCGTGCCTGAACAAGTAGCCCCCTCCGGCGGCTGGACTTCGCTCGCCACCCTGCTGCCGATCGGTCCGCCACATCGTGGAGCGGTGGGCATGCCACCGATGCCGGTGTCATGGACCTTGGAGCCGGACGATGCCGATCAACCTACAACGGCGCTGATGTGCCGCTGGCCCGATTTCATGGCGTGGGCCTTGGAGGCTTTCGCGCCGCGTCTGGAATGCCTGATGTTCGCGCGCTGCGATGATGACCGGGTCTTCGTCACCGGTCATCCGCTGCCACCGGTTAGAGGTCAGGGATACCATCCGGCAGGGCAGCTGTGGTTGCCCGGAGGCTACCAGCTGCCCGCGCATCTCTGGCCGGAGCTGTTGGAGGAACGCCTGCGTCTCGGCGCCAGCCGCTTCGCCCTGCTGTATCCGGATGGCAGTCACGAGGAAATGGCGGAGGAGAACTTCGTCCGCGCGACCCGGGCCGCCGTGCGTCTCACCGAGGGTGATCCCATCCTGATCGAGGAGCAATGACCCAGCGCGCCACCATTCTCTATGCGAAGCCGCCGCCGGAGTATTTCTGGACGTGGAGCGACGATCATTCGGCGGCGGAGTGGTACGACATCGAGGATCGGGCGAAGACCACCGGTCCTTGGCCGACCGTCGCCCTATGGGACGAGTTGCATCCGCTCCTGAACTTTCTGGCCAAAAACGGAGGTCTCCCACCGCTGGGGAGCATTCTCCTGGTCGTGGCAGCCTGCCGGGACAACGGATCCTCGTTCCATAGTCGGCTGGCCCGCTGGTTACTCGCTTGCAACCCAGGGGCATTGGACGAGAAAAAAGCGGTCCTTGAGGCGTTATTGAAGGCCCTGGGGTTTCTACATAATCTTCCTCAGGACCTCCGTGCCTCCCAACAAGCGAAGTGCCATCTGCTCTCGATGGTCTTCGAAAATCCGGAATGTCGTTTGGAGTCGGAACTCAGCCGCTCGGTCATCGCCGAGCTTGTCAACGGACCAGGTAGACTGACGAACGAAGAATCGCTCCAAGATAGGACAAGTCGCTTCCTCCACGAGGCGAAGGCGCTGCTCACTGGTCTGGCCAAACTGGATCACGCCTCTCTGGAAAACCTCCTCCGCACCGGTCTTGAGCAGGAACTCCAGCCGCGCCCTCCGGAAATCACCTTTGCAGCGGCAGAAAACCGCCCGCTGCTGGATCAACTCGCGGAAATGGGTGGCGAGGAAGGTCTGGCCGCAGCGGTGGCGAAGCGCGCGATCGCGATGGTCAATTTCCCCGGCCGCTTCGGCATCCCGAATGAACTGCCCGTCGGCGGGATCTCGGATATCACCAACCGCGGCACGGTGGACCGTCTGCTGCCGGGTGAACTGGCGTGGGATGACCTCGTGCTGGCCGCACGACTGGTGCACAACGAAGCTCTGTATTTCCGCCGCGAGGACCCACCTCAGGACACCCCGCTGCGACACACGGTCCTTCTGGATCGCGGCCTGCGGCTGTGGGGACGGCGACGCGTGCTCTCGCTGGGCATGGCCCTCGGCATAGCCCATCATCCGGCACTGCTGCGCGAAAGCGGCACCATCGAGGTATTCGCCACTCTTCCAACTTCCATCGAGCCCCTGGACCTTCAATCCAAGGCTGGTGTCGCACAAGCTTTGCGAGCGCTGGTGCCTTCGGCGGGTCCGGAGAACTCCTTGGAAAAATGGCTCGAAACCACCGCCTCCACCACTGGAGCGGAAGACCTCGTCTTCATCACCGCCAGGGAACATGTGGAAAGCCCCCGCTGCATCTCCTTGCTCGGCGAGATCGCCTCACTTCTGGAGACGAGAGCGGGAGCCTGCCGCGTGATCGTGCTGGATCGCGAGGACAACGTGGAAATCCAATCATGGTCCACGGCTGGCAACCGGGTGGTTTTCCGGGGCACGCTCGAGGATCAGGAGGTCCAGTTGCCTCCGGCACTTCCGGCACCTCTGCCCATCTCATCCCGGAAACTACCGTGGCCGCATCTGAGACCGGTCTCGCCGATCCTGTTCCCGGTCACGCCAAAAACCAACGCGTTCATCTTTGATCCCGAGACCACCGGAGGCATCGGCATCAGCGAGGATGGGCGCTTGATGCGCTGGCCGAAAGCCGGGTGGGGTGCCCAGGAAATCGCCGCCTCCATGGGCGGCCGCGAGCAGTGGATCGCCGCCAACGCGGAGGGTGAAATCACGGTGGTCACCTCTGCGAATGTCCCGGGGGAACAGGTCAAAGTCTACGCGTTGTACGGCAACCGGCTCGCGGAAATCCGCATCGATCCGCCCAAGCACCCGTTTCCACGGTTCGTAACGGTTCAGGATGACACGATCCTCTACTGCTTCTCCGATCTCATCGAGGCCATCTCTCTGCCAACCGGACACAAGGTCGCGGAACTCCGTGGTGCCACCCTGCCGTTCAAGCCGCTGCTCGGTTTCGATGGCAAGCGGATCTCGGTGCTCGGCTCGGATGACACCCCGAATCCCGTGTCCGTTTACTGGCCGCCGAAGGAATCGCTGCTCCCGAGGCTCCACGCACCAGATGGCATCTCGGTCATCCGGGGCGAACTGAGAATCAGGTGCGGCAGTTCCGTTTTCCGTTGGAATAACTCCCGATTGAGCTGGGACACGGACGAGGGCAAGGACCAGTGGCCCTTTTCTCCCTTGATCGCGGCGCGTGGTGGAGAGCAAGGGGTGCCAATCGCCCAGTTGTATCGCATGGCCGCGGAATACGATCCCCATGGAATTCTCCGCCTCAGACCCACCGGGGCTCGGGAAAGCGTCTGGGAATTGTTGCTGGCTCAAGGCGCGGCCAGCATCCGGCATTCCCAACGTGGGGTTTTCAGCTTCGAGCCCCGGCTGCGGCTGCCGCACGTCGCTCCGCCTCCGGATTCGATCCTAGCAAAATTCCAACGGTTTCTTGACCACGTTTCGAAATGACCATGAACCCGCCGCAGCCACTCGCTTTGGTTCGCTCGCCGCATACCGATGCGGACGTTTCAGCGGGCTGGTTGCCATCCGCCGATCCGATGGAATGGCTGGCGGAAATCGCCCACGCCCGACGGCACGGGTGTGAACTGGCACTCTATCCGGTAGCAGCTTCGGTATCCGATCCACGCGCCGCAGGAGTGTTCCTGATTCCACGAAGAGGAAAGACCTCATTCCGCCCTCGGGTGATCCCCCTGGTCGAGATCCTCCCGGGAGTGCATGTGCCAAGTGGGGCCGGCTTATCCGCCGGTCTGCTAGCGAACGAGCGCGCATTCTTCTTTCCCTATCCGCTGCATTTCCACCACCCGTCGCTGGGTCTGGTCGGCTTCGAGGCGAAAGACGAACTATCCCCTGCCGTTCTGTTGGAGGTGAGGGCGCGGACGAACGGTTCATGGAACTGGGCGGTGCCCGCTCCCGTGCCGCATCCGCCGTTCGTCGGACTGCGTGTGGAGGTCCCCATGGACGATCCGGCAGAGATGTTGGCGGAGGGAGCCGGTGAGATCGGGGCGGATGCAGGAAAGCGTCTACCCGGAATCGGGGTGTTCGCCTCGGCAATGACTGGATTCGGCGATGGCCTGTTACGGGTTTTCGGATGGTTTCTGGAGAAAATACCAGGAGTGAAGGGTGCACAGGACGCCCCGGGTCCTGTGGCTTCCGGTTGGTTCGCGGGAATATTGAAATGGCTGCTGATCTTGTCAGTCGTCGCCCTGCTCATCGCCGGGTTGAGCTTGCTGGTGGGCAGCGGAGGATCGGTGTTGGATGGGCTTTTCCCAACCCTTCTGTTACTGATCATTCTCAGTCGGTTGCTGACTAAAATCGGCCTCCCGGGAATCAACCTTCCGGGAAGGAGCTCTTCTGGCCGCCCTTCCGGGCGAGGCATGCAGGGGAAAGGCGGATCAAAAAAACCGGGCAGCCTTCAAGAGTGGGCGAAGCGCAATCTCGACCGCATCCAGGCCCACCGGAACCGAGAGATCGAGCGGCTGATGAAGCTGATGGAGACCAATCCGGAAGAAGGACTGCGCTACGCCCTACCCCTCACCGGCAGCGCAGGTCGCGGCACCGCACCTCTCTCGTGGTCGCTTGGACGGAACACTCTCAACTATACCTATCAAACCGGTGGTAACGGCGCGCGCGACCAGTGGGAGCTCGACGCGCAGTCACGACTCCAGCTCGAAAAGAAATACCGCGAGGCGGCCCTGCGTGAAATCGCCCTCGGTCGTCATGAACGCGCAGCCTACATCCTGAGCAAGCTGGTCGGCGATTGGAATGGCGCGGCACAGGCGCTCGCCCAAGGAGGCCGCCATCACGATGCCGTGGCGATCTATCTGCAGAAGCTGAACAACAAACACGCCGCCGCCAAGTGCCTGGAGGAGGGCGGCTTGCTGGCCCAGGCGGCGGACCTGTATATCGAACTGAAGTCGTTCGAAAAGGCCGGCGAGTTGCACGCACGGCTCGGGAATGATGCGGAAGCCCGCCGCCTCTGGCTCCTTGCGGTGGAGGCCCAGCGCGACCCATTCGAAAAAGCGCGCATCTATGATCAGCGCCTGAAGGAGCCGGATGCGGCGCTGGCACTTCTCGAATCCCTCTGGAAGGCGGGTTCCCATGCGAGCCGCGCGCTCCAGAGCTCCTTTACCATTTTTTCCGAACAAAGCCGCGATCATCATGCGCTCGATCTGGCAGGCCGGATGTTCCGGGAATCGCCACCTTCAACCTCCCTCACTGAACTCACGAAGGTCGGCTTGGAGGAATTGGAGCGGCGTTCCGGTGATGGAGCGTTCCGCTCGGCGCTGGAGGCGGAAGTGTATCCGCGCATGGCCGGGGCTCTGATGGCAGGCACTCCAAACCACGCCGCGCTGCTTTCCCTCCTGACCCGCTTCGAGCCGACGGACCGCCTGCTGGCACGGGACACGAAGCGCTACAGCATTCCGCGCAGCAAGATCGAGTCTCCGGCACGGAAACGCATGAGCGGAAGGACGGCTCCGACACAGATCATCAAGATTCCCATGGAAGCGAAGTGGCAGTCTCTCGCTGAATTGCGCGGGGGCGTGTCCATCGCCGGGCATGCCAATGGGATTCTTGCGGTCGCCCAATTCCGCGATGGTCAGTGCCACACCTCGCCCCTCATGACCCGGGACAAGGTGGAGGCGAACGATATCGTACGACACCTTGGCATCATCTCGGCCCGCAATCATGGCCGGTTGTTTCATCTGCCGCGCAAGGGCACCCTCCACTACCGGGCCCTTGATCGCGCCCGGACTCCCGCGGACGAGAAGATCGGCGACTTGCAACAGATCCTCGCCGCTGGACCGCACGGTTCGCGGGACGAATACATGCTGCTGGAGCATACCGCCACGGGGTCCTTGTGCGTCCACGTTTATTCGGAAGCAGGGTCCCTGCTGCGAAGTGTCCCAATCGATTTCGCCCCGCCTGAGGTCGCAGGGCTGGACTGGCACTGCGCCGGACGGGATGGCCACTGGTGTTTCACTGCGGAAGGCTTCTTTGCGTGGCGGCACCCGAATGGAGAGTTCAGTACCATGCAGATGGACGAGCATCCCTGCGGGCTTCTGCTGCCTCCCGGCCACCTTCCTCTTGCGGCCCTACTTCCCCACAAGCAACACGTGCTGATGGCGTTACCCGGAAAACCGGGAGGCCCGCTGGAAACCGTCTATCTCTCTCCGTTGGAAGATGCCGTCGCATGTTTTACCAACGATGGCCAGATCGTCGTCGCCACGGAAGGAGAGGGCGTGGTGTTCGCTTCAGATAATTACTCGGATGCCGTGGAAACCCTCGCCCTGCCCACGGCTGCAGGCCGCCCGATCGCCGCCAGCTCCTTCGGTCCTGATGGTTTCGTTTTCCTTACTTCCACGGGAAATCTGCTGATCTTCTCCTGATCCCAGCCACCGATGGCAGCCCGTTCCTCGGGCTATGAAAAGGATTCCCGACAAGCGCCCTTTTCCGGGGTCCCTTTTCCTTGACCCGTCGGGCTGGTCCCCTAGCGTCGCGCCGATTCCCGAAAGCCATGAACATTCACGAATACCAGGCGAAAGAACTTTTCGACCGTTTCCAAGTTCCCAGCCCGAAGGGCCGGGTGGCGTCCACCCCCGAGGAAGCGGCCGCTGCCGCCCGGGAATTCGCGGGCGCGCAGCTCGTCATCAAGGCCCAAGTCCACGCCGGTGGCCGCGGCAAGGGCCACTTCAAGAACGGCTTCAAGGGTGGCGTCCACCTCATCGAGTCGCCCGAGCAGGCCGCCGAGTTCGCGGAGAAGATGCTCAATGAAACGCTCGTGACCGTGCAGACCGGCGAGGCCGGCCGCGTGGTCCGCAAGGTGATGGTGGCCGAGGCCGTGGACATCACCCACGAATACTACCTCGCGATCCTCATGGACCGCGCCACCTCCCGCCCGGTCATCGTGGTCTCCACCGAAGGTGGCATGAGTATCGAGGACGTGGCCCACAACACTCCGGAGAAGATCATCCGCCAGTTCGTCCATCCGGTTCTCGGCCTCCAGGCCTACGAGACGCGCAAGCTGACCGCCGCGCTCGGCCTGACCGGTGACAATGCCAAGCAGTTCGCGAAGCTCCTTTCCAATCTCTACAAGCTCTTCATCTCCTGCGACTGCGCGATGGTGGAGATCAACCCGCTGGTCACCACTCCGGATGGCCGCGTGCTCGCTCTCGACGCCAAGTTCGGCTTCGACGACAACGCGCTCTACCGCCACCCGGACATCGTCGCCATGCGTGACAAGGAAGAGGAAGACCCGCGCGAGGTCGCCGCTTCCGAGTACGAGCTGAACTACATCGGCCTCGATGGCAACATCGCCTGCCTCGTGAACGGCGCGGGCCTCGCGATGGCCACGATGGACATCATCAAGCACTACGGCGGCGAACCGGCCAACTTCCTCGACGTGGGCGGTGGCGCCTCCAAAGAGCAGGTGACCGCAGCCTTCAAGATCATCCTCGCCGACCCGAACGTGAAGGGCATCCTGATCAACATCTTCGGTGGCATCATGGACTGCAACGTCATCGCCGAAGGCGTGATCGCCGCAGCCAAGGAAACCGGCCTGCCGATCCCGCTCGTTGTCCGCCTCGAGGGCAACAACGTCGAGAAGGGCAAGGAAACCCTCGCCGCCAGCGGCCTGAACATCGTCTCCGCCGACACCATGGCGGATGGTGCGCAGAAGATCGTCGCGGCAGTGGGCTGAAGCTCTTGCTGAAAACTGAAAACCAGCACCTAGCCAACTTTTCTTATGTCCATTCTCGTTGACGAAAACACCAAGCTCCTTGTCCAGGGGATCACCGGCAGCTTCGGCGCGCGCCACGCGTCGCTCTCGCTCGCCTACGGCACCAAGCTCGTGGCCGGCGTGACGCCGGGCAAGGGCGGCCAGAAGTTCGAAGACACCGTGCCGATCTTCGACACCGTCTCCCAGGCCGTGAATGAAACCGGCGCGACCGCTTCCGCGATCTTCGTGCCGCCGCCATTCGCCGCCGATGCGATCCTCGAAGCCGCCGACGCCGGCGTGGAACTCATCGTCTGCATCACCGAAGGCATTCCGGTGATGGATATGATGCGCGTGAAGGACGCCCTCCGCGGCTCCAAGTCCCGCCTCATCGGCCCGAACTGCCCCGGTCTCGTGACTCCCGGCCGTGGCGAGAAGTCGCACGGCGGCTGCCGCATCGGCATCGCCCCGGGCTACATCCACAAGCGCGGCAATGTCGGCGTGGTCTCCCGCTCCGGCACCCTCACTTATGAGGCCGTGTGGCAGCTCACCCAGCTCGGCTACGGCCAGAGCACCTGCGTCGGCATCGGTGGCGACCCGATCAACGGCACCAACCATCTCGACGTGCTCGAGATGTTCAACAACGACCCGGAAACCGAAGCCATCATCATGATCGGCGAAATCGGTGGTTCGGCCGAAGTGGACGCCGCCCGCTGGGCCAAGGACAACTGCAAGAAGCCGATCGCCGGTTTCATCGCCGGTGCCACCGCACCTCCGGGACGCCGCATGGGTCACGCCGGTGCGATCGTCGGCGGTGAGGAAGACACCGCGCAGGCCAAGAAGCGCATCCTCGCCGAGTGCGGCATCGCCGTCGCCGAGACCCCGAGCGACATGGCGAAGACCCTGCTCGAGCGCTGGGGCAAGTAAGCCTCCGCTTCAGATCATCATCTCGGAAAAGCCGGTGGGAAACCCTCCGGCTTTTTCTTTGGCGTGCCAACTGAACCGCAATGGAAGCGAAGCGGACCTGGCCCGCCTGATTTTACTTCCGTAAAGAGCGGGCAAACTTCAGTCCACTCTTTGCCTCCAAGAAGCGACCTGAAGTCCGCGGTCCAATTGTTCAAGCCGACTTCCGACGGAACATGATCGCGGCGAGCGTCATCGTGCCGAAGCCGATGATGATCAGCGGCACGATCAGCGACCACACACGTTCCAATGACGCATCCTTCAGGAACACACCCTTCACGATTTCCACGAAGTGGCGGATCGGATTCGGCCAGGTGGCGATCTGAAGCCAGTGCGGCATGTTCTCAACCGGAGCAGCGAAGCCCGAGAGCATCATCGCAGGCATCATGAACGAAAATGCCCCTAGGAACGCCTGCTGCTGGGTGCTGCACAGCGAGGAGATGAACAGGCCGACTCCCACCAGCGAGAGCGCATAGAAGAACATGCCAACGTAGAGCAGCAACAGGCTGCCACGGAACGGCACATGGTAGGCGAAGACCGCGGCGCAGAGGATGATGGTGGCCTGGAAGAACGCCACGATGATCGCGGGTACGGCTTTCCCGATCATGATCATCTCCGGAGTGAGCGGAGACACCAGCAACTGGTCGAAGGTCCCCTGCTCCCGCTCTCGCGCAACCGACAGTGCGGTAAGCACCAGCGCTCCGATGGTGGTGATGACAGCCACCAGGTTCGGCAGCGTGAAGTTCCGGTAGATCAGGTTTTCATTGAACCAGTAACGGCCGACCACCTCCGAGGGTTGCACCCGGCCGGAGGCCGCCATGCGGTCCTTGGTATAGCCTTCAACGATTCCCTGGAGATACCCAAAGGCGATCTGCGCGCTGTTCGACCGGCGTCCGTCGAGAAGCACCTGGACCTGTGCGCCTTTGCCCGCCGCCAGTTCGCGCGAGAAGTTCTCCGGAATGCTCACGGCGAGCAGTGCCTCGCGCGTTTCGATGGACTCCGTCATCTGCTGCTGGCTGGTGACGGGAATCACATGGGTGAAGGCGGTGGACTTCGCAAACCGCTGCACCAGCTCGGTGGCGGGCACACCGGAGTCGCGGTTGTAGATCGCGATCGACGCGTTCGTCACATCCAGCGTGGCGGCGAAGGGGAACAGCAGCGTCTGAAGCAACACGGGCATCATCAACAGCGCGCGACTGGAAGGATCGCCGAGAAGCGCCTGCAGTTCCTTGCGGACAACAGCATGGATGCGGTGGAGGAAATTCATGGCGATGGGGTCATTCCATGCGACGCCGGGTCAGCTTCGCGGTGAGGCCAAGGAAGAAGGCGGACGCCAGCATCAACATGCCGATGTCCGGTATGAGCAGGCTCCAGCGGGTACCCGCCTGGAAGAGCGTCTGGATCGAGGAAACGAAATAACGCGCGGGAATCAGATGCGTCACCCCGCGCAGGAACACCGGCATGCTGGCGATCTCGTAGATGAACCCCGAGAGCATCATCGCCGGCAGGAAGGCCGCATTGAGCGCGGCCTGCGCGGCGTTGAACTGGTTGCGCGTGGCAGTGGAGATCGCCAGACCGATGCCCAGCACGCTCAGCAGGAAAAACGATCCGACCACACCCAGTGCCAGCAACGATCCACGGAATGGCACGTTCAGAATCCATCGCGAGGCCGCCACACACAGCAGCATCGAGACCATGCCGAGCACGTAGTAAGGGATGATTTTGCTCAGCAGCAGTTCGGTCCGCGTCACGGGAGAGGCCAGCAAGGCCTCCATGGTGCCGCGTTCCCATTCACGCGCCACCACCAGGGAAGTGAGCAGCGCCCCGATCACCGTCATGATGACCGTGATCGATCCCGGGATCAGATAGTTCCGGCTTTCCGCGGAAGGATTGAACCAATAGCGCGGCACCATGGAAATCTGCCCAGGCAACTCGCGACCATGATCCGCCGCATTCTGTTGGAGCCAGGTCTGCCAAACGCCGCTGACGATCGAAGTGACGAACTGCGCAGTATTCGGCTCCGAGCCGTCCGCCACCACCTGCACCGGCGCGGTGTCCGAGCGGCTCTGAAGTCGACGGGAAAAATCCTGTGGAATGACTACGAAACCACGGATCTGTGAATCGGTCATGTCCCGACTCATGGCCTCCCGCGAGCGATAGTGCCTCACATCGAGCGAGGGAGATGCCATCAGTGCGGAATCAAAACTGCTCGCCTCCACGCCGGTGGCCTCGTTCAACACACCGATGTGGAGCTTCGGCACGTCCAGATTGATGCCGTAGCCGAAGATGAAAAGCATCACCACCGGCAGAACGAAAGCGATGAGGTTGCTACTCGGATCGCGGAAGATCTGAAGCGTTTCCTTCCAGCACAACGCGCGCAACCGACGGAACGAGAACCCACTCATTTCTCCTCCTTTCCAGTCACCAACCGGATGAACGCCTCTTCCATCGAAGGATCGGGATCATCGTCGGTGGCGACTCCGGCTTTCAATTCATCAGGCGTTCCATTGGCGATGAGCTGGCCACGGAATACGAGGCCGATGCGGTCGCAATACTCCGCCTCATCCATGAAGTGGGTGGTCACCATGACCGTCACTCCCCGCTCCACCAAGCCGTTGATGTGGGTCCAGAACTCACGCCGTGTCACCGGATCGACACCCGAGGTCGGCTCATCAAGGAACAGGATGTCCGGCTCGTGCATCACGGAGCAGGCCAGCGCGAGCCGCTGCTTGTAACCGAGCGAAAGCGAATCGGTTTTGGCGTGGAGGAACGGCTTCAGGTGGAAGATGTCCGCCATCTCGCCGGTGCGCTGCCGCTGTTTCTTCCCCGTCAGACCGTAGATCCCGGAGAAGAAATCCAGGTTCTGCGCGACGGTGAGATTGCCGTAGAGCGAGAACTTCTGCGCCATGTAGCCGAGCTTCTGACGTGCCTTGCCCGCGCTGTGGCGCAGATCGAGACCAACAACCTTCGCCGTGCCGATGGTGGGAACCAACAGCCCGCACATCATCTTGAAGGTGGTCGATTTTCCCGCGCCATTCGGACCGAGCAGGCCGTAGATCTCACCGCGCTCGACCTGGAAGGTGACATCATCGGTCGCCTTGAAGTCGCCGAACTGCTTCGTGAGATTCGTCGCCTCGATCACCGTGCTGCCATCACGCGGGATCTCCTTGGTATGCTTTGCCAGAACGGATTCTCCCTCAGGTCCACCGCCAAGCAGATCGATGAAGGCATCTTCGAAGCGGGGTTTCACCGGTGCCCACTCCGCTTCTGGTCCCGCTCCGATTTCCTGCGGATCGAACGGCTGGGTGCCCTTCTTGAAGGTCAGCCGCAGATTGTGCCCCTGGATGGTGCCGTCCGTGACTTCCGGCCGCGAGAGAGCCTTCGTGAGCAGGCGGCGCTTCCCTTCATCCAGGTTCTTCAAATGAAAACAACGTCCCGCAAGGGGTTCTGCAATCTCACGTGGCGTGCCGCTGAAGAGCATCTTGCCCTCGTTCAACACCAGCGTCGTCCCGCACAACTCCGCCTCATCGAGATAGGCCGTGCTCCACACCACCGCGATGCCTTGGCCGACGAGATCCTCGACCATTCCCCACAGCTCTTTCCGTGAGATCGGGTCCACGCCAACACCAGGCTCGTCGAGCAACAGCAGGTCCGGCTTTCCGAGCAACGCACAAGCCAGCCCGAGCTTCTGCTTCATGCCGCCGGACAGCTTGCCCGCAAAGCGTTTGGTGAAGCGCTTCAGGTCGGTGAAGGTCAGCAACCGTTCGAAAGCCTCCTCGCGCTCGGCACCTGTCACGTTCCGTAGATCCGCTTGCAGCGTTAGATTCTCGATCACCGTGAGATCCTCATAAAGGCCGAACTTCTGCGGCATGTAGCCGACACGTCCGCGGATCTCGGCCGCATCCTGAATGGGATCGAAGCCGAGCGTTTTCACGGTACCCGCCTTGGGCTCCAGCAATCCTGCAATCAGGCGCAGCAAGGTGGTCTTGCCCGCGCCATCGGGGCCCGCGAGGCCTGTGATGACACCGGTGCGGATCTCTCCGGAGACCGCATCCAGCGCGGGAGATTCCATGCCGGGGAAGGTTTTCACCAGTCCCTCGAAGCTGACCACCACTTCGGGCATTACTTGGCGGGTGTATTGGGAAGGCGCAGTGTAACGGGCATCCCTTGGCGCAAGGAGCCATCGGAATCATCGACCACCACCCGCATGCGGTAGACCAGCGAGGTACGGAGTTCCTTGGTTTCCACCGATTTCGGCGTGAACTCGGCGGACGGTGCCACAAAGCCCACGGTGCCGTGATAGGCGTGGTCCGGCTTGCCATCGGTGAAGAGCTCCACCTTCGTGCCGGACGGGAACTTGCCGAGATCCGGCTCGGCAACATAGGCGCGCACCCACACCGGTTTTTCCAAGGACAGGGAAAGCACCGTGGCCCCGGCCTGCACGATCGCTCCGGATTCAACAGCGCGGGTAATAAGCACCGCATCCGAAGGAGCCTTGAGCACGGTGTCTGCAAGCTGGATCTCAGCGGTTCCCACCGCAGCCTTCGCCTGATCGACGGCGGCATTGGCCGCATCGATCTCCTCGGTGCGGTAGCCCGCTTCAAGCTGGTTCAAATTCGCTTCGGCAAGACGCACGCGTTGGATCGCTTCGTTGCGCGCCGCCTCGGAGTTTTCATATTCCTGCCGGGAAACGCTGCTTTGCTTCACCAGATCGGCCTGACGTTTGTAAGCTTTCTCGGCATTGTCCGCGGCAACCCGGTTCTGTGCCAGGGTCGCACGTGCCTGCTCGATCTCCTCGGGGCGATAGCCCGCTTTCTTCAAGCGGGCCTGCGCCTCGGCGGAAGCGAGCGAGGCCTTCGTCTGCTCCAGTGCGCGCTGATAAGGCTCTTGATCGATCCGGGCGAGAATATCGCCTGCCTTCACAAGATCACCCTCGTCCTTCAGGACCTCCACGACGCGGCCGCTGACACGGAATCCGAGATCCACCCCGCGGATGTCCACATTGCCGTGCAGTTGCAGCGGCTCGTGGGCGGGCTTGATCCGATCGACATAGTACCAAGCCCCCGCGCCGAGAATGGCGAGAAGCAGGATCACAGGCAGAATCTTTTTCATGACGCGGGATTGGGAAAAGGACCCGGCCCACAGAGCCGGTCGAGATGTTGATCGATGATGGAGGCGATGGTGGAAACGTGGTGAGGCTCGAAGTGATCGATCTCCAAGCGCCGCAGAATGGTCGAACGGCACACGGTGAAGACCAGTACCTGCCCAAAGATGGCGTGGGCCCGGAGGATCACATTCACAGACTCCGCCTCTTCACCTGTCGCCACCGCCAGCAAGCGGCAGAAGGTCTGGTGGAGAGGCTTCAGGCTGTTCTGATAAAGGATGTCGAACGACTCGCTGGGAGCCGCCTGCTCGCGCATCATCACAAGGCGGATCTTGTCGAACTCGGAAGCTCCGAGCTGCCTGCCCAACAGCAGCGCAAGCACCTGCTTCAGCACCGCGACAGCTCCGGCGGGATCGAGTGCACCCGCTTCCAGTTTCTTCCTGCTCTCCTCCGCCAGCGGACCGATCAGCGAACGCAGGAACGCGCCGATGCCATCCAACACCTCCGCGTAGAGCTTCTCCTTGCTGCCGAAGTAATAGGAAATCGCCGCCAGATTCTGCCCCGCAGCATCCGCGATCTCACGGACCGAGGCATTTTCATACCCCTTCTCTCCGATCTTCTCCAAAGCAGCCAATAGCAGGCGCCGCCGGGCTT
The DNA here is from genome assembly GCA_049840755.1 of Luteolibacter sp. Lineage (GTDB taxonomy): Bacteria > Verrucomicrobiota > Verrucomicrobiia > Verrucomicrobiales > Akkermansiaceae > Luteolibacter. Next base: position 63,812 of record JASGJM010000011.1, on the reverse strand, counting down.
GCTCGCCCTTCCCCGGAGGGTGTGGAAACAGTTCCGCTTGCATCGCGGAGACAAAATTAAACGATCGACCAAAAAAGTCAAACGAATGTATAATTACACACAGCAGGAGCCCCGATCTTTGCGATTCCGATCAGGACTTGATCGCCGCCAACTGGCGCACGGTCTTGATGTTCCGGAAGGTCGCCGGGCGTTTCAGGAGCTTCTCCAATGCAGCGTTGGAGAACTTCGAATCGCTGCTGCGGATCGAGCAGTGCCAGTAGAGGTCGCGGCCTTCGATGTGGAAGCTGTCGATGTCCGTCTTCATGGCCATCACCTTTTCAATCGCGGCCTTGTCGAAAGGCTCGGCGGTGAATCCCACATGGGTGCTGCCACCTTCGCTATCGGGAAAGGGATTGATCTTCGCCACCTCCGCCAATTCCGGAATGGATCGGATGAAGGTATCCACGCGATAGCCCAATTCCTTTTGCAACAGGGCTTCGATACGGCGCTCCAGGCTCTCCGGCTTCGCCTTCGAATCAAACAGCACATTGCCGCTGGCGATGAAAGTGGCGACGTTCTTGAAGCCGTCCGCCTCGAAGATCTTCTTCAAGGCATCCATCTTCACGGTGCGCCCACCGACATTGATGGCACGAAGAAAGGCAACGAGGCGCGGCATGTCCCACGACTAGCAGGAGTGGCCGCCTGCGGGAAGGCCCGCATCCATCCGATGCACTGTTCAGCCGTCGCCCTTCTTCACCAATCCAGCGCGGACAAGTGTCTCGGGAGCGGCCATCTCCGGTTCTGCGGCTACGGGCATGAGATGCACGTTGCAGGACATGCCGGACGAAAGAAAGACACCGTCCGGCACTTCATCGATATGAATGCGAACGGGGATGCGCTGGGCAAGACGCACCCAGTTGAAGACCGGGTCCACATTCGCCAACCCCTTGCTGCCGGTGGCCGCATCCGCGATCCCACGGCTCATGCTTTCCACATGGCCACGAAGTGGGTGGCCGCCGCCCATCAGATCGATACGCGCTGCGTCTCCAACATGCACGGACGGCAGCTTGGTTTCCTCGAAGTATCCGGCAATCCAGTATGAATCACGGTCGATGATCGCGAACTGCCCTTGGCCAGTGGTCGCATAATCGCCGAGACGCAGATGCAGGTTCGTAATGTAGCCGTTCACCGGTGAGGTTACGGTGGTGCGCTCCAGGTTGAGCCGCGCGAGATCGCGGGCCGCCGTGGCGGATTCAACGGCACAAGTCGTGATGGAGAGTGAGCTTTCCGCTTTCTGCAGTTCCTCAGTGGAGATCGCGTGCTGGGCTGCCAAAGTGCGACGGCGTTCTGCCTGATCCTTCGCGAGCGAGAGCTCATGTTCGCGGGTCGACAGCGTGGCCTCGGCTCCTCGCAGGGCGAGCTGATAGGGCTCCGGATCGATCACGAACAAGGTCTCTCCTTTTTGCACGAGCTGGTTGTCCGCGACCGGGAGTTGCGAGATCTTGCCGGAGACTTCCGGGACGATGGTGACGATCTCCGCATTCACACGACCATCGCGGGTCCATGGCTCGACCCGGTAATGTGCCCACACTTTGCGGGCGGCATGGGCTCCGGCGAGCACCAGAGCGAGCGTAAGCACGCAGCGGAGCAGGGCCTTGAAAATAGAAGCAACGATGGAGGTCTTCATGGGAATAGGAATCAGGGGTGCCAATAGAAAGTGGTGAGCGCGAGCAGCAGCAGGAACACCGCAAGGTGGGCCAATGCCGGGAAATAGACCCAACGCTCCAGATGCAAGCCGCCGATCAACCCGCGCAGTGGCAGCCACAACACGAGGCAGAGCAGGAAACGGGGCACGATCGATGAAAAGTAGATGCCCAGGAATTCGAATTCAGGGATCATAATGGGAAAGGGAAAGCAGGGAATGCTGGAGCGCATTGGTGAGTGAATGAACACGCTCGGGATCGAGAACCGTGTTCTCCGATAGAACCTGCAGGGCGGAATCCGCTGCGGCGCGAAAACGGTTCGGCGAACGCCATACCCGGATGCCCGCCTGCAGCACCTGCTCCACCGCCATGCGGGCCTCCGAATGGGAGTGGAGGTGTGGCAACTGACGGCGGAGTCGCAACAACCCGGTGCCCAGATCGAGCGCACGCAGGCCTTCATCCAGTTGCTGTCGGGTCGTCTGTGGATGCAGTTGGAGCTGGCCGAGCAGATCTGCCGCCGTGGCACGCCAGCCATGGACGGTAGGCACCGTGATACCGGAGCCAACCCGTGCCGCGCGATGGCGGAGCGCTTTCAAAAGACGGGCACCTTCTTTTTTCGGGCGGGTGGGGAGGATCAACGAGAATGCCGGTATCACGAACAAGGTGGCAAAGACCGTGCCGATCGCGGAGGAAAGGTAAGCTGCCGGATCGTAGGTCATGTGATTCACCGGCTGCACCAGAGCCAACACCAAGAAGCAGCCATTCATGCCCACGTTGGAGAGCCATGGGTTCCTTGACTGGGACAGCAGCGCGATCGGTACCAACACGACTCCCATGCACATCATCAGGGAGGGGAACCCGCTCGCATGCGGCAGGAGATGAAACTTCAGGATGAAGCCGGCAATGCTGGCAACCAAAGCGCTCAAGGCCAACATCGACACCGCCTTCCCCGGATGACTGGCGCTGGCCATCAGGGCGCAGAACGCCGCGCAGTTCAGCACGAAGCCCGCACCATCCTGCCAACCGGACAGGTCCCAAAACCCGATGGCCGCGAGCAGGGACAACGTGGTCCTCAAGCCATGGCGACAGGCCCCGCGCACATCCACATGCAGCGGAAACGTCAACGGTTCGCGATCCATGCGTGCGGGCACCAATCGCGGCAACCAAGCCTCGATCCAAGAAGCCACCGATGGGTCGACCGGACATTTCAACAACCCCTCCAGCTTTTCCCTCGCCTCCACGAGACGCTCGTCCTGCTGGAGTGAGCCCGCAGGGCTGAGGATCGCCACCAGTTCCACCAAAAGCCCATGCAAACCTGCCCGCTGCGGCTCCGTCTTCACCCGGCCCACGGCACCATGACAGGCATCGACCAGATCCAACAGCATCCGGCTGATGGCACGGGCCCTCCGTGCACGGCGGCTGAAGCCGGCAGATTCGATGTCCGCGTATTCCAACAGGTCTTCCGCCTGGCGGAACTCACGCATCACCCGCAAGCGGGCTTCGTTCCATTCACGACCACTCCATTCCGCTCCGCGTGCGACCACGGCCAGCGAGTCCACGTGGAGCCGCGCAAAGCTCTCCACGATCTCTCCCGGCGCACCACGGAACCCCGCAACAGCCGAAACCACCGACATCGACAGCACCCCCACCACGATGCTTGCGGTGCGGTCGAGGCCCACCTGGAGCACCTGATCCGGATGCTTGTAAGCCCCCAGCACGATGAAGGCCGCCGTGTATCCGGCGAGGAATCCGAAATACGAACGGTAGCGCCGCAGCAGATTCCCAATCGCGGTGCAGCATCCCACCCACACCGCGAGGCTGAGGAAGAGCAGCACCGGCATTGAGTTCAAGGACGACACCGCCAGCACCGAAAAGATGCCACCGAGCACCGTGCCGCTCACCCGGTAGAAGCTTTTCGAAAGCACATGGCCGGGCCGCGTGTTCGCCACCACCCACACCGTCAGCGCCGCAGTGTAGGGCGTCTTCAGGTTCAGGATCACCGCTGAATAAAACGCCAGCGCGGTGGCTGCGAGTCCCAGCAGCGCGAACTCCACGTTGCGATAGCGCCGTGGCGTGCGCACCTTGGAGGCGGAAGTTCCGGAGATGACAGCGGGGTAGGACATGCCCACGCCACAGATACCACTTTGGCATTCATGTTGAAATTGCCATTAAAGTTGCAAGTGGATACCTTTTTTGCATGGATCGCATCGAAATCCGCGAGATCGAATGCTTCATGGCGGTGGCGGAGAACCTGAGTTTCTCCAAAGCCGCGAGACAGCTCCACATGACCCAGCCGCCGCTTTCCCGCCAGATCCGGAAGCTGGAAGAGAAGCTCGGCGTGACTTTGTTCCTGCGGAACAACCAGCGCGTGGAACTCACCGCGGAGGGCGAGATCTTCTATGGTGAAGCGATCCCGCTGCTCCACCACACCGACCGCCTGGTGGACACGGTGCGGCTCGCACGCACCGGCAAGCGCGAGGTGTTCAACGTCGGCTTCCTCGGTGCCCTGCTGGATGAAGAGATGGTCGTGCTCCTGAAGAAATTCCAGAAACGCCTGCCCGGCTGCCAGGTCCGCGCCCACGAGGTCACACTGGAAGCGGTGGTCCCGTGCTTGCAAAACCGCGAGGTGGACGGCGTCTTCATCTCCAGCGCCACCGATGTCCGCGGTGAGGAACTCGGAATGATGCAATGGCGCATCCCCCACTACAAGGTGCTGATTCCATCCCATCACCCGCTGGCGAAAAACGCCGAGATCCGCCTGAAGGATCTCGCAGAGGAAAACTGGGTCATGATCTCGCGCCGTAGCGCGCCATCCTTCCGCAAGCGCCTCATCGAGGCCTGCCTGAAGGAAGGCTTTCACCCCAAGATCATCCACGAATCCGACCGCCTGCCCGCCATCCTCACCATGGTGGCGCTCGGCGAAGGTATCGCACTGATGAGCCACTCCAAGCTCGTCGTTTCCCTCCCCCATCTCGTCCTCCGTCCGTTGGTCGGATGGGCATCGAAGATCGAACACACCTTCGTTTACCGAAAGGAAGACAGTCCGCCCGCTCTCGTGGAATTCCGGAAGCTCCTCGCAGAGGAAAAGCAGGCGCGGGAGAAAAGGGCGGCGCGATGATCCATCGGATTCAGCCGGGTAACCTCGGGCTCTGTCGCTTTTGCAGCGTGTCCAAGCGTGTCACGCGCGGCTTACCATCCGCATGGGCATACCAAAGCGAATCCGCTGTCACTGCAAGAACCCTGGCGTTTTCCGCATACAGCCCCGAGGGCTTGTCCCGGAACTCAATCCACTCCGTGGACAAGGTCGCGCCCCGATCGCGAACAAGCAGGTAATTGTCGCAAGGTGAAGCATCGTTGGGAATATGCTCCCGAATCAGCAACGTGCGCCCATCCGGGCTGGCGAAGATCGTGACGGATTCCGCCACCTGTTTGTCATCCGCTATCGCCCGATCATCGGAAAATGCACTCGCGGCTTTCGTTTCCAGTAACCGGCCGGCGTCCATACGAACGATCTGATACTTGGAAGCCGGCTGTCCGGCCGGGCCTGAACGACGGAGGGAGACCTTCCAATCACCGTGGTTCCACTCTAACGAGGCAGTACGGGTGAATGGCTTGGATTCCGACATTACCACCGGTGATGAACAAGAGGAGACGGCCGAGGCGAGAACCAGAGGTAGAAAGCGGAGTCTCATAGGAATGATCGAACGCGCAGATTCTGAATCCCCTCCCCATTCTTGTCCAATCCCCGCGCTGGCAATGTCCGTCCCGGGGCCTAAACTCTTCTCGTGATCTATCTCGACGCCAACGCGACGACGCCCCTGATTCCGGAAGTGCTGGAGGCCATGATGCCGTGGCTGACCGGCGGCTTCCACAATCCCAATGCCTCCTATCGCGGGGCCAAGGCGGCGCGTCTGGCGATCGAAAATGCCCGTGAGCAGGTGGCCGCTCTGATCGGCGCGAAGCCGGACGAGATCGTCTTCACCGGTGGTGGCACCGAGAGCACCAACAGCGCGCTCAAGTGGTTGGCGCGACTGGTCGGCCGCAAATCGGGCCGGGCCATTACCAGCGCCATCGAACACAGCGCGGTGCTGAAACCCTGCGAGACTTTCGAGGAAGTCGGCTATCCACTCGACCGCGTGGGCGTGAACAGCCTCGGTCGTCTCGACCTCGAAGTCCTGCGAGCAGCCTGCGCAGCGGCCAAGGACGGCGGGGGCTTCGCTTCCATCATGTGGGCGAACAACGAAACCGGCGTCATCCAACCGATCGCGGAAGCCTGCGGCATCGTAAAGGAGCAAGGCCTCGCCTTCCATACCGATGCGATCCAAGCCGTGGGCAAGATCCCGGTGGATATCCGTGAAGTCCCGGTCGATTTCCTCTCCCTCAGTGCCCACAAGTTCCACGGGCCGAAAGGCGTGGGCGCGCTCTATATCCGCAGCGGCTGCCGCTTCGAGCCGCTGCTGCGTGGAGGGGGCCAGGAAGCCGGACGCCGCAGTGGCACCGAGAATACCGCAGGCATTGTCGGCTTGGGCAAGGCGGCGGAACTCGCCAAACACGCTCTCGACTCCGGAGATCAAACGCTCCGTTCGATCCGGGATTCCTTCGAAGCCAAGCTGTTGGAAACCATCACCGGCTGTGAGATCAACGGTGATCCCGAACACCGCCTGCCCGGCACGAGCCACGTTTCCTTCGAACGTTGTGAGGCCGCCGGCCTGCTGATCCTTCTCGATGACATGGGCATCGCCTGTTCCGCCGGATCCGCCTGCATGACCGGCAAGCAACAGCCATCCCACGTGCAGAAAGCCATGGGCTTCAGTGATGCCAAGGCGAAGAGCAGCCTGCGCCTCGGATTTTCACGCCTCAATACCATGGAGGAAGCGATGCAATCCGCCGAGGCAGTCCGCAAGGCGGTGGAAAAGCTCCGCCGGGTGCAAGGTTCGGGCGTGGGACCGGTGACGGTCTACACACCCTGATCCTCCTCACTCGCCACTGGCTGCGGTCTTGATGCCGAGAAGCAGGCCTCTCACATCATCACTCACGCTGCCACTGAGCGACTGCTCCACCATGCCGCGGAGCATCGCGCGATTCGAGCTGCGACGGGCCACATCACCCGCCACATCCGCTGCGGACTGCCGCACCTGCGGCGTCGAGGCGCTCTCCACGGTTTCCAGCAGCGGCTTGAAGTCGTCATCGTTGGCCACGGTCTTGATGCCATTGAGCGCGGCATCTGCGGAACTGGCTTCCTTGGTCGAGCGGGCGTATTGAATCAGGATCGGAGCGCCATCCCTCTTGTCACGGCGGCGCACCACATCCCGGAACAGCATCTGACGCACATCGGACGGGATGTCCGCGGTGGTTCCGAACTCTGCGATCTTCACATCCACATTGGTGGAATCCGTGGCCTTCGCGAGGCGGATCGCCCGCATGGTGGGCGCGTATTGGGCGAGCTGGCGCGGGATCTTCAGTGAATCGAGGAGCGACTTGAGCTGGCTGGCGCTCACCGGGAGATCCTTGGCTGCTGGATCCGCGGCGGTATCGATCAGGGATTGGAGGGCCTTGGTCTTCTTCTCCTTCTCCATGTTCTTCATCACCATCCAGCCGACGATCAACGCGGCCGCCGCAAGGATCGCGGAAATCACGATCTTCGCCTGGGCACCCATCTTCTTCTTCGGCCTCGGCGGCAGCGGGGTCACCACCTGGGGACGGGTATGCACCTGCCCTGTTGCCGCGGGAGCAGTGAGTGACGTGGGACGTGGTGTGAACGCTGGGCCGCGATCCATCCGGCGGCTGAAGCGACTGTGGGGCCGATTGGGTGGCCACGGAGGTCTGCACCGGACCCGTTGCCATGGTTGGCCGGCGGGCGGGAGGACCGGGCCGGGCCGGGGTGGCCACATTCGCCCCGTCATTGCGCAGGAAAACCTGGAGCGCCTCACGGGCATCCGTGGGACGATCGCCCGGCTGGCGGTTGATGTGCCACATTACCCAGTCCCGCACCCACTGCGGCAGATCCGGGCGCACATCGCCGATAGGCTTCACCAGATGATTCAGATGGGCCCCCATCACCTGGGGGCCGGTCTCGCCATCAAAGGGATATTTCCCCGTCAGGGCGAAGTAGTAGACGCACCCCATCGCATACAGGTCGGTGCGGCCATCCACGAGGCCGCGCTCGAACTGCTCGGGCGCCATGAAGAAAATCGAACCATAGACCGCATCCTGCTGGTCGAGGGTCTGTTTGGTGGGCTTCGGCGTGAACTTGGCGAGGCCGAAGTCCACGATCTTCACCTGGAACTTCCCGGAGGGCAGCCAGGTCAGCATCAGGTTCCCCGGCTTGATATCGCGGTGGACGATATGGAGATCCTGCGCAGCGATGAGGGCCTCCTGCGTCTGGACGGCCACTTCACGGAAATCCCCGAAGGTCAGCGGAGCCTTCTCCACCAGTTCGTCCAAGGACTTGCCGGTGAGCATCTCCATCACCACATAGGGACCATCCTCATCCGCGCCCACGTCATAGACCGTCACGATGTGCGGATGCTGCAGGGCTGCGAGTGCTCCGGCCTCCTTGGTGAGCTGCTTGGTGGCCTCGTCCTGGTGGTCGGCATCACCGCTCTCGGGGATGATCCGCTTGATGGCCACCTCCCGGTTCATGCGCTGGTCGAACGCGCGGTAGACCGCACCGATCCCACCTTGGCCGATTTTCCCGCGTATTTCGTAACGTTCGTCCATGTGAACCTAACCGTATCCAAACCTTGTCCGTTTGCAGGGGGCGGAGGCAACCCTGAAAAGCGCTTCAACCCAAACGTCGATACAACTTTGTCGTTTGAGTGAGCAGGAAATCAAGGCGGCTGTTACGTTCCAGGGCGTAATTTCAAGAAATCCGCCCATAAAAGCGCGTATCGCCCCAAGGATCATGGGATTCACACGTGCCCAGCAGGGACAAGGCTCCCGGAAATTCCCGTTGATGGGATGGGCTCATTCGTGATCGGGCAAATCGCAACCGCTCATGGCAGGCACGACTTTGATCGGACATCGGCCCGCTTGATTCCCGCTTCCGCTATGCTTTCACTGGCCCGGTGCCCCCCGACTCCGTCCTCGCAACTCTCCAAGAACGCTTCGGCTTCAGTTCGATGCGGGCGGGTCAGGAACAGGTCGTTCGAGCCTTGATCGAGGGGCGCTCCGCCCTCGCCGTATTCCCCACCGGTGGCGGCAAGTCGCTCTGCTACCAGCTCCCGGCCCTGCTGCTGGACGGGTTGACCTTGGTAATCTCCCCATTGATCGCACTGATGAAGGACCAGGTGGACACGCTGGTCTCGAAAGGCATCCCGGCGGCCCGTCTCGATTCCTCACTGGGCCAGCAGGAAGCATTCGAAGTCTTCGATCGTCTGCGCGATGGCTCGCTGAAGCTCCTCTATGTGGCCCCCGAACGGCTGGCCAACGAAGGCTTCCGCAACCGCCTCTCGAAGCTCCGCCTCGCCATGGTCGCCATCGACGAGGCCCACTGCATCTCCGAGTGGGGGCACAACTTCCGGCCGGATTACCTGAAACTCGCCCAACTCTGCCGCGACCTGCGGGTGCCGCGCGTGCTGGCGCTCACCGCCACCGCCACACCGGCTGTCTCCGCCGATATCCGCAACGCCTTCGGCATCACGGAGGATGACCACGTCCAGCTCAGTTTCCATCGCCCGAATCTCGATCTGCGCGTTACCCCCGCCCTGGCGATGGAGCGCAAGCCGTTGCTGCTCGAACGCCTCCGCTCTTCTCCAGGCCCCGCCATCGTCTACGTGACCCGCCAGGAAACCGCCGAGGAGGTCGCTACTTTCCTCCAGAAAAACGGTCTCTCCGCACGCGCCTACCACGCCGGCCTGCCCGATGAGTTCCGCGCGGAGGCCCAAGAGTCCTTCATGAACGGAGGCACCTCCGTCATCGTCGCGACCATCGCCTTCGGCATGGGCATCGACAAGGCGGACATCCGCCGGGTCTATCACTACAACCTGCCGAAGAGCCTGGAAAACTACTCGCAGGAGATCGGTCGTGCCGGACGTGACGGCCAACCTTCCATCTGCGAATGGCTGGCCTGCGGCGATGACCTCCCGGTGTTGGAGAACTTCATCTACGGCGATACCCCCACCCCGCAGGCGATCCGCCACCTCACCGACCGGGTGCTGAGGCTGGGAACGAACTTCGACGTCTCCCAATACGATCTCTCATCCTCCTGCGACATCAGGCCGCTGGTCGTATCCACGGTGCTGACCTATCTGGAGCTGGAGGGAGTGATCGAAGCCACTGGCTCCTTCTACAGCGGCTACTCGGTGAACCTGCTGCGTGATTTCAAGCGTGTCCTGGCAGGCTACGATGAACGCCGTAGGGACTTCCTCACCCGCCTGTTCGCCGCCGGGACGAAGGGCCGTGTCTGGACGAACTTCGAGATTGATGCCGTGGCCGCGAAAATCGGCGAGCCGCGCGAACGCATTGTAAGCGCCCTGGTTCATCTGGAGGAAGCGGGGGATCTGGCGATGAAAAAGTCCGGCATCCGCCAAGGCTACCGCCTGTTGCGCGATCCGGGTGATCTCCACCAGCTCGCAGAAAGGCTTAACACCCGCTTCCAGCATCGTGAGCACTCGGATCTCGAACGACTCCGCCAGGTCGTCTCGCTCGCGGAATCCCCCGGCTGTCTCACCGCCGCCCTCACCGCCCATTTCGGCGAGACGCTGGAGCATCCCTGCGGCCACTGTGACCGCTGCCGCGGCGTGGCCGCCGTGCCGATCCCACGCAGCACGCCACGCCAGCCGGATGATGCGGACTGGGCCTTGATCCGCGAGCTCGGACGCGAGCGCCACGCCTCGCTCGGCACCACGCGCCAGCTCGCGAGATTCCTGTGCGGGCTCACCAGCCCTGCCACCCTCCGCGAGAAGCTGACACGGCATGACGCCTTCGGCCTCCTTTCGGATCTCCCGTTTTCTGAAGTCCTCTCCATTGCCGAGGCCCAATAGCCCCTTCCATGTCTTCCTTTCTTGTCACCGGGGCGCGGGCCTTCGCCGCACTCGATTGGATCCGTCGCCTCGGACGATCCGGCCATCGTGTCACCGCCTGCGATTCCTTCCGGCATCCGCTCTGCCGTGTCTCGCGCTATCTCTCGAACTTCATCGAAGTACCGCCTCCCCGCCAATCACCAGTCGAACACGCACTGGCAGTCAGGGACGCCGCCAGGGAAAGCGGGGCGGAATGGATCATCCCGACCTGTGAGGAAATCTTCGTCCTCGCCCGCTACCGCCAGGTATTCGACGGGGTCTCCAAGCTCCTTTCCCCTTCTTTCGAAACCCTCGCCGAACTTCATCACAAAGGCCGCTTTGCCACCTTGGTCAACGATCTTCCCGGACTCGGCATCCGTGCTCCTGAAACCCATGAACTGAAGTCGCGGGAAGAACTCGATGCCTTCGCGACCGGGCAAGGTGGATTGCAGGCCTGGGTGCTGAAACCGGTGTTCTCCCGCTTTGCCGCCGAGGTGCTGATACGCCCATCCATAAAGGCGGCAGCGAAGGTCACGCCGACCCCGCGGCATCCGTGGCTGGCCCAGCGCTTTGTGCCCGGAAAACCGCTCTGCACCTTTACCATCGCCATGGAGGGCAGGATCACCGCTCACTCGACCTACGAGCCCAGCCACCGTTCCGGCCAAGGTGCGGGGTTTTTCTTCGAGCCCGTCGAATCCGCGGAAGTATTCGGGTTCACCGAGTCCCTCGTGAAGCACCTGGGTTTCACCGGCCAGATCTGCTTCGATTTCATCGCCGGGCCGGAAGGCCTCCATGTCATCGAGTGCAATCCGCGCACCACCAGCGGTGTCCATCTGCTGGCGCAGGAGAATCCACTTTCCTTCCTCGATCCAGCCTGCACGCGCCTCTGGCCGATGGCTCCCACGCCCCGGATGATCACGTTCGCCATGCTCACGGAACCCGGTCGCAGCCTTACCCGCTGGACCGACCTGCTGCGTGGCAAGGATGTGGTGAAGGCACCGGATGACCGCCTGACCCACGCCGCCGGCTGGAAGATGTTCCGTGAACTCCGTGAGCGGGAGAAGGCCCTCGGCCCGGGTGTGGATATGAAAGCCGCTTCTACCTACGATCTGGAGTGGAACGGCGAGCCACTGCCCGACCTTCCTGAACAACCGTCAGCGGTCTGAAAACTCGCGCCGCATGCCTCCCTGGGCTTCTGCAAAGGAGATCGCTCCGTCCTTGTCGGTATCGAATTCGGCGAAACCCTTGTCGATTTCCGCGTCGGTGATGCCGTGGACATCACTCTCACGGAGCCCCTGGCGCACCTCCTTCTTCGTGAGCTTGCCGTCTCCGTTGTAGTCGAAGCGGTCGAACTTCTCCAGAAACGCGAACATCTTCTGCTCGCGATGGTTCTCCGGAACGATGTTGTTGGGCGTGCCACAGGACACGGCCAGCAGTGGCAGCAAAAGAAAGGCGTATCGCATCTAACGACACCATCGCGAATCGGCGCTCGAAAGCAATGCCCGGATTCGTCACGATGGCCTCCTGCATGCGCCTGCTCGTCCTCGCCGCTGGAAAACCCGCCCTCGCTTACGCCAAGGACGGAATCGCCGAATACCTCAAGCGCCTCGGCCGTTACAACCAGGTCTCGCTGGAGCTGGTCAAGGCGGGCAGCTCCGCCGAGGTCTCCCAGCGCTTGCTTGAAAAATCGGAAGGCATGTTCCGCGTGGCCATGGATGAACGCGGCGAGCGTCTCACCACTGCGGAACTGGCGAAACGCTTCGAGGCGCTCGAACACCGGGGCGACGTGAAATGCGTAGCCTTCCTGATCGGTGCCTCGGACGGCCACACGCCGGAACTGCGGCGCGCGGCGGATCTCGTCCTCTCGTTGTCCTCCCTCACCCTCCAGCACGAGCTGGCGTTGGTGGTTCTGTTAGAACAACTCTACCGGCTCGCCTCGATGAAGGCGGGCTCACCCTATCACCGCGAGTAAGATCTCAGCGGCGCTGCTGGAGCTGCGGCATCATGCCGAAGGCACCCATGCCCTGTCCCGACTGGGGAACATTCCAAGGCATCTTGCTGGCCGAGGACGGCGGTGGCACCGGCTTTTTCTCCGGTTCCTTGTTCGCGCAGGAGGGGCAAAGAAGGCCCGCGAGGGCAACGGTGGCGACGATCGACAGCGAACGCATGGGCGGAACATAAAACAACCTCCGCCGGCTGCAAGCCCGCGGAGGTTGTAGAAAAACAGAATTTCAGAAGCTCAGTTCGAAGCCGGCTCGGCAAGGATGACCTTGTCACCCGGCTGGAGGCGGACGCCTTCCACCAGGCTGTCGAAATCGATGTCGGCCAGAGTCTGGTTCGGCTCGATCGAGGTTGGCTGGATCTTACCGATGCGGCGGCCATCACGCTCGACGATCAGCTTGGTCTGCGGGGTGAAGCCGGTGTTGGCACCAGCACCCACCATCACAAAGCCCCACTCCTGGTTCACCGCGGTGATCACGGATTCCATCGAGTTGCGACCGATGCGCTTGTCACGCTTGGTCTTCACGTCAGCCAAACGGCCGGTTTCTTCCTTCTGCGCGTCACGCTTTTTGGTCGCGGCGGCAACGAGCTCCTTCAGCTCATCGGACTTCTTCTGCAGGTCGAGCTTCTTGTTCTCAAGCTCCTTCACCTTGTCAGGCAGGTTCTCGAGGGTCACATCGCTGCCAAGATCGGCCAGAGCGGCTTTGACAGCTTCGATTGCCTTGTTGGCATTGTCGAATTCCGCCTTTTGTTCTTCCAGCAAGGTATCCTGAGCGGCCGAGTCACGCTTCAGGCCCGCAGCGGCGGACTTGAGAGTGCTGACAGCCTGCGTGGCGGCGGACTCATCTTCCGTAGCCTTGGCGAGCATGCCCTGCTCTTTCTTGAGGTTCGACTCGGTACCGTCCGCATCTGCGGTCACGGACTTGTTCTCGTCGTTGGTTTCAAGGCGGATCTTCTGCTGGGCCTTGAAGTTTTCAGACAGCTTCATCGAGAAGAAGATCGCGCCGCCGGCTGCCAGGATGGCGAGAGTGTGGAAAAGGGGTTTCATGGAAATCCGGATGTGGGTTTCGGGAGGGTTTTCTCAGCTTATTTCTCGGCGACCACGGAATCACCGACCATGAGCACGGTGTCGGCCTTGACCGACTCCGGAACGATGCTGGCGGAGGAAGTTCCACCTTCAGCAGCGGTGACTTGAAGCTTGGCGATGGTCTCGCCGTCGCGAACCACATCCAGAGTGGAGTTGGTGATCACTCCGCCAGCGTTGCCAGCGGACAGGGTCACGAAGCCCCAGTTCGGATAGATCGCACTGATGCGGGTCTTCAGAGCCGGATTGGACTTCTTGGCCGGATATAGGGCGCTGACCGAGCGGAAGTTTTCGATGACCTTGTCAAGGCGGCCGGATTCGGCGGTCAAGTTGGCCAGCGACGCGGTCGTGTTATCGATGTTCCGACCGAGTTCGATGATCTCGGCATTGGTCGCCTTGAGCTTCGGACCAAGGGTAGCGAGGTCACCGACGTTTTCGAGCTTCTCCTTGAGCTCGGTGAGCTTGGCCTTGTTCGCGTCGGACTTGGCGGTCTTCTCGTCGATCTCGGACTTCAGTTTGGCGTTGGCCTCGGCGAGATTCGTTTTCTCGGAGTTGAGGCTGGCGACATGGGCTTCGGTGTCCTTCCGCTTTGCCGTGGTTTCCTTCAGATTGTCTTGGGCGACCTTCAGGCGATGCTGGCTGGCATCGAGTTTCTTTTCCGCCTCTTGGCGGTCGCGGATTTCCGCGTCATATTTTTCCTTGTTCTTGAAGCCGACGAATGCCGACACCAGCAGAACAATGGCGGTAAGAATGCCGAATGTTTTGGCCATAGGGTTTGGGATTTAAACGTTGGGTTTCCTCGTGTGAGCGGACATTAGGAGGGTCTGTTTTGCGGCGGCAATCCCAAATTTCATGGGAATTGCCGCTTGCCTTTACAAAGCACCCACACGACGTGACGGTTCGCCGCCCGCCATGCGCTCGATCCCACGTGTTTTTTCGTACCTCCGGCACTATCCGGGCCTCGCCACAGCCCAGCTTTTCTGCGCCGTGGGCATGACTCTGGCAGTGTTCGTCTTCCCGAATGCGACCCGTCACGTCATCGACCACATTCTTCCCCATCCCGAACGACACGGGGAATTCCCGCTCTGGATCGCTCTGGCCGCCGCAGGCTTTCTGATCAAGGATGTGCTGAATTCCCTGCGGATTTTCATCAACAACACCTTCGAACAGAAGGTGATCTACGACATCCGTTCCGACCTCTATTCGAAAATCCAGCGCCTGCCCCTGCGCTGGTTCGATACCCGCCGGACCGGCGACATCATGACCCGGGTCGTGGAGGACGTGACGAATATGGAGCGAGTCCTCATCGACGGCATCGAGCAGGGACTGGTCGCCGCCCTCCAGGTGCTCGGGGTCGGTGCATTTCTTTTTTATCTGAATCCTGTGGTGGCGATGTGGGCCACCCTCCCCGTCCCCCTGCTGGCGGTGGGCGCGTGGATTTATTCCACCAAAGGCCGCGACCGCTACCGCAACCAGCGGGATGCCTCGTCCGATCTGAATGCCATCCTCCACGACAACATCTCCGGCATCCGCCAGATCAAAGCCTACGCGGCTGAAACCGAAGAGTTGGACCGGTTCAACCGCTTCTCCGATCTGCTCCGCCGGGCTTCCCTGCGGATGATGAAATGGTGGGCGATCTACTCGCCCATGATGTCCTTCGTCCGCATGACCGGCTACGTGCTGGTCCTGGCTTTCGGCGGACATGCCGTGATGCAGGGCTCGCTGACCATGGGAGACTTCACCGGCTTCTTCCTGTCCCTCTCTCTTTTCTACGAGCCCATCGACCGCCTCAACGGCCTCAACCAGATGATCCTGTCCGGACGCTCCGCCGCCGACCGGGTATTTGAAATCCTGGATGCAGAGGAGGAACCGAATGCCAACAGCGGCGAGATCCTTCCTCCCAAGGTTGCCGGAGCGGTCCGATTCGAGAACGTCTCCTTCTCCTATCAGGAGCAGCCCACGCTGCACGAGGTCTCCCTCCAGGCGCTGCCCGGCCAGACGATCGCGCTGGTGGGAGCCACCGGCGCGGGCAAGACCACCGTGCTCTCGCTACTGGCCCGGTTTTACGAGGCGACGGCCGGCACGATCACGCTGGATGGCCACGATATTTCCACCCTCTCGAAGGAAAGCCTGCGCGACCATCTGGCCTATGTCACCCAGGAGGCCTTCCTGTTCAACGGCACGGTCCGCGAGAACCTCCAGCTCTCCAAGCGCGACGCCACCGATGAGGAGCTGTGGACCGCCTTGGAGGCCGCTCACGCCGATCCGTTCGTCCGCGAGTTGCCGCAGTTGCTCGATACCAATGTCGGCGAACGCGGCGTGAAGCTCTCCGGCGGAGAAAAGCAACGCCTCTCCATCGCCCGTGCCCTTCTCAAAAACGCGCCCATCCTGCTGCTGGACGAAGCCACGGCTTCGGTCGACAGCCAGACGGAGCGGCTGATCCAAGATGCACTGGACCGGTTGATGGAAAACCGCACCGCCTTCGTCATCGCCCACCGTTTGTCCACCATCCGCAATGCGGATCGGATCTACGTGCTGGAGCAAGGCCGCGTCCTTGAGCAGGGCACCCATGAGGAGTTGCTGGCCCATAACGGCAAATACGCCGAGCTGTGCCGGAAATCCTTCCTCGGACAGGACGAAGCAAACGTTTCGAGGTGACATCCTGCTGACGGGAGGCGATGGTGTTTCCCAATGTGGGAAAAGCCATTCCGCCCCTCGCATTTGCTATGGCTGGCCGTACCGCTGGCCATCGGCCTGGGCCTCCGGACACCTTCCCCTGGCATCCCCATCAACCCGGAGGCGGAATCCAAGTCCCCTCCCATTCCACGACTCCCGGCATCCGAGGCCTATCTGGCGATCGACCGTGGTCTGGAGAACGCCAATGCCGACGAACTCGCAGCCCGGCTTCAGGCCTCCCTGCAACTGCCTCCGGGATCCGAACGAGACCATGCATGGGCCTTGATCGCCGCACGCTGGGCGGAACTCGATCCGAAGGGCGGCCTCCAGTTCCTAGCCAAAGCAAAGGAACCCTATGATCCGACCCTGCGGGTGATGCTTCTCAAGGAATGGGCGCTGACCGATCTTGATGCCGCATGGACCTACCTGGCCAATCATCCGGCTCCCGATGGCGAGGGGGATGTGCAACTGATTGCGGATGCCCTGCTTTTGGAAGATCCCTCGCTATTCGTGCAATGGGTCTGGCGGGCACCCGAGCAAATCAGCCAGCCGGACGCGGGAAATCCCGCCTGGATGGCGGTGGCGCGGGCCAAGCCGGAGGAACTCCAGGCCATCGCGATCAAGATCCTGGAATCATCCCCGCCCTCTCAGGGCATGCCAAGGCGATGGAACCAAACCACCGCCACCTTGTTCACCCTGCTCGGAGCCGCCCACGCGGAGAAAGACCCGCAGGCCGTCTTCCCATGGGCGGACAATCTTCCCGATCCCTATCGTGCCCAGGCCTTGAAAGGAGCCCTGCTGACCGTTGCCAAAGGCTCTCCCGCAGCCGCACTCGAGCGCTTTGAGTCGCTCTGCAAGGGCAAGTCCAACGAGTGGCTGAAAACCACCTTCCACTCCTTCGGCGATCACGATGGCGTGAACGGCACTCCCATCCTCGCCGCTTTGGGAAGGGATGATCCGCGGATCGCAGTCACCCTCGCCTTGAAGTATCCCGCCTTGGAATCCTCCACCGCCCTGGTCGAGGTGTTCGAAGATGCCGTGGCCTCGGGAAAGATCACGGCGCTCGATGCCTACCGGTCATTGGCCTCGGCGGATACCGATTCCGGCACCATCGCGCTCAACGTGCTGCCGCGCATCTGGGACGGGCTTTCTCCCGATCAATTCGGCAGGACCGCGGCCGCGATGGCGCGGGAGACAAACTCCGAAGCCCGGACCGAAGCCATGAGCGGCTTGATGAAGGCTTGGTATAAAACCGCACCGGAGGCCGCGCTGAAGTTCGCAGCGGGCTTGGAGGATCAGGATCTTCGCCTTTCCTTCTATCAGGGACTGATCGGCACACCGTGGGGCAGCTACTCCCCCGTGAATCTCTCGTTCGTTCCCGAACAAGACCGGGCCGGAGTACTGGCGGCCTCGTTGGAGGATCCCCGGCAATGGGGCTTGTCGGACTACCACTTCTCGTTACGGCCCCGGATCGAGGATCTGGCACCTGCGGTCGCGGATCTGCCACCGTCTCCTGAAACCACCGATACCGCCCGGCGCCTGATGTCCATCTGGAGCCAGACCGATCCGGATGCAGCCCTCGACTGGGCAGCCCGTTTCAAGGACGCCGAACTCCGCGCCACCTGCACGGCTGAGGCGATCCAAGGATGGGCACGCCAGGACTCCAATGGAGCCGCCACTTGGCTGGACGCGCAACCTCCCGGTCGCATCCGGGACGCGGCCACGATCCCCCTCGTGAAAGAGCTGAAGGAGTCCGAACCCGAGGTCGCATGGGAATGGGCCGGCTCCATTTCCAACGAAGCACTCCGCAGCCAAGCCCGGCGTGACGCTTTCTCCTCCTGGGCCGCCGCCGACCCGGAAGCCGCCGCCGCCGCGCTGAATGCCGCCACCGACCTGCCGGAAGCGGATCTGGTGAGCCTCCGCCAAACCCTGCCGCCGCCATGAATCTCCGGAACATCCCTCTCAAGCCCATCGCGATGCCATTGCTGGCAGCCGCATTGGCCTATGGGATCACGCGTCTGGCCGTCCATTGGTCCGGCCGCGACATACCCGGCGTCACCAGTTCCGGCACCCAGCGTTCCCCCCGTCCTCCGGACGCCGGAGAGATCCTCCGCTCCGCCCAATACGACCTCCGTGGACTCGCGCGTCAACGGGCCATGGTCACCTTGGCATCCACGCCCACTCTCGGAGCCCTTGAGCAGCTACGCTCCTCCGGCAGGCCGAACTGGCAGTTCCCACCGGAAGTCATTCAGGCCTGTGCCGCGCGCGATCCCGAAGCCACATGGCGCTTCCTTATCGGAGGTGGGGATTCCGCCACCTCGGAGCAGGCTCAAATCGTCGTGACCGAGTGGCTGAAAGCGGACCCCGCCGCATTCGCCACCATGCTTCGGATCACTCCCGGCTTCAGCGACCGGAGATCGATCGCAGAAGCCGCGGTGAAGCTCCTCGGAGGCACCGACGAGACTCTGGCATCCGCCGCTCTCAGCCACTTTGAAGTCCTGGCATCCATCGATCCGAATCTCTCCGTCCCAACGGTGGACCCGGAAAGAGGGCGCTTCCTGACCCGTCTCCTCACCCTCAACCCCTCGCCCACCCGCGACCGCATCTGGGCTGGCATCGCGGACCCGTGGTTATCCAAGGATTGGCTCGCGGCCACCTCCTGGGCGAAGACGCTTCCCGCAGCCTCCCGGCGCTTGATCGAAGCCCGCTTCACCGAAGCCGCGTTCAAATCCAAGAACCCGGATGACCTTCCACTGGTCACCTGGGCGGTGAAGTGGCTTTCGCGGGACGCCTCCTCCGGGGACGTGGCCCGGCTCGGGCCGCTGTATGTGGAAGCCCTTTCCAAAACCCAGCCGGAGGATGCTTTGCAATGGGCTGCCAGCCACCTGTCCGGCTATCCCTTGGCCCAAGCGATCGGTTCCATCGCGGGAACCCGGTTCGCCAGCGATCCGGATGGAGCCCGGGAGATGGTGGCCGCCCTCCCAGCGGGCGGAACCCAACAAGCCGCTGCCGCCAAAATCATGATGACTTGGGCGAAATCCGACCCGGTCGCGGCGGTGTCCTGGTGGCTTGAATTCCCACACGATGGAAAGGGGCCTGCGGCATTCGCCCGACTGGAAAGCCAGTTGACGAAAACCCAGCTGGAGGACTTCCGATTCTACGCGCTCGATCCATCAACCCCCGCCCTGCCTGCGGTTCTGGTATCCGCCGTGGTGGATGACGATCGGCCGGAAACCACGGTGGACCTGGCGGAATCCGCCTCCGGGCCCAACCGGGATCGGATTCTCAATTCCGCCATCAGCTACTGGGCCGGTCGTGATCCGGCCGCAGTTGCAGCCCGACTCAGCTCCAGCCCGGATCTGTTGAATGCCGGCCGCGCGAAAAAGGTCGCCGAACAGTGGTATCCATCGGATCGGGAGGCCTCCGTGGCCTGGGTAGCGGATATTCCGGAGGAAGAAATCCGGGTCGATCTTGAAAGCTCGCTCCGGGAAAAAATCTCTCAGGACCCCACCTTGAATCCGAAGGAAAAACAGGAGCTCCTCAACAAGCTCCGGTAGCCGGACGGGAAACCTGTATTTCGTGGACAAAGCCCTCCTGCCATGACGTTTCTGAAGCGTGAAACCCGTTTTCCTGTTGCTTGCCTCCGTGGCGGTTTCTGCCGCCCAAAACGCCGTCCCGCTCGCTCCTGTCATCCCGCATGCCAATCCCGAGGCACCGGCAAAGGTGGCGGATAAAGTGGAGCCCACACTTGTAGTCGGCTCCTCTGTCACTCCGGACGCGCTCGCCAAAGGAGAATGGATTCAAGGCGAAGCCCCGAAGGCATGGGAACCCGGCAAGGTGTATCTGCTCGAATGCTGGGCCACCTGGTGCGGCCCTTGCATCGCCGCCATCCCCCACGTCAACGAGTTGTCCAAGAAATACGGCGACAAGGGGCTCCGCGTGTTCGGCATGAATGTCAGCGAGCGCAACGGCAAGGAACCGGTGGTGTCCTTCGTCAAAAACAAAGGTGATGGGATGTCCTATCCGGTGTCCTACAACCCGAAGGGCAGCGATTTCGACACCCAGTGGATGGTGGCCGCCGCCGTCTCCGGCATCCCCCACACCTTCGTGATCAAGGATGGCAAGATCATCCTCATGTGCCACCCGATGAAGCTGACCGACGAAATCATCGAAGGCCTGCTGAAAGGCGGCGAGGACCAGACTGCGGCCCTCGGCAAGCTCACCGACGACAAGCAGAAGCAGGAAAAACTCTACGCCGCGATGCGGACCTTCAACGAAGCCACCCGGAAGAAGGATGTGCCCGCCATGGAAAAATCGCTCGCGGAGCTCAAAACCTTGGATCCGGAGAACAAGATCCTCATTACCTACGATCTCACCCTGCTGGCCAGCAAAGGCGACTGGGCTGCACTCGAGGCCGCCGTGATGGCGATGCCGGAAGGCCCTACCCGCCCGGTGCAGCTTTTCACCGTTGCACGAATCGCCACCTCGGAGGATGCGGCTCCCGCCAGCCTGATGAAGGCACTCGCCTCCCGCATGGCCGCAGCGACCGAATCCCCGAAAATCGGACCCGGCGAATGCATGATGCTGGCCCGCCTCCAATGGCGCGCGGGCGACAAACCGGCAGCTCTTGCTTCAGCCGAAAAGGGCGTGGCCGCCGCTCATTCCGAGGACTACCAGAAGATGAAGGTCAGTCCCGTGGCGCCGGAATGTTTCCTGGCCGCTCTCAAGGAGGGAAAGCTGCTCAATGACAAGGAACTCGCCGAAGCGGTCAGGATCGCGCCGAGAACGGTCACTCCAGCGGCACCACCTGCGGGAAACTGAAGGATTATTCCGGGAAGTTGTCCGGTTGTGACGGGAGCCGGACACTCCTTCCCGAGCGGGTCCAATCCGCGGGTGAAATCCCACTGGGCCGCAAGGACCCATCCTGCCAACTTTGTTTGATACCTTCATGAAAATCGCCGTCCCCCTTTCCTGTCTCGCCGGTGGCATTGCCATCGGATGGTTCGCGCGTCCGATGACCCAAGCCACCGCTGCGGCCACACCGCCCTCTTCGGGCGCTCCCGTCACCGCATCCGCCACTCCGGGCGGTGGCAAGCCGGCAGCGGGAGAAACCGGGGCCGTTCCGGGCAAGACATCGTCCGGCCGCCCTGCCAAGCCGGACAACGACGAAGCCAAGGCCAAGCAGGACGCCAAAACCAAGGAGGCCATGAAAAAAGGCCAGGACCAGATGGCCAAGCGGATGACGGACATCCAGCGGAAGAAGTTCGAAGCCCGCCTCGACAAGCTGGCCGCCGACCTGAACCTCAGCCCCGAGCAGAAGGAACAGGTCCGGGCCGCCATGGAAAAACGCTTCGGCGCGATGACCGAGTTGTTCACGGACAACGACAAGGATCAGGGCCAGAAGATGAAGGATGCCGCCGGGTTGCTGAAATCGGATGGGATGGACGAAGCCACCGCCGGAGTCCTTACCGAGGAGCAAAAAGCGCAATACGACTCTTTCAAGGGCAAGGAGCGGCAGGCACGTATCGACTCCAAGGCTCTCAAGGACATGGGCAATATCGCCAATGTCATCGAAATGACCCCGGAACAACGGGACGGCGTCTATCAGGCCCTCTCGGAACAGGCCGCCGCCCGCGAGGACAAACAGAAATCCGCAGGCATGATGAGCATGTTCACGGAAAGCATGGGCATCCAGATCGACGACGAACTGGGCGTCCAGGACCTGATGGAAGAACAGATGGAGGGCCAGATGAACCGCGGTGCCGACTCCACCTCGATGGCCGATATCCAAAAGACTCTCCGGGACACCGTCAAACAGCGCACCGAGGACCGGGTGAATGCCCTCCGCCCCTACCTGAACGACAGCCAGCTCCAGCAATACCGCACCCACTTGGAAACCAAGGCCAGCGGCATGCTGAACATGTTCGGCGGACCGGGAGGAGGCGACGGGGAGTGACGATCCCCGGGATTCCCGACCTTCGGGGTTCACAAGCCGCCCCGGACCGGCTACAGGCTCCCCCGCCATGCTTGACATCCGCGTCATCCGCGAAAACCCCGCCGCCGTTCAGGAACGCCTGAAACCGCGCGGCGGCGACCACTGGAAGCTCATCGACGAAGTCCTCGCCTGCGACGAATCCCGCCGCCGTGCCGAGACCGAGAAGCAATCCCTCCAGTCCGAGCGGAAGACCACTTCCAAGCAGATCGGCATGCTCAAGGCCAAGGGCGAGGACACCTCCGCCATCGAGGCCCAGGTCCGCGGCATCAACGAACGCATCGCCGCGCTCGATGCCGAGTCCGAAGCCGCCGCCGCCAAGCAGGAAGACCTGCTGCTCAACATCCCGAACACGCCTCCACGAGGCCTGCCCGGTGGGATCCGATGAAACCGCCAATCCAGTGGTGCGCGTCTGGGGCGAGAAGCCGGACATCGCCGAGCCGAAGGATCACGTCGCCCTCTACGAGGCGCACGGTCTGGTCTCGATCGACGATGCCACCCGCATCGCCGGATCGGGCTTTGCCGTTTATCGTGGCAAGGGCGCGAAGCTGGAGCGCGCGCTGATCAACTTCCTCCTCGATACCCAGGCCAGCCATGGCTACGAGGAAGTGAACGTCCCGCATCGTGGTGAAGCGCGAGTGCATGGAAGGCACCGGCCAGCTCCCGAAGTTCGAGGACGACATGTACGGCACGGATGCCGGTGAAGACGGCCGGAACAATTTGTTCCTCGCCCCGACCGCCGAAGTGCCGGTCACCAACCTCTATCGCGACACCATTCTTCGCCGAAGAGCGAGCTGCCGGTGAAACTGGTGCGCATACACGCCGTGTTTCCGCCGTGAGGCAGGGTCCGCCGGCCGCGACAACCGCGGCATCATCCGCATGCACCAGTTCGACAAGGTGGAGCTGGTGCAGGTCGTGCATCCGGACGTCACGGCTTCGAGGTGCTGGAGAACTCACTCAGCCACGCCGAAGCGATCCTCCGAGAAACTCGGCCTGCATTATCGCACGATCGAGCTGTGCACCGGCGACCTCGGCTTCTCCTCGGCCAAGACCTACGACATCGAAGTGTGGGCACCGGGCCAAGGCAAGTATCTGGAAGTCTCCAGCTGCTCGTGCTTCGCCGAATACCAGGCCCGCCGCATGAAGCTGCGCTTCAAGGACGCGGAAGGCCGCAACCGCTTCCCGCACACGCTGAATGGCTCCGGCACCGCCCTGCCCCGCCTCTACGTGGCCCTGCTGGAGCAATGCCAGCAGCCGGACGGCTCCATCCGCATCCCCGCCGCTCTCGTGCCCTACTTCGGCGCGGAAACGATCGGGTGAAATCCATCATCCAAGCAAGGGGGTGGCACCTTTCGGGGAGCCACCCCTTTCCTTTTTGTCACTTCTTGGTGACGAGGCGGAAGATCAGCAACAAGACGAACGCCCCCACCGTCGCCGTCACGATCGAACCGAGGGATGGCAGCCAGGTTCCGACAGGTTCGGTCGGCAGGAAGGTGGCGTAGCGGCCGAGCCATCCACCGATGATGGCCCCCACCATGCCCAGAAGCATGGTCAGCAGACAGCCGCTTTTCTGATCGCCAGGCATCAGAAGCTTGGCGAGACCGCCTGCGATCAGGCCCAACAGGATCCATGCGATAAAGCCACTCATAGCGTGGAAAACTAACCGGTTTTCCACGCTCCGCGAATTCTTTCGTGAATTCCCTGTGAAATTCCCGTGGCGTTTCCGATGCCGCTTGAATCCGCGCGCGGGTCCGCAGAGACATGGTGTGGATCAGAGAGTCCGGATAGGGTTCCAAACAAGCCACCTGTTAGTAGCAGCGTTTCATGCCCGGGCTGTCATGTTCGCTCCATCTCCAAGGATTGGAGCCATTCGAGTGATGGTTGGTTTTTCCTGCGCCGCGGGTGCGCGGTTTGACGGGTGTCACGTGCTCATGACCCCGCGGCGCAGGAATCACTTGGATTGCTGGACCACGTCGGGCTGCAGGCCGGTCTTGTCCCAGGACTTGCCGGAGGCGGTCATCATCAGGCTCTCGCTGACCGTCATGATCCCTCCGCCGTAGAGGGGCAGTTTGACGGTGGAGTGGCTCTTGCCGTAGCTGGGCTCGCCGAAGATCTTCACCTTTCCCGGGAGGTTTTCGCGGAGGCTGGCGGCGAGGAATTCGGCACCGGAGGCGGAGCGGCGATCCTGGAGGATCTGGATGGACTGGGGCTCGCAGAACACCCCGTTGCCATCGCTGACATCCCGTTCTCCCTGTCCATCCTTGAGCCGACCGAGAACGGTCTTCTCCGGCGTGAAGAGTGAGGCGGCCAACATGGCCTCGTCCCGCAGGCCGCCGGGATTGCCACGGAGATCGAGGATGAGACGCGTCACCGGAGCGTTTTCCTGAAGGAGGGCCTTGAAGCGGGAGGCTGAACCGGAGTCGAACTTGCGGATGCGCACGGACAGGCCGGTGGGACCTTTCTTCGCGCTCACGGAGGGGAATACCTGCGTGGTGCGCTTGATCGAAAGCGTCTCCTCCTTGCCCTGCGGCTGGCGGATTTTCACCGAGACGGAGGGCGACGGACCGATGAACGCGAGCTTCACCGCGGCAAGGCGCTTGCGCTCCACGGAAACGCCATCGACTTCCAACAGCTCGGAACCGTAGTTGATTCCCGCTTCGGAGGCGGGACCTTCCGGTTCGGGGAAACAAAGCAGCCGACCGTTGTCGTCCCGCTCCACGATCATCGCGATCTGGCCACCACTCTGGCGCGAGGCTTCCTGTAGCTGCGCGATTTCCGAACTGGATTCGTAGAGACCGAAGCGATCGATCGTCGGCAGCAGGGCCGTGAGTGCTTTTTCGGCAAGGTCGAAGGTGGAGGACGCCGGGTCGTTCTTGTGAACGGCCTCGATCAACTCGGGCAGGCTCGGAGCCTTGTCGGGTTCCCAACTGCGATAGCGAGTTCCGAGAGCCGTGAGCAGTGCCTTGCGGGCCTTGAGATCGAGCTCGTCCGCCGGGAGTGGGGAGAAGGAGTATTCCTTGTAGTTCTTCTGAAAGTCCTCCCACAATTCCGCTCCCGCAGCTTGCTGGTTGGAGTTGGTTTCAGCCGCTACCTCGGGTTCCGCGTGAAGCACCGGCACCAGCAAAGCGGCGAGAAGGGAGCGGAGGAGGAGCTTCATCGCAGTCGGGTTAAAGCCGCACGATCCGTGCGAGCCCATCGGAGAGTAGAGCGCAAGCAGGCTCCAAGCCAAGGCAAAGCGTGACACGCCCGCAGGGAGAGGCCCGAACGTCCGCTCTTTCAGCGTGCGAGTGCGGAGTAGGACTTCGCCAGATCGCCGAAGGCGTATTCGAGCCCACCGGCAAAGGAGCGGTTGCGGTCGAGGGTGGCGAGATCGCCATCCGCCGGAGGAATCCTGCCTTGGCGGGCGAGATCGAGCGCTCGGCCGGTATCCTTCATCCGCCGCTGCCACATCCGGCATTCATCCGCGCGGCGCGAAGCCTCGGCACGGTTGACCAGCAGGCTGTTCGTATCTCCATCGGCCCGGGCTTGGACGATGCGGCCAGCCAGCACCGGTTGACGTTCCGCCATCGTAGAACGAACCCGGCTGCCTTCACGAATGGTGGAAGGGGCCGCTTTTACCGAACCGACCGGATCGATCAGCCGGTTCGAGGATTCATTGGCCCGATAAATGTCTCCTCCAAGGCCGCCGAAAAGCAACCCGAGCGCGGCCCCGGAGCCGGCATGACCGGAAATCGAACCGATCCCCGCGCCGATGGCGGCACCGCCAACCCGGCCGGTGACCGGCGCATACGCGGCCTGCTCCTCCCGGGTCGAACAGGAAACGAGCAGGCCGCAAACCAGCGCGCAACCGAGCAAAGCTTCACGGCCGGTCATCATCGGCGGTATCCGTTCCCAATCACTGCTTCTCTTCCGCCGCCTTCTCTTTTTTGAGGCGGTTGATCTCAGCTTCCTTCTGGCGGGACCGGGCCTTCGCGGCCGCAGTGCGGTCCTCGATGCTGTTCAGGCGGGCCTGGCGTTCATCGAGACGGGCCTGAGCCTTGCGCTCGCTCCAGAAGATGCCGCCGGTGGACGGATCACCGGTGGTTTCGCAGCTCACGGAGGCGAGGCCGCCGCCGATCAAAGAGGCAAGCATGGCGGCACGGATGACGGTGTGTTTCATGAAAATGGAACGGTGGATTTGAAATCAGGAAAGAGAAAGAAAAGCTCCTCCGGACGAGATCGTGCGAAGGAGCTTGAAAGGAAGAACCCGGATCAGACGCCGATCTGGTTCTCGAGGCTGGCGAGCCGCTGCACCTTCTGCTTGGTGGCGGAACCTTCCGCGCTCACACTGCTGGTCTTGGAACGCAGCGAGCTGACACGCGAGGAGCTGCCGCCCTCCTTGATGGCGGTCTGCTGGGCCTGGACTTCGTCGTTGACCGACTTGACCTGCTTCTCGGCCTCGATGCGCTCCTGCTTGATCTCCTGCTTGAGACGCTGGAGTTCGCCTTTGTTGCCGCTCGCCTTGGCCGCGCGGACCTCGCTCTGGAGGGAGGAGATGCGGCTGTCGAGTTTGCGGTTGTAGGCGACGGCGGCGCGGCGGCTGCTTTCGGCTTCGGCGATGCAGGCGTCCAGCCACTCCTCGGTCGACTTGTACTTGGCCTTCTGATGGGCGACGTGGGTGCCGTAGGCAAAGCCACCGACGCCACCGATGGCGGCACCGATCAGCGCACCGCGGCCCGCGTTACCGGAGGCCGCACCGATCAAGCCACCGATGGCGGCACCACCGAGAGCACCGATGCCCGTGCCCTGGGCCTGCGTCAAACGGCCATCCTGGGTGTCCGCGCAACTGGTGAGAAGAAGAGAGGACGCCCCCACGAGAGAGGTGCAGAGCATCACAGACCGACGGGCAAGGGGGTTCTTGGGGTTCATCGTTTTATATGTTAGAAATCGGTAGGTTATGTCCGAGAGAGGAACCATTTGTCAATTCAGTTCCTGATGCGTTGCGGTCACGCAACGAGGGCGAATTGCAATGCGCAAGGAGTTGAGCCTTTAGGCGAGGAGGGTCTTCCGGAAGCCGAAGTCTGGGGAGCCCGACCTTCTCATTCCGCCGTATTCCCCTCACGGGCTACCTGCCCGGCATTGTCCAACACGATCGCATCATCCACCGGCCCCGGTGAAACCCGGTTCGCCTTCGCGCTGCCGCTCGCGCCATCCGCGAAAATGGCAGCCACCGAATTGCCCGTGAAGGTGCTGTTGGAAAGGTCCGCCTTCACCCCTGCGAAGACGACACCACTGTCTCCGTGCTTCGTGAAATCGCAGCGGTCGACCTTCACCTGGGCCGCGCCCCCATCCGCGAAGAGTCCGGTGAGCCCGTTTTCAAAACGCGTGCCGGTGACGGTGATGCCACCCGCCTTTTCCGCATGGATGCCGTGCTCCCGATTCCGCTCGAGCTGGCAATCGGCGAGCTTGAGAATGGCGGACCCGGCGGCCTCGATACCACTGGTCTTGTTGTCGCAGATGGACGTCTTGCCAGAGGCATCCAACGACGAGCCCTCACCGGAAACGAGGATGCCGCAGCCGGACTGGCTGTTGGAGACCTCGCAGCCCACGAGATGCATCGCCGCACCACCACCGACCTCGATGCCATTGCGGCTGTTGCGCGAGACGATGGATCCCGAGCCCACGCGGACGGTCGTGCCCGGATCGGAGCACAGGATACCGCAGCGGTTCTCCGAGATGGAGCCTTGATCCAGCTCGACGATGGCTCCCGCGCTCGCTTGGAGACCGCACCAACGATTGCGCAGCACCCGGCAACCGGACAGGCGCACCGTAGCCTTGTTGATCATGGAAACACCGCTGCCCATGCCGCCATCGATCACGCAACGGTCAAGCGTGGCATTCGCCCCGTCCGCCACCAGCACCAGCGGCGGCGAGCTTTCCGGGCTGCCGGTTGCCTCCCGGCGGGCATCCCGGATGACGAGTCCGGTAATCTTCACCTCCACCTTGCCCTTGATCGCAACGAGGCTGTTGGTCGCCGCCGCGTTCTCGATTACCGCACCATCGGATGCATTCAGAGTGACCGGCTTGGTGATGGAAATGGCTTCCTTGTAAGTGCCACCCGCGACCTCGATGATGCCGCCGGGCGCGCACTTCGCGATGGCCTCCGCAAGGGTCGCGGCCTGCCCGGGAATCTTCACCAGCTTCAGCGAACTATCCGTCGATGAAGGTGGGGCTTGCGGTTGCGTGGGATCGTTCTTCGTCTGCGGGGTCGTCGGAACGTTCTGCTGCGGATTGCTCGCGACCGTCTTTGGCTGCACCAGCGTCGGCTTACTGAACCACCACATCACCGCCGCTCCACCCACCCCGAGCACGCCGAGGATGAGCACCGCGACAATCGCGACGATCAGTTTCACCGGCTTCGGCTTCGCAGCGGCTGGAGCCCCAATCGGTGGCGGAGTGGAACCGGATGCGGAGGCAGCGGTCGGAAGCTGTGGCGGCTTCGCCAGCGTCTCCATGCTACGGGCCACCGTGGCTCCGGCGGACATGCTCACCGCCGGCGAATACATCGAGCGGCTCAATGTTTCCGACGCCATGCCAGTCACGCCCGGCAGGCGTTCCTCCATCGACAACCGGTCCACGATCTCACCGCACGAACCCGCCGGATTCAGTCCGGAAACGACCTGACCGAGGTAGCGGTTCGAGCGCTCGGAAAGACGCGGCACCGCGGGATAAGCGCGGTTGTTGAGGAAGGCGGCGGGCGGCAGCGGACGACCGCCGAGCAGATGATAAAGGCAGGCGGCGAAGCGGATCGGAAGCGGCGCATTCACCGAGCCGCTGATGGTGCTGGCTGTTTCCCGTGAGCTCTTCTCCGCGGTCACGGAGGGCAGAAAAACGGCGATTGCGAAGCCGGTGGCCTCCGGTTGCTCCGGCGACTCCAGCAGGTGCAGCAGCGCCGGGTGCATCTCCATCGCATCCAGACCATCACGCGCCACCAGATCGAGCCCGGTGGCCAGTGCCCGAATGCGCGGCAACAGATCGGACGCAGGCGGCACACCACCGAGGCGCAGCCAATCGAGCGCGTCCTTGCCGGTCAGCGCAGGCCACGCGACCGAAAGCCAACCGTCGCCACGATGCAGCACTACCCGGCCGAGACCGAGAACGGCGGCGTGGCGCTTGAGCAGATGTCCCTGCGGCAGCACCAGTTCCTCGATCGAGGGATCGGGCTTTTCGAAAAGCTGCACGTCCCAGGTTCCCTCCTCTTTCGACGAGGTGGCCTTGAACAAAATCCGGCAACCGTCCGCAGCGGGCGCATCGACCGCCGACCACACCGTTCTCCAATCGACGGCATCGGTCTGTTCCCAAGCGTCCGCCGGGTTTTCCGGCACAGCGGGCGTCGCAGCAGCGGACTCACCGCCCACCACCGACCACGGCACCGGCTGCAACGGGAAATCGGCGGCGAAAGCGCGCTCAATCACGGCCACGGCAGCTGCACCATCGGCCGGGCGCAGCGCCGGGTCCACCATCAGGAAAGCCCCGATGGCTTCCTGCCAAGCGGGCGGCAGGTTCACCAGCAGCGGCGCATAGGTCTGCGCGGCAAGACGACGGTCCAGCACCTGCGAGAGGTCGCCGGTATCGAGATGAGAACTAGTCAGCAGCCACAGGAAGGAAGCGCCGAGCGAGAATACGTCGGAAGCCTTCGCAGCCTGGCCGCGGAGCTGTTCCGGCGCGGCGAACAACGGCGTGCCGATCACCGGATCGTTGGCCGGATTGCCGGACTCGGCGTCCGTTTTCCCGGCGAGGCCGAAGTCGATCAGCTTCAGCGAGGCCGCGTCGCCTTCCCGCGCCACCAGCAGGTTCGAGGGCTTGATGTCGCGGTGGAGGATGTTCTGGGAGTGGGCATGGGCCAGCGCGGCTGCGGATTGGTGGAACCACGCCAACGCCACGGCGGGCGGCGGCGTGCCCTTGGCATTCCGGAAATCCTCCAAGCTGCCGCCCTCGCAGAGATCCATCACGTAGTAGAGCAGTCCGGCGTTCTCGCCGAAATCGAGGATGCGGGCGATGTGCGGATGCGTCAGCGAGGCCGCGGAACGCGCCTCCGCCAGGAAGCTCTGGCCCTGCCGCGAATCCGCCTGCGCCCGGCGGCGCAGGATCTTTAGCGCGGCGATGGTATCGAGGTGGACATGCTTCACCTTGAGCGTCGTCCCGCCCGAGCCGGAGCCCAGGACCTCTGCCGCTCCGGAAGGGTTGGAAAGGACCTCGTAATTGCCGAATTTCTCGCCGGGTTGGACCATGGGAACGCTGGGTGGGTAGCAGGAAGCGGGCCGCACGCGCCAATCGCCGGAAGACGTGACGCGCACAGGCCTACAATTCCCAGCCTAGCCGGTACGGGACACCAGCGTCAATGCAGGGCGTGTTCCGTTCCCGGGATCGTGGCCGGAGGCTCTTTCACACCTCCGCCTTCCGATCGAAGGCATAGACCACCTTGCCATTCACATCCCGCAGCTCGAAGGCGATGCCGCGTTGCGCGCCTTCCGCCTTGAGGGTGACGGAGAGGAAGCCGCCTTTCACGCGGTGGAACTTGTGATAGGCGGGGTCCTCCCCCGGACTGCCGCCGGCATGATCGTCGCTCGCCGCACCGACGCTGAATTCATGCAGCCCGGTCTTCGGGTGGATCGAATGATACTGCCAATGACGGTCGCCGGTGATGACGAAGAAATTCTCCGCCACATTCGCCTTCAGCCATTCACGGATCTCATCGCCCTCATGGGCGAATCCCGAGTTGGAATGGTTGTCGCTCTTGTCCTCCACCCGGTCGGGACCGACGAGAGGCGTGGGCGAGATCAGGATCTTCCACGTGGCCTTGCTCTCCGCGACGGTCTTCTTGAACCACTCCTTCTGCTCAGCTCCCCAGATCGTCTTGCCGGGCCCGTCCGGCATCGTGTTCGGAGAACGGTAGTCGCGCCCCTCCGTGAGCCAGATCTGCAGATCGCGGCCCCAACGGAAAGTGTGGTAGGTTTTGCCATCCTCCATCGGTGCCTGCTGTTTGAAGATCTCCTTCCCCTCCGCAAAGGTCAGCGCCCCGTAATGCTGCCCGGGCCAGCTGTCGTTCTTCAGCGTATCATGATCGTCTTTCAGCCAGCAGGTGGCGGCATTGCGGCTGAACTCGACCAAGCGCGGCAGGCTGAACATCCGCTCCCAATGGTAGCGCGCAAGCTCCATGCTCTTCGCCGCAGGCGGATCGGTGTCGTAGTAAACGAGATCCCCCGTCAGCGAAGTGAACGCCGGCTTCATCGCCAGCATCGCGGGATAGATGTTGTGGCCGTCGTGATGATCCCGATCCCGGTAGGCCTGACAGGTCATCACGCAGAAGCAGAAATTCCCCGGCGTGTCCTGAGTCGGCGCAGTCGCGAACCGACCATGGAAGGAACCGTGTGAACCACCTGCATCCGCCGTGTCACTGGCGTAGTGATAAACCGTGCCGGGCTTCAGACCCGTGATCTTGAAATGATGGATGAAATCGTTCTCCGCGGACACCTCCACCCAATCGGTGGCGGTCGCATCGCTCAAGTCCTCCCGCGTGCCATAGCGCACGCGGATCTTCCCCGCCGCCCCCGGACACGCACCCTCGAGCTGCTCCACGGAAACATCCGCTGGCAACGGCGCCCCGGTCTTCGCCTTCCCATTGCTGGTCGGGATGCCGCTATTGTTGCGCGTCGCGTTTTTCGTGAGCCGGGTCCAAACGATCGCGGAAGTCTCCGTCACTCCACCCACGCGGGTCCCCATCGCCTGCCGCGACTCCGGCGGCTCCTCCGCCGCCCGCGCCTGCTGCCGACCAAGCATCGTTGAAACCGCCAGCACCGACGATGCGCGGACCACAAAACGACGCCGGGAAATGGGTTCGGAAGCCATCCCACGATGCAAGATTTCCGCGCCCCCTATTGCAAGCAATCCCTCCGCCTGCCCCATTGAAAGTCACGGGAGTTCTCCGCCCCAGCTTGCAGAGCCATGGATTTGAGGATAGGCCATCAGACATGAAACTCCCCTCAGCCTCAACCTTGGCGACCCATCTGCTGGCGTTGCTGGCCGGGGTGGGGATCTTCCAGATGGTGCGGACGGCTGACACACCATCCGAGCCCACAAAGACGAGCGGTCGATCGGCCCCGCGTGACGCGGGAACGGCGGAGGTGATCCGGCGCCTGGAGGCGGCGCGAGAGGAGAAGCGTCAAAGGGTGAGTTCGCTCAGCGAGGAGCCGGATGCCCCGTGCTCCTCCCCTCTACCGAGATAGAAACTCCAGCACAACGCACGCTCGGATGGCGGACCAGTTGGGTGGAGAGCGATCGGAAAAACTTGGAGGCCTTGATCAAGCGTTCGGGAGATTTCCGGAAGGTAGAGGATCTCCGGGTTCCTCTGATGGAAGCCCTCACGCAAACCGAGGGAGATGAGGCATCGAAAGCCATTTTCATCGAATGGTATCGCCGCGATCCGGTGGCGGCGATGAATGAGCTGGCCGCCCGCCCGAATTGGTCCCGCACGGTTCTGCTGGAAGGAGCAATCATCCAGCATCTGACGCCCGAGGTCCTGCTGGCGGAACTCGGAGCCCGCAACCGCTCGGCAAATTTCCGGAAGACACTCCTAGAGAGCGTGGCGAGACACTGGCTGAACCGCAACGATCTCCGGGGGCTTGCCGCCGCCTACGACAAACTTGGAAATCCCCATGCGGATGCCCTGATGACGGACTTCGTGCACGGGGAATGGATATCCCGTAATGGAGCGGCGGATCTGGCATTCGTCTCGAGCGGGATGAGCGAACGTTGCCGGAAGGCGTTTCTCACGGAGTTGGCCTACGTCCGCATCAGCGACGGATCACGCGAATGGTCGGAGGGCGTCGCGGCGTCATTGATGAAAGAGACTCTGGGTGAGGAGCAGGTTTTGGCTGCCCGGAGTCAGGCGGAGTTGGCCTCCAATTTGCCAATGGGAGGTTGCGGAGGCGGGGAACAGGATGAATACGGCGATCTGCCGGATCACGAGCGGGTGGCGAAATGGATGGAGGAGATCACGGCTGAAAACGAGAGTGAATCGTTGGCCGGCGTTCTTGGCCGCCTGTTGGAGCACGATCAGGACTATCACGAGCTTTTCGGATCCGGGAGCATGGCGGCCGAAGAAATCTTCCAGCATCTGATGCCCCAGATTCCGGGTGGGAGCGATCATGAGGCGGGAGTGCGCCGTGCGCTTTATGAGGACCTGCTCAAGTGGAACCCGAAGGCGGCGGTGGAATGGGCCTCGGGATATTTGACGGAGTCCGAACTCCAATCCATTTCGCTGGAATCCTACGAGATCGGAGATGATCCGCGTGCCTCGCGTGTTCTGGATTTGGTGGAGGCGTTTCCGTTACGATTCGAAGACGGCAGGTATGTGGGACAGTTGGCCCAGTCATTTTACAGCAACCTGGAGGATTGGAGAATCCTCGATGCGGACGCTGCTGCTGCTGCGATGAGTAGAAGCCCGAAGACGGTGGAGCTCGCGGAAAAGCTTCAGGAAAAGCCGGCGGATTTCGAAGCGAACCCGTCTGCGAAGGAATCGCCTGATTCCGTCGAAGACAACCCCACCGGCACGGAGCAATGAAATGGTACCGGAAAGCGTGCACGCATGGTCTGGCCGTGGCGGCGGGGCTCGCAGTGGCGTGGGCGGCCTCGGGGAAGCCGAAGCAAGCAGAGCCTTCCCGGAAAACGGCGGAGCCCACGGCATCGGCCCCGGTTCGTGCGGCGGCCCGGCCCACGGTGGCTCGCCCCCGCGATCTACTTCGTGCGATGGCGCACGTTCCAATGGAGACATTCGAGCGCGAGTCTTTGAAGTCGGAGATTTACGAGGATTGGTGGAAGCAGGATCCGCTTGGCTTCCTGGCCCACTTCGAACACCGGCGGTGGCCTGACAGGATCTATGGCAATGATCCGTTTGAAGGCCTCGCCAAGACCCAGCCGGAGGATTTGCTGGCCTACGCTCGGAGGACAGGCTGCCAGAAGGCGGTAGAGGTCCTGCTGGAGAAGGGGGACCGTGAACGGGTGCTGGGAGTGCTGGGGGGTGACGGCCTGGCGCGGCTGCCGGGCAGCCTGCTGGAGAATTTCGTCAGTCGGGGCGAGGAGGTCGATCCGCAGTTCCATGAGAAGCTCGCTCTCATCGCGGATGCGGAGACCCTCGCCAGGATCCAGCGGCAGGTGGTCGACACGATGAAGAGTGCCGGACGGTTGGACGATCTGTTTTCGGTGGTCTCCCGCTATCCGGAGGCATTCGATGATCAGGAGCTCGGAAGCAAGGTGGCACCGCTGTTGGCACAGAATCCCCAGGAGATGGAGCGCCTGGATTCGATGTCCGAATCCCTCCGTGCGGAGACCGCAAAGGAGATGATTTCCTCGCTCGACGACCCATCGGTAGGCGAGGAAAACCAAAGGGAGATCCTCGCCGGTCTGGCGTCACGCGGGCTGCTCGAGGGTGCGGGTAAGGAGGCGTTTGAAGCCATCACGGAACAGGCGGAAGAACGCGAAACCCGAAACGCGGGAGGCCTGGAAGAGCTGGGCCCTGTCACTGCCGCAGGATGAATCGAC
Organism: Luteolibacter sp.; assembly: GCA_049840755.1. Lineage (GTDB taxonomy): Bacteria > Verrucomicrobiota > Verrucomicrobiia > Verrucomicrobiales > Akkermansiaceae > Luteolibacter. Next base: position 28,796 of record JASGJM010000011.1, on the reverse strand, counting down.
CCGGCCGGTAAGGCTCGCCTCGATGATCATGTGGGCCTTCGACAAACCGGATCAATTGGACACCCTGCCAGCGGGAGAAATGCGCGATGCCGCCACCATGGGCGTCATTGCCTGGAACCTCGAAAAAGAGCGCCCCCAGGACGCGGAAGCGTTGATCGGGAAGATCGGAGACACCGCCCTGCGCGACAAAATGCTTCAATATATGGAGCAAGCGGCCAAGGGCGAGGAACCGGATGCCTTCGATCCTTTCGACTTGGATCGGTAACCCGGGTTTCCAACCCGGTCACCCGGCCAAGGAGCGCACCGGCATCGCCGGTGCGGACATCGAAAGGACCTCGTAGGCGCCGAATCTCCCGCCGGGTTGGACCAAGATGCGCGTGGGGCAAATCAAGCCGGAGGCTAGAGCGCAGGCTTAGCCTCGCGATGCTAGCCTGCGGAAGCAGTGAGCGCCAATGCGGGGTGACAGCCACTAGGCGAACAATTCCAGTGGGAAGCCACTGCATCGACCCGATTCGACTCCCTCTGATAGATTTCATCCTTCGCCAAAATGCAAAATCCACCTAATGTCCTAATAATAAGCATTTTTCCCCTTGAAATCGACAATCTAGCATCCGCTTGACTTGCCCACACAGGACGGGAATCCTTCGACTAACCACATGCCTAGAGTCTTGTCAGCCAATGAACTACGAGCAACCCAAGTTTTCACGCCCGAAGACGTGGTGGAAATCTTTTGGAAACTTGTAAAACATTATCGATCTTCACTTAACAAAGTATTGGATTTAGGTGCAGGGGATGGACGATTTTCCAAATCCGATGTGTTCTCAGAATATCTAGGAATCGAAATCGACGATGCGACCCCCACTAGGAAAATCCCTCCTAATGCTAAGATAATTCGAGGCTGTGCATTCGAAATCGCAACCCCCGGATGGGACTCAGTCATAGGAAATCCCCCCTATCTCCGAAATCATTTCATTGAATCTCCCTGGAGAGACGCAATAGGCAAAAGATTCTCCCTTACTCAGGGAGTCCAATTACATCGAAGCGCCAATCTATTTGTCTATTTCATGCATCTCGCCATTGAGTTAACAACAGCAGATGGATTCATCGGTTTACTTACCCCACATGAGTGGGTTTCAAGACCTTCGTCATTGGCCCTGAGAAATCTGATCAAGGCGAACGAGTGGGAAACACACATCTACAAGTTTGATGAGCCTATTTTCGGCCGAGTAATGACCACAGCCGCATTCACCTTCATAGATAAATCAAAAAAGAATAAATCTTGGAATTATTACAAAATATCAAGAGATGGGACCATCCGGAAAATGTCGAAATCCACCGGCACCCGTCATAATGTATTAGCATATTCCAACGGAGGCAAATGGATTACTCGCCGAGGATTAAGCCCCGGCACGCAAGCTGTCTTCACCATCAATGAACGGCAACGCATAAAATTTGGACTGTCACTGAAAGATGTCTCCCCTTGCATTACTACAGGTCGAAGAATCCCCAAAAGTCTTACCAATTTAACTTGGTCAGCCTTTAACAGGCTCCTTCGTGACACGGGTGAGAGATGTTGGTTAATTAGGTCCGACCAGTGCTCCATATCTCCTGAGCTCCAACAATATTTGGATTCGATCCCGGCAGATCAGATCAATACTGCAACCTGCAAAGGTCGAAAAGAATGGTGGAAATTCGTCCCCTTCCCTGTTGGGAGAATATTGGTCTCTTCTGCATTTACAGAAACAGGACCAAAAGTTTTATTAAATACAATTGGAGCGCATCATGTAGGCTCTGTCTACGCGGTATATGCCCCATCCAAGGCTGCAGCAGCGCTGGTCAAATCACTCAGAAAATACAATTTCGAAGATCGGATAATTCCGCATTCCGGCAGACTAAAAAAAATCGAAGTCAGACAATTGAATACGGTTTTGGCCGAACTTGAAAAATCATACGCGAATGAGCTCCGAAGTAAAAGAGACCACGTTTAAGAGCGAAGGTAGATTGCTTCAAGAACTGGGTGAGCGCCTAGTTGCGTCTCCGGAAGTTGCTCTTACCGAACTGATCAAAAACGCATTTGACGCTGATGCTCAAATTTGCTCCGTAACCCGCGATCAGGACGGGAAGTCGATAACTATTGCTGATAACGGCAATGGAATGACAGAAGCTGAATTTCTCAATAAGTGGATGAAAATCGGAACATCTTCGAAGAGAGACACCAGATTATCCTCGCGCTTTGAGCGACCTGTTACGGGAGAAAAAGGAATAGGAAGATTTGCCGTTCGATTCCTAGGAAGTCGACTGAAACTTGAAACCGTTTCTGAAATCGGCAAAAAGGGCACCCTGTCGAAATTAACCGCCAATTTTGATTGGAAGAAGATAGACTCCGCTTCCGATTTAGGGAAAGCCATAGTGACATATAGAATTTCTAGACCTACGCTATTTGAGTTTAAAGGCACCAAGCTTACAATTGAAGACCTTCGCTTTGGCTCTGGCGAGCTAAATAGTGCCAAAATTAAATCTGGAGTGCTGGAGATGGTTTCTCCTTTGGTGGGTTTGGATAGCAACCGGTTTCGCTCACGTTTAGGGCAGGCTCTCGGCAACGATCCAGGTTTTTCAGTAATCTTCAATGATGAAGAAGATGATGCTCTATATTCGCAAAACCTCTCCCAAGAAGTTCTCGATAACTGGGCTGGAAAAGTCACTGTCAATTTAACAAAAAATAAACTCGTCATAAAGGCCGAGATTAAAGGATGGGCACAAGAATTCGAAATATCTAACAGTAATTTTGTTCATGATGTGAAATCGGGGTTTGTCGCAGACATTAGATATTTCCCAAAAAGAAAAGGGATGTTTTCTGGCAAAGGCGTCAATGGAACTGTTGCGTGGGGATGGATCAAAGAGAACTCCGGCATATCGATAGTAGACAGAGGATTACGAATCCGCCCTTATGGAATGGGGGACAACGATTGGCTTTGGCAGGATACCGATTCGGCTGCGAGCGCTAGAAATTGGCGCAGTCCTTTAATGTTGGAACATTTTGGAAATCCAGCAAGCGATCCAAAGACAAACCCGGTGCTTTATCTTCCCAAAAAAAGACAAGTTGTGGGAGCCGTGTTTGTTGAATCAGAATCGGAAGGTTCAAAGGGCTTGGTTTCTTCTTCGGGTCGAGAGGGTTTTCAGAACAATAAAGCATTTGCCACAATTCAAATGCTTACGAGAACGGCTCTCGAGCTACTTGCTTTGGCCGACAAATCAAACCAAGAGCGGATAGAAAAAATTCTCGCAGACGAAAAAGCCAAAAAGGCCAAGGCTAGCTTTGAAGCCGCAATCCGAAGAATTAATGCAAGCTCGACTTTGTCGAAAGCTGACAAAGAGCGGATTGTTTCCGAATATACCGCGCTTTCCACCGACTTAGATGAGGCAAAGGACTATGCTAAGCGTTTGGCGCTCAACTTAAACTCCATGAGTCTACTGGGGGTAGTTGCGGGATATATGACACATGAGAGCAAGAGAATTATTCACTCTTTGAAGATCGCGCTTCGATCGATCCGCCAAACCCAAGAATCCGTTCCTGGACTTGAGAAAACGGGAGACGCCATAAAAGGCTCTCTCGACCAATTTTGCGGTTATATAGATTACACTACGGCCTTCGTCGACTCCATGCACGCTGGGGCCACCGCATCGCGATTTAAGGTAAAGCCTCAACTGGTAGAATTGATTAATAAATTCAACGACGTTGCGGCGAGCCGTGGTGTCCAAATTTCCATAACAGCCGAATCTGGACTAGTCTCTCCGTCCCTTCCAGTTGCGGCTTACACCGGGATTGTCCTGAATCTTTTCACAAATGCCGTAAAGGCGGTTCTGGCTGACGGCGCGGGCTCCCCGCCAAGAATCGAGATCCGTGCTTGGAACGAGAAACGAGCACACGTGATTCAGGTGTTGGACAATGGAGTAGGCATACCCGATGATGTGATCGACAGAGTATGGGATCCTCTTTTTACCACAACGTCCGGATCATTTAACCCAATGGGTAGCGGAATGGGTCTAGGTCTTAGCTTGGTTAAAAATGTTATTGATAACCTAAAAGGAAAAATAAATATCGTGGACCCTCCTCCGGGTTTCACAACATGCTTTGAGGTTTCTTTGCCATCTTGAAACTATGTCGGAAAAATTTATCATTCTCTTCGAAGATGATCCCTCGGAAAGGGAGCTCATCGCGAGCGAACTTAAAGCCATCTTGCCAAATGACGTATCCGTCTATGCTTTCAGGGGGGCTCCCGCGTCTCGAAAGGGACCCTATGAAACCCTTTTGCTTTACGATCTGGCTGATGTCCTCCCTAAGACCATACTGATCCTCTGCGATCAAGATTTGTCTCGATTAGACGGATTTGGAGGCCTGAGCGCCAATGTTGTCACGTCGGTGGCGCACGATCGAAGTGTGCCAATTGCTCTTTATGGCAGAGGCCAAGACAATAAGATTTTCTCTCGGATGCGCCAGAAGGGCCCCTTCCTTGAGAGGCGATTCATGTTGGATTTCGATCCAGAAAAGCCATTGGCCCACTTCGCCGCGCAAGTATCCATTTTGTTCCAAGGATGCCAATCCATCTTGGAATTCATGTTGGCAGCACAGGAGAATTCAACGGGCCAACTGGCCGGGTCTCCAGCGAAATGGTTAAGCGACTTGCTTGCAGTGCCAGAGATCCAATCCGGATTTGCACTTTATGGATCTGGCGATCAGCAATACCTACAGAATCTAGCCTTCACCAACAAGATTGATTTCCCAGATTCTGGAAGGATGATCGCATGCGAGATTAGCTATTGGTTATGGGATTCGATATTGAGATTCCCAGGAATCCTTGCCTGTCGGATCGCTTCAGAAAGCCTCCTTAACATCGAGCAAGAACTGCTAACTGATCCAAAAGTAGCTGCGATTTTCGAAAGCGCCTTTTATAAAGGGCCTTTCGCAGGATTTGGGCCTTATTGGTGGAGGCATAAGATCCTGGAATTACTAGATCAATCCAACGTTGAAGATGGATTGGCTTTGGTCATTAAGATCCTCGGATCAACATATGATTCCAAACGTTCGCGTTGCTGCGAGGATCAATCCAAACCCGCCGGGGCATATTGTATGCTTAGCGAGCTTCCTGTATCCGTTGAGAACTCGTATGGGGATATACCCTATTTCCCAGCGGGAGCCGATCTAGCTAGAATTTCCACCTCGCAATTTGAACGAGTCGCTCCATGGGCTGGACTCGACAATAGTTACTGAAATGAAGGCGCGCAGCTTCTATAATTCTCTGCTGAGCGAATTCAATCGGCGGGGTCGGAATTCAAAATTCAAAGTGACCGTGTCACCTATTCGTACTTCTGACAACGAGGTTTGGTTGGAAGAAGGCCTAAAATTAGCTGCTACAGCTTCATCGTGCAGAGGCTTGGGAAAGGCCGCCAACTCCTTTGTGATTTACGTGATGCCTCGTGAAAGATTTTCGGACCCAAAAGGCTATCACATTGAGTCTTCAACGGTTGAAGTAGCTTACGTTAAGCTCGATTCGGGTTCGAGAAAGGGGAAATTGGTTATGGGTTTCCACTATGATTTTGACACCGATACTGCCTCGGGTGATCCAAAAGCACTACATCCTATCTGCCATGCCCAAATATCAAGAAAGCTAATGCAGCTCAAGGGAATTATGGCCAAAGAATATGATATAGATGCACAAGGTGATGAACTTCCGGATGTCCGCGTCCCGACAGCGCACATTTCGTTGACGTCATGTTTACTCGGAATTTCCGCAGATCACTTTACATCCACCGAACATGCCGGATTTCTAAACTGGCTTAGATTGCAAAGTGAATTTCCCCGTATGGAGAACGCCAATTTCGTGACCCGACTTGAAAAATGCCAACTGGCCCTTCGGTCTTGTGCTTGGTATGGTTAACCTTCGCTCCACGATATCTAGACATCAACTCCCCGACTGTTTGAACGCCAGTCCTCCGACCGTGAGGATGTAGCCCAGCAAGGCCCAAGCCGCGAGGGTGAGGGCGGCGGTGGCGGCGGGGTGGAGGTTGGAGAAGATGGTGCCTTTCAGGTACATCACGTCGTCGCGCTTCTTGACGGAGTCGCGGATGATGGTGGTGAAGGTGCCGGAGACAGGGGTGGTCTCCTGCTTGTGCTGGCCGCGGACTTCCGGGTAGACCAGCAGGTTCTGCATGGACCGGTTGAACGGCGAGATCTTGTCGTAGTCCTGGTTCAGCTCCTCGCCATGGGCCTGCCATTTGACCGTTTCCTTCGCGCCATCCGGGGTGAGGAAGACGGGGGTCTTGGTGCGGTTGGCGAAGAACGGGGTGGCGCGGCCGAAGACGTGGGAGACATCGATAAGGCGCTGGGCGGCGAAGCTGGGGACCAACTGGGAGAAGGCCCGCGCGGACTTGGTCATTTCCGGGAACGGGATGACGAAGCCGCCGAAGAGGATCTGCGGGATGAGGATGAGCGGCACCCACATGACGGCCTGGGTGGGGCTGCGGACCAGCGCGGAGATGGTGAGGCCGAGGACGACGCCGATCATGGCGGCGGCGAGCAGGCCGCCGAAACGCAGGCCGAGGGTGGTGACGAGCACCTTGCTGATGGGGATGCCGGAGAAGGTGAGCAGCTTCCCATCCTTGCCGCGGGCGCGCTCGCCATTGGTGAGCAGGAGATCGCGCGGGCCGCTCTCGACGATGTTCGGCTCGAGGTAGAACCACTTCGAAATGAGGGCGAGGCGGTTCTTGGTGCCCTCGGACGGCGGGGCCGGGGCGGCCTGTTCCTTCGGTGCGGCGGCGGCGGTTTTCTTGGCAGCTGTGCTCTCCTCCTCGCCACCGACGACATCGAAGTCCTCGTCATTGGCGGGCGCAGGGTCTTCCCGGCCGGCGACGGCGGTGACACGCTCGGTGAGGCGGCGGTCGAACTCGGCGCGGTTGAACTCCTCCGGGTGCCAGACGTGGCCGAGGGTGTGGGCACAGGCAAAGAGTAGCAGCGTCTGCACGGCGGTGAGCGCGCAGAGGAACATGCCCTTGCTGAGGTAGTAGGTCTGGAGGCCGAGGCCGCAGACGCGCTCGCGGCGGAAGATCATGATTTCCCCGATGATCTGCTGGGCGGCATTCGAGCAGCCGAACCACATGGAGGCGACGACGGCGAGGAACATGCGCATGCCGATGTCATCGCTGACCCAGGCGATGAGCACGGCGATGACGACGGCCTGGGCGAGCAGGAAGGCGAGGTTCAGCGGGTCCGCGATGAGGACCTTCCACTGGCGCTTGAGAAGGATGTAGAGGGAGACGAGCGAGGGCACCTTGCGAGCCTTGTCCGGCTTCACCGGGCGGGCGACGACGTCCTGGCGCGGGGCGACGGAGGCGGCGTAGGGCGATTGCTGGAAGGCCTGCTCAAGCTGCTCGCCGGTGTGCGCGCCATCGGCGAGGATGGCGTAGATTTTCTCCAGCGGGGCCTCCACCTGGCCGGGGTGCACGGTTTCCCCGCCGAGGAAGTGAGCGCGGGCTTCGTCGCTATTCCCCGCGAAGACGAGGCGGCCATCCTGGATGAAGAGGAGGCGGTCGAAGAGGTAGGCCTTCTGGAGGACGTGGGTGGTGCAGACGATGGTGATGCCGGTGAGTGCGAGGCGCTGGAGCAGGGACATCAGGTTTTCCTCGGTGGCGGGGTCGAGGCCGGACGAGGGCTCATCGAGGAACAGGACGGAGGGATTCGAAAGCAGCTCGATGCCGATGCTGACGCGCTTCCGCTGGCCGCCGGAGAGCATGTAGACGCGCTTGTGGCGGTGCGGTTGGAGGCCGAGCTGGTCGATGATGCGGTCGATGCGGGCCTTGATGGCGGCGAGCGGCAGATTCAGGCGCAGGCGGCCGCTGAGCAGCAGCGCGTCATCGACGGTGAGTTCCTTGTGGACGATGTCGTCCTGCGGCACGTAGCCGACGCCGAGATCGCGGATGCTCTTCCGGTCCGTGAGCGGCTGGCCGCTGATGCGGACCTCGCCCTCCGAGGCGGGGACGATGCCGCAGAGGGCATTGAGCAGGGTGGATTTCCCCTGCCCCGAGCCACCGAGGATCCCGACGAACTCGCCGGGACGGATGTGCATCGAGACCTTGTTGAGGATGGTGCGGCCGCCGGCGCGGCGGACCAGGCCGATGGCCTCGATGGTGCCGGAGGAGGCATCGTCCAGCCAGCGGAGCGAGCGGCCATCGTATTCGAAAACGTAGTAGCCGATCTGGAAGCGGTCGCCATAGACGAGCGGAGCCTTCGAGAAGGCGGAGCCATTGAGGGTGGTGCCGAGGCGGCTGACGTCCTCGATGACGGCCTCCTTGCCCTCGATGCGGATTTTGACGTGCTCGCTGGAGACGCGGTGGTCGTCCGCATCCAGATCGACACGGACGGCGGACGGCGCGGCTCCGCCATCGGCGGCGCGGCCGATGACCAGCTCGCCTTTCGCGGGCATGGGGATGGTGGTGACCGGCTGGCCGTTGTAGAGCGGCGAAGCGGGCGCGACCTGGAAGCGAATGGGCATCCCGGCGGCGCGGATTTCATCCCCGGACTGGAGCGGCATGCCGCCGGGCGAGGGCAGCAGCTCGTTTCCATTCAACCACACCGGGCCGGTATTCGGCAGCGGCCGGACGGTCCAGGTGGAGCGCGACGGCTGGAAGGCGAACTCTAGGAGCGAACCCATGTTCGGCGGCAGCGCCGTGACGCGGATCTTGTCCGAGGGGGAGTTGCCGAGGGTGGCGAGATCCTTGGGGAGCTCCGCATCGAAGCGGTTGCCATTCGGATCGGTGACGGTCAGCCGGGCGAGCATGGGAACGGAAAAAGGGCCGGGGGCCGGGTGCGGCTTAACGGTCGAAGTCGATGATCACGTCGCGGTTGCTCGGCATCGGCTTCGTCGGCTGTGGAGTCGCAGGCTTTTGCGCGGGCGGTTGCGCGGGCGGTTGCGGGGTCGGCTGCGGTTGCGGCGTGGGATTGGCCGGGCGCTGCGGCTGCTGTGGTGCTGGAGCGGCGGGTTCGTCCCAACCGACCTGCACGGTGCGGTTCGCGCCCATCACGTCGTTCGGCTGAGGCTTCGCCTGCGGCTGGGGTTGGGGACGAGACTGCGGCTGCGGGGCCGGGGTGGTGCCGGTGTTGTCCGCCACGGCGGGCAGGGACGACAGGGACTTGCGGAACTGGGAGGCGACTTCGTCGCCGGACGGCTCTTTCCATTCCCCGGAAGCATTCGCCACCAGCGGTACGACGACCTCGGCGCGGCGGCCGTTTTTCGCCACGATGGTGAAGCCGACCTTCGAGGAGATCGGGTAATCCGGATCGGGGCCGACCACCGGAAAGACCGACGCGCGATCGACCGCGCCATCGGAGGCGAGCGCCTTCGTCAGGGAAGCCTGGATACTCTCGACAGCAGTCAGGTAGGACTGGCGGGCCTTGGCCGGATCGGCCGCGGCGGGAGAGGAAGAAGAGGATGCGGAGGCGCTCTCGGCTTCCTTTTCCTTCTTCGCGAACTCTTCCTTCAGGTTCTTGAGCGAATCATCACGCTGGGAAAGCTCCGCTTCCAGCAGCGAAACCCGCTCACGCAGACCGGGATCCTCATTCCGGCTGCAACTGGAAAGTCCACAGGCGCATACGGCGGCGAGAGCCGCGATCTTGGTGGAAGCGGTCATGGCAAAAACAACCATGCCGGGCCTTTGCAGGCCCGGCAAAGGAAAGTTGTCTTTTTTCAGTTCGAGTAGGAACCCGGCTTGCTGACGGCTTCGAAGCCTTCGGCGGTTTCCTTCTTCGGCTTCACGACGGTGGTCGTGGTCTTGGTGGTCTTCTTCGGCTGCACCGGAACGTAGTAGACCACGTCACGGCGGGGCTCCGGGCAGGAAGTCAGGAGCATGGGAGCGACCACGGCGGAAGCGAGGATGGTGAGGTATTTCATGGGGATAAAAAGAGAGGTTGTTCTCAAGCGAAACGGGGTTCACGGACCACCGGCCGGAGACTCCTTGGTGGTGGCGGGAGCCGTGCCACCGGGAAGGGTCGGGTCGGTCACCAGCGAGCCATCGGGATTGGAGGTCTCGTTCTTGTCACGCACCGCGCCACGGCGGCCGACGAGCACGGAGTAGGCGCCCATGCCATTGGTGGAGCGGAGGTGGAGATAGACCTGCACGGTGCCGTTGTAGCTGGAACGGAACTGGACCCCGGCGCGGCGTGCCGGGCGGCGGTCGTCGAGGATCAGGTTGCCCACTTCGTCATAGACATAGATGTCGATGTCGCGGACGAAATCATCGATGCCGGCGAGGAACACATAGTCCAGGCCACGGCTGACGGGAACAATGAAGCGGATCAGCGTGCCGCTGCCTCCCACACCGCTGGTGTTGGTCGGGGCCATGGCGTAACCACGCTGGGTGTATTTGACAGCCATCTGGTAGGCGTCGTCTTCGGCGGAAGCCGGATCGGCGAATGCCCTGCCAGCCGGCAAGATGAGGGCGGCGAGGCCCATGGCGAACAATGCCAACGATGATTTGGTTTTCATGGGAGTCTTCTCGATCGGGGAAAGATCAGATCACGGCAGACACGGAGCCATCACTTCGAGATGATGGCCTTGATGCAATCGGTGGCGAGGGTCTGCAACTCGTCGACGTTTTTCTTCGCGATCGGCTTGTCGATGCCGACATTGACGATCTCCTTCATGCGCGGCAGCGAGGAGGAGATCTTCGAGACGGAGGGCGACGACTTCACGTTCTCGGGAAGCTTGTCGACCTTCGCCTGCAGGGCGGCGACGAGCAGCGGCTCGCGGAGGATGTTCGAGCTGGCGTCGCTGTAGTGGGCGGAGATCAGCTTGCTGGAGTAGCGGCTGCCCTGGATCCAGCCGGTGATCATGAGCAGCGAGCTGCGCGGATCATTCGGCTTTTCCTCGAGCTTCTTCATGATGTCCTGCTGGAGGAATCCGAGCTCGCGGAAGACGTCCATCCACTTGCCCTCGTTGGCCATGGTGCGGACGCGCTTGGCACGGGTGAGATCGATCTTCTCATCGAGCTTGTCGGCGAGCTTCTCGATGTCCGAGGCGGCCTTGCCGAGCATCTCGGCGTCCTTGGCCTGGATCGCCATCACGCCATCGGCGATGCGGATGCCGAGGAGTTCGGGAATGAGGACCTCCTTGTCGGTGAACTTGTCTGGATCGATGTCCACGGCGACGGCATTGAAAGTACCGTTCCAGTCGATGTCCTTGGTTTTGACCAGCAGGGTCAGGGCGAGGAACTTGTCGAGGGGGGTGGGCATGGCCACGCCCTTGTCGACCGCGTTCTTGATATCAATCGGCGGGTTCTTCGCGCCGCTGTCTTCCTTCTGGGCGAGGGCGGTACCGGGAAGCATGAAACAAGGGAGGGCGGCGGCGAGCGCCGGTGTTAGAAAACGCCAGTTCATTACCTGATGCGCATATCATCCTGTTTCCAATCAAAGCAAGATCAAAATGGTTCAAGAACGGTCATAAATCCTTGCTACTGCAATGCAAACAGCACGGTGACCGCCTGCCATGCGGCCGCCACATTGTGCACACGCAGCACGCTCGCCCCCCGGGAAACGGACGCGGAAATGCAGGCAACCGTTCCAGCATCGCGGGCCGACGGATCGGAAAGGTGAAGCACTTCGCCGATCACCGTCTTGCGCGAAACCGGCACGAGGATCGGGCACCCGAACTGTTGGAGACGATCGAGCTGACGGAAGACCACAAGGTTGTCATCGCGCTGTTTGGCGAAGTCGATGCCAGGATCGAGGATGATCCGAGCGCGCTCGAGTCCGGCAGACTCGCAGAGTGCTAGCTTGTCCGCGAAGAACCCCTCCATGGACGCCATCACATCTTCCCACTGTTGGTGGAGATGAGGGATCTTCGGCTCACCGACGCTGTGCATGATGAGCAACGAAGCACCGGATTCCGCACAGAGCCGCGCATTCGCATCATCGGGCAGGCCACCCATGTCATTGATCAGCTCGACATGGACATTGTCCAAAACAGCAGCCACGACCGCAGGCCGCCAGGTATTGATGGAAAGGACGGGCGGCCAGAGCTGGGCCGCATCGCGCGGCCGGCTGCGGGCGATAAGATCCGGCCAGCCGGTCAGAAACGAACGCAGGCGGGCGATTTCCTCGTCGGGGGTGATGGCGGCGCGATTGGTGCGGGCGCTTTCCGCCCCGGCATCGATGATATCCGCGCCGTCCGCGAGCTGTTGGCGGGCGATTTCCAACGCTGCTGCGGCATCGAGAGTGCCGTCATTGCAGAAGGAATCGTCGTTGATATTGACGATTCCCATCACCAGCGGGCGGCGGGGAAAGGGGATTTCGCGGTCGCGCAAGCGCCAGATCATGAGCCGGGTCTAGCCGGAGCCGGAGAGCTTGCCGAGAGTCGATTCCATTTGCGTGCCTAACATCCCGCGCTAGCCTGCACGGCAATGAATCCGGAATTCAACCGCCGCACTTTCGTCAAACTGGGCGCCCTCGCCGCCGCGTCCACCGCTCTCGTTCCCGGCCGCAGCAACGCCGCCGAAGTGATCGTCCTGCCGGATCTTCCGTATGCAAAGGACGCTCTGGAGCCGCACATCGATGCGCTGACGATGGAGATCCATCACGACAAGCACCACGCCGCCTATATCGCGAAGTTCAACGAAGCCCGCGCGAAGAACGAGGAGCTGATGGCCGAGCCGCTGATCGACACCCTTCGGACCCTGCCGAGCATCAATGACGAGGCGCTCCGCACCACCCTGCGCAACAACGGCGGCGGCCACTGGAACCACAGCTTCTTCTGGGAAACCCTCGCTCCCGCGGACAAATCCGGCAAACCTTCCGACGAACTGGCCAAGGCGATCGACAAGGCCTTCGGTTCCTTCGATGCATTCAAGACCGCCTTCAACGAGGCCGCCACCAAGCGCTTCGGCTCCGGTTGGGCCTGGCTGATCGTCACTGCGGACGACAAGCTCAAGGTCGTGAGCACCCCGAACCAGGACAACCCGCTCATGAAGGGCATCGTTCCTGCTTCCGATCAAGGCACCCCGATCCTCGGCCTCGATGTCTGGGAGCACGCCTACTACCTCCACTACCAGAACCGCCGCCCGGACTACATCAATGCCTGGTGGAACGTGGTGAACTGGTCGAAGGTGAACGAGCGGTTCAAGAAGACGGTTTGATCCGCCAGGTTTTCCGCCTCTCCGAGACACTCGGCCTTCCGCCGGGCGTTTTGTTGTTGAAATAGGAGGCTCCTGATTCTCCGGCCTGGCCTCAGTCCGAAATTACACTGGAATCTCCGTTAGCCCCCGTGACTCTCACCAAAGCTCGCCATGTTCTGCCGGTCTTATGGTGCGCGGCAACCGCCCTCGCCCATGCGGAGATTGAAGGAACCTTCACCACCCATGGAATGAGTGCAGTGAGAGCCAACGGGTGGCCGAACCTCACTGGAGGGCCCCTTGGCTATCTGGACGACACTCCGATGATGGTGGAAGTCCGGGACGAATCAGGCGATCCGGTTGAAGGAGCTAGAGTTTTTGTCGATCGAGGTTCGTTCCGCTGCGAATTCGTCCGCAGCACCGACTATATTGGATACGCCCTCGTCCTACATTCTTGGAAATCGTGCTCCTCCAAGTTCCAATTCGCAAGTCAGGCTGCGAGTACCTGCTACACCGTGATCGCGACCGGCTATCGGCCTCTGACAGTTCCGGGCTCCCACACGATCCCTCCCGGGCCTGATACGCTGAAGGGTTCCATTCCTCTGCTGGCGGTGAAGCTCCAACCGCAGGAAGGCGCCCAGCCAAAGCCGCTTCCGAAAAAGATCCGCTAGAAGCAGGCAGCTCGCTCCGTCTATAAGGGTCGATTGCATTCCATTGCCATGAAACCCTCATCGAAGTCCCTCATTCCCGTGCTATGCGCGGCGGCCCTAACCTTGCCCGCGTTTTCCGAAGTCGCGGAGGCTCCCGCCAAACCGGCACCTGCCGAGGCCAAGCCCGCTGCCGCTGGCATCCCGATGGCGCCGGACATGGCCCGCTCCGCCAAGGCATTCCTCGCGCTGCTGAAGCCGGAGCAACTTCAGAAGGCGACCTATCCGATGAATTCGGACGAGCGGCTGAACTGGAACTTCGTTCCGAAGGCCCGCAACGGCGTCCCCTTCAAAGATCTGGACGATGCCCAGAAAAAGGCGGCGATGGAGCTGCTGCATTCCGCGCTCAGCGACAAGGGCATGGCCAAGGCGGAAACAATCATGTCTCTGGAAGCCGTGCTCGCGGGCATCGAAAACAATCCGAAGCTGCGCGACGCCGGACTCTACTGTGTGACCCTCTTTGGCACCCCGGGCGATAGCAAAGGCTGGGCCTGGCGCTTCGAAGGGCATCACATTTCCGTCAACATGACACTCTCCAGAGGCAAGGCGGCGATCACACCGACCTTCATGGGATCGAATCCCGGCGAAGTCCGGGTCGAAGGACCGAAGAAGGGCACCCGCGCGCTCGCTGGAGAAGAAGACAAGGCCCGCCAATTGGCCGCCGCCCTCGCAGAGACTGGAAAGCCGGTCGTGTTCAATGAAAAGGCTCCTGGAGAAATCCTCACCGCTGCCGAGCGCGAAGTGAAGCAGCTCGATCCCGTCGGGGTTCCAGCTTCCGACATGACCGAAGCACAGGAGCTGGTGCTCCAACAACTGCTGGGCGAGTACATCGACCGCTATCGTCCTGACATCGCCACCGCAGAATGGAAGGAACTGCGCGACGCCGGATTGGAAAAGATCCGCTTCGGCTGGGCCGGAAGCCTGAAGCCCGGAGAAGCTTTCTATTACCGCATCCAAGGCCCGACCTTTCTGATCGAAACCGCCAACGTGCAGAACAACGCCAACCACATGCACACCACGTGGCGCGACTTCAAAGGCGACTTTGGCCGCGATCTGCTGGCGGAGCACTATAAGAATCACGAAGAGTGAACCGCCGTCGGCCATCCACCTGATTTCATGAACGCTTGGCATCCCTCCATCGGCCTGTGTGGACTCATGCTCGTCTCCACCCCGTCCACGGCAAACGCTGAAGTCGAAGGGATCATCCAGTTTTCCACCCAATCCGATCCGAAGGGATACTCCGTATCGATCGAAGGCTCCACGGGTAACCATTGCTTTCCTCCCGGACCTTCCATTCCAGTGGTTGTGCTGGTGCAGGATGAGAAAGGAAATCCGCTGGAAGCGGCGAAGATCTCATGCTGTTACAACGAGAACCTTCCCCTCAACGAGGTCGAAGAATACGCCGCCTCTCTTCGCGAGGAGCCTCGCACCGATGGCCGTGGAATTCAGCTCCTCGATTGGGAAGGTATCCGCAGCAGCAAAGACAGCAGTAACGACGGCGCGAAGAACCTGATTGGCAGGATCACGGTGGTAGCGGATGGCTATCCACTCCAGTCGGTCGATCTCGCGAAGGAATTCCCCGGAGCTCTCGCAACCGATTCGAAATGGACACCCCGCGTTGTCGTCAAATTGCGGAAACCCAGCCCTGTGGAAGCAGCCACAGCCCTCCTCGCTTCGCTCTCTCCCGATCTCCGGGAAAAAGCGAGCCGGACGACTGATCAGAACGCGGGTGTCGCTCTGATGGACCTCGATGCAGTTCAGGCGAAGCAGGCTCTCGACCTGGTTCGATCCTCGCTGAGTGACAAGGGTGTGGATCGGCTGCATGACGCCCTCGGACTTGGGAAAGTCATCACCGCCACAAGTGAGAGTGAACAAGAGGTTCCCTACTCAAACCATCACCTCACCATTTCCGGGAAACCGGGCGACACAGGCAACTGGGGCTGGCAACTGGAGGGAAACCATACCGTAATCGGAATGAGCTTCTCGGAAGGCAAAGCCACCTGCGAACCGATGTTCCTGGCGCTCACCTCAACCGCCATGGAGGAAGCGAAAGCCCGCACCCTGGCCAACATTCTCGCGGACATGGGGACATCGGCTGCTTTCACCAATCTTACACCGCAGGATCTTTTCTCCGACCCGCAGCGCCCGAAGCAGAGACTCCAGGAGGTTGGGATCGCAGCCTCGCAAATGACCGAAGCCCAGAAACTTATCCTGCGCAATCTGATCAATGCCTACATCGAACGTCGCCGTGGGGATCTGGCCGAGTCCGAATGGGAGAAAATCCGTGCTGCGGATTTCGATCATGTCCGCTTCGGCTGGGCTGGCGGATTGAAAGCAGGGGAAGATTTCTATTACCGCATCCAAGGCCCGACATTCCTGATCGAAGCCACTGGTGGTCCGGGCATCGGGGAGGGAATTCTCACGGCTTGGACTGGTTCCAGTGTTGAAAATAGTCGGGATCTGCTGACTGAACGCCTCAAATAATTCAGATTCCCGAAAGAGTTTGGCTCTGAATGTTGGAACCGTAGGCCTGATGGTTGGAAACCATCACAACGGGACGTCCCGGGCTTGGCACCGCAGCGCGCCGGGCTAGACTGCGCCTCCCAGCCGCTCCCGCATGTCCCGCGATTCCCTCAGCCACCGCCTCCTCGACTCGGTTTCGCGGGATTTTTTCCGTCCGCTCTCCCGGGCTTCGGCGGCGCTCTACATCGATTGCGCGGATCGGATCGCGGACACCGCAGGGGATGCCGGGCGGGTGCCGCATGCCGAGGCCATCGCCGTGGTCCGTGAAACCCTCGCCGCCCATCCGGGGATTGTGCTGGATGAGGACGAGGGCGCGTCCCTGCGCGATGCCCGCCAGAAGGCCGGCCAGATTTTCAACCGGCTCTGCGACGCGCGCTGGATCGAGGACCAGCAGCTCGGCCTGCACGAACGCTGGGCGCTGGTATCTCCCGGGCTGCGTCCCCTGCTCCGGCTGCTGCGCGAATTGGCCGAGGACGAGATCGCAGAGCTCACCACCTTCGCCGATACCGTCCGTGGCGTGTGCGAAACGCTGGAACGCGAGGACATTCTCGATCCGCTGCTGCGCACCGCCGATGAACTGCGCGCGACCGTCACCGATCTCAACGGACGTCTTGAAAACGCGGTCATCCAGCTCCACGGCGTGGAAAAGCTGATCTCGATCTTCGACCAGCGCCAGCGCGCCAGCGAATCCCCCGCCGAGACGCTGCGGCTGCTCTACGCGGAGTTCGGCGCGGGCCAGCACATGGTGTGCTACGATGCCCTTCGTAGAAACGGCCTGCTGCCCCGCCTTCAGGTTGCGCGTTCCAAGGTCGGCGACAGCCGCGACCAGCCGATGGTGAAGGAGCGCCTTGCCGAGGGTCTCGCCGCGCACTACGGCTGGCCGACCGATGAAGCCTACGCCCGTGCCGAGCGCGCGCTGCGCGATCTCGAGCGCCGCCTTGCCGCGATCCGGCTCGTCGCCGATGCGATCGACGCGCGCATGGCGAGCTTCAATCAGCTTTCCCAGCAGCGCTACCGCTACCAGACCGAGTTGCGCGGACGCCGCCCCGAAATCATCAAGGCCTACTGCGACGCGCTCAATGCCGCCCATGCCGGTGGCCGTCTCGGCGCAATGCGCGATGCCGCGCCGGATTTCGCGCCACTGGTGCCGGAGATGCGCTGTTTCTACGGCATCGGTTCGCTTGCCCGCACCCGCCGGATGAAGACACCCGCCGACCTTTCCTTTTCCCAAAGCGGCGACCGCGAGAATGACGAGGACGATACCCTCGCCGCCCTGCGCGAACGCCAGCGTCTCGCCCTCACACCGCAGCGCGCCGCACGTCTGGTGGCGCGTCTCGCCGACAAGCTCGCGGCCACCACCGGCACCGATCAATTCACCGCCTCCTCGGTGGACGAGATGCTCGATCTGCTGGCCACCGCCGCCTACGACCACGCCACCACCATGGATGGGAAAACCATCCGCTGGAAGGTGGAGGGCCACCGCCGCGCCAACGGTCTCGATCCCGAAACCATCCCTCACGACGAACAAGCCGGCTGGCGCATGGAGCGCTTCGCCATCACCCGCCACGCATGAACGACTCCGATCCCAACTGGCCGCGTTTCTGGGCGGACGTGCCCGATACCGACCGCGCCCCGCTGCGCGAGATCCTCGCCGACCTGCTGGGCCGCGGCACGATCATCGGCACGGAAGGCGGCAACCGCGATCTGTTCCTGCTGGCCCGCGATCATTACCGCGAACACCTCAGCGACTACCTCGCACCGCTCGGACTCGAGCTGATCGTGGATGATGACTTCTTCCTGCTCCAGGCACGCCCGCGTCCGGAGACCTGCCTGTTGCTCAGCCAGTTCACCAAGGATGAAACGCTGCTCCTGCTGGTGCTGTGGCGCGCTTGGGACGATCATCGCACCACCCAGATGTCGTCCTCCGTGGTCATCACCGTGGACGATCTGTGGAACCGCTTCCGCAACACCTTCGACCAGATCGAGCCGCCGGAAAAAACCCATCTCGATGCGCTGCTTGCGCGCCTGAAGCGCCACCGCCTGATCCGCACCCACAAGCCCGACGGCGTCACCCAGCTCGGTGAGATGCTCATCGAAGTCCTCCCCAGCCTGCCGCGCACCATTCCCTTCGATTCCATCGAGGACTGGCTCGCCCGCACCGCGCTCTATCAGCCCGCCGCTGAAGCCTCTTCCAATTAGTCATTAGGATTTAGTCCTTAGTCATTTTCTTTCCATGCGCGTTCATCTCAGTCGCATCCTCGCCGTGAACTGGTACGGCTACCGTCAGTTCATCGATGTCTCCGGCCTCACGCTCATCACCGGCGCGAACGGCTCGGGCAAGAGCGCGTTGCTTGACCTGTTGCAGTTCGTGATGCTCGGCGAAGCAGGCAGCCGCTTCAACAAGGCCGCCGCAGGAGCAGGCAGCGGACGCACCCTGCGCGGCTACTGCCTCTGTGACACCAACACCGTCGGCAAGGATGGCCAGGAGCGTTTCCTGCGCCCCAGCGGCGTGACGCTTGCCGGCCTGGAATTCGCGTGGCCGCTGCAACCCGGTGAAACCGAACCGCGCCGAGAGACCTGGGGCGCGCGCATCGAATACGAAGGCCCGACTGCCAAGCCGCGCACGCTTTGGTTCACCGTTCCCGGACGCCTTGAAAAAGAGGACTTTCTTGCCCAGCAGCTCCTTGATGATTCGATCGCCTTCCTCTCGGAGGAAGAATTCCGCGTTCACCTGAAGCGCGATCTCGAAGGCGAGGCATGGGACCGTCAGGCGAGCTATCTGGAGGAGATGGCCTCGCGTTCTCATCTCGGCTTCGACCGGCCGCAGATGAACAAGACGCTGCCGAACTCGATGGCGTTCCAACCGGTGGACAGCTTCGAGAAATTCATCCGGGACTATCTGTTGGAGCCGGGATTGCCGGATGTGAAGGCCGTGCGCGCCAGCGTGGACGCACATCGCCGCGCACAGGAACGGCTCGACACGATGCACGACCAGCACCAGCGGTTGGTCCGCATCTGCGACCAGCACGCCGCCTACCACGAGGCGCGCCGCGAGGCCCGTCTCTACGCTCATCTGCGCGATGCCCTCGCCCATGAGGACAAGCTGGAAAAACTCACCGGCCATCGCACCCGCATCGATCAACTCCGCCTTCAGAACTCCGAGCAACGCGCCGACTACGAGTCCGCCGTTGCCGAGCGCAACGAGCTCGACCAACAGCTCGCCGCCGTGCGCCTTGTGGCGGGCAATGATTCGCAGATCGCCCACCTCGCGCAGAACCGCAGCCGCCGCGATGAACTCGGTCGTGAGATCGATGCCTTGCGCGAAGCCGCCAAGCACGCGCGCGAATTCCTCTACGAGCGCACCCAGCACTGGAAGCACTGGCTGGAGCTCGCGAAGTCGCTCGGCCTTGAAGAGCCATCGCAGGCACGCGATTGGATGAAGCAGATGCAGGACACCGAGGAAGCGCCCGCCCTCGATGCCGCCGCGCGCATGACTCGCATCTATCAGATGCTCGTCAATGACGGCCAGGATCAGCTCCGCCCGCTGGAGGAAAAGATCAAGGATCTCGAAGCCCGTGAGGCCCGGCTCCAGCGCGAACTCGATGATCTCGATCGCAAGGGCAGCGCCGCGCCGTCACCTTTGCTGGATGCTCTCAAGTCGCGCGGCCAACGTGCTGTGGCGCTCGGACGGGTGATCGAAGTGAAGCCCGAAGCAGAACCATGGTGGCCGCTGCTGGAGTCGCTGCTCGGCCCGAATCGCCAGGCGGTGCTCGCGGAGGACTTCACTGCCGCGTGGGATCAGGCCCAGCGCCTCGGTCACATCGATGAGCCGCTGGTTCATCCGGAGGAACTCACCAAGCGCGAAGCGAAGGCCGGTTCCGTCGCCGACTTTTTCGAAACCGCCAATAGCGATGCGAAGGCTTATCTCCGTCATCTGTTCGGGGATGTCGTCGCCGTTGAGAAAGCCCGTCAGCTCGACAAACATCCGCGCGCACTTTCACGCGATGGCTGGCTGAAGGATCCCCCGCTGCGGCTGCACCTCCAGCCCTCGAAGGAATTCACCATCGGTGAGGAAGGCCTGCGCCGTCTGCGCACACTGCGCGAGGACGAGCTTGAGCAGGTCCGCGAGGAACTCGTGCGCCTGCGCAATGCCCGTGACGGTTGGAAGCTGTGGTTGCACCGCGGCCAGGAATGGCAGCTCGACAAGGCGGATGCACCCAGCGGCACCGGCGGTCTCCACCAACTCCCGCGATTGAAGAAGGAAGCGCAGTCGCTGGACGAAACGATCCGCCTGCTCGCCACTCCCGAGCGCGAGGAGACGGTGGAAAAACTCCGTGTGCTGGAGAAGACCTTCCACGGTGTGATCGAACGCATCGGTCGTCTCGATGCGACGTTGTCAAAGTTCTCCCAACAGGAGCGCGAGCTGCTCGACTCCATCGCCTCGGCGGAGGAAGACGAACGCAGCGCGCTACACACCCGCCAGTTCAGCCGCGAGTTGCTCGAAGGCGTGCGCGAGGCCGAGATCACCTCGCAGATCGAATCCGTCTGCGACCAGTTCCCGAAATGGCAGCAGCGCATCGATGCCGCCAAGGTGGTCGCGGACACCCGCAGCCACGATGCGGAAAAGGCCCGCGACATGCGTGACCTCGAACGCCGCGCCCTCGCCGAGAAGCATCCGGAAACCGCGGAGGTCTTCGATCCCGCGGATGAATCCAACGACCGCTACGAGGCACGCCGCAGGGAATTGGAGGAGCATGAACTCGAACGTTTCCGCGCTGCGGCCGAAGACGCGCGCCGCGAGTGGGAGGATCGCCTCCAGCATCAGGTGCTCGACGTGCTCAAGGAGAAGCTCGATGAAGCGGAGCGCACCAAGCGCGAACTCAATCGCGCCATGGATCACGACATCGGCGGCTGGCGCTACCAACTCTCGATGCGCGCCGACCGCACCCACAGTGCGATCTGGACGCTGGTGGACAAGGGTCTCAATCCCGGCCTCGAACTTTTCGCCGCAGGCGGCAAGGAGGACATCGAGCGCGCCAAGCAGGCGCTGATGACCGCCATCGAGAACGCCGAAGACCCGCGCCACCAGAAGGCGCTGGATTACCGGTTCTACCATCACTGGGACATCCAGGCCACTCCCACCGGCAAGGGCGAAGGGGCTGCGATCTCACTCAACAAGAGCGCGAAGAAACAGAGCGGTGGCGAAAACCAGGCTCCGTTCTTCGTCGCCATGCTCGCCGCCTTCCAGCGCGTGTATGACATCGGCCGCAAGGAGACCCGCCAGAACCTCGGCGTCGTCATCATGGACGAAGCCTTCTCGAAGCTCTCCGGTGACCGTATCGACTGCCTGCCTCGCGCTGGCGCGGAACTTCGGACTCCAGCTCATCATGGCCTTCCCGGAAGACCGTTTGCCCACGATGATCCAGCACGCCGAAACGGTGGTGCAGGCCCGCGTCGAGCGCGCCTACGATGACAAGAGCGGCAGCGTGACGAACATCGAGAACTGGTGCGTGAAAGTTGACCGCGAGAAGCTGGCTGAAGCGCTTGCGTAGTAGCACAAGTTCCAACTTGCGCTACTTCTTCGCCTCCGTTTTCTCATTGGCCCTAACGGGAAAACCCGCCAGACTACGCGAAAATGCGTCAGTTCGATTGTCCACAGTGCGGGGCACCGGTTCCCTTTGAAACACCGGGTGCGGTGTTCGCCGTGTGTGGTCAAGATTCGTCCACTCCCGGGGTTTCCACGGGCGGGCACGTTCCCCGCCACGGCAGCCGATCGACTCGGCCGGGTCCCAGGGTAACGACGACGACTGTGCGACGGGTGTGAAGCACACCGGCCGCGCACCGGTCGTTGACGTGACATCGACCTCACCGGAGTGGTCGAGCACACCGCCGCCTCAGCGGAACAGGCGACGGAGCACGACCAGGCCGACCAGCGCCCCGACGGCGATCAGCGAGTACTTGACCTTCGGCTCGGCCAGCGTGGCGGACAACGTCCGCCGGCCCTGTTCGACGACCCGCCTGGGGTTGGCCCGGGTGGTGAGTTCATCGACCGCCGCCGCGAGCGAGTCCCGTGCGCGTTCGATTTCCGCCTGAATGGTTTCCGCGTCGCGGACCACGGAGCCTCCCGTTCGTGCCTCGAAGATGACCTGTTTACCCTAGCCGCATGGCCACGACTGCACCGGAGTGGGCGACGAAGCGCCCGCCTTCACCCTGCCCGACGCGGACGGCACGCCCGTCTCGCTGTCCGACTTCGCCGGCCAGCCGGTGATCGTCTACTTCTACCCGGCCGCGATGACGCCTGGCTGCACGACAGCAGGCCTGCGACTTCACCGCGTGTCGGGGGATCTCTTTGACGGCGGCCGGCTACACCGTGCTGGGCATCTCGCCGGACAAGCCCGAAAACCTGGCGAAGTTCCGGGGAGCGAAGAGGATCTTGACGATCACTCTTGCTCTCGGACGCAGACCAGGCGCGTGATGACGTCCTCACGGCGCATTCGGCGAGAAGAAGCAGTACGGCAAGATCGTCCAGGGCGTCATCCGCTCGACGATCGTGACGACGACAAGGGCAGGTCGAGAAGCCTCGCGCAGTGCCGACGTCAAGGCCACCGGCCACGTCGCCGAGTTGCGGCGGGACCTCGGGCTGGACGAATGGAGCGTTGTTTCGTGGCACTAGACATGCTCTCGCAGCGTGGCCGTAGCCCGAATTGGCAGACGCACACGGTTTGAAGGTCCGTGAACCAAGCCCTGTGGGTGTCGATGACGTGCACCGGCTTCCTCAGAAGTCGGCCATGAGGTCACACAGGCGAATTGACAACATGTCGGCCCGATGACCACACCCAGCGTACTCGGTGAACACGTACGATGAACACCGCTGGCGTCTGGCATGTCATTGACGCAGCGACGGTGCGGCAGACCTAGACCAGCGAGGACAGTTGACGACCAGAGTGGCGAGATCGAAAATGAGTCGGACCGGAGCGTGAAGTCGTGGCTCAGGCGACAACAGCCTCGAACCACGTCGTTGGTTTGACCTACCGTGACGTCGACATACTCGACCATTGCTGTTCTCCGGATGACTCCCCCGAAATGTCCCTACACGTTCCGTAACGTCGTTGCATGGGTCGGCGTAGGCGCAGCACACGAAAGAGATGCTCGAGGACCTCGTCGGCAAGCGTCCTACACCTCGACTTACGGAGTTCTCCGGAGATTGCGACCGAACCCACCGACGTATCGGCGCCACGCGTACGGATGAGCGTGACGAGCAAGAAGTTCGACCTCCGACACACCAAGCAACTTCGCGGTTGCACGCCGTTCAGTCCCGAACCTGGGCACGCTAAGCTGGTCGACTGCAAGCCTGAGGAAATGCTTGTACGCCGAGTTCGGTATGGGCGCAACCAGGCAGATGCCCTCACCGGTGGCGTCGAGCACTGGTCCGAGTCGGGGCGACCGTACCTGGACGCGCTCTGTCGCCGACCGGCTGATCTTGCGTGCAGAGAACTGCTTCTGGACGATTGATCACACCGTGGGACTACGCTGACCGACGAGGCCTGGAACCTTCCGGCTTCGTGGCCGCTAACCTGCTATGACGCGACCGACACGTTCGCAAGCGTCGATCAACCGAACAAGTACGTACGCGCGAATGGTAGCTCGCGCATCATCGGAACGGATGTGGCCCTCCAGTCTGATGGGCTGCCTTGGGCGCCGCTTAGCCGTGAGTGGTCGACCGGTAGACAGCCGCCTTAGGAACTGGTGCCTGGGCGTGTGCGGGTTCGAATCCCCGGGCCATCGCCTCCCGCAGGATGCGGCAGCATCGACGCGCAGAGCCCGCCGCGGTGGGAGAGTGCGTCCTTCCGGGCTCAGCTTGCCGAGTCCGGCCGTCGCCGGTCGCGTGGCGAAGACGGGTCGTAGCCGAAGCCGTTGGTCCCCCGGGACGCACGGACACCGGCCCGCCCACTCGCCGCTTCGCACCGACCGTCTCCGTCCCGCGCCGCCTGGACCAGTGCCACACGACAGACGAACGCGGGCCTGCGACGCTCGTCCGGCACGTCGGCGAGCTGATCGAGCAGCAGCTCGATGTTGCCGCGGTCGTCGCCGTGGCTGGCCGGACCA
The DNA here is from genome assembly GCA_049840755.1 of Luteolibacter sp. Taxonomy (GTDB): domain Bacteria; phylum Verrucomicrobiota; class Verrucomicrobiia; order Verrucomicrobiales; family Akkermansiaceae; genus Luteolibacter. Next base: position 4,305 of record JASGJM010000011.1, on the reverse strand, counting down.
GCGCGCCGACAGCACGCCCGGCATGCCGTTGAGCGCGTCCACGGCCAGCCCGGAGTCGTCCGCCAGCGTCGTAGCTTCCGGTCACCCGGGCCGCGTGACGTGCCTTGGCCAGGGCGTTCGCCGCGAACGTCGCGCCGGTCTCCGGCCGGCTCCTCGAACGGCGGGACGTCGGCCAGTCCGAGCACCCGCACCCGGGACGCCGCCGACGGATCCGCTGGAGCTGGTCGAGCTTCTTCGGCGTTGCGGGTGGCCAGGAAGACCTCGCGGGCAACGCATGCGCGGGCGCCCGCGGCCTGGCCAGGGCCGGCGCTGCAGCTCGGCGCAAGGTCCCGATCCCGGCCAGCGCTGTCCAGCATGGCGTCCAGCGTGGAACGGGTTGAAGGTCGCACCCTCCCGGTGCCCTGCACCTCGATCAGGATCCCGGCGTCCGTGGCAACGACGTTCATGTCCACCTCCGCGCGGCGAGTCCTCCTCGTACGGCAGGTCCAGCGCGGACACGCCGTCGACCGATGCCCACCGAGACTGCGGCGACCTGGCACGGACGCGGCTTCGGATCGGCCAGCTGCCCGCGGTCCCCAGCCACGCGACGGCGTCGGCCAGCGCGACGTACGCGCCGGTGATGGCGGCGGTGCGGGTCCCCCCGTCGGCCTGCAGCACGTCGCAGTCCAGCGCGATGGTGTTCTCGCCGAGCGAGCGAGATCGATGCACGCGCGCAGCGAGCGCCCGATCAGCCGGGAGATCTCGTGGGTGCGTCCCCCGACCTGCCCTTGACCGACTCCCGGTCGCCGCGCTGTGCGTGGCGGACGGCAGCATCGCGTACTCGGCGGTCACCCAGCCCAGCCCGGAGCCCTTGCGCCACCGCGGCACCCCGGTCCGTACCGACGCCGCGCAGAGGACCTTGGTCTCCCGAACTCGACCAGCACCGAGCCGGCCGGGTGCTGCTGGAACCCGCGGGTGAAGGTGACCGGGCGGAGTTCGTCGTCGGCGCGGCCATCAGCTCGGGTCATACAGGCAGGCTAGGTCAGATGCTGTGCGCGGGTGCACCGAGGCCGGGATCGGGTGACCGCACCGGCGGGCCGGCGCGAGCTCCACCAGCACGGCGACGGTCCGCTGCCGGATCAGTCGACACGCTGTCGTCCGGCGGCAAACCCCTGCCGGACGCCCGCGTACCCCGCGCTTCAAGCGACCGGGGCGCCCAGCTCAACCACCGACCCGATCTCGGGCCCGAGGAACCGCTGCCCCAGCCTGGTGAACGGCGCCGGGTCTCCGGTCGCCAGGAACTCGTGCGGCGCGACCGGTTCGGTCCCTGGCGCCAGCAGGTCGAACTCGGTCAGCTTGCGATAGACGTCCTTGGCGGTCTCGTCGGCGCTGGAGACCAGCGTCACTCGCTCCCCCATCACCAGCGAGAGCGCGCCGGTGAGCAGCGGGTAATGGGTGCACCCGAGAACCAGCGTGTCCAGGTTGGTCCGCTGCAACGGGCCCAGGTAGGCCTGGGCCAGCCCGATCACCTGCCGACCCGAGGTGATCCCCCGCTCGACGAAGTCGACGAACGACGGGCAGGCGATCGCGTGCACCGTGATGCCGGGGGTGACGTCGAACGCATCCTGGTAGGCACCGGAGGCGATGGTCGCCGAGGTTCCGATGACGCCGACCTCGCCGGTCCTGGTCGCCGCGACCGCCCGCCGCACGGCCGGCCGGATCACCTCGACGACGGGCACGTCGTACCGTTCGCGGGCGTCGGCCAGGCACGCCGCTGACGCCGTGTTGCAGGCGATGACCAGGATCTTCACCCCGCTGTCGACCAGGCGGTCGGCGACCGCCAGGGCGTGCCTGCGCACGTGCGCGATCGGCAGCGGACCGTACGGGCCGTTCGCGGTGTCGCCGACGTAGCGACCGCTCCCCCGGCAGCTGGTCGATGATCGCCCGGGCGACGGTCAGGCCGCCGACCCCGGAGTCGAAGACGCCGATCGGCGCGGTCACGTCAGAACCCACACCCCGACGCTACCGTTCCGCGGCTGCGCCGACGCCGAGTTGGGCCCGCCCGACCCGCCCGAGGTCGAGAGGTTCCGGAACCTGCTGACCGCCCACGACCACGTCGACGCGGCGGTCGTCGCGGTCGGCCGCAGCGGGCTACGCGGGGACGGCCCGCCGCTGGCGGTCGGCGCGGCCGACGATGAACGCGGCCAACAGGCCCCCCAGCGCACCGAACAGGTGCGCCTGCCAGGACACCATCGTCACCCCGGTCAGGTCGGCGGCCGCCACCTTGACGATGCCGGTCCAGAACAGGCTGCCGTAGAGCACCAGCAGCACGAGGCCGAGCAGGATGTGCTGCCAGGTGCGGGTCCAGATGCCGCGCACGATCAGGAACGTCAGCCAGCCGAAGACGACGCCGGAGGCGCCGACGGTCACGCTGTAGGCCGGGGAGACCAGCCACACCCCGATCCCCAGGAGACCAGCCAGACCAGCACGGTGACGGCGAAGAATTGGCGCAGCCCGCCGACGGTGATCAGCACGCCCATGATGACCAACGGCACCAGGTTGGACCACAGGTGCCCCCATGAGCCGTGGATCAGCGGCGCGGTCAGCACCCCCGACCCTGACCAGCTGCGTGGCTCGATGCCGAACTGGTCCAGGCGGTAGCCCATCGCCCAGTTGACCACCTGGACGATCACCATCACCGCGGCCAGCGAGCCGACGACGACGATCGCGGTGCGCAGGTTCTCCGGGAGGACGTTCTTCTCGCCCGGGGCGGCCGAGCCGGACGGCGTGACGCCGTAGCCGGGCGGGACGTAGGAACCGGACGAGCCGAACTGCGACGGCGAGGTCATATCACCACGGTACTGACCACCTTGGCATCGGGGATCGGGGAGAAACCCTGATCCGGGCCGTTCGTCAGGCCCAGAGCTGACCCTCAAGACCGTGTGCGGCCGCGGCGTCGTCGCCGGCGTCGTACACCCCGGTGGACAGGTACTTCCAGCCCCCGTCGGCGACGACGAACGCGATGTCCGCCTCGGCTCCGTCCCGGACGGCCCGGGCGGCGATGCCAAGGGCGGCATGCAGGATCGCGCCGGTGGAGATGCCGGCGAAGATGCCCTCCACCTCCAGCAGCTCACGAGTCCGTCGCACCGCGTCGTCGGGCCCTACGGAGAACCGCGAGGTCAGCACCGCGCGTCGTACAGCTCCGGGACGAAACCCTCCTCGAGGTTGCGCAGACCATAGACCAGCTCGCCGTAGCGGAGAGCTCAGCAGCGACGATCGACCTCGACCTGGCACCTTCTGCCGAAAGCACCGGCCGACCCCCATCAGCGTCCCAGTGGTGCCGAATCCAGCGACGAAATGGGTGATCGACGGCAGGTCGGCGAGCAGCTCCGGGCCGGTCGTCTCGTAGTGCGACAGAGCGTTCGTCCTCGATTGCCGTACTGGTACAACATCACCCAGTCCGGATGCTCGGCAGCCAGCTCCTTGGCCATCGCGACCGCCTCGTTCGAACCGCCGGCGGCAGGCGACGACGATGATCTGCGCACCCTAGAGCGCGTAGCATCAGCCTGCGCTCGTCCGAAGTCTCCGGCATCACGCAGATCAACTGATAGCGCTTGCCTGGCGCACCATGGCCAGCGAAGATCCAGATCTTGCCGACTGCGCCTCGATCACGGTCCGCCCGGCTCAGCCGCCTATCGCTCAGCCCGGGCGACCATCGCCAGCGCGGCCGGTCCTTGATCGAACCGGTCGGGTTGCGGTCTTCCAACTTGGCCCACAGCCGCACCGACGGGGACGGCGACAAGCGCGGCAGCCCCACGAGGGGGGTGTCACCGACCGCGTCGACCAGGCTGGCGTACCGCGTCATGTAAAGTAGAGCCACCAGCACAAGCAACTCCTCCTTCTGAAGTTGATACTGCAACTCAACCAAATCCTCCAGAGGTAACGGCTCCGGTAACACAAGTCCGGTGAACAAAGCTTTACCTAAATTCGGATTTATCTTCTCGGGCGGCGGAGCAAAAGCTTGGGGGCATGTTGGATTTTTAAAAGAATTGCAAAAACTAAAATGGCCGGTGCATTGAGTGGCAGGTTTCGAGTGGGGATCAGTTGTAGCCGCTATTTATGCGCAAAACCTTTCAGCGAATGAAGTTGAATGGGAGCTTTCAAAACTAAAAGAGTTCAATAAATCAGATTCATTTTTAAAAGCGGTTTTCGAAAAGAAAAGCACCGGTGAATTAAAGGTTGCTGTTTGTGTGCCCATCTTTGAATATCAATCGCCAAGCCTATTTGTTGAACCGCGGTCAGCTTCAACGGTCCCATTAATTATCA
>JASGJM010000010.1:0-127937 GCA_049840755.1 Luteolibacter sp. | reverse complement strand
GCCGACGAGCTGGGAGGAAGCGATCGGGCGGGTGGAGGACGCCGGGACCTTGTCGAAGAACGAGGCGTTCTGGTTGGCGTAGATCCGGTCGGCGGGTTTGCCTCCCATGTTGTCGATGGACAGGCCGGAGTTCAGGCCGAGACTCTCGCCGCTGGCGGTGCGGTCTTCCTTGTAGAAGGTGTCATTGGCGGTGAGGAACCACGCCTGGGTGCCGAGCCCTTGGTTGCCGTTCGGAGTGACCTCGTAGCGCAGCGTTTCGGTGGTATCGAGGTAGATGGCGGTGCTGCCGTTCTTCACGGGAATGGCCACGCCACCTCCGAAGTTCCAACCGGCCTTCGCCTGGATTTTGTTGAGTCCGGGAGTGTAGGTGGTGGGGGAGGTGTTCGGTCCCTGTGAGAACATCACCACCTCGCCGGGGCGAAGCACCACCGGCTGGGATTGGCCGATCACGAAGGTCAGATAATTCGCCGAGCCTCCCATGATGTTGGTCATGCTGATGGTGACATCCCCGCTGGCCCGCTTGAGTTTGAAGTCATACGGGAGCTGCCAGAATTTGACGGAATGGTAGGCCGGGGTGATGACCAGCGGAACGTCCAGCGGATTCCAGTAAGTGACGATTGGATCGACCACCATGTAGAGCTGGATTTTTGACGCGCCGGAAACGGTCACCGGAATGCCATAGAACGAGAGGATGGTCTTCGTGCTGAGAAAGGCCGGCTGCTTGTAGAAGGTGGTGGCGTCCGCCTGCAGGGCGGTGAGGCTGGAAGCGATCTGGAGGTAGGGCGTGGAGGCTCCCATCGATCCGCCGGTGGTGTAGGTGAAACTGCCGCCGGTCTTCAGTTCCTTGTAGAGGTTGTAATAAAGCGACAGCTCTCCCTGATTGATGCCGTTCTGGCCCCCGGCGGAGTAGAGGATATTGCCGGTGAGCGAGGTGAGCGGCTGTTCGAGCTGCATCGAGAGATCCTTGCGGAAGCCTCCGGCCCTTACATTCGTCAGCAGGCCGGTGGTGCGTCCGGCGAGGTCGTGGAAAAGCGACTTGGGAGCGTCCGGGGCTGAGGCGAGGAGTTCGCCCTGCTTCCAACCCGTCAGGTTCCGCACCTGGGTATTGGTCGGAGTCACGGAGGCAAAGGGGCGGTCGCTGGACGCGGTGGTCGCGATTTCCAAGGCCGTGCGCGGAGAGGACTGGAGGCCTTGGCGGATGGTGGCGAGATTCGAATCGGTGCCCGCGGCTGGCGTGGAGAGCGGGGCTTTCACGCCCTGGTCACCGACCCACCAGCCATAGCGGGAAACGACCTTGCCGGAGTCCTTGCAGTCTACGAGCGGGACTTGGACCAAGCCGGTGGCGGAATCTCCCAAAGTGCCTTTCCCGACCAGTTCGACATCGTTGCCGCTGGGGCCGGACTTCGCGAAATCCTGGGACCGGGCGCTGGCTTCCGGAGCAGAGACCAACCAGCGCTGGAACTCGGGAGTGGGGCGGGCGGTGGCGGTATTGAGCCACGATTTGTAGACACCGGTCCAGTGGCTCCGGGTCGCTTGGGCGGAGGTGGTCTTCCCATCACCGCCGCCGGACAATTGATCGGCGGAAATCGTGATGCGCTGGTCGGGGCCGGTCTGTTTTTGCAGCTCGCTGATCGCGAACTGGAGCGCAAGCTTGGCATTGGCGCGGGCGAGCATTTGGTCCGACTGCGCCATCGAGCTGCGGAGCGTGACGGTGGACAGCGAGAGCAGTCCGAGCGCGAGGACGGAGAGAAGCACCATCATCAACAGCGTGACCAGCAGGCTGAACCCGCGGCGGAGATGGCGGGGAAGGAATCGATGGCGCGCGATGAAGGTTGGGTTTTTCATAGCTGGCTGGGGAGCTGAGATTCGATTTGAGATCGGATGTATGGTCTTTGTGCCTTAAAAGTTTGTTATTGCATGCAAGGCAAATGAGCGGAAAAGAGGCTGCTTTAAGGCTGAGGCGACCCACCTCACGCAGTGGTGATCCCGGCAGATGGCCTGGGATGTTCCCGAAGGGCCGGGAGGGAGGTGGGAAGCGACGGGTAGACGTTCATGCAACGGTTGCATGATGCCCCGGTTTTCCAGTTTGCGTCAGTCGGGAGTACTGCCGACACGCCAAGACTCCCCTGCAAAGTGCCAACAGGAGTCTGATGCCATCTTCAGCCTCCTACCGCGGAGACCGGGCTGTGAATGCACAAACGGCGGCCGGATGGCCGCCGTTTCAAAAAAGTAAGCTTATTTTGCCGGGGCCGGCTCGATCCGTTTGAGCAGGTGGAACAGGTCGCTGTTCGTGGTGAACACGGCGGTGGTGTCTTTTGAGAACGAGCGTTGGTAGGTCTCCAGTGTTTTCACGAACTGATAGAAGTCCGCGGCAGAGGGGCTGGAGTTGTAGGCAGCCGCGTAAATGCCGGTGGCTTGGGCGTCGGCCTTGCCCTTGATTTCCTGCTCTTTCCGGTAGGCTTCCGATTGGATGGAGAGGAGATCGCGTTCCTTGCGGCCGATGATTTTCGCGGCTTCACCCGCACCTTCGGAGCGGAAACGGTCGGCGATCTGCTGGCGCTCGGAAGCCATGCGAGCGTAGATCTTTTCGATCACGCCGGCCTTGTAGTTGATGCCCTTGAAGCGGACATCGATCAGCTCGATGCCCCAGCCCTTCACCTTGGGCGCGGCCGCGTTGAGGATCTGTTGGTCGAGCACGTTGCGACCGAATTGGATCGGCGGTAGCACTCCGAGATTGGAATTGCCTGCGACCAGCGCCTCGTCCCGGACCGGCTTGCGATCCTTCTCGCTGCGAACCATTTCGATGAGATCGTGGGCGGCCACCACGCTGCGGGTTTCGCTACCGATGATGTCGTCCAAGCGGGAGAGCGCGGTGCGCTCGTCACGGAGTTGTTCGAAGAAGACCTTCGGATCGGAGATCCGCCAGCGGGCGAAATTGTCCACGGAGATGTAGAGCTTGTCGCGGGTGGGCATCTCGGTGGCAGGACCGTCCCAGGACAGGATGCGCTTTTCGATCCGGTGGACTTGTTGGACGAACGGCGTCTTGAAGTGCAGGCCGGCTTCGTTGCGGGTGGGATCGGCATTGATCGGGTTGCCCACGGGCTTGCCGAATTCAGTGATGAAAACCTGCTCGGTTTCATCCACGGTATAGACCGCACCTGAGATCACGAGCAGGAGGATGAAAGCTCCCGCGAGGCCGAGGAGGGCGAAGAATTTGTTCATGGAGTGAGAAGAGGTGGTTAGCGCTTCTGGACGGGGCTGCCCGGGCTGGTGGTGACCTTGTCGAGGTTCATGAGCGGCAGGAATTGCTTCGCGTCCTCGTCGATGATGACCTTGCTGCCGATCTGGGGTAGCACCTCGTTCATGGTTTCGAGATAAAGGCGCTGCTTCGTGACAGCGGGAGCCTTGTCGTATTGGGCGAGAAGCTCCTTGAAACGGACGACATCACCCTCGGCCTCGTTGATACGCTGCACGGCATAGCCTTCCGCCGCCGAGACCCTTTGGTCGGCCAGGCCCTTGGCTTTCGGAATGACCTGGTTGTATTGGCCGTTGGCTTCATTGATTGCCTGCTCGCGTTCCTGTTGGGCGCGATTGACTTCATCGAAGGAGCGCTGCACCGGCCCGGGAGGGTGGACGTTCTTCAACTGGATCTGCTCGGCGCGAAGGCCCATGTCGAATTCCTCGAGCTGCTTCTGCAGCCGCTTGAGGGTTTCACTCTCGATCTCGGCGCGGCCGATGGTGAGCACTTCGTCCACGGTGCGGTCGCCGATGACCTCGCACATCGCGCCCTCCGTCAGATCGCGCAGGGTGACCTCGGGATTGCGCACGTGGAAGAGGTAGTCCTCCGGTGAGGAAATCACATACTGCACCACCCACTCGACCTGTGCGGAGTTCAAGTCACCGGTGACCATGGCGCGCTCCAGCTCAGGTTCACGGCTGGCCTGGTAGGGATTGGTGGACCCCGGAGTGCTGAAGCCGAATTCGAGCTTCATCTGGCGGCGGATCGGTACCTCGGTGGCCGTGTCCACGCCGAAGGGGATTTTGAAATGCAGGCCGGGATCGGCAATCTCCTTGAGCTTGCCGAAGCGCCTCACCACCGCGACCGACTCAGGCGGCACCGTATAATAGGAAGAGAAAATGCCCACCAGCAGCACGATCAATACGGGCAGGTAGAGGAGATAGCGGAATTTGAAACGAAGGGGCCCTTGCCCGACGTCGATCGTGGGTCTGGGGATGGTGCGGTCAGCCATGCCCGCACTCTAGCAGGTTCCGAGGCTGCCGCCTCAAGTGGAACATCCGGATGTTTTTCGAAGTCGCGGTCTTCAGTCCTTCGCCGCGAACAGCAGGCGCAGGCTGTTCATCACCACGATCACGGTGGATCCCTCGTGCCCCAGCACGCCGATGGGTAAAGGAATCCATGCGCCGAGGGCGGACAATGCGAGCACCAGCACCACGCCGAGCGAGATCGCAAGGTTCTGGCGGATGATGCGGGTGGCGCGGCGGCTGATGTCCAGAGCGGTGATCACCTTCTCCAGCTTGTCACGCGTGAGGACGATGTCCGCCTGTTCCAGAACCGCATCCGATCCGCGCAATCCCATGCCGATCGAAACATCCGCCGCTGCCAGCGAGGGCGCGTCATTCACGCCATCCCCCACCATTGCGACGCGTTCGCCTGCGGCCCGCCATCCTTTGATGGCCGCGACCTTGTCCTCCGGCGTGAGTCCGGAGCGTGCTTCATCGAGTCCCAGTTCCTTGGCCACGAGCTCGGCAGCCTGCGGTCGGTCGCCGGTGAGCATGGTCACTTTCAGCCCTTCACGATGCAGACGCGCGATGAGGTCCTTCGATTCAGGACGGAGGGCATCGCGGAGCAGAATGCGGCCGACGGTGTCGCCGGAGCCGACGATGACTTCGGTGAGTCCCGGTTCCGGATCGGGCAGCGATTCGACCCATGAGTTGCCAGGGAAGAGTCCGCGCCGACCTTGTGAAACCGGGGCTCCACCCAGTTCTCCATGGAGGCCTTGTCCGGCGATGGACTCGACCTTGTCCGCAGCAGGCGCCTCGGCACCATGGCGCTTCTGCCAGGTCGCAGCGATGGCGCGTGAGAGCGGGTGGGTGGAGCGGCGGGAAAGTCCGGCGGCCAGCCGCAGCACTTCATCTTCCGTGCCGGGCTCGGCGGTTTCAATGGAGGCCAATTCGAGCTCGCCCTTGGTCAAGGTGCCAGTCTTGTCCACGGCCAGCCGTTGGATGGTGGCGAGATTTTCCACCGCCACACCGCCGCGGAACAGGATGCCGCGCCGGGCTCCGGCGGCGATGCCGGTGAGGATGGCGCTGGGAATGGAGATGACGAGCGCGCAGGGCGAGCACACGACCAGCAAGGTCATGGCGCGGTAGAGCGCGGAGGTTTGACCGGGCTCCGCAACAAAGGCCGGAACTCCAAAGGCAAACCTCCAGACGAGGAACATCACGAGTGAGAGTCCCAGCACCCCGAGGGTGTAGCCGGTTCCGAAGCGATCGGTAAACCGTTGGCTGGGAGCTTTGCTGGCCTGCGCGTCACGAATCAGATCGATGATCCGGGCTTGTGCGCTGTCATGCGGCGCGCGTGTCACCTCCACATCGACCGCTCCCCAGGTATTGAGAGTGCCGCCGAAAACGCTATCACCCGCGACCTTGTCCACCGGCTCCGATTCTCCGGTCAGAGAGGCTTCATCCGCTGCGGATTCACCGCGGATCACGCGACCGTCTGCCGGAAACTGCGAGCCCGGCAGAATGCGAACATGATCTCCGGCTTGCAGTGACTCCACCTGGATCTCCTGTTCGCCACCTTCCGGAGTGATGAGGGTAGCGGTCTTCGGCGCATCACGGAAGAGGCTCTTGATCTCACGTTCGGTGCGGGCCATGGCCATCGCTTCCAGAGCATTGCTCAGCGAGAAGAGGAACAGCAGGGCCGCGCCTTCCCACCAAGCGCCGATCGCCGCCGCTCCGATCGCGACGGCCAGCATCAGGAAATGGATATCGAGCCGGAAGTTCTTCAGCCGGTCGTAGGTGTCCAGCGCCGCATCCCAACCGCCGCACAAATAGGCCGCCGCGTACGCCGCATAAGCGAGATTAGGAGGCGCGCCGGAACGCTGGAGGAACACACCGGTCAGTGTGAAGAGTCCGCAGCCTGCGGCGGAGGCCAGCAGCAGCTTCCAAGAGGGGCCTTCACCGTGATCATGACCATGTGCGTGATCGTGCATTGCCGCGAATCATCGCGCACGTGTTGTTAGGTCGCAAGCGCCAGATTTGAAAAGAGTTGTGACGCAATTGGGATTCGATTGCAACAAGCCGGCGAATGCATGTGACATGCGATATCATCATCCGCGCCAGCGGATTGCTCAGCGCTTCTCCCAGCCAGCGAGCAGCGTGGCGAGCGTTCTCACTCCCCAGCCGGTCGGGCCTTTCGGATAGAGGCCGTGCCAATCGTGGTCACCATCGCTGACTGCGGTGCCAGCGATGTCGAGGTGTAGCCACGGAATGGTCGGCATGCTCTTCGGTGCGTCTTCACCCACGAAGAAGGAAAGATACGCCGCACCGGTGCCCGCATGAGAGAAGCGGTAAGGCGAGGAGTTGTGGAGATCGGCAACGCCCGCGCGCATCTGATCGCGCAGCGATTCATCGAGCGGCAGACGCCACACGCGCTCGTCGGCTTTTTGTGAGGCCGTCTCCAGCTCCTTCACGAGATCATCGTTGTTGCTGAAGACGCCGGTGATGGTGCGTCCGAGTGCGACCAGCACCCCACCGGTGAGAGTGGCGGCATCGATCACCGCGGAAGGCTTGTAAGTCTTCGTGCCCCAGGCGAGCGCATCGGCGAGCACGAGGCGGCCCTCGGCATCGGTGTTGGTGATCTCGCTGGTCACGCCGTTGGCGTGGGTGATCACGTCATCGAGGCGGTAGCAGGTGGAGTCGATCATGTTCTCCGCGATCGCGAGGATGCAGACCACGCGGGTCTTCACCTTCAACAGCGCGAGCGCTTCCATGGTGGCGAGCATGGTGCAGCCGCCCGCCTTGTCGGCCTTCATGCCCTTGCCGCCGTCCGGCTTGATGGAAAGACCGCCGGAATCGTAGGTCATGGTCTTGCCCACCAGCAGCACCGGTGCGGTCTTCTTGTTGGAGGGATTCCATTCCATCACCACCAGACGCGGCGGAATGGCGGAGCCGGCGCCGACTGCAAGCAAGCCGCCCATCTGGAGCTTCTTTGCCTCGGCCGCACCGATGACGCGGAGGGACATGCCGTGGGTCTTCGCGATCTCCTTGGCACGGGTGGTCATCCACTCCGGCGTGGCGATGTTCGGAGGGGTGGCTGCGAGGAAGCGGGAGGTATTGACCGCTTGGCCGAGGAGCAGACCGGTTTTGAAACCAGCGTGGAAACGTGGATCGAGGCCGATCTTCAGCGAGGCCTTGGCTTTGGTGGCGCTTGCGGTTCCGGCGAAGGGCTTCGAGTCGAAAGTGCCGATGGTGAGGCCCTCGGCGATCGCGCGGCCGGTCGCCTCATCATCACTACCCGCAGGCAGCGCGGTGAGGTCGATGGTGAAATCCTCCGTGCCGAGATCCCGCATCGCCTTCAGCGTACAGGACAGCGGCGAGACGCAGCGCGGCGGTGCCAGCTTCCTCCGCGATCCCGACCACCACCGTGATCCGTCCCGTGGTATCCACGAGTGTGCGGGTGTCCTTCGCTCCGATCGGAATGTCCTTGAGAGCGGCCGCCAGCGGCGCGGAGAGATTCTTCTTCGCCTCATCGGAGGCAGGCAGGACGACGGCGAGGGCTCCGGTGGCAGCTGCCTTGGAGCGGCGGAGAACGATCGAGGACATGGTGGAAAACGACAAAAAATCAGATCACATGCTCTTCGCCCGGCTGAGGTACGATGACCTCGGTGGACGGCAGTTTTTCGGCAAGCTGCTGCTTGAACCACTCGACCGCAGGCTCGTCACCGTGGACGAGGAAGGTCTTCGGCGGGTTCACCTTGAGGATGTATTCCAGCAGGGCCTCGCGGGTGGCGTGGCCGCTGAAGTCGAAGACCTTCACGTCGCAGTTGATCGGGACCGCGCCATGGGCCGGATCGATGTTCACCAGATCACCTGGAGCTGCAGCACGGATCTTGCCGCCGGGAGAGGAAGGTTCCGCGTAGCCCACGAAGAACAGGCCGTTCTTCTTGTTCTCCAAGATGCCGGTGCGGGCGAAGAGGTTCGAGACAGTCTTCTCCGTCATCATGCCGCTGGAGAGGGCGTAGATCGCGCCCTGCACGAGAGGGATTTGGCGCGGCTTGCGGCGGTCGCGGTTGCCCGCTTCCAGATCCATGTCCGCGAGAATGCGGAAGCCGGGCAGCTTGCGGCGGGAAGTGTCACTATGACGATCGTAGATGAGCGTCATCTTCGTGCTCAGGCCGCCGATGTAGACCGGCGTCTTGTAAGGGATCAGTCCCTCCTGCTTGAAGCGGTGGATCATCGCCAGCACTTCCTGGGTCTTGCCCATGGCGAAGACCGGCAGCAGCACCGAGCCCTTGCGGGCGATCACCCGCGAGATCGCATCTCCGAGCGCGTTTTCCTCCGAGAGCCGGGTGTAGTCCGGGCGGCGGGCGTAGTCGCCGCGGGTGGTTTCGATCACCAGAGCGTCCACCGGTCCATGGGGCAGCACCGCGCCTTTCTGAATGGTGGCGTCCTCGAAATTCACATCGCCGGTGTAGAGCAGCGTCTTGCCGTCCGCCTTCAAGGTCACGCCCACCGAGCCGAGAATATGACCGGCATCGTGGAAGGTGGCGCGGATCTTTCCGTCCGGATCGACATCGAAGGGGCGCTCGATCCCGCGGTGCTCGAACTTCTCGGCGATGAGGTCGATCTCGCGATGCTCGAAGAGCGGATACTCATTCAGGCCCAGCTCGATCCGCTTCGCCTGCATTACGTTCACGGAGTTGTGCAGCATCGCGCAGGCGAGATCCGCCGTCTCAGGCGTGAGGAAGACTTTCGACTGGGGTTGCTTATCCAGCAGCACCGGCATGGTCCCCACATGGTCGAGATGGGAGTGCGTGATGATGGTGGCATCCACGCTGCCGGGTTCCAGCAGTTCAAATCGCGGACAGGCCTCCAACCCTTCCAATTCCGGGTGCATGCCGGAATCAAGGACAACACGGGCACCGGACGATTCCAGCAGGTAGGAGTTCGCGCCGATTCCGGCGTGACGGCAGAGGCTTTTGAAAATCATTCGGTCCGGAGAAAGTCCGGCGACCATGGGGGACGGGGGCGGTCGTGTCAACCGGCCCCACTTCAGGCTTTGGCCGCCCGGATTGCAGCCAGGGCATCCGCAGCCTGTTGGTCGGTGGCGGCGGATAGATCGCGCCACACCAGTACGCCGTCTTTGAAGAGAAATGCCTGCCGACGGGTGAAGCCGAAGGAATGGGGCACGCCGAAGGCCTCCGCCAGCTCCGCCTCCGTGTCCGCCAGCAGGGGGAAGGGGAGATGGTGCTTCGTCCGGAACTCCCGCTGGCGCTCCACGCTATCAAGACTGGCTCCATACACGTGTGCACCCAGATCAAGCAGCTCGGCGTAGGAATCGCGGAGACTGCATGCTTGCTTGGTGCAGCCCGGTGTGTCCGCCCGCGGGTAGAAATAGACCAGCAACCAACCGGTGGCACCCATCCCGGAGAGATTCACGGAGTTTCCCGAATCGTCCGGTAGTGTCACACTGGGGATACGCGCACCCAGCGGCAGCGCCTCCCCGGCGGAGGAAAACCAGCGGCCGATGCCATCCAGGATGCGGGAGACGGTGGATTCCGAGGACATGGGATACAGGTGTCAGGTTGCTCCCGACTTGCAACCCGCCGATGCAGATGAATTTTCCAATGGACAACCACGTTGGCCGACGATAAAGCGTGCGCCCCGCGCGGTGGCTTCCACTGCATGGAACGAACGTGGCAGAGTAGCTCAGGGGTAGAGCAGAGGACTCATAAGCCTTTGGTCGGCGGTTCAAATCCGCCCTCTGCTACCACGTTTCCCTTTTCTTCTTTCTTCCCGGAGCAGGGGAGTCAAAGGCGGCTGTCGAACCACTTGGTCAGGGCAGTGGCGGCTTTCGCTTGGTTTTCCTCATTCACGTCCCACTTGGATTGGGTGTAGCCGCCGTTCCCGGTGGCGGTGAGGTCGATGGCGGGCGTTCCGATAATGATCCGGCCTCCACCCATGGCACCCATCAGGGTGATGGAGTCGGCCATGAGCTTTCCGGGGGAATTGGCGGCGGATAGTGCGTCAACGGCAGAGCGGAGTGTCTTATTCCGATCTTCCGCCGCCCAAGGTTCCAAAGAGCGGAGAGGCGGTGTCTGGTCGAGAATGTCCCGTAGATAAGACCAGCCCGTGCCGTCCTGATCGAAGGCTGCGATTTGCCGGAACAACACGGGATCGGGATTCCGGCGGATTTTATCGAGAGCCCTCCGGTAGGCGGCGAGGTCGTTGTCGTGAGGCGCTTCCCTGGCGGCGATCAGAGACCGCAGAGGCTCCGGCTTCTTGGCGCGTTCTGCGGCTCTTTTCTTATCCTCCTGCTCTTGGATCTGGTCGGCGGTGAGATAGAGTTCCTTCTCCTCCTTCGAGTTTGGGTCGGCGGGGCGCAGGATGCCTTCTGCGATGGAGATGTCCTCAATTTGAACCAAATCCTCCCGATCCCCGTCCTCTCGCTTGTAGGCGGTATGGGCGAGAATCTGGAGCCAGCGGAGATTGCCGTCCGACGTTTGGGTGAAGCAGCCCCACCTTTCAAAAGAATGGATCGAGGTGCCGTCTCCCCAGGCATCGCTCCAGTTCGGCTGGGCTCCGAACCAACTACGCAATTGGGCAAGGGCTTTGGCGCTCTTGATTTCCTGAGTGGAGGGAAGGCTGGAGTTGAATTCCGCCTGCTCATTGCTTACATGCTCTCCCCGGCTGCTGACGCGCCCGATCCAGATACGACCGGGCTTGTTGCCTTTTCCGCTCGGAAGGCGGCCAGCGTGGTCAACCCTGAGATGGAGAGTCTCTTCTCCATCCCGGATCGTTCCTATCCATTCTGGAGCAAGCTTCCCGGATGCTGGAACCGGAGCCTTGGATTCCGGCAGAAGGGCTTCCCGTAGGTCCAGCGGTCGGGGTGGCTCCTGCCCCATCCCCAAGTTGGAAAAGGCCAGCCCGATGGCGATTTGAAGCCACGGATGCAGTCGCGGGATGGATGGGGAATGCATGAATTGGCCTGATGGAGGTGAAAAGGTGACGATGATGGAAGATTTCCCACGCGTGGAATCGTGGCTTCATGGCCTCTTCCAAGTCACAGGCAGGGAGATTTTTTTACGGAATTGGGTAGCAAAAACCGGGCTGGAGAGATCGGAATCAAGCAGGGGGAAGGGGATTTTGTTATTCTAATGTTTTCGATTTCAATGTTTTGCGCGGATTTTGGGTGGGACGTGAACTGGGGATAAATAATTTCAAAATAGGGCTTGTCAGATCCTTCGCCATCACTAGATTCGCCGCCCCGCATTGCGACCCGGGTGTAATACACCACGGCTCGCCTACATGGGATCAATTTTATCGGGTGCAGCTCCGGATAACAGGCTCCTGCGAGGATTCTCGCCGGCGCTCTGGTTTGCACTCGAAGCACGATGCAAATCCAGAACCACGCAGGATAACATGCCGACCATCAATCAGCTCGTTCGCAAAGGGCGCCTCACTCCGGCTGAAAAGTCGAAGTCGCCGGCACTTGCGAACTGCCCTCAGCGCCGCGGAGTCTGCCTCCAGGTCATGACCCGCACGCCGAAGAAGCCGAACTCCGCGCTTCGTAAAGTGGCCAAGGTTCGCCTGACGAACGGCTACGAAGTCATCGCCTACATCGGTGGTGAAGGTCACAACCTCCAGGAGCACTCGATCGTTCTCGTGCGTGGTGGTCGTGTGAAGGACCTTCCGGGTGTCCGCTACCACATCGTCCGTGGCTCCCTCGATACCCTCGGTGTCGACAAGCGCCGCCAGGCCCGTTCGAAGTACGGTGCCAAGCGTCCGAAGCCGGGTCAGGCCGCCGCTCCTGCCAAGGGCAAGAAGAAGTAAGGCTTCTTTCAACCGACTTTAACACCAACCACTTCCCGCCATGCCACGCCGCAAGCGAGTTTTCACCAAGCCTGACCGTAGCGATCCGCGTTACGCCAGCCCTCTCGTCGGTCATCTCATCAGCAAGGTCATGCACGACGGCAAGCGCTCGCTTGCCCAGCGCATCGTCTACGCCGCGATCGACAAGGCCAACGAGGGCGTCGACACCGTCGACCCGCTCGAAGTCATCACCCGCGCGATCGAGAACGCCAAGCCGCGCGTTGAAGTGAAGTCCCGCCGCGTCGGTGGTGCCACCTATCAGGTGCCGCTCGAAGTCGCCGCCGACCGTTCCGAGTCGCTGGCCATGCGCTGGATCTGCACTTACGCCCGCAACCGCAAGGGCACCCCGATGCACGTCGCTCTCGCCAACGAGATCAAGGACGCCGCCAACAATCAGGGCAACGCCGTCCGCAAGCGCGACGACGTTCACAAGATGGCCCAGGCCAACCGCGCCTTCGCCCACTTCCGCTGGTAATCACAGCCCCGCTAGACGCCTAGGAAACTCCAACGCCCGCCGGTCTCTCCGGCAAGACGATGTCCGCCAATCCCAACAGTCCCAACCGCCAGTATACGCTGGAGCGCACCCGTAATATCGGGATTGCCGCTCACATCGATGCTGGCAAGACGACGTTGACGGAGCGGATCTTGTTCTACACGGGCATGATCCACAAGATCGGTGAGGTGCACGATGGTGCCGCCACCACCGATTGGATGGAGCAGGAGCGCGAGCGCGGTATCACCATCACCTCCGCCGCTGTCACCACCGAATGGTGGCAGCGCAACGAGGACGGCGTGACCAAGCTTTTCCCGGAGCTCAAGCAACGCATCAACATCATCGACACCCCCGGCCACGTGGACTTCACGGCCGAGGTGGAGCGCTCGCTCCGTGTGCTCGATGGCGCGATCGTCGTGTTCTGCGGCGTCGCCGGTGTCCAGCCCCAGACCGAGACCGTCTGGCGTCAGGCTACCAAGTATCACGTTCCGCGGATCGTGTTCGTCAACAAGATGGACCGCACCGGCGCGAACTTCGAAAACGTCTTCAACGAGGTGAAGGAAAAGCTCGGTGCCCATGCGGCCCGCGTCCTGATCCCGATCGGTGCCGAGGAAAATCTCCGTGGTCAGATCGACGTTGTGAACCAGAAGGCTGTCTTCTACTCCGACAGTGACAAGTTCGGCTCCACCTACACGGTGTCCGATCTCGATGATGATCTCAAGCAAGTGGCTGAAGAGGCCTATGCCGAGCTCGTCAATGCCGTCGCCGATGTGGATGACGTGCTGGGTGAAAAGATCCTCATGGAGGAGCCCTTCACCAAGGCGGACCTCAAGGCCGCCATCCGCCGCGCCACGATCGCCAACAAGCTGATCCCGGTCGCAGGTGGTTCCGCTTTCAAGAACAAGGGTGTCCAGTATCTGCTTGATGCCGTTGTCGACTACCTTCCGAGCCCGCTCGACCTGCCGCCGGCGGTCGGCATGGACCCGGACGACCACGATCGCCACATCGAGGTCATCACCTCCGACAACGAGAAGTTCGTCTCGCTCGCCTTCAAACTTTGGGCGGACAAATTCGTCGGAAAGCTCGTTTTCTTCCGCGTCTACTCCGGCTCGATCAAGAAGGGTGATACGGTCTACAACCCGCGCACCCGCCGATCCGAGCGTGTCGGCCGCCTGATCCGCATCCAGTCCAACGAGCACAAGGACGTGGATGCCTGTTACTCCGGTGACATTGCCGCCATGGTCGGCATCAAGAACGTCACCACCGGCGACACTCTCGCCGCCGAAAACCACGACGTGGTTCTCGAGCCCCCCACTTTCCCGGAGCCGGTCATCTCCATGGCCGTTGAGCCAAAAACCAAGGTCGACCAGGAAAAACTGGCGCTCGCCTTGGCCCGCCTCTCCGAAGAAGACCCGACCTTCATGGTCAAGACGGACGAGGAGACCGGCCAGACCATCATCGCCGGCATGGGCGAACTCCACCTGGAGATCATCGTCGACCGCCTCAAGCGCGAATTCAAGGTCGAGGCCAACACCGGTGCCCCGCAGATCGCCTACCGCGAGACCATCACCAAGGGTGCCTTGGGTGAGGGCAAGCTGGTCAAGCAATCCGGCGGCCGCGGCCAATACGGCCACGTTCGCTTGGAGCTCAAGCCCAATGAAAAGGGCAAGGGCCTCACCATCGAGAACAAGGTGGTCGGTGGCGAAATCCCGAAGGAATACATCAACGCCGTCTACAAGGGCGTGAATGAGTCGATGACCAATGGCATCATCGCCGGTTTCCCGGTGATCGACGTCCATGTGGACATCCTCGGTGGTTCCTACCACGATGTGGACTCGAACGAAAACGCGTTCACCATGGCCGCCATCTTCGCAATGAAGGATGGCTTCAAGAAGGCCAAACCAATTCTCCTCGAGCCCATCATGGCCGTGGAAGTCTCCACTCCGGACGACTACCAGGGTGACGTGATGGGCGATCTCAACCGCCGCCGCGGTCAGATCCAGAGCATGGAAACCAAGGGTCGGCTGGCTGTGATCCACGCCAACGTCCCGCTTCAGGCCATGTTCGGATACTCGACCGACGTCCGCACCATCTCCTCCGGCCGCGCCTCGTATTCGATGACTCCGTCGCACTTCGAGCAGGTCCCAAACAACATCGTCGACCAAATCGTCAGCGACCGCACGGGCTACTCCAGCCGCGACTGATCCACTCTCACGCACCAACCCCTTCACACGTCATGGACAACCAGAAAATCCGCATCCGCCTGCGCGCTTTCGATCACCGCGCGATCGACCGTTCGGCCCAGGAAATCGTGGAAACCGCCAAACGCACCGGTGCCAAGGTGGCTGGCCCGATCCCGCTTCCGACCCGCATCGAGAAGTTCAGCGTGAACCGTTCCGTCCACGTCAACAAGAAGTCGGCCGAGCAGTTCGAGATCCGTACCCACAAGCGCCTCCTCGACATCGTCGATCCTACCGCCCGCACCGTGGATGAGCTCAAGAAGCTCAACCTCCCCGCTGGTGTCGACATCGCCATCCGCATCTGAGCTGCCGTCCGGGTATCTCGAAGTCCCAATTCCAAATTTCAAATTCTTCCACGCCATGTCTCTCGGACTCCTCGGCAAGAAAATCGGTATGACCCGCCTTTTCGACGAAAAGGCCCAAAGCCATGATTCCCGTGACCGTCATCGACGTGTCCGGTAACACCGTGCTCCAGGTCAAGACCCCTGAAAAGGACGGCTACTCCGCCGTGCAGGTCGGCTACGGCGACCAGAAGGAACACCGCGTCTACAAGCCGGACCTCGGCCGCTTCAAGAAGGCCGGTTCCGCGCCGAAGCGCTTCGTCAAGGAGTTCCGCTTCGCCGCTGGCGAGGCCCTTCCGGAAACCCACCCGGGCATCGAGCTGTTCTCCGCCGGCCAGTGGGTCGACGTGATCGGCACGAACAAGGGCAAGGGCTTCCAGGGTGCCGTCAAGCGTCACGGCTTCGGTGGTCTCAAGATGACCCACGGCTCCATGATGCACCGCCGGACCGGCGCCATCGGCTGCCGCTCCACTCCGGGCCGCGTCTGGAAGAACCAGAAGATGCCAGGACACATGGGCGACGTGAAGAGCACCGTCCAGAACCTCAAGATCGTGGCGGTCCGTCCGGAAGACGGCGTCATCCTTATCTCCGGTGCGATCCCGGGCGCGAAGGGCAACTACCTCACCGTCCGCGCTGCAAAGAAGAAGACCGCCTGATTCCGGGCCAAACGCAGAACCCTGTAACAGATCCCAGCCATGCCCGCGAAATCCTTCACCGCTGAAGACGCGCAAGCCGCCAATGTCGTCCTCGTCGAGGCCGACCATGGTTCCCAGGCCGTGCACGACCTCGTGACCGCCTACCGCGCGAACCGCCGCTCCGGTTCCGCCAACACCAAGACCCGTGGCGAAGTCCGCGGTAACAACAAGAAGATCTACAAGCAGAAGGGCACCGGTAACGCCCGTCACGGCGACAAGCGCGCCCCGATCTTCGTCGGTGGTGGCGTGGTCTTCGGCCCCCGTCCGCGTGATTACTCCAAGAAGGTTCCGAAGAACGTCCGCAAGCTCGCCCTGCGCCGCATCCTCGGTGACCTCGTCCGCAGCGAGTCGATCCACTCCGTGGACACCTTCTCGATCGCAGACGGCAAGACCAAGACCTTCGTCTCCACCGTGGAAGGCCTCGTCTCCCCGGGCAAGGTCCTGATCGTCGCCAACTCCTTCGACGACTCCACCTACCTCGCCGCCCGCAACGTCGTTTGGGCCCAGCTCGTGACCGCGCTGGAACTCAACGTCGAGCAGCTCATCCTCGCCGATTCCGTCCTCCTGGTTGGTGACGCCGTGGCGACCCTCGCCCAGCGCACCGCCTGAACCCCGGACCCACCCGCACGACCATGAAAGACATTTACCAGGTCATCAAGAACGTCCACCTCAGCGAGAAGGCCACCCTTCTTCAGGAGACCAACAACGAGATCACCCTCCAGGTCGACCGCAAGGCCAACAAGCTTGAGATCAAGCGTGCCGTGGAGCAGCTCTTCGGCAAGAAGGTTGAAGGCGTCCGCACCGCGAACGTTCTCGGCAAGTTGAAGCGCCAGCGTCGTGCAGACGCCGGCCGCACCTCCCACTGGAAGAAAGCCATCGTCCGCCTCAAGCAAGGCGAATCGCTCGACCTCGTCTGATCGAGAGTCATTTACCGCGAAAACTCGAAACTGAACGCGAGTCATGCCCCTTCACAATCTCAAGCCCGTCACGCCGTCCGCGCGTTACATGTCGCTCCCTTCCTTCGACGAGGTCACCAAGACCAAGCCGGAGAAGAGCCTGCTCGAGCCCCTCAAGCGCTCCGGTGGTCGTAACAACACCGGCCGTATCACCTGCCGCCACATCGGCGGTGGCCACAAGCGCCACTACCGCCTTGTGGACTTCAAGCGCCGCAAGTTCGACGTGCCGGCGACCGTGGTTGGCATCGAATACGATCCGAACCGCACCTGCCGCATCGCCCTGATCCAGTATCAGGACGGCCAGAAGTCCTACATCCTCGCACCTGCCGGTCTTGAGACTGGTGCCACCGTCATCTCCGGCGAGAAAGTCGCCCCGAAGGTTGGCAATGCGATGACCCTCAAGAACGTCCCGCTCGGCACCTCGATCCACAACATCGAGCTCACCCCGGGTGGTGGTGGCAAGGTCGCCCGCGCCGCCGGCCAGCACGCCGTGCTCTCCAACCGCGAAGGCGGCTGGGCGCTCATCAAGATGCCTTCCGGCGAAATCCGCCGCTTCAACGAAGAGTGCCTCTGCACCATCGGTGTCGTCGGCAACCGCGACCACATGAACGAGTCCTCGGGCAAGGCCGGCCGCACGCGCTGGCAGGGTGTCCGTCCGACCGTCCGCGGTATGACGATGAACCCGGTCGACCACCCGAACGGTGGTGGTGAAGGCCGCTCCAAGTCCGGTGGTGGTCGCCAGCACCTCCTCAGCCCGTGGGGTCACGCCAAGGGTCAGAAGACGCGCAAGAAGAAGAAGCCGACCAACGCCTTCATCGTCGAGTCCCGCCACAAGGCGAAGCGCTGATCCGCCCTAGCATCCATCCGAACTTTACGACGTCATGCCACGCTCGCTCAAAAAAGGTCCGTTCGTTGACCAGAAGCTTCTCGAAAAGATCGACGCCGTCGCCGCTGCTGGCGATGACCGCAAGCCGATCAAGACCTGGAGCCGCAAGTCGATGATCACTCCCGACTTCGTCGGCCACAACTTCATCGTTCACAACGGCAAGACCTTCGTCCCCGTCTACGTGACCGAAAACATGGTCGGCCACAAGCTCGGTGAATTCGCACCGACCCGTATCTTCCGTGCCCACGGCGGCATCGGTAAGAAGTAAGCCGTCATCATCTCCTCCCGTCCGCCACCCATGGTCTCCTGTCTCCAGCCCCGCAACCTCGCCGCCGTCCTCGGACTGCTCGGCACGGGCGCGGTGTGCCGCGGACAGGACGATGCCCGGGTGGCGCTGCTGGAGGAGAAGGTCTCCGCGCTCCAAAAGAGCTACACGGAGGCCAACCAGAACGAAAAGCAGGCCCTCGAGCAGCTGCACCAGGTCCAAGAGCGCCTCGAGGCCCTCGGCAAGAACCTGCTCGATGGTGGAAACGACCGCCTCATCCAGGCGGCTTCCGATCTCCAGCTCGCCAATGAGCGCCTCAAGGGGCTGCAGGACGCATCCAGCCGTCTTGCCGCCACCATCAACGAATACATGCGCCAGGCCGTGGTATCCGATCCGGATGCCAGGCTTCGTGTCGAAACTTCTCTACGCGAGCTTGACGTACAGCTTGGTTTCAAGGACAAGCCCCGCCCCGCGCTCCGGACGGGCAGTCTCCAGCAGGCCAATATCGTCAGTATTGACCAGAAAAGCGGCCTGCTTGTCCTGAATGTTGGAGAAGCCCAAGGGGTCCGGATCGGAATGAGCTTCCTGCTCACCCGCGCCAACCAACCCTACGGAAAAGCCATCATCGCCGACCTCCGCAAGGATGTCTGCGGTGCCTTCGTCGAGCGACTCGACCGCCCTACAGATACCGCCCGACTTGGCGACTCCGCCATTCTCGAGACCCAACCGAACCGTTAATTTTTTCCCGAACCATCCACCTTTCACGACCGATGGAAGTCAAGAGCACCACCAAATACGTCCGTCTCTCGCCGAAGAAGGCGCGTGACGTTGCGCGCGAAATCCAAGGCCTCCCCGTCTCGAGCGCCCTTGATATCCTCACCTTCACTCCCAAGAAGGCTGCGCATCTGATCGGCAAGACGCTGAAAACCGCCATCGCGGACGCCGAGCACAACTTCTCGCTGGATACCAGCACGCTCGTCGTGAAGGAAGCCGTCATCGGCATCGGCCCGGCCATCAAGCGCTTCAAGCCGCGCGCCAAGGGCTCCGCAGGTGGCATCCGCAAGCCCACCAGCCACATCTTCATCACCCTCGTCGGATCCGCTCCGGAGAAGAAGAAGCGCGCCCCGCGCAAGACCGCCGCGAAAAAGGCCGACAAGCCGGCCGCCACCACCGAGGAAGCCGCTGCCGAAGAGCAGGCCTGATTCCCATCCCGTAACCTTTTCACCAAGCACCGATCATGGGCCAGAAAGTCAATCCGATCGCCTTCCGCCTCGCCGTCTCCAAGGACTGGCGCTCCAAGTGGTTCGCCACCGGCAAGGATTACACCACCAAGCTGCACGAGGACCTCGCGATCCGCAACTACCTCCGCAAGCGCCTCCAGTCCGCAGCTCTCGCCAAGGTCGTGATCGAGCGCGCTTGGAACAGCGTCCGCGTCACCCTGCACACCTCCCGTCCGGGTCTCATCATCGGCCGCCAGGGCCGTGACATCGAGATCATGACCCGCGACCTCAACGCCATCTGCAATGGCTCCCAGGTCAAGATCGACATCCTTGAGATCCGCAAGCCGGAGCTCGACGCCCAGCTCGTCGCCGAGCAGGTGGCCGTCCAGCTCGAGCGCCGCATCAGCTTCCGCCGCGCCATGAAGCGCGCCATCCAGACCGCCATGGACTTCGGCGCGGAAGGCATCCGCCTCCGCTGCGCCGGTCGCCTCGGTGGTGCGGACATCGCCCGCTCCGAGTGGTACCGCGAAGGCAAGGTGCCTCTTCAGACTCTCCGCGTGCCGCTTGACTACGGCTTCGCTGAAGCCCGCACCCTTTACGGCGTCATCGGCGTGAAGTGCTGGGTCAACAAGAAGGAAGAGGAAGCCCGCCCGCAAGGTGAGCGCGGCCCCCGTGGTGACCGCGAAAACCGCGGCCCTCGTGGCGACCGTGAAAACCGTGGTCCCCGTGGTGATCGCGGCGACCGTGGTGGCGACCGCCGCCCCGCCCGCAACAACGGATAATCCGATCCGAACTGAATTCTTTTCCCGCAACCCGAACTTTTCCCAGGAGGACTAAGCCATGCCTTTGATGCCCAAACGAACCAAGTTCCGCAAGAGCCACCGCGGCAGCCGATCCGGCAACGCGACCAGCGGAACGACCGTCGCTTTCGGTGACTTCGGTCTCCAGACCGTGGATCGCGGCTGGATGACCAACCGCCAGATCGAAGCCTGCCGTATCGCCATCAACCGCTTCCTCAAGCGTAAGGGCAAGGTGTGGATCCGCATTTTCCCGCACAAGTCGGTCACCGCCCGTCCGCCGGAAACCCGAATGGGTAAGGGCAAGGGCTCCGTCGAGTTCTGGGTGGCGGTCATCCGCCCCGGCAACATGCTTTTCGAAGTCGCCGGCGTGCCGGAATCGCAGGCCCGCGAGGCCATGCGCCTGGCTTCCTACAAGCTCGGCATCCGCACCCGCTTCGTTGTCCGTAACCCGCACGCCTGACGCCATCCGCGTTCCGTTGCGATCCACCGAATCCAATCAAGATCACCGTTTCCATGGCAACCAAGACCAAGGACATCAAGGAGCTGACCGTCGCCGAGCTCCAGAACCGCCTGCGCGAACTCAAGCAGGAGTCCCTCAACCTCCGTCTCCAGAAGGCCACCGGCCAGCTTGAGAACTCCGCCCGCATCCGCACCGTCCGCCGCGAGTCCGCCCGCGTCCAGACGGCCCTCACTGCCAAGCGCAACGCTTGATTTCGGAACGCAACGCCAATCCACCACTCATCATGAGCGAGACCACCACCACGGACTCCACTCCGCACGTCCGCAAGACCCGCGTCGGCGTTGTCGTCTCCACGAAGATGGACAAAACCATCGTCGTCGAGCACGTCGCCCGCGTCCCGCACCCGAAGTTCAACAAGATCGTCAAGCGCTCCAAGAAGTACTACGTGCACGACGAAAAGGGTGAAGCCGCCATCGGCGACCGCGTCCGCATCGTCGAGACCCGTCCGATCTCCAAACTGAAGCGCTGGAACCTCGAGAGCATCCTCTCGCACTGATCCAGTCACCTCGGTGACCGGACATGCCGTCCGGATCATCCTCCACTCCAGAAGCTCCTACTTTTCTTTCCGCCATGATCCAGATGGAAACCAAGCTGACCGTCGCCGACAACACCGGCGCACGCAGCGCCAAGATGATCGGTGTCCTCGGCAAGCGCACCCGCATCGCCAATGTCGGTGATGTGATCACCGCCCACATCCGCGACTCGATCCCCACCGCTTCCGTGAAGAAGGGCAGCGTCGTGAAGGCCGTGATCGTCCGCACCGCCGCTCCGATCCGCCGTCCCGACGGTTCCGTGCTCCGCTTCGATGGCAACGCGATCGTCATCATCGACAAGGACAACAATCCCCGTGGCACCCGTATCTTCGGACCGGTGGCCCGCGAACTGCGCGAAAAGCAGTTCATGAAGATTGTTTCGCTTGCACCGGAGGTTCTCTGAGTCCACTTCCAGCCCCGACAATTTCCATGAAGACTCACGTTAAGAAAGGCGACGAAGTCGAAATCATCGCCGGCAATCACAAAGGCAAGCGCGGCACGGTTCTCTCCGTGAACGCCGCCAAAGGCCAGGTCGTCGTCGAAGGCGGCCGCAAGATCAAGAAAGCCACCAAGCGTTCTGAAAAGAACCCGGATGGCGGCCTGATCGAATCCGACGGCCCCGTCCACATCTCCAATGTCAAGAAACTGGGCTGAGACTCCGGTCTCCGCCCGCGCTTAAGCGTCAAACACAAGCGCTGACCCGCTGAAAAAATGAGCACACCAACGCTGCAAAAGCACTACAACGAAAAGGTCGTGCCGGCTCTCAAGGAGAAGCTCGGCTACACCAACCCGCATCAGGTTCCCCGTCTTGAAAAGATCGTGGTGACCTCCTGCATGGGCAAGTCCCCGGACCGCAAGCTGGCTGTCGATGACGCCGTCACCGAGATCGGCAAGATCACCGGCCAGAAGGCATCCATCAGCTTCTCGAAGAAGGCTGTCGCCAACTTCAAGCTCCGCGAGGGTGAGGCCCTCGGAGCACGCGTCACCCTCCGTGGTGTCCGCATGTGGGAGTTCCTGGACCGCTTCATCAACCTGACCGCACCGAACATCCGCGACTTCCGCGGTATCCCGTCGAAGTCCTTCGACGGCCGTGGCAACTACGCCGTCGGTATCCCGGATCAGTCCATCTTCCCGGAAATCGAGATCGATCAGATCAAGCGCCAGATCGGCTTTGACCTGATCTTCGTGACCACCGCCACCACCGACAACGAAGGTCGCGAGCTGCTCCGCGCGCTCGGCCTGCCGTTCCGCGACAACAAGAAGGCCGAAGAAGGCGCCGCTGCCTGAATCCAGACCCACTAAGAAAGACCTGACATTATGGCAGTTCTCACCGACCCGATTTCCGATTTCCTGACCCGCCTCAAGAACGCTTGCCGCGCGGGCAACGAGGAATTCTCCGCTCCCCACTCCAAGATCAAGGCGGACATCGCCAAGATCCTCCAGGAAGAAGGCTACATCTGGAACTACGAAGTCGTCACCGGCGACCGCACCGAGATCAAGGTGAAGCCGAAGTTCATCGACGGCCGCCCGGTTCTTACCGACCTCAAGCGCGTTTCGAAGCCCGGCCGCCGCTCCTACGTGGGCTCGGGCGAGATTCCCCGCGTCATGTCCGGCCTCGGCATCGCCATCCTTTCGACCTCGAAGGGCGTGATGACCGGCGGCACCGCCAAGCGTAACAACCTCGGCGGCGAGCTCCTCGCCATCGTTTGGTAATCCTCACCCTGAGAAAGGAACCAATCCCATGTCACGAGTTGGCCTCAAGCCCATTTCGCTTCCTGAGAAGGTTGCCGTCAAAGTCGACGGTGGCCAGGTGACCGTTGAAGGTCCCAAGGGCAAGCTGAACTTCCCTCTCCCGGAAGGCATCACCCTCACCACCGCCGATGGTGGTGTCACGGTTGTCCGCGCTTCCGAGTCCCGCCAGCACAAGGCTCTCCACGGCACCGCCCGCAGCTTGATCAACAACATGATCATCGGCGTGTCGAAGGGCTTCGTCAAAGACCTTGAAATCCAGGGCGTCGGTCTCCGTGCCGCCGTCAAGGGTTCCGAAATCGATCTCTCGCTCGGCCGTTCCCACCCGCTTCTCCACCCGATCCCGTCCGGCCTCACCGTCACGGTGACGGACAACACCAAGATCAAGGTGGAAGGCATCGACAAGCAGCTCGTCGGCCAGTTCGCCGCCGAAGTGCGCGGCTACTACCCGCCGGAGCCTTACAAGGGCAAGGGCGTCCGCTACGTCGGCGAATACGTCCGCCGCAAGGAAGGCAAGAGCGTCGGCAAATAACGCACGCAAGACGAACGAAACCACGAACCGATCAACTGCAAATGAGCAAGATCAACCGCAAGGAAATCCGCCGTCGTGTGCACGCCCGCATCCGCCGCAAGGTTGGAGGCACCACCGAGCGCCCACGCCTGGCCATCCACTACTCGAACCAGCACATCTACGCCCAGGTCATCGACGACACCGTCGGCAAGACCCTCGCTGCCGCTTCCACCCTGGACAAGGAAGTGGAGAACGCATCCTCGAACATCACTTCCGCCGCAGAAGGTCGGCAGCCTGATCGCCGAGCGCGCCAAGGCGGCCAACATCGGCACCGTGGTCTTCGACCGCGGTGGTCACCTCTACCACGGCAAGGTCAAGGCCCTCGCCGACGCGGCCCGTGAAGGTGGCCTGCAGTTCTAATCCCCAGACCGATCAACGTGAGCAACGATAATACTCAACCTGCAGCAAACGCTCCAGCCCCCGGCGGCAATACCGGCGGTAACAACTTCCGCGGCGGCCCAGGCGGCCAGCGTGGCGGATTTGGCGGCGGCCCTGGTGGCCAGCGTGGCGGATTCGGCGGTGGCCCTGGTGGCCAGCGCGGCGGATTCGGCGGCGGTCCTGGTGGTGATCGCGGCCGTGGCCGTGGCCCGCGCCGTGACGACCGTGCCCCGCAGGAGGCCGATGGCCCCCAGCTTGCTGAAAAGGTCGTCTTCATCAACCGATGCGCCAAGGTCGTCAAGGGCGGCCGTCGCTTCAGCTTCTCCGCACTCGTCGTCTCCGGCGACAAGGAAGGCAAAGTGGGTCTCGGTTTCGGCAAGGCCAAGGAAGTCGCCGATGCAATCAAGAAGGCCAGCGAGATCGCCAAGCGCTCGCTCAAGCCGATGAACATCGTCGATGGCACCATTCCGCACGAAATCGTCGCTGAATTCGGCGGCGGCAAGGTGCTCCTCAAGCCCGCCTCTCCGGGTACCGGGATCATCGCCGGTGGCGGTGTCCGTGCCGTCTGCGAAGCAGTCGGTATCCGTGACGTCCTCGCCAAGTCGATGGGTTCCTCCAACCACGCCAACGTGGTGCAGGCCACCCTCAAGGCTCTGTCCCAACTCCGCACCCGCGACCAGGTCCTGTCCTCCCGCGGCAAGAAGAAAAAGGAAAAGGCCATCTAAGCCTGCTCCCCATCCCAACTTCCACCTAGGAAATGAAACTTCACGAACTCAAGCCGAACAAGGGTGCCAAGCACCGGGTCAAGCGTCTGGGCTGCGGCGAAAGCTCCGGCCACGGCAAGACCTCGGGCAAGGGCAACAAGGGCCAGCGCGCCCGCTCCGGCGGCTCCGTCCGCGTGGGCTTCGAAGGCGGCCAGATGCCGATCCATCGTCGCCTTCCCAAGAAGGGCTTCAACAACTACGAATTCCGCGACGTGGTCGCGGTGGTGAACCTCAACGACCTCGAGGAAAACTTCGATGATGGCGCCGTCATCACCGAGGAAGTCCTCCGCGCCGCGGGTTTCATCAACGGCCGTTATGACAAGGTGAAACTCCTTGGCACCGGCACTCTCACCAAGAAGCTCACCATCACCGTTTGCGCGGTGAGTGCTTCCGCCCGTGAGAAGGTCGAGAAGGCCGGTGGCACCGTCACGGTTGCCTGAGGCTCCTTCCGCCTAACCCCTGTTTCTCGACGGTGAGGAAGCGCTTGCGCGCTTCCTCATCGCGTTTATAAACCGCGCGTCCATTTTTCCTGCCCCAATGATTTCAGCGTTTGCCAATACCTGGCGGATCCCCGAGCTCCGCGACCGCATCCTCTTCACGCTGGCGATGATCATCATCGTCCGCCTCGGCGTCCACATCACCCTTCCGGGGGTGGATGCCACGGTGATCAAGGTGTACATGGATGCCCAGAGCAAAGCCGACCCCTCCACGGGCGGTGGTCTCACCGCCATGCTGACGATGTTCTCGGGTGGCGGCCTCCAGCAGGCCGGTATCTTCGCCCTCGGCATCATGCCGTACATCTCGGCCTCGATCATGATCCAGCTCATGACCGCCGTGGTGCCGAAGCTCGCGCGCCTTTCCCGTGAAGACGGTGGCCGCCAGAAGATCACCCAGTTCACCCGCTACCTCACGATCATCATCGCGTTGGTGCAGGGCTACTTCGTCGCGCACACCCTGACCCGCCCGGAAACCATGCCCTATCTGCAGGGCATCACCAAGTTCGGCCACCTGGTGGCCGAGCAGAACATCAACTTCCGCTGGTATGCGCTGATCATCGCCACCGTGGTGGCAGGCACCATGTTGCTGATGTGGATCGGTGACCAGATCACCGAGCGCGGCATCGGCAACGGCACCTCGATCATCATCACGGTGAACATCGTGTCCGGTCTTCCCGGCGCGCTCATCCAGGCATGGCGCTTCTTCGTTACGGGCGCGGGCAAGGACGTCAGCGCGTTCAATTCCTGGAAAATGCTTCTGCTCATTGTGATGCTGCTGGTGGTGATCGCGGGCACGATCGCCCTGACACAGGCCCAGCGCCGTATCGCCGTGCAGTATGCGAAGCGCGTCGTGGGCCGGAAGCAGTTCGGCGGTCAGACCCAGTATCTCCCGCTCAAGGTCAACTACGCCGGCGTGATGCCGATCATCTTCGCCACTGCGGTGCTTTCCCTGCCGCCGATGATGCTGAAGTGGATCTTCCCGAACCAAGGTTGGGCGACCAAGCTGAATGACGCCCTCGCTGGCGGCGGCACTTGGTATTATGTCCTGGGTGGACTGTTCATCTTCTTCTTCTCCTACTTCTGGGTGGCCACCATGTTCCAGCCTTCCCAGATCGCGGAAGACCTGAAGCGCAACGGCGGCTATGTCCCGGGCGTCCGCCCCGGCAAGCCGACGGCCGAGTTCCTCGACTTCACGATGACCCGCCTGACCTTCGCTGGCGCCATCTTCCTCACCCTGATGTTCGTCCTGCCGGTGGGTATCGGCGCGATCGTGGGCTTGCCGCCGAGCTCGCCGGTGCTGCACTTCTTCGGTGGCACCAGCCTTCTCATTCTCGTCGGCGTCGTGCTTGATGTGATGCGCCAGGTGGAGACCCACCTGATCCAGAAGCACTACGATGGCTTCCTCCGCAAGGGCAAGATCAAGGGCCGCTACGACCGCCTTGCGCAGACCGGCTCCGCCGCTTCGAAGGCCGCTCTCGTCTACCTGTGGACGATCATCGGTCTGTTGGTGATCTTCGGCACCGCCGTCTGGATCTACAACAGGGGCGGACACTGATCCACTACCATGGCTCTCCGCGTCGTGCTCCTCGGTCCTCCCGCTTCGGGCAAGGGGACCCAGGGGCGCCGCTTGGCCGACTCAACGGGCGTCGCGTACCTCAGTACCGGCGCCCTCTTGCGTGAGGCGGTCGAGGACGGCACCCCGCTCGGCCTCCAGGCAAAGCCGATCCTCGATCAGGGCGGCTACCTGCCGGATGACCTGATGTGCGGGATCCTCGGCGAGTGGCTGGAGCGATACCCGGATGGCTGGGTGCTCGATGGCTTCCCGCGCAGCGTGCCGCAGGCGGTTTTCCTGGATGAATGGCTGGCCGATCACGCGCAGTCGCTCGACCGGGTGATCGCGCTGGATGCGCCATTGGAGGAATTGCTGCAGCGCATCATCGGCCGGGTCGAGTGCCCGGAATGCCGCTGGACCGGCCAGGCGTCCCAGGCTCCGGAGGACCGGTGTCCGGTCTGTGGTGCCGCAGTGTCCCGCCGGGATGACGATGATGAGACGAACTTCCGCCGTCGCCACGCCGCCTATACCAAGTTCACGGTGCCGCTGCTGGACTACTACCAAACCCGTGGCATTCTGAGCCACATGGATGCCACGTCATCCGCGGATGACGTCAGCAGCGCGATCCGCGCCCTGTTTGATCCCACCGCCGCCGGTTGAACGCCCGGCCCTCCTTTTTCATTTCCCGCTCATCTCATTTCTCCATGTCCCGCCACAACCGCATTCCGATCAAGTCCGCCCGCGATATCGAAAAGATGCGCGAGGCCGGGCGAGTTGCTTCCGATGTGCTCCAGGCACTGGCGAAGATGGTGGAGCCGGGCCGCACCACGGACGAGATCGACAAGCTCGCCGCGGAGCTGATGGCGAAGCATGACAGCAAGAGCGCTTTCCTCGGCTACCGCAGCTTCCCGGGTCAGATCTGCATCTCGGTGAACGAAGAGGTCGTCCATGGCATCGGCGGTGCCCGCCGCATCCAGCCCGGTGATATCGTCAAGATCGACGTCGGCGTCATCAAGGGCGGCTTCATTGGTGACAATGCCACCACGGTGGCCGCCGGAGACATTCCCCAGGAGACCAAGCGCCTGCTCGCCGCTACGGAACAATCCCTCTACGAGGCGATCGCGTGGGCCCGCCCGGGCAAGCGCCTCTTCGATCTCTGCGGTGCGGTGGAGGACTACGTGAAGCCGCTTGGTTTCACCGTGGTCCGTGAGTTCGTCGGTCACGGCGTCGGCCGCAAGCTGCATGAGGAGCCGCAGGTCCCCAATTACCGCCCGAACGGCAAGAGCCCGATCTTGATGCCCGGCATGACATTGGCCATCGAGCCGATGGTGAATGCCGGCCGCCCCGGTGTCCGCATCCTGGATGACGGCTGGACGGTGATCACCGAGGACCGCTCGGCATCCGCCCACTTCGAGCACACGGTGCTCGTCACGGATGGGGATCCGGAGATCCTCACGTGGCGTCCGCGCGAAACCTTCGTGTGAGCCGGGCCTGAGCGAATCGCCTCTGAGTGCGGAGGCATGCGTGTAGCGAGGGAGTTCCCATTGGAAATCCCCGGCCATTTCCCATTTGCCGCCGGACAGGGGACCCGTTAGTCAAATGGTCCATGTCGATTTCAAATTGGATGTCATGGGAAGGCGGAGTGGATCTGGTCGCGCTGACGGATGCATCGCTGCAGATGCCGAACGTGATCGTGCATGTCGCCCGCGTGGTGCACACGCCGGTGGGTTCCGCGCCTGCGGGCATGATCTTCTGGCAGCCGGATGCGAATGCCGCGCCGGTGGTGATGGGCTTCATCAGCTCGAATCCCGCGGTCGGCGCCTACTTCGGTCCGAAGATCTTTGCGGGCACACCGTTTGAAAACGCGCCGGTGCTGGAAGCCGAAATCACGGTGCGCGGTGAAGGCGATCAGGCTTCCGCCCGCGTGGTGGTGGCCGGACATGTCTTCGAAACCTCGCTCACCGGGCTGGGCGATGCCGGGTTGATCTCCCGTGATCCGGCACCGACGGCACCTTTCCACCAGCAGGGACTCGAGCGCGCGGCCTCCGCTGCTTCGCTCGCCGTCGATGGTCAGGCGGTCAATGTGATCGTGCCTCCCGTCGGCATTTCAGGCGGTCCTGCGGCGGTTTTCTCACCGAATGGACTCTACGCCCGCTGAGCGCACGACGATCTGATTTTTCACCGACGCCCGCCTTGCCATGGCGGGCGGGCACGGTATCGTGCGGTCCTTTCCCGCGATGACGCCGTTCCTGCGTAAACTTCTGGGCATGAACTGGATGCTTGTCCTGGTCATGTATGGCATTCTGATTTTCGGCCTCTTCATGGTGGAGAGCGCCGCGCGCCATCTGCCCTATCCGGCGGAGAAGCATGATTTGTTCGCCTCTGCGGGGGCCTATTACGCCCATCTGGACAAGTACTGGATCGCGGCCGGCAGTGTCGCTTTCTTTGCGGCTTCGTTCGTGAACTACCGCTGGATCCGCTGGTTGGGGATCCCGGTGTATGTCGTCAGCCTTGGATTGATGGGCGTCGCGATGGTGCAGAAAGGCGCGGTCTATCAGGTGCATTTCGGCTCCTTTTCCTTCCAGCCCGCTCAGCTCGGGATCTTCTCGGGCATCATCATGATCGCCTGGCTGTTGCAGGATCTGCCGAAGATCCACCGCATCTTCGGTTCGCCGCTCGCGCGCATCGGCATCATCGGAGTCACCTCTTCGATTCCTTTCCTGATGGTAATGAAGATGGGGGACATGGGCTCCGCGTTGGTGTGGATTCCCGTGATCGTCGTCGCGCTGGTGATCGGTGGCGTGCCATTCCGCTACCTCACCTTCATGACCTTCATCAGCCTCGGGCTGCTGCCGATCATCTATTTCGTGGCGCTGCCAATCCTCTCGAAGCGCGGACCGGAGCGCATCGATACCTGGCTGCGCATGGCGCAGGGCCAGGAGGTCGACAAGAACGGCGATGCCTACGCCGCCTATTACGTCTCAATGGCGATCGGCAAATCCGGCTGGAAGGGCACCGGTTGGAACGCCACCGCCGATGCTGGATCGTTGCACGCGCGGAAACTCATTCCCTTCCTCACCGCGCATAACGACTACATCTTCGGCGTGATCGGAGAGGAGCTCGGTTTCCGTGGCAGCCTCCTGCTCATCACCGCGTATGCGATCCTGCTGATCCAGTGCCTGTTCATCGCGTTCTATAGCAAGGACGCGTCCGGGCGGCTCATCTGCTGTCTGGTGGTGGCCCTGCTGTTCTCGCACATCTTCGAGAACATCGGCATGGACGTGCTGCTGCTGCCCATCACCGGCATCCCGCTGCCGCTCATCAGCTACTCCGGCACCTTCATCGTGATCTGCATGTTCCTGCTGGGACTGGTGCAGAGCGTGTGGATCCACCGCAACGACGGCATCGAAGAAGAGCCCGCCGAGGCTTGATCAAGGAGCAGGGACATTCCTGTCCCGTTCTTAAAATGAAGCAGCCAGCAAAGCTGGTTGGTTTTCAAAACGGGACAGGAATGTCCCTACTCCTTGGGCTTAGAGCTTCTTCACCTTGATCGTGACGGAGCGCTGCGAGCCATCGCGTGGATCGGTGGCCGTGAGAACGTGCGTGCCCGGCTGTAGCACCACTGCCGCCTCCGGGGCCGCAGGCTCGATCGCGAGGGTGGGGGAGGACCAGATCGCGGTGCCCGGCAGGTTGCTCGCCACCCGCAGACGCTTTCCGCCGGACGGCAGTTCCGGATCGAGCAGGCAGGTGATGCCATCCAGTGGCGCGAGAATCTTCAGCGGCTCCTGTGCCGGGCGCTCGGCTGCCAGCGTGAGCTCGTTGCGCCGGTGATTGTCCTGGCTCTTGAACCACTCCTGGTACGTCGCATCCAGCACCACGTGTCCTTGCTCATCGTAATCCTCCGCCGCAGCGGGCAGCGGCTGCTTGTCGGTGAGGCATGGTTCCATCCGGGGTTCGATGTTTCCCCAGGCGTTGGGAAGGGCGCGGCCGGTGCGGGCATCCACGCCGATGTCCATCACCCCTTCCGGACGTGGCAGCCATTGAGGTGTGCGGTCACGTTGCACCCTTAGCATCGTCCGATGGAAAACCGGACCCGCTCCCGCGACTCCGGACAGGCCCTTGATCGGTGTCTGGTCGAAGTTCCCCGCCCACACGCCCACGGTGAAATCCTTGGTGAATCCCAGGCACCAGTTGTCATGGAAGTCCGAGGACGTGCCCGTCTTCGCGCCGCATGGGAAGGGCAGCTCCAGCGGCCCGTGTCTTCCGAACGAAGGCGCGCGCGCATCCGGATCGGAGAGAATGTCCGCCACCAGCCATGCGCAACGCGGGTCGAACACGCGCTGCGGTTCCTCCTGCGGAGTGGAAAGGAAAAGCCGTGGTGGGAAATACATCCCCTCGCGGGCGAGCGTCGCATAGGCGTTCGTCAGCTCCAGCAGCTTCACCGGCGCATTGCCGATCGTCAGCCCGAGTCCGTAGTGCTCCGGGCGTTGGTCGAGCGTGGTGAGACCCAGCTCACCGAGCAGATGATACAGCGGCTCCGGTCCGCCGAGATCATTCAGCTCGCGCATCGCGGGCACGTTCAGGGAACACGCCAGCGCCGTGCGGATCGATACCGGCCCCCGGTGCGTGTGATCGAAGTTGCCCGGAAGATTGAGCCCCTCCGGCGTGCGGAAGCGGGTGGGGATGTCCGCCACGATCGAGCCCGGATAGCGGCCGGTGCTCTGGAACGAGAGCAGGTAGGTGAAGGGCTTCAAGGTCGAGCCCGGCGAGCGTGGTGCCAGTGCGCCATTGATCTGCCCGCCACGCGGATCGTTCCAATTGCCGGAGGACACCAGTGCGAGGACATCGCCACTGGCATTGTCGATCACCACCACTGCGGCATGGCGCAGGTTCGCACCGCGCAGTGTGGCCAGCTCCTCGCGCACGATGGTTTCCACATCGCGTTGCAGCGGCAGATCGAGCGTCGTCTGGAGATCCTGTCCTTCGCTGCCTGCCGGTGGCGAGAGCCATGGCGCGAAGGATTTTTCGGAGAGCGGGCGCAGCTCGATCCGCTCGCTGCGGGCGGCGAGAATGCGGTCCGCGGAAGTTGCTTCCTCCTTCAGCAGGCGATCCAGCACCACGTTGCGGCGGATGAGGGCCTGATCGGGGCGCTTGAGCGGATTGAGACGCGTCGGTGCCTGCGGCAGTCCCGCCAGCAGCGCACATTCGCCCAGCGAGAGCTCCTTGACGGGCTTTTGGAAAAGATGCCGGGTGGCTTCGATGGGCCCTCTACGACGATTGCCGTAGTCAAGCCGGTTGAGGTAGGCGGTGAGGATCTGCTCCTTGCTCCACGTCATCTCCAGCCGGCGTGCACTGAGCGTTTCGCGGATCTTCGCCATCAGCCCGCGGCTGGTGGGAGGAGAGGAGATCTTCACCAACTGCTGCGTGATCGTGGAGGCCCCGGACACCACGCGGCGGTGGCTCACCAGATCCCGCACGGCGCGGCACGTCGCCAGCAGATCCACCCCACCATGGCGGAAGAAGCGCTTGTCCTCCGCCGCCAGGGTGCAGGCGATGAAGTCCGGCGGCAGCTCGCCCAGCGTGACCGGCTCGCTGCGGGTGAAGTCCTCCAGCGTCAGCCGCCGGATCGGTTCACCGTGGCGGTCCAGCAACACCGGAGAAGCCTCCGGCTCCGTTCCCAATCCCGCGGGCAGCGGCACCAGGAACGGCAGGCCGAACCAGCCGAAGGCCCACAGGGCCGCAAGCGCCAGCGGAATCGCCACGCGCTTGCGGCGGAGATGTCGGAGCGGTTTCAAGATCCGATAGGTTCAACAAACAGGATCACCACGGAACTCGTGTCGGTTCAGACAGGATTGACAGAATTTTGCAGAATTAACAGGAGCTGAGCAAACAACTCTTTGTCCCGCAAACAGCGGGATCTCTCTCCATTTTGTTAATTCTGCCAATTCTGTAAATCCTGTCAAAAACAGGCTCATTGAGCGTGAGGCTTACTTCGTACGGATGATCTGCGAGGCGGAGAGCGCGAACTTCTCCGGATCGTACATGGACTCCACTTTCGCGGGCGGAGCGGTCACTTCACCGGCAATCGTGCAGCGTGCCAGATAGGTCACGTTGTAGGTGCCACGGCGCCAGACCTGGTCGAAGTAGAACACGGCGCGATCGCTGCGGAGTTCGCTGTGCGACATGTCCCAATCGTTCTGGCTGGTGCGGCCGCCATTGGCTGCGGACTGCGAGGCGAAGTCGCTGTTCACGGTCTCGAAGACCGAGGGCAGCAGGTCCTCCACCACGAGGTAGCGGGTGTCATCCTTCGGCAGGGTCACACGCAGCGTCACGCGCACCAGGTCGCCCACGGCGGGACGGTCCAGCGGTTCGCTCTTGCCGTCCGACTTCAGGCGCTCATAGAAGCGCGTGATCTCCAGACCATTGGATGCCACCGGTTGCTGCGGCTGGATTTTCGGCTTGGCCGCGAGCTTCAAGCGCATGAAGGCGGGTGAATCGGACTTCACCGTGGCCTTGAGCTGCTTGCCCGTGACAAAGGAGCGGTTCGCCACCGGAGTCTCGGGCGAGAGCGTGAATGGATCGGCTCCCTTGGCGGTGGTCACCGTGACGGCGATCTGGCTGTCACGCTTCGGCTCGGTCTGTGCGTAGGTGGCCAGTGCCAGCAGGCTCCAGCCGTTCATCCACGTGGTACGCCATTCGCCGTAGGGATTCCGATCGCGGAACAGGCGGTCCAGCGTGCGGGTGGTCTCCGGTGAGGCGGGATCGATGGTGGACCATGCGAGCACGTCCATCGCGGCATCCGGGTTCCATGGCATCCACGAGTCGTCGCGGGCCTTGAAAGCCTT
The DNA here is from genome assembly GCA_049840755.1 of Luteolibacter sp. Classification (GTDB taxonomy): domain Bacteria; phylum Verrucomicrobiota; class Verrucomicrobiia; order Verrucomicrobiales; family Akkermansiaceae; genus Luteolibacter. Next base: position 94,515 of record JASGJM010000010.1, on the reverse strand, counting down.
GGTGCTGTTCAGCACGGCCATGGCCTCGGCCTTCGCGTTGTCCGCGTTCGAGGCGGCGATGGCCAGCGCGAGGAAACGGCGGGCGCGTGGCGGCACGGACTCGATGCGGTCGCGCAGCAGGTTGTGATACGCTTGCTGCGGCTTGCCCGCCAGCGAGAGCACCCACAGCGCGCGGGTGGCGGACTCCATGTCCCACGCCGAGCGGATGTCGGTGATGCCGCGTAGCGAGGTGGTCAGGTCGTTGCAGAGGTTGGTGATCGCTTCCTCCGGCACCGCCGCGCCTTCCTTGTCCGCCAGCACGAGACCGAGGCCCGCGTAGGAGCTGGCCCAGTCCACCCGGTCACGGCCACCCGGCCAGTAGGTGAAGCCACCGCTGGGAAGCTGCATGGAGAGCAGGCGGTTCGCACCGGCCTGGATCGCCTTCTTGACCTTCTCATCCGGGATCTTCTCAAAGCTCGGTACCACCGGGCGCAGGGACTTCACTGCGAGCCATGGCATGAGCGAGGAAGTGGTCTGCTCCACGCAGCCGTGCGGATAGGCGAGCAGGTAGTCGACGGAAGCGCCGGCCTCCATCAGCAGCGAACGTGAGAACTCCATCTGGAGATCGCCCCTGCCATCCAGCAGGGCCGGATCGAGCTGGCTGCGGACATCTACCTCCGCTCCGGCACCGGCCAATTTCACCAGCTTCATCTGGCGGATCAGCGGCATCGGATAGGTCACCGGGAAACGGGTTTCCACCGCATCTCCCAGCTTGCGGGACAGCACAGGAGTAAGGGATACGCCTTCCACCGAGACCGGCTCGGCCTGGAAGCGAAGTACGGCTTCCCCCGTATTTTCCACGGCGATCGGGAAGGGGACCGTGGTCGAGGCGTTCGGATCGAGAGTCACCGTCTGCGTGGTCTCCGAGAGCGCGCGGCAGACCGGCGGCGTGCCGGTGTCCGCATGCGGGGTGAAGGTGATCTTCCACGTGCCGCGATGGCCGGAGGCATTCTGGACGAGCACCTGCGGTGTCACGAGGTCCGCTTCATTCGCGAAGCGCGGGGCCTTCGGCTCCAGCATCAGCGGCTTGTTCACCACGATGTCCGTCTTCACCGTGCCGAAGCGCGAGGCCTTCTCGGTGGCCACGGCCAGCACGCGGTAGCGGGTGAGCGTGTCCGGCACCTTGAACGAGTGGCGGAATTTACCCTGGGCATCCGTGAGCAGGGTGGGAGCCCAGGTCGCGCACGGGTCGAAGTTCTTGCGCAGCAGTTTGCTCAGATCCCCGCTGAGATCGTCATCGCCACCGCCGACGAAGAAGCCCTTGTTGAAGAACCCCTGGTTGTCCGGGTTCTCGGAGATGAAGTTGTCGAGCGATGTGCCGGAGTTCACGGCAAGCTCGCGCGGATCGTGGAAGAACGCCATCGGGTCCGGATTCTCATAGCCCATCACCGCCAGCGTGCCCTCGTCCTCCGCATACAGCGTCACCTCCGCGCCGGTGGCGGGAGAGCCATCGGCATGGGTCACGGTGCCGGCGAGGATCACCTCGTCCCCGGGGCGGTAGGTGGCGATCTGGACCGTGCTGCCACCGGTGGTGACCGGCAGCGTCTCGGTGGAATTCTCCGCGGCCACCTTTACGGAAAGCCGGTTGCGGACATCCTCCACCGTCAGCTCGCAATAGCCGAGACGGAGCTGCGGCTCCTTGAAGTCACGGGCGGAATCCTTGCTGCCCTTGATCACCAGCACGGAGACGAAGGCGTTCGGCGCATCCCCTTCCTCGAGCGGGATTTCGATCACCGGCTTGTCCGCCTTCAGCGGCACGGTGAAGGATCGCAGCACCGATTCACGCTCCACCGTGACCAGCGCGGAGCCCTCGATGGGGGAAAGCACCAGCACGCGCGCGATGTCACCGGGGCGGTAGGATTTCTTTTCCGCCACCAGCTTGATCTTCATGCCCTCCTCGTAGGCCCACGGGTATTCATTGCTACCATAGACCCAGTAGGTCGTGGTGGTGGCGAAGGCGTGGCCCTGTGCGTCCCGGCCCTTGAAGGTCACGAAATGGCGGCCCGGCACCGTGGCGGTGAACTCGTAGAGGGTGCCGTCCTTTTCATTGCCCGCGGGCTGGATGGTGGCGCTGCCGGTGGACACCGGTTCCTCGTGGGCGTCGTTGCGGGTCACCGTCGCGCCCTCGTTGTTCTCGGTCTTGGACTGCTCGTTCACCTCGCGGGTGGTCACGGTTTCGATCGTGACCGGCTGGTCATACGGTTGTCCGTCCGGAGTCACCGCCACGAGCCTGAGCGGCACCTTGTCCCCCACGCGCACGAGGCGGTCGGTGCGGGACACGCCCACGTAGATCGCGGCCGGATGCACCGTCACGCTGCTGCTGGCGGTGAGCGTCTGGTTGTTGGCGTCCGTGACCTCCGTGCTCACGGAGATCTCACGGGTGGTGGGGATCTCGCTCTTCGGCAGGTTCACGGCGAAGATCGCCCTGCCGCCCGCATCGAGCTGCGCCTTGCCATTCTCGGAGGTGCTGCGGCTGTCGTCGTCGTCCTCTCCCTCGTTGCTTTCGCGGTAGTTGAAGTAGCGGTACCAATAGCGCCAGTCCTCCTCATGGTGGTTGCCGAAGAGGAAGTCCTGGTAGCGCTCCGGATACAGGTTCGTGTCCGAGATCCGGGTGTAATGCTCGGCATTGCCCGCGGCCACCGGCTGGCCTTGGTAGTAGTTCGCTGCCAGCTCGACCTTCACCGCTTCCGCGCCCGAGGCGGGCGTGGCGATCTTCTGCTCCACCTCGAATGCATTGCGGCGGAACTCCTCCACGCGGAACTGGAAGTGGAACACCGCGTTGCTGGTGATGCGTTCCTTTTCCTCGTAGGCATCTTCATCCAGCCCCTCGGCCTTCTTGACCTCGTCCGGGTATTCCAATCGAACGGCATACCAGCCGACCTCGCCTTCCGGCGTCTTGTATTCGAGATCGAAGGTGCCGTTCGGAGAAAGCGTGACCTCCTTGTTGAGGAGTTCCTTGCCGGTGGGATCGGACACCACCAGGTGCGGCTTGGCCTCATCCGCGGCCTCGATGGCATTGCCACGCTGGTTGCGGACGATGCCCTTCAGGCGCGCGGTTTCACCCGGGCGGTAGAGCGAGCGGTCGGTGAAGACCAGCACGCGGCGGCGTGACTCCGGCTGCTCGTCATACGAATAGTGGATCGGGAAACGCCACAGGCTGACCGTGGCCAGCGAGGTATCAAAGGCGGTGATGTAGCTGTCATCCCCGAGGCTCGCCCTCAGGTGGCGGGCATCCTCGCCGCGTGGCACGCGCGCCACCCCATCGGCATCGGTGGTGGCGTGTTGCAGGGCCTTCGCATCCTCGCCGAAGACATCGATCTTCACGCCGGGAAGCGCTTCGCCGGTGCTGCAGGAGAAGGCATAGAGCATCGCCTCGCCCTTGGTGAGCTTCCACGCCAGACCGATGTCCGTGAGCTGGATGAAGGCCTGTGCGGACGGGCGGCCCTCCTCGTGGGTGACGCCTTCCGTGAGATCACCGGTGGCCTCCACGAAGAAGGTGCCGTGCTTCGGTGCGCCGGAAATGAGCTTGTCCCACTCCAGCGTGATCTCGCCGGAGGTATCGATCGTCTTGCCGAGCTCGAAGTTCTTCTCCAACACCATCTTGCCGGGCACCAGCTCGAAGGGCACCGGCGCGGTCGGCTTCACTTCCTTCCCATCCGGACCGGAGCCGGTGTAGTGGCGGTAGCCCTGGAAGGCGCGCACCAGCGAATCCCCGGAGATCTGGCGGGCCCGCACGTGGACCTGCTGGAGGTTCACCGTCTGGATGCGGTACCTGCGGCTGCCTGCGGCGAGCTGCGCCTCCTCGGTGCTGGGCAGCGCCAGCGAGGGATCGAGATGATCGAAGATCAGCTTCTTCGAGGCGGCCACGGCCAAAGTACGACCGTCATAGGAGATGATCGGCGGGGTGATGCGGACCTCCCATTCATCGTCCGTGAAGTCGCCCTTGATGTGCAGCTCGTTGCCCTGGACCGTGGCATTGAGATTCTCCGGCTCCGGAGTCAGGTGAATCGAGGACTTCAGGATGTTCGCCGCGATTTCCTTCGGCAGCGGCAGGTTGAAGTCGATCACGATCTCGCGCGGCTCGTCGGCGGTGGTCACGGCGTTCATGCCGGTGACCTTGAGCGCGTCGATGTTGCCGAGCTGCTGGCTGCTGTTGTCCTTCACCTTCGCGTTGTTCGCCACGTTCGGCAGGCCTGCGAGCACGGACAGCTTCCACTCCTGGCCGATCGGCAGCGGAGTCACCGGGGTGACGATGAGGCCCTGCACGTAGGGATCATTGGCCGGGCGGGTGGCGTTCGGATCGCGCGGCGTCTTCGCCTTCATGCGGGCGAAGCGCTGGCTCCACGAATAGGTGTCCAGGCTGGTGGCTCCGGCCTGACCGGCGGTGGCGCGGACGGTGCGTGCGGCCACGCGGCCGCCGTCCTTGCTCTCGAAGGAGAAGAAAGGCGCGGCTGCCGCGGGGTCCACGTCGTCATTGAAGCGCAGCAACCACGAGGCGGTGCGGGGCGTGAATCCTTCCTGATAACGGTTCAGCGCGCTGGTCGATTCGATCCGGAAGGCGGTGCTCTCCACCGTGGAGATCTGCCCGGCGGGCACCGGCGTCTGGTCGATGTGCTTGTGACCGCCTCGCACGGAGAACTTGTAGGTCGTTCCCAGTGCCGGCGCCTGGTCGGGCAGGAATCTGGCCACGTTCGGGGCCTTCCATTCCAATTTCCCGGCGAAGGCGGGTTCGATCACCAGCCAGTCATTGGTGGCGCTTTTTCCGACGGACTCGTCCGGCACCACGGCACGGTCGAGGATCAGTTCGATCCCGCTCTCAGGAGCGAGCGTGGGAGTCGAGATAAACAAACGGGGTGCGGCTAGTAGACCGCACGTGCTGGAAGCAAGGGCCAGCACCGCAAAACGGAGCGTTTTCATGGAGATCAGGGAAAAGTGCCTGATGGGAACGGTATACGTATTTGTCCCTGCATTCCTACACCGGGGTGATTCCATTGCGGGAAAATTTTGTAACCACTTTTTCCTCTCCGGACCGGACTTGCGGCCTGCGGGAATCCCCGGTTAGCTATCGTCCGTGTCCGGCAAGAACATCGTCTATTTCGACCTCGAAACGCAGCGCAGCTTCGGCGACGTGGGCGGCTTCTCGAACAAGGGCAAGATGGGGATTTCCATCGCGGTGACCTACAGCACCGCCCGTGGCACCTATGAGATCTACACGGAGAGCGAGCTGGACAAGCTGGGGCAGGAACTCTGCCGCGCGGATCTGGTGGTCGGCTGGAATCACATGCAGTTCGACTACCCCGTGCTCCAGCCCTACGTCTTCCCGACCCTGCCGGAGGAGACCGTGAACCTGGACATGATGCTCGATCTGGAGCAGAAGCTCGGCTTCCGGCTGAAGCTGGATTCCGCCGCCTCCGCCTCGCTCGGTGTGGGCAAGACCGCCGATGGCCTCGATGCCCTGAAGTGGTGGCAGGAGTATAAGAAGACCAACGATTTCAGCATCCTGCGGAAGATCGCCGAATACTGCGCCTACGACGTGAAGGTCACCAAGTGCGTCCACGAATACGCCATGGAACACGGCCACATCAAATACGAGGACCGCGGCGGCCAGATCCAGGAAGTGGCGGTGAATTGGACCTGAGAAGGGCCGGGTAGGGCGGCTTTCGCTCTCGCGGAGCGTGGTAGCGCGAAGGTCCTCCTTCGCGTATCGGATGCGGCGCGATGGGAGCGCGGGATGCCCTTTTCCTCAAAAGCTCCGTCGGAAGTCCACCAAGCGGGAGCTTGGTGGCGGCTTCGCTGCCGCGATGATCAGATCAAGCCCATCTGCTCGTGAAGCACGCGGTAGAGCGTGTAAACGAACGTGATGGCAAGAGCGACGACGAAAAGCTTGGCGCAGAGCTCGATGGACTGGCGGGTCATGTCGGCGGCGTTTTAGGAACTCCCGGCCCGCCCGCCAAGGCAGAAATCCACGGGCGATGGCCGGTTCACTCCGCCGGGACAGGCTCGGAGAAGGTCAGGCGGTTGCCGAAGGGGTCCGTGAGGCGCACTTCCAGCGTGCCCCAATCGGTTTTCTCCAGCCCGGGGCGGGCGTGCTTGTAGCGCTGGGCGAGGAGCGAGGCCTGGAATTCGGCCACGCCGGTGGTCTCGATCCGGATCGCGCTGCCCGGACAGCCGTCCCCGAAGTGGCCGGAAAGGTGCAGCACGCAGCCATCCCGGGACACCTGCTGGTAAAGCGGCGCGTTTTCCTCGAAGCGGTGCTCCCAATCGACCTGGAAGCCGAGGAACCCGACGTAGAACTCGCGGGCCTTTTCTTCATCGAAGATCCGCAGGATGGGGGTGATCGCGCCGAGTTTCATGGGATATCCCCATGGAGCGAGGTTTCCCCGGCAGCGTCAATCCACTTCCCCAAGGGGGCCAGGTACCTCTGATGTGGAGTGCGGCGAGGCATCGCCGCTTTTGGCATGGGAGAGCAATCGACGGGAATTGCAGCGCAATCGTGTGGGAAGCGCAGGAACCCGTGGGGAGGCGATTCTGGAACGCGAGAGCCAGTTCCTGAACAACGAGAACTTTCCCCGGCGATGTCTCGCCTCCGCTCAAAGCGGTGATGTCTCACCGCACTCCAAATTCAGAATCCCTTTTGGGGGATTCCCGCTCGTCCGATCCTCCCGGTTCTAACCTAAAATTTCTCCAGTTGCGGAAACTTCGTGGCCGAATTTCCGAACTGGAGAAATTTTAGCTCAGGAGAGAACCGGCGGCAACCATTCCGGATGGACTAGTGGTCGGAGGGTGGGAAAATGATCGTTGATTTCCAATGGATTATGCAGGCGGTTTCCCTGTCCGGGAATCGCTGCGACAAGTTCGCAAAGTCCGGTAATTCGATTTTGAATTACTGGACTTACTGGACTTACTGGACTGCCTACGACTCGATCGCCGTGGCTCCCTCGATGCCCATCACCGGCGTGTCGTCCTTCAGGCCGATGCCGCTCAGTCCCAGCCGCACGGAGCTGCCCAGCAGGGCGTGAAGTTTCCGCGCCGCCAGCTCCGGCGCCAGCCCCTCCGGGCGGATGTTCGAGACGCAGTTCCGGTCCGCGTCCGTCTTCCCCACCTCCGGGGCAAATGTGAAATACGCCCCGAGGCTGTCCGGGGACCCGAGGCCGGGCCGTTCACCCAGCAGCATCAGACTCAGCCGGGCTCCCAGCAGCGAGCCCACCTCATCCTGGATCGCCACTCGCCCGTGACGGACGATGCACAGCGGCGCAATGATCCACCCATCCTTCACCAGCAGCGGCAGCAGCGCGGAAAGCAGCGGCACCGCCTGCTCCATCACCGCCCGCGTGGACAGCCCGTCCGAGAGCACGATCGCCAGATCCGCGCCGCGGTCGACATCCTCCAAAAGCTCCCGTGAGTGCTGCGACAGCGCGCGTCCGTAGTCCGGCCGACGCAGATACGTGGCCCGGTCCAGCGCCCGGCTTTCCAGGATCAGCGGATGGCCGTGGAGATGGGCGGTTTTCTCCGCCAGCTCCAGCGGATCGAAGGGCGCGAGCACCGCATCCTTCGCCCGCGCATGGGACAGCCGGAAATCGAGCAGGGGCGCCGTCGGCAAGCTTCCGCCTGCCCGCCCGAGCGCGATCCGTGCCGCCGTGAAGCCGCGCAGGTGTTGCCACGGATCATTCATGATGCGACCTCCCCGCTCAGCAGCAGCGCATGGCGATCGCCCACCGGCAGCAATTGCTGGGCGGTGTCCGTGATCCGCATCTGCTCCAGCCACGCCTCGAACTCCGGTGCCGCCCGCAGGCCGAGTGCCTGGCGGATGTAGCGGCTGTCGTGGAAGGAGGTGGACTGGTAGTTCAGCATGATGTCATCCGCACCGGGCACGCCCATGATGAAGGTGCAGCCCGCCACGCCCAGCAGCGTGAGCAGCGTGTCCATGTCATCCTGATCGGCATCGGCGTGATTGGTGTAGCAGATGTCGCAGCCCATCGGCACGCCGAGCAGCTTGCCGCAGAAATGATCCTCCAGCCCTGCGCGGATGATCTGCTTCCCATCGTAGAGATACTCCGGCCCGATGAAGCCGACCACGGTATTGCACAGCAGCGGGGAGAACTCCCGCGCCACGGCATGCGCCCGCGCTTCCAGCGTCTGCTGATCCACGCCGTGATGCGCATTCGCGGACAGACAGGAACCTTGGCCGGTTTCGAAGTACATCACGTTGTTCCCCACCGTGCCGCGGTTCAGTTCGAGGCCCATCTGATGCGCCTCCCGGATCAAATCGAGCGAGATGCCGAAGCTCTTGTTCGCCGCCTCCGTGCCCGCGATGGATTGGAAGATGAGATCCACCGGATCGCCGTTCTCGATGCAGCGCATCGTGTTCGTCACATGCGTGAGCACGCAGCTCTGGGTGGGGATGTTGTATTCCGTGATGAGCCGGTCCATCAGCCGCAGCAGCACGCCGCAGGCGGCGGGATTGTCGGTGGCGGGATTGATGCCGATCGTCGCATCGCCACAGCCGTAGAGCAGGCCATCGAGAATGGAGGCCGCGATGCCGCGGGCGTCATCGGTCGGGTGGTTCGGCTGGAGCCTTACGCTCATCCGGCCCGGCAGGCCGATGGTATTGCGGAAGCGCGTGATCACCGTGGCCTTCTTCGCCGTGAGAATGAGATCCTGGTTGCCCATGATCTTGCTCACCGCCGCCACCATTTCCGGAGTGAGTCCGGGAGCCACCGCCGCCAGCTCGGTGGAGGTCGTCCGGTAATCCAGCAGCCACTCGCGGAATCCTCCAACGGTCAGGCCCGAGACCGGCGCGAAGGCCGCGCGGTCATGCCGGTCCGCGATCAACCGCGTGACTTCATCCTCTTCGTAGGGGATCACCCATTCCTCCAGGAAGTCCGCCAGCGGCACCTCCGCCAGCCGCATCTGCGCGGCCACGCGTTCCTCCGCATTCGCCGCCGCCACGCCCGCGAGCTGGTCGCCGGAGCGCAGCGGAGTCGCCTTCGCGAGCAGCGTCTTCAGATCCGGGAAGGAGTGGAAATCCCGGCCGAGTTGGAAGTGATAGGGCATGCCGATGGGAAACGGTGAACGAGCAATATCCATTCCCATCCCCCACCTTGGCGAGTGATTTGGCGGGATGGCCCTAAAGAATGGCGATCCGGCAAGGACGGTGAGGCTCCATCTTCTATGGAGTGCGGCGAGTCATCGCCGCTTTCGGCACGGGAGAGAATCGACGGGAATTGCAGCGCAACCGTGTGGAAATGCAGGAACCCGTGGGGAGATGATCTTGGAACGAGCCGGTTGGCGAATGCAGGTGTTGCCCCCGGCGATGGCTCGCCTCCACTCAAAGCGGCGATGCCTCGCCGCACTCCAAATCCCTCCCCCAATTTAGACAGTCAAACTTATCAGTTTGACTTGGAAGTTTTCCTTCCTATTTTCCCGACAGATGAACGCAGACGCCGCCGGGAATCCCGAACTGGAACGAGCCGCTGCCGCTGCCACGGATCTGCGGGTGGTGCTCGGCAAGCTGCTCCGGCGTCTCCGCGAGGAAACGCGGCCGAAAAATCTCTCTCCCTCCCAGATCGCCGTGATCCTCCATCTGGAGAAAAAAGGTCCGGCCACCGTGGCCGCACTGGCCCGTGCGGAAGGCGTGCGCCCCCAGTCGATGGGTGCCACCGTGGCGAGTCTCACGGAGGCGGGCTTGCTCAACGGTTCACCGGACCCGGCGGATGGACGTCAGACGATCCTCTCCCTCACCACCGCCTGTCACAAGGTGATCAAGGATGTCCGGGATGCCCGTGAGGATTGGTTGTTCCGGGCCATCCGCTCGAACCTTTCGCCGCGTGAGCAGGAGAAGCTGGCGGTGGCCGTGGACCTGCTCAAGCGGGTCGCGGATTTCTGATTTCTCCGAACTCCAACTCCTCTCCATCCATGGCTCTCTCCCTGCTCGATCCCCGCACCGCACTGGTCGTGATCGATCTCCAGCTCGGGCTTGCGGGTTATCCCACCGTGCATCCGCTTTCCTCCGTGATCGAGAAGGCTGCGGAGCTGGCTGCTGCCTTCCGGCGTCATGAACTGCCGGTGGTGCTGGTCACCGTGAATGGCGGTGCGCCCGGTCGTGCCGAGCAATCGCGGGTTCCCGCGTCCCGGCCGGAAGGCTGGGACCAGCTCGTGCCGGAGCTCGATGCACAGCCATCCGATCTCCGTGTGAGCAAGAGCACCTGGGGTGCCTTCGCCAGCTCGGATCTGGAGCAGCGCTTGAGGGATCTCGGCGTCACCCAGATCGTCCTCGCCGGAGTGGCCACCAGCATCGGCGTGGAATCCACCGCACGGCAGGCCTTCGAGGCCGGTTTCAATGTCACGCTCGCCACCGATGCGATGACGGACGTGAGCCTGGAAGCGCACGAGAACAGCCTGCTCCGCATCTTCCCCCGGCTCGGTGAAACCGGGTCCTCCCGCGACATCCTCGCCCTCCTCGATTCCCGACCCCGGTGAACTCTCCCCAACCAGCATCCGCAGAAGCGGAAGCATCCGGGCGGAAAGGCACGTTCCGCTCGCTGTCGATCTTCAACTACCGCACCTGGGCGGCCGGTGCCCTGGTCTCAAACATCGGGACCTGGATGCAGCGCACCGCGCAGGACTGGATCGTGCTCGCGGAGCTGACCCATCGGAATGCCACCTCGGTGGGCATCGTGATGGGGCTTCAATTCGGGCCGCAGCTTCTTCTGCTGCCCTTCACCGGATACGCGGCGGATCATTTCGACCGTCGCAAGATCCTGCTCACCACGCAGGCGCTCATGGGATTGCTCGCGCTCGGGCTCGGCATCCTCACGCTCACCGGAGTCGTGCGCCTCTGGCACGTCTATGTCTTCGCCTTCCTGCTCGGTTGTGTGGCGGCGTTCGATGCGCCCGCGCGACAGACCTTCGTGTCCGAGCTGGTCGATGAAGAGCACCTTTCGAATGCGGTGGCGCTCAACTCAACCTCCTTCAATGCGGCGCGGATGCTCGGTCCTGCGGTGGCGGGCATGCTGATCGCCTCGGTGGGTTCCGGCTGGGTTTTCATCCTCAATGCGCTCTCGTTCGTGGCGGTGATCCGCTCGCTGTGCCGCCTGCGGTTGGGGGAACTCCATCGTGGCAAGCGCCAGCAGAAGACGCGCGGCAGCCTGGGCGATGGTTTCCGCTATGTGTGGGGGCGCGGCGACCTGATGGCGGTGCTGGTGATGTTCTTCATCGTGGGCACCTTCGGCATCAACTTCCCGATCTTCATCTCCACCATGTCCGTGTCCGTCTTCCACATGGGAGCGGGCCAGTATGGATTCCTGTCCTCGATGATGGCGGTGGGCTCGGTGGCGGGTGCCTTGCTGGCGGCGAAGCGGGAGCGGCCACGCCTTCGTTTCCTCTTCGCAGGCTCGGCCGTATTCGGGGCGATGCTCGCGCTCGCCGCGGTCATGCCCAGCTACGCGTTGTTCGGTGGCGCGCTGGTGTTGGTCGGCCTCTCGGCGCAAACCTTCACCACCACGGCGACAAGCGCGGTCCAATTGTGGACGGAGCCGGTGATGCGGGGCCGGGTCATGGCCATCCTGCTGGCGATCGCCATGGGCGGCACTCCGCTCGGCGCACCGGTCGTGGGCTGGGTCGCGGATCACTACGGCCCGCGCTGGGCACTCGGAGTCGGTGCGGCCTCGGGCATCATCGCGGCCTCCGTCGGGCTGTTCTATCTGGTGAAGTACCGCAGGCTGCGGATTTCCCTCGATGGCTGGCGGCCACGTCTCGTCACTGCGGCAGGCAAGTGATCAGGTGCCCGGAGCGGATTCTCTTCCGAAGGTCACCAGATTGCCGTCCGGATCCTCGATCACGAAGTCACGCATGCCATACTCGTAATCGCGCGGCGGTGCCTGCGCACGTGCTCCCCTCGCGGTGATCTCCGCGTGATAGCCGTCCACATCATCGCAGAAGATGTAGAGGCCGCCTTGGCCGGTCTGGCGTTTGTTCGTCGCCGCCGGGCCGGAGAGATGGATCTGCACGGAGCCATGCTCGACGCCCGCGTAATCGCCGAAACGGAACCGCTCCGTAAATCCCAACACCTCCGTGTAGAACCGCAGCGCCGTTTCCACATTGGAAACATGGAAGGTGGTCGCGCTGCCGTGGGTCTTCATGAATCGTAGCCTTTAGCGGATCTCCTTCATCGGCGCGAGGATTTCAGCGATCTCGGCCTTTCTGGCTATGGCGACCTGGCATTCGAATTGCCCCATGGAAGGTGTGTCCGTCCCGATCTGCATGAGAGGGTCGCGCGCCAGCCAGTAGCGTTCTTCCACTCGGGAAACCAACGCCATCACCGCCAGAGCGAGCATGGTTGCCCCGTATGCTGCGGTAATCATTCGCGCGGTGGCTTGCTGTCCCAATGCGTTCGCCTGGCTGGTGCAAAGCGCCCGGATGGCGATCACCAGTCCCCACATGCCGCATGTCAGATTGGCTGCTGCCCACGCGATCGCCCATGGCTTGGCCAGATCGTGCGTCAGGAAGAGACCGGAGAGAGGAACCAAGGCGAGCGAGACTGCGAGTAGGGTCCACCCCAACCAGGGTCGTGGATGGGTCAATGCCAGGCCGCGGGTGCGGAGCTGGAAGCGCCATCTCGTGATGACGATGGGAGCGATCAGGGAAAGAGATGCCCAGGCATCGAGCTGGGGGGCGGGCTTTGCCTTGAGAACATGCAGCAGATTCCAGTCCCGGATACCAAGTGGGGTGAGATACTGGATGCCCTCGTAAACCAGAAGCGGGCCGCATCCTCCCACAACGAGCACCCATATCCAATCCACGGGAGTCATGATCCCGACGATCCGCTTGGAGAGCAATCGCGTCAGACGACCGTGCCGTAAACGAAAAAGGGAAGTGCATCCGCAGGCGACTCCCATGAATGCGAACACCCCAAGACTGAACAGCCTTGCGGCCCACGCATGATCCACCAGCCGCAAAGGCTTCACTGCCGCCTCGTCGATTACTGGACCGTGATGCGCCTGGCTCGACACCATGGGAAGGCCGATTTGGGAGAGCATGCTGCCTCGTGCGGACAGGAGGTTCTGCAACGCGGTTGTATCGATATTCTGGCGCCGGGAACGGTCGGCCATGAGGGCCTGATCCAACCGATCCAGCACGCCGGCGTTCTCGGATAGGTCCAGCTTTTGAGTCGCCTCCTTGAAGATCCGGACGGTTGCGACCATGATCCCATGGGATACCAGCACGCTGATAAGGTCTTTCCCGCTGCCGAGCATGCGCGGGCCGAAATCCTTCCACATCAGGAGAAACGCGTGGAGCTCCTGTGCCTTTCCTCCTTCCACCAATCGTTGCACATGGGCGCCAATGGGTTCTACGACCTTTTGCATGGGTCCCCCGGCGTTGGAAGAACCTGCGGCAATCACCACACGGGTGACGTAGGAGGTGAAATCGTGGGCGGCAGGTATGAGCTCGATCCGTTCGCGGTAGAGCTTGTCGCCATAGGCCTCGAATCGTGGCAACGAGTTGGCTTTGACCAGAAGCTCCACGGCCTGGTCCAATCCGGCGGGATCAAGGATCTCCCATTGCTTCGGCTTGCGGGCCTTTTTTTCTTCTTCCGTGCGTGGCAGTGCTTTCACCGAACGGCTGCCAATGGTGGCGGCTGCGAATGTTGGAAACCATGCGTTGTCCGGATCGAGCCGTGAGGCGATCTCCAGATAATCCGGCGGGAGTTCCTTGTGCTCCCCAACGTAGGAGCGCGCATAGGCAGCGAAGTAGGATGGATCATCCGGATGACGCTCCCAAAGCTCCTGGCCCTGCAATTTGTCGGAGTCCACCGAGGATGAGCCGAACAAGATCAGTTGCTGATCCACCGTCAGCCCCTTGGAAAGACGCTCCCGTGCGGCGGCGCTTGTCTCTCCGTCAGTGGAGTAGTCGCCACCGATGGATGACAGCGTCTTGGTGGTGTTGAAGAGGTCCGTCAGACCGGGGAAGTAACAGGTGAAAAACGCGGCGACGATGAGGATCAGGAGAATGAAACCGGTCTTCCCGCGCCACCATTTCCGATCATGGCGCTGCAATCGTTCCGCCGCAGTGTCCCATGAAGGATCTTCCGCGAAAGCCGGATCGATCCGTTCCTCCAATTCGCGCCGCGCATGGATCTGGAGTTCCGGATTGTTCGTGAATGAATCGACGGCGTCATCCAGAAAGCGTTCGGAAGAGTTTGGCATCAAGAGTGGTGGAAAGAGACTGCAATCTTCTTAACGGGATGCCCGGAGCGGCGCGAGGATTTCAGCGACCTCGATCTTGCGTTGTTCCACCACGGCTTGCTCGTAGGAGAGTGCTCCACTCCCATCGCCGCCTCCGAGACCGACGTGATTGCGCGGCACCCAGTAGCGCTCTTGCGCGTAGTAGGCGAACGAAAGGGCGCTCAGGAGCAATGCGCTGAGGGCGAAGACCGGTGTCAGCAAGCGGACGACGGTGGCGTGACCGAGCACGAGAGCCTTCCGGTGCTTCAGTGCCCAGATGCCCATGCCGAGGGCGACGATCACCAGACAGCCTGCGCCCACGCTGCCCCAGATCTCCGGATTGCCGCCCAGATAGGTGATCCCGGCGAGGGGGATTGCCGCCAGGAGAATGACGGCTCCTACAGCGATGCGTCCGGGCTTCGGTAGCCCGAGATCGAGGGCGTCCAACCGCTTCCGCAGTCTCCAGCACGCGGCGAGCAGTGGCAGATGCACGAACAGGTAAGTCCATCCCAAGAACTGGGTGAGGGGACCGAGGAACATGCCGTAGGCGATGCTCCAGTCCCGTCCGCCCAAGGGAGTCAGCCGGTAAATGGCCTCATGGAGGAGCACCGGCAGCACCGAACCGCAGGCGAGTATCCACAGCCAATCACCGGGTGTCAGGGTGGAGGCCAGCCGCTCGGAGGTGCGGCGGACTTCCTTCCTTCGTAGGAAACGGGCCCATGTGCTGATCCCGCAGCAAACCAGCATGACCCAGGCGAGGAATTGGCACGCGATCCGGCCGAACCATCCCTGATCCCCCAGGCGGCCGGGTGCGAGATCTTCACGATTGATCGGCGGCGGATGATTGACCTGGGCCGCCACCAAGGAAGTGCCGGCATCCGGTATCGCGCCGTGTCGTGATGCGATGTCGTTCTTGTACAGGGTGCCCCGGCGCGCCTTGCGGGCTTCGGCATCCGCGTCCAAGCGTTGCTGGAGTTCGAGCAGCTGTGCGGCATCGCTTTCAAAGCCCAGTCGGCTGGCCGCGTCCTGGAGATTCGTCACGCAACCGGCGGCGTAGGCTTGGGCTACGAGGATGTCGATGAGGTCGATGCTGTTCCGCGTCAATCGCGGCGCAAGCGTGCGCCAATCCGCGAGCACGCGCTGGAAGGCCTCGCGATCGCCGGTATTCGCTGCCAGTTCCGCTTGAGCGGCGGTGGTGCTGGTGAGGTTGCTCCATGCCAATCCGGAAGAGAGTTGGGAGGCGACGAAGATTTTCCTCTCGATGTAGCTCCGGAAGTCCGTCGCCGGGGTGATCAATTTCAATTTCTGTTCCAGCCGTGCGGCTTGATAGGACTCGAACCGGGGCAAGCGGCAGCCTTCCGCCAGAAGCTGCATCGATTCCGCGAGGCGGGCAGGATCGTGGATCGTCCATTTTTTCGGGACATGCGCCTGTTTCTCCTCGGAGGATTGTTTCGGTGATTCGGCCACCTTGTTGGACAGCACCGCGGCGGCGAAGCAGGGGAACCAGCCGTTGTCGGGATCGATGCGCTTGGTGATGTATGCGTAACCAGGCGGCAGGGCCTTATGTTCCGTGACGTAGGCGATGGCGTAGTCCGCGTAGTAGGCGGGGTTGTCCGGAAAGCGTTCACACAGTTCCTTCAGGCGGGTGTCTCCGAGCACGATCAGTTTCTGATCCTCCGTCAGGTGGCGGGTGAGATTTGTCAGTCCATAACTCTCGGATTTCGGGATGGTTTTGGTCGTGGCAAATGGCGCGGTGAGGATCGTGTTCAGGTTGGGCAGCGAACGGACCATCGAAATGACCTGAGGTTGGCACCAGGCGAACCAGATGCCGACGATCACCAGCAGGATGAGCGACCATCGACGCCGGAGGCGGCTGGAGTCATGACGCTGGAGCGCATCCGTGGCCACATCCCATGAGGGATCTTCCGCCCGCGTGGCATCGATCCGTTCCGACAAGGTGCGGCATGCATCGATCTGGAGTTCCAGATCGTCCGCAAGCGGCTTGGTCGCGGCGAGGAGGAAGCGTTCGGAAGAGTTTGGCATGACTGACTGCCCTATCTTCTCATTGTGGGGGCCGGGGAGTGCCAGCAGATTCGGACTGATGTCAGAGGCATTCTCGCGCACCAATGGCACGAAAGGAATCCGATGAAGGCGGGCGGGGCGTCGATCCAGTCCAGGTAGAATCGACATTCAGAACAGCCCTGAAGGGGCGTTATGGGATAGCCCGGGGCAACGCCCCGGGGATGGAGTTCAATCGTAACGAGCCCTGAAAGAGCGGAATGAAAGAGAGGGAACAGACCGCCCTCGGTATGACGCCCTTTCAGGGCTTGGTCCTTTTCCCTCCCTCAACCCAAGGCGTTGCCTTGGGCTCTCACACCACGCCCCGGTTGGGGCTTGAGATTCCTCGGAAGTTTCGTCCCACCAGCCAAGAGCTCTGAGTGTCGATTCAACCTAGCTCCCGGATTCCATCAGGCGGAGGATCGTGAAATGCTGCTCCTTCAGTCGTTCGGCGATCAGGCCTTCATAGCGGGTGAAGGTCGGACCGATCTGGAGCATGGTGTCACGCGGCACCCAGTAGTATTCTCGTGCCTTGCTGATGGGGATGAGCAGTGCCAGCGGCAGCAGCAGGAAGATCCACGCAGGCACGAGCATGCGGGTCATCATCTGTCGGGCGAGGGCATGCTCGCTGCGGGTGAAAAGCGCCCGGACGAGACTGATGAGCCACCACAGCAGCAGCGGGAGCAGGAGGGTGATGGCCAGTATCGGCCATTCCATGTCCCATGGGATTTGGAAGGACTCACCAAACAGCTCCATGGCCACGCGTAATGGAAGGTGGGGGTAGGTGAAGTAGATGCCGGCGATGGCGGCGGCTGCATATCCGAGCACGAGGATGAATCCCAACACCAGAAAGCGCGGGGACCTGATCGCGAGCCCGGGCAAGCGTTTCGTCAATCGCCAGCGGGCCACGATGACCGGCGTGGCCATGGTCAGCAGCAGCCATGCGGTCAGTTGGATCGAACGGACTACGATGCCGACATTGGCAATGCTCCAGTCCCGACCTCCCAAGGGTGTCCATCCGTAGAGGAGGATATGGAAGAGCAACGGCGGTATCACGGAGGCGAACATCCATGCCCAATCGGCCGGACCAAGGGTCGCCGTCAGGCGCAGGGAAAGGCGGCGGATCAACGGCCCGGAGCGGAAGCGATAGACCGCACACGCACCGCAGAGGAGAAAGATCGTGGGGAATGCGGCCACGCACAGGCTGCGGTGGGCGATGGAATGTTCCGTCAGCCGGCCGGGTTCCAGCTCGGTGATGGTGGGGACGGGGGCATCGTTCACCGCGCGGGACAGCATGGGGACAATTTGCCCGGCGAGGCGATAGCCGTGATTGTCTATCGCCTCATCTACTGCGTCTGGAGTAGTTCTGTTCCGGCGGGCATCACTATCGGCCCACGCTTGTTGACTGGCCTTCTTGAGTTGGGCCGCCTGTTCCGCAGGGCCGAGGCGTGCGGCACCTTCGCTCAGATTGGAGAGCACGGTGGTATTGCTGCCTTGCAGGATGATCCCTCCGAGCAAGGTATTGGTTGATTCCGCCTGTAGGCGTGCCAATTGCTTCCAATCCGCCAGCAGGCGTTGGAAGCCCTCCTTGTCTCCGTCATTGGCCAGCAACCAGCTCTTTGCTGCGATCGTATGGGAGAGCGATTGGAATTCGAGCATTGCCGCAGGCGCTCGTCCTGCCAACAGGAGATTCCTCAGCCGTTCCTCGGAGTCTCTGGCAGGTGGCAGCAGGGCCAGCTTCTCTTTCATCAAGCCGGTTGCATAGGAATCGTAGCGGGGGAGGACGGCGGCCTTGTGGAACAGCTCCATGGAGCGGGTTAGGCGGGGTTCATCCTTCACGTCCCACTCCTTGGGAACATGAGCTCTGGAGGCGGCGCTGCTTTGCTTCCTCGATTGCACCGTTCCTCGCGCTTCCACGGCCGCCGCCAGGGCGGGAAACCAGGCATTGTCGGGGGCGAGTCGCTCCGCTTCGGCTAGGAAATCTGGAGGCAGGGCCGACTTCTCCAAGAAATAGGCGCAGGCATATTGGGCGTAATAATCGGGGCGGTCGGGGAACCTTTTCGAGAGAGCCTCCCATTTTCTGAATCCGCTTTTTGAAATATCCCCCCAGAGGATCAGTTGCTGATCCGAGGAAAGAGTGCCGGAGAGTTGATCCTTGAAGTAGGCATCGTCGAATTTTCCGTCATAGAGTCCTGAATAGAAGGGCGTCACGCTCAGGTGGTTGAAGTTGATTGCTTCCTGCACCATCGGCAGCATGCAGATCAGGGAAACCACCAGAACCGTGAGCCACAGCCACCATCGCCAATGCCGCAGCGCGGGCCGTTGGTCGATGGCGTCCAGCGCGGCGGCGGGTTTCTCCCATACGGCCGGGTCCTTGGTCGTGGCCGCGATCTGCTCCTGCACGATCCGCCGGACATGGAGCTGCATCTCTGCGTTCCCGGTGATGGTACGGGAGACGGCATCGACAAAGCGTTCGGCAGGATCAGACATGGGTAAGGAGTTGAGCCTTCAGGCGAGGAGGGTCTTCAGAGGGGGCGGAGGCTCTGGATTTCTTAGCAACAAAGAGTCGCAAGGAGGGCAAAAGGCAGGGCTTGGATGAATTGCCGGGATCGGGATTCGAAGCTCCATGGCCTCCGCCTCTCCTGAAGACCTTCCTCGGCTGAAGCCTCAACTCCTTTCAGAGAGTCACTTCGTTTCGATCACGAGGTTCTTGAACTCGCCGAGGTCGTCGAAGGAGCCGATGCCGATCTTGCCGTGGTCGAGGGTCTTGTCCTTGGCGGTGAGGACGGGCTTGGTCATGTCATCGAACCAGACGGTGATGTCTCCGGTGGCGGTGTCATGGACGAGCTTGAGCTTGTGCCAGGTGCCGGGCTTCCACGGGATGCCGGTGCCACGGGTGGCGGTGATGGCCTTGCGGTCGGCGTGATCGACGAGGTGGATCTGGTCATGCACGTCATCGGCACGGACGCCGAGGTGGGCATAGTAGAAGCGGCTCTCGTCCTGCTTCGCGAAGGCGATGCAGAGATCGTTGTTGGTTTTGTCGAACTTGGTCAGCCGCGCATCGACGGTGAGGGTGAAGGACTTGAACTCCTGCGGCGTGTACCAGGGCGAGATTGAACGGACTGCGGACCTTCGGCTTGAAGTTGGAGGGCGTCTTGAGCGAGAGCACGGTGTCCGAGCCATCCTTGCCCCAGACCCAGGCGGCCTTGTCACCGAATTCCCACGCATCGGGCTTGTCGAGCGGGCGGACGGTTTCTCCGGCGAACGCCGGGATTGCGAAAAGCAAGGCGAGGAGCGGGATTTTCATCGTGAAACGGGTTGCCGCAGGGACGGCCTTTGGTCAATGCTGCATTCGATGAGCAAGGATGGTCAACCCGGCCTCGGCGAGGTGGCGGAACGGATGGTGCTCGCCTTGAAAGCCTCCAACGAAGGGATCTGGGACTGGTACAGTGGGGAAGAGGGAGATCTACTACTCGCGGCGGATTCTTGAGTTTCTCGAGTGCCCGGAACTCTCCGCGCCGAACTTGTTCCTGCCGCCCTACGACTACGTGCACCCGGAAGAGCGGATGGCCTTCGAGCGGGCGCTGCGGCAGGCACTGGACGATGGTGGACCCGGAGAAGCTCTCGGTCGATTGCCGCGTGCGCTCCGGCAGCGGTCTGTGGCGCTGGTTGCGCATCCGTGGCACGGTGGTGCGGGATCGTGAGGGCCATGCCACCCGCATCGCCGGATCGATGATCGACATCAGCCTGCGCAAGACGGCGGAGGCGCAGCTGGAGGAGGAGCGGCATTTGCTCAAGCAGCTCATCGACCACGTGCCCCTGCAGATCTACTTCAAGGATCTGGAGTCCCACTTCGTGCTGGCGAACCGCAAGATGGCGGATTGGATGGGCGTTGGTGATCCGCAGGATCTGCTGGGCAAGCATGACCGCGATTTTTTCAATGAAGCGCACTGGGGACCGGCGGCCTATGACGAGCGGACGATCTTGGAAACCGGGCAGCCGATTACGGACAAGCTGGAGCGCGAGACGTGGCGGGTGGGGGAGGAGACGTGGGTGCAGACTTCCAAGTTTCCGTGGCGGGATCATCTCGGGCGCGTCAAGGGCACCTTCGGCGTGTCCGGGGATGTGACGGATCTGGTGGTGGCGCAGAAGAAGGCGGCCAAGCTGGCGGCGGAGCTGTCCGTGCGGAACCAGGCCTATGAAGAGGAGCTGCACCTGGCGCGGGAGATCCAGCAGGCGCTGGCCAGCGGCCAGTTCCCGATGGTGGAGAATCTCCAGTTCGGCGCGCGTTACATTCCCATCTCCGGTCTGGCTGGGGACTTCTTCGAGGTGTTTCCCATCTCCGATCACGCTGCCGGTCTGCTGATCTGTGATGTGATGGGCCATGGCGTGCGCTCCGCGCTGGTGGTGGCGATGCTGCGCGGCCTCTTGGAAAAGCAACGCAGCCAGGCAGGTGATCCGGGAGCCTTCCTCAACGGTCTCAACGATGGCCTGTGCGCGATCCTGAACCGTGCGGGCACGACCATGTTTGCGACGGCTTTCTACGCCGTGGTGGACCGGGACACCGGCACGCTCAGCTACGCCTGTGCGGGGCATCCCGGCGCGGTGATCTCCGGGCGCGGCGGTGTCCGCCAGCTCGCGACGGAAAAGGCGGAGCGTGGTCCCGGGCTCGGGCTGATCCCGCAGGTCCGGTATCCGGTGGGCCAACTGCCGCTGGCGGAGGTGGACCGCTTGATCCTCTTCACGGATGGCATCCTGGAGGCGCAGAATGGCAGCGGTGAGGCATTCTTCGAGCAGCGCTTGATGGAGAACGTGGATTCCTCCAGCGGGCAGCCGCTCGATGCGATGCTCGATGCGATCCTCGGCAGCGTGCTGGCGTTCTCCGAAAGCCGCCACTTCGATGATGATGTGTGCCTGCTGGGCATGGAGGTGACGGCGGAGGCGGACTGAAGCCGTGCCTTTCCTCCTTCCGGTGATGTGTTAGAGTCGTGGCCGTCCGCATGAACCCGATCCCGTTTCTCGTCACGTGCCGGAATATCGCCCGGCTGTGGGAGCGGCATCGTCATACGGACAATGCGGCGGCGCTGGCCTTCTACTCGCTGGTCTCGCTCGCACCGCTGCTGCTGTTCGGCGTGACGGCGGCGGGGATGGTGCTGGGGGAAAAGGCCGCGCATGGGGAGCTGGAGCGGCAGCTCAATGCGGTGATCGGCCCGGATGCGACCTCCATGGTGGAGGGGATGCTCCAGACCGCGCGCATCGCCCCGAGTTCGCAGCCGGGTGCCTTTGCGCTGGCGATGTTCACCTTGCTCTACGCGGGCTCGCACGTGCTGACGAAGCTGCGGCAGTCGCTCAATCTGGTGAATGAAGCGGCACCTGCGGATCCGGCGCGGCGGTGGCTCTCGAAGATCCTGTCGCGGGTCCTGTGCGCGTCCTTGATCCTGGTCTTCGGCGTGCTGTTGATCGCGGGCAGTGCCTTGGAGGGCATCGCGGGATACGTGACCAGCCAGGTGGATTCCCCGTGGGTGGCGAAGTTCAATCTCCAGCAGGAGTCCCGCTGGCTGACCACCTATCTGCTCGTGACCTTCGGCTTCACGATGGTGCTGAAGATCCTGCCACGGCGGCGCCCCCTGTGGCGGCATGCCTTGGTGGGAGCGGCATTCGGGGCGTTGGCCGCCGTTTCCTTGAAGGGGCTGCTGGACCTCTACCTGCGCCACACGTTGTGGGCGTCCTTCATCGGCAGCGGGCTTACGGTGCTGCTGTTCCTGTTCTGGCTGTTCCTCTCGATCCAGGCCTTCTTGGCCGGAGCGGAGCTGGCGGCGTGGCTGGGTCGCAAATCGGGAAAACTCAGCCCGCGGCAGGAGACGCCACTGCCTTGAGGATCTCCTCCACCGGAGCCATCCGGCCGATGCCCTGATAGCCACAGGCGAGATCGCCGGTATCCGGGCCCACGAATTCGCAGCCATCGGCGCGGAGCTGGGCCACATTCCGCTGGGTGGCCGGGTGCAGCCACATCTTGCCATTCATGGCGGGAGCCAGCAGCACGCGGGTGGTGCGGGGCAGGGCGAGATAGCAGGAGGTGAGGGGATCGGGAGCAAGGCCGTGCGCGAACTCCGCGAGCACGTTCGCACTCAGCGGAGCGGTGAGGAAGAGCTCGGCCGAGTCCGCCAGCTCGATGTGGCCGGGTTTCCACGACTGCTTCTCATCCTCCAGCGTGACCAGCACCGGCTGGCGCGTGAGCGTTTGCAGGGTGAGCGGCGTGATGAACTCGGTGGCGGCGCGGGTCATCACCGCATGCACCTCATGGCCGGCCTTCACCAGTTGGGAGGCGAGGTCCGCGGCCTTGTAGGCGGCGATGGAACCGGTGATGCCGAGCAGGATTTTCATGGCGTGATGTGCCGTGCGGCACGCAGGCGTTCGGCCAGGAGCAGGGCCTTGAACCGCAGGTAATCTTCCTCGTGGGTGCCGGAGTGCAAGTGGAAGGTGTATTCATGCTGGTGGGCGATTTCCTCCAGCGCGTTCCGCATCCGCAGGGCGATCACCTCGGAGCTGTCGGTGCCGCGTCCGGAGAGGCGGTTGTGCAGTTCTTCCTCCGTCGGCGGCATCACGAAGATATCGACCAGCGCGGCGCGGATGGCGGGATCCTCGCAACTCCGCACCTGGGCGGCTCCCTGCACATCGATGTCCATCACCACGTCCGTCCCAGCGGAGAGATAGCCGAGCACCTCGGACTGGAGGGTGCCGTAGCTGTTGCCGTGGACGGTGGCATGTTCCAGGAACTCGCCCGCAGCCACGCGGCGGGAGAATTCATCCGGCGTGAGGAAGTGGTAATCGCGTCCGTTCACCTCGCCCGGCCGTGGCGAACGGGTGGTGCAGGAGATTGAGTAATGGGCCTCGTTCTCGCCGGACAAGCGGCGGCAGAGCGTGGTCTTCCCGGAGCCGGAAGGGCCGGAAACAAGCAGCAGGATACCGGTGCGGGCAGGCATGGGAGTTGGCAGAGGGAACGGAGGGGAAGGGGTTCCCGGCAAGGATAAAGGGATGTATTGGTCCTTGGCTTGTGTTGGTTGGGCGTTGATCCCAGAGTGACAAAGATGTCTGAAAGCGTAGATTCCACCGTCGTGCGGAAGAGACACCGTGCTTTTGGTGTCCGCGGATTGATGGTTTTGGTTGGGTTGATCGTGCTGGGGCTGGCCCTCTTGGGGCTCTTCAACAGGTCGGCGGACCGTGCGCGCCGGAAAGCCAAAAATCTTACGAGCCGCGCTACCGCGTCGACTATCCAAACGGCGATCAATTCCTTTTATTCCGAGTATAATCGTTTGCCTGATCCACGAACGAGTCCGGCTGCCACCGACGCAACCTTCGATACCGCAAGCGCTGAAGGAGTGAAGTTGCTGGCGATCTTGATGGGAAGGGAGACCGGTGATGATCAGCAAAACACCAAACGGCTTTCCTTTCTTGTGGTACACCAAGGAAGGAACGAGAGAGATGGAGCGATCTATTCCGGCGGCAAAATTGAGAAGCTTGTTGATCCGTTCGGGCAGGGGTATCGAGTGGCGATTGACTACGATGGAAATGGTCAACTCACGCTTCCAGACGAGAGCGGACCACCCGGAATTCTCAGCGGGCACCGCGCCGCGGCGTATTCGTTAGGTGAATCAGGCAAAGGGGGTGGCGATGCCATCCGTGGCTGGTAAGGGTGACAAAGAAAAAGCCGCCCGTGGGATGCACGGGCGGCCTGTTTTTTGAAAGGGGTTGGAGTTGGGTCAGAACTTGTAGCGGACGCCGAGTTCGATGAAGGCCTGGCTGCTGAAGTCCAGGTCGCCGTCACCGATGGGCGGCACTCCGGGTGAATCGAAATCCACATACATCCAGCGGGCACCGCCGATGACCTGGAAGTCCTTGCTCACATTGTAGGCGAGGCCGATGAACACCTGCGCGGCGAACGAGGTGTCGTTCTCCTTGATCTGGGCGGCCAGCGAGCGGGACTCGAACTCCGTGAACGCCACGCCGAGACCACCACCGAAGTAGAAGTTCAGGTTGTCGCTGATCGGGCGCTCGAACTTGAGGTTCAGCGTCAGCGGAATGACCTGGAGCTCTTCATCGATGTTGATCGGAATCCGCTGGGGATTGAAGGCGCGGTTGTCGTTCTTGTCGGTATATCCGACTTCCAGATAGGCAGCCATGCACCAGCCTCCGAGATTGACCGGGAGATCCTTGCCGAACTGGGCGGTGATCATCGGTTCGTCGAAGTCGATCAGGTAGCCGGCGCTGGCTCCCACGAACCAGTCACAGAGACAGGAGTCTTGTGGTGGGATAACCGATTTGGAGGAGTGGACTTCCCCGGCCCAGACAGGACCGGCCATCGCTAAAAGCAGTGGAATGGCTTTTTTCATGACAAATTGCACGATAGGTGTTGGCGATGGCAAAAGGCAATTCCTTTCTTGAAATCTCCATGACTTCCAACAGGATGCGAAAGCCATGAGTAATATGCCCCCTTCTCCACCTGTTCAGAAGAAAGGACTCCATCCGATGGCCTGGGTTGGTATCGGTTGTGGAGGCATCATCATCCTTATCATCATCGGTGCCGTAGCCGGTGGGATCTGGGGGGTGGGCAAGCTCAAGGGAATCGCCGATGAGATGGCGAAGAACCCGAGCAAGAAGTCCGCGGAGATGATGGTCATGTTCAACAAGGACCTGGAGAAGGTTTCCGAGAACGATGCCAACGGTGAGATGACGATCCGCGTGAAGAGCACCGGCGAGCAGATCACGCTGAAGTACGATGACCTCGCCAAGGGCCGCTTCACCATCAAGGATAAGGATGGCAAGGTGGTGCAGCTCGGTGGCGGTGATCTGGCCGCGTTGCCTGCCTGGGTGCCACGCTATCCGGGAGTCACGAACGAAGCCCTGCCGATGCAGGCGGACGAGCCCACGCAGAGCTCGGGGATGCTTTCCTTCACCACCAATGATCCGTTGGAGGACGTGAAGATTTTCTACAAGGATCAAGCCGGCAAGCTGGCGCTGACTTCCGTCTCCACCGATTCGTCAATGGAGGTGAATGGGGTCAAGAACCTCAACCTCCACTTCAGCGGGGGCAAACGTGAGCTCAATGTCACCGGGTATGGCAAGACCGGCGGGGAGCTCAACGTGCAGGTGTTCTATCAGGAGAAGAAATGATTTCCGTGTGATTCCCAGATGAGCAAACAGCCCGCCGGTGACGGCGGGCTGTTTGTTTTTACAGGGTATGGCGATCGAGGTTTCTCAGAACGTGAAGCGGGCTCCGAGGTCGAAGCTGAAGTCACTGTCGAGATCCAGATCGAGACCGGATGGGGCGCTGTTGTCCGCATCGACGTAGAGCCAGCGGGCACCGCCGAAGACCTCGAAGTTCGGGGTGAAGTTGTAGACCAGACCGGCGAAGATCTGGGCGGCGAAAACCGTGTCATTCTGCGAGACATTGACGCTCGGCACCGGTCCCGGTGAGAAGATCGCGGTGGCGGAGAAGTCGGTGAAGGCCACCCCGATACCCGCGCCGAAGTAGGCGTTCAGGTTGCCGGTAAGCGGGCGCTCGAACTTCACGTTGAAGGTGAGCGGGATCACTTCCAGCTCGGCATTGAGCGGAGCGCGGACCACCGCCACGACGACGTTCGGGTCGATGACAGATGTGCCCTGGTCCTTGTCGGTATAGCCGACTTCCGCGAAGAGGGCGACGTCCCAGCCGCCGACCTTCCACGGCGTGTCCACGCCGATGTGGCCGGTGTAGTAGGGTTCCTCGAAATCGACGAGGTAACCGGCACTGCCGCCGATGAACCAATGCCAGAGATCCGGCTCCTGAGGTGGCGGAATCTGGGCCTTCGAGGATGTTCCGGCCCACGCGGAGCCACTTAGAGCAAATGCGAGTATAAGGGATTTGTTAATCATGGCATTCCTAACATAGAAGAAGTTAGGAAGAAGGATCAATCCCTAAATAGTGCCGGGGCCGTCGCCGGCCGATCGCCCGGATTTCAGAATTGGCCGAACAAATCCATCTGCGGTGGATTCGCTGCGGGCATGTCCGTAGTCTGTCGGGTGTTCTTCGCCTTCGGCCCGCGGGCCTTCGCCTCGGGTTTCACCGAGTGGAGCTCAAGGTGGGAGAGGATCGCCTTGGCGCGTTCCAGCACCGGCTTTGGCAGGCCTGCGAGGCGGGCCACCTGGATGCCGTAGCTCTTGTCGGCGGCACCGGGCAGGATCTTGCGGAGGAAGATGATCTCATCGTTCCACTCGCGCACGGCGACGTTGAAATTCGCCACCGCAGGGCGGGTGGCCTCCAGGTCGGTGAGCTCGTGATAGTGGGTGGCGAAGAGGGTGCGGCAGCCGGTGACATCGTGGAGATGCTCCGCCACCGCCCACGCGATCGAGAGACCGTCGAAGGTGGCGGTGCCGCGGCCGATCTCATCCAGGATCACCAGCGAGCGCTCGGTGGCATGATTGAGAATGAGGGCGGTTTCGTTCATCTCGACCATGAAGGTCGATTGGCCGCGTGAGAGATCATCGGACGCACCCACCCGGCAGAACACCCGGTCCACCAGACCGACCACGGCGCTTTCCGCAGGCACGTAGGCACCGATCTGGGCCATCACCGTGATGAGGGCGGCCTGCCGGATGTAGGTCGATTTACCGGCCATGTTGGGGCCGGTGAGGATCTGGAGGCGGGAGTCCTCCGGCTCCATGGTGGTATCGTTCGGAACGAACTTCTCACCCTGCAAGGTCTGATCGAGCACCGGATGGCGGCCATTGACGATCACGAGGCGGTTGGATTCCTCCAGCACCGGGCGGCAGTGGCGGTGGAGCTGGGCCGTTTCCGCCAGCGCACACAGCACGTCGATCTCACCGATCGCGGCGGCGGTCTGTTGGAGCGCGTCGAGATGGGTCACGACCTGCTTCCGCAGATCGAGGAAGAGTTCGTATTCGAGTTGCTTCGAGCGCTCCTCGGAGCCGAGCACCTTGTGCTCCATGTCCTTCAGGCCGGGCGTGATGTAACGCTCGGCATTGGCCATGGTCTGCTTGCGGATGTAGTCATCCGGGACCTTCGCGAGATTGGTGGTGGTGATCTCGATGAAGTAGCCGAAGACGTTGTTGAACTTGATCTTGAGCGAATCGATCCCGGTGCGCTGGCGTTCCTCCTCCTGCATGCGGGCGATGAAGCCCTTGCCATCGCGCGAGATCGCGCGGAGCTCATCGAGCTCCGGTGACCAGCCATCGCGGATCATGCCGCCTTCCTTGAGGTTGGCGGGCGGTTCCTCGGCGAGCGCGACATCCAGCAGGCGCGTGAGCTCGGTGAAATCGTGGAGACGGCTGGCGAGCTGCGGTTGGGAGAGATTGGAAACGTCCTCGCGCAGGGCGGGCACGTGGCCGAGTGAGATCGCGAGAGCGGACAGGTCGCGGGCATTGCCGGAGCCTTGGGCGAGGCGGCCGGTGGTGCGTTCGATATCGCGGATGCCCTTCAGCGATTCACGGCATTTCGAGAGCAGATAGGGCTCGGCGAGGAAGGCGGCGATGCAATCCTGACGGGCGACCAGTGTCTCGTGCTCGCGCAGCGGATGCAGGATCCAGTCACGCAGGAGACGTGCGCCCATGGGGGTGGCGGTGCGGTCGAGCGAACCGAGCAGCGTGTGGGCCTTGCCGGAGCGGGATTCCACCAGATCGAGATTCCGCTGTGAGGCGGCATCGATCAGCACATGGCAGGCGGATTCCCGCACGCGCAGGTTGCGGATGTGATCGCAGGACCGGCGGAGCTGGTGGATCAGGTAGTGGAGCACCGCACCCGCCGCACCGGTGGCGGCATGGAGGCCGGAGCAACCGTAGCCATCCAGCGAGTGGACGTTGAAATGATCGCGCAGGAATTGCCCGGCGTGATCCGGTAGGAAGGAGTAGCCGTCGTAAGGCAGCGAATTCGCCAGGCCCGGGAACTCGGAGAGCTGGTGATCCGGGATGAGCAGCTCGGAAGCCTGGATGCGCGCCAGTTCATCGGCGAGTTGCCCGGCATCATCGAACTCGGCGAGGGTGAACTCCCCGGTGGTGTGATCCACGCAGGCGAGACCGGATTTTTTGCCCTGCCGGAAGACGGCGGCGAGGTAGTTCGGCCGCTGGTCGTCGAGCAGGCTGAGATTGTCGATCGAGCCGGCGGTGAGGATGCGGGTGATCTCGCGCTCGACCAGCTTGCCGGGCTTGGGATCGGAGGTCTGTTCGGCGATGGCGACCCGTTTCCCCGCCTTCAGCAGGCGGGCCAGATAGCCTTCCGCCGCATGATAGGGCACCCCGCACATGGGGGTGGTGTGGCGCTTGGTCAGGGCCACGTTCAGGATCGGTGCGGCGGTCTTCGCGTCCTCGAAGAACATCTCGTAGAAGTCTCCGAGGCGATACATCAACAGCACGTCCGCGGGCAGGGTGCGCCGCATGGCCTGGTACTGGGCCATCATGGGAGTGAGAGAGTCGCCGGACATCGGGCGAAGCCTTCCGGTCCGGCCCGGTTCAGGCAAGAGGGAACCGCTTTCCGTGCATGCATTTTCGGATGGGCAAACGGCCGCCTTGCGTGCAAATGACAGCCGATGAAACTCCACGCGATCTGCGCAACCATCGCTGCCGCCGTCTTGTCCCTCCACACCGCCCGAGCCGAAGAAAAGCCCGAAACCGAGCTCGGCAAGCAAATGGAGGCCGCCAATGACGCCCTCAAGGCCATGAAGAAGGAAACCGACCCTGCGAAGGGAGCCGCCCTCGCCCGCCAGGCGGAGGCCGCGCTGGTGAAGTGCCTTTCCGAAGTGCCGTCCACCCTCGAGAAGACTCCGGAGGCGGAGAAGGCCAAGGCCCTCGCCAACTACCGCACCCTGATCGCCAAGAGCTACGTCACGGTCAGCCAGATCGAGGAGGCCTACCTGGCCAATGATCTGGAGAAGGTGAAGACGCTCTCCGAAGCCCTCCGCCCGGACAAAAAGGA
The DNA here is from genome assembly GCA_049840755.1 of Luteolibacter sp. Classification (GTDB taxonomy): domain Bacteria; phylum Verrucomicrobiota; class Verrucomicrobiia; order Verrucomicrobiales; family Akkermansiaceae; genus Luteolibacter. The sequence goes on along the minus strand of JASGJM010000010.1, from coordinate 65,232 downwards.
AGGCCACGAGAAGTACAAGCCGAAGGACGAGCATTGATCCACATCTGAAGATCTTGATGGAGAAGCGTGACCGGGAGAATATCCGGTCACGCTTTTCTGCGTCCGGCCCCAGCCTTGAACCCCACCGAATATGCCCGTCACGATTGATAGTGTGGTGGAAGCATTCGACCTCCTGTTCTGGTCGATCCAGCGCAAGGAGTTTTCGAAAACCCTGAGGCTGCACGAATACAGCGAGAGGGAGCTTTTGCCTTTGGTAAGGACCTTTTTGCTGGGCTTCTTCGGAGAATCCCTGGTGCCGGAGGCCAAATCCAAGCTTCCTGGTTCACTGAGCGGTAACGGGCGCCTCGATTTCCTGATCGGCAACGTGGCGGTCGAATTCGCCGTAAGAAAGCCGACATCGGCCCGATCAAATCTGTCGGCGACCGTGAACAGTTCCGAAATCAAGAAGCTGATGAAACACGAGGGGCTCGCAGTTCTGGTGCTCTTCGACTTCTCTCAATCTCCATTCACCGAGGACCAGATTGAGGCATTTCGCGACTGGCCGTCCTTGGGCAAAGGCAATCACAAGAAGTCTCCCTTCAACGTGGTCTATTTCTACAATCGCAGCCGGAGTCCTGGCGACGTCGATTACTTCCGGAAGAACATCCGGGTGACGTGAGCGGGAAGGCACAAAAAACCCCGGACGATCGCTCGTCCGGGGTTTTGCTTTGAGAAGGGAATCAGGCGGGGAGTTACTCCTCGACCTTCACGGAGGTGCCGAGTTTCACCTTGGAATAGACGATCGGCATCACCGCGCTGGGGCCGCGCACGCAGGCGTGGGAGGCCGGACGGCGGCGGACGGGACCGATGTGGTGGCCCACGCCGTCCCAGGTCAGGCGCATCCAGTAGCGCATCTCGGCACCCTCGAAGTGGGCACCTTCCGGCATTGCGTCGAGCTGCACGTCGGCATTGCCGTTCACGGTCTCACCGGCGGCATCGACGAAGCGGCCGTAGCGGTTGGACTTCTTGTCCACGACCTTCTCCAGGATGTTGTAGGAGCCCGGAGGCGTCGGGCGGCTCGGGATGCCGGAGCAGATCGGGTAGTCGATCGCCACATCCTCGCCGTTCATGAGGTAGCCGCGCTGTTTCGAGAGGGAGATCAGGATGCGGGAATTGCTTTCGTTGGTGCGGGACAGCACCTCCTCGTTCTTCCACACGCCCTTCCAGGCATCCTTGGCATTCGGGTTCTTCAGATCCGCCTGGAAGTATTCATAGGTGCCCGGCTTGTTCGGGTTCACCCACTTGCCGGAGGCATCGGTGGTCGGCTGGGTCTTGTTGGCTTGGTTGGCGCAACTGGACAGGAACACGACGGCCAGAGTTGCCGCGGCGGTCGTGAGGAATTTGACTGGATTCATGAGTCTTGGCTGGGGGCCGCGAGCCATACGGGATTTCCCACGGCTTGGCAATGCCCGGATATGACGGTTAGAAAGTGATGCTCAGATGGTTGCGGCGGCCTCTGTGGCTTCCGGGACTTCCACGACTTCGCGGACCTTCCACACCGCCATCAGGGACTTGAATCCGTGCGGCAGCACCGCCACCGGATTGCCATCGGCGTCCAGTGTGGTTGGGATCGTGGTGCCATCCGCCTGGACGGTGAGGGCGTCCCAGCCCTTCGGCAGGCCGCGGAATACGAGGCTCATCCTCGAGTAGCCGGGCGTCCACGAGCCGGTCCACTGGCGGGTCAGTTGCAGGCTGGTGGCGGAGCCTTCGAGCGTGAAGGTGGAGTCCCGGTAGACGCCGTCCTTCCATTCCTGGCCATCGCCATCGTCCTCATACCAGCGGCTGGTTTCGGTGCCGTTTTTCCACCAGGCGCGGAGTTCCGGCTCAGGGTGGGGGATTTCCCCCACGTATTGCTGGAGCGGCCAGTGTGGCAGCACGGCTCCGGCGTGGACGAAGACCGGGATGCGGTCGATCGGGCAGTCCACCCAGATGTCCTTGCGAACGGACTTCGGCTTGGTGTCGTCGTAGTAGGAAAACCAATCGCCCTCCGGCAGGTAGAGGAAGCGGCCTTCCTCGCTCTCACGGGTCATGGGGATCACCAGCAGGTGATCGCCGAAGAAGAACTCCGTGCTGCGCCAGTAGGCATCCGGATCACGATGGGCCACCAGCGGCATCGGACGCAGCATCGGCGTGCCATCGCTCACATACTGCCAGAAGGTGCTGTAGATCACCGGCAGCAGGCGGTAGCGCATTTCGATCGCCTGCTTGACCAGGCTGGTGGTGTCCTCACCGAATGACCAGGGCTCCTGATCGCCGTGATCACCGGAGGAGTGGGTGCGGAAGAACGGATGGAACACGGCCATCTGGACCCAGCGCAGGTAGAGCTCGGGAGTCGGTGTCTCGATGAAGCCGCCCACATCCGAGCCGATGAACGACATGCCGGAAACAGCCAGGCGCTGGCACTGGAGGCTGGCGATGTGGAGGTGCTCCCAGGAGGCAACATTGTCCCCGGTCCATGCGCAGGCGTGGCGCTGGGTGCCGGCGTAGGCGGAGCGGGTGATGGAGAAGGTCCGCTTGCCGCCGCCGAAGCGCCGCAGGCCTTCCTGGGTCGCTCGGACCATCTGCATGCCGTAGACATTGTGCGCCTTGCGGTGCGAGCACGGGTGGCCGTCGTAGTCGTGGCGGATATCGTGGGAGAAGGTGCCGTCTTCGAAGACGGCAGGCTCGTTCATGTCATTCCACACGCCGCGCACGCCGATCTCACCGACGAGTTCCTTGAACTGCTCCGCCCACCATTCACGCACGTCCGGGCGCGTGAAATCCGGAAAGTGGCACAGGCCCGGCCATACCGAGCCCTTGGCAAGATTGCCATCCTGACGGCGGCAGAACATGTCCTTCTCGATGCCCTCGCGCCACACGGGGTATTCCGGATCGATCTTCAGGCCGGGGTCGATGATGACCACGGTTTTGAAACCGTCTTTTTCCAAATCGGCCACCATGCCCTTCGGGTCGGGGAAACGCTCCGCATCCCACGTGAAGCAGCGGTAGCCGTCCATGTAGTCGATATCCAGATAGAGGGCGTCGCAGGGGATCTCACGGTCGCGGAAGCCCTTCCCGATCGCGCGGAAGACGGCATCCGGGTAGTAGCTCCACTTGCACTGGTGGTATCCCAGCGCCCACAGCGGCGGCATGCCCGGCCGGCCGGTCAGGCGGGTGTAGGCGCGGGCCACCTCCAGAGGGGCCTCGCCGTGGAAGAAGTAGTAGTTCATCTCCCCGCCTTCCGCGGAGAAGGCCGTGCGGTTCGGCTGGTCCGCGCCGAAGTCGAAGCGGCTGCGGAAGGTATTGTCGAAGAAGATGCCGTAGGTCCCGCCGCGGTGCATGCCGATGTAGAACGGGATGTTCTTGTAGAGCGGGTCGCTGTCCGGACCGAAGGCGTAGGTGTCGCTGCCCCATAGGTCGAACCGGCGGCCGCGCAGGTTCAGATCGCAGGACTTGTCCCCGAGACCATAGAAATGTTCTCCGGGCTGATAGGTCTTCATCATCTTCACGACCTCGCCGCCGAAGGTCTTGTTATCCTGCCAGTGGAATCCCTTGTCATCCTGGCACAGGGCCTTCCCTGTTTTTGCATCGGAGATGGTCGTTTTCAGCCCATTGCGAGATACACGGATCGAGAGGGCGGCCGTGCGGATTGCCACGCCGTCTCCGAATTCGACGATCTCATGCTGGGGTGTTTCCGGTTGGAAATCCGGGTCGACCGCGTAGGAAAAATCGCTTTCAAAGCGTCCTTCCGGACTGAAGCGGAAACGCACCATGCCGGCTTCGATCACCTGGATGCGCAGCAGTACCTGGTTGTCCGTGAGGATGTCCACCACTCCGGCCGAGGGGCGGGAAATGGTCCGGATCGTGCCCGGGAAAAGGTCCGCCCACCCTTCGGAGGTGCGGTGCTTTTCCATGTAATTGCCGGAGAATTCGTCGGAGGCCATGGGAGGGAATCAGCAGGACTATTAAACCGGGTAGCGTCCTGCGTGCCAAGCTTGCGATTCACCTCGGGTGACGACTCCGGCACGAGCCCCGGATTCATCCTTTCTCGACATTGGCCCGCGGTTTGCTTTGGCTGGGATGCGATCAGCCTGCGCCTGAAAATCAACGAAATGCGCTGCGGGTTGATCTACCTCCATATGAAGCGGTTGCGCGTCTTGAAGCTGGGTTGGGAATTTCCTCCGTTGATCAACGGAGGCTTGGGGATTGCCTGTTTGGGGTTGTCACGGGCGCTTTCGAAGCATGTCGACCTGCGGGTCGTGGTGCCGCGCACGGCACCGGAAGATCACTTTGATGGCTTCACGCTGACGGGCTTGAACAACCTCCGCGTGGAGGATCTCCAGTCCGTGGAAGGGCGCTACCGCTATGAGAGCTTTGCGAAGGTGCAACGGGTGCCAATCCACCTCGATCCGTATGAGGATGGGGACACCACCATGGAGACACTGGAGCACATCCCGGGAGGGGAGATCCGTTTCTCCCAGACCACCCGCCGCCAGCTTGAGCAGTTCAAGATGGGGGAGTTGTATGGAGAAGATTTGGGTAACAAGGTGATCGAGTTTTCAAAGATCGCTGCGAAACTTGCTCTCCAGGATAGCTTTGATGTGGTGCATGCCCATGACTGGATGACCTTTCTGGCCGGGGTGGAAGTGAAGAAAGCCACCGGCAAACCGTTGGTGATCCATGTCCACGCCTCCCAGTATGACCGCGCCGGAGCCGATGCCCGCGGTTGGATCTATGATATCGAGAAGTATGGCATGGAGGAAGCCGACCGCATCATCCCGGTCAGCAACTACACCGGCCAGGTCGTGACCGGCCACTACGGCATCGATCCCTCGAAGGTCCGTGCGGTGCACAACGGTGCCGATCCGGTCGAAGTTTTCACCACTCACAAGAAGTTCCCGGAAAAGCTGGTGCTCTTCCTCGGCCGCCTCACCGCCCAGAAGGGGCCGGAGTTCTTCCTTGAGATCGCCGCCAAGGTGTTGGCCGTGAACAAGGACGTGCGCTTCGTGGTCGCAGGCACCGGCGAAAAGCTGCGCCCGTTGATCGAGACCGGAGCTTTCCACGGTCTCGGCGGCCATTTCCACTTCACCGGCTTCCTGAACAAGGAGAAGGTGAACGAACTGCTCTCGATGACGGATGTCTACTGCATGCCGTCCGTGTCCGAGCCCTTCGGTCTTTCCGCGTTGGAAGCCGCGCAGTTCGGTATCCCCGCCGTCATCTCCAAGCAATCCGGTGTGGCCGAGGTGCTGAAAGGCGCGCTCAAGGCCGACTTCTGGGATGTGGATCTGATGGCGAAACACATCATCGATCTCATCACCGACGACGAGCTTCGCTTGAAGGTCGTCGAACAGGCGAAGCGTGACATCGAGGCCTCCACCTGGGATGCCGCTGCCGAGAAGGTTGTCGATATTTACCGGGAACTCGTTCCTCTGACCCCCGGGGCATCCGCCCCATCCTCTCCAGTTCCCCCGATGCCCGACGTCTGCCTCTACTTCCAGGTTCATCAACCGAACCGGCTCATCCCGTACGATTTCTTCCGGATCGGCGAGCACGCCTTCTATGAAGACGATCTGCTCAACGCCCGCGTCCTCTCGAAGGTGGCTGAAAAGTGCTACCTGCCCGCGAATGACATGTTCAAGCGCGTCATCGAGCGCAGCGAGGGCAAGTTCCGCATGGCGCTGTCCATCAGCGGCACGGTGATCGAGCAGATGCAGCACCACCGCCCGGACGTGCTGGAGTCCTTCCAGGAACTCGTCGCCACCGGCGGTGTCGAACTACTGGCCGAGACGTCCTATCATTCGCTGGCGATCGTCCATTCCCGCAAGGAGTTCGAGCGACAGGTGGAGAAGCATCTGGATCTCCTCGAGGAGGTCTTCTCGGTGCGGCCGCGGGTATTCCGGAATACCGAGCTGATCTATAACAATGCGATCGCCGCGCAGGCCGAGACGATGGGCTTCGATGGCATCCTCGGCGAGGGCGTGGAGTGGGTGCTCAACGGGCAGTCTCCGAATTTCCTGTATCGTGCGCCGCACGTCACCCGCCTCAAGACCCTGCTGCGGAACCCCGGCCTGTCCGATGACCTCGGATTCCGTTTCTCGGATAAGAACTGGACCGAATATCCAATGTCTCCCGAAACCTTTGCGAGCTGGCTGGCGAAGTCGAAGGGCGATGTCGTGAACCTGTTCATGGACTACGAGACCATCGGTGAGCACCAGTGGAGTGACACCGGGATCTTTGATTTCTGGGAGCAGCTTCCGGAAACGCTGCTGGATCTCGGTGGCCAGTGGATCACGCCGTCCGAGGCTGTGGATCTCCACCGCGCGTCCCGTGAGTATGATTGCCATTGGCCGACCTCGTGGGCGGATGCCGAGCGCGATCTCACCGCGTGGATGGGCAATGTGATGCAGCAGGAGGCGATTGCGAAGATCCACCGCTTAGAAGAAGAAGTGCTGGCTGCGAAGGATCCGGGTCTCTCCCACGTGTGGGCGAAACTCCAGACCTCCGACCACTTTTATTGGATGTCGACCAAGGGCGGCACGGATGGTGGCGTGCATTCCTATTTCTCGCCCTACGGCAGCCCCTACGACGGCTACATCTACTTCATGAACGCCCTGGCGGATCTCCAGATCCGGTTGAAGCGGTTGAAGGAGGAGCGGGAGGCTGTTTGATGGGGAAATAGCGAATGCGGGGAAATTTTCGGTAATACCCGATCGAGGTTGGTCATTGGCCATGCACGGGATGCTCCATCACGGAGCGCCCCTCGTGCATTGCCACCCGTATGAAAAAACTCCTCATCCCCCTCTTCCTCGCGCTGGCAGGTCCCGCCGCGTCAGCCGCCACCCTCGTCACTTACAATTTCAGTGCTCTGACCGGCACCCGCAATGACTGGGGCAATTTGAGCTCCGCCTATGCCGCTCCATCCGCCTGGACCGGTGACCCGCGGACCGGAAACTACCTTCTCAGCGGCTCGACCGAAGCCACCGTCACCACCGGCGTGGTTGCGGGCAACATCCTCGCCGCTGGAGTGAACCTGGCCTATTCCACCGCCTCGCCTGCGGTGGGTGCTTTGACCGATGGCGATCTGGACCTGGCGAACTGGGTTTCCAGTTCGACGGTGGCCGGCCAGGCGAATGTCTCCGGTTACATCACCTTCACCCTGACCGCTGCTGCGGGTTACAATGTGACGTTGAACTCGCTGACTTTCACGGGCTGGCGCAACGGCAGCGGCGCCCCGGACAGCATCAACTTCGACTACAGCATCGATGGCGGCACCAACTGGCTGGATTACAGCACCGCCGTGGTTCGTTCGGCCACGGGGAGCGCCTCCAGTGCCTCGAATACCTTCACCCAAACCCTCACGATCAACGAAGGGTCCTCGGTGCTGTTCCGTTTCGCCCCCTACAAGTCCGATACGACCTCGGCTTCCGGAAGCAATACCGGCAACTGGCACATCACCGGGCTTTCCCTGGATGGGGCGGTGGCCGCAGTGCCGGAGCCTTCGGTGGCCCTGCTGGGGGCTGTCGGGCTGCTTGGTCTCTTGCGCCGCCGCCGTTGAGGTTGGCCGCAGCCTTGGCCTCCTGTTTCTGCGGAACGGGGGGGTGTGAAAATTTTTCGTAATAGGCGGCTGCATCCGGTCATCAGCTAGGCAACGGGCGTTCCGTCGTGGGGCGCCCGGTGACATTGCTCTCATTGCTGATCCCATGAAAATTTTGACCTCCTTGCTGCTCGCGTTCGCAGCACCTGCCGGTGCCGCGGTCCTTGTCTCCACGAGCTTCACCGGCGTTACGGCCACCGGGGCTACCCTCAACAACATCGTCTGGACTTCCAATTCGCACTTCACTCCCTCCATTACCGCCACGGTGGTCGGAGCGACGGCGTATCAGACTACGAATTCGCTCAACAACGGCCAGGTGACGCCGAGCGTCAATGTCCAGACGGCGGCGGTCAGTCCGGGAACCCCTGTGTGGACCATGGACTTCAGCGTGGCCTACGCCCTGACCAACACGGCGGACACGATCTCCCTCCAGAGCATCAGCTTCAACGGGATCACCCGCGATTCGACTTCCGGCGTCCAGCAGAACGCCCGCTACATCTCCTACACCGCCAGCATCGTGAGCTCCACCGGGACCGTGCTGGCCACCGGCTCCCTGGAGCAGCAGATTCCGGCGAACTCCTCCACCGGACTCGCCTACACCATCAACCTCAGCGGCGATGTTGAATTGAGCTCGGCGGACCTCGGCGGAGATGCCGGGAGCTACACCATCCGCATCAGTGCGAACAAACCCTCCTCCGAGGCATTGGGTGCGTTCGCCGGTATCGACAACCTGGCTTTGAACGGCACCTACAACGTGGTGCCGGAGCCCTCGGTGGCGATTCTCGGCTTGGTGGGTGCGTTGGGGATACTGCGCCGCCGCCGTTGATCACATGAGAGGCGGGAGCAGGTGCTGCCGCCTCATTCTTTTGAATCCCCCCTGATGAAGCTCCTCTCCGCCATTTTATCGGTTCTCGTTGTCACCGTCTTGTCGGCGGCAGGTGTGGCTCCGAAGCCGAATGTGATCTTCATCCTGTGCGACGATCTCGGCTACGGGGACATCGGGGTCTTTTACCAGAACCTGCGGAAGGCGACGAACGATCGCTCCGAGCCCTGGCACTTCACTCCGAACCTGGACACGGTGGCGGCGGAGGGCTTGCAGATGCCGCATCACTATTGTCCGGCACCCGTTTGTGCTCCGTCGCGCGCATCCTTACTTCTTGGGGTTCACCAAGGGCACGCGAACGTGCGGGACAACCAGTTCGACAAGGCGCTGGAGAACAACCACACGCTCGGCACGGTGCTGAAAGGCGCGGGCTACGCCACTGCCTGTGTCGGCAAGTGGGGGCTGCAAGGATCGGGGGCCAATCCAACGGCGTGGGCGGCCTATCCCACCAAGCGCGGCTTCGATTACTACTACGGCTACGTGCGTCATGGAGATGGCCATGAGCACTATCCGAAGGAAGGGCCCTACGACGGCGCGAAGGAAGTGTGGGACATGAACACGGAGGTGTCGTCAGGTCTGGACAAGTGCTACACCGCCGACCTGTGGACCGCCCGCGCCAAGAAGTGGTTGGTGGATCAGCACACCACCGCTCCCAGCCAGCCATTCTTCCTTTATCTGGCGTACGATACGCCGCACGCCACCTGCGAGCTGCCGACCATGGCCTATCCGGCTGGAGGTGGCCTGACCGGAGGGCTGCAATGGACCGGCACCCCGGGTGCGATGATCAATACGGCGGGTGGTACAGGTGGACGGCTACATTCATCCCGACTACGCGACCGCCACCTACGACTCGGACAAGAATCCGGCGACTGCGGAAGTGGCATGGCCGAACGTGATGAAGCGCTACGCCACCTCGGTGCGCCGCATCGATGATTGCGTGGGTGATCTGGTCAAGACGCTCAAGGATCTCGGCATCGACGACAACACGCTCATCGTCTTCACCACTGACAACGGCGTCAGCGACGAGTCCTATCTCTCCACGGCGATGCAGCCGTATTTCTTCAACAGCTTCGGTCCGTTCGATGGGATCAAGCGGGATTGTTGGGAGGGCGGCGCGCGCGTCGGAGCGCTGGTTCGCTGGCCTGCCGGTATTCCTGCGAATCGTGTCAGCAACCTGCCGAGCCAGTTCCACGACTGGATGCCGACCTTTGCGGAGCTGGCAGGCGTTCCCGCACCGGCTCGTGCCGACGGGGTTTCGCTGGTGCCGACTTTGGAGAACACCACGGGCCAGAAGACGCCGCAGGTTTACACGGAGTATTATTACAGCGGATCCACGCCATCGTATGCGGAATTCGATGCGGCGAAGCGCGGGCGCACCCGCAACCACATGCAGCTCATCCGCCTCGGGGACTATGTGGGCGTCCGCTACAACGTGCTTTCCCAAGCGGATAATTTCGAGATCTACAACATCGTCACGGATCCGAAGGAGTCCACCAATCTGGCGGCCAGCCAGACCGCGCTTCAACAGCAGATGAAGGACCAGGTGCTGCGGATGCGGCGTCCCGACAGCGGTGCCACCCGGCCGTATGATTCGGAGCAGGTTCCCTCGTTGATCCCTGCATCCACCATCAGCGGTGTGGAATGGCAGGCCTATACCGGCTCATTTCCATGGCTCCCCGCGCTGGAGGATCTGGCTCCTGTGGCGACCGGTATTTCCAGCACTCCGTCCCTGGCGGTGCGTCCTCAGGACAACGATGTGGCCCTGCTCTTCACCGGTTACCTGAATGTTCCTTCCGATGGGGCTTACACCTTCTATCTGAATGCGGACACGCGGGCCTTCCTGCGCATCCATGATGCCTCGGTGATCGATGCGGATTTCGGCTACACCGGAGGAGTCGAGAAGAGTGCTTCGATCAACCTCAAGGCGGGCAAGCATCCGTTCCGTCTCTACTATGCCCGTAGCAGCTCCGGCACGCCGGCGATGTCCCTGCAGTGGAGTGGTCCGGGAATCACCAAGCAGGCGATGACCGCGGGTAATTTCTCCCGCGACGGGGTCGGGGTGAATACGCCGCCGGTGGCGGTGGATGATGCGGTCCTGATCCAGCAGAATACCGCGGTCACCCTGCCTGTGCTGGCAAATGATTCCGATGACGGCCAGCCACAGGCTCTGTCCATCGTGTCCGTCACCGCACCCCAGGCTGGGACGGCGGTCATTTCCGGCAATCAGATCCTCTATACTCCCACGGCGGATTTCCTCGGGGATGATGTCTTCAGCTATACGATCAGCGATGGCTCGGCGTTCTCCACGGCGAAGGTCACCGTCTCCGTGGGCTATGCGGATGGGGATTACTGGTTTCCATTCGACCAGCTCTCTGGGCTCACCTCTCGCGAGGCTGGCGGTTATCGCTCGGCCACGCTCTCGGGATTCACCGCGGATCCCGCGCAGTGGGTGGCGGGACATTCCGACAAGGCCCTGCAGTTCGATGGGGTCGACGATTACGTCGGCATCGACAACTTCAATGGGATCACGGGCACGAATGCGCGCACTTGCTCGGCATGGGTGAAGACCACCAGCACCGCGGCGATGCCGGTGATTGCGTGGGGGCCGAACTCGACCGGCAACAAGTGGACCTTCCTGATCCAGAGCGGACAGCCGCGTATCGAAGTGACCGGCGGATACCTGCAGGCCAGCCATACGGTGAACAACGGCCAGTGGCATCACATCGCCTGCACCTTCACCAACGATGGCACGCCGAACGTGACGGACGCCAAACTCTACATCGACGGTGTTCTCGAAACCACCTTTGCCGCCACCGGTTCGGCCACGGTCAATACCACCGCCAGCGCCGTGAAGATCGGCAGCGATGTCCAGGCCCGTTTCTTCAGCGGCGCCATGGACGATGTTCGCATCCACAATCGTGCGCTGTCCGCGACGGAGATCGCTGCATTGGCGGCGGAGACGTCGAATGGAGCGGCGGTGTGGCAGCGGCGCTATTTCGGATCAGCCTCGATCAACTGGAATGCGGACGACGACGGAGACGGACGCAGCCGCCTTTTTGAATACGCCTTTGGAACGCAGCCGCGCATTCCGGACTTTGCTCCCGTGGTGGCGACCTCCTGGAGCGGAGGCAATCTGCAGATCTCTTATCCGCGTCGTCGTGCGGGTTCGCATTCGCTGGTTTACAAGGTCCAGGCGTCCGGGGATCTGGTGGATTGGAGCACCCTGACGACCACCGAGGTGTCCTCGGTTCCGAACGGCGACTTTGACAACGTGACTGTCCAGGCGGTGCCTCCGGCGGGTGCCGGGCGGTTGTTCATGCGGGTCCGGGTAAGCGGGCCGTGATCTCTCAAACGAACGCGACAAGATGGCTGCTTCCTTCTATTCTCCGGAAAGCCCGGCACCCTTGTTGCGGTATCCATCGCAAGAGCCCATGGACGAGAGCCAGATTCATTACCTGCAACTGGTGACGCGCCACCAGCCGGCGATCTACGGCTACATCCGCAGCCTCGCGCCGCAGGCGGACATCGAGGACATCCTGCAGGAGACGAATCTCGTGCTCTGGAACAAGGCGGACTCGTTCGAGCCCGGCACGAATTTCAAGGCCTTCGCATTCCGGGTCGCCCATCTCAAGACGCTTGAAGCGCTTCGTTCGGAAAAGCGCCGCCAGTGGCTGGTCTTCGACAGCGATCTCATGGAGCAGATTTCCATCCGCAGTTCATCACCGGAGGTTCATGCCGACGGTCAACAAGCAGCCCTCCGCGAGTGCATGAAGGAGCTGGATGCCTCCGATCGCGAACTCATCCACCGGCGCTATGCGCTCGGTCGCACCGTCCGGGACCTGGCCCGCGATCTGCGGAAGACCGAGGGTTCCCTCCAGCAATGGTTTTTCCGCATGCGCAACCAATTGAGGGATTGCATCGAGAAGCGGATCAGGATGGAAGGGGGTGCCATATGAACCGTGAAACGATGGAATGGATCGATGCCTTGCTCGAAGGCTCTCTTCCTGCGGAGCGGTTCGATGAACTGCAGCAGCGGCTGCGTGATGATCCGGTGGCTTTCGAACATTATTGCTCGCAGGCCGAACTTCATGGCCGGCTGGAGTGGGAGCTGCGTGATGCGGCGGCAGCGGTTGCTCCGGGTCGGAAAGTGGTTTCCTTTCAACGTTGGCTCCGCCCGGTTGCCGCAGCTGCTGTCTTGATCGCAGTAGGGGGCGGGCTGGGTTATTTCCTCAAGCCGGTGAAGCGGGAGGTCCGCTATGTCGAGCGCACCGGAATGGGCGAGGTCGGCTATGTCGCACGTCTGGCGCAGGCGACCGATGCGAAGTGGCGGAATGTCCGGCCGGAAGTCGGCCAGTGGATTCCCACCGGAGTCCTGGAGCTCACGGAAGGCTCCGCTCAGATCGCCTTTGACTCCGGAGCGAGCGTGCGTCTCCAGGCTCCTGCGCGGCTGGATGTTTCATCTCCCAATCACGCGCGCTTGGATCTCGGCAAGTCCATCGTGGATATCCCTGAGCAGGCGGTCGGGTTCGTGATGGAGACTCCTACGGGAGAACTCCGCCGCCGCGGGTCGCGTTTCGGAGTTGCGGTTGAAGAGGACGGTCACACGGAAGTCCACGTGCTGGCCGGAGAAGTGGAGCTGAATCCGAAGCGCGGAAACCGGGATTCACTGAAGCTTTCCCAATCCAACCCCGTGCGTTTCGCGGATGCGGGGGTGACGAACGAGGCTCCCCGCTACGCACCGGCGGACTTCGGGAACGTGGCGCGGACCGACAGCGCGCTGATGCCGAAGAGCTACCTCCATTGGAGCTTTGATGACGTGAACACCACCACCGGCACCTTCGCGGAAACCGGTGTCCGGCTTGCCGGTGAGAATCCCTATCCAGCCAGTATGGTGGAGTTGAAGGATGCCACTCATCCCACGCTGGTTCCCGGGCGTTTCGGCACCGGTGTGAAGTTGGACGGTTTTTCCAGCGTGATCTCCACCCGCTTCCCCGGCTATGCGGGAAACCAGGCCCGCACCGTGGCATTCTGGGTGATGATCCCTCAGGGGACTCCGGACACGTTCAGCTATTCCGTTCTGTCGTGGGGTTCCTCACATCCGGGAGTGGGTGGCAAATGGCAGATCGCTTGGAACAACTGCAAGGACAACACCGGCAAGAAAGGCGCTCTCCGCGTGGAGGTCCAGGGCGGTGCCAGCGTTGGCTCCACCGACCTGCGGGACGGCAAGTGGCATCACGTCGCGGTTGTATTCCCCGGTGGTCCGCGCAGCAGCACCAACGATATCCGGTATTACATCGATGGTCGGTTGGACTCCTCGACGTATGTCAAAACGCAGGAGATCCACACCGTGGTCGATGGGCCGAACTCGTTCCCGCTGACCATCGGCCATCGGGTGGATGACGACTCGAACTATTCCTTTCGTGGAAGCCTGGATGAACTCTACGTCTTCCCGGTTGCACTGCTGCCGGAGAGCATCGAGGCGCTCTACCAGCGCAACATGCCCCCGGGGCTGTATTGAAGGAGTTGAGACTTCAGCCGAGGAAGGTCTTCCGGGAGAGCGGAGGCTTGAGAGATTTTTGCCGTAAAGAGGCGCAAAATACGCAAAGGGAAGAGCTGGGATTCATTGCCGGGATAGAGATTCGAAGCTCTATGGCCTCCGCCCTCCCGGAAGACCTTCCTCGGCTGAAGCCTCAACTCCTCAGATGCTCGATAGTTCGCCTTCCGAATCGCCGAGGCGTGCGGCCTTCACGCCCATGCGGTCGAGCATGGAAAGGTAGAGGTTCGTCATCGGAGTGCCTTTCGGGGCTTCGATCAAGCGGCCTTGTTTGAGGGTGCCGTTGCCATGACCGGCGAGCAGCACCGGCAGGTCATCGTGATTGTGGCGGTTGCCATCCGCGATGCCACCGCCGTAGACGATCATGGAGTGATCGAGCAGCGTGCCATCGCCTTCCGGAATGGACTTCATCTTCTCCAGGAACCACGCGAACTGCTCCACGTAGTAACGATCAATCTCGCCGATGCGGCGCAGTGTTTCCGGATCACCCCGGTGATGGGAAAGTCCGTGGTGGGCATCCGGTATGCCGATCTCGGGGAAGGTGCGGTTCGACCCATCATGGGCGAGCAGGAAGGACGCGATGCGGGTGCTGTCCGTCTGGAAGGCGATCACCATCAGCTCATACATCAGGCGGATGTGATCGCGGTAGGTTTCCGGCACGCCGTTCGGGCGCTTCTCCTCAGGCACTTCCTTGCGGAATTGTTCGGCGCGTGAGATGCGCGTTTCCACGTCCCGGACCGCGCTGAAGTATTGGTCCATCTTGCCGCGATCCTCGTGATCGAGACGGCCTTGCAACCGCTTCGCATCCTCCAGCACGAAATCGAGCACGCTCTTCTCATACGCTCGGCGGCGGGCATCCTGCTTTTCATCGCCGGAGCCGAAGAGCTTCTCAAATACCAGCCGGGGATCGCGTTCGGCAGGCGCGGGGATGTTCTCGCTGCGCCAGGAAAGGTTGAACTGATAAGCGCACGAATAACCCGAGTCACACTCACCGGCCGCGCGCGGCGGGTCGGTGGAAAGCTCGAGCGAAGGCAGGCGGGTGAGATGGCCGAGTTCGTGTGCGGCGAGCTGGTCCACGGAGATGCCCAGACGGATATCGGACCCGGCGGTTTTTCGTGCCTGGCAACCGGTGAGAAAGGTTGCATTCGCCCGCGCATGATCGCCCGCGCCATCGCCGTTCGGCGCGGCCTTGCGTTGGTCGAGACCACGGAACACGGAGAAGTGGTCGCGGAGGCCGGCCAATGGCTGGAGGGTGGGGACAGCATGCTGCCTGCAGCGGGCCGCCACAGGTCCAGATTCACGCCATTTGGAATGTAGACGAATCCCATTCGCAATGGCGGCGCGGCTGCAACCGTGGCCGCGCGTAGCGACGGCAGGTAGGGCAGCGCGCAGATCGTGGCGAGCCCTTGTAGGAAGCGACGGCGGTGAGTCATGGCGATCGGGATTCGGGTTTCAGGAAGACCGGCGGTATTGGAAAGGAACGGAGTCGATGACGGCACGGATGAAAGTCTGGAACCGACCGTCGTCCTTAGCGGCCTTGGCCGTGATAGCGTCGATGGCGGGACGATCATACCAATCGGTGCCGCGACCCAGCGCGTAGGTCAGCAGCTTCGAGGCCAGCGCGCGTTGGAACTCATTGCCGTGCTGGTTGAGGATCAGCCGTCGGAGCTCGTCGGCGTTGGCGAAGGCGGAGCCATCGGCGAGTTTGCCGGAGGTGTCGATCGGGTTGCCCTTGTCGTTGTCACGGAATGAGCCGACCGCATCGTATTGCTCGAAGGCGAAGCCGATGGGGTCCATCAATGCGTGGCAGTTGGCACAGGATGGATCCCTGCGGTGCAGCTCCATTTGTTCACGCAGCGTCATGTCCCGTCCGTGGCCCTTGTCCAACTGTGGGATGTTCGGCGGTGGTGGCGGCGGAGCCAGATCCAGCAGGTTTTGGAGCACGTACTTGCCGCGCAGCACCGGTGAGGTGCGGGTGGGGTAAGAGGTAACCATCAGCACCGCTCCCTGGCCGAGCAAGCCGCGCCGCGGGGTGCCGGAGAGTGATGTCTTGCGAAACTCCTTCCCATCCACGCCCTGCACTCCATAAAAGCGGGCGAGGTTGCCATTGAGAAAGGAGTAGTCGGCATCCAGCAGGGTGCGGATCGGCAGGTTCGAGCGCAGCACATCGCCCAGGAACAGCTCGGTTTCCTTCCGCATGTCGCGACCGAGGGCGCGGTTGTAGTTCGGGAAGCGCTTCTCGTCCGGCGCGGCGGAGGCGAGATTGCGGAGCTGGAGCCACTGCCCACCGAAGTTCGAGACAAAGCGATCGGACTTTGGCGATCCAATCATCCGCTGGATCTCCTCGTCCAGATGCTGGCGCAATTGGCCCGTGTCTGCGAGATCCAGCAACCGGTCGTCCGGCATGCTGCTCCAGAGGAAATAGGAGAGCCGGGAGGCGAGCGCGTGCTCGCCGAGCTGGACGATTTTATCGGGCTTTCCGCCTCCGAGTATCGGCTCCTCACGGAAGAGGAACGAGGGGGACACCAGCATCGCCTCCATCGCCAGCCGGATACCGTGTTCGATGTCCTGCCCCTGTGAACCTGCTACGTCAATGAACCGGAGGTAACGCTCCACCTCTCCGGCTTGCGTCGGGCGGCGGAACGCGTGCCGGGCGAAGCGGGACAACACGCGCAGGGCGTAGGTCTTGTCGTTTTCATTGCTACTGCGCTCCCCGTAGATCGCGCGATGGGTCTCGGGCTTCGGTGGCAGCGGACCGTCCAATGGCCCCTCGATCTCCACGCGGTTGACCATCAGGTTCCGGTCGCGGCGGGCGGGGTCCTTGATGGATTCGTCCCAGAAATCGTTCGGGAAGTTGACGCCGATGCGGTGCGTTCCCTTGGTCTTCGATCTTCACCTCGGCGGTGTACCACTTCGGTGTATCGAGGAGATTCTTCACCTCCCAGCTTGAGAGGAGATTGCCGTCCAGCCGCAGTTCCATCTTCGGTGGCTCATTGCCACCCCAGGTGCCGCTGGCGACCACCTTCAGATAGTAACGCCCGGGCCGGTAGAACTCCGGGTTGCAGACCGCTTCGCCTGCCTTCCACAGATAGTGGCCGTCCTCGGAGCGTCGTCCGGGGCCTTCCAGCGTCGAGCCCGCGATTTTCCTTTCCGGCCGTGGCATCGGGTCCGGATGCACGGCGCGATCGAGAGCTTGGCGTGCGGCGGTCAGGTAGCGCTCGATGTGAACAGGTGAAAGCGTCAGCACGTCGCCGACATTGTCGAAGCCATATCCCGAGTCGTCCGGTGGCAGGATGTTCTCCACCTCCAGATCCACTCCCAGCAGATCCTTGATGGTGTTCCGGTATTCCTCGCGGTTCAGCCGCCGCAGCAGCACGCGGCCTGGATCGGGATGAGCCGGGTCCACGGGGAACACGGCGGCATCGATCCAGGACAGAAGCTGCTTCCGCTCCTGATCGCTCGGTTGGTCTTCATCGGCCGGTGGCATCAGCTTGTAACCGATGTGCTCGCGGATGCGTTTCCAGACCTCGCGGTTTTTCTGCATGCCTGCGATGTCCTTGAAGGAGTCGATCGCCAGCTCGCCCTTGTGGGAGCCATCGCCGTGGCAATCGTAACAGTAGGTGACGAGCAGCGGCTCGATCTCCTTCCTGTAGCGGGCGGTTTGATCCGCAACGGGCACCGGAGCCGGCGCTGCGGGCGCAGGTTCCCCGGCGGCATACAGGCACGGCCAAGCGAACCAGCCGCTGGCCAAGCCAAGCCCCAGGGAAACCATGCTGCCGGTGATCCGCCGAACCATTCAACCGGTCCTTACGCCGGTTCCGGGGAATTGCTTGCAGAAAGAAAATGTGCTTTCCTGATAGTCAGTGGAGCATTCCCTTTAACCATGCGGCTGCGGTGTCCGGCCACAGACTGGAGGGTTTGGCCGGATCAGGCGTGGAGATGCCGAAGCCATGGCCTCCGGACGCATAAATGTGCAATTCAGCCTTCACCCCGGCGTCATGGAGCCGCTTCCAGAGCTGGGCGCTGCCGTCCGCGGGATATTTGTCGTCCGCAGCATGAAAGAAGCAGGCGGGCGGGGAGTCCTTGGTGGGGGCGAACTCCGGCTTCAACGCGCCATCCTTTTCCGTCAGGTACGCGGGATACACGGCGATCACGAAGTCGGGCCGCTCCGCGCTCTGGGGCATCGGCCCGTAGGCGGACTCCAGCACCAGATGACCGCCTGCGGAGAATCCCAGCACCCCGGTTTTGCCATTGGTGAAACCTTTGCTCTTCATTTCGGCGCGGACCTGGCGCAGTGCCTCGGCGATATCCTGGCGCGGGCCTGCTTCCGCAGCGTCGGTATTCTTGGCGGGCACGCGATAGTGCAGCACCGCGACGGTGATGCCTTCCTTGGCGAAGCGCTCGGCCACCTTGTCGCCCTCCTTGTGGATCGCGAGGATCTGGTAGCCGCCACCGGGACATACGACCAGTGCGCGGCCGTCCGGCTTTTCGGGGCGGAACCAGGTGAGAGTGGGCGCGGCCACGTCGGTCATGCGCTCGTCATCATTCATCCGGCCGGTGGGCGCCGCACCTTCTTTGACCGAGGGGACTTCTCCCGGCGGCGTGCCTTTCCACAACGGGACTTCAGGCGCGGCACCGAGGACTCCGGCTGCAAGCGGCCACATCAGGAGCAGATGACGGGAATGGAGAGGCATGATCCGCATCCATACATGGGGGATGGAGTGGATCTAGCAAATAGCTGCGGGTCCAAACATGTGCGGCCGGGTGGAGTCCACCCGGCCGCACGTTGTTGCATATTACCCGGGAAATGGGATCAGGGCGTCTCCTCAACCTTGGCGCGGAGGAACACCTTGGTGTTCTCCTGCGAGTCCGGCATGTAGAAGAAGCGGTTGGTGTAGCCTGCCGGAGCCGGAGTCGCCGCATCGATCAACGGCTGCCGGTCTCCCACCGGCACTTCCGCAGCGGGGAAGCTGGTCCAGTCCTGGAGATCGAGGCTGGCCTGGATGTGGTAGGTCACTCCATCGACGGTGGCGGTCAGATCAGGAGAGCCTGCGAAGATGGCGCCATTCCGGATCGGCACGGTGAGGGTGAGCATCTTGAAGGTGTTCACGGTGGCCACCCGGCCCACGATCCGTTGTCCGGTGGTGCCGGAAAGCGGATCTCCTCCGAAGCCGAATTCCTGGAGGTTGTTCCAACCATCGTTGTCCGGGTCCAGGTTCTTGGCATCGTTTGCGCCGGTGAGGCCTTTCGAGGCGGCCCAGCCGGCGTAGGGATTGGCCGGACCGGTCACCACCGTCAGGGTGCCCGTGCCGCTGAAGTGCAGGTCATCCTGATGGGTAGCGGAGGAAGCGCTGCTTCCCCAGGTGCCCGGAGACTGCTGCACGCCATCGATGATCAACTGGTCGACCGTGTCGGTACCGGCGAAGGTCAGATTGAGCGCCGCGCCATTGTTGAGGTTCACCTTCGAGGCATCGGCAAGATAGGCGGTGCCCAGCGAAAGCGTGCCGCCATTCGCCGTCGTGTCGCCGGTGTAGGTGTTGGCTCCGGAGAGGGTGAGCTTGCCCGTGCCGTTCTTCACCAGTCCGGCACCACCGGTTCCGGCGAGAAGTGCCTGGCCGATGGTGATGTCGAAGCCGTTGGTGTCGATGATCGCGCCACCGGTGTTGATGGTCGCGGCGGTGAGTCCCTGGAGGAAGGTCGTGCGGGTCGCCAGAGCCTTCAACGTTCCGCCATTGAAGTTGAAGTTGCCGGTGCCGGTGCCGCGGATGATGTCCTTGGCGGAGGCCAGCGTTCCCCCGGTGGCCAGATTGATCGTGCCGGTGGCGCTATCGCGTCCGAGAACGACTCCAGGTGCACCGCCGGCACCGGAAGCTCCGCTGTTGGGCATGCCGGTGCCGAAGGTCACTGTGCCGCCGCTGTTCACGTTCAGCGTTCCGGTGGCGGTGGCCACGTTGTTGCCGAGGAAAAAGCTTTCGGAGTTCTGGGTGTAGGAGCCGGACACATTGAGCACGCCGTTGTGGCTTGCCGTGTTCTGGCCGATGATCACGTTGGAACCGGATCCTCCATTGTAGACCACGGAGCCGCTGATATTGAAGGTCGCGGTTCCAGCGAGTGTGGTCGTGGAGAGGTTGGCTCCCGTTCCTGAAAGCGTAATGGAGCCCGGAATGTCCATGCTGCCAGCGCCGGTCTGCGTCAGCGCTCCCAAGGTTGAACCTGTTCCGGAAAGCGTGAGTTTGCCTGCCCCCGCGTGGGTAATGCCTCCGTTCGAAAGTGTGCCGGAAAATTCGGCGTCCGAGGCCGTGGTGATCGAGCGTGCCGCTGCGGCGAAACCGGTTGCTCCGGTGAAGGTCAGCTTGCCGTTGTTGGTGGCATCACCGAGTATGATCGTTCCGCCGACCACATAGGGATTGGCGAAGGTCCGCGCGGCGGTGCTGCTGGACATGAGAGTGGCGCCGTTCTGGGTCAACGTGCCGGAGCCGAATACAGTATTGCCCGCTGCACGCACCGCGCCGCCACTTCCTCCCACGATGGTGGTGTTGGAAGGCGTGTTGGCGTTGTTGTTGACGAGCAGCGTGATGCCGTTGGAGCTGCCGAGTAGCTCCACAGTGCCACCGCTGATCTGACCGGACAAGGTGGCGATCAAGCCCGCGCCACCAGCTCCACCGATGCGCCCGCCTGTGGCATCGACCGTGATGTTGCCGGAGTAGGTGACTCCACCTGCCACGCGGAAGGCTCCGAAACCACCCTCGCCCGTGCCGGCGATGTTGGTGAAGGTGTAGCCCACGGTTTGGCCGCTGGCGGTATTGTCCCAGAACTGACCACCCGTGGCGACGCTGACCTGGGTGGCATTGGCCATCTGGTTCGCCTTCACGCGCATCACCTGGGTGCCGGAACTGCGGGTGACGTTCAATGTTCCCGAGAAGCCGGTATTGGTGCCCGAGAGGGAGATTTCACGGGTGCCGGTGGCTCCGGCGTTGTCCATGATCAGAGTGCCGGTGCCGCTCAAATTGCGGCTGATCACATAGGCAGAGCCATCGGTCCCTGTGCCGGCGACCTTCGTCCGCAGAGTGGTGGAGGCCGCAAGGGTGATGTCGCCAGTGGTCCCGGTGAATTGGTTCTGGGCTCCGGTGAAGCCGGTATTGTCCAGAACGAGGGTGCCACCGTTGAGAGCGATGGTTCCGGTGTTGGAATTGGTGCCCGTGAGCGTGAGGGTTGAGCTGCCAGCCTTGGTCAGGCCGGTCAATCCGCTGAAGCCGCCTCCGAGGAAGCTGTAGTTGTTGGTGGTGCTGTTCACCGTGATCGCGCCCGGCGCGAAAGTCGCGGCGAGTGTGATCGAGGGATTGGCCCCGGTGTCGTTGAAGGTGAGGTAATCCCCGTTGAAATATTGGTCGGTGCCGGAGTTCCAGTCGCCGTCCGTGCCACCCAGTTCCCAAGTGGCGGTCGCTCCCGTCCATACCAGGTTTTTGTTGCCAAGGTCCAAGGTGACGGACCCCGCCCCGACCACTACCGGAGTGGGGTTGCGGAAACCGGAGCCCACGGCGAAATTCGCGGCGGTCGCGGTGGTGCTGCCATAGTTGAGCAGGGTGACGGGGCCCGTGCCCGGGGTGAACGGGGTGGTCAGGCTTACGGTGATGGCTCCGTTCACCGTGAGCGCACCATTGATGGTGAGTGCGGCAGATGTGGTGGAATCGACAACCAGGGTGGCTCCGGTGCTGGTGCCGAAGGTGGCGCTGCCTACGGTGCCTTCACCGCGCAGGGTCGTGCCATTGGCAAGATTGAGAGCCGAGTTCGCGATCGAGCCGTTCAGGGTGAGGGTGCCTGCGGAGATGGTGGTGGCTCCGGCGTAGGTGCTTGTGCCTCCGAGCACAGTGGTGGCTGCGATGGCCTGCGTGAAGCCACCGGTGAAGTTCAGTGGACCTGAGAGAGTGAGGGTGCCGGTGCCGACAGAAGCGCGGGAGAGGGAAAAATTTCCGCTGAAGGCGCTGCTGATGGTGGCGTTGTCCGAAGTGCCGATGGTGGTATCGGCGAGCAGGGTGATGCTGCCCGAGAGGGTCGCGCCGGTGTCGAGGCGGAGCGCTCCGCGATTCTCAGTATTGCCGGTGCCGCCAACGGAGATCGCACTATTGATCGTGTTGGAGACGGCATACAGAGTGGAGCCGGTGGCGATATTGATGGCGGCCACATTGGAAAGCGTGCCGGTGGTGGAGACGTTCAATTTGCCGCCCGCCGTCGTGTTGACGTTGATTGCGCTGGCGGTGAGGTTGCCCGCGGTTCCAGCGAGTTTCCATTCACCGGTTCCGTCGAAAGAGACGGTTCCCGCACTGAGGGCCGCGGCTCCGAGGGTGACGGTCTCGGTCGTGCCGGTGAAGACGGCGTTGTTGCCATTGGTCCAGACGACTCCGGCATCCCAGTTGGTGCCGGTGAGGTCCCAGGTGTTGTTGGCGTTCGCGGTCTGCCACGTCTGGTTCGCGGCGGTGGCGCTGTGGGTGAAGGTGAGGCCGAGGGCCAGGAGGTATATGCAATATTTGTTTTTCATGGTAATGCGATGCAATGGTGGGGGCTGAGAATGGTTAGTCCGGGAGCATGCGGATGACGGCGCGGTAGAAGACGCGGCCGGTGCCCGGACTGACGGGCAATGCGCCCGTGCCGTTGGAGGTGGTGTCATGGGTGATGACATCGCTCCACGTCTGGAGATCGGTGGAGGATTGGATGATGTAGCGGCGGTCCTTGATCTCGGGCCACGTCAACGACAGACCGCCCGGCACTGCAGCCAGCGACACGCGCGGCTTCGAATTCCGCTCGCCCGGGTCCGTGCCCGCGAGCCATTCCGCGTAAGTGCTGTATCCGTCGCCATCGGCGTCCTCGGTGCCGCTGACATTGGTGTCGATGGCGTAGGACTGGCCTGGTGTGGTGTCGAACACGAGGCGGCCATCGCGCTTGGTTACGGAAGTGGTCGTACTTCCCGTCCTGACGAACGCGCCAGGACTGGTGATGGTGTCGGGCAGGCGCAGTTTGGCGTTCTGTCCGCCGGTGGAGCGCAGGGTGACGGCGGTGGGAGATCCCGCCTGCCAGGACGCGTCGATTTCATAACCGCCGCGGGCGCGAAGCCCGGTGAATGAACCCGTGGGCCAGGCGGTGGGAAGTGCTGGCAGCACATCGATCTCCCCGGCATGGGATTGCAGCAGCATCTCACACACCGCCGCCGGATAGCCCAGGTTGCCATCGATCTGGAACGGCGTGTGGGTGGTGAAAAGGTTCTGCATCGTATTGTAGGTGAAGAGCCCGCGGACCATGTCGTGGGCCTTCTCCGCATTGCCCAGGCGCGACCACAGCGCTGCGCGCCACGGCCAGGTCCACGAGCGGCGGGAGTCGCCGGTGGTTCCGCGATCCAGCAGGGACACGGCGGAGGCAGCGACGTATTGCGGCGTGTCCACCGGATTGAACTGGAAACCGGGATAGGCAGCGTAGAGGTGCGAGGTGTGGCGGTGGCCTTCGTGCTCGAGCGTCGGGCGTTCCGTCGTCCACTCCATCACCTGCCCCCAGGAGCCGATGCCGGGCAGCAGCAGCTTCGAGCGCAGGTCGGTGAGCTGGTCCCGGAAGGTTGGCTCGATGTTGAGCACCTGCGAGGCGGCGATGGTATTTGTGAAGAGATCCCAGATGATCTCCTGATCGTAGGAGACTCCGTCTTCCGTGGGCCCATGCTCGGGCGACCATCCATTCGGTGAAACCAGTTTCCCATCCGCGCGTGTCTTCAGCCGTGCGATCCAGAACTGGCACACTTCCTTCATCATCGGCCACGCCGTGTTCTGGAGGAAGGCGGTGTCTCCGCTGTATTGGTAGTGTTCCCAGTAATGGCGGGCCAGCCAAGCGGACGAGGGCGTGTCCCAGTCCCAACCATGACCGCCGAAGGGATTCACCGAGGTGCGCATCGTCCAGCCCGGAATGGTGCTGCCGAATCCCGCCTTGGTGGCGGCGCGGCTGAGCGGCGCGATCGCATCCAGATAGTTGAACAGCGGCTGATGGCAGTCCGCGAGGTTCGCGGGTTCCGCCATCCAGTAGTTCATCTGGAGGTTGATGTTGGTGTGGTAGTCCGAGAACCACGGCGGACTGTTGCTGTTGTTCCACAGCCCCTGCAGGTTCGCTGGCAAGGAATCACGCGAGGAGGATATGAGCAGGTAGCGCCCGAACTGGAACATCAGCGCCTCCAGGTGATTGTCCGTGCCTCCCGCCTGATAGGAGCTCAGACGCGAAGGGGTGAGCGTTTGTGCGGGCGGCGCTCCGAGATCGAGCGAGACGCGGTTGAAGAGCGATTGATAGTCCGCGATGTGGGTGGTCTTCAGCGCGGAATAGCCTGCGGTCTGCGCGGCATCCAACCGCGCGTTCACCGTGGTCATCGGATCAATGCCGTTGCGGAATGCGGGTGTGGTGGCCGCATTCATCGCATAGTCGGTGGCAGCCGCATGCAGCAGCACCAGCGAATCGCAGTTCGATGCCTGGAGTGTATTGCCGGAGACCGTGAGACTGCCGCCGGTGGCGATCGCGCGGATCTTGGTGGCGTAGCGCAGGCCGTTGTTGGAAAGCGTGCCGGAGAAGGAGATTTCGTTGCCACTGGCGGCGGCTGTTTCCGAGTGTCCGCCGGTGAGGCGGATGACGGTGTTCACCTTGCCATTGGCATTGCCGCTGATCCTGGTGGCGATGACCTGGGCGGGCCGGGAGGCAAAGGTCTCGCGGGTGAAACTCGTGCCGCCTTGAGTCCATGCCACCGTGTGGACGGCATTGGTGAGATCGAGGCTGCGTGAGTAGTTTGCGGGCACCACCACCGCGGGCGCGCCGGTGAATGCGATCTCGGAAAGCTGGAAATGGGGCACCGCCGAGCCGTTGGTGGGGTCGGTGGTATTCGGCGTGAAGACGAAGCGGTAGCTGGTGAACGAGCCCGTGGATGCCGGAGTGAATGACACCTTCTGTTTGCGGGAAGGAAAGGGCCAGACCGGTGAGGAGGAGGTGCTGAGCGAGCGGCTGTCCAGCGTGGTCCAGTTGGTGCCGTCGTTCGAGCCTTGGAAGGTCCAGGTGCGCGGATCACGGGCCGGGACATCGTCTGCGGAGGTGATCGAGTAGCCCGTGAGCGTGGCCGCAGAAGGAAACACGATCTGCCAGATGACCGTCTTGTTGTTGTGGACGATGCACCACTTCGTGCTCGTGGAGCCGTCGTAGCTCTTGTCGACCGTTTGTCCGGCGGAGCCTGCCGTATGATCGGCGATGGTGGGATTGCTCAGCACCGGTGCGCCCACTCCCGGAGTATCCAGATAGAGATCGCCGAAGGTCTGATAAGCTCCGAACTGATTGATGTCATAGCCGCCGGACAGGTTCGCGCCACCCGTCCACAGACTGATCTCGTTGAACTGCATGTGTTCCGAGGCCGCGTCTCCGTAGATCATCGCGCCCATCCGGCTGTTCCCAACCGGCAAGGCCTGTGATTCCCAGTCCGTGGCCGCCGTGTTGAACCGGATTTCCAGCGGCCCTGAAGCGATCGCCGCCATGGAGCCAGCCAGAAGTAGAGCGCCGATTTGTGTCTTTAATGACGATCTTTGATGGAATTTGTGGGATTGAGTGGGATCCGTGGTGATGGGGTGAGAGAGTGATACTCTCCAATTTCTCCCAAATACGGCACCCATTCCTCTCTGATCATGACAAAGTCCTTTGGCTAAAGCAAAACGGTTGCAGCCAACAAAATACCTTCGCCTAAATTTGGCAAATTTATTTAAGCAGATACTCAAGGTTTTCCGGGGGTTTCGCAGAAAAAGAAAGGTTGCGGGGTTGGGTTTTCCGCGAGTAAGCCCTAATGTAAAGAGCGCCGGAGGTGCCGTCCATGTCCTCACATGCCGAAAAATGTGTCTTTTTTTGATCTTCGGTCCCGGAACCGCGGAGCCTATGACAACCCGGTTTCCGGGGTGGGGATCGACTATGCCCCACTTGGTCCGCCGGTGGCCCGGGACCAGCTGGTGATCCACGAGATCGGCTATCTGGAGCGGAATTACTGGTGGGTCTTCCCGAACACGGTCAGCCCGTTCTGGCGGCTGTATTACAATGCCAGACCCGGTCACAAGGTGGCCTTCGCCGATCGGGAGGTGGAGTTGGAACCCGATCATCTGGTCCTTATTCCGGACCACTTGTTGTTTCATCCGTACGGAACCGAAGCGGTGCCGCACTTCTGGATCGAGTTCTCCCTCGGGCTCTTTTTGGAGGAGCCGGGGCCGAAAATCCTGCCGCTATTGGACGAGGAACGGATTTTGATCGGACGGATCTGCGGGAAATTCACCGGTCCGGCGGAGGGCGACCGCTTCGCCATCCATCACTTGAGTGCGGCGCTGCTGCACCTGGTGGTGTCCCGCCCGGATATCGGTTGGAATGACGCGCCGCGTTCCGATGGATTGGTCAGGATCACCGATCATATCATGCGGAACTTCGCGACTTCCCTGGAAGTGCCTGCACTGGCGAAGATGGCCGGGCTTTCCGCGCGGGCGCTCTCTTCGCTGTTCCAGCGGGAATATCATGCAAGCCCCTCGCGCTTCATTGCGCGGGTCCGCACCAGTGAGGCGGCCAAGCTGCTTGCGGAGACCTCGCTGAGTCTGGACGACATCGCGGAGCAGACCGGCTTCCCGAACCGCTTCTATTTTACGCGGGTCTTCACCCGGCTCACCGGCAAATCCCCGGCGAAATTCCGCCGCGAAAGCCGCGATGCTGTGGAGCGGGGAAGGGAGGAGTGATCCTCAAATCACGCCGCGCTTCTTCAGGAACGGCACCAGCTCGTCCACGCCGAAGTCCGCGAGCACCTCGCCGTGCCAGTCCATCGTCGGAGCTTTGGATTGGCCGGAGAGATCGACCATCTCCTGCATCGCTTCGCGATTGCCGCTGACGACGATCGTTTCGACCTCGATCTTCTTTTTGTCGAGGTATGCGATCACATCGTCGCACCACGGGCAGCCGACCTTGACGTAGAGGATGGGGAGTTCAGAGGACATGGAAATGAGGCAGGTTAGATGAAGCGGACCGCGTGCTTCTTCGAGAGCTTCAGCACGTCGCCCAGTTGCACCGATACGGCGGCGGAGGGATCCGTCAACTTCTCGCCATTGAGCTGCACCGAGCCGGTGGTGATGAATTGCTTGCGCAGTTCACCGTTGGACTTCTCCACCTCGAAGGCGGTTTTGAAGCAATGGGCGGTGAGTGTGAGCACGTTTGCATCCGCCGGGAGATCGGCGAGGACGAGTTCAGGGAGATCGGCGGCAGCGAGGTCCTTCTTGGAGAAGCGGGTGTCCCAGTCTTCGCGTGCGGCGGTGCCCGCCTCCGTGCCGTGGTAGCGGGAGGTGAGCTTTTCCGCGAGAGCCTTTTTGGCCTCCATCGGGTGGACGTCCGGTGAAAGCGTTTCGCCCAGCAGGAGCTGGTAGTAGCGCGCCATCAGGGTATCGGACACGCTCATCAGCTTGCCGAACATGTCCTGAGGCGCATCGTTCACGCCGACGTAGTTGCCGTAGGACTTCGACATCTTCTTCACACCATCGAGCCCTTCCAACAATGGCATGACCATCACCACCTGCTGGGGCTGGCCTTCCTCTTTCTGGAGGTCGCGGCCGACGAGGATGTTGAAAAGCTGGTCGGTGCCGCCGATTTCGACATCGGCGCGGATCTCCACGGAGTCCCAGCCCTGCATGATCGGGTACTGGAGCTCGTGCAGGCGCACTTCCTGGGCGGAATCGAGGCGGGTGCGGAAGTCCTCGCGCTGGAGCATCTGCTGGAGCGTCACGCGGGAATTGAGCTTCAGCACTTCCTCGAAGGTCATCTTGCGGAACCAATCGCCGTTGTAGACGACCTCGGTTTTCGCGGGATCAAGGATCTTGAACGCCTGGGCGGTGTAGGTCTCGGCGTTGGCCAGCACCTCGTCGCGGGTGAGCGGCGGGCGGGTGACGGAGCGGCCGGAGGGGTCACCGATGGTGGCGGTGAAGTCGCCGATGAGGAGCACGGCCTGGTGGCCGAGTTCCTGGAACTGGCGGAGCTTTTCGAGTGCGACGGTGTGGCCGAAGTGGATGTCCGGAGCGGTCGGGTCCACGCCGAGTTTCACGCGCAGCGGGCGGCCGAGCGCGAGTTTGTCGGCGAGTTCCTTTTCCGAGAGCACCTTGGCGGTGCCGGCGGTGAGCAGGCGGAGTTGTTCGGCGGCCGGGAGCGACATGCGCGGGACGCTAGAGGCCTCCGCCGGGCGAGTCCAGAGCGCAGACGCGGGGACTTGCGGGCGGTTGGAAACGACTCTGCAAACGTAGATTGCAAATTCTCCAACAATCTCTTACAACGCTATCCCCCAAAAAATCTGAACCCCTTTTTTCCATGAAGACGAAATCCGTTGGTCGTGGTTTGTGGTTTCTTTCACCGGTCCTTTCCACAGCCGGTTTCCTGATCACCGTGGGCACCGCCCCGGCGGCGGTCTATACCAAGGCGAACAATACCACCGCCTTGAGCGTCACCGGGAGCTGGTCTCCGGCCGGTGTGCCGGGCGCGGGTGATACCGGCCTCTGGAACAATGTCGTGGCCTCCGGGAATGCGACCGCCACCCTGGGTGGCAACCTTCCGGTCAACGGGCTCCAGATCGGTGATGGCACCAATCCGGCTGCCAACATCGTGATCAACGGTAGTACGGGACAGCTTCTCACGCTTGGCTCCGCCGGGATCGTGGCCAATGGAACTGGCACCAGCCCGCGCGGGCTCACGATCAATGCGGATGTGCTCATCGGGGCGGATCAGATTTGGGATATCGGGGCGGGAGTGGTCTCCGCAGGAACGGTTTTCTACAATCAGACCGGAGTGCTCTCGGGAGATGCCGCCCGCATTCTCACCAAGTCCAGTTCCGGAGCGGCTTCGCTCTCGTCGCTCACGTCCACGTATGCCGGGAAATTCGTCGTTACCGGCGGGACTCTCGGGGTGAGCGGGGACCTGGCGTTCGGCCCGGTGCCGGGTTCCACCACTGCGGATTACATCACACTGAATGGGGGGATTCTGGCGAACATGACCGGAGCCAGCTCCAGCACGACCTTTACGACCGGGTTCGACATCACCCTGGCTGCGAACCGGGGCATCACCCTCGGCGCCTCGGGAGGCAGCATCCAGACCGGATTCAGCCGCACCGTGAACGTGGCGGGCGTGATCACCGGCGGGGGGAACCTGACGAAGACCGACATCGGAACCCTGGTGCTGTCCGGCGCGAACAACTACACCGGCACCACTACCGTCAACCCGAACGGTGGCACGCTCAAGCTCACCGGCACGCTCACCTCCAATGTGATCGTGAGCTCCGGCGGCACTCTCACCGGCAGTGGTGCCAGCAGCGGCTCCCTTTCCCTGCTGAACAACTCCAACCTTCTCGTGGGTTCCCCGATCCTCACCTTCAACGGGGTGAATGTCTCGGCCTCCACCAATATCGTATTGGCGAATCCCTCCCCCGTCGTCGGCACCAAGACGGTCGATCTCGTCAACTACGGCTCCGGTTCCCCCACCGGCACCGGCAATTTCAACGTCGCCGGGTATCGCAACGCGTTCATCATCGATGACACCATCAACACCAAGCTGGTGCTGCAATACGATGTCTCCCTGCTGACCTGGGATACCGCGAACACCACCTGGAGCACTGGCGCCGCTTTCGCCGCCGGGCCGTTCTCCTTCCAGACGGGAGATACGGTCGTCTTCGATTCGCCCGATGCGGTCACGCTTTCCGGGACGGTTTATCCCTCCTCGGTACTGGTGAGCAACACGATCGGAACGGTGTCGATGACCGGCACCGGGCTCATCGCCGGTGGTACGGTGATCACCAAGGAAGGCGCGGGCACGTTCCTTTTCTCCACACCGAACACCTACCTGGGACAGACCGTGGTAACTGCCGGGACGCTTCAGATCGGGAACTCCAGTGCTCTCGGCGCTTCCGGCACCGGGAATGAAACGGTGGTCGAAGATGGAGCCACGCTCGACGTGAACGGGATCGCGCTATCCACCACGAATGTGGCTGAGTTCGTCCGCATCGCCGGAGCCGGGGTCGGAGGGAATGGTGCGTTGGTCAACAACAGTGCATCCGCCCAGCAGAACGCCCTCAACAATCTCACGCTGACGGCCAATGCCACGGTTGGCGGAGTCTCGCGGTTCGATGTGCGCAGCGCGGGTAGCGGCACGCCTTCGACCTTCGTGGACATGGGCGGCTATACGCTCACGAAAGTCGGGGCGAACCAATTCAGCATCGTCAGCACCCCCATTTCCCTAGGGAACATCGTGATCAACGGCGGCACCCTCAGCATGGAAACCGCCACCACCACCGCAGGTGCTGGCACTATCACCATCGGGGCTTCCGGCACGCTGGGATTGTGGGCGAATCCCGCAGGCAATGTGACTTGGCCGGTGACTTCGAATGGCGGAACGATCAGCAACCTCGGCTCGTCCGCCACTCTCAGCAGCACGATCGCGCTGGCCACCGGCACGACGACGACCTTCAGCGGTTCGACCACCACGACGCTCCCTTCCGCCATCACCGGCACCGGCGACGTATTGAAAACAGGGTCGGGCACGATCCTCTTCACCTCGACTGGGAAGGCCTTCACCGGCAAGATCACCGTCAACCAAGGAACCGTGGCCCAGGACTCCGGGAGCAATCTCGCGGGGACTCCGGCCAGCTTCGTGCCGGACGGGGTGACCCTCAATGGTGGAACGCTCAGCAACTCCGGTGGCGTGATCCTCAGCTTCAGCATCCCCACCAACCGCGGCGTCACGCTCGGCGCGTCCGGAGGGACCTTTTTTGCGGACAGCGGCACGGGTAACAGCGGGATCACGGTCTCCAGCATCATCACCGGCAGCGGCCTCCTGACCAAGACCGGCGGCGGGTTCCTTCAGCTCAATGGGGCCAACACCAACACCGGGGGCATCACGGTCTCCAATGGCTCGACCACCACCGGAAGCACCAATGCCGCCATCAACCTGAACAATGCCAGCGGCCTTGGCAGCGGCAATGTCACCTATACCCACACGAACAACATCAATGGCATGAGGTTCATTGTGAATGCGACGTTGCCGAACAACATCACCTTCAGCAGCAGCGCGGTCACCAACCGGTTCCTCGTCGATGCCTCGCGCTCCATTCGGTTGGACGGCATCCTGGCAGGCGGCAACGCGGGCGGCACCTGGCAGCTCGACATCGATGCGACCTCGTCGCTGACGCTCTCCGGAAACAATACCTACATCGGCACCACCAAGCTCAACTCCGGCAAGCTGCTCGTCACCACCAACAACACCGTGCTCGGCACCAGCAGCTTGTCTGTGACCGGGAACTCCACCTTGGGAACGTTGGCGCCGGACAGCCCGCGCACGCTGGCCAATGCCATCTCCATTGCGAGCGGGATCACCTGGACGGTGGACAGCAGCACCGTTCCCCTGACCCTCACCGGTGCGATCAGCGGTGCGGGTTCGCTCCTTCACTCCACCGCGGCGAATCTCACCCTCGCGGGAGCGAACACCTCCTTTACCGGCACCAGCACCTTCAATGGTGGGACCGTCACACTGGAGTATGGCTCGCAGAACAACTCCAAGCTGGCGGATGGCGCCGTGCTCACTCTCAACGGCACCGCCTTGCTGCTCAACGGCGGCTCCCACACAGAAGTGGTCGGAGGTCTTACCTTCAGTGGATTCTCCTCGATCAGCCGGAATACCGGCACCTCCACGATTTCACTCGGGGCGATCACCCGCACCAACGGGCAGCTCGATATCGGAGGATCGGGATTGGCCACCACCACCACCGCCAATGTCAACGGACTGCTTCCAGGAGTGATTCTCAATGGCTCCACGCTGGCGATGAATGACGGCAGCGGGCTCATCGTGCCGCTGAACGTGTTTTCCGATCTGGTCCGGTTGGGAGGCGTCGTGGCCAATGATGGTTCGTTGAACCAACGGATCGTGGATGGTGGTGCCTCGGGCAATGTCACGCTCGCGGCAGCCGCGACGGATACGAACACCTTGACGGTGAATTCCAGCGCGGGACTCGCGACCATCAGCGGCTCCACGACCTTGCGGTTGGGAGCGGTGGGCACGCTGTTGGCTACCGCCACCAGCGGCGGCGTGACCGTCACGGTTCCGAATCTCACCGCCGGTGGTCCTCCCACCAATACGGCGGGAGAGCTGGTGCTGAACAATTCCCAGGCTTCCGTCTCGATGAGCATCAGCTCCGTGCTGGTGGACAATGGCACCGGCGCGGTGAAAGTGGTGAAAGTTGGAGCAGGCAAGACGGTGCTCACCGGGATCAATACCGCGACCGGCGGTTACGCGATCGGTGCCGGGATTCTCCAGGTGGGGGATGGATCGGGGACGGGCACCACCGCCACGCTGGGTGCCGGATCGGCGGTGGCGATTTCGAGTGGAGCCAATCTGGTTTTCAATCTCAAGACAGCGACCAGCACGAATGTGGACGGCGCCGGTTCGATCAGTGGTCTCGGCGCCGTGAGTTACAACGGGCTGAACGGGACTGCTCCCAATGGCGGATTGAGCGTTTACGCCGTGAACAATGCCAGCACCTACTCGGGCGGCACTTCCATTAACAATTCCCGCACCAATGTCGGGAATGCCACGGCATTCGGCACCGGATTGGTCACGGTGAATTCGGGTGCCCAGCTTTACGTCAATACCAACAGCCTGACGATCGCCAACAACCTCAGCATCCGAGGTAACGGCTGGTATGAAAACGGCACCTCCACGGTGAATGGCGCCCAAAACGGAGCCATCCGTGTGGACGGAACCAGCACCGTATTTTCCGGTTCGGTCACATTGGCGGCGGATGCACGGATCGGTGCGGGGTCGTCCTTGTCGCCGGTGTTTTCCGGGGCCGTGATCGGGGGCGGGAATCTTGAAATCAATGGTGCCGCGAATGTCAGCGGCACCATCATCTTCTCCGGCACCAATACCTACAGCGGGCTCACCACCATCAGCAGTGGCGTGCTCCAGATCGGGAATGGCGGCCTTACCGGCACGCTGGGGACTTCTCCTGTCGTCAATAACGCCACCCTGAGATTCAACCGGACGAATGCCCACACGGTTGGCAACGACATCTCCGGCAGTGGTGTGCTGGTTCATTCCGGTACCGGCACCACCACCCTTACCGGGAGTAATACCTATACGGGGGGCACCACCTTGAGTGCGGGCACTCTTTCGCTCGGGTCGGGGAATGCCATCGGCAGCACGGGCACCATCAGTTTCACGGGAGGCGCGCTCCAATTCACCTCCGCCAATACCACGGACTACTCGGCCCGGTTCTCGGTGGCGACCGGCCAGCAATACAAGCTGGATACCAACGGCCAGGCGGTGAACCTCGCCACGGTTCTCAATGGACCCACCGGCAGCCTCACCAAGTTGGGGCTGGGCACGCTCACCGTGTCGAATGCATCCAACCTCCTCGCCAGCGGCATCACCATTGCAGACAACGGCGGCTCCCTGGTGGTGCCGAACATCGGCGCACTGGGCACGGGGACGGTTACGTTTTCCAAGCAGGGCGTGAATACCGGCACTCTGGTGCTCCAGCTTTCGGGAGCCAATACGTTGGGCACGACCTTCAACGCAGCCTCCTCCACGAGTCTGAGCAGCGGCGGAACTCCCAACATCCAGAATGTGACGGGCAATACCAAGCTCACCGGGAATCTGACGGTCACCAGTACCGGTGGAAACGGGTTCAATGTGCAGTCGGATGCGGGAGTGGGGAATTTCCTCGAGCTCTCAGGCATCCTCGGAGTGGGCGCGGCGGTCACCACACCGCGGACCGATACCCTGGGCGGGGCGGGAAATGGTCTGGTCAGCGGAGTGATCCAGGACAGCCTCACCACTCCCGCGGCGACGATGGGCCTGACCAAAGCCGGGACGGGTACCTGGACTCTCACCGGAGCCAATACCTATACGGGAAACACCACGGTGAACGGAGGCATCCTTTCGCTCTCGAGCCCGTATCTGGCGGATGCCTCCACCATCACGATCGCGACCTCCGGGGCCACCCTGGATCTGAACTACTCGGGGACGGACACGGTCAACCAACTGTTCTTTGGAGGCGTGCTCCAGCAGGCAGGAACTTGGGGTTCGCCGACCTCCGCCGCCGCCCACAAGACGACCCGGATCACCGGCAATGGAATCCTCAACGTCCTGACCGGAGCACCGTCCACTCCGTATGACACGTGGATGTCCCTCTACGGACTCACCTATGGTCTGAACGATGCGAAAGGGGACGACCCTGATATGGATGGCAGCAACAATCTTGCGGAATTCGCCTTTGATGGGAATCCGCTGTCCGGCCTCAACAGTGGCAAGATCCAGATGAAGGTGGCGACCCTCGGCCCGGATCAGGTGCTGACCCTCACCCTGCCGATCTTCACGGGAGTCACCTTCCTTTCGCCGGATAGTACCGAGCTGGTGTCCTCCGTCGCAGTCAATGGTGTGATCTATCACATCCAGGGGAGTGACGATCTGGGACTCTTCGATGCGGTGGTTTCGGAGCTCAATCCAGTAGATACTGCCACGGTCCAAGGTTCCCTGGTTCTGCCCGCCTTGGATGCCGGATGGACCTACCGCACTTTCCGCACTGCGGGTGCCGTGGGCACTGATACCACGCAGTTTATGCGGGCCAAAGTGAACGAATGAACAGGTGTTTGGTGTTGCTCAAAAGAACTAAGCAGAAATCCCAATCAATGTTGCTTGCAATATATTGCGTCGGGCGTATCTAATGCCATCGATTCGATTGCGCGCAATTAAACGGCGCCAGCGGATCCGGCCCGCAACCGCGGGTACGACGATTTTCTTGGGTACATGCAATGAACGAAAAAGATGGCCGGGTGGGTAACCACCCGGCCATCTTTTTGCTTTGGGCCTGAGGGGTCAGTTGAGGCCGGCGTGCTTTTTCAGGATGCGGATCACTTCATCGCCCGCCTCTGGATTGCTGGGAACGCCGTGGCCGCTGGGGACGATCTTCTCGCTCTCGACGTGGTCGAGGTGGGAAGACCAGTAGGGCACAATGCCGTCGCTGCTGTTGGGCGTATCACCGTGACCACGATCGCCGATGATCGAGTGAATGTGCATCTTCGATGGAAGGTGGGTTTTCTGCAGCGCTTGGACGCTCGGGTCATTGGGCGAGAGGTTGTCGATCGCCGTCGGGAGGTGGCCGGAGTCCGGCAGCAGGATATTGCCCGCGTTCCGCATGGTGATGTCCACCATCTCCACGGTCAGTGTCTTGGGCAGGCGGACGAGGCGTGACAACCAGGTGAAGATGACACGCTCGGCCAGCGGGCTGCCCTTGTGCGGCACCGCCATGAAGACGATGCGGTCCGGGAACGTGAGGGGATGATAGAGGACGCCGTTTTCGATCATTTGCCGGCCTTGCGGCGTGAGATTGAGCTGGTCGATGGGCTTCTTGAAGAAGCAGTCGTAGAAGCACTGCCCCGGATCGCTGATGGCGGTGCGGGTGATGAGTCCGCCCATGGAGTGGGCCACGATCACGGTTTTGTTGATGTTCCCCTTGTCGCCGTGGGCCTTGGCGAAGGCGGCGGCCGCATTCATGTAGGTGCGGAAGCGGGCGGCGCTCATGATCCACGGGTTTCCGGTCGGGTAGTTGAAGAGCCAGACCTGATACTTTTTCCGGAACCACTCTTCTCCGGCCAGCGTGTTGATCACGTGCTTGAAGGCGGCGGGACTGGAATTGATGCCGTGGATGAACACGAGCGGAATGCGGTCCGGATCGTAGGGCTGGCCGAAGTAGAGGCCGGTTTCCTCGGTGAAGCGGTCCGGCAGGATCACCTTCAGCGCATCGAAGTCATCCAAGTCGGTCATGTGCCAGTAGAAGGCATGGCTCGCGGACCAATCGGCATTGTATTTCACCGTTCGCCCGCCGATCTCGGTGGAGTCCTTTTGCAGCGGGGCTCCGAATTGCCAGGTAGGCTGGCTGCCGCGATCGAAGCGCAGCACCGCGGTGACGTTGAATGGCTGGCCGGTCGGTGGGACGAACTTCGCGCGGACCTCCTCTTGTCCCTCGCGTGACTGGGCGTGCCAGCCGACGAGGGGGAGTCCGATGCCCGGCGTGGTTTGCCGCGGGCCCACCGGACCCGTGTCCACCAATCGGGAGGGGAAGAGCGATTGGATGTCCGCGAGATGGGCGTCATCCTTGCCCTGCGGCTGGATGCGGGTGCCGATCGAAGCCGCCGCCTCATCCCACGGGCGTGCCGGGCAACGCATCTGGTCGAACAACTTCGCCACCGCATCATTGTAGGCGGCCTGGGCGGCGGGCCATTGGGCGCGGCGACCGGGGTTGGCGAGGATGTTCCAGTCCGCCCGGGCTTCCGCAATGAGGGCGGCTGCGGGCACCCGGGACTCTTTTGGCACGCTGGAGCAGCTGGGCGCATGAGGCGCACCGCACTGGGTGAGGACCACAACAGTCAGGGCGAGAAGGGGAAATCGGGTCATGGCGGAGTCCGTTTCATCATGTAGAGGAGCCGCTTCCTGCCAAGTTCGGAATGGCAACGGAATCCGTCCCCGCTCGACAAACCGGCCTTCGGGTGATTGGGATCGGACCATGTCGGATCCCTATCTTCCCGGAGTGTCCACTTTCGAGCCTCCGCCACCACCGCCTCAACTCCCGCCGGTCTTCCGCCCGGGGCAGATCCGAGTCTTCGGCATCCTCCACCTGGTGGTGGCCGGGCTCAGCGCAGTGATGCTATTGGCATCGGTGGCCATGCAGGGCTTTTCGCAAAGAACCCTGGAGAGTCAGAAAAAGATGGGAGGACCGGCGGCCGCCCAAGCGGAGATGACCGAGACTTTCACGAACCTGATGAAGCCGATGACCTATGCCCAATACGTGGCTTCGGCGGTTCTGATGGTCGCCCTCATTCTCGCGGGCATTGGCTTGCTGAAGTGGAAAACCAGTGGCCTGACCTGGTCGAACCGTTACGCGTGGACCTCGATCGCTCTGAAGATCTGCTCCCTCATATTCGTGCTAACCTACATGATGCCGAAGATGAACGCTTTGATGGAGAGCACTCTGAAAAGCATGGGAGGGGACCCGGCGCTGATGCCGGTCGTCAAATATTCGATGATCGGCGGTGCGCTGTTGGGGCCTTTGTTCTACTGCATCTATCCGGCGTTGGTATTGATCTTTCTCAACCGGGAGTCGGTGCGGAAGTCGCTTTCGTGAAGGATTTGCGGGGACTTGCGATTTTTCACTTCCCAAAGCCCGAAACGTCGCGTAGTTCTCCCGCCCGCCGAAAAAATGGTGGCCGTAGTTCAATGGTAGAGCCCCAGATTGTGATTCTGGTTGTTGCGGGTTCGAGTCCCGTCGGTCACCCCACTTTTCTCATCGGGTAGCGGCAAGCGTCCGGGTGAGGAGAGAGGAAACCTCGACCGCGTGACCATGCAGCCCCTCGAAAGCCGGATCGGCTACAAATTCCGTAATTCGTTTCTTCTGGCAGAAGCGCTCACTCATCCGAGCCTCGCCTACGAGTCCCAGCGGCCTCATTTCGACAACCAACGGTTGGAATTCCTCGGAGACGCCGTGCTGCAGCTCATCCTCACCGAGGAGCTTTTCAAGATGTTTCCGGATTTCCCGGAAGGCCGCCTCACCAAGCTGAGATCCCGCGTGGTCTCGCGCCGGGCGTTGGCCCGTTTCGCGATGACGATCCATCTGGGCGACTACGTCCTGCTGGGCAAGGGCGAGGAATCCACCGGCGGCCGCCGCCGGTTGTCCACGCTTGCAGACGCCTTCGAGGCGCTCATCGGTGCGGTGTATCTGGATTCCGGCGTGGCGGCATCCCGCGAGCTCGTCTTGCGGTTATTGCAATCGGAGATCGGCGGTCTTGCTGCCAGCCCGGAGGAGAGAAATCCCAAGGGCGAGCTCCAGGAGTGCCTGCAATCGCTTTGTCCCCAGGCTCCGACCTACCGGATCATCAGCGAGAGCGGACCAGATCACCGGCGGGTCTTCCAAGCGGAAGTCGCATGGCAAGGGCTCATCCTCGCCACCGGCAAGGGGAAGAGCAAGAAGGAGGCCGAAGCCCGCGCCGCGTCCGAAGCGCTGCGTTCCCGTGTTTGGGAGCGGGAGGAGTGGAAGAAGGACTGAGCAGGACAGGAGTCTGATATGCGGCTATCCATCCAAGTTTGGGTTCTTGCCGCCATCGTTGTCTGCAGCGGCTGCAAGGGCCGCCAAGGAGGCA
The DNA here is from genome assembly GCA_049840755.1 of Luteolibacter sp. Classification (GTDB taxonomy): domain Bacteria; phylum Verrucomicrobiota; class Verrucomicrobiia; order Verrucomicrobiales; family Akkermansiaceae; genus Luteolibacter. The sequence continues at coordinate 26,944 of JASGJM010000010.1, read as the reverse complement.
AAATGCCTGCAGCGCCGGTCGCAACCGTTGTCACACCGGACTATCATCCGGGAGATCTGGATGGGGATGGCAATCTCGTATTCTGGACGGTGGATGCATCCGATCATCAGGCGCCGTTCATTCTTCATGGTGAATGCGGTGTCGTATTGGTGAATGCCGGAGATGAAGTGCATCCGAAGCCGCGCTACATCCTCGGGCGGCAGTCTACGCGGGAGATCGTGGACACGGTGGATCCGGAGATGTTTCGCTCGGCGCTTGGAAAGATACCGGCGGGAACTGCGGTGCGGCGCTATGAGACCTGCTCGATGCCTCGTTGCCATGGTCTGTCGGAGGAGCAGGTGGAGGAATTCAAGAAGTCTGTCACGGACGCCGGGCTGGTCATGGAGAGTCAAGTGACGCCGGTTTGCTACTGTCCTGATCGTAACTGAACGGGTGGTTTGTCATGAGATGTCATCTAACCGTGTAAGTTGCACGGGTGGGTGAAATAGACTTGAGGGATATCGGGTATGGATGCAGGGAGATGCCACTCCCCCTTGCCCTATGAAGATTCATCGGTCTCCGGTGCGCCATGCACCTTTTCTCGCTCTGCTGTTGGCTGCTCCTTGCGCTCTGGCGATCCAGGACACCAACGGAAACGGGATGGGAGATGTCTGGGAGCGCTATTTCAATGGCGGCAGCTTGTTTTCCGCCACGAATCCCGATCTGGCTCCGACCGCGGATCCGGATCATGACGGCTGGACCAATGCGATGGAGGCTCTCGCGGGCACGGATCCCTTCAAGCCCGGAGCTCCCACGGGACATGTGGATCTGAAACTCGCGATCGTCCCTCCCAATGATAATTTCCAGTTTTCGTGGCTCTCCCAACTAGGGAAGATCTATCAACTTGAGACCTCGCCCAATCTTGTCACCTGGACGGCATCCGGTGCTCCTCTGGATGGAACCGGTGGCGAACTTCAACGGACATTCGGCGGGCCTGCTCCTGGACAGCGTTTCTGGCGGGTGAAGATCACGGATTCCACTGCGGACCCGGACGGAGACACCCTCAATGCCTGGGAGGAGACCGCCTTGGGCACCGATCCTCTGCTGGCTGATACGGATGGCGACAGTATTCCGGACAATCTCGATCCCTATCCGACGGTGAACGCGGCATTGTCCGATCCCGATGGGACGAATGTTCCCTCATCCATCGCGACGGGCCTGCGGGGCTTTTGGGACTTCGAGTCGATCCAAGGCTCCACCTTCGCCGATCGTTCCGGAGCGAACCGGAATGCCACCTCATTCTCCGGCGGTCCGGTGAGACTTGGAGTGCCTTCGCAGGCGGCCCGGATCAGCTCCGGGTACATCACCATTCCGACCTCCACGGTCAGCCAGCAAAACAGCTGGACGGTGAGCGGTTGGTTCCGCCTCGGGAAGGATTCCATCAAGAATTCGAACGGCGTCTTCCGGGCGATCTTCTCGCTCTACGATCTCCAAGGGACTTCCGGACAAGCAACGATCGCCCAAGGTACCTGCCTTTTGATCCGGCGCACCGCGGCCGCCGAGCAGTGGTTCATCGGCGGCTACAAGCAGTATGCGTCCGATGGCTCGGATGGAACCTCGGCAGGCAGCCCTCTTACCGCATTTGATGGCTACAACTTCCTCCGCGATACCGGAACCACGGATGACGGAAGGTGGCATCACCTTGCGGTCACATTCTCCACCATTCAGGCGAACAGCCAGAAGGTTTACGTGGACGGTGTTTTGTTGGTGCAGGGGAACACCCACTACTATCCGGTCCAGTACGATACCGATACCACCTTCACCTTCGGGCGCCTCTATCCCGCCTACACTCCCAGCGCCCTGCCGGATGCCATGCTCGACCGTCTGCGGGTTCACTCCCGCGTTCTCACGGATACCGAGATCCAGGGCCTCTACCATCAGGACATCGATAACGATGGTCTGTGGGACATCACCGAATCACGCAGCGTGAACTGGGTGGACACGAACTCCAATGGGAACGTGGACCCGGGCGAATACACCTACGTGGCATCGCCCTATCTCTGGCAGGCGGCGACGACCGATCATGACGGCGATGGTCTCACCGATTTGCAGGAGCAAACCTTCGGCACGAATCTGGCAAATGCGGACACGGACGGAGATCTCATGCCCGATGGTTGGGAAAAGACCTATGGCTTGAATCCGCTGAATCCCGCGGATGCGACGCTGGATCTCGATCAGGACGGAAAGAACAACCTGTATGAATACCAGCACGGCACCAATCCCGCTGTGCCGAACTGATCCGAAGTCAGAGGCATAAAAAAAGCGGACGGCCTCAGCCGCCCGCTTTTCTTTGCTGGAAATCAGGCCTTCAACTTCGAATAGGCGCGCAGGTAGCCCACGCACTGGGAGATTTCCGGCACGGAGGTTTCCCAGTTGTGCTCGTATTCGATGCTCACATTGCCGGCGAATCCCTTCGAGCGGGCTTCGTCGAGAATGGCGGGGAGGTTGATCACGCCGGTGCCAAAGGGGCGGTCGTGGGTCCACTTCTCGATCGATTCGCGGTCCTTGAAGTGGAACGAGCGGATGCGGGTGGAGATCTTTTTCACGATCTCAAGCGGATCCCAGCCGGAGGAGGCGAGGTGGCCCACATCGCAACAGAAGCCGACGTTTTCGTGACGGTCCTTGATGAGTTCCCAGGTCTTGAGCGGGTCGCCGAGCTTGGTGCCTTTCGGGTGATTGTGGAAGCAGACCTTGAGGTCGTATTCCTTGGCCAGCTTTTCGATGGTGTCGAGGGCTTCGGTGGACTCGGTGGTGAGGCCGTAGAGGCCGAGCGTTTTCGCCATTTCGAAGGTGGCGCGGGCCTTGGTTTCATCCTTGGGGATCTCACAGACGCCGAAGTTTACGGCCACCAGGCCGTTCTTGGTGAGGTGTTCGAGCAGGGACTGATAGACCTCAGGCTTGAGATCCGGGCCCATCTTGAGATCGCCGTGCGGTCCGCCGAGTTTCTGGCCGGGGTAGAGCTCCACCGAGCCGGCTCCCGTGGAGGCGGCCTTTTCGATGGCCTCCCAGAGCGTGTATTTGTTGAAGGACCAGCACTGCACCGCGATGGAGAATCCGGCGGCGGTCAGCGCGGGCTGGGGAATCGGCTTCCCGTGGGATCGCATCGCAAAGAGAACGGAGGCGGCGGGGACCATCGTGAGCAAGGAGCGGCGTTTCATCTTCTAATAGAAATGTTGGGGATCAGACGCCGTGTGGCGAGGGATTCTTTCCGGTCAGCGGCGGGTTTGACGATTTCCCTGACCTGAGGTATTCCGGGGGACGATGAGCGACACGCCGCAGGACGCCTGGTTTTTCTCCAAGGACGGGAAGCAATACGGCCCCGTGGGACTGGAGGAGCTGAAGTTCATCGCCAGCGAAGGCCAGCTCCACCCCCGCCAGGATCTTGTCTGGCAGGCGGGCATGGAGAAATGGACTCCTGCCGGGGAAATCGAGGGGCTTTTCGAAAAGGTGGTGGCACCGGAACCGGCCGCCGTGCTTGCCCCACCAGTGAATCTGGAAATCCCCACGGATGAGGATGAATCCTCCCGGGAACTGATGAGCTTGCAGAAAAACTGGGTCGGAGTGACCCGGATCGGCTACCTGATCGGGCTAGTGTTGGTCTTTGTGGCGGGGTTTCTGGCCAACCAATACCTGGTCCCATACGCGATGCCCTTGATCAAGGATGCCCCGCCGTGGGTGGGCTTGATCGTTCCGGTGTTGGTGAACGTGGGGATCATCGTGCTGGGAGTGAAGCGGCTGCGGAATGTCGGCATGAGCGGCTGGTGGTATCTCGGGCACTTCGTGCCGTTCTTGAATCTGTGGGTTGGCTACCGGGCGTTCGCTTGCCCGGGCGGCTATCAGTTCCACCGGAAAATGGATGGCGTGGGGATTTTCCTGGCGATCATCTACTGGCTGTCAGCGTTGTTCGTCGTGTTCGTAGCGATCGTCGTGCTGCTGGTGATGCTGGGAGTGTTGGGTGATCCGGAAACCCAGCGGAAGCTGCAGGAGATCTATCAACAGGCGCAGTCGTCGGCTGCGGCGGCCCCAGCGCCTGCCGCCCGCTGATCACTTCGATCCGGCGGCCACCCGGGTGGCGAAGGTGAGGATCTCCCGGTCGATTTGTTCGCCGCCGATCTCGGTCAGGTCATTGTGACCTGCTCCGGGGATGGGGACGAAGCGCTTGTCCGGGGTGGTGGCGGCTTCCACCAGTTTGCGGCCATGCCACGGGCGGATGATCGTGTCCGCTTCTCCGTGGATCACCAGCAGCGGACATTTCACCTGCGGGATACGAGCCAGATTGGGGAAGCGATCGCGGGGGAAGAGGGGGAACGGCACGGCTGTGCGGAATGCCGAGGTGAACGGGGCGAGTAGCACCAACCCGGCCGGAGCCTTTTCGGCGGCCAGCCAAACCGAAGGTCCGCTTCCTACCGAGCGGCCTACGAGGATGATCGAGCCGGGTTGGGTTTTCCGCTCTGTGATCAGATGGTTCCACGCGGCGGTGATCGCCTGTTCGCACGATGCTTCGGTCGGCTTGCTGGTAGAGCAGCCATAGCCCGGGTAATCGTAAGCGAGGACTCCGAGACCGGCCGCGTTCCATGATTCCATGAGGTCCTCCACACCGCCGAGGTCCTCGGCATTGCCGTGTGAATAGAGGAGAGTAGGGAATCCGGGGCGGGGCGGTCGGTAGAAGGCGGCGATCCGGCTTCCATCCGCGCTTTGCAGATGCTGCAGCCTGCCATCTTCCTGATACGTGGGCTCCGGTGGCTGGAAGATGAACTTGTCCGAGAAGAAGACCGCGATCACCACCAGGCACAGGTAGATCAAGACTGTGGAGCGGATTAGCCGCTTCCAGCTCCATTCACCGAGCACCCATCTGCGCCAATTCATGGTGCAGGATGACATTCCCGTTGGCCTAGTCACAAGGTCCGATGTTTGCTGAGGCATGGCCAATGCGCTTCTCGGTGAGACCTCTCCCTACCTGCTCCAGCACGCCCACAATCCCGTGGATTGGCATCCTTGGAGTGAGGAGGTCTTCGCGCGGGCGAAGGCCGAGGACAAGCTGGTGTTCCTCTCGGTGGGATACTCCACCTGCCATTGGTGCCACGTGATGGAGCACGAGAGCTTCGAGAACGAAGCGATCGCGGCATTGATGAACCGCCACTTCATCAACGTGAAGGTGGATCGGGAGGAGCGCCCCGATGTGGATGCGACCTACATGGCCTTTGTGCAAGCGACGACCGGACAGGGCGGGTGGCCGATGAGCGTGTGGTTGACGCCTGAAGGGAAACCGGTGGTGGGCGGTACCTATTTCCCGCCTGAGGATCGCTACGGGCGCGCGGGGTTTTCCCGGCTTTGCGAGGAGATCGGGCGTCTTTGGAAGGACGATCGCGCCCGGATGGAGAGCAGCGCGGAAAAGGTGATGATCCACCTGCGCGCGGAAGCGGATGTGGGTGCGGTGATGCAGGGGATGCCGGATGTCAGAATCTTCGGGGATTTCATCGATCGCTGTGAGTCGATGTTCGATCCGCAGGAGGGAGGGTGGGGAAATGCTCCGAAGTTTCCGAGGCCGGTGGTGCCGCGACTGCTGATGCAGCTTTCGGAACGGTTCGGGCCGGACAGCGATGAGGGCGCGGCCTGTCTGCAGATGGTCGAGCGGACGCTGGATGCCATGCAGGCAGGCGGCATGCATGATCAACTTGGGGGAGGATTCCATCGTTACTCGGTGGACCGCTACTGGCATGTGCCGCACTATGAAAAGATGCTCTATGATCAGGGGCAGCTCGCCACCTTGTATCTGGAGGCCTGGCAGATCACGAAGAACGACAGCTATCGTGAAACCGCCGAAGGAATCTTCCGCTATGTCATGGAGGAGATGACCGATCCGGTAGGGGCCTTCCACGCTGCAGAGGATGCGGACAGCCTTCCGGACGCGGGTGCGGAGAAGAAACGCGAGGGCGCATTCTGGACCTGGGAGGCGGATGAGATCTTCGAGCGGCTCGATGCGAAGTCGGCGCTGGTGTTTTGTGCGGCCTATGGTGTCCAGGCCGAGGGGAACGCCCGCCCTGAGAGCGATCCCCATGAAGAGTTGGTCGGGCAGAACACGCTTTACCGGGCCCTTGCTCCGGAGTCACTGGCGGTGCGCTTTGACATGAGCGCTGAGGAGATCCATGCCAGCCTCGCCCAATCCCGGAGCGTGTTGCTTGCGGCTCGCAAGGAGCGCCCGATGCCGCATCGGGATGACAAGATCGTCACCGCTTGGAATGCGCTGATGATCGGTGCGCTGGCTCGTGGGGCCCGTGTGCTGGATCGTGCCGATCTGTTGGAAGCGGCGAAGCGGGCTGCGGATTTCCTGAAGAAGAACCTGTGGGACGGCAGCCGGTTGTTCCGCAGCTATCGCCAGCGGAGCAGCGGGATTGCCGCCTTTGCTGCGGACCATGCGTTTCTCATTGCGGCTTTGCTTGAGCTGCATTCCGCGGATGGAACGGCGGCACATCTGGAATGGGCGCTGGAACTCCAAGCCGCATTGGATGCCGAGCACTGGGACAGCGAACGCGGGGGCTATGTGATGAAGGCGGAGCTGGGTGGCCAGCCACTGCTGGTGATGCGGGAGGACTACGATGGCGCGGAACCTTCGCCGGGACACATCGCAGCGGAGAATTTGTTCAAGCTGGCGCTGCTGGTTGAGCGACCGGAATTCGCTGTGCAAGGTGAGGCGATCCTGCGTGCCGAGGCCCGCACCGCTGCCAAGCAGACCTTCGCCGTGCCGGTGCTGCTGGCCGCCTGTGATCTCCACGAGCGTGGAGTGATGAAGATCGAGATCGGGCCGGATCTGGAGCCCGCGCTCGCGCACCTTCTGCGGACGGACTATCTGCCGCGTGCGGTATTCACCCGTGGAACGACAGCGGGCGGTGTGGTGGTCTGCGAGGGCAGTGTCTGTCTACCCGTGCTGAGGGACGCGGCGGGTTGGCGTGGTCGACTCTGAGGTGATTTTCAGGCGGCGGCGGAAAAAGCGCAGCAAGGCACCGAGAAGCGGGATCTCCGCATACAGGGCGGTGGCATCCCAATGGTCCTGGCGGTGGGAAATCCGGCCGTCGCTTGCGAACTTCAAGTGGCTGGTGCCGGTGACGGAGCGGTCCTTGCCACGGAAGGTGTAGAGCAAAGTCCAGAGCAGGAACCCGCTGTGTTCATCTCCCTGGGCATCGATGACTTCCAGGGACCACGCGTCCATTCTCTTCAGGATGTCCTCAAGCAACGCGCGCAGGGAACCCAGGCCGTTGGCTTCGCGGATGGGATCGCGGAAATGAACGGACGGAGCATAGATGTCGCCGAGATGGTCGAGTTTCTTGAGGCTCAGCTTTTCGTAGTGTGCCACAACGGCGGCGAGTGGCTCTGGGCAGGCAATGGACATGACGAAACGGGCCGGGAGCGATAGCACCGGCCGCAGGCGGCGCAAGCTCCCGGCACAACTGTTAGATCCGGCCTCGGGAAAACACGCGCGCAGTTTCACGTAGCCCGGGCAGGTGGAGCTCGGAAAGCATCGGGAAATTACGAACTTTTGCTTTTGCCGGACTCCGGTCCGGGGCATGAAGACCTGCAATGGTTGAGCGTGAGTTCCTGGGTTGGGATCGGCCGGTTCTCGGTCTGCTGGTGGCATGGTTGATGGCGCGCAAGGACGCGCTGCCGGGCATGCTGGTGGTGGTGCCGACGGCGCAATCCGGACGCCGCTTGCGCGAGGCTCTGGCAGCGGCCGGTGGCGGGCTCGCGCCGCGGGTGGTGACGCCGGGACATTTTCTGAAGATGGAAGGCGCGGCGCCGGTGGCGATCGAACACCTCGCCTGGGTGGAAGTGCTGGAAGGCATCCGGGATTGGGAATCTTTTGAAGAGGTTTTCCCGGTGCCCCCCGGCGAGGGGGAGTCTGCGGGCTGGGCTTTGGGCTTGGCAGGAGCGATGACCCGTCTGCGGATTGGCTTGCAGGAGGGCGCGATGACGCTGGCGGCTGCGGCGCGCAAGCTGTCGAAAACTGTCGAGGCGGGGCGCTGGCAGGCGTTGGCATTGTTGGAAGAGCGGGTGGAGCGATTGCTCGGAACGTGGGGCTGGATCAGCCGCAGCACGCTGCTGGCGCGGGCGGAATTTCCGCCGATGGCAGGCACCCGTGAAATCGTGCTCGCCGGAGTGTCCGACTTCCCGGTCGCGGTGGCGGCTTTGTTGATGAAAGCGCCGGTGCCGGTCACCGCTTTGATCGGAGCTCCGCCGGAAGAGGCCGGCGCATTCGATGATCTCGGACGGCCAATGGCTTTTGAACTGAAGGATGTCCTCGAAGCCGAGAAGCCGAAGAAGGTGGAAAGCGAGATTTGGACCGGGCGGATTTTCGAATGGCCGGAAGCCGGACAGGGCTCCGTGTCCCTCACCTCCGATCCCCGCCAGCAGGCGGCGGAGGCGGTGCGCTTGGCTGCCTCCGCAGGCACTCCTTCCGATGAGCTCGCGCTGGGCACGGCGGATGAAGAAACCGCAGGAGAACTGGTGCGGGCATTCGGTCGTGCTGGATGGGTGCTGCATGATCCATCCCACCTGCCGCCGCAGCCGGTGATGGCGTGGCTGGCGGCGTGGCGGACGTTCGTGAGTTCTCCGACGTTGGCTGCGGCAATTGATCTGCTCGGGTTCAATCAGACCGGGGTGTTTGTTTCCGGGCGGCGCGCCCAACGGGTGAAGGCTCTCTCCCGTTCGCGGGATGCGTGGCTGGCGAAGGACCGGGCGGATCTCATTCGTGCGTTGGAGGTCGCGAGCCGCGATCAGGAGGATCTGCAACTGGCAGCTGAGACCATGAAAGCGCTGGAAGACCTCCGCAGGAATTTTCTCCATGAGGGATTTCACGCGGGCCTGGCGCGGTTGATGGAGGTGTTCGATCCCAAGCGTGAGGAAACCGCCGAGCTTCATGACTGGCTGGATGCGACCGCACGCATGGCCACGCGGGTGGATCGAGATCCGGAATTTTGGATCGGGCTGTTGCTGGCTTCCGGTCCGGAAGCGGTTGCGATCCCACCAGAAGATCGCGTGCTGGATGTCCAGGGTTGGCTGGAGCTTTTCCATGAACCGGGCCGCCACCTGATCATCTGTGGAATGAACGAGGGCAAGGTGCCCGGAAGCGCCAGCAGCGATGCTTGGTTGCCCGAGAACACCCGCAAGTATTTGGACCTTGCCACCGATCACACACGCGCCTCCCGGGATGCTTACTTGCTCGCGGCGATGACCCATGCCCGAAGGCATGAGGGCCGTGTGGATCTGCTGTTGGCCAAGTCCGGGGCTGGGGGAGATTCCCTGCTGCCTTCGCGCCTGCTGCTGGCGGCGGATGAGAAGGATCTGCCCGCACGGGTGACGGCGCTTTTCCGTGAGCTCGAGCCGCCGGATGCAGGTCTGGCGTGGACCTTGGAGGAGGCATGGAAATGGCGGCCGCGCGTCATGGAGATGAAACCACGGCTGGGGGTCACGGCCTTCGCGGATTACCTGGCCTGCCCGTTCCGCTTTTACCTGAAGCACGTGGTGAAGATGAGCAGCCCGGAACCGGAACGCGTGGAGTGGAACGCGCGGGACTTCGGAAACATCGCCCACACGGTGCTGGAGAATTGGGCGATGGATGAGGAGGCGAAGGACTTCTCCAAAACCGAGGCGGTGGAGGCATGGGTCCATGCGGAACTCGATCGCCTCGTGGCGGAACGCTTCGGCGGCAAGCCGCCGCTGGCGGTGCGCATCCAGCAGGAGTCGCTGCGGCAGCGCCTTTCGTGGTTTGCAAAAGTGCAGGCCGGTGAGCGTGCGAAGGGATGGCGGATCGTGGAGGTGGAGAAGAAGTTCGAGATCCCGGTGAATGATTTCATGATCGTGGGGCGCATCGACCGCATCGAGCTTCATGACGATGGCCGTCGCCGTGTGCTCGACTACAAGACCGGCAATGTCGGGCCGATCGAGTCTGCGCACCGTGTCGCGATTTCCTCCCGCACCGTGCTGCCCGCGCATTTGGAAAACGTGCCCGCGATCCTGCACACCGCTCCGGATGGAAAAGTGAAACGATGGAAGAATCTCCAACTCGCGACTTACGCCGCGGCGCTCCGGGATGTGGATGAGATCGGCTATTTCGCACTTGGCGCGGTGGAGGGTGATGTCGGCTTGTCGTTGTGGGAGGGTTTTGGTCCCGATGACCGTGATTCGGCGATGGCCTGTGCCCGCTGGGTGATCGGACAATTGAACAACCGGGTGTTCCATCCTCCCGCCGAGAAGGTGCCGTGGGATGACTACGAGGTGCTCACCTTCGGGCGTTCGCTGGCGGAAACCGTGGCACTGGAAGGAGGTGTGGCATGAGCGATGAGCTCCATCCAGATTCTGGAGAAAAACCTGATGATCCTTGCCTCGGCGGGCTCGGGAAAAACCTTCCAGCTTGCGAATCGGGTGATCGGCTTGGTGGGGGCGCAAGGAGTGGAACCGGGCCGGATCGTCGCGCTGACCTTCACCCGGAAGGCTGCGGGCGAGTTCGCGGATTCCGTGCTGTCGCGACTTGCCGAATGTTCAGCCATGCCGGCGAAAGCGGCAGAGCTCTGCTCGCAGATCGGAGCGGATTTCGAAGTTGGCCCCGTGCTGGCGAAGGTGGTGCGTGCGTTGCCGCGGTTCCAGCTCGGCACGATGGACGGCTTCTTCGCGCGCATCAACGAGGATTCCAGTATGAGCTCGGCCTTACGGGCGGAACTTTCGAGTTGATCGAAGGGCCGCGTCTGGAATCGGCGATGACCGATATCCTCTCGGCGGTACTCGGGGATGCGCTGGATGATGGTGGCGCGGCGGAGTTTCTCCATGCCTTCCGCCGGGCCACGCTGGGCAAGGAAGGGCAGGGCGGTACTGCGGGATGTGGAGCGCTTCCTCGGTTCGTGGCACGGCTGGTGGAAGTCGGGAACCGCGGCATCCGGTTGGGGTGGTGGAGAGCTTTTCACCGGTCTTCCGGATGTGGATGTCTGGGAGACGGAGAAGGCCGGATTGCTTGGCGCATTGCGTCGTTCCGAATCGAACGAGGCGGTGCTGAAGATGATCGATCAATTCGAGCTGCACACCGTGGGCAGCGGTCGGGTGGCGAAATCCGGTGCCTTGTTCGACCGCCTGCTGGAGGCTGTGCCGGAGCGGGGTGAGATCGAGCTGGCCTACAACCGCAGGGTCATCCGTTTTTCGTTGTCCGTTTCCGATCAATGGCGGAATGTGGTGCGTCTGCTCGCCGCGTGCGAATTGTCCGCGGCTGTCGCCCGCACCCGTGCGGTGGCGGAGCTGGTGGCGCGGCTCGATGGCGAGTGCGAGCGCCGCCTGCGCACGCAAGGGGCTATTGGGCTTCGATGATGTGAAGGTCTTGATGGGCCGCTGGGCGGGGGATGAGGACGCGCGGGTCCGCCGTGAGATCGTCGATTTCCGTTTGGATGCCCGCTACGATCATTGGCTGCTTGATGAGTTCCAGGACACCAGCGTGGCGGAGTGGCTGGGGATCGTGCCGTTGCTGGATGAGGCGGCCACGCGTGAGGACGGAAGCCTGTTCGTCGTGGGAGACCGCAAGCAGGCGATCTACGGCTGGCGTGGAGGCGAAGTGGCGCTTTTCGATGAAGTGGAGCGGCGTTACCGGCCCCATGGTCTTCAGACACGGCCGATGCCGAAGTCGTGGCGTTCCTGCCCGGCAGTGCTCGAGCTGGTCAATGGCGTCTGCGGCAACCTGGGGATGATCGGCTCGCTGTTCGGATCGGAAATGGTCCGCCGCTGGGTATGGGAGGAGCACGATTCCGCGAAGCCCGCCCTGACCGGCTGCGCGACCGTGGAAGTCGTCGCAAAGGAGGATCGGGATGAGAGGTTGATCGAACTATTGGAGAAAATCGGAATCGGAGAACGCGCGCTGACCTGCGGCGTGCTGGTGAGGACCAATTCCCAGGTGCGGGAGATCGCCGCCCTGCTGCGCGAGCATGGCTTCGATGTGATCGAGGAAGGCCGCCGGCATCCGGTGGAGGACAATGCGGTCGGAGTGGCGCTGTTCAATCTCGTCGGTTGGTTGGCCGATCCCGCGGATGCCTTCGCGGAAGAGGTCGTGCGCATGTCGCCGCTGTGGGAGGTGGTATCCGGACGGTTCGCCGGAGGCTGGTATGCGATCTGGGAAGGCCTGCTCAAGGAGGCGCGCTACGAGGGGTTTGCCGCCATGGCTGGGAAGGTGGTGGAGCCGCTGTGGGCGGAGCTTTCGGAGTTTTCACGGCGCCGGGCGGGAGACGTCATCGGTGCACTGGCGGAGTTCGATGCCGGTGGGGCGGCCACGGCCCGTGAGGCCGCGCGATGGCTCAAGGATCTGGAGATCGCCCAAGCTCCCGGAGCGGCAGCGGTGCAGGTGATGACGATCCACAAGTCGAAGGGGCTTGGCTTTGACGTGGTGGTGCTGCCGGAGATCGAGGACGGGCAGGTGCCGAACTCGGGTAACTTCGAGGTGGCACGTGGAGTTCATGCCGGGACCGGATGGCTGCTGGAGCCGCCTGCCGGATGGGTGCGTGATCTCGTGCCTGCATTGACCGCAGCGGAGGAGGCTTGGGCGGACGACCAGCGTTATGAAATGCTGTGCACGGTTTATGTGGCCCTGACGCGTGCGAAACGCGGTCTGCATGTGCTGCTGCCGCAGGTGCCGAAGAGCCGGAAGGACGCGGATGCATGGGCTTCTCCCGCCAACTGGATCGCCCGCGCCGCCGGGACCGATTTTCAATCCGGAGATCCCCGGTGGTTTGAATCCGTGCCTGCCCGCGAGACCAAACCGACGCCATTCCTGCCGGATCTGGGCCCTGCGGTGCCACGTCGGCCCCGGTTTCATCCTTCTGGCGGCGGGACGGGCGGATCGCGGGAGGGGATGAGGTTCGGCCTCGATGTCCACGCGGCTTTCGAGCGGGTGGGGTGGCTCGATGAAGAAATCCCGGTCTTGCCGCACGACGAAACCGGGCGACTGGTGCAGCGGTTGATCGGTTTGCCGTCTCTGGCCAGCTGGTTCGAGCGGAAGGGGCGGGACGTGGAATTGTTCCGAGAGCAACCGCTGGAGGTGATCGCCGGTGGCAAGTGGATGAGCGGAGTGGTCGATCGGCTGCACCTTTCCAGAAGTCCGGATGGGCGGGTGGACGAGCTGGAAATCATTGATTTCAAGTCCGATCGGGCCGATTCGGTGGCCGAGCTGCTGGAGCGCCACGGAGCGCAAATGGCCGCCTATCGAACTGCCTTGCAGGGGAGTTACGCGGCCGCCAGAATCCGGTGCATCCTGATTTCCACTCACTTGGAAACGGCGGTGGAACTAAAGGATTCAGGGCATTCGGGAATTTGACACAGGATTTCCCTTGACCTGCCTGTGAGAACGGACAGACTCCGTGCCCCGCAATCCTTTTCCGACCACGACCATGGCACGTATCTGCAGCATCCGAGGAACCCGCGTCCGCTCCGGTGGTAAAATTCACCGTTCCGGTCTCGCGAAGAAAAAGGGCGGTATCGGCCGTCACGTCACCAAGGTCGTGAAGCGCACCGTTTCGCCGAACCTTCAGACCAAGCGCATCTGGGTTCCCGAGCTCAACCGCTTCGTCCGCGTCAAGCTCAGCTGCCGCGCTCTCAAGACCGTCAACAAGAACGGTGCATACGTGACGCTCAAGGCCGCTGGTCTTGTCTGATCACCTGATCGATTTCCCCATCTTCCACGTCGAGGTTTCATGACGTAAGCGGCCCGGAGGCGACTCCGGGCCGTTTCCTTTTGTTGTACGTGGCAGTTATGACCGGCGCTACATACGTGGGCGGACTGGTTGTTTCACGCCTCGGTCAGTTTCCAACCGCGTTGCTTCTGCTCCTTGAACAGGAGGCTCGATCTCGGTTCGGTTGATGAAACCACAGATTTCACAGATTACGCTGATTGTTCAGAGCAGCAGTTCGCTTCTATCTCTTCAATCTGTGTAATCAGCGTAATCCTCATAATCTGCGGTTCTTGCGCCGCTGTCCGGAGGATCTCTATGGCCAACGATGGTCGCTCGATCACTCTCCGACCGTCGCCGGCACCAGCACGCCGTCGCTCATGCCGTGGATTTTCTTTTTGTCCGCAGGCACCAGCGTGGCCAGGCATCCCGCGAAGGTGGTTTCCCCGGAGTCGTCGGTGAAGAAGTAGGGGCACAGCCGGGCGCGGCCGCGAAGGATTTCCACGGTGCCATCGGCAGTGAATACCGGATGCTCGATGATGCGGCCCTCACGGAATTCCTGAAGGAGCCAGGGTTGTTCGTCCGCGGAGGCCAGCGCTTCCGCGATCCGCGTCTTCCATTCGCTGCCCGGCAGATCGTGGCCGATGTAGACTCCTCGCGAACCCCATGCGGTTTCGTGGAAACCGCTGATCTTGAGGACGAGCTGGCGTTCCTTCTGACTGAACGCGGCGACTTCGTCCCATGAGTTCACGTCGAGTTTCGGCAGAGCCGCGTGAGGCGGCAGTGGGGCCGGGTCCATCACCCAGCCGAAGGGAACGAGTTCCCGCAGGCGCTGAAGGTGGTTCTGACGCATCGATTGCTCCCAGATCCGCCGCAGGCCGGGTGACCAGAGCAGGGCGAGCCAGAGCTTGTCCTCAAGGTGGGGTTTGAAAGGGGAAGAGAGGGTCAACTCGCCTGCGGCGGCTTTCTCCGCGATGCGCCGTGCGGAAGGGATGGCCTCCCAATCGAAGAGCTCGAAAAAGCGGTAGAGTGTTCGCCCATCCGGTTCGTATTCTTCCGCTGCGATCACCTCCCACGCTTTGCCCAGTTCGTTGGACAGCCATTCCATTTCCGGGCGATAATCGCGGGCCTCTTCCGAGACGAGGATGGCTCCGCCTTCCGGCATCAGCGAGCGGAAGCCATCAAGCATGCCATCGCGTCCTCCAAGGACGTCATAGCCGGCATCCGCATAAACACGGGACAGCCAAGCCGTCACGCCGATGCCGCCGGGAACGCTGTCCAGCTCGGTGAGGGCGAAACTTTCATGGCCGAGAATCAGATCCGGCCGGATGACGCGGGGAAGTTGCTCGGCGATTCCGGCGTGGCGTTGCCCGCGCACCATCCACTCCGGCTTTCCGGCATCGAGCGTTTCGGCAATCCAGCCCGGCAATTTGCCATTGGCGCTGCGGCGGTAGATCGTGTCGCTGGCTTTTTGGAACTGGGCCAGCGGATGGCCGAGACGGGTGATAAAGCGGGCTTCCGAGGCGGTCAGCTTCAGTGGCTCGGGCGACCAGCGCCACGATCCACCACCGAAGAGTCCGCCTTGCGGGAGAGCGGACTGGAGTTGCGAAAGGGTCAGGGGCATGGCGGTGTCAGGCTCAGCCTTGCAGATGGCGGAGAGCGCCGCGGATGAGGGCTTCGGTGGCGGCTCCGGGTTCGCCATCCAGCACCTTGCGGACGGCCTTGCGGGCATCCACCTGCTTGTAGCCGAGCGCGATGAGGGCGAGCTCGGCATCGGCAGCTCCGGCGGTCACCTGACCGGCAGCGGCATCCTGCCAGGTATCGACGACTCCCACCTTGTCCTTCAGCTCCAGCACGATGCGTTCGGCGGTCTTCTTGCCGAGGCCCTTGATACGGGACAGCGCGGTGACATCACTTTGCACCACGGCGCTTTTGAAAGCAGGGACCGGCATGCCGCTGAGCACCGCCATGGCAATCGCCGGACCGATGCCGCTGACTCGGTCAATCAGCAGCAGGAAAACATCCCGCTCCTCCTCGGATGCGAACCCGTAGAGCGTATGGGCTGTTTCCCGGATATGCAGATGGGTGCGCAGGTCCACCGTCAATCCCTCCGCCGCATGCAGGCGGTCAAAGGTGGATAACGGCACATGCACCTCGTATCCCACCCCTTGTACATCCACCACCAGCCGGTTTGGATAGGCTTCCAGCACTGTTCCGCGAAGTCGCGCGATCACGTCGCCACCTTGGCGAGGGGTCCCGTACCGTCAATGCACTTCTCACGGTGCGAGGTCGGGAATTCTTTTTTGCACGATGAAGGGAAATGGTCGGATTACGCTTTCCCGAGCTGCCTCAAGGTGGGGGGATTTACGCAAATATAAGGCTTCCAGACATTTGCATCATTGGCATTCCGATTCTAAATTTCGCCTGTGGTAGCAGGGATCGGGTTGTGAAAGGAATTTAAGTCTTGCAAAATATCTCAAATTTGACTGGATCGTTGTTCATTTTTGGGGTCGCTTTTGTGACAAAGGGGTGGTATTATCGCGCCGTTATGGCAACCACCACGAAACGAACTCGATTCTCGCGCCGTCTCCCTGACCATGTCACTGACGAGCTCGTGAACGTACTTTCTGAGAGCAAGGTGTTTGGTTTCAATGACCTCTTCGAACGGGTCTTCGAGAATCTGAAGGTTCGAAACGCGGTGAGCGGTGGCGAGGAAATGCTCCGCTTGCGCGCCTATGAAAAACTGCAGAACCTGGTGACGCGCGGTCTCGTCGAAAAGATCGGCAAGGAATACAAGGGCACCGCCCGTGTGCGCGAAGCTTCCAGCGAATACGCTGCTGCCCAGGAGGACTGAAGCCGCCTGCCATTCCCTGATTTATAAAACCCGCGCCGGATGACGGCGCGGGTTTTTTTCTATCCATCCGGCACATGGGCCGACACTATCTCCATACTCACCCGTCATGTTGCAGGATTACCTTCCGATCTTCTTCCAGATCCTCATCGCCCTCGGATTCGCGGCGGTCACCCTGACCCTCAGCGTGGTGCTCGGACGATCGGCGAAGCGCAATGCGACGAAGGACAGTGCCTACGAGTGCGGCATGCTGCCGGTGGGCGATGGCGCACCGCGTTTCTCGGTGAAGTTCTATCTGGTGGCGATGCTCTTCGTGATCTTCGACATCGAAGTGGTCTTCATGTATCCGTGGGCGGTCCAGTTCAAGGATCTCGTTGCCAATGGCCCGGTGGCGCTGGTGAGCATGGCGGGTTTCGCCGGCACGCTGGCCTTTGCCTACGTGTACGCGCTGAAGAAGGGTGCCCTGAACTGGAAGTCCTGAAGAGCCATATGATTTCCCACGTTGTCTTTTTCCAACTGAATCCCGGGACGGATGAAGCCCGTGTGGAGGAAATGGTGCGCACCACGCGCAGCCTGCTGCTGAAGATCCCGGAAGTGCTCAGCGTGAAATCCGGGCGCAATGTGGATACCGCCTCCGAGTGGCAGTTCTTCTTCAACATCGAGACCGAGTCGCTGGAGAAGCTGAAGATCACCCTGGAGGATCCGTTCCACCTCAAGTTCCAGGAATCCGTGATCAAGCCGAATACCGCCGCGCACTTCGCGATGGACTTCGAGCTCGATCCCTCGAAGGACCTTCGTTATTCCTGATAGCAGGCAGGGTCTCGTTGAAGCAGGGCTTCAGGAGATAAAATAAAGGCGGCCGGACCACGGCTGTGATCCGGCCACCTGCTCTGTTCATTGCATCATGTGTTACCCAGGAAGTCCGTGGCCGAAGATCGACCATCGGCATGTTACGGATTTCCCGGGTGGTGCGGTAGTAGGCAAAACTGCCTACACGCACCGGGTTACCAAGCCCGATCGCCTCGTTCGTCGTAGGGCAGCCACAGCAGGGCGATCGACTGCACCTTCACGTCGGTCTTGGCTGGCTTGAGGGATTGGGTATCCAGCTTGAGGCCGGTGGGGCTGAAGTTTTGATCCAGCGCGGCGATCTGATCGTTGATCGATTGATTGATCGCATCGATCTCGCCTTGGATGCTGTCGACCTTGGCCTCCGCATTGGTGACGTCCTGATGTTGTTTGTAGGCTCCGGACGCTTTGTTGAAAGCGGAGGTGCCGCTGCGAGCCATACCGCTGATGCCGCTCTTGCGTCCCAGTACGGCGCTGAGAATGCCGCCGAGCACGGAGGCGCCCGCCTGCATGCTGGCGGATTGAGACTCGGCTTTTTGTTTGGCGAGCTGTCCTTCGGCGGTGGTCTTCTTGCTTTCCAAGGCGGCGACTTTTTTGGCGGCATCCTGGCGGATTTTTTCAACCGCAGCATCGCGGGCTTCGCGCGATTCATGAGCGAGGCGTTGGCGGAAATCGGCCTCCGCTTCGCCGGGTTTCGACACTCCATCGGGAGCTTCACAGGTGAAGATCTCCAGGCGTTCGTTGCGGTAGAGTTCGTCGGCGAAGTCCTTCTCGACCTGCTTGTAGTTCGCCGCGTTCATGGCGTAGCCGGGCAGCGGTGAGAAGCCGACGCCGGAGGCGGGATCGCCGCCGAGAGCTTCCGGCTTCAAGGGCGGAGGCAGCGGCGTGGCGGAGGGGCCGCTTTCGGTCAATTCGTTGAGCCGCCGCACCGAGCGGGGGTAATCGCCTTCCTTGGTGGTGAAATGGACAACACCCACCTTGAGCAGGTTCGGGCGATACACCATGCCATCTTCCTCACGGGAGCATGGCGCGAATTTCTCGACCACGCCCACACCCACTGCCGGACGATTGGAGGAGGCATTCGAAGCGGGACGTTGCGCCGCCATCGGATTGTCGCTGGCGGGTGGCTGGATGGAGGCTCCGCTGGCATTCGCGAATTCAGCACGCCGTGGGTCCATGAGTGTCTTAATCTGCGCACGGGTGAGCGGACCGGTGAGGTAGCTCATGGCCCACCGCACCTGGAACAGCACCGGATGATCCTCGTGCACGTTGTTCATCAGGAACACACGGTTGCCGAGAGCGGAGAGCAGTTTCTCCATCTCGTTGCGGTCGAATTTCATGTTCTGCGCACCTGCGGCTCCCTCGAGTCCATCGAGCACGCGCAGCTTGTCGCGCTCCGTTTGCAAGCGACCGAGGAACCAGGTGCCGATGTTCGAGAGCGCCTTGTAGTCGAGGTCCACCGGGTTCTGCGTGGCCAGCAGGCAGCCCAGACCGAAGGCGCGGCCTTGCTTGAGCAAGGTCATCAGTGGCTTCTTCGAAGGTGGATTGGCGGTCGGCGGCAGGTAGCCGTAGATCTCATCCATGTAGAGCAGCGCACGCAGCGAGGTCGTGCCGTTCTGCGTCCGCATCCAGGCCAGCGTCTGGTTGAGAAGCAGGCTCACGAAGAACATCCGCTCCGCATCGCCGAGATGGGCGATGGAGAAGATCGAGAGCCGCGGCTTGCCGCCGTCGGTCCGCAGCATCTTGCCGATGTCGAGCGGTGGGCCTTCCAACCACGAGGCAAACCCGGGTGAGGCGACCAGGTTGTTGAACTTCAGTGCGAGCGTCTGGCGGTTCTTCTGGGAATAGAAGGACTCGAGATCAAGCACGCCAACCTTGTCGAAGCCCGGCTTCTGGATCAGCGCGATCAGGCCTTCGAGTGTCAGGTTGCGACCGTTCTTCCATTCATTCTGGAAGATCGCGGCGAGCAGGACGGCCTCCGGGCTCTGGATCGGATCGGCATCCACGCCGACGAGCGAGAGCAACGATTGCACGGTACTTTCCACCCGTTCTCCATAGACCTCGGAGTCCTCGAGCACTTCCTCCGAAGGAGCCTCCAGCGAGGCGAGGATGGAAACCGGGATGCCGGCCTTGCTGCCGGGAGTGAAAAGCGTGATATCGACCTTGCTGCGGAATTCTTGGATGCGCTCCGGCGTCTGTCCCCAATCGGCGAGTCCCTTCTTCCACATCTCCGCGGTCTGGGCGGCGAACTCATCCGGCGAGATGCCCTTCTTCGCCGCATCGTCCTCATTGATCCACGGACGGAAATCTTCGGGTGAGAGGTTCGGGAAAGTCAGCAGCAGGTTGGAGATATCACCCTTGGGATCGATGATAATCGCCGGGATGTTGTCCATCGCCGCTTCCTCGATCGCGGCGAGACAAAGGCCGGTCTTTCCGGAGCCGGTCATGCCGAGGACCACACCGTGGGTGACGAGATCCTTCGAATCGTAGAGGACGAGGTCGTCCGTGGGCTTTTTGGAGGTCTGGTCGTATTCGCGACCGAGGTAGAACTGTCCGAGTTTCTCGTAGTCCGAGGAAGAGATGCTCATGCGGTTTCACTGTGGCGGCAGGCCGCCGATTCTTCCAGTGTGAAGAAAGGGAATGTGGAGCTGGCGAGGCTCTTGCCGGGAGGCGGGTTCCCGTTAGATTGGCTTCTTACTCGATTGGGAAGCTGGGGGATATATGACTCCCGTTTGGCGGCATCGGAACCATCCGGGTGCATGACCTGAACAGCAGGGCGGAAATCCGGCCTGAACAGAGGTGCCCACGCTTGCCCGCCGCGTTGCGCCCGATACCGTTTGGGGCGTGAGTGTTTCCGTTCCTGCTTCTCCGCCCCGCGCGTGGGCGGAGGTCGATTTGTCCGCCCTTCGTCACAATCTCGGCGTGGCCCGCGAAGTCTGCGGATGCCACCTGATGCCGGTGGTGAAGGCCGGGGCTTACGGCCATGGGCTAGAGGAGGTGGCGAAGGCCTTGGAAGGCGAGGGGATCGAGTTTTTCGGAGTGGCCAATGTGGGTGAAGCCCGCCGCATCCGCCATGCAGGCGTGAAGACCCGGATTTATCTGCTCGGTGCGACCTGGGCCGAAGAACGTGCGGAGATCGTGGCGCAGGATTGGACGCCGTGCCTTTCCTCGATAGCGGAGGCGCTGCATTTCAACGAGCTGGCTGCGGATGTCGGCGTGCGATTGCGGGTGCATATCTCCGTGGATACGGGCATGGGCCGCGGGGGCTTCGTGGCCGCCGAGTTGCCCGGACACATGGCGGAGCTCGAGTCCTTGGAGCATCTCATCATCGAGGGGCTTGGCTCGCACCTGCCTTCAGCGGATGAAGATCGCGAGTTCACCCTTTCCCAGTTCGCGAAATTCGAGGGGGTGATTGCCGAACTCGGCGGGGAGAAGTTCCATTGGAGGCACCTTTCCAGCAGCGCGGGACTGCTCGGCTACGACAATCACGCCTGCAATCTCGTCCGCCCCGGACTGCTGCTGTATGGAGTTTCTCCGCTGCCTGGATTTCAGGACCGGCTGCGCACCGTGATGTCATTGAAATCCCGCATCACTCTGGTTCGCACGCTTCCCGCTGGCCATGGGGTTTCCTACGGGCGCGACTATATCACGGATCGTCCCACCAAGGTCGCTACCATCGGCATCGGCTATGGAGATGGCTACACGCGCCACCTTTCCAACAAAGGCACCGAGGTCTGGATCCGTGGCCAGCGTTGCCCACTGCTCGGACGCATTTCCATGGACCAGATCATGGTGGACGTCAGCGCGCTGCAGGAGGTGTCCGAAGGGGACGAGGTCGAGCTATTCGGCAGTCACATTCCGGTCACGGAGATTGCGAAGAAGGCTGGCACCATTCCGTGGGAGATCTTCACAGGGATCACCCCGCGGGTGACCCGGGTCTACCGGAGCTGATGGAGGAGTGATGCCGCCGGCTTTTGCGGTGGCTTTCAGTTCTGGCAAACAAAACACCCGGCCTCTTGCGAAGCCGGGTGTTTTGGAAAAGTCGTTGGGAATCAGAAGCAGGGATCAATCCCAGCCACCGCCGCCGCCGCCACCTTTGTAGCCGCCGCCGCCCTTGTAGCCGCCGCCGCCACCCTTGTAGCCGCCGCCGTCGCCGTAGCCGCCACCCTTGTAGCCGCCACCGCCGCCACCTTTGTAGCCGCCACCGCCGCCGCCACCCTTGTAGCCACCGCCGCCGCCGCCACCTTTGTAGCCACCGCCGCCGCCGCCACCCTTGTAGCCGCCGCCACCACCGCCACCGCGGTAGCCACCGCCGCCGCCACCACCGAAGCCCTTGTTTTCCTTGGGCTCGGAAGCGTTCACGCGGAGGGCACGGCCCTGAAGGTCGTAGCCATTGAGGGCCTCAACCGCAGCTTCGATCTGGCTCTGGTCGCCGAGGGTCACGAACGCGAATCCCTTGGAACGGCCGGTCTCGCGGTCGGTGATGATTTTGACCCGATCAACCGGGCCGTACGAGGCGAAGAGACCAGTGATGTCTTCTTCCGTCGCGGTGTAGGGCAGGTTGCCCACGTAGATGTCCATTTGCTTCAATTCTCAGATTACGCCATCACGCTGAACACTTCCTGAGACCATGGCGTGGGAGACCAGACGAAGCGCGTCCCAACCGGACAAGCCGGGAGGACCGCACATCCATAAGCGGGGATGCGCGCCGCTGGCAAGAAGTAATTTCAAGCAGTTGTGGCTCCGAACGGAGGTCGGACCGGGATGCCCCGCTCGGCGAAATGGCGCTTTGCTTCGCCCACCGTGTGCTTGCCGAAGTGGAAAATACTCGCTGCCAGAACGGCATCCGCCTTGCCGCGCTCCAGCACGTCCACCATGTGATCGAGGTTGCCTGCTCCGCCGCTGGCGATCACCGGAATGCCAACAGCTTCCGAGACGGCGGCGGTGAGCCCGAGATCATAGCCGGCCTGGGTGCCGTCCGCATCCATGCTGGTGAGAAGGATCTCGCCCGCGCCGCGGCGCCAGACTTCCTTCGCCCATTCCACCGCGTCCAGCCCCACCGGGGTGCGGCCGCCGTGGGTGTAGACGCCCCATTTGCCGGGGCCTTCGCGCTTCGCATCGATGGCGACCACGATGCACTGGCTGCCGAAGGCCTTGGCTCCGGCATCCACCAGCCCGGGGTTCTTCACCGCGGAGGTGTTCACTCCCACCTTGTCCGCTCCGGCCATCAGCATTTCGTGCATGTTTTCCACGCTGCGGATGCCGCCGCCCACCGTCAGCGGGATGAAGCAATGCTGGGCGGTGCGCCGCACCACATCCACCATCGTGCCGCGGTTGTCGGAGGAGGCGGTGATGTCTAGGAACACCAGCTCGTCCGCCTGCTGGGCATTGTAGGCCATGGCGGCCTCCACCGGATCACCGGCGTCGATGAGGTCGACGAAATTGACGCCTTTGACGACGCGGCCATCGGTCACGTCCAGGCAGGGAATGATGCGTTTCGCGAGCACGCGGGGAGCAAAGCGCCGATAGCGCCCGCCGCCAAGCAAAACGCCCGGCCGCAGGGTGCGGACGGGCGTTTTGAGGAAAACCTTGCTGTCACCGGAAGGATCCGGCCGAGGTCATCAGGCGCCGAGTTTCGGCTTGCCGACGCGGCGAACGGTGCCGAAGCGCTTGGTGAACTTGTCGATGCGGCCCTCGGTGTCGACGAACTGCTTCTGACCGGTGAAGAACGGGTGGGAATCGGAGGTGATACCCATCGAGATCACGCTGTGCTCGACGCCGTCGATGACTTCCTTCTTGTCGGAGGTCTTGGTGGAGCGGGTCACGAAGCGCGCACCGGTCGTCATGTCAACGAACACGACCGGATTGTATTTGGGATGAAGATCCTTTTTCATGGCGGAGAGGACCACCACGTTTCCAACGCGGCGGGGCGGGGAGAATGCCGGAAAAGTCCGGTCTGTCAAGAGGGTAGGTTGGGCAGGAAAATTCTCGTTCTCACCCCGGAAAACAAGCGCCGGACACCCGGCATCGGCGTGAACCGATACCCGATGCCCGGCGGCCTGGAAAACGTGCGGTATTAAAACCGGGGGTGACGGGGATCGCGGGGCGGTCAGGGAGGCCCGGGCCATCCCCGTCATCTGCGGTTTTGCAGCGGTCTTCCAGTCGGGTGCCTCAGCTGAGGCGGAGGGACCAGAGCCCGCTCAATTCGCGATCCTGCCAAGGCTGGCGGCGATTGATCGGATCCTGGAGGGTCCGGCGGACCTTGCGGCCTCCGGCGAACACGAACGATTCGGTTTCGATCGTGATGACCTCAAGGCCCTGGTAGTAGGTGTCCTTGAGGATGACGACGGCTTCCTCGCCGAACGCTTGGGCGAGGTGGCCGCGGAGCAGCCCGGTTTCCTTCTTTCCGAGGAAGAGGAAGGCCGGGGTTTCGCCGTGGTCGGACTTGGAGCGGATCAGCTGGGCGATCGCTTCAGAGTCCCAGGCTTCTTCCATCCGGACTTCGGATTGCACCAAAGTCTGGTCGGGGATCATTGCGGGTGTATTTGCACTCATGTTGTCAGGGCAACGCCCGGACCCTACTACATCCCGCGGCCCCGGCATCTTTCGGCGAGTGACAATTCCGTTGACTTATCCCGTGAATTCAGATTATGCGGCCGCTTTTGAGCCAGGTCCAGAGGGTCTCCCCCCAGACGGCGGCGTGGCGCACCCATTCCTGCGCGAAAGCCTTGCCGCTGTGCAGCGGATTGTCCGCGGCCAGGCACAGCAGCAGCGCCATCACCAGCAGATTGGCCAGATAGATGACCACCAGCGAGAGGAAGGTGCCGTTTTCCTTCAGATCCGGCTGGTCGCGCGGGATCATCCACAGGGTCCATGCGAGATGGAAGGTCCAGGTGAAGCCGGTGGTCGCGAACAGGATCTTGTCCGCGTAGATGGGGACGCCGGTGGTATGGCGGAAAACTAGGTAAAGGCCCACCACCACCGTCGACCAGAAGGGGACGAAGTAGGGGGATAGCGCGATGATGATGTTCGTCTTGTTGGTGGTAATGTAGCCGCCTTCCAGACTGACATGGAATCCGGTCACCTTGCCACGGCACAGGTAGACGAAGACCGCGTGGGTGAGCTCGTGACCCAGCACGTAGAGGTAGAGAAAGACCGGCTGCAGCAGCCCGGAGAGGAACCAGCCGATCATGAGCAGGGCTCCGGTGGCGAAGTACCAGAAGGCGGAGGTCTGCCAGAATCCCCGGTCGATCGCGGCGTGGGAGAATTGCGAGAAGAAGGTCCAGGTGGTCACCCAGCCGAAGGGCATCAAGGCCAGCCCCAGCAGCCAGCGCATCAGCCGGTGGCCGAGTCCGACCATCGGTTCGCTGTCGTCGATCATCGGGGCGGTGGCGGCGATGGCGGCCCGGATGGATTTCTCACCGCGCTTCCCAAGCCGGCGGTTCGCCTGCTCGTGGGCCCGCTGATTGGCCGCACGCATCACCTCTCCGAACGTCGGGCGGTCCCGGCGGCGGTTCTTCGCCAGTTTGTCGGAGAGCTTGAGCGTGCGCGACCGGGCCATGCAGAGGTGCGGTCTTGATAGTCGGGCTCTCTTAAGGAATCAAGATCGGAATCCAGCGAATGGTGTTTTTTTGAACAGTCTGAACGGCGCTTTGGGAAAGGCCGTAGCAGGAACTCAGACGATCTTCAGGCGGGCGAAGTCCTGGCTATCAATCAGCCCCACCGGGCGGTTGGCGGCGTCCAGCACCACCACGTCGTCCACTCGGTTATGGCCGATGGTTTTCACGGCCTCCGCGGCCAAGGATTCCGCCTGCACGCTGATCGGCCTGCGGGTCATGAATTCCGCCACCAGCCGGTCCGCCAGATGCGCGTCCTGCTGGAAGCAGCGGGCGAAGTCGCCGTGGGTGAAGATGCCGGCCAGTGCGCCCTCGGGAGTGAGGATCAGGCACGCGCCGGAGCGGGCTCCGGACATCGCGAGCAGGGCTTCCCGGACCGTTGCGGTTTCTGGCACGGTGGCCAGTTCGCCACCGCTCCGCATGATATCGGAGACTTTGGTAAGGAGGGCCCGGCCAAGCGAACCGCCGGGATGGAAGCGGGCGAAATCGTCCTCCGTGAAGCCGCGGGCCTCCAGCAGGACCATCGCCAGCGCATCCCCCATCACCAGCATGGCGGTGGAGGACGAGGTTGGAGCCAGATTCAGAGGGCAGGCTTCGCGTTCCACCGAGGTGTCCAAGGTCACATCGCTGAATTCGGAGAGGGTGGAGGAGGGCTTGCCGGTGAGAGCGATCAGGCGCACATCGAAGCGCTTGATGAACGGCAGCAGGTCCAGCAGCTCGCGAGTCTCCCCGGAATAGGACAGGGCGACCACGGCGTCGCCATCGGAGAGCAGGCCGAGATCGCCGTGGAGGGCGTTCTGAGAATTGAGCACCACGGCGGTGGCTCCGGTCGAATTGAGGGTGGCGGCGATCTTGTGGCCGATGTTTCCGGACTTGCCGACTCCCACCACCACGATCTTGCCGCGCTGATCCAGCGTTTCCTTCAGCAATTCCACCGCCCGGGAAAAGCCCTCATCGAGCCGGCTGGAGAGTCTTTCCAGCGAGTCGGTTTCAATCCGGATCACCCGGCGGGCTTTTTCAATCGCGTCCATGAGCGGAGCATGAACGCCCGTCGGCCCGGCGTCCAACATCGATCATTGCTAGCCCCCGCATTCCGGTCCCAGATTGGCCGCGCGTGAATGAGGAGGAACTCCAGCGGATCCAGGTTGGCTCGAAACAGGAAATGCAACAGGGCATCGCCTGTCTCGGCCAAGGGGATTGGCATGCCGCCCTCAGCCACTTCGACCGCGCCGTCATGCTCCGTGAAGCCCTGCCGTGGCAGAGCGATCCAGACGCCGCCTGGGGCCTCGCCGCCGCCTGGATCAATCGCAGCGACGCCCTCCGTCGTCTTGAGGATCCCCGTCTTGTCCCTGAAGCCATCCGCTCTCTCGACCGTGGCATCCAGGCCATGGGTGTCATTCCGCTCGCGGAGAAACCCATCTTCGTCGAGCGGCTCATCCTGGCCTGGTTGAACCGCGCCACTGCCCGTGGGGATGCCGGAGAGGGGGAAGGTGCGCTCGAAGACTTCCGTCACGCCGAGACCATTTTCGCCGAGTGGGGGTCCACGACCACGTCCGATCGACGGTTTCTTCATTCCATGCTCCACGTCAACCGCGCCCGGGTTCTACTCGATCTCGGTCGGTCGACCGAGGGGTGGAGCGATGCTCATGCGGGAGTCGCCGTTCTCCGTGATCTGGAGCCGGGAGAGGGACTCATTGCCCAGGCCGGCATCCGTGCCCGGAGCGTGCTCGCCCGTGCTCTCGCCGCCCTCATCGAGCAGGAGGCCGCTGCACCTTCCTCCGATGAGACTCGCGATTGGATTGCCGAGGCCACCGACATCACCGAGGAGGCGCTGGCGATCGTGCGTCGCACCGGCCTTGCAGAGCCGACAGCTGCCGATCTCGTCCGTTACGGCGCGAAAATCT
>JASGJM010000009.1:0-16567 GCA_049840755.1 Luteolibacter sp. | reverse complement strand
GTGTTATGCCCTCTTCTTCGTTCGTTGCGTGCTCTACTCGCGGCGGTCATCAGGAAACACGATGAATCCGAACAGCACCTCCAGCTACCGCACGGCCATCCGCCTCCGCAATCATCGCTTTCACGAGATGGTCGCCGTCGAGATGGTGGAATGCTCTATGGTATCCGTCGCCTTCGATGGCTGTGGCCTGATAAGGCTTTCCTTCGCGATCACGTCTTTCCCATAAGCTGCCTCCAAGCCTCCACGGCGATGGCGGTACGGGCTTCATCCTTCACCGGCACTGCGGTGGAAGGGCGAAGATCTTGCAGCGCCACTCCTCCGCGTTCGCCGAACGCCGGTCCTCCGTTGTCGTCCGTCAGCACCAATAGGTCTCCCCGGGGAGTGGCAGCGGCGGATCTCGAGAATTCCTTCGGAACCGAGAGCAAGGTCTCGAAGACTTTCCCATCCCACCTGCACACGGCTTGCCCGGAGGTGATCAAGAGGCGGCCTTGGGAATCGGAGCTGATATGCCGGATCACGCGGCAGCCGGCCTGGGAGGGAAGCGGCCCGTCTTC
This sequence comes from Luteolibacter sp., assembly GCA_049840755.1. Classification (GTDB taxonomy): domain Bacteria; phylum Verrucomicrobiota; class Verrucomicrobiia; order Verrucomicrobiales; family Akkermansiaceae; genus Luteolibacter. Next base: position 16,013 of record JASGJM010000009.1, on the reverse strand, counting down.
TTTGTTGCCATCCCACTGACAATCGTGTGCCAGCGCCCCTGCCCCTTCTGGTGTCGCGTCCAATGGAGAGGCCGCGGATGTCAAGACCCACGTGCTCATTCCCACGCCCCGCCCATAGTCCCGGCCAATCGGTAACAACATCCCTACTCCATTTTGGTTTGGTCTGCCGGATGGATCGCCAGGCTTCTTTCCAGACACAGTGGTTAACTTGGGGTTTCCCGAAAGATTCACCGGACGCCGAGACCTCCTTCTCCCTCGAAGACATTCCAGCCCGCATGCAGAACAGGCTTCTGGAAAGAATAGACCGGGTAAAGCGACCATACGGACTCATCAACTCCCTCTTTAGACGGAGGGATGGGATTGTCCAATGTCACGTGGTGCCACTCCGTATCAAACCACCAGGATGTATCTGCATGGAATGGGCGAGAGCCGAGATCGTCGAAGGGATCGAATCTCAGATTTCCGACCTCGAGAGGGCAGCCATGCTGGAGGCACGGGGATACTCCGTGCACCGTGCCGTGACTCGGTCCATAATTGAAACCGGCCGTCATTCATCCCCAGAATCGCCACGCCGTCCCCAGCCGTTTCGATCTGATCAACGCGCGTTACGCCCTCGATCCGCAATGGGATCAACGAATCGCAATCGAAACTCGCGAAGAGCCATTCGCGGCCTGAATCAAGGGTGGAGATCGCAATTCCCTCCCGATAGGGGACGATTGCCGAATCCAGGCGTCGTTTTACCGGGGCGGGATTCTCCGGTAACAGACTGCCAAGATCCTTTGCTGCAACGGGCAGAAGGAGCAATGCGGCTATGATAGACAGAGAACGCCCGATCATGCCGAACCGGTAGCGAGATGTGTTTGGAATGTCCCGCCAAATGCACCTCATCTCATTCAGGCAACTTCAATTCCCGCTCATACGCCTGCACTTCCAGCCGCTGCCGCCATCGCCACAGCAACCACGCGGCGATGATGAAGACCGCATCGTAGATCGGCCACGTGTAGGGCTCGATGTAGTACTCTCGAGCGGCTCTTCCTTCCACGGGATCAACCAAGGGATACCTCCGGATGCCGCGTCTGCGGCGAGATGCAGCATTGCGGCCAGCCAGGTGACGATCGCCACCCGCAGGCGCATGCCTTTCTCAAACCAGAAGGAAATCATCGCGCACACGGGAACCAGCACCGCGAGGAACAGCAGCGAATGCGAGAAGCTGGCGTGCCGGTCCTCCAACGAGATGTGTGGCGAGCAGATGTCCGGCAACACGCCGAACAACGCGACCAGTGGCAGAGTCCAATCCGGAAACACCCGCCGGTGGCGGACGCGGAGGGACACTACCTCTGCGACGAGGCAGCCCGTCACCGGCATCATCGAATGGAAGCCCGCCATCATTCGTCGGCATAAAATTCCACCCGCTTGCAACGGGGGCATTTCCAAGCCGCGACCTCGGGCGTGGAGAAAGCTCCCAGGAGGCCCGTGCTTGCCCGGAGGTGATCGGAACCGAAGGGCTCCAGAGCCAGCCCGCAACGCTGGCAGTATTTGAAGACATCGGGTGATGGAACGGCTACGGGGTCAGGCCACGACTCCCGGATCAGATCGGATTGTTCTTCATCCGAACCGGAATCCAAGGGCTCGTTCGGGTTGCGCCGTGACGAACACTTCCAGCACGAGTCGAACTGTTCCTCGTGTTCCTCTCCGCAGTTGGCGCACTTCCACATCGTTCGCCTGATTCCAGCGGAACGATGTGGAAAGGAAAGCACATCCGTCGCCACCCCTCCGCCATGCACGGAGGGGTGGCGGGATGTCATGCTATCAGCCCGGGTTGACCGGTTGATACTCGAAGCTCGGTCCGATCGGGCCGGGCAGGTTGGTGCCGGCCATCATGTCCAGCGCCTGCTGGCGCAGCGACATCATCGCACCGAGCGTGCGGCGGAAGGTGTCCGGCTGGCCGTTGAAGAGATCATGCAGACCCTTGAGCAGGCTGGTGTAGGTATAGTTGAAGTTGTCCATCGCGTGGCGCTGGGCGGAACCGCTCGGGTAGTCGGCGGCCTTCGGATTGGTCGGGATGGCGGCGATTTCGGCGGCATTGTAGGTGATGGGTTCACCACCGTAGTAGTACCTGCTGGTCCGGCGGATCGGTCGGTTTCGCGTTCGGGTTCTTGATCAGTGCATGGCCGTAGTAGATCTCCGCGAACTTGTAGTAGTGGGCCAGCTCGCCGTCCTCTCCGGCCAGCGGTGTGGTGCCGGTGCCTTCGCCTTGGTCGATGATGATATCGATCGCCTCCAGCGCGCTCGCGAGATCGGTCACGATGCCTCCCTCCGGAAAGGGCGGCTGCACCTGGCGTGATGGATCACCGGTGAAGGCATCCTCGCCCAGGGCCACGAGCTGCTTTTTGATCTCATCGTAGAACTGGCCGATGGTGACGCCGGGTTCGCCATTCGCCGTGAGCAGCGTGGCCGTCTCCGGGTAGTCGTTCGGATCCTGCGGCTCCTCGATCTCCATGAAGACGTTCTTCACCACATCGAGCGAGAAGGGCGCGAGGTTCACGATCAAGCCGCTGTCGACTCCGCCCGGCAATGGACCCGGATAGTCCGGAGTGAAAGCGGGGGAGTCGATCACCGGGAAGCCGCCGATCGCATTGAGCACATTGCACGCGAGGGTCATGTGCAGCATTTCCTCCGCCACAATGCTGCCGACGATGTCCGCAACCGCGGCATTGTCCGTCTGCTGCCCCAGCGAATACATCGCGTAGAGGTAGGGCGGGATGGTGGAGTGTTCGAGTTGGATCGCCTGTTGGAGCGCGTGCATCACGGCGGGCTTGCCACCGGTTTCGAGATTCCGGACGAGATTCGGTTTGAGAAGGATCATAAGAAGAAGTGGGTCGTTGGGGGATTACGGCTTCTGCAAGGCGAGGCGCTTGGTGAAGGCCGCGGCCTTTCCGCCCTTGCTGAGGGCATTGTCCGCAGGAGCGGGTGGTGCGGCGGCCGCCAGCACCGTGGGTGACTTGGGCGGCGTGCCTTCCAGCGGGTTTTGCAGCCATTCAAGGATGGCCTTTCGCTTCGCAGGCGAGAGATCACGCGTCACCGGCATGGCGTTCGGATCGTCCTCCGGCAGGCTGAAGGCGAGCTGGAGCATCCGCGTGTAGCTGACGACCTGGAGGTAATCGCCGAGGTCCACGAAGCGGGCCATGACCGGGTAGAGGTTCGCGTACTGCTGGAAGATCGGCTGCATGCTGCCGTACCAGGTGACCGGGCTGTCCGGAACGAAACTGTCGTAAACGAGCACACTCACGAAGTTCCAGATGTTGGAAGGATAGTCGGCACCTTGGTTCGCGAGGCCGTAGCCGACTCCGTAGATCTGCCCGTCGATGTAGCCGCGCGGGTTGCCCGGATCGGCGGCGGTGAGGGTAAGCGTGGCCTTGCCGGTGGTGGCGTCCGTGGTGATGCCCGCGGGGAAGGTCAGTGCACTGGTGGGAGTGGCGACCTGCGGGTCTCCCGGGCTCACCTGGAGGCCATCACTATCATAGTCGAAGGTGACGCTCTGGCCGGTGTAAGGCTGGCCGTAGGCACTGGCATAGAAGGTGACCGGCTGGGCATCGCCCGGGCTCATGCGGAACACGAACAGATCAGCGCGGACGTAAAGGCCACCCGTAGGCTCCGCTGTTGGCGCGGTGGGATAGTTTGAGAGCACCAGTGACAGCGGATTGTCCGCGAGGATCGCGAGCTGGTCGGAGGTGACCGGGATTTCTACGATGCCCGCCGTAGCCTGATACCAGCCCGGCTGGGTGTAGGGGATGGTGCCCAGCTCCACCGCGCTGCCATTCTGGATCACGGAGAGGGTGAGCGTGCCATTGTCTACCTGGCTGCCATCGGCATTGATCTGGAGCGCATTGCCAAGATCGACGCGGACCACGCTGGAGCCCTGATCCACGACTGCGGCGCAGTAATTGATGTAGGGGGTGAGGTTGGAGGCTGCCGGCTGGGGAGCCATGAGCTGGCGGCCGAAGACGAAGTGCCGAGGCTCGTTCGGCGAAGCTGGTCCCAGCGTGCCGACGATGCGGCCACGGCAGAACTGGCTGCCCGGCGGCACCTCTGCGGAGGCCTCGGTGGTCGGCCAGGTCATCGAGTAGCAGTCGACGTTGAATTTCATCGAGAGCAGGCTCGAGTTGGCATCGGCCTCCGCTTTCAACGATTGGAGGAAGGGTGAGTTGGAAAGATCGCCCCACTCGGTAACGGTCACCACCGACTGCCACATCGCACCCATGGAGAGGTCACCGCCACCCCCGACGATCTTCATCCACAACTCCGTAAAGGCGGAGGGAGCAAAATAGCCGCGCATCAGCGTGTTCCCCTGGCCATCGGCGATGCGGACCTGGAGACCGAAGATGGTGGAGACCATCTGTTGCTCGGGATCGAGATCCACGATCTTGGCCGGAACGCTGTCGTCGGAATCCGCGATCGAGCAATTATAGATTCTGTCGTTGGCGGCGGGCGAGGTGCCGTCCGCGTTGTAGGCGGCGGTGATGTCGCAGCCCAGCAGGCGCCACACGCCGTCGCCGTCCGGATTCCACCAGCCGTTCATGTGCGCGCCGTCCTGACGGTCCTGGTAGGAGGGTTTGAAGGTGGTATTGTTGAAGTGTTTCACATCGTTGTTCACGGTGGAGACACTGGCTTGGAATTTGCCCGCGAAGTGCAGTCGCAGGCGGCTGGATAGATAACTCATGGATGGTTGCTTTGAATATGGAATTGGATGAAATTCCGCGCGGGCTGCAGGGAAAGGAGGTCAGTTTTTGAAAGGCTCGATCAGGCCGAGGAGGTTCTTCTCCGGGTCCTCGAACATGCCGAACACGTAATGGTCCACAGGCGTGCTCGGGACCACGATGGTGCCGCCGAGTTGCTCCGCCTTGGCCAGGGACTCGTCCACGTTCTCCACCAGCACATAGAGTGCGGTGCCCTTTTCCCAGCCGGGGACGCCGGCTTTGGCCTTGCCGATTCCGCCCAGCATCGGGCGTTCCGCCGGCGGTGAGGGCGGGAAATGGATGTAGCCGAAGCCTTCCGGACTCAGCTCCACGTGCCAGCCGAAGAGCTCTTTGTAGAAGGAAATGAGGCGCGTCTGGTCCAGCGCCATGATCTCGAACATCGCGACAGGGTGATTCATGCGCCGCATGGGCTATGAAATCACATCAACACTCCGCAATGAACTTTTCTATTATCTGTGAAGTTTTAACAACGTGGCCGAAATTGTTCTGTTAGATATGCCTATTTTCGGCCACAAGACGTGCTTGATGAGACGGATCTCATTTCCACCGGTAGTGCCCGGTGAGTGGATAGACGAAAAGGACGTCCTCCTCCTGCGCGCCGCGGCCGATGTTGTGGATCACCAGCGGCCGGCCATCGGAGGTCTTCTTGTCGCTCACGATCATGATGTGAGGCAGGTTCGGCGGCACGGTGCAGGTGACGAGATCGCCAGGTTGGTAATCCCCGGCTTCCTTGGTCACCGCCATGGAAAGCCCGCGGCGCTTGAAGAAGGTTTGGAGGTTCGGGACACGACGGTGGTCGATGTTCTTGTCCGTCTTCGTGAGCCCCCATTGCTTCGGGTAGCTGCCGAAGTTCGCCTTCATGTCCTCGTGGACCAGCTTCTGGAGGTCGTTCGAAAGTCCATCGCGGAACGCGCGGACTACCACGTCCGTGCAGACACCCTTTTCCCGTGGCACATCGCCGCCGGGGTAATCCATCACCACATAAGCCGGATCGTAGGTCAGCGTGACGCCCACCTGCTTCCGCGCCGCCTCGACCAGCTTCGGGCCGGGTGTTTCAGCGCGTAGAGTTGCGGCAGCGAGAAGAAAGAGCAGTGGCTTCAGGATGTTCACGGCTGGTAGCGTGGGAATTCCGGTTGAAGGATGATCACTTGGTGACGGCGTCTTCTGAGGTAAAACAGGCATTCCAGCAGAGCCATTAAAATCATGGCGGCAAGAAGACCAAAGCCCAGTCCCTTTGCGAGGTTGATGGCCAATGGTCTGAAGGTGACGCGAAAAGTCGGGGCAGCGAAAGGACCCGATATAAAGGTGGTGCGGTCAACACAACCAGCCAGGCAAGGAGAGTCGCCTTGCATGTTGCGGATTTGTTCAGCCTGAGCGGTCGCCTGTTCTCGGTACGTCGTGAGCCAATACAATTGCTCCACATCGGTCAGCTCCAAGGGTAGGGGCTTGTCTCGGATGGTGGCAATCTCCGCATCCAGCTTTGAGATTTTTTCCTGCTGCCGGGAGAGAAGGCTTTTGATTGACGCGGCTCTCGTTGCGGCTTCTTGCCGTCTTCGAAGGTAATATTCTTGAAAATCATCTACGTGGATTCGGGCTCTCGTGAATATGGCGATGAGTGTGGGGATCTCAGCCCTGAGCGACAAATTGGGATCGGGGAACGAGATCGCAATTTCGTCTGACTCCGTGGGACGGTGGAAGCCAAGGCCCTCGCTCAACTTGATTTTCGCCCACTGTTCGGTGCATTGCCACGTTTCTGCAAGGTGAAGGGCGCGGATGATGTCTATCAAAACGTGGTCCGAAGTCGCGACCTGCATGAATGCGGACTGCGAGCCTTGGAACGACACCGTGGCATGGACTTCAGGCGGTTTGCTCGCCCGCGTATGAATCACGCAGGCCGCAGCCACTCCGGTCAGGGTCATGCCACCATACAGATAACGCCAGCGGTGTAGGAGACCCGGCCGACGACGGGCGACATCACAGGATCTGACGGGAAACCACCATTCCAGCAGCCATACGAGAAACGGGATGGAGAGTATCCCGATCTGAAAACCCAGACCTATTCTTTTCAGGGCAGCTTCGATCCAACAGCTGGGCGTAGGGAGACTGTGGATCGCAACATGGCTTGAGGAGCGGCCATCGTATCCCGCCTGTTCAAGTTTGATTTCCGGGTGAGCAGTCTGCCCCAACGGAAGTTGGGTGGCGACCTTGGAAAGGATCGCTATGGTCTCCCGAGGATCTGGATCCAAATAGTGGAGTGCGACCAGGTTTGTTCCTGGGATATCCTCCAGAAAGAGATTCCGTCTAAGCCGTATGGCGGCAGCGGTTTCAGTCATGCGCCAGCGCTGATCCAGCCGCATGTCACGGACCGTGCCTAGAATCATCCGATCGGAACGCAACAGCAGGATGAGATCTGCCCTGTCGGGGTAAGGCTTGGCTTCAAGCACAGCCACCATGTCCTTCTGATGGAAGAACAGCCCTTGGATGACCAAAGCCGTCAGGAATCCCAGCAACGGCGAAATCCAGAATACATGCCGCCACCGCTTTGCCAGAACACAGGCCTTCCATCGATGGATGGAAGGCGCGTGCATGGAGTGGTTCTGCCGGAGCGCATGTCGGATTTCAAGGCATGTCGCGGCGGCGGAAACGAATTCACACAACCTTCATGGTATCTTCACGCCGTCGCCAGCAACACTCCGCCGTCAACGCGAACGGCCGCGCCGTTGGTGGCGGAGGCGAGCGGGGAACTGATGAAGGCGACCGTGTCCGCGATTTCCTCCACCGTGGCGAAGCGCTGGAGCAGCGAGGTGCCGCGTACGTTGCGGAAGAACTCCTTTTCGAACTCCTCCGGTGTCTGCTTCGCCTCGCTGGCGAGCTGGCCGACGAAATCGGTGACTCCCTCGGAAGCAGTCGGGCCGGGCAGCACTGCGTTCACCGTCACGCCGGTTCCCTTGGTGGTGCGGGCGATGCCATTGACCAGCGCGATCTCCGCGGCCTTGGTCATGCCGTAGTGGATCATTTCCTCCGGGATCTGGATGCCGCTTTCGCTGGAGATGAAGATCACCCGGCCCCAATTGCGCTCCAGCATGCCCGGCAGCAGCGCGCGGGTCAGGCGGATGGCGGACATCACATTCACCTGATAAAAGCGGTCCCAATCCTCGTCCGGGATTTCGGTGAACGGCTTCGGCTCGAAGATCCCGGCGTTGTTCACCAGAATGTCCACCGCTCCAGCGGCTTTGGCGATGGCGGCGCAGCCTTCGGCGGTGGAAACATCCGCTGCGATCCAGCGGGTGCCGCTGCCGATCTGGTCGGCGGCGGCCTTGGCGGAGGCTTCGCTGCGTCCATTGACGATGACATTGGCGCCTTCACGGGCCAAGGCGCGGGCGATACCGAGGCCAATGCCTTTGGTGGAACCGGTGACGAGGGCGGTCTTGCCCGAAAGTTGGAGATCCATGGCGCCTTTGTTAGCACGGCTCCCCGACCGCGTCAAAAGCGCAGGGTCAGTCCTCCAGGCGCGTGAACTGCCCGCGCAGATACTTGCAACGGAAGGGCGGCCCCGCCTGATCCGGAGTCCAGCCGGCTTTGCGGCCGTAGTCGATCGCGGCTTCGATCATGGTCTGGTTCACGATCCGCGGCAGCTCCGCGATCAAGGTCTGGCCGTTCACCGAGGCGGTCATTTCGATCTGCAACTCGGTCTTCCCGTCCTTGTGGCCCATGTCACACAGAGACCTGGGTGTCCTTGTAATTCTTGCGGGTGGCTTTGTTGCGGGGAAACGGCATGTGGCGGCCCCTTCAATGGCAGGCGGGTGGGGCGTTACAAGGAATTCCCGACATCTGGTTAAGGCGAGGACCGCGAGAGCGTTTCCACCTCACGATCCATTCTTGCGCAGCCAATCGCGCACGTGTGCGTCAGCGGCAGCTTCGATGTTCCGGACTATTTCGATTTGGGCGGCTTGGGAAAGTGACTCGATTCGATCGATTCCCTCGAGAGCCTTGAGCAGGTAATCCCGGCGCATCTGCCCGCACGGCGTGCATTCGTGAATCATCGTAAGGGGGTGACCCTGCATCATCTGCATGGGATCCGTGCTCGTGGAGCACGGCCAGCCACCGCAAAACCGGCAACGGGCCGCGAGCATCCGGGCGACCTCCGCCTGCCTGGCCGGTGAGGCGGTGGCCTTGAAGCATTTCTCGCAGAGATCCGTCGTGCTTTTGCTTCCGTCGATGATCCGGCAAATGTGCATGGTCGCCCTTCTTTTCCGGCATTCGTCACAGAGCGATGGTTCGGCAGGATCTTCCATTGCAGCGTGAAAACATCTGGAGCCGATTCCGATTGAAGGCAATTCGAAGTTTCTCAGCGTAGGTAAGGGCCGCACTTCATCTCCAACAGCCGGATCAACTCTGGATCCATGAAGTCATAGTTATCGAGAATGCCCAGAACGACCACCCGCTTGCCGCGCAAGTGCTCGCCGTATTTTGACTGGAGACGCTGGCGATGGATGGGCTCCATCATCAGGATCACATCCGCCCATTGAATCTGGCAGGTATCCAGCACAACCTGCGCATCGGGAGCCAGACCTGCGGAATCGATTTCGATGCCGGGCCGGTCTGCAAAGATCGCTTCAGCCGTGGGGCTTCGCAGCCGATTGCGGGAACAGATGAACAGAAGCCTTTTGGGCATGGGGCCGTAATGGCAATCCGGGTCAAATCACCCGCAACACTTCTTCGAATACCGTCAGCGTGTCGTCCAGATCCGCCTCGGTGTGGGCGAGGGACAGGAAGCCGGTTTCGTAGGGGCTTGGCGCGATGTAGATGCCCTTTTCCAAGCTGCCCCAGAAGAACTTCTTAAACAGCTCCAGATCCTGCTTCATCACGTCGTCCACGTTCACGATCTCGCGGTCGGTGAAGAACAGGCAGAACATCGAGCCGACACGGTTGATCCGGTGTGGGATGCCGCGTTCGGTGAAGACCTTGCGCAGCCCGGCTTCGAAATAGGCGCCGAGTTCTTCCAGCCGAGGGTAGCCGGAGGCTTTGGATAGCTCCTTGAGCTGGGCGAGGCCGGCGGCCATCGCCAGCGGGTTGCCGGAGAGCGTGCCGGCCTGATAGACCGGGCCGATCGGAGCGAGCATGTCCATGACCTCGGCGCGGCCGCCGAAGGCTCCCACCGGAAGGCCGCCACCGATCACCTTGCCGAAGCAGCTCAGGTCCGGCGTGAGATTTTCAAGTCCCTGCACCCCCGCCTTGCCGAGGCGGAAGCCGGTCATCACCTCGTCGAAAATGAGCAACGCTCCGTACTTCTTCGTGATCGAGCTCAGCAGGTTGAGGTAGCCCGGGCGTGGCAGCACGAAGCCGGCATTGGCAGGATAGGATTCCACGATGATCGCGGCGATCTGGTCGCCCTGCGCGGCGAAAACCTTCTCCAGCGCTTCCGGATCATTGTAGGGAAGCACGATCGTCTTCTCCGCGAAAGCCTTCGGCACGCCGGCGGAGTCGGGTTCACCGTGGGTCAACGCACCGGAACCGGCGGCGACGAGCAGAGAATCGCTGTGGCCGTGGTAGCAACCGTCGAATTTCACGATGTAGTCCCGTTTCGTGAAGCCGCGGGCCACACGGATCGCGGACATCGTCGCCTCGGTGCCGGTGCTGGTCATGCGGACCTTTTGCACGGACGGCACCCACTCGGTGATGGTGCGCGCCATTTCCACCTCGAAGGGATTCGGAATGCCAAAGGACACGCCGTATTTCGCCACCTCGTGGATCGTATTCGTGACCACCGCTGGTGCGTGGCCGAGGATGTTCGGGCCCCAGGAGCCGATGTAGTCGATGTAGGTCTTGCCATCGACGTCCTGGATGCGGCTGCCCTTGGCGCTGCGGACGAAGAACGGCTCGCCACCCACGTTGCGGAAGGCCCGGACGGGCGAGTTCACACCACCCGGGATCAATTCCTTGGCGGTGGCGAAAAGTTTCTGAGAGAGCGGTCCGGGCGAATTCATGCCGGGAGGATGCCCGCCGGGCCCGCCGCGTCCAATCCCAAGGTGCTGAAAATTTTCATGAATAGATCGGTTCCAAGGCGCGTCCCAAGAATCCAGCTTGGGCTTTTTCCCGCCCTCGCCTATGGTTCCAACATCATGAAATCCATGGCTTTCCGTCTTCCCGCCGTTCTGTGCCTTTGCGCGCTGGCGGCCGCCCCGGCCTTCGCCCAGAGCGGGCGTTTCGGTGGGATCGGGCGCAGCGAGCGTGACCGACAGTCGAAGCTCGAGATGGAGCCGGGCGTGGTTTATTTCAACGATCCGGCGAAGCGACCGATCGAGTTGACGGTCATCAAGGAAGCTCCGGTGTTCTCCGACAAGGAGGGCAACCATCGGGTGGGCTTTCTCAAGGTCGACCAAACCGTGAAGCTGGAGGCCATGACCGAGCGTGCTTATTACGTCCGCGGCCAAGGCACGCGCGATGGCATCGTGGGATGGGTGCCACCATGGGCATTTTCATCAAAGGACCCGAATTTCGTCGAGAATCTCAAGAAGCTCTACGCCCGCCAGATCGTCGTCCAGAAGCTCATCGCGAATCACCAGGTGGCGGTTGGTATGACGGTTTCGGAAGTCGGTTCCTCCCTCGGCAAGCCGACCAAGACCGATGTCCGCAAGACCGGCAAGGGGGAGACGGGTCGTTGGGAGGACATCGACTACGAGGATCAGAAAAACTACGCGCTCGTCCGCGATCCCTATACCGGGAATGTGTTCCGCCAGCTTGTCAGCGTGACCCGGATCGAGAAGGGGAAGACCTCCGTGGAGTTCGATAATGGCTTCGTCTCCGCGATCGAGGAGAGTGAGAACAACCGCCGTGGAGCGGGGGATGTGAGACTCATCGTGCCACCGGTGGTGTTCGGGTGGTGAACGCCATGCCCGCATGAAACGCGGAATGATGCTTTTGCTCGCGATGGCGGCGATGGCGGAGCCGGCGATGGCAGGCCAAGTGCCCGCTTGGACCGAGTATGAAATAGAAATGGTTGCCAGTGAGAACCGGCAGCCAACGATGATCATCCGATGGTTCAGCGATCAGGTTCCCGGGGCCGCCTGCGAATACCCTGAGATATGGCGGACCGGGATGACTTTTGGCAGGGGCAAGCGGTTGAAAGTGGCATCGCTTCGGGGTGTGAACAAAGACGGATTTCAGATTCCGGGGAAAACCGTGGAGGTTTCGGTTCTCGATACGGTTACCAAAAAGACGATCCAGTTCTATCCGTGGCACCAAGATCTACCAGAGCTATTCCGCCGAGTGGGCGGAGCGCCGCCGCGATGCGTCCAGGAAGGATAAATCGAAATGAGCTTCCGGCCGGATATGGTCTTCGTAATGAGGGGATTTTTAGTCGCGTAGCGACGGTGGATTGTAGCCGTGGGTTTCAACCCACGGTCCCGGATGGAGAGAATATTGGAGTCGCGTAGCGACGATTGAAGGGGGGAGGCTCCGATGTTCCGAAGTGATCGAAGACGAGGTTGCTCCTTGTTCCCATGGGCATCCCCGACACCATGCGTGATCTCATCCATGGCCAATACCTTCACGTCCCTTCATTATCATTTGGTGTTCGGAACCAAGGGGCGTGAACGTTGGATCACCTCTGATATCGAAGAGCGCGTTTGGAGCTACATGGCTGGCATCGCTCGGGAAAATGGAATAACCGCCATTCAGATTGGCGGCACGGACGACCACGTGCATCTGCTGTTGCGGGCTCCCCAACCCTCGCGCCAAGCAAGATCGCCCAGTTGATCAAGGGCGGATCATCGGGTTGGATTAACAAGACGTTTCCAGAAATGAAGGAATTCCAATGGCAGGATGGCTATGGGGCATTCACCGTGAGCAGGTCCGCCCTCGAGGAGGTGACGGAATACATCCGGAAGCAACGTGACCACCATCGGGTAAAGACGTTCCAGGAGGAATACCTCGCGTTTCTCCAGCGACATGGGATCGAGTTTGATCCGAGGTATGTCTTGGATTGATCGGGAGGACTTGAGGTGGGTCGGTCCCTCAATCGTCGCTACGCGACTCCGATGTCATGCGTGCAGGGAACCGTGGGTTGAAAACCCACGGCTACAATCCATCGTCGCTACGCGACTGGAAGAGCTGGAAAATGTCCGCAAACAAGGGTGATAGCCCATGGAAGGGCAACCGTGCTCAAGCCGCGAACAGTGGTACCGGAGATGCATCACCCCTGCAACTTCTCTTTTGTTTCCTCCAGCCATTCATCATCCGGCAGGGCATAGGGGCGGAAGGTCTCGTCGCTGCCGAGATGCTCGTTGTGAAAGAGCGCGCGGTGCAGACCCAGCCCGGAGGCCGCAGGTCCATCGATGAGGTTCGCGGAATCGTTCGCGCTCATCTGGAACAGCACCCGCATCTCGAACTCCGCCATCAGTTTGCGCGGCACCCAGCGGCTCACGTTGTTCCAGGTGTCCGTCGAGGCGATCACGTGCATGCCCGCTGGACCGCCTTCATTGAGGACGTTCGCGAGGATCTGCGATGGGCTGGCGGCAGAGGCATCATCATCCATCGAGAAACGGAATTCGTCATCCGGCCGCAGCGTTTTGAACCGCTGCAGATCTCGCACGATGAGGAATACCTCCGGTGCGTCCGCCGGAGCTCCTGAGGCCCGGCTTTGCAAGGTGGCGTCCAGTTCGGTCATCAACGCGGCTGCTTCGGAGGGGCCGCCGATCCGCACCTTGTGTGGCAGTGTCGTGGCGAGTCGTTGGAACGACTCTTCACTAGGCAGTCCCGCTGCATTCGGATCGAGAATGTAGAACTCTGCCTGTCCCGCCGGGTACTGTGAGGCCAGCGAAAGGATGGAGACCAGCAGCAGGGAGAACGTCCGCTCGCCCGATTGGCCCACCACCAGCAGGTGGCTGCCGCTTTGGCGCTGGAAGCGTGCCTCGGTCGGACCCTTGATCGAGTTCGGTGCTCCCAACCATGCCCGGCCTGCGGCGGGACGCGCGGCGGGGCGTGTGTGCAAGGCGGCGGCGAGTTCGGCATTGTCGCGGATTTCCGCCGGGGCATTGCCTTCGAACACGATCGGCACGGCAGGCGTTCCGGCGCGCTTGCGCTCCAGCTCGGCGACTTCACCCAGCAACTTGTCGCGCTCGTTTTCAGACAGCCATACGATCTGGAACGGACTGTTCGCCGCCAAGGCTCCGGCTTGATCGTTGTAGATTCCCTCGCCGGGGCGGGTGAGCAGACGGGGCGCGGGGTTGTCCTCATCCATGATGAGATGGGCGTCGGCTTCGTTGCACTGGAGGGCGATGCGGATGACCATCTGGCCGAGCGTGGCCCGCGCCAGCGTGTAGGCACCGCCGAGCGTCTGCGAACCGAGGATCACGTGGATGCCGAAGGCCCGGCCTTGGCGGACGATGCGGTCGAGCAGCAACGAGGCTTCCTGAGCCACCGAATCATCCTCGGTGAAGAACTCCTGGAATTCATCGATCAACAGTAGCGTGCGAGGGAGGGGCGAACCCTGGCGGTTGTAGGAAGCGAGATCCTGCGATCCGGCTTTGCGGAACAGCTCGCCGCGCCGTTTCAGTTCGTGGTCCACCTGTTGGAGCACGCTCAGGGCGAACTCCCGGTCGCTCTCGATCGCCACCACGCGTGCATGCGGCAGGCGCTTCGTGCCGTAGCACTTGAATTCGACGCCTTTCTTGAAGTCGACCAGATAGAACTCCACCTGCTCCGGGCTGCTCCACAGCGCGAGATTGGTGATGATGACATGGAAGAGCGTCGATTTGCCCGAACCGGTCTTGCCTGCCACCAGCACGTGCTGGCGGGTGCCTTTGCCGATGGCGAGCATCTGAAGCTTCTTCGCGCCCGCGCGACCGACGGGAACCCGCAGTTCCTCGGATGTGTCGTGGCTCCAACGTTCCTCCACCGGTGGCGCGATGTGGGAGAATGGAACCTCCACGCGATTGGAGTCGATGCTCGCTTGGCCGATACGATGGATCAACGTGCTGGCGTCTTCATCGGAGGGAGGGACGTCGAAAGTCACCTCGCCCGTGCCGTAGGAGGGATCACTGAGCCGGAACCTGCCGTGCTCGAGCGTGACCCGCAGGCAGGCGCGTTTCAGTTCTTCATCAAGAGCGGGGTCGACCGGCTGGCTACGGTCCTGCTGGATCAGCAGGTGCACACCGCAGCGCGCGCCACTGGCCGCGATCGAGCGCAGGCGCTTCGCCGCCGTTTCGCTGAATGCAGTCGGGAAGCCGGCGATCACGAGGAATCGGTATTTCTCCGCCACGCTGCCCGCCTGCTCGTTGTAGTCGGCGATCGTGGCATATTCGTTGCGGAGATACATCTGGATCACTTTCTCGATGTGCTCACAGAGCTCCGCCAGCCGCTCCTCGATCTGGGTGGTCTGGGTCCAGATGCGGTGGGTGATGAGGGTTTCCTCGTAGTCGGAAAGGTGCATCAGCCCGGCGAAGCCACGACCGAGTCCCACCGGATCAATGAAGACGAAGGACGAGCGCCCGGGAGGCAGGCTGGCCAGCAGACGGAGGGCGATCCCGTTGATCGCGCTGATCGCGGCGGCCGGATCACCGGTGGTCTCGATGAGCAGCGAGCCGTGCTGGGGAAATCCCAGCGCCAGCGGCACCTGGAACTCCGGATGGCCGGGAAGGGCGAGCCGCGGTGATTTGGGAATGCCGCCGGGCAGATGGTTCAGGTTGACGGCGATGCGGCCGATCCGCACGGCTTGCGGCGTTTCCGCAGGCGGCTCCCATTGCTCGCAGAGATCGTGGTTCCATTCGGGATAACGTGCTTCGGCGGGAGCTTCCAAGGCATCGAGTTGCTCCTTGAGCGGCATCATTTCCGCCGTCCACGGGCGAGCCAGCTCCCCGATGGCTTGATCGGTCGCGGATTCGATCACCGCCATCGCATCATCCCGTTCGTGGGAGCGACCGAGCGCCACTTCGGCGGAGTCCGAATGCGCCAAGCCCAAGGAGGATTCATGACGGCGGTTGAGATGGGCGAGGTTGCGCTGATGGAGTTTGTCGAGCTTTGCGGGCAGCCGGGCATGGCGTTGGTCCAGCTTCCGGGTTTCTTCCGCCGTCAACACACGGAGCTCGCTGTCCGCCTCGCCGAAGACTTCGGTGATCCGGGACGCCTGATCCTGCTCCTCCTGTTCCATGTGCGCCTTCACGGCAGCAGCAGCCATGCTGGAGGAGGTGCGCGCGGCCTGTGCGTGCAGCAGGCCGGACTGCAGGGCTTTTACCCCGCGGCGGCCGGTGACCATGA
>JASGJM010000008.1:0-95055 GCA_049840755.1 Luteolibacter sp. | reverse complement strand
GCGCCATTCCGTTGGTAAACAACGGTTTGAACATCTACTGCATTTCTAGTAAATACGTGTCTTCGCTCCCGTTTTGCCCTCTTGCGGGGTGCCCGGAGGCCGGAATCCACCGATTTGGACCCGAAACCTGCTTTTGAGGGGGTTGGAAGGGGTGGTTTGAGGGTGATTCGGTGACATTCCTGTCAGATTTTTTCGTGGGACTTTTTGTTGATTTAGAGGGGATTGCGGCGAGGTTTGCTATCCGTTTTGAAATTTCTTCAAGAAACGCATTGACCCGCGGGGGTCGTTCAGGGTAGCTTGCGCCCGTCGCCGCTACGAAGCGCGACACGAGAGACCGACAGCCGGTCGCGGTGGAAATACCCGATCGGCTTCTTAGTCCCCTCGAAACGGATCTTTGACAATGCGGCTCAGCACAAACGGTGCCAACACTCTGCAAAGAGTCTCTGGTGCGGCGGTTTGGAAGCTGAGTGGAAAAGAAAAAGGCTAAATTGTGTGCTGCGCGCCTTGAGAGGTGCGCAGGCTGAACCGAGGAATCCTGGTCAGTAGGTCCAATTTAAGCAGACTCTTTAAGAGTCTAGCACTATATTTTACGGAGAGTTTGATTCTGGCTCAGAACGAACGCTGGCGGCGTGTTTAAGACATGCAAGTCGAACGGATTGAAGTTGTAGCAATACCGCTTCAGTCAGTGGCGCACGGGTGAGTAACACGTGAGTAACATGCCCTTCAGTGGGGAATAGCCCAGGGAAACTTGGATTAATACCCCATGGTCTCGCAAGAGTAAAGGCGGCCGCAAGGCTGTCGCTGGAGGATTGGCTCGCGCCCTATCAGCTTGTTGGTGAGGTAACGGCTCACCAAGGCTACGACGGGTACCTGGTCTGAGAGGACGATCAGGCACACTGGAACTGAGACACGGTCCAGACACCTACGGGTGGCAGCAGTCGAGAATAATTCACAATGGGGGCAACCCTGATGGTGCAACGCCGCGTGGAGGATGACGGTCTTCGGATTGTAAACTCCTGTCATCCGGGAGTAAGACCTGGCTGTGAATAGCAGACAGGGTTGATAGTACCGGAAGAGGAAGGGACGGCTAACTTCGTGCCAGCAGCCGCGGTAATACGAAGGTCCCAAGCGTTGTTCGGAATCACTGGGCGTAAAGGGTGCGTAGGCGGTTAGGTAAGTCAGATGTGAAATCCCGGGGCTCAACCCCGGAACTGCATCCGATACTGCTTGACTTGAGGACTGGAGAGGTGACTGGAATTCTCGGTGTAGCAGTGAAATGCGTGGAGATCGAGAGGAACACTCGTGGCGTAAGCGAGTCACTGGACAGTATCTGACGCTGAGGCACGAAGGCCAGGGTAGCGAAAGGGATTAGATACCCCTGTAGTCCTGGCAGTAAACGGTGTGCGCTTGGTGTGAGGGGATTCGACCCCCCTTGTGCCGGAGCTAACGCGTTAAGCGCACCGCCTGGGAAGTACGGCCGCAAGGCTAAAACTCAAAGAAATTGACGGGGACCCGCACAAGCGGTGGAGTATGTGGCTTAATTCGATGCAACGCGAAGAACCTTACCTAGGCTTGACATGCATCTCTAAGCGCGTGAAAGCGCGTGACCCTTCGGGGGATTTGCACAGGTGCTGCATGGCCGTCGTCAGCTCGTGTCGTGAGATGTTGGGTTAAGTCCCGCAACGAGCGCAACCCTTGTGACTAGTTGCCAGCGGGTAATGCCGGGAACTCTAGTCAGACTGCCCAGATCAACTGGGAGGAAGGTGGGGACGACGTCAGGTCAGTATGGCCCTTACGCCTAGGGCTGCACACGTCCTACAATGCCCAGTACCAATGAGAACCGAGACCGCGAGGTGGAGGAAATCTATAAAACTGGGCCCAGTTCGGATTGGAGGCTGCAACTCGCCTCCATGAAGCCGGAATCGCTAGTAATGGCACATCAGCTACGGTGCCGTGAATACGTTCCCGGGTCTTGTACACACCGCCCGTCACATCATGGAAGCCGGTCGCACCCGAAGTGTTCGCGCCAACCGCAAGGAGGCAGAGCCCTAAGGTGTAGCTGGTAACTGGGATGAAGTCGTAACAAGGTAGCCGTAGGGGAACCTGCGGCTGGATCACCTCCTTTCTACGGAGAATCTCAAACAGCTAGTCTGTCCCTGAGAAGGTCGAGTCCAACTCAGCAATGAGTTTGGATCGAGAAGCGAGCAATCGCCCTCAAAACATTCAAATCCTTTAACCTGAGCA
Organism: Luteolibacter sp.; assembly: GCA_049840755.1. Lineage (GTDB taxonomy): Bacteria > Verrucomicrobiota > Verrucomicrobiia > Verrucomicrobiales > Akkermansiaceae > Luteolibacter. The sequence continues at coordinate 92,811 of JASGJM010000008.1, read as the reverse complement.
AACCAGCATGGTTCGCAGCATACGATTTAGCCGTTTTTCTTTTCAATTCGCACCTCCAGAGAGGGGGGTATAGCTCAGTTGGTAGAGCGCCAGCTTTGCAAGCTGGATGTCCAGGGTTCGAGTCCCTGTGCCTCCACCAACTTCAATTGGGCAACGTTCAATACTTTGGGCCTGTAGCTCAGTTGGTTAGAGCACGCGCTTGATAAGCGCGGGGTCACTGGTTCGAGTCCAGTCAGGCCCACCATCTCTCGAACGAAGGAAGCGAGTTTAGCATTGAAAGAAGAGAGTCCGCTCTTTGACATCCGCATGGAGAAATAAGTTTTTCCTGACTGCATATTGATTGCTCATATGAGCGCTCTTTACGTGGTCTTGGAATACTCTAAATTCCCAATTAATGTTTATGGCAATTTTGTTGAACACTCAGCAATGAGTGAAGACTCAACGATGGCTGATTTCGAAAGGAATCAAGCTACGAAGGGCACACAGTGGATGCCTTGGTGCTAACAGGCGATGAAGGACGTGATAAGCTGCGATAAGCTTCGGGGAGCGGCAAATACGCTTTGATCCGGAGATTTCCGAATGGGGTAACCTGGTGGTGTTAATACGCCATCGTTTCTTTCTGAATCAAATAGGGAAGAAAACGCGATACCCGGTGAAGTGAAACATCTCAGTAACCGGAGGAAAAGAAAGAGAATCGATTCCGTCAGTAGTGGCGAGCGAAAGCGGAAGAGCCCAAACCGGGGACTTGTCCCCGGGGTTGTAGGACCCCGACGTGGGAGTAGTGACGATAGGAGAAGCGTTTGGAAAGGCGCGACACAGAGGGTGACATCCCCGTATCCGAAATCCGATCGACCCCTAGGGTGTTCCTGAGTAACACAGCACACGTGGAACGTTGTGTGAATCTGCGCAGACCACTGCGTAAGGCTAAATACTAGTTAGCGACCGATAGTGAACCAGTACCGTGAGGGAAAGGTGAAAAGAACCGCTGTGAGCGGAGTGAAATAGAACCTGAAACCGTGTGCCTACAAGGTGTCAGAGCCCTTCGGGGTGATGGCGTGCCTTTTGCTTAATGAGTCTGCGAGTTAGTATCTGTGGCGAGCTTAAGTTCTTCTGGAACGGAGGCGAAGCGAAAGCGAGTCCCAATAGGGCGAATTAGTTGCAGGTGCTGGACCCGAAGCGGAGGTGATCTACCCTTGGCCAGGTTGAAGCGTAGGTGATACTACGTGAAGGACCGAACCGGTGAATGTTGAAAAATTCTCGGATGAGCTGAGGGTAGGAGTGAAAGGCTAATCAAACCCCGTGATAGCTGGTTCTCCTCGAAATGCATTGAGGTGCAGCGTTATGTGCTGATGAGTGGGGGTAGAGCACTGAAAGGGCTAGGGGGCATACCCGTCTACCAAACCCTATCAAACTCCGAATACCACTCAATGGAGCATAGCAGTGAGACGGTGGGGGATAAGCTTCATCGTCAAAAGGGAAACAACCCTGATCAGCAGCTAAGGTGCCTAAATTACGCTAAGTGGAAAGGATGTGGAATTTCACAGACAGTGAGGATGTTGGCTTAGAAGCAGCCACCATTTAAAAAGTGCGTAATAGCTTACTCATCGAGAGATTCTGCGCCGAAAATGATCGGCGATAAGCGTAATACCGAAGCTCTGGGTGTCACTCTTTGAGTGGCGCGGTAGAGGAGCATTCTCAGTGCCTTGAAGCAGGAGGGCGACCGACTGTGGAGTGCTGAGAAGAGAGGATGCAGACATAAGTAACGATAAGACCGGTGAAATCCCGGTCCGCCGTAAACCCAAGGTTTCCAGGGCTACGTTTTTCGTCCCTGGGTTAGTCGGGACCTAAGGTGAGGCCGATGGGCGTAACCGATGGACAGCAGGTTAATATTCCTGCACTTGCGAACCTTAAACTAGGATGACGCATGGATGGAGGTAACTAAGTAATTGAATTCCGAGGTGAGGCTACGGCCGATCCGCATTACCAAAGTCTGTGCCGAGAAAAGCCCTAGCGCATGCTAAGCAACCCGTACCGCAAACCGACACAGGTGGGTGGGTAGAGTATACCAAGGCGTAAGAGTGAACCCTGGTTAAGGAACTCGGCAAATTGGCCCCGTAACTTCGGGATAAGGGGTGCCTGATTTCCAGGCCGCAGTGAAATGGCCCAACCGACTGTTTAGCAAAAACACAGCATTGTGCCAAGACGTAAGTCTACGTATACGATGTGACACGTGACCAATGCGGAAAGATTAAGGTAAGAGGTTAGCGCAAGCGAAGCTTTGAGCCCAAGTCCCCGTGAATGTCGGCCGTAACTATAACGGTCCTAAGGTAGCGAAATTCCTTGTCGGGTAAGTTCCGACCTGCACGAATCGTGTAACGAGTTGGGCGCTGTCTCAACCAGGTGCTCAGTGAAATTGTAATGGCGGTGAAGATGCCGCCTACCCGCAGAAGGACGGAAAGACCCTATAGACCTTAACTGTAAGCTGTCATTGGTTTTTCGATTTTCATGCTCAGCATAAGTGGGAGGCTTTGATGTGGTCCTTTAGGGGATCGCGGAGCCGCCAGTGAGATACCACCCTTGGGTGTTGGAAGATCTAACCTCGACCCGTGAATCCGGGCGGGGAACAGTGTCAGCCGGTCAGTTTTACTGGGGCGGTATCCTCCTAAAGAGTAACGGAGGAGCGCGAAGGTGGGTTCAGCACGGTCGGTAACCGTGTGTCGAGTGCATAGGCATAAACCCGCCTAACTGTGAGGCCAACAAGCCGAGCAGATACGAAAGTAGGCCTAAGTGATCCGGCGGTAGAATGTGGAATTGCCGTCGCTCAACGGATAAAAGGTACCTTAGGGATAACAGGCTGATTTCGCCCAAGAGTTCATATCGACGGCGAAGTTTGGCACCTCGATGTCGGCTCGTCGCATCCTGGGGCTGGAGAAGGTCCCAAGGGTCCGGCTGTTCGCCGGTTAAAGCGGCACGCGAGCTGGGTTCAGAACGTCGCGAGACAGTTCGGTCCTCTATCCTCTGTGGGCGCAGGAAAATTGAGGGGTTCAATTCCTAGTACGAGAGGACCGGAATTGACGCACCTCTGGTGCACCAGTTGTTCTGTCAAGAGCATGGCTGGGTAGCTAAGTGCGGAAGAGATAAGCGCTGAAAGCATCTAAGCGCCAAGCTCCTCCCAAGATGAATTTTCCCTGAAGGATCGTGGAAGACTACCACGTTGATAGGCTGGAAGTGTAAGTGTAGTAATATATTCAGCTTACCAGGTACTAATCATCCGTTCGGCTTGATTCCATCGGAATCGTTGCCGTTGTTGAAAGGGATTTGGATCCCGAGACTATGTGAGAGGCTCGAGTGGATCGGTTAAGTTAGGAAGATGAAGTTCTCCGTGTGGATGTCAGGGAGCGGACCGCGATGGAAGTCGGAGGTCCGCTGATCTGAGAAAAGATACTGAAGAAGACGAAGCTGAAGCTTTGTTCGCTAGAGTCCCAGTCCTTTGAATGAGGATTGCCCTCTGGTGACCAGAGCGCGGTGGAACCACCCGGTCCCATTCCGAACCCGGAAGTGAAACGCTGCAGCGCCGATGGTAGTTGGACGATAGGTCCTGTGAGAGTAGGTCGTCGCCAGGTATTTGCCCGTCCTTGTCGAAAGATGAGGACGGGCTCTTTTTTTGCCCAAATCGCACGAGCAGAACCGGCACAGAGGCTTTCCGTAGGAGAAATCGGACCTGCAAAAGCCATGGCGGAATTTTGCTGCATGTTGGATTTGAAAGCATTAGTGCACGGTGCGTGCGTTTGTGGCCTTTTTTGTTCCTTGGAGGGTTGTTGAGTATCGAAGCTCGTGCGAACGGCTACGATACTTGGATTTCCGGCTATCCAGGGCTGGGAGACGCTTCTCCGAACGCCGATCCGGATCACGATGGGATTCCCAATGGAATTGAGTTTGTGCTAGGCACGGATCCCAGTGTTGCAGATGCACCCGCAGTGCTTCCGCAAATGGAGTTCATCCAGATCCAAACCCATGGGACCGTGCCCATCGGGAATTATGTGAAGATGACTTGGCGACGAGCGGATCGTTCCAATGAACTCAACCCGGGGATCGAGATCTCAACAAATCTCAGCCACTGGCGGCCCGCTGCGGGTGGAAACGAGGGAATCGTGGTGAGGGAATACGCCGAGGGCTATGGAGCCTTCCTCGACAAGGTGGAGGTCTATATTCCAACCAGTCTGGCGGTGAACGGGCGGTTGTTTGCGAGATTGAAGTTGCCTTCTCCCCAAGCGTGACTTGCACACGGGGCAGGGAGAACCACACTCCGCAGCGTGAATGTTCTCATCACCGCCGGCCCGACCCGTGAACCGATCGACCCTGTGCGTTATTTGAGCAATCGGTCTTCGGGGAAGATGGGCTATGCCTTGGCGCACGCCTTTGCTCATGAAGGTCACCGGGTCTTGCTCGTATCCGGGCCTACAGCGCTACCCGTACCCGATCATGTCGATTACCTTCCAGTGACCACGGCGGCGGAAATGCATCTGGCGGTGGGCCGCCATATCGGGCGGATGGACATCGCCGTTTTTGCAGCGGCCGTGGCGGACTATACACCCGCCCAGGTGGAGCCTCAGAAGATCAAAAAGACTGGAGAGCGACTGGTGCTCGAGTTGGTGAAAACTCAGGACATTCTGGGTTCCGCGCGAAGCCCCTTCGGATTTGAAGGCACCTTGGTAGGCTTCGCCGCGGAGACGGAGAATCTCGAAGGGAACGCCCGTCATAAGCTTGAATCCAAAGGCTGCGACCTCGTGGTGGCCAATGACGTCTCGAAACCCGGCATCGGCTTTGATTCGGAACGCAATGAAGTGTTGCTGGTTTACCCGGAACAAAGCATCCCGCTGCCAGCGGAGGACAAAGTCCACCTTGCCAATCACCTTGCCGAAGCCATCCTCGAATTGGCCGCCCGCCGGGCGGATCGCTGATTTTTCTTTCGTCCCATGACAGATCTCGAACTCGCCGTCCACGCCGCTCTTGAAGCGGGCAAACTGTTGCGCTCCCACTTCGGCCAGGAGGCTGCCGTGGACGAAGCCACTCATCACGATATCAAGCTCGCTCTCGACAAGCAGTCGCAGGATCTCATCACCGATATCCTGCTCGGCTCACGTCCGGACGATGCCCTGTATGGCGAGGAAGGTCTGGCGGGGAATCAGGATTCCCACCGCCAATGGATCGTCGATCCGATCGATGGCACGGTGAATTTCTACTACGGCATCCCACACTTCTGCGTGTCCATCGCCTTGCGCGTGGATGGGGAAATCACCGTGGGTGTGATCCATGATCCGATGGTGGGAGAGACTTGGACGGCAGTGAAGGGAGCGCCTCCACTTCTGAATGGCAAAGCGATCTCGGCCAGCCCGCGCACGGTGCTGGAGGAAGCGATCTTGTTCGTCGGCTGCGGCAAGGACGGCGATGCCCTGAGCATCGGCCTCGAACGGTTTAAGAAAGCATCCCTGCGCGCTCGCAAGATGCGGATGATGGGCTCGGCCGCTCTCGGCATGGCTTACATCGCATGCGGTCGTCTCGATGGTTACATCGAGTCCCGGATCTCGCTGTGGGACATCGCGGCCGGCAAGCTGATCGTAGAAGCCGCAGGCGGTGTGGTGGACCTGCATCCGGTGCCGGGCAAGCCGGACGTCTGGTCGATCGTGGCCACCAACGGCAAGATCCCGATCTCGGAAATTCTCTAACCCTCCCTGCAATCCCACTCGATCATGGTTGGCATCGGTTATGACGTTCACCGCTTCAAGGAAGGTCGCCCCCTCATCTTGGGAGGCGTGAACATTCCGCACACCCATGGCCTCGACGGTCATTCGGATGCGGATGTTCTCTGCCATGCACTGGCAGACGCGGTGCTGGGAGCGCTGGGACAGCCGGACATCGGCTATTTCTTCCCCCCCGGTGATCCGGCCTGCGCGGGGATTTCATCGCTGAAGATTTTGGAGAAGTGCCGTGACTTGGCAGCAGAAGCCGGCGTGACGATCCTCAATGTCGATGCTTCCCTGATTGCGGAAGCTCCGAAAGTGCTTCCGCACCGCGATGCGATGCGCCGGAACATCGGTGAAGCCCTTGGCATCCCACCGGAACGTGTGGGGATCAAGGCCACGACCAATGAAACCATGGGCTTTGTGGGCCGCCGCGAGGGAATCGCTGCGATGGCAGTGGCCCAGGTGGCTTGACCGATTGTTCCACGGAAGATAGTCTCGGGGCGTGTTCACGGCGAGAGCCCCGAAATCCCAGAAGCGTCCATACTTGGAGGCTTGGCTCAAACGCACGCGGAGGCAGCTTGCCCCCAGCGGGCGCTTGAGCGAGGCGGCTCTGATTCTGGCGCGTGAGGAAGGGGGAACCCATGACTCCTGGCGCCAACGACTGCGGGAGCTTTTGGACGGTGTGGAGATCCCCACGTTGGAACTGCTGACGCGTATCGATGCCTTGCTGGCTCCGGCAAAGCCCAAGATCGCGATTGCGGAGGGACAGGTAGCTCTCTTCTGAGAGATGGGAAGGCAGCCTCCAGCCAGCTCAAAATGGCAATACCCCTATTGCTGGAAAGGACTGGAGATTGCACATGGCACGATCGATGCTGGTGAAGATAAGTCTGTTTGCAAGGTGCATGCGGATATCTTATCTTTTCTGAAATCGTAGATTGACGGAGGGCTGGACTGCTGTTGCTTCTAGCCGCTCGTCCCACCCTTGGGGAAATTCTGCTGATCTGTCCCGATGCATCGCTTACCGTCCCGCTCCAGCGTGCTCAGATTCCGTCTGGCCTCGCTGTTGGTATTCCTCGCCGCCGGCTTGTTTTTGGCGGCGGTGGGGGAAATGGCCTCCGGTTTTTTCTATGATACCCGCGCGGATGTGTTCCTCGGTCTCATGCTGCTGGGTGGCGCGTTGGTGACATTTTTCCTTCATCTGATTGCGGCGAGCCGCGCACGATGCCCGTTGTGCACCCTGCCTCCTTTGCTGGGGAAAGGCTGCCAGAAGAGTCGTAAAGCCAAGCGTTTGTGCGGGAGTTACCGACTGCGGGTGGCGGGTGGAATTCTCTTCAAAGGAGCGTTCCAGTGCCCCTATTGCGGCGAGCCGACAAAACTCTCGGTCCGCGAGAAGACAGTGGGCGGGATTGACAGTCACTTGGGCGGGACCGAAGGTTCGGGCCTTCGCTGATGAAAAACGCCCGAAAGCTCGCAATCGGCGCGGCAGGCTTGCTCCTGGCCGCTTCTTCCCTTTCCCTCGCGGAACCGACCATGCCTGAGACACCCAAAGACGTAGCCGCCGCTCCCGCCGATGCCACCAAGACCGCTTCCGGTCTCGCCTCGAAGGTTCTTTCCAAGGGCACCGGCACCGAGCATCCAGCCGCTGCGGACACCGTGACGGTTCACTACTCCGGCTGGACCACGGACGGCAAGCTGTTCGACAGCTCGGTGCAGCGTGGCGACCCGACCAGCTTCCCGCTCAATGGCGTGATCAAGGGTTGGACCGAAGGTCTTCAACTGATGGTCGCCGGTGAGAAGCGCCGCTTCTGGATCCCGGCTGATCTCGCCTACGGTGAGAATCCGGGTGGTGGCCGCCCGGGCGGCACACTCGTCTTCGACGTTGAGCTGATCTCCATCAAGCAAGCTCCGAAGGCTCCCAAGGATGTGGCTGCCGCACCTGCCGACGCCGAGAAGAGCGCTTCCGGTCTTGCCACCAAGGTAACCACCAAGGGCACCGGAACGAATCATCCGAAGGATATCGACACCGTCAAAGCCCACCTGAATCTCTGGAGCGCCGATGGTAATCTGATCAACAGCACTTCCGAGCAGGGTGAGCCGGCGGAAATCCCGCTCGATGCGCTTCGCATCGGTGGTCTCGCCGAAGGCCTCAAGCTGATGGTGACTGGCGAGAAGCGCACCATCTGGATCCCGGCAAAACTTGCCTTCGGCGACAATCCGCCTCCAGGTGCTCCGGAAGGTGGCCTCGTGGTGGAAGCCGAGCTGGTTGGCATCACTCCGGGCGTGGAGCCGCCAAAGGCTCCGGCCGACGTCGCCGCCGTTCCGGCGGATGCGGAGAAGACTGCTTCCGGTCTTGCTTCCAAGGTTTTGACGAAGGGCACCGGCACCGACCATCCGAAGGCTTCCGACTCCGTCACCGTCCACTACTCCGGCTGGACCACGGACGGCAAGTTGTTCGACAGCTCCGTGAAGCGCGGCACCCCTGCCAGCTTCCAGCTTACCGGCGTGATCAAGGGTTGGACCGAAGGTGTGCAGCTCATGGTTCCCGGCGAGAAGCGCCGCTTCTGGATTCCGGCTGATCTGGCCTATGGTGAGAATCCGGGTGGTGGTCGCCCCGGCGGCCTGCTCGTGTTCGATATCGAGCTGATCAAGATCGGCCAGTAATCGCTCCGTGACTGGTTCGTTTTCCGGCATTCTGGCTGCCTTGGCAGCGGTTTCCTTGGTGTCGTGTGGTCACAAGAGCCACCCGGCGCCGAAACCGGTTGCCAAGCAGACGGCCACCAAGCCCGCGGCTCCTGTCCGCGGGCGGGTTTCGGTCATCGAGATGAGCGCACTCTTTACCCTCCAGCAGGATGGGAAGGTGCTGGTCTACGATGTCCGGCCATCGTTCGTCCACGGCTTCGGTCACTTGGCGGGTGCCATCAGCTGGCCCCGCGGCTCGTTCGATGAGGATTATGCCCGGCACGAGCCGGAAATGCGCGCAGCGCTGGCTGCGAATAAAGACGTGGTGCTGTATTGCACCGATGCCGCCTGCCCCGATTCGCGGGCGGTGGCGGCCCGGCTCGCTGAGAAAGGCTTTTCCGTCTCGGTTCTCGAAGGCGGCTACAATGCCTGGAAAGACGCCGGGATGCCGGTCGAATGACCGCTTTCTCTTCTCCCATTTCCACTCATTCTCTCATTGCTCATGTCCTCTCCTTCCTTCTCCAACGTCACCGTCGACGCCAAGGCCAACGTCTATTTCGACGGCAAGGTGGTCTCCCACACCGTCCGCTTTGATGACGGCACCAAGAAGACCGTGGGTCTGATCTATCCGGGTGAATACCATTTCGGCACCGGAGCACCGGAGCGTATGGAGATCATCGCCGGAGATTGTGCCGTGGTGCTGGATGGCTCCTCCGAAACGAGCAAGGTGGAGGCCGGTTCCCATTTCGATGTGGCCGGCAACAGCGGTTTCACGATCACCGTCACGGAAGGGATCTGCGAGTACGTGTGCTCGTTCCTGGAGGCGTGACAAATCCGCTGGTATAGCGGTTCCGGTGGCAATTTCGCTGGCGCGGGTCCGGGTTTTCCGGATGATCCGCGCGGTCCGATGCCTCGCCTCCGATTCATGATCTCCGGTTGGATGCTGCTGCCATGCCTGGTAGCAGCGCTTTTCACTTCCTGCATCCGCATCCCCGTTTCCACGGACTCGAAGGCGGTGGCAGCAGTGGGGGTTTCCCCGCTTCATGGACGAGGAGCCGCCGCTCCGGTGTCTTCGGAGGACCCGGACGTGATGGTCTGGATGATTGCGGACAATCTCCACACGGGGATGGTCTTCCCATACGATTGGCTCTTGGAGAATGGCTTCCGCCCGCCGACAGGCCTTCCGCACGCGAAGTATGTGACGATGAGCTGGGGCAACCGCGAAGCCTATCTCAAGAAGGCCTGGTTGACCCCATGGCAGGCGATCCGCGCACTCTGCTGGCCGTCGCCTTCGGTGATGGAGATCATTCCCTTCGACTACAATGTGGTGGATGTCTGCCACTACCAGCACGTGTGGCGGAAGCTTGTGCCGCGAGATCGTGGTCCGGCGGTGGCGGCATTTCTCAATGGTTGTGTGAGCCATCATCCGGACGGCACGCCGGTTGTGCTCGGAACCTCAAGTTGGGGGAAAGGCGTGGTGGTTGACTCCCCATGGAAGTACAACATTCCCCGTGTGTGCAACATCTGGACCGTGCAGGTGATGGAGGCCTGCGGCTGCGAAGTGCACCCCTGGGGCGCGATGACCAGAAACGGCGTCGTGAAGCAGGCGGAGAAGCCGCGCAACGGCTTCCAGAAGGTCTGGGACGCCTACGACAAGGAAGATGAGAAAGAGCCGGGTGCGGCTCCCTGAGCTCAAGGCCGCGCTGCGCAGCGTTCCTCCAGCTCCACCATGCAGGCTTCCAGCAGGGCCTCGTCCATCTCGTGGACGTCAGTCCCCTTGCCGGGTGCGGTGAGGAGCAGGACGGTCAGGCGGCCGCCGAGATGTTCGCGGAATTCTTCCAGTCCATCGAAGACGCGGCGCTTGCCGCCGGGACCGCGAAGGTCCATCGCCGGATGATACAACGGCAAACGTAGTACTTCCACCACCCGCAGGACACGCTCCGCCGCTTCGGGGGTGAGCAGACCTCGCTTCGCGGAGTAGAGCGTATCGAGAACCATGCCGATGGAGACGGCGCGGGCGTGGTCGAGCTGGTAGCCGCTGAGTGCTTCCAGTTTGTGGGCGGCCCAGTGGCCGAAGTCGAGTGGCCGGCTGCTACCACATTCGAAGGGATCTCCACCTTCCGCGATGTGCCGGGCATGGAGCAGGGCGGAACGTTCGACACAGGTCTCGAGAACGAACGGCTCCAAGGCCGCAAGGGCCTCCACGTTTTGCTCGATCCATTCGAAGAACGTCGCGTCCTTCACCAGAGAGACCTTCACGGCTTCGATCAGTCCGGCGCGGCGGATCTCTTCGTCCTGCGAGTGCAGGAAAGCGAAATCATTGATCACGGCGAAAGGAACCGCGAAAGCCCCGACCCAGTTCTTCTTGCCGAAGTGGTTGATGGCACACTTCACACCCACGCCGCTGTCATCCTGGGACAGGGTGGTGGTGGGGAAGCGCACGAGCCGCACGCCCCGGTGGGCGGTGGCGGCGGCATAGCCCACGGCATCGAGGAATGCTCCGCCGCCTACGACGATGAGATACGAGTGGCGGTCGATGTGACCGGAGTCGACGAGTTCCCAAACGCGCTGGACCAGCGCATCGTCCTTTTTGACCGCTTCACTACCGGGCAGCACGTCCACGCCGCGCACATCGAGGCCGGTGGAATCCAGGTAACGTTGAACGTCCGCAACGAGGCTCGGCCAGGCTTTGGCGACGTTCGCTTCGATCACCGCGAGCACCCTCCGGCCGCCGCCTTCCAGCAGCACTTCCCCGAGCGCCGGATTCTCCGGTGAGAACGCATCGCGCGTGAAGACGATGCGGTGCTTGAAAACGAGAGGGATTTGGAAATCGTGACGGGACATCGCCTGCGGAATGTTAGCGCCGTTACGATGTGACGCTACTGTTTCTTGCCACATGAACACTCCCGAGACCCTTTTCACCACGCGCTGGCTGGGCGTTTATCGCATCGGTACGTGGGATTTCGTGCGCCGCCCGCAGGCGGATTCGTGCGTTGGCATTCTGGCGGAAACTCCGGAAGGCGAAATCGTTCTGATCGAGCAGTTCCGCATTCCGGTGCAAGCCACGGTGATCGAGATTCCCGCGGGACTCGTTGGGGATGAGGAGGAATTTGCCGGGGAGGATCTTGCGGAGACGGCCCGCCGGGAGCTTCTGGAAGAGACCGGATACGATGCTTCGTCGGTCGAACTGCTGGTGCGCACACCGACATCCGCGGGAATGACTTCGGAATTCACGCACTTGTATCACGCGACCGGGCTGGTGAAGCGACATGAAGGAGGCGGAGTGGGTGGCGAGAAGATCAAAGTGCATCTGGTGCCGCGTGCGGAGCTCCGCACATGGTTGAAAGCGAAGGAGGCGGAGGGATTCGTGTTGGATTTCAAGATCCACGCCGCGCTTTGGTTGGCCGGATTGTAACGCTCCGTAAGAACCCGTATGCCGGAGCGCGTAGGTGGGGCGTCCTTTATGCTTCGTCGCCGTTTCCTCCAGACCACCTGCCTCGCCACTGCGGCGATGGCGAATTCCTTGCGGGCCGCAGAGCCTGCAACTCCACGCATCCGCATCGCGTTGAAATGCGGGATGGCTTCCTTTGGGAAGAATCTCGAGGAGAAGTTCCGGATCTTGAAGGAGCTCGGCTACGATGGCGTGGAGCTGGATTCGCCTGGAGGTCAGAACAAGGCGGAGGCACTTGCCGCCTCAAAGGCCACCGGCCTGCCAATCCATGGCGTGGTGGACTCGATCCACTGGACGGTGCGGTGCTCCGATCCCTCCGAGGAGGTGCGGGAAAAGGCTCTGGAAGGGCTGCTCACCGCGATTCGTGAGTCTCATGCGGTCGGCGGCTCCGCCGTGTTGCTGGTGCCGGGCGTGGTGGATGGGAAGACGACCCATGATGAAGCCGTGGAGTGCAGCATCCCGGTGATCAAACGCGCTTTGCCACTGGCTGCCGAACTGGGAGTCCACGTGCTGATTGAGAACGTCTGGAACAAGATGTTCTACGATGAGAGTGGTGGTGATGCGCAGAGTGCGGATCGTCTTGCGGCTTACATCGACCGGTTCGATTCGCCTTGGGTGGGTTCGTATTTCGATATCGGGAACCATCGGAAGTTCGGCAAGCCGGAGGAATGGATCCGCACGCTCGGCAAGCGGATCGTGAAGCTCGATGGCAAGGACTGGAGCCGGGAGAAAGGCTGGGTGGATCTGGGCGAGGGGGATATCGACTGGCCGGCGGTGCGTGCCGCATTGGCGGGCATCGGTTACACCGGCTGGGCGACCGCCGAGGTGAAGGGCGGCGACCGCGATCGCTGCGCGAAGGTGCTGGATGGCATGCGGCGCTGCTTGCTCGGCGCGTGATCGCGGGCTAGGTAGCCGCGTGCCCGATGACGATTACTCGCTCCGCTTTGGTGGAATAGGCCGCCTCTACGGCGTGGCTGCGCTGGAGCGTTTCCGTGCTGCCCGTGTGGCGGTGATCGGGATCGGGGGCGTGGGCTCGTGGACGGTCGAGGCCTTGGCTCGATCCGGCATCGGTCACCTCACGCTGGTGGACCTCGATGAGATCTGCGTGACCAACGTGAACCGCCAGTTGCACGCGATGGATGGTCAGGTCGGGCGGCAGAAGACTGAGGCGATGGCCGAGCGAGTGCGCGCGATCTCGCCCACTTGCGATATACAGGTGCTGCCGACTTTCTTCGGCGAGAAGAACGCGGCGGAGATTCTTTCCCAAGGCTTCGACTACGTGGTCGATGCCATCGATACCGTGCGGCAGAAGTCGCTGCTGCTGGCGGAGTGCAAGCAGCGCGGCATTCCGGTAGTCACCTGCGGGGCTGCGGGTGGTCGGCGCGATCCCTCGCGTATCCGCGTCACGGACGTGGCACACACGATTCATGATGCGCTGTTGATGCAGGTGCGGAAGCAGCTCCGCTCGAAGCATGGCTTCCCCAAGGCCTCCACCGGCAAAAAGGCGAAGAAATTCGGCATCGAGGCGGTCTTCACCGAGGAGCAAGCGGTGTTTCCGCAGTGCGATGGCAGCGTGTCCACGGACAAGCCGGAAGGGACCAATCTACGTCTGAGCTGTGAGAGCGGCTACGGCACCGCCGCGCCGGTGACCGCAACCTTCGGCCTCATCGCCGCCAGCCGCGTGCTGGAATGGCTGGCGAGGAGTTGAGGCTTCAGCCGAGGAGGGGCTTCAGAGGGGGGCGGAGGCTCTGGATAATCTTGTCACGGGTAGGCTGGCCCCTCCTGTGCGGGAAGTCCTCTCCATCTGCTTTTCGAAACTCATCAACCTCCGCCTCCCTCTGAAGACCCTCCTCGGCTGAAGCCTCAACTCCTACCAACGCAAAAAGACGACCCGCAGGTCGTCTTCTTGGAAAACTGGATCAGGCCTTGGAGGCCTGGAAGGCTTACTTCACGCCCTTCTTGGAGAGGCGGGTGCCCTTGGTCGCGCCTTGGCGAGCCTTGAACTTCGGGTTCGTCTTGCAGATGACGTAGAGCGTACCCTTGCGGCGCACGACTTGGCAGTCGGCGTGGCGGCGCTTCATCGAGGCGAGCGAGGAGAGGACTTTCATGACGGGAAAAGGTTGGTCCGGATTGGGCCGGGGCGCGGAGACTACCCAGCAGCAATCCCTTGTAAAGTGGTTTCTTTTCAAAAAATCCCAGTTTGCGGGAGGGAGACCGGCTCTTACCTTCGGAGAAATGCCAGTTCCTGTGATTCAGCCGCTTGGGAAAACGGATGCAGAAAGGGCTGTTTTATGATGACCTGCCGCATGCACCCCGAGCGACGTTGGTTCCTCGCTTATTTTGTGATTTCCTGCCTGCCGATCCTGTTCATGGCGTATTTCGCGTGGAAAGGTCATCCCATGATCTGGATCGGAGTGGGGCTGTTTCTCATTCCTGCCACCCTATTGGGGCTCGGGGTTTTCACGTGGCCGGATTCGCGGTTTGAGGCCCGGGAGCAGCGGGACCGGGCATGGCGGCAGGCCCACCCGGTGCTCAACGCGTGCCTGCTCGTGTGCGGCCTCGCTGCATTCGCATGGCACGTCGTTGCGGATCTGATCAAATGGTTCGCACCCCAATAAGGGCGCAGAACTGGAAAAGTCGTGTGCTTCCGCGATTTTCGTGGTTCCAAATCCCTTGAGACAGATGTCCGAGACCTTTTACCAGAAAACCACCACCGCTCCGGCCACATCCTTCGATGTCTCGCTGCGGCCACCGGCGTTTTCCGAGTTCATCGGCCAGGAGAAGGTGAAGGAGCGCCTGCTGCTCATGATCGAGGCGGCGAAGCAGCGCGGTGACGTGCTCGATCACGTCCTGCTCTCCGGCCCGCCAGGTCTCGGTAAGACCACTCTCGCCAATCTCATCGCCCGCGCTGCCGGGACCCAGCTCCACACCACCTCCGGCCCCCAGATCGAGAAGGCCGGGGATCTGGCCGGGGTGCTGACCAATCTCCAGAAGGGGGATGTCCTGTTCATCGACGAAATCCACCGTCTCCACCCGGCGATCGAGGAATACCTCTACCCGGCGATGGAGGACTACCGGTTGGACATCATCATCGACTCCGGCCCGTCCGCTCGCTCGATTCAGCTCAACCTGCCGAAGTTCACCCTCGTCGGAGCCACCACCCGCTCCGGAATGCTCACAGCGCCGCTGCGCTCGCGTTTCGGATTGGTGAACCGCCTCGACTACTACTCGCTGGAGGATCTGGCGAAGATCATCGAGCGCTCCGCAGGCCTGCTGGACATCGCCATCGAGCCCGCTGGGGCCCGGGAGATCGGCAGCCGCGCCCGTGGCACGCCGCGTGTCGCGAATGCCTTGCTGCGCTGGGTGCGCGACTACGCCCAGGTGAAGGGGGATGGCGTCATCACCGGCCCGATCGCGGATGCGGCGCTGGCCATGATCGAGATCGACTCGGACGGCCTAGATGAAATGGACAAGCGCATCCTTGAAGCGATGATCTACAAGTTCGGCGGCAACCCGGTCGGCCTGAACTCGCTGGCGGTAGCCGTCGGCGAGGACGCGGCGACTTTGGAAGAAGTCCACGAACCGTTCCTCATCATGCAGGGCTTCATCCAGCGTACTCCACGAGGCCGCTTGGCCTTGCCTGCCGCTTATGGCAAGATCGGCGCCCCGATGCCCGCCCAGCCTACTCGCCCCGAAGACCCGCAGGGTTCCTTCTTCTGAATTTTCCGCCCATGGCTCACCACCACCATCATCACTCCAAGCCCGCCACCGTCACGGTCCGGGATTTCATCGACCGCTGCCGGGAAGCCGGGCTGCGCCGCACCAAGGCGCTGGAGGAGCTCATCGCCACACTGCTGGAAAGTGGTCGGCCGATGACGTTGGCGGAGCTGGCGTCCTCGGAACGCCTCGCCAGCCAGTGTGACAAGGCGACGGTCTTCCGGCTGCTGCAGCGGCTCACGGAAAAGGGTTTTGTCCGGCGACTCGGACTTCACGAGCGGGCAGCCTATTTTACCCTGCTCGTGCCAGGGCGGCATCAGGATTACCTGATCTGCACCGAGTGCGGCACCATCGAGCCGGTGAAGGCTCCGTGTCCGGTGCATGAGCTGGAGGAGGAGATCCGTGTGAAGACAGGCTACAAGAACCTCTATCACGAGTTGGAGTTCTTCGGTGTGTGTCCGAAGTGTGCCTAACAGCGCACATCACTCCACCACCATCCGTCCACCACGTCGGCGCAGGTGGCGGCCGCCGGGGAGATTGACGCAGGCGGATTTGTTGGCGGGTTCGAGCAAGGCGGCGGCTTGCTTGAGCAGCTCGCGGTCGAGGTCGCCGATGCCGTTGGAATGGAGGAAGCGGAAGATGGAGGCGCGTTGCAAGGCGGGCGGTAGTTCGCGCATCGCGGGCACATGGAGGCGGCCTTGAGGGTCGAGAACCTTGGCTTTGTCCAAGGCCCAGCCGAGGATTTCGTCCTGATCCTCGCCGGCATCGGCGGCGCGCCAGAGAGAAGGCACCACATCGCGGCCGCTGATGAGGGAAAGCTGCGGGATCGCCTCATGGCGCAGGCGGTTGCGGGCGGTGATGGGTTCGGCGTTGGATGCATCCTCACGCCACGGCAGATCCAGTTCGTGGAGGTAGCGGCGGAGCTCCCAGCGGCGGATGCCTAGGAGGGGGCGGATCAGTTCCAGCTCACGACCTTCGACGGTGATGGTTTGGTGCTCGCGCATGCCCTTTGCTCCGTACGATCCGCGTAGCAGGTTCCAGAGCACGGTTTCCGCACGGTCGTCGGCATGGTGGGCGAGCAGCACACGCGGGCAGCGGTGGCGTTTTGCGCAGGTGGCGAAAAAGCGATGGCGGGCCTCGCGACCGGCGGTTTCGAATGACTTGCCGGAAGACTCTGCCAGTGTCGCGACATCTTCGGTGTCGATCTCGCAGGCCAGTCCGTGGGCGGCACAAAGCTCCGCCACGAATCCCGCATCGAGGTTCGCTGCCTGGCCGCGCAACCCGTGGTTCAGGTGGCAGACGATCAGCTTCCGGAATCCCGCACCGAGCAGGAGGTGCAGTAGCGCGACGGAATCCGCACCACCGGACACGCCGACCAGGAACTTCTGGGCATGGGGCGTTTCTTTCAGCCAGGGAATCTCCGGCGCGTAGGGCACGGGCCGGTTCCTAGCACGCGGGCGAGCCAAGGAACAGGGAAACGAGTGGCTGCGGAAAAGCAGGAAGAAAAGGGCCGAAGAGCCGCTCCGGTGTGCAAAGGCTGTCCATCAAAAATCCGGAGCGGCACGATCTCTTCGGGGGGAGAACCTATGTGTTTTCTGCTTTGGGACGGAAGCCACACGGGTCAAAAAGCTGTCTCTCCCCCGGTTGCCAGGCCGGGCCCGGCCGCACAAAAGGCGGTGGATCGATCTGGGGTGGGGGGAGTTGTCGCGCCGGGGATCAACCGGACGACGGGGCCAGATTAGTCCTTTTCCGGCCGTTGTGCACCCACGTGATCGCGTAGAGGGATTTCAAATTTGAAATTTCAAATCTCAGATTTCAGATGCCTGCTGCGGGCTGCTGCTGCGAGATGCAGTGCAGCGTGCCTCCCTCCTCTACGAGATCCAGGCAATCGATGCCGGTGACCTCGCGACCGGGGAAAAGCTCGCGGATCAGGCCAAGCGCGCGGTCGTCATTGCGATACTGGCGGAAGGTCGGGACCAGCACACCACCATTCACGATCAGGAAATTCACATAAGATGCAGGCAGCACCGGCAAGCGCCAGCCGGGGACTTCGCAGGCCTCCGGCAGGGCGATTTCCACCGTCTCGAAGCCGAAAGACTTCAGCCTGTCCCAGTTATCCTCCAGCACGGGATGGTTCGGAGAGGAACGGTCCTTCTCGCGGCAGGCGATGATCGTGGTCTCGTCCACAAAACGCGCGAGGTCGTCGATGTGGCCGTCGGTATCATCACCTTCAATGCCCTGCTTCAGCCACAGGATATCGGACACCCCGAGGGTATCCCGGAGCTTCTGTTCCATCTGCTCGCGGGAAAGATGGGGATTGCGGTTCGGGTTGAGTAAGACCGCCTCGGTGGTGAGGAGTTGACCGCGACCGTTGATCTCGATCGCGCCACCTTCGAGGATCATGCCACCCTCAAACCGGCGTAGACCGAGCGTGTCTGCAATGCGGCGTGGGATCGAGTCGTCGAGATCGTAGGGCGGGAACTTGCCACCCCAGGCGTTGAAACCCCAATCGGTGACGGCCAGTTCGCCGGTCTCCCGATGCTTCACGAAGATCGGTCCATGATCGCGGCACCACACGTCGTTGTGGACGTGGTCGAAGAGTTCGATGTGCTCCGGCACCGCCTTGGCTCGGTTGCAGGCGGCGAGGATCGCGGCGTGATCCTCGCCAGGAGCATTGATCCGGCACGTCTCATGGCGGGAAATGGCGGCGGCGATCTCCGCGAACTTCGCCCAGATCAGATCGCGCTTGCTGCCGCCCCAGTGACGCGGGTCGTCCACGGGCCAGGAAAGCCACACGGCTTGCTGGCGGGTCCATTCGGCGGGCATCGAGAATCCTAGGGCGGCGGCGGTCACAGCGGGAGATTTCCGTTCGAAGCGGCGATTGCCAAGTTCCAACGGCAGCCGGATTGGCAGAATGCCTACGCTTTCTGCCAATCTCGCAAGCCCGCAAGAATGTCGGGGACTGTCACGTTCCTCCCACGTAATTTTCTCCAATCATGAAACGACGTGGGTTCCTCGGCAGTGTGACAGGTGGTGTGGTGGCAGGCGCGGCTGGATTGAGCCGCGCCGCAGACGAGCAAACGGCGGCAGGCGCTCCGGCGCAGGCGCTGCGGACCACGGCCGCGGTTCATATGGCTCCCCGCACGGATGGTTTGGAAGTGGTGTGGTCGGTCAGCCGCCTCGCCCGCGGCTGGGTGGAGTGGAAGGCTGCGGATGGCACCACGGGCAAGGCTCACGAGGACGCCTACGGGTTCGTGCCACAGGGAGACCGCATCGTGCGCGTGCGCGTGTCCGGGCTGAAACCCGGCGTAGCCTATCAGGTTCGCACGGTCACCGAGTCCGGTGATGCGGCGAAGACCCGTGACGAGAGCCCGTGGAAAAATTTCCGCACGCTGGATGCCAAGGCGGCGTCGACCAAGTTTGTGGTCTGGAATGACACCCACCAGAACGAGGAAACTCTCAAGCGCCTTCACACCGCCACACCGGTAGCGGACTTCCTGCTGTGGAACGGTGATACTTGCAACAACTGGGACAAGGAAGAGTGGCTCGCGCCGACGTTGCTCAGCCCGGCCGGTCAGGATGTCAGCGAGGGCCGCCCGATGTTCGTGGTGTGGGGCAATCATGACGTCCGTGGTAAATGGGCGTTCAAGATGCCTGAGATCATCGCCACACCCAGCGACCGCCCGTTCTACGCCTTCCGTAGTGGTCCGGTGGCTTTCATCTGTCTGCATACCGGTGAGGACAAGCCGGACGATCATCCCAGCTTCGGCGGCCGTGTGGCTTTCGAGCCGCTGCGCACGCAGCAAGCGGAGTGGATGAAGCAGGTCATCCAGCAGCCGGAGTTCAAGGACGCTCCCTACCGCGTGGTGTTCTGCCATATCCCGCTGCGCTGGACGAAGGAAGATCCGAAGGACTACGCCGGTGGAGGTTACGATGATTTCAGCCGCTTCAGCCGTGAGGCCTGGCATGATGTGCTGGTGGAGTGGAAGACGCAGATCGTGATTTCCGGCCACACCCATCGCACCGCGTGGATCCCCGGCACGAAGGAGTTCCCTTATGCGCAGCTTGTCGGCGGTGGACCGAAGCCACAGGCCGCGACGTTCATCGAGGGCTCCGCGGACAAGAGTGGGCTCAAGTTTGCGATGAAGGATCTCGATGGCAAGGTGCTCCAGGAGGTGTCCTTCAAGGCGCTCGCCTGAGGCTTGAAATCCGGCGTGCGATTCCCGCGTAGCGGCCGGATGAGGATTTTCCCGGGTAGTCTCATGACCGCCGTCGCGCTGTTGATGACAGCGCGTGCGGCGGAGGTGTCTTGCGACATCGATCCGGTGACTGCCCACCAGCTGGCTGTCAGCAGAGCAGATGACGGTTCATGGGAGCTGCGCACGGAGGGAAATGATCCCTACGTTTTCCTCACCGCCCTTCCGGCCAACGCGACTGCGGAAGGGCGCAGCGTCCTGGAACTCGGCTATTTCAGCACCACCGGCACCGATCACTTCCAGGTGTTTGTGAATCCACCGTGCCGGGAGGAGACGAGCGTGCGCGGTCCCGGCATCGCTCCCGCCCAAGGCTGGTCGACTCAGTCGATGGATCTCACGAAGATTTTGAACAAGGGAGGAGAGCCGCCAAAAAGTCTGCGGCTCGATTTCGGATCCCAGCCGGGAAAGATGATCCGGATCCGCTCGATCGTATTGCGCCCTCTCAATGCCACAGAGATCACGCGCCGGAACCAAGAGGAGGAGAAGTCGCGGGTTCAGCAACAACTCACGGAAAAGCTGAAGCGCTACCTCGCGGCTTCCTTTTCCTCGGCGGTGGATCACGTGGAGATCACCAGTCAGAAAGTGGTGGTTGAAGGTCACGTTGCTCCCGGAGTCGCCAAGGCTTTTCTAACCGATTTGCCACTGGAACAGGAGGCTTACGTGGATGAATCGCTGCCATCTGGAAACGAGCTGGCATTGGATGAGAAACGGAGATTCCGCTGCGAGCTTCCGAGAATGGATGGAAATCGCGACCGCTTGTTCTCAAAGTGGGTGCTTGCCGACGGCAGTGCGCGGATTTCCGCAGCGCGTTACGCAGACCATATTGTGGCGATCACTACGCCGCCGGTTGAGCTGCCGATGGGAAGAAAGGGGATCGGGGGATTTCATCACGGCGGGCCGGTGGAGGATATCGCCGATCTTGGGATCGGATCGGTCACAGTGAACCTTCCGCTCGGGACGCTGCTGCATTTGGCACCTGGCGCGGGCCGCACCGAGTTCAAGCATGGTGGCGAGACTTGGTATGTGGATGACCGCACGGTGGCGGGATTCGATGCCACGCTGAAAGCTGCGGCAGAACGCCATGTGATCGTGTCTGCCATCCTGCTGCTGCCGCAGGCCAAAGGATTCGCGGATGAGGAGGTCGGTCGCCGGATGGTCCACCCGGAAGCGGATCCTGCGGGTATCTACACGATGCCGAATGTGACCACGGCGGAAGGCGTGGCCGCCTATGCTGCTGCCGTCGAGTTTCTGGCGGAGCGTTACAGCCGGGCGGACAAGCGCTTCGGTCGCATCCATCATTGGATTCTCCACAATGAAGTGAACTCCGGCTGGATCTGGACGAATGCGGGTGAGCAGACCGTGGAGCGCTATACCGATCTGTATGTCCGTTCGATGCGGATCGTCCACCTCATCGCCCGCCAGCATGATCCTGCGGCCAAGGTGTTCGTCTCACTCGAGCACGACTGGAGTATTCCCTATGGAGCGCATTGTTATCCGGGAAAGACGATGCTCGAACTCATCGCTGCACTGTGCCGTGCCGAGGGCGATTTCGAGTGGGCGCTGGCATTCCATCCTTATCCTTCCGATCTGATGGAGCCGAAAGCGTGGAAGGATAAGGACGCCACATTCACGTTCGATACGCCGAAGATCACCTACAAGAACCTCGAGGTTCTGGATGCATGGATGCGCTGCTCCGAGATGGAGTTCCAGGGAAAGCCACGCGACATCCACCTCACCGAGCAGGGCGTGAATTCACGCGACTACTCGGAGATGGCTCTCCGCGAGCAGGCGGCGGGCATGGCCTATGCCTGGAACAAACTCAAGCCGCTCTCCACCATCAAGGTCTTCGACTACCACAACTGGATCGACAATCGTGGAGAAGGGGGGCTCCGGATCGGTCTGCGGAAGTTCCCGGATGAACCCATGGATCCACTGGGTAGGAAACCGGTATGGGAGGTCTACCGCGCTCTCGATACACCGGATGAAGCAGTTGCCACTGAATTCGCCAAACCGCTCATTGGCATCCGCCAGTGGAGCGAGGTGAATGTGCCGCCGCTGCGGAAGTGAGCCTTACTTCCGGAACATGAAGAACACCGCGCCCGCCATGCAGAGACCGGCGTAGGCATAGTTCCATGTCAGCTTTTCCTTCATGAAGAAAATCGCGAAGGGCACGAATAGGGTCAGTGTGATCACTTCCTGAATGATCTTCAACTGGGCGGTCGAGAAGACCTCCGAGCCGATGCGGTTCGCAGGCACCTGGAAGAGATATTCGAAGAGCGCCACGCCCCACGAGATGAACGCGGCAATCCACCAAGGCTTGCTCTTCAGTTCCTTCAAATGGCCGTACCAAGCGAAGGTCATGAACACGTTCGAAATGCAGAGCAGCAGGATCGTTCGCAGGCCGGGCATGCCGCAGCGATACGGCGGCATGCCCGGGTTCGCAAGGCAAGACGTGGGGCTCAGGGGCCGGTCACGATCCGGTAGAATTCCATCGCCGGGGCGGCATCCCCGCTGAGATCCACCGTGGTGGAAACAGGCGCCTGATAGGTGGACTGGAGTCTCCGCAACGTCCATGGGCCGCTCAGGGTAGTGGAGGATTCGATGCGGTAGCAGGCGTATCTCACCGGCGTGTAGGTCAGCGTGCGGGCCACGTGGTTGTAGACCGCCTTGACCGGACCACTGGTGGCATTGTTCGGATTGGTGCCGAGGATGTATTCCGTGCGGTTGGTCACACCGTCATGGTCCGGGTCGTCATCCGGATTCCGTCCGGAGCCCACCGCTCCGACCGCGGTGGTGCCGAAGTTGGCCGTCATCCAGTTGTCCGGAAGACCGTCCGAGGTGGTGGTATCGCCGGAGGCTTCGATCACCGAGCACACCGCGGCTCGGCTTAGGTTCACGCCATCGCTGAACTGCACATAGGCGGCGCCGTAGTTGTTGCCCGCTGCGATCTGTGCATCCGTGAGGAGAGGTCCGCTACCGCCGAAGGGGGATAGAATGAGCACGCTGCCGGAAAGCGACCACGAACCCGCCACCAGCGTGCTGTAGGTGAGGGCCGGAGTCAGCGCGGTGCCTTGCCGGTCGGTCGCGTACAACTGGATGCGGTTCACTCCGAGCGTATTGGCGGGCAGTCCGGAGAAGGCGGAGATCACGCGGAAGATACGGTCAGGCGAATAGGGCGGCGTATTGGCAGTGGGATAGCCGAAGGCGATGCGGTCCTGATCGTAGATCTTGATCGCGGCACCACGGTCGTCATTGGAGGCCGAGTAAAACATCGTGGCATCTTTCAACGTCGCGTTCGGTTCGGACGGGTTCTCGCTGGAGTGCGCCAGACCCAGCGCATGGCCGAGTTCATGGGTGAGCACCTGCTTGAAGTTGATGGTGGTCAGCATGAAGGTCGCCGTGCTTTCCAGCACCACGTAGCCGTTCTGGCATTCCTGGAATCCCTGGGTGCCGATCTTGCCGCCCTGCGAGACATTGGTGTTGTCCGTGAAGTAACCGCCGCCGATGCCGAGCATGCCGCTGGTGTTGATGGCATTGAAGTTGTCATGGAGCTGGATGCGGAGCGTCCGGTCCGATGTGCTGATGCTGCTCGCCGCGACACCGAACGACTGTGTGCCTACGAAGCGGAACTTCAGCGAGCTGGATGCGGACCACACCGCCAAGGCTTCCTGCACAGCGGCAAGGGCGCCGGCCTGGTTCATGCCGGTGGGCAGCTTGGTGGCATCCACGTCAACGATGTAGGGAATCGGCTCATTACCATCGCAGGTGGTCCAGCGTACCGGTTGGCTGCTGCTGGAGGCGGTGATGTATCCGGTGGGGGTGACCACGGAGCCAGGCACGCCGGCATTGGCACTCGCCGTGCCCAATTCCGGACTATCCGCTGGAACGAGATTCGGGCGCAGGCCGCGGGCACGGGAGCGGAAGAAATCGAGCACCGCCCGTCCCCGCGTTTCCGCGCGGAAGGCATGATGCGGCACGACGGCAAGGGTGCCGTCGTCGGCTTGATCCAGCATCAGCACGTAGGCGCTTCCGGCTTGGAACTCCACCGCATCGGAGCGGTAGGCATTGCGGTTGCCCAGCTTGCCGCCGGGCGAGGTCAGCTCGAATTGCGCCGGGAGCGCGCCTTTGAACTTCTCAACCGTTCGCAGCCGATAGCGGGTACGGATGCTTTGGTCTGGAGCGGTGTAGGCTTCCGCCGAGACGACCTCGACTTCCGCCACCGCCGGACTCCGATCGAAGACGGCGGCATCGTCTTCCGGAACAATACACCCGGCGTGTGAAACACCGGGCAGGAAGGGGCCCATCAGGAGAGCAGCGAGTATGCTGGGGATAGCTGGTTTGTAAGGGTGCACGGACAATCAAGCACCATGGATGCGTGCCCCGGTCGAGACGCAAACGGTGGGATTGCCGTCACACGCGCGAAGACGTGTGAAAAGGGTGGCCGATTTTACATCTTCCAATGCTCCGCCACCCACGGTGCGGGTAGCACGCGGTGGTGGATGCGCTTGCCCTTGTGGCCCTTCGGCGCATCGACCGGATCGGGGTGGCCGTGGAAGACGAGGAACTTCGCGCCCTTTGGCTTGCGCGGGGCGATGAAGAGGTTCAGCGGGAAGGTCGGGCGGCAATGGCGCTTGAACGACGCCACCCATTCATCAGGCCACCAATACTTCTCCTTCATCGCGTAGGTGAGGAAGGCCTGCTCGGTCTGGAACTTCGAGCGGTCGTCGGCGTCTTCGATCTCCCGGATGAAGGTCTGGTAGATGTAGTCGGACTTGCCTGCCTCGAAGCGGAAGATGGACGAGTTCCCGATGTCCGGGCGGCCGCGGGTGATCTGCTTCCGGGCCTCGATCCAGTTGTGGATGATGCAGTTTTTCCCCGGCATGTAGTCGAAGAAGCAGTCGATGTCGTCGAGGATGACGAGATCGAGGTCCAGGAACATCGTGGGACCTTCGAGGTTCGCGAAGCCGTCCTTGGTCATGACCAGCTTCATGAACACGTTCGGCCACTTCGCCTGCTTGATGCCCGGATTTTCCGGGAAGGGCACAGTCTCCACCTCCGGCAGCAGATCGGTGGTGTCGTCCGTGATGCAGAGGAAGCGGAACGGCCGCTTCAGGTGGCGCTGCAGCGAGCGGAACAGGATGTTCACGTAGGGCGCCGGGTAGCGGGTACCCCATTTCATGCAGATGATGTTGACGGAAGACGACACGGGAAAGTGATGCGGATTGGCTGGAAGGGGCGGCTTCAGGGCCGCGGGGTGGTGAGGAGTTCCTGATACACTCCGACGGTTTGGTCCAGCATGCGTTGCAAAGTGAACGGATGGGAAGCCGGAACCTGGGGCCTCTGATCGAGGAAACTGCGGACCACCGTAGCGGCCCGGCGCGTATCGCGCGGTGGGATTTTTCCTGCAGGGAAAAGCTCCTGGAGCTGCTCGCCTACGCCGCCGTGGTCGTAGCCAGCCACCGGCACGCCCAAGGAAAGGGCCTCCAAGGTGGTCCGGCCGAAGGATTCCGGCTGGCTGGTGAGAGAAAGCACCACGTCCGAGATCGCGAGGATGTTTTTCAGGTCGGAGCGGTTGCCGGTGAAGGTCACCTGTCGGTGCAGGCCTGAGGCATCCGCCAGAGCTTTGATTTCGGCCAGATACGCCTGTTTCTTGGGATGAGCACCTCCGGCAATGACGCCATGGACCTGCGGATCATTGAGAGAGACCAGGATTTTAAGGAAATCCTCATGCCCCTTCAGCCGGGTGATGCGCCCGGGGAGGGTGATGAGCTTCTTGCCCTTCGTATCGGGAAAATCCGCAGTGAATTTGTGCTGCCAATCCTCGGGGGGGCGCCAGCCGTGCGGGTAGTCCACGGGATCCACTCCGCGATGGATCACCCGCAGCTTGTCCGGTCTCGCCCGTGGATAATGGTCGATCACGAACTGCCGGATGCTGTCTGAGACACAGATCACCCGCTCGCCGCAGGTCATGATTTCCGACCAGCGGCTTACGGAATTGAAACCGTGCACGGTGGTGACCAAGCGCGGTCGGGTGCGCGGGTCCATCTTCCGCCACGCCAGCCAAGCCACCCATGCGGGGACGCGAGAGCGCAGGTGCAGGATGTCCGGTTTCTCCTCCTCCAGCCACTTGCGGAGCTTGGGCACCATGCGCAAGGTGGTCAGGCGCTTGCGACCGATCGGCCATGCGAGATGGCGGGAGCCTTCGTATTCGAGGGTTTCCACCATGCGTCCTCCGCCGGAAATGACGATCGACTCGTGCCCCTGGGTTGCGAGGTGGCGCGCCAGTTCCAGCGTGCCGCGTTCAACGCCGCCGCTGTCCAGCTCAGGTAGCAATTGGACGACCTTCATCTCGCCTGCGGATACCATCGTTCCAAGATCAGCGCCGCGCAACGGTCGGCTTCACGAAGCGTCCGGGCCGGAGGCGGCAGCACGCCTGTCTTGCCCCAGCTTTCATAGGGAGTCGCCAGACCGTCGGCGATCAGTTGATCGATTCCACGGGCCACCCGGCCGGATTTCTTGCGCGGCACCGGCAGCAGCCCGACGCGTGCTCCGCTGCTAAGGGATTCGTAAATCATGGAAATGCTGTCTTCGGTGACCCAGACCTCTTCCGCGCCCGCGAGACGGGCGGGCAGCCAGGCCCGGTCGGTTTCCTCGTGAGGAAAGAGTTCGATGTGCGGAAAGCGTGCCCGGATCTCCTCACGCATCCCCTCCGGCGTCCGCCGTGAATCGGTGAGCGCCCAGCTTTGATGAGGAGTGGCGGCGGTGACGCGGGCGATGGCGTCCAAGGTGAGCGCGGCATCCCAGCCGTGGGCGGAGGAAGGTCCGCCGAGCAGGATCAGGTGACCGGACTTGGGCACATCCTCCTCCACATGGACTCGGTTGAGCGCACCCACGGTGGGGACCACATGATCCCCCGGCATTTCGCCATGCAGGTCGTGCTGGGGGACGAGGCAGAGATCGAAAAGACCGGTGGGGAGGCTCGGTTTCATCAGAACCACGCAGGGCGTGCCGGTGCGTCGTGCCAATCCGATCATCGGCAAATGAGTGGCATGCCCTGCACCCACGATCAGTGATGGGGTGGGGAGACCGCGGGTCTGGGAAAACGCCGAGCGCAGACGGGAGATGAGACTTTTGGTGCCGGAAAGATCGATGCGACGGATGGAGGCAAGATGCTCCCAAGTGTCATCCGCGTGTTCCAACGCTGGATCAGGCTGGCTTACAGGCAGACGGCGGCCGATGGCTTCGATCAGACCGAGCGATTGGTTTTCGTGGCCCGGCTTGCCATCGGTGAGCTGCCAGATGTCGAAGGGTGAATTCACGAGGCTCCCGAGGATGGGGTGGCGGCCAGTGCGTCCGCAAGTTCTCTCCAGCCCTCTGCATCCGCGGGGCGCGGGAAGCTGCGGGTGAATGGCTTGCCGTCTCCGCCGCAGCCGATCACCGAACGCAGGCCGAAGCGGCGGGCCGCCTTGGCGAGATCGCGGTGTCCGTCCAGAATGAGCGCGAAATCCAATGGCGCGGGATGATTGCCATCACTGCGTTGCAAGACTCCGGGCAGGTGCTCCGGCGGGCACCCGGGGTCCCACCACACCCGCTGGATGCGATCGTCATCCGGCAGGGCAGGCAGATGGCCGTGGTCCAGCACGTCGATGCGGGCATCCGGGCGGATTTCCAGAATCCGGGTCAGCGCGGCCACGGCTTCCGGCGCATCCTCAGGGAGGGAGGCGATCAGGCGCGTGGGCACGGTGGCGGACTTGGCGGGTTCGGTGGGCGATTGCTTCGTGTAAAAGCTCAGTGGTCGGGT
The DNA here is from genome assembly GCA_049840755.1 of Luteolibacter sp. Lineage (GTDB taxonomy): Bacteria > Verrucomicrobiota > Verrucomicrobiia > Verrucomicrobiales > Akkermansiaceae > Luteolibacter. The sequence goes on along the minus strand of JASGJM010000008.1, from coordinate 65,163 downwards.
GCGGTCGACGCGCCAGCGATCGTGGAACCAGAACACATCGGTGATGTTGTCGCGCATCGCCGTCTCGAGGTGTTCCATCAGCTCCGCCGTGTCCACCTTGTCCGGCAGGGTGCGCAGCCGCATGGTCCAGATGCCATCGTTGCTGCTGACAATCGAGAGGGTGACGATCCGGCTTTTCGCCCGCCGTGCCAACAGGCTGGGCAGTGGCGTGCAGGAGGAAAGGCGGCCGAAGAAAGGACACAGCTCGCCATGGCCACCGGCCCGCTGATCGCTCATCACGGTCACCAGGCCACCCTCGCGGATCACCTTCGCCGGGCCGTTGAAACCATCGTGCTTGCTGAACACCGAGGCTCCTTGGCTGGTGCGGCGGTCCACGGTCAGAGCGTCCAGCAACGGATTCTCCAGAGGCCGGTAGATCGGCCCGCCCGAAGTATAGTTGCCGAGATAGGAATGCGCCTGCGCCAGCATCTCCCAGTTCCCCATGTGGGACCACGACAGCACCGTGCCCAGCCCGGCCGCCGCACGATCCGCCAGATGATGGGCTCCCTCCACCCGCAGGTAGGGGCCCAGCTCCTCCGGCTGCATGAGTGCGGACCGGAGGCTACCCAGCAGATTGCGCCCGGCGCGGCGGAAGGTATCCCGCATCAGGCGCTCGTGATCCGCTGCGGTGGGGGCATCGGTCGCGGTGGCGATCCGGATGTTCCGCATCACCAGTTTCCGATGCTTGGACGAAACGATCCGAACACCCGCAGCCATCACTTCTCCGAAGATGGTCACCACATCCAGTGGGATCTGGCCGAGCACGCCTTCCATCCATCGGTACAGCGCGTACTCCACCCGGTGGGCGAGGCTGGGGCGCTTGGTGGCTTCGGTCATGGGCCCGTGATCCTGCCCGCCGCCCTCCCCCCGGGCAAGCCCATGATGACGGAGGCCGCCCGGCGGGGCCTCCCGGTCCTTCCGGGCGACGAGCTGTAGGATTTTCTTTCCGCCCCCCGCCTCCATCAGGTAGGAACCCCGCGCAGCCCCTCCCGGGCGGCACCGCAAGCTCCCGTAGTTCAACGGATAGAACGAGGGTTTCCTAAACTCTAAATCTGGGTTCGATTCCCGGCGGGAGCAGCTTCTCGAAAAAAGAGAAGCAGACCCTTGGTGGAGTCTGCTTCTTTGGGGGATCTGATTTGCGAGGCAGATGACTTACTTGCCGGTGTGCTCGAAGTCGCTTTGCTGGCGCTCGACCTCGCGGTTGCGGAGGCGGTTGAGTTCTTTTTCGGTGGCTTCGAGTTTGAGGCGCAGGGAGTCGACGGTGTCACCGCCGTCGTTTTGCACGACGGCTTGGCCGTGGCCGGGTTCGGGGATTTCGTCCTGAATGAAGCGACCTGGGGCTGGGGCGGTTTCGAATTCCAGCACGCCGGTTTGTGGCATTTGGGCACCGGCGGGGACGAAGCGGGCGACGATGCGGACCTTGCCGGGCTTCGCGCCGATGCGAATCAGGGCCGGGGCTTCACCCCACTTCAGGATGCGCGGATTGGCTCCGACGGAGGCGTCTCCGATGAGTTCGCCCGCACCGGTGACTTCGAAGGACACCGCGCCATCGTTGAGACGCTTGATGGTGCCGTTCTTGTCCTGAAGTGCGGCGACGACCGGCAGTACCGGTGGAACCGTCCGCAAGGATCTTCTGGCCGCCGTTGTCGATGCTCAGTCCGATCTTCACCGCGAGCTGCGCGGGGCGGGAGACGTGGGTGCAAACGACCTTGCCGTCGATGATGCCCTCCGCGACGAGTTGGACATCGTTCGGCTTGAAGGCGCGGCTGAGCTTCTTCGCCTCCATGAAGTGGAAGGCATTCTCGAACGTGACCATCGGGATGCGCGAGTGCGTGCCCTCGGCGAAGGGAATCGTTTTTTCGCCGAAAACCTTGCCATTCACGCTGAGGCGCACCGAGTCGCAGTTCGAGTAGACGGTGACGTCTTCCGGAGAGAAAGGCGTCATCATGTTGGCGACGAAGACCGTCGGGCCGCTGTCCACACCCGGCATGATCAGTCCGGGCGGGCGCTGGGCCTTGAACATTTCATAGGAGAACTTCGGGCGGCGGAAGGCATCCATGATACCACCGAGGAATGGATCGGGATGATAGCCGCGCTGGTGGTCGAAGGCGTGCCACATGGTGCCACCGAAATGCTCCGGGCCGGCACGGAACAGCGAGTCGAGGCTGGAGTAGGGATACGAGGGTTTCGCATAGTGCTTGGCCTGTACGAGCTGGGGGACTTCACCCCAGACACGGGCCACACGGCTTGGTGAATTCTGCGCGCCCCAGTCGTCCACGTTATCACCCCATTCGCGGGTGAAGTAGACCTTGCTCTTGTCATACTTGGTTGCGGTGTCGAGGCCGTCGCCGGATTTCGGGTGGGCGTAGAGCACTTCGAAATGCTCGTGGCCATCTGCTTCCGAGTCTGCGGCGGTGTAACAGCCGGGATAAGGATACTCCGCGTGAGTGATGTCGTGGGCATTCTTCGCGAAATCCGCCGGGTAGCTCGTTTCGTTGAGGATCGGTTCCCACAGCAGCACGGAGGCGTGGTTGCGGTCGCGGCGCACCATGTTGTGGATGTCCGAGTAGACCCGCTGACCGAAGATCGGCTCCTTGTTCCAGAACTGCCAGCCGGGCGTATTGACGATCACCAGCATGCCGAGTTCATCGCAGGCATCCATGAAGGCGGGGTCCTGCGGGTAGTGGGCGTTCCGCACCACACGGAGGCCGGCCTCGCGCAGCTTCAGAACATCCAGCCAATGCAGGTTATTGCTGAGCGCAAAGCCGATGACGGCGTGATCCTGGTGGCGGTTCGCACCGATGAGTTTTTCGGTGAACGGCTTGCCGTTGAGGATGAATCCCTGCTTGTGGGTGAAGGCGATCGTGCGCAGACCCACACGGCTGCGACAGCCATCGATCACCTTGCCGTCCTTGTCCTGAATCCGCACCAGCAGGTTGTGGAGCACCGGGGAGTCGGGCGTCCACAGAGCCGGGTTCTCCACGGTGAGGGAGAGCTGCGCGTTCGCGGAGGACTTGGCTGCGAGGGTTAGTGGTGCTTTCGCCGAAGCCACGATCTTGCCGGAGGCATCGGTCAGGTCCGACTGTACCGTGAAGGTGCCGGCTTGATCGGTGCTGTTCTCCACGTGGACCTGCACTCCGGATTTGGCATGCTTTTCATCGAGTGCATCGGTGTGGAAGAACACGCCGCCACCGGCCACTTGGTCGACGGCATTCGGATCGGTAATGTGCACGCGGTTGGTGGCGACCAGCCAGACATCGCGGTAGATGCCACCGAAGTAGCAGTAATCGAGGTTCTTCTGAGGTTTGCCGGGCGGGTAGGTGGGATCGTCGCTGTTGTCCGCCAGCACGGCCACCACGTTAGGCTTGCCGGGTTCGAGGTCGGCGGTGATGTCTACGATCGCAGGCAGAAAGCCGGAGTAGTGTTCGCGCAGGAGTTTGCCGTTCAGCCAGATCTTCGACTTGCCGAGGATGCCCTCGAAGTGGAGCGATATCTGCTTGCCCTTCAAATCGACGGGCGGCGTGAAGGTCTTCCGATACCAGGCGGGACCCTGGTAGTTGGAAGTGCCGCTGGTTTCCTCCGGCAGGGCGGTGTCGACGCCGTGTGGGGTGGAGATGGACGACCATGTGCGGTCGTCGAAGTTGCGGGCTTCCGCGCCTTTCACATCGCCACGATGGAAGCGCCAGCCGACGTTGAAATCGGCGACATCCCGGCCGCTGCCTGCGAGATCGTAGAAGCCGGCTTTTGAAAATTCCGGCTGCCTTTCCGGGGCGGCCTGGAGGGCGGAGATGGCGCCCAGTAGGATCAGGAGATGACGGATCATGTGTTGAAGGAAGTTTCCTTGAGCCACGGAGTGTTCCGAAGCGTCGTTCTTAACAGGGGGTGCCAACGTCCTTTTTCAATAAACCTGCAAATGCAGGGTTCCTTGGAGAATTTGCCATTTTGAGGGGAACACCCGGGCCATTCGCGAAATTCCCTTCTTACAACCGCTCCTCCCAGCGGTGCCTTTTTTCATCCGGAGGAGATCCCTCCGATACCCCTCATTTGCGTGCCCTCCCTGTTCCGTTTGATCCCGCTGCTGGCCCTTCTTGGAGGGTCGGTATTGCAGTCCCAAGCCGCCACGGTTCTGGTCAATGCGGCCACGCTCAACGGCAGCTTTGAGACTGGAACCAGCACGACGGTTTTCAACAACTGGGTGGCTCCATCGGGCGGGGCGCTCCAACGCCAGAACAACATGGCCAGCGATGGCGGTTGGTCGCTGGTGGTCGGCATGAGCGCAGTCAATGTGCCGGTCGGGGCGGTTCTTGATACCGGCTACGCGCTGGTGACGGGAGACGTGTTCAGTCTGAGTTTTGATGTCCGTGGTGCCTTCCAGGCCGAGACCACGGATGAGGTGAATTGGACGTTGTTTTACACGAGTGACAATAGCCTCTCGGGAACCCAGACCGTGTTATTCTCCGGCACCCAGGCGGTCGGCGGATCGACTTTCATCTCCACCGGCCTCCTCACGACCGGAAGCATCGGAGGGGCGGCTTCGGGGAAGACGCTGTTCTTTTCCATCACGGCTGGCAGCGGCTTTACATCGGACGAATATTCGCGTGTGGACAATGTCGCCCTGTCTGTGACCTCCGTGCCGGAGCCTGCGGGCTTCGGTGTATTGGCTTCCGCCACGCCGTTTTTCTTTTTCCGCCGCCGTGCCCTGCGCCGCGTCTGATTTTTCCTACATCTTCATTGGGTTAACATACATGCATGCGTCCGGAGGCCTACGGCCTCCGGACGTTTCATGCCTTCCGGGGACAAGCCCACAGCCATACGACCCATCCAGTCTCATCCATGACCCGTCTGACTCTACCGCTGCTTCTGATTGCCGCCGGTTCCGCACTTGCGGAGCCGCAGGATTTCCGCCCGCAGGTCCGCGAGGCGATCGCCCGGGGTGAGAAGCGCATTGTGATTCCGCCGGGCCGCTATGTTCTGGCTCCGGAGAACGGCGGCAAGGTGGTGTGGTCGCTCGCCAATGTGAAGGATGTGGAAATCATTGCGGATGACGTGACGCTGGTGTCGACCAAGTTGACGCGGGCGGTGAACTTCGATCATTGCACGCGCTTCACCTTGCAGGGTCTCACGGTGGATTATGATCCGCTGCCGTTCACGCAGGGGACCGTGATCAAGAGCGCCGAAGACGGCGGGTCGGTGGAAGTCCGCCTGCATGACGGCTATCCGGCACAGCCATGGTCACGGGTCGATATCATGGATCCTACGACCCGGTTCCGGAAGAAAGGCATGCCCTTTCTATGGGGATCGAAAGCGGAGATGACCGGCGAGCGCACGGTGCGCGTGTCCTATCCAAAGATCGCGCAGACGGCGAAGGTGGGTGATCTCATCACGCTCAGCACCGGGCAGGCATCCGATGGCATTCCCCATGCGATCAGCATCGGCCATGGCGATCAGGTGACGCTGCGCAACGTGTCCGTCTTCAGTGCTCCGGGCATGGGGATTCTGGAGTGCGATGGTGAAGGGAACGCGCAGTATCTCGGCTGCAAGGTGGTGCCAGGTCCGAAGCCTGCGGGAGCTGTCGAGGAACGCCTGCTGTCCTCCTCTTGGGACGCGATGCAGAGCAAAACGATCCGGCGCGGCCCGAAAGTGGATGGCTGCGAGATCCGTGATGCGGGTGACGATTCGTGGAGCGTGCAGTCTTCCGACTACATGGTCTTGAAGCGGGATGGCCGCGAGATCGTGATCGCCAGTCGTGATGACTACATGGACGGGGTATTCGTGGGGGATAAACTGCTCGCAGGTCTGGGCGGACCGGAAGCGGTCATCACGGCCCGCAAACGTCTGGATCGCAGCGCTGCCGGACTCTCTCCGGATATCGTGGCCAAGCTCGATGCTGCCCAGCAGTGGTCTACGTGGAAGGTCGCCAAGTGGTGTCTCGTGCTTACCTTGGATCGCGATGCTCCGTTCGAGGCGGGCACTTCCGTTTTTTCGCCGGACCGGATGGGCAATGGCTTTTCCTTCATCAACAACAAGGTCCACAGCTCCGGTCGGGTGCTGATCAAGGCGGGGGGGCTGATCGAGGGCAACACGCTCGACATGCCGCATGCGCTGACGGTTTGCCCGGAGGTGCCGGGCGATGCCGCCGCTGGAATCGACGGACTGGTGATCCGGAAGAATGTCATCCGCCAGGCCGGGCTGTTTTGTCCCGCGCCGTGGTCGGCATCCGCAGGTGCGATCTCGGTGACGTTCGGGGTGAAGCCTCCGGTCTTCCGTGGGCCGGGAGTATTCCGGAATGTGGTGATCGAGGACAATACCCTAGAAGACTGCCCGGTCGTGAACCTCGCCGTGACCTCCACCGAGGGTGTGACGATCCGCGGCAACCGGTTCATCCGTCCTCTCGGGGAGAAGATCAACAACACCGGCGCGAGCTACAACGTGCCGCAGGACCGGGTCATCTGGATCCGCGATTGCACGGGTGTTGCCACGGACGGCAATCAGATCGTGTCTCCCGGACCGGGCTCCCATGCCGAGCCGATGCTCATTTCCCCCGAAGTCGTCAAAAGTCACTGATGCTTTTTCCCAACTTGGCGTGCCATGAAATCCCAGCTAGAACGACGGACACGTCCCTCCGCAGCAACCATGCCTGAGATCAATGAATTCGCCGAGGTGGTGCGCGAGCATCACGCCAGCCTGCGTTACTTCATCCGCTCGCTCGGCGTGCAGCAGGCGTGGGTGGATGATGTGGCCCAGGATGCCTTTGTGATCGCCTACCGCAAATGGGAGGAACTGGATCACACGGCCAATGTGGGCGCGTGGCTGCGGGTCATCGCTCGCAATGTGGTGATGAATGAGATTTCCAAATCGAGCCGCCGCCAGCGCATCCTGGATGAGAACATCACGGCGATCCTGCTGGAGAACCAATCCGAACCGTCCGCTCCCGAGTCATTCGGTGACTACGGCATCCGCCAGGAAGCTTTGAGGGAATGTCTCGGTCGGTTGCCGGAAAGGACGCGCGGCGTGGTCGAGGCACGCTATTTCCGCGACCGCAATTCCAGCCAGATTGGAGAGGACCTGAACATGAAAGCCACGGCCGTGCGGAAGGTTCTTTTCCAAGCCCGTCAGTTGCTCGCCGACTGTCTGCAGGGAAAATCCATTTACGGAGCCAGAGGATGAACACGACCGACCCAACTGCATTTGAAGATCTGGCTTCCCGGTTTCTCGAGAACGATCTCGACGAGACCGGACGGGAGGAGCTGGCCTTTTTGCTGCGAGCCGATCCGTCTTTGCGCGAGCGATTGTCCCGTCACCTGATGATGTCCCAGGCGATCGAGGATCTGAAACCCGGACGTGATGAGGACGTATTTGTCCGGGATATGGCTCGGCACGTGGTGGCGGTGGCTGGAGAGGATGGAGAAGCCTTCGTGTCCACGGTCACGAGCCGGATCACCCGTCCGCGGCGCATGCGCCTGATGGCTGCGGCCGCCAGCATCGCCTTGCTGGGCGCGTCGGCCATTCTGTTCCTGCCGCGTTTGCGCGGGGGATCGGAAGTGGTCGCACGGCTGGTGCAGCTTGATTTGGAAGGCAAGGTGGTTTCGACCCAGGAGGTGGGTCGCGGCTTCAAGAACAAGCTCGATTCCGGTTTGTGCCGTCTGGACTTTGGCAATGGAGCGGTGGTGGCGATCGAGGCTCCCGCGTCCTATGAGATCGTTTCGCCGGCAGCGATGCGGATCCACTCCGGCAAGCTCAATGCCTGGTGCCCGGAGACGGCCCACGGTTTCCAAGTGCTCACCGGCTCGGCCAAGGTGACCGATCTCGGCACGTCCTTCTGTGTTTCCGCGCGGGATGATGGCAGCGCCGACTACATGGTTCTCCGCGGCCAGATTGAAGTCAGCACCCGCAATGATGTGCGGCGGGTTTCGGAAGGTGCCGCGCTGGAATCGGATGCGTCGAAGAAGCTCAAGCCGCTGACGTTCGAGCCCTCGGATTTTTCCCGCACCTGGCCGCTGGCCTCGGGCATCCTCTCGACCTCCGGCTCCGTCCGTCCCGCACCTCCTGGAACTCCGGAACAACTCGCGAAACTGGAGAACAACGAGGCCATCATGGTGGTCCCGGAACGCCGGGATGTGCCCTTCGCTTCATCGTTCCCGGCGGAACTCACGGACGAGGGCAAGTTTGAGAGTGGCCAGAAGCCGAACACCCAGGCCGTGGCTTCCAAGCCGGGAGCACGGCTGCGCAGCTACCTGATCCGTTACAATCCGATCAAGAGCTACGACAACCACTGGGAGCAGATCGAAGGCGAGGTGACCTTCGACCAGCCGATCGTGGCGATTTGTGCACTCGGAACCACACTTGACCAGACGGACTCCCTTTTCGCGACCGGGAGCTGGAAGCTGCCGGAGAAGGAAAAGGAATTCCGCGGACTCGATCTCGACCAGCCTGCCAGCGCGCCGGACCGGGTGACGCTATCCGCGGATCGGCGCACCGTGCACGTGCTCTTCAATGCGGCGGTATCCACCGACGAAGTCCGCGTTTTGATCGAGGAGTCGCCGGTGAATCTGCCGTAACCGGCTTATCAAGGTTCGGCGATTTTGAATCGGAAGAACTTCGCTCCCTCTGCTGGATTCAGGGGGATTTCCTCCATCGTGTCGCTGGTCTTGTAGAGGGTGTTGTTCTGAGGAACGTCCCAGGTGTTCCAGTTCAGCAGATCATCGCTGCTCTCGATTCGGTAGGTGCGGTAGGCCTTGCGTAGGAATTTCAAGGAGCCCGCGTGGATGTCGAGGGTGGCCTGCCAGTTGCCGTTGGAGGCGAGCGGGGAACTGCCGAGGAGATATTCCTGATAATTCGTGAGCCCATCCCCATCCGGATCCTGGTCTTTCGCGCCGAGCGGATTGCCCGGAGAGAAATACTGGCTGCGCCAGGTGTCATAGAGGGAGCGGCTGGGTAGCTCCGATTGGATCCACTCGGTCACCAGGTTGATGGCATCCTGATCGAGCACGTTGGATGCGAGCGGGGGCATGCGGCTGTATCCATTGGTGACAGACATGCGGCTGAGCACCGCGGAGTGGGTGCTGTCCGCGGGAATGATCAGCTCGTCACCGGCATTCTGGGGCACGGACACGATGCCGTGAATGAGCCCCGTTTCTTCCAGCGTGAGCTTTGCCCGGCCATCCCAGGATGGGCCCGCTCCGCCCTGCTGGTGGCAGTAGGAGCAGTTCACGTCGAAGTAAGAGCGCACCCGTGCCTCCACCGGCACGCTGGTGTCGGTGAGGGCGGGATGGCGTGGCAGGGCTGCAGCCGGTCCCGGATCGTTGGAAAGATAGCCCCATTGCTTCAGCAGTTCGAGCTGGTTGCCCGTTTCACCGTTGATGGTGTTCGTGCGGTTGAGTTGGCGGGTATTGAACGAAAGCGCGTTCCCATTGAGCGAGGTGTGGCAGCTCATGCACTGCGAGCGACCGGGGATGCGCCATTGCTGGGTGGTAGTCACCCCGTTGACGGAAACCGACAGTGGAAAATCGGCTCCACCGTCTTCCACCAGGGTGGCTTCCGTCTGGGCGTCGTTCCAGCGATAGCTGACCCCATAGGCACCGGTGGTATTCTTCACCAGCACCCGGGTCTCGATGTGTTTCTTCGTCGCGGGATTGCCGCGCTCCATTTCCATGTCGAAGTGTTTCACCCAGAGTTGGCCTGCCGGATAAGTCCAGGCTCCATCCTTCGACCAGGTCATCTGGCTCTCGCCATCCGGGATCGAGAACCAACGTTGCTTCACGGCATGGTCGCTCCAGAAGGTGAGATTCGGCGTGTAAGGGATCAGCCCGGGAGCGGGTGAGAGGTCGGTAAGGTCGGCGAAGAGCCCGGTGGCGCTCAAGGTGGTGGGGAAGCTGTTCGTCGGGGTGGCGGGGGCGATGCGCATGATACGTCCGCCGAAGTAGTCGGATACCAGCACGTCTCCGTTGGAAGGATCGGTGCCGAAGTTGGATAGGAACGCCTGCCCGCCGATGCGGGTCACCGCCACCGCTCCGCCCGGAACATTTCCCGCACGGGTGAGCGACCAGATGTTGCCGGATACCTGATCACCGAAGATGTAGCTGCCCTTCAGGCTGGGAATGCGGTCACCGTGATAGACCACGCCGCCAATGATCGAGTTCCCCTTGTAGTTGGAATCCCCTGCCAGTGACGCGTGGTTGTATTCCCAGATGGGGTCGATGGAGGTGAAGTCAGCGGGCTTCGCCGGCCAGCCGGTGTTGGTCACGTTGATGTCGTGGAGGCCTTCGCGATAGACCCAACCGTAGTTGCCGCCTTTGACAATGAGATCGAGTTCCTCATAGCGGTCCTGCCCCACATCCCCGAGCCAGATCTCTCCATTCGTATCGAAGGAGAACCGCCATGGACTGCGCAATCCCACCGCATAGAACTCGGTGCGGACGGTAGTTGGGTCGACGGTCAATCCTCCGAACGAGGTTGCTCCCACCCAAGGATTGTCCGCAGGCACCGAGTAGCGGGCGAGGCCGTTGTCGCGAGGCACCGATGCGTGGGTGTTTGGCTCGAGATTGCCGGGCTTCTTGTCTACATCGATGCGGAACAGGCCGGAGAAGAAGTCCTTGTTGATGCGTTGGCTGTTCAGGCGGAAATCGTTCGGGTTCTCCTCGTCGCCGACCGACCAGTAGAGGTAACCGTCCGGACCGAAGTGAAGATCTCCGCCGTTGTGGTTCGGGCCTTCGTCGTATTGCTCGATGAGGATCAGCTCCGATGCCGGGTCCGCCACCGGAGCAGCGGCTCCGATCTGGTTCTGCGGCATGGTGAAGCGCGAGACGCGTTCATAGAAACCGGAGCTGCCGGCCTTGGTCGCGGAGTAGGCCACGTAGAAGTAACCATTGGTGGCGTAGTTCGGATGGAAAGCCAATCCGAGCAGACCGCATTCTCCATTCGCTCCGCCGGTGATGGTCTCCGCAGGAGTGCGTGCAGGAGTGGCGATCACCGTGTTCAGGTTCAGAACCACCGAGGAGGTCGGAGTGGCCGCAGTGACATCGGGAATGACTTTCAGTAGACCGCCGATCTCACAAACGAACAAGCGCTTGGTGTCCGCAGGCGGAGTGACGAAGCAGAGCGCTTTGGTGAAGGTCACGCCCGGAAAGGCGTTCACCACCGCGATCGCATTCACGGGAGCGTCCTGGGGCATGGACAAATTCGGGTTCGAGAAGCGAACGTCCGGGGAAACATTCACCGTCACGGTCCCGGCTGCGGAAGTGCCGCCCACTCCGGATGCCCGGTAGGTGAACGTCACCGGATTCGTCGAGGTGCCGGTGTGGGTATAGAGGATCTTGCCGCTTTTTACTACGGCGTTTCCAGTGATTGGGGCCTGGATGATTTCCAAGGTGCTGGCGATCGGGCCGCCGGTATCATTGGCAAGCACATCCACGAGCACTTTCTGTCCGGGGGAGATGGTCACGGAGTCCGCATTGGCCACGGGTGCTGCGAAAACCGCGGTCGGCCCGGCGGTGTAGGACGCGGTGACTTCCCGGGCGCTGATGGCGCGATCATACATCCGCAGGTCGTTGATCGAGATGTTCGAGTTGTTGTCCGCAGTCCACATCGAGCGGCCGATCCAGTTGTTCACGTCGGACAGGTCGGTGAGCCGGTAGCTCAGATCCATGGCGCCTTGGAGCACGGCGTTGCGATACCACTTCACCCGGCATCCGGCTGCACCGTAGGCTCCGGCTCCATCCTCCACGGACATGACGATGTGGTATTCGGTGCCTGCCGTGGTGGAGCTGGAGAGGTCGGTGTCCACCGTGGTGGTGTTCGCTCCGCCCATGAGACTCTCTAGGCGATGGCTGCCGAGCACCGCGTTCTTTTCGAGAGACAGCAGCAGGTTGTCGTAGGACTGCGTGGTGCCCGGTGCGGTGGTGTCATCAATGATCTCACCGGTAACCGCACCCGGGCCTTTGGTCACGTTCGCCCGGCCGAAATCGAAGATGCGCTGCCAGGTCTTTGAGGAGACGGGCGTCACCCAGGCTTCCCATGTCTGGCTGGGGTTCGAGGAAATGAGTCCGTTCGGCAGGTCGATGTAGGCGGAGATCGCGGCGGCTGTCTGATTGCCGGTGGTGGTGCCCGGTAGCACGATTTGGGTGCCGCTCAAGGTGGCATTATTGCCGCGCACGGTGGCGACCGTGCCTTTGCCCTTGGCGGTGAAAGCAGTGCCGGAAGGCGCGGTGCCGGAGGCCCCGTTGAAATCCCAGCGGTTCACCGGGATGGGGGCGACAGCCGGGGGCTCAGGAGGTCCGGTGGTGGGATCCGCCCCCGCATTGTAGCTGGCGAGAATCTCCGGGCCGCTGAGAGCGCGATCGTAGATGCGGAGTTCGTTCAGCGAGAGATTGGAATTGGAATCGCCGGTGTATTGGGAGCGGCCGATCCAGTTGTTCACGTCATGCATCTGGCTGAGATGATAAGGAAGGCTCAGCGAGTTCTGCAGGGTGCCGTTCCGATACCAACGGGCCTGCGAACCGGAGGTGCCGTAAGTGCCAACGTTATCCTCCACCACCAACACATAGTGATATTCCGTCCCCGCCGTGGTGGCGGCGGTGGAGTCGGTGAAGATGGCGGCACCGTTGTCGATCTGGCCTTCGAGACGATGGGTGCCGAGATTCCCGGCCACGTTGAGAGAGAGGACCAGGTTGTCGTAACCGGCGCTCGCTCCGGGAGCCGCGCCACTGTCATTGATCTCACCTTCCACCGCGTCTGTCCCACTGGTGAGGTTGCCGCGGCCGAAATCGAAAAGGCGTTGGTAGTTCTTTGAAGAAAGCGGTGTCGCCCAGGCTTCGAAAGTGATGCTGGGATGCTCGGAGACGATGCCGTTCGGCAGATCAAGGTAGGCGGAGATCGTCGATGCCGGTTGGTTGCCGGTGGTGTTGCCCGGCAGGGTGACGGCGCTGCCGGTGAGCGTCGCACCATTTCCTTTCAGCACGATGGGCATGCCTTCCACGCTGTCAGTGAAGGTTTGTCCGGAGGCGACCTCCGAGGCCGCCGGAGTGGTGAAGGTCCACAAATGGTCGGGCATCGGTGCCGATACCGGGGTCGCGAGCTGGTTCGGTCCAGTCGCATAGTCGGTGGAGATTTCCGCCTGGCTCAGCGCATGGTTGTAGATGCGGACCTCGTTGTAGGAAGCGTTGGCGTTGTCGTCTGCGGTGTAGAGAGACCGACCGAGCCAGTTGTTCACGTCTTCGATCTGGGAGAGATGGAAGTTCACGTCCTTGGTCGCGATCTGGACGGCATTGCGATACCAGGTGATGCGGCCACCGGAAGAACCGTAGGTGCCCACGCCATCGGCGAAGGTGAAGACGTAGTGGTATTCCGTGTTCGCGGTGGTTGCGATCGCGGTATCGGCGGTGATCGCCGTGCCGCCGTCCAACCGGGCCTCCATCCGCTGCTGGCTGAGGTTCGTGCCGATGGCGAAGGAGAGCATCAGGCTGTCCGAAGAGGTGGTCGTGCCGGGAGTGGTGCCGGTGACATCGATGATCTCACCGGCAGAGCCGCCGCCGAGGCCGGTGCCTTGGATACGCCCGAAGTCGAACAGACGTGAGTAGTTCTTTGCGGCGATCGGCGTGGCCCAGATCTCCACGCTGAGGTTTGTCTTCGAGGAGATGATTCCGTTCGGCAGATCGATGTATCCGGAGATGAAACCCGCGGAGCGATTGCCGGTGGTGGAGCCGGTGAGTTTGACGGACGTGCCGGTGAAAGTGGAGCCGTTGCCGCGCATCGTAGCGTTGGCATTCGAAATGCTGTCAGCCACCGTGGTGCCCGCCGTGATGGTTGCGGCGGTGTTGTTGAACGACCATCGGTTGACCAGCTCTCCGTGAAGCGGAAGACTGGCCATGCCGGCGGCCAGCAGAGTGGCCCGGTGCAGAAAACAGGTGGACGAAGGACGGGAGTACATGGGTTTGCAATGCCCTCCGATAGTCAAGCGGAGGGGAAAACGGCCCGCAAGATGCCGGGCCGGACGAAGTGGATTTTTACAAGCGAGGCAGCCGCCCGTATGCTGGTGCTGAACGGTGATTGCCCGAGGGTGCATGACTTTAGGCCCCTTCTTGTGAGTCGCTTGTATGATTTGGTCGAACATGTGGCGGAACCCGTCACGCCCTTGTGCCCTGTTTGTAACGCCCTGCGGTCTCCGTCATGAATGGGAGCATCTCGAATCCCAGGCGTGTCATTTGGCTGGGGACATGGTGGAGTTGCCGGTGATGAACCGCCTCTCACTCGTGCTGCTGATCCTTTCGGCCGTTTTCTATGGAGTGTTCATGGTGGCCCGGGTGGATGAGGTTAACCGCGGATGGACGGCGTGGGCGGAAGTGGTGGATCATTTCCAATCCGGGAACTGGCAGACCGAGGACGCGCAGCTGCATGAGAACATCCTGATGGGAGGGTTCATCACGACTTCGTTCCTGGCGGTGGCCGGGCCGTTTTTCTGGCCGCTTTTGCGCAGATCGCGTCTCTGTTGGTGGGTGATGATGACTCTTGCGGCCGGGGCTTCGGTGGCGATTGGGCTGCTTCTTTATCTCACGCTGAAGGATGACTATCCGCTCGCGCTTTGGTGGCTGGGAGCCGCTCTCACCGCCCACCTTGGCGGATTGATCTGCGTGCGTGGAACACGGACCGGGTTGCCGACATGAAGGTGTCCATCCTGATGGCGTTCCGCGATGCGGCGCACACCTTGCCGGAGACGATGATCAGTCTGCTCGGCCAGACCTTCCGGGACTGGGAGTTGATCGCTGTCGATGATGGCTCTGCCGACGGCTCCGCTGCGGTGGTGAAGGCGCATGCCGACCCACGGGTCATCTTGCTTCAGCCTGCGGAGCGCGGCCTTGTCCATGCGCTCAATCATGGTGCGGCGGCCTGCTGGGGTGAATGGATCGTGCGGATGGATGCCGATGATATCTGTCGGCCGGATCGGATTGAACGGCTGCTTGCCTTCGCCGCCGGATCTCCGGAGCTGGAGGTGGTGGCCAGCCAAGTGACGGTCCTGGATCCACTCGGAGACGGGTTGCTTCGTTTCGTGGAGTGGGCCAATGGTCTGCTGGATCATGACGCGATCTCGCGCGGACGTTTCATCGAAAGTCCGATCGTGAATCCCAGTGCGATGATCCGCCGTGCCGCCTTTGAACGCATCGGTGGCTATGAGGATCCGCTGTGGGCGGAGGATCATGACTTCTGGTTGCGCCTGTTGGAGAATGGCGCGCGGTTCGGGAAAGTGCCGGAACCATTGCTCCAGTGGCGGGACTCGCATTCCCGGCTTACCCGCACTCATCCGCGATACGGGGAAGACGCGCGCTCCCGCATGCGGGCTCATTATCTGGCGCGTTTGCCGGGTGCCAAGGAGCATGGCGTGGTCATCGCTGGAGCGGGACCGATCGGCAAAACCCTCGCCCGCCACCTCCGGGAGGAGGGTGTTCGCATCCGCGGGTTCTTCGATGTTCATCCACGGCGGGTGGGCGAGAGCATCCATGGCGTGGAAGTGGCGGATAGCGATGGGATGGGAAAGCGATGGCGGGATGCGTTGCTGGTTTCCGCCGTCGGCGTGCCGGGAGGCCGGCGGCAGGTCGAAGTCCTCGCCACGGCACGCGGCTACCACGAGGGTGTGGACTTCTGGTGCGCCTCCTGAATCCCGGGGGCTTGAAATGTCCCGTGTCCGAGGCCAGTATTCCGGGCCGTGAAAAAAACACTCCTTGTGCTGTCGGGTTTCGCCGCCTTCGCCGTGCCCGCATTTTCCGAGCCGCTTTTCAATGGCAAGGATACCACCGGCTGGGCCCCCAAGGGCGCGGATGTGTGGACCTTCAACGAGGGAGTGCTGACCGGCCGGAGCAATGCGAAGAAGCAGGGCTCGGTGCTGTGGTCCGATGCCCAGTTCAAGGACTTCGTGCTCGAACTGGATTTCCGCTTTTCCGGGGATGTGGATTCCGGAGTGTTTCTCCGGACCGCGAATGACCAGATCCAGATCGGCACCTCCCGCTCCCTGAAGCGGGACATGACCGGATCTCCATACATCGGCACCACCGGTAAATATGCCGTCGAGGCTCACGATGTGAAAGGCAACCTCAAGGAAGGGCAGTGGAATCATTTCCGGATCGTGGCCAAGGGCAGCCATTACCTCGTCGAGTTGAACGGCAAGCAGGTGCTGGACTACACCTCGGACACCGCTGCCAAGGAGGGCCCGCTCGGTCTCCAAGTGCATCCGGGGGTAGACATGACGATCGAGTTCCGGAACGTGGATCTGGTGAAGGGCTGATTCGTCGGAAAGCCGCGCCGGAAATGGTGGCGTTTCGGCAGCGCCTTGATAGGGTCATCAGCGCAGGATTCGCCGGAATTCTGGAATATTTCGTGAATTCGTGTCGTCTTATCCACCGTGATGACCGGCAGGAGTTCCCTTTCCGGCATCCGAACCACCAAACGAACCCATCCATCCAAATGAAACCGACCCAGTCCCTCGTCGCCGCCGCCATCGCCGGCGTTTTTGCCGCCGGTGTTGTCGCCACCAAGGCCACTCCGATCCAGACTCCCGTGAATGCCGAGAAGGAAGGCTGCCCGGGTAAGGACGGCTGCCCCGGCAAGGATAAGAAGAAGGAGAAGAAAGAAGGCGGCACCGTTGCTGAAGCCGAGAAGGAAAAAGAAAAGGACAAGTGCTCCGGCAAGTGCAGCGGCAAGGACGGCTGCAAGGGCAAGGAGAAGAAGGAAGGACAGATCATCTGATTTTCACCGCCGGACTCCGTGGCGGCGCAACCGCCCCACGGAGTCCGGCGTTCTTTTCCGCAGTATGACCGATCCCCGATTCACCGGCGGCGTGGCCTTGGGCACCGGCATCGGACTGCGGGTGCCGCACTACCGCCACATCCTCTCGGAGAAACCGGCGGTCGACTGGTTCGAGATCATTTCCGAGAACTACATGGTCGATGGAGGGAGGCCTCTGGAGGTCCTTGACCGCATTCTCGAACAATACCGAGTGGTCCAGCACGGAGTCGGAATGTATCCAGGCAATGCAGATGGCTTGGACTTCGATCACCTCCGCCGTCTCAAGCGCCTGATCCGGCGTACCAACACGCCGTGGATCTCCGACCACCTTTGCTGGGGCAGCGTGGATGGCAGCATGAGCCATGATCTGCTGCCTTTGCCTTTCACTTTTGAATCCGCCCGCAAGACGGCGGAAAATCTCCGGATCGCCCAGGACTTCCTGGAGATCCCGCTGGCCGTGGAAAACGTCAGCAGCTACGCCGAGTTCCATGACGATGAGATGACCGAATGGGAGTTTCTCGCCGAGGTGGTGGAGGCTGCGAACGTGGGAATCCTGCTCGATGTGAACAACATCTACGTCTCGTCGTTCAACCACGGCTTCGATCCCATGGACTACGTGAACTTCGTCCAGCCGGAGCGGGTGGCCCAGATCCACATCGCCGGGCATTCGAAGTACGAGCGCTTCATCATCGACACCCACGACCACGCGGTCATTGACCCGGTGTGGCATCTCTATGCCCGCGCGATCGAGCGCTGCGGGCCGGTGGCGACGCTTTTGGAATGGGACGCCCGGATTCCCTCCTTCGAGGAGGTCTGGACCGAAGCGAAGAAGTCGGAGCAATGGCGCGCAAGCGCGGGCAACCCTGGAGCGGGAGATCATGTCGCGGCTTGAGCAGCTTCAGCGCGAGTTCTTCGCGGCGCTCCAGTATCCGCTGCGCGGCCCCAGTCGCACGCTGACGGATCTGCCGCCGACCGATGAGCCGCATGAGGAAAAGTTCCTCGCTCTCGCGGAGGAGATTATCAAGCCGGGACCTCAGCTTTCCTCTGCCGAGCGGCTGGAGCTTTATCACCGCCAGTATTGGTACCGGTTGCTGGATTCGATCGGAGAAGATTTTCCGGTGCTGGAGAGGATGCTCGGGCAGGAACGGTTCTGGACGCTGATCGAGGACTACTTGCAAGCCCGACCATCACGGAGTTTCACCCTGCGCCACCTCGGTGAAGGATTGCCGGAGTTCGCTGCCAACTGGGAGCGGGCCTCGGAGATGGAGCGCCCGTGGCTGTATGGCATTGCGCGGTTGGAATATGCGCGCATGGAGGTTTTCGAGCGCGCGGAGTATCGCCCGATCCTGCCGGAGGAGCTGGCGGTTGTGGAGCTGACCCTTCAGCCACACGTCGTGCGCTTGAGCTTGCCGGTGCCGGCGGATCTCTGCGAAGAGTGGGAGACCTTCACTCCGCTGGCCTTGGAGCCGGTGGAGCTCGCCGTGTGGAGGTTGCCCTCCGCGGCAACGGCCCAGGCCCGGCTGCATCCGATCGAAGCGGTCCTGTTGGATCGTCTCGCCGGTGGCGGCACGTTGGAGGAGATTTTCCTCACACCTGTCGATCCGTCTCCCTCACCGGAACAGGTGTCCGGCTGGTTTGCCGCTTGGCATGAGCGGGGTTGGATCGCCGTGAAGCCGGAGGCGGAGGCGGAGGATGCGGTGCCGTTCGTGCGTGATCTCGATGAAAGCGGCGAGATCGGCGAGGGCGTGGACAAGATGGGCTCCCAGAGCCGTGCGATGGAGTAGCTGGGGAGCAGGTGGTAATTTCACGAAAGGCCTGGTGCGGCACGGGTGAGCAGCTTGTCCGGATAACTCCGGAATGGCAGCCCGGTGGCATCCATCAATCGTCGGGCGGCAGCTTGAGCTTCTTCGCAGACCTGCTCCTTCCTCGCGTGGAAATATTGGATGCTGCGGAACTTTCCGTTGCTCCGGACGAGCATGATCCATTCCCACTCGTTGGGAGAGGAGACCCTGTTGCCGTTCGATCCCCTTCGGCTGGTGACCGCTTCATAGCGATCCAGCGGCTCGGAAGTTTTCCAGATCGTGAAAAGCCGGTAAGGCATCCAGCGCGTCACCAGGATGCGGGACACGGTGTCGATCTCGACCTCCCGGTCGGTCAGCGCGATCAGCGGCAAAACGATCAAGAACAGGACGGGAGGAATGGGGGCTTGGGCCAGGATCGGCCATGCCACACCGATCACGATGGGAATGGAGAAGAAAGCGTAAGCCCATCGCGGCAACGATTCGTGAAACGAAAAGTAGCGTAACCGGAGGCGATGGGGTTCGTTCATGGCTCAGCCTGCGACCTCGGTCAACAAACCCCGCTTTGCCAGATGGGCCAGCCACGCCCGCACATCGAGACGGGGATCTTCCGCATGACCGAGCGCGACGAGTTCCTCCACGGTTCTGCTGCCGTCCATGGCATGGAGCAGAGTCCGGCGTGACTCCGGCATCGTGCAGGGTGTTTGGAAAATATCCACCAGCGGCTGCTTCCGGCGGATGGCAAGCTGGTGCAGGCTGCGGAAGGCGGGTTTTCTCGGGATCCGCGAGTTGAAACGGACCGGCTCGATCCGCAGCTCGATCAGATTCCGCCGCGCCGCATCCAGCACCAATCGTGCCACCGGTGGCAGGCTCACCGTAGGGTCGAACTCCGCTGCCGGAATCGCGGCGACCCGTTCGAGCACTTCCTGCATCGGCACGGCTTCCGGAGAGGTTTCCGCCAGTGCGGCGAAGAAGGCGACCGCCAGCGGATGCTCGAAGCGCGCCTGCTCCTGGCCGGAGGAGTCGATGAGTCGGGCGCCTTCTGGAATCCGTTCGAAGGTGTGCAGGATACGCACTGCGAAGTGCAAAGCCGTGGCGGTGGTCAGCTGGGTGTCCACCGGCGCGTTCGCCCGGCATAGCAGCGAGCTGCGGAAGGTCCGGTTGGTCAGGACATCGATGGTCTGCTGGAGCATCAGCGGGTCGGCCGCCAGAGGGGCCAACTGCTCCGCGGCTCCTTCCGGCAGGGAGGTCGGGAAATTCGCATCGAGCTGGGATTCCCCGAGATACCGCAGCCCGGCGGCATGGGTGTGGGCGATGAATTCCCGGAACGTGACCGGAGTATTCAGCGGCGCGAATTCGTCAAAGGACAGGATATCCGCACTCTTGGCGAACATGTCGTGCAGCACGCTGTTCAGGTAGGTGGCTTGTGGCGTGTCCGGAGCGGGAACCGTCGCCAGATAGGTAAGGATCCCGACGGGGTCGCCACCAATGTCCTTGGCAACCGGGCGGGTTTTGAGCTGGTTGACCAATTCCACGATCGCCTGACGGGCGAGCCACCCCGGCAGCGTGTTGTAGCTGATCGTGGCGATCCCGGCCTCGGAAAGATGGCGGGCGCAGAAATCCACCAGTGCCTGACGGACGTCCGCCGGGACCCAAGAGTAAACCCCGTGCGCGAGGATGAAATCATACTCCACCTCGCCGGGGTCGAATCCCAACAGGTTGGCCTCGATGAACTCGATGTTGGTGAGGCCTGCGAGGGTGGCGGTCTCCCGCGCCTGACGGATGGCGGCCGAGGAAAAATCCAGGCCGGTGAAGCGGCTGTCCGGCCAGCGCTGGGCGAGGGAGATCAGGTTGTGCCCGCTGGCACATCCGATCTCCAGTATGTGGGAACAGGAAGGCGGCGGCACGGTCAAACCGGCCAGCTTGGCGGCGACGGAGGTGATCGCGGGATCGCAGCTCGGATGGCTCATCGCCGGGTAGGCCTGGGCTTGATAGAGGTCTTGGACGGCGTCGGGCATCGGGATGCCGTATGGGAACCGCTGGCGGGCCGGATGGCACGGAAAATGCGCCATGCTTGAACGGTCCAATCGATTCAGGCAGTAAATGTCCCCCGTGATCCGGAGATTCAATGCTTCGCTGACCTTCCGCTCGGTGTGGGCCTTCGTGCTCTCGCTGGCCGGTTATGGAGCGGCCGCAGGGTTCGTGTGGCTGTTCCTGTGGGTGATGCGGGATCATCTCCCGGAGCAGCGCTGGTGGCTGCCGGTGGGCATCGTTGGATTCTGGAGCATGCTCACTGGCTCCGGCTGGCGGCGTTGGCAGACCGGGCAGAGATTTTACGGGCCGGCGGACTCGCTGGCGTTCTTTGACTTCAATGAAGATTCGGCGGGAGCGTGGCTGGTCCAGAATCAGGCGGCCCGGATCACCGGACCTGCTTATCTGCTCAGTCAGATGTTTCTCTCCGGTCCGCTGCAGGCGCTGAAGGGGGCGTCCCTGTTACGGGCGCGGCTTCCGGACGACGTGTCGACCGAACTCCGCCTGAACGACCTGTTGGAAAGCGTCAGAGCGAAGGGCTCTTGGCATCCAGTGGACACCTGGGCGGGGCGCGAGGAGGACATCTCGTCGCTGATCCGGCTGGGCAAGCTCGAGTTCAGCTCGCGCACGGGGCGGCTTCGTGCCATCCCTTGAGCGGATGGAGCTGACAGGAAATTGGAAACGTTGGCTGGCGCTGGCGGTGATCGTTGCGGCGTTTGTCGTGAGCAAGGCATGGGTGCCGCCCGGTCCGATGCCGCAGAAATGGGCGCTACTTCCGTGCTTCTTCGTGGGTGGCGCGGTGTGTGCAACCGTCATGGATCACTGGGTGGGCAATCTCGACCGCTCGAACCTGCGCTGGGCCTATGTATTCTTCGGGACGCTCGTGATGATCTTGGGCGGCGTCTGCATGTACGTCGCCAAGGCAACCTGAACCCTACAACTTCCGCACCCGGAGGATATCCCATAGCGCCCGATCGCGGCGTTGTGGAAACTCGGCTTCCCATTCCCGCAGGGCCCGGCCGGACAGCACGTCATCACCCGCCACCAGGGTTTCATTGAGGCTCTGGGGCGTGGTGACACTGCGCACCACCGGAAAGGATTCCAGCAGCACGCGGCGCGAGTGCGATTGCATGATCCGGTGTCCGGCCCCGGTCACCAGATTCGCAGCCAGCAATCCACCGGGCGCGACCGCGTCGCGGAGGGTATCGAGGTGCTTGCCGTTCCATGCGTGAGGGCGGAAGACATCGGTCTTCCCCGCGAGGTAGACATCATCGATCACCACGTCGAAACGCCGTCGGTTCTTCTTCAGCCATTCATAGGCATCGCCGAGATGGATTTCGATGCGGGTGGCATCCAGATCCATGTGGTCGCGTGCGAGTTCGACGATGCCCGGATCAATGTCCACCGCCACCAGTTCCACCTCGGGAAGCAGATGGCGGAGGATGCGGAAAGCGGTGCCTCCAGCCAAGCCGAGCATCAGCACCGAGCGCGGCGGCCCTGCCGGTCGCAGCAATGCCGCTGCGGCGAGATTGTCCCAAGCGAGGCCCGTGAGGAACCGGTCGCGCTGCCACCATGCGTGGATCGCTCCGGCGACGCGGAACTCCACCTGATTCTCCGATTTCCAGACTTCAACGCGCTGGAACGCGGTATCGACGGTGGCGGCTTTCGAGAGCGGCATACGGGTGGTTGGATACTCCACCCAATAACGCCGTTCCGTTCTTCCGGAGAAGAACAATGCGGAAAAATCCGCTCATTCTCCCCAGATGATCTCACCATTGCTGTTGGTGCCCGCCATGGATTCGACTTCGGCCAGCACCACCAGCTTCTTCGCAGTACGTGCAGAGGCTGGAATGGCGATCGTGAAACGGTTCGCGCGGTTTTCCAGCCCGGTCCAGCCTTCGTGATCATCTCCTCCGATGATCTTGCCATCGGCTTCAAGCGAGACGCCGGAGATTTGCAGGGCGTTGGGCCCCGTCTTGTAGGCGAAGGTCAGGGTCAGGCTGCCGTTTTTGACGGCAGTGGGCGGGACCGGGATCGCGAGCCGCGCATGGACGCCGTTCTTGAAGGTGTCCTTGCTCCAGGCTGGAGCGGTCAGTTCCACGCGGGGCAGCGGATCGATGGCGAGAATGGCGGTCGCGTATTTCTGCAGCAGCTTGCGTGAAACTTCCACCGTGTCGCCTTTCGGGCGGCTGGCCATGGTGGACTTGCCGGAGTTGACCCAGGAGACCTCGAACTCGCCGCGCTTCTTGTTGTAGGCGGCCATGTCCGGGCCCTTGTCGGACGCGAGTGCGGATTCGGTGGCGTCGAGGAACATCTTCCAACGGGGGAGGTAGTATTCGCCGAGCAGGCCGTTCCACTCACGGTTGGCGTAGTCCGCCAGGTCGGTCTGGGGATTCTCGACCCAGGTGGTCACGATCATCCGCGCGACCCGGTCCATGTAGTCGGCCTCGGCGGAGGATTTGCCCCACTTGCGGGCATCGGACACCCACGATCCCATCAGCCAGTCGGCGCGGGTGCCGGTCAGCTCGTCGAGATCGGAGATCAGACCGAGGAGGATGTCCTTGTTCTGTTTGAACGCGGAGAGATCCTTTGCTTCTGCCGCCGCAAGCAGGCGGTCGAAGACGGTGCGTGAATAGTTCGTGAGCGTCTGGCGGCTGACGTCGGCGAGGTCGTAGCGGTAGGTGTCCTTGGCTCCGAGTTCTGGAGCGGCCTTGAGCAGGATGTTCCATGCCTTGGCCAGCTCGCGATTGTCGTAAGCCACGCGGGAGCCGGGCGACCAGGTGCGGCCGCGCAGGTTTGCGTCCAGACGCGGGCGACCGGTGAGGATCGAGTTGATGGGGGATTCGGCAGGCTTCGTGGAATAGGCCGTGGCGAGGATGCCCTTCCATGCTTCCTCGGCCGTGGCATTGCGCGAGCCATAGCGGGCTTGGAGGTAGTTGTTCACCCAGGCGGTGGTGTCGGCGGGAGCTCCGCGCCAGGACATCTCCGTCATCAGCTCATACATCATCGGGTTGGTGTGGGAGCCCTCCGGCACGAGAGCTGTGCCGCTGAGATTCTTGCGGGCGGGATCGGAGAGAGTGCCTCCGAAGTCCGCGGCAAGCTTCGCCGGATTGCCTTCCAGAGCGAGATTGCCGCCGAAGTTGAACAGGAAGCACCATGCCCATGGGGTGCCATCGTAGCCGTTGGCTTTCTTCCAGAACGGGCGGTAGTCGCAATTCAGGTCCAAGGCGAGCGACTGGTCTTTCTTCCCGGCGTCGAACATTTCCTTGTTCGAGGCCTGCCAGCATTGCTTCACAAGGGTGATCTTCGGATCGAAGGCCAGAATAGTGTCCTGGATCTGCTTGTAGACCGTTCCCCGGTCCATGCCCTTCGAGGAGCCGCCTTCGTGGAAGGGATCGGCGGCCAGGAAGGAGACGTCCCCGTAGATCTTCTTCTGCTCTTCCATGAAGGTCCGCGCGATTTTCGCGTACAGCGGATCGCCGGGATCGAGCATGTCCGGACGGTGGTTGCCACCGGCCCACGTGCCTTGTGGGAAGACCTTCGCTTCGGGATGCTTTTTCGGGAAGCCGGAGGGCAGCATGCCGTAGTAGCCTTGGAGGATGGGTTGGATGCCGAGTTCCTTGCAGCGGGCGACGATGTGCTGGCCGACCTTGGTGCGGGCATCGATGATCGACTGGGGTGGAGGAAGCACCCCCTCCATGTTCTGCATGAACTGCCACGGCTGGTGGACGGGCGAGCACAGCCACTGGCGGACCTCCTCCTTCGAATAGCCGAATTTCTCAAACGTGTTCTGCCAAACGGCTTCCTGGCCTTCGGTCACGAGGATCAGGTTGATGCCGTGGAGCGCCAGCCAATCGAGCTCTCGGTCCCACTGGGCCTCGTCCCAGAACGGCATGGTGTAGCCGTGGGTGCAGTAGTTGTAGGCCATCCGGTGGATCACGGGGGATACCACGTGGATCTTCTCCGGGACTGCCGGGAGCTGCGCGGGCAGGGTGAGGTTGTCGCCATTCCAGGAGACGTGCGCGTGGCAGTATTCCTTGAGGTAGTGGTAGAAGGCCGAGGACTGTGCCACCCCGTTGTTGCCGCGCAGGATGATCGTGCCGTTCTTCGATTCGATTTCGTAGGTGTCCCGGCCTTCGGTGGCGGCGATCGTTTCGATCTGGATCTTGGCGGCTTGGGCGGGAGCGTAACGGCTGATCAGGCTGCGAACCGCAGAATCGGCCTGAGCCAAGAGAGGGAGCGACAGAGCGAACCAACAAAGCAGAGGACGAAGGGACATGGCGGTCAGGATGACGGAAGGACGCCCCAATATTCCACCCAATCCCAGATGCTGACAGAAAAACCGGTTCCGGAGTGTCTGGAACGGGCGGGAATTGGCCACGCGGTTTCAGTAGCGCATCACCCGTGAGAGGAAGCGCTGGCAGAGCGGGGATGCCGGCGCCGCGAAAAGCTCGGATGGCGGTCCGCTTTCCACGATCTTCCCGGCTGCGAGGAAGGCGACCTGATCCGCGACCGCAAGCGCGAACCCCATCTCATGGGTGCTGAGAATGATGTTCTGTCCCTCTTCCGCGAGCTCTTGGATCAACTCCAGCACCTCGGCGGTCATCTCCGGATCGAGCGCGGAGGTGGGCTCATCCAGGAATAGAACCTGAGGCTCGGAGGCAATCGCGCGCGCAATCCCGACGCGCTGCTGCTGTCCGCCGGAAAGCTGCGAGGGCAACTTGTCCGCATGGGCGAGCAGGCCGAAGCGGTCCAAGGCCTCACGTGCGATCGCGCGGGCTTCGGCGGGCTTCTTGCCGTGGACTTCTTCCAGCGGCAGCGTCAGATTGCGTAGCGCGGAGAGATGGGGGAAGAGATTGAACTGTTGGAACAGGAAGCCATTGCGGCGGCGGTGGGCCAGCAGGCCCGGGCCATCGGAGGGGAGGGCGGAGCCCAGCAGGGAAATGGTTCCCGTGTCAGGTGTCTCAAGGCCGCCCAGCACCCGCAGCAAGGTGCTTTTGCCGCCACCGGATGGACCGATCAGGCATAGCACGCGGGCTTCCGGGATCTCGATGGAGAGTTCATCGAGAGCAAGGTGGGCCCCATAGCGCTTGGTGAGACCGGTGACGCTAAGTTTCATCGCGATAGCGGCGTTCCAGCCGGTGGGAAAGATAGGCGATCGGGGCGGTCAGCAGCAGGTAGCCGAGGGCCAGCGGGACGTAGGCTTCCAGTCCGCCGTAGGTCTTGGCGGTGTAGGCCTTCGCCTGATAGGCGAATTCCTGCACGCCGATCACGCTGAGCAGCGAGGAATCCTTGATGAGCGAGACGAACTGGCCGGCCACCGCAGGCAGCACCCGGCGCAGTGCCTGCGGAAAGATGACGTGGCGGTAAACCTGGCCGGAGGTGAAACCCACTGCACGGGCGGAATCCCATTGGGTCCGAGGGATGCTGTCGACCCCTCCGCGCAGGATTTCACCCAAGTAGGCACCTTGGAACAATGACAGCAGGATGATGCCGATCACCAGCTTGTCATCCCAGCCCCAGCCATCGAGCGTCCGCGATAGCAGCGGGGCGAAGATCACGAAGTAGCCGACCAGCAACTGCACCAGCAGTGGGGTTTCGCGGACGAACTCCAGGAACAAGCGGCACGGCCATTTCAGCGCCACCAGCCCGCTGCGCTGGCCGAGCAACAGCAGCACTCCGACGATCGTGCTGCCCGCCAACGCTCCCAGTGAGAGCAGGATCGTGGTCTTCCAGCCTTGCAACAGCAGCTCGCGGTACTGCCAGGTCTTCGACCAGTCCCATGTTTTGAGACTACCGAACAACACCACACACACCACAGCAAAGGCGGCTAGAATCGCCGCTCCGGCGATCAGGTTCAGGGTGAGTCGGCGGGTGGGCGTCATGGTCCGGTCAAACCTGTCGTGACGTGGATATCGGAAACCTTGCCGTCCTTCAAAACCAAGACGGCTTGCCAACGTCGTTCCACCGGCGGCTCATAGGAAACCCGATCGCAATAAATATGATCGAGACCCTTCATTACGCCACCATCGGAGGTCGCGAAGTCATCGTGGGTGATTGCGGCACACTTGAACTGGTGCTTCTCCATGATCAGGCGGGCATCGGCCGCCGGAGTGCCGGTCGGAACCCAGCGGTGGATTTCACGGGTCGCGTCTTTCGCATCGAATGGCAGCTCCTTCCGCGAGCATCCCGCGAGCATCAATGCCACCATGATCAGACCCGGTTTCATTTCAGGGATGATCAGCGCAGGATGAAGGGAATGCCCTGGCTTTCAAGGAACTGCTTTTCTTCCGAGAGATACTGGTCGCCGAGCTTCGAGAAGCCGCCGTCCTTGCGGAATTTTTCGATGAAGGCGTTCACCTGGTTTTTCAGGGCGTCATTGCCCTTGGCGATGCCCACGGCCCAGGATTCCTCGACGAAGGGCTTCAGCAGGGCGCGGGTGGTGGAGGCATTGTTTTTCTGGTAGCGGAAGATACTAAGTTGGTCGTACATGAAGGCGTCGGCGCGGCCTTGGGCGACTTCCTGCACGCAGGCGGTTTCCTCGGTGAAGGCGGTGCGTTTCGCATCCGGCAGATGGGCGGTGGCCCAGCTCTCTCCGGTGGTGGAGGCTTTCACGGCGAGCTTGCGGCCGGGCTTTTTCAGATCGTCGATGGATTGGACGTCGGAGTTCTTGCCGACCAGCAGCGCCAGTCCGGTGAAGGCGTAGGGTTCGGAAAAGTCGATCGACTGGCGGCGCTCGTCGGTGGCGGTCATGGAGGAGATCACCACGTCCACGCTGCCGGATTTCAGTGCCGGGATCAGCCCGGAGAATTCCATGGGGACGATCTTGACCGGCCGACCGAGATCCTTGGCGAGTGCCTCCGCCATTTTGACACCCACGCCATCCGGCTTGCCGGAGGCATCCTGCATTTCAAAGGGCGGGTAGGTCAGCTCCATCCCCACCCGAAGGGCTTCACCGCCCCCGGTATCGGCGGCAGGTTTCTGGCAGGCGGCGAGGAGCAGCCCGAGGGCGAGCGTGAAAAGACGGCGCATGCCCTTGAAAGAAGCAGTCAGGGTGCCGGAAAGGCGAGACGGAAAGTCGTGCCCACTCCCGGCTTCGACAAGCACTCGATCTGGCCATTGGCCTGATCCACCAGTCGTTTCACCAGTGAAAGTCCGAGACCGGTGGAGTCTTCGCCATCGGTCGGCTTGGCGCTGAGGCGCGCGTAGCGTTGATAGAGTCGGGTGAGATCCTCCTCCGTGAAGCCCGGACCCTGGTCGTGGACCTCGATGGTGATGCGGGAGGGGCTGGCGATGGCATGCAGGGCGATCGCGCTTTCCGGAGCGCTGAACTTGATGGCGTTGGACACCAGATTGTCGAGAATGTGGGTCAGGGCCCAGCGATCGATTTCCACCACCGCATCCGGCGGATGGATTTCGGTGAAGAGCAGGATGTTCTTCTGGGTCAGCGCGGTGTGGAAACGATCTCCCGCCTCCGCGAAGCATTCCCAGAGATAAACGGGAGTCGGACGCGGGGGCTCGGGATCGACCGATCGTCGGGCCCGGCCGACCACGTTCGCCATCAGCTCCAGCGCCCGGGTGGTATCGGCATTCAGGCTGTTGACCAGTGGATGGCAGCCAGGCGGAAGTTCACCCAGTTTTTCATTCAGCAGTCCGCCGATCATCCGGACCCCGGACAAGGGATTCTTGAGATCGTGGGCCAGCACCTCGATCAGATTGAACAGGCGGTTCGCCGCCCGCCGCTGCTCGATGAGGTTGGCGACGATCGCCGCGAATTCGCCCACCGTTGATTCTTCCTCGGCGGTCCATGAACGCGGCTTGGTATCCAGCACGCAAAAGGAACCCCAGACCGAGCCGTCTTCACCCTCCAATGGAAAGCCGAGATAGGCGGCCACGCCGAAATCCCGCACGGCTTCATTGTCGGCGACGCGAGGATCGGTCCGTGCGTCCTCGATTTTCAACCGCTGGCGGCTGGTGACCGCATGTTGGCAAAAGGAATGACTCAGCGGTGTCTCGCAGATTCCAGCGGGCAGGCCGGTCGAGCTTTTGAAGAACTGGCGGGTGTCATCCACAAGGGAAACGAGGCACACGGGAGCGCCGACCATCCGCGCGGCGAGCCGCGTGATCCGGTCGAATTCCTCCTCGGGAGGCGAGTCCAGCAGCCGCGTTGCTTTCAAAGCTGCGAGCCGCACGGGGTCGTTCAGGGGGGAGACGCAATGCATGAGTCAGTGGCACTGTGCCTCAAAAATCGTCATTTTCCATCCCACGCGGTCACGTCATGGACAAACGGCTCCAAAATGGGTGATTCGTTCTTCACGCTTGTCAGGACTCCTCCCCGCTGTTGGGATCGCCGCCGATGACCTGGCGCGGGACGCATGGAATCCGGTGAGAGCCCGGAACAGTCGCGCTGCGGTATCCGGTGACGACTTCCCAATGCCAATTTCCACCCCGGTGGAAGTGAAGGCGGGAAGGAGGCGGCGAAGCTCCGGCTTCTCCACAACCGGGAGTCCGAATACTTCGTCCCGCACCACTCGTCCCGGCACCGGAGCTTCCGAGACAAGCGGTGCCGTGAAGACCTTTCCGCGTAAGGAAGGTGACGGGGAGCAGGAGCGTGCCGGACGAATCGTCCCGGGGCGTTCCGCGTTCTCTTCTCGGGGAATCGAATTGAAGAGAACTGATGAAACGAACTGCATTTGCGGTGCTCGCGTGGGCGGGTGCCTTCCTGACCGTGGCCCCGGCGGCCGTTGTGACCTTCGAGGATCTCGGCCTTGCGCCAGACTCGTATGAAGACGGCTCGAACCTTTCCGGTTCATTCACCTCCTCCGGCGTGAGCTTCGGCAACGCGTATAACGCGGAGTATTTCTCATGGTCCGGGTTCGCCTATTCCAGCACCACGGACACGGCGACCATGGACTACAGCAACCAGTACAGCTCGGTCACGGGTGCTGGCAGCGGTTCCGCCACCTATGGCGTCGGCTACTATTCCAATGGCTACGAGGCCAATCCGACGATTTCCTTCGGCAGCCTGGTCACCGTGTCGTCCATCGACGTGACCAATACCGCGCTCAGTGCATTGGCGATGCAGAACTCTCTCTATGGCTCCAAGATATTCGGAGGCACGGAGGGAACCGATCCCGATTACCTGCTACTCACGATCGAGGGCTATGCCGGTGGCGTGAGCCAAGGGACGGTGAATTTCTACCTCGCCAACTTCCTGGCCGCTGACAATGCGGACGATTACATCGTGAGCCAGTGGACCTCGGTGAATCTCAGCGGCCTCGGAGCGGTGGATTCGCTCCAGTTCACCATGAGCTCTTCCGATGTGGGGGACTTCGGCATCAACACGCCCACCTATTTCGCCGTGGACAATCTCCAGTTCGTTCCGGAGCCGTCCACCGCTCTGCTGTCACTCGTCGGCCTGGCTCCGCTGCTGCGGCGCAAACGCGTGCGCTGAGTCGACGGCGACTTTGAACTTTCCGGTTGCAGGGTGGGGACGCGTCGAAGGGCGCGTCCTCGCAAGCGCTTTTGTTTCCCGATGTTCCGTCACGTGAAGCTCCGTTCTTTCGTTCCGGCCGGTGTGGTTGCGGTGGGCATGTCCACCGTCGCGCCGTCGCGTGCCGATGAGACGCCGGAGAAGGTGCTGCCGGACATTCTTGTCGAGGCGGTGCGGGACAGCATCGTGCCACCGCACTTCGCGGGCAGCGCGACGGTGATCGAGGCGGAAGAGATCAAGAATTCCGGCGTCCGTTCGGTGGCGGAGCTGCTGGCTTCCAAAGGTGGGCTGCAACTGTCCACTACGTCCGGGAATCTTTCGGATGCTCAGGTCCATCTGCGTGGTTTCGGAGAGAATTCGAGCCTGCGGGTGCTGCTGATGGTGGACGGCCAGCCGGTCAATCGCCCGGACATGGGCGGCATCTCCTGGCTGGAGGTTCCCGTCTCCCAGATCGAGCGGGTGGAGATCCTGCGCGGACCCCAGACGGCTCTGTATGGAAACAACGCGGTGGGCGGAGTGATCCACATCGTGACCAAGCAGGGCACCGGGGTTCCTTCCGCCAGCATCGAGATCGCGGGCGGGAGTGATGGCCTGATCATCGGACGCGGTAGCTTCCGTGGCTCGGTGGCGGGCAACGACCTCTCCGTGGACGTGGAGCGCAACTACACCGACGGCTGGCGGGACAATGCGGCCAGCGAGGTGGATTCACTCGGCGTGCGGTGGAAGCGCGAGATCTTTCCCGGCACGGTGGCCCGGATCGGCCTCTCCTATGCGGACGAATACGGTGGCTTTCCGGGGCCGCTCAGCAAGACCCAGTATCTCACCGATCCGCGCCAATCGATCTACGCGGCGGCCGGGCAGGGGAATCAGTATTTCAACGAGCAAAACACCTTCCGCACCGAGTCGAGCATCCTGCTGGGCAAGGGTGGAGATTGGACTTTCGAGGTTCCTCTTTCGACATTGCGCCGTGACCAATCCTGGAATTTCGGTCCGGGTTCGCACGCGGACAATCTCCTGGAAACCCTTTCCCTCACACCGGTTCTCAAGCGTGCGGGTGAGACGTGGTCCGCGGAGGTGGGTGCGAGCTATCGGCACGATGATCTGGACATCACCAAGTTCGCGGAGATCCAGCGCATTCATGAAACCGGGGAGGCTTCGTTGCTGCGGGATGTGGGCGGCATCTTCACCAAGGCGGAGTGGGAATACCGGCCGGGTTGGCACCTCAGTGGCGCGCTGCGTTGGGAAACCGCGGAGCTGGATGGTGCCAGCCGCGATTTCCAATTCCCGACCGATCCTTTGCTCAATTTTTCCCGCGATCACAGCGAGGACAACTGGGCCGCACAGGCGGGCCTCAAGTGGGAGCCGGATCGGAATCGTTCCGCCTGGCTCCGCTACGACAAGATCTACCGTCTGCCCGCCACCGATGAGATCGCCGCTTATCAAGGTTATCCATTGCAGGTGCCGTTCAATGACGCGCTGCATGCGGAGACCGGCCACGGAGTCGAGCTTGGCGGCGAATGGAAACCAGGGAGTTGGACCTTTGGTGCCACCGCTTTCGCCCAATGGCTGGATGGTGAGATCCTCTACGACTACGTCCAAAATCTGAACGTGAATTTCGCCGATACACGCCGTGTGGGCGTGGAGTTGAACGGCGGCTATCAAAGCAGCTTCTGGGAGGCGGATCTCCGCTATACTTGGTTGAAGGCCCAGTTCGCGGACGGACCTTACGAGGGGCGGGAGGTCTACCTTGTGCCGCAGCAACACGTTACCGCTACGGTGGCGATCCATCCGCATGTGGACTGGACCGTGCAAGCGGAGTGGCAGGCCACCAGCTCCTGCTTCGAGGGCAATGACTTTCTCAACACCCAGGAAAAGCTGCCATCCTACCAGACCACGAACCTGATGGTGCGCTACGAGCCGAAGCCCGGACTCTCGCTGTATGTGCGGGTGAACAACCTCTTCGATGAACGCTATGCCACGCTGAAATACAGCGGGGTTTGGTATCCGGCCGCCGGGCGGCAATTCCAGATCGGCCTGCGCCGCGAACTCTGACGATACGATTTCATGACCGCCCGATTGTTGCTCTCTCTTTTGCTCGCGCCAGTTGCGTTCGCCGCCGGGCCTTATGCTCCGGCTGCGGGACAGGTGGGCACGACCGCCATTCACAAGGATGACGCGCGTTTCATCGCGTGGGCCGCCGGATACTGGACACCCACCTACGGATCGAATGTGGATGCCACCTGGAAGACTCCGGACAAGGCACTCGGGAAGGCGAAAGGGGACTCGTATGACATCGTCTGCCTGGGCGACAGCGGCAGCATCACCCTGTGGTTCCCGCATCCCATCAAGGATGAGACCGGAGCGGATTTCGCGGTGTTCGAAAACGCCATCAACGGGACGTTTCTTGAGCTCGGGTTTGTCGAGGTTTCGAGTGATGGCGTGAACTTCTTCCGCTTCCCCTCAGCTTCGCTGACCGCCAGTGCGGTGGGTGGTTTCGGGAGTGTGGACCCGACCAACATCGATGGTCTCGCGGGAAAGTATCAGCAGGGTTACGGCACCCCATTCGATCTCGCCTCGCTGCCGGACTCGCCGAATCTGGACAAGCAGCACGTTCGCTTCGTCCGCATCGTGGACATCATCGGAAACGGCACGGCCAAAGACAGTTCGAACCGCCCGATCTACGATCCCTATCCGACCACCGGCTCCGGCGGCTTCGATCTTGATGCCATCGGAGTGATTCATCAGAACACCGCGCCCGAGCTCTTGGTGGCTACGGTGGCGGGAGGCGCGGTGCAGCTCCAGTGGCAAACCAATCCCGGTTGCAATTATCGGATCGAGACCTCGGTCAATCTGGTGAATTGGACGGTGCTGGAAAGCCCGACCGGTTCGAGCACAACCGGCTTGGCCACCCGTTCCTACCCGTTCGTGGCAGGCGTGAAATCCCGCTACTGGCGGGTGGTGCGGGTCGATCCATGAGGCCTTGAATACAGGTTTGTTAGGTCTTGTGAGATACCAGTACATCCGTGCTTCATCTTACTTGATCGCGTAGGGTGGTGGTGCCAGATTGTTAGTGTATGCAAATGGGCTCCCCCCTCCTATTGGCATCCATCGAGTCGGTCAGGCCTGTCTATCTGATCGTGATGGGTGTGTCGTTGCTGATCTTCGCGTGGAGGCTTTCGCACTCCGCGTCGACGTGGGCTGCGCGTCTCATGATGGCCGGGGCGGTGCTTCTGGCCATTGGCTACGCGATTGTCATGCCGATGTATGAAGCCGGCCAGATCGACCGGCTGGGTGATCCGCATGGCGATCCTGCCGCGGCCCTCGCTTGGCATGTCGTCAAGCTCGTGGCCATGAACACCGGATGGTTGTTCTTCGGCTGGGGTTTGGCAGTCCACGCACACCTTTTCAGCAGCGACCGCAAGGTTGCCCCCGTCGCAACCTTGATTCCCACCGTCCGATGACCGCCATTCTCGAATCGATTTCCCGCAGCAGCCTCTTGCTGGACATTGTGGGGGTAATGGGCCTGGCGATGCTGGCGCTTGCCGCCATCCGGTTGGCCCGGCGTGAGCAGTCCTGGGGAGGGAACATGATGGCCTGGGGCGCGGTGTCGCTTTTGATTGCCCGTGTGATTCTGGTCGCCACCCCCTTCATTTTCACGCGGGAGAACCTGCCCCACATGGGACCGGTGATCCTCAGCGCGCAGATTGCAATCCCCTCGATCCTCCTGTCCTTCGGTCTCGGAGGAGTGGTGTGGGGGCTCTGGGGACATGCCCGCTGGCTGAATGACGCTCGTTGAGCCCGTGATCCGGATTTTTTCCCGTCGCATGTGCGGGTTTCCGGTGTTATCCCCCCGCCGGAATGTTCGAGGTTCGTGAGAAACCGGAAATGGTGGAGCGCGCCCTGCTGGTGCGGATCTATTTCGATCCGCGCGAGGAGGATGAGGCGGCTTCGCTTCTTGAGGAGCTCGGGGAACTGGTGTCCACGCTGGGCATCGGGATCGTTGAGTCCGTCTTGGTGCGCAGCCGCCAGCAGCACAAGAAGCACATTTGCGGCACGGGCAAGGCGGCCGAAATCATCGCGTTGGCGAAAGCGCATGAGTGCGACGTGATCGTGTTCGACAACCAGCTCGCTCCTCACCAGCAGCGCACCTGGGAGCGGGAAGGGGACACTTGTGTGATCGACCGTGAGGAGGTCATCCTCGATATTTTCGCGAAGCGCGCCCAGACCAAGGAGGCCCGCCTCCAGGTGGAGCTCGCCCGCATGCAATACGCCCTGCCGCGTATGGCGCGGATGTGGGGCCACCTCGACCGTGAAGGCGGAGGCGCCGGTGGTGGGGGCGGCGGCGGTGCGAACCGCGGCATGGGTGAAAAGCAGATCGAAGTGGACCGCCGGATGGCACACGTCCGGATCGACCGCGCCCGCCGTGAACTGGAAGAAGTCCGCAAGCAGCGCGCGACCCAGCGCAAGGAGCGCGAGCGCCTCGAGACGCCGCATGCCGCCATTGTCGGCTACACCAATGCGGGCAAGTCCACGCTGCTGAATAGACTCAGCGGTTCCGACGTCCTCTCGAAGGACATGCTTTTCGCGACGCTGGACACCACCACCCGCAAGATTGAGCTGCCGGACGGCCAGCCGCTGCTGCTTACGGACACCGTCGGCTTCGTCCGCAATCTGCCACACCGCTTGGTCGAGGCATTCAAGGCGACTTTGGAGGAGGCCGTGCTCGCGGATTTTCTGATCCACGTGCTCGATGCCACTTCTCCGGAAATCGAGCGCTTTCACGCCACCACCTTGGAGGTCTTGAAGGAGCTCGGCGCGGAGGACAAGCGGGTGGTCACGGTGCTGAACAAGATCGATCTGGTGACGGATCCGGAGACCCTGCAGATGCTCGACCGCTTGTTCCCGGATTCCCTGCACGTCTCCGCCGCCACCGGCACCGGCACGGAACGCCTGCTGCAAATGTGCAGCGAGGTGCTCTCCGATCGTGTCCGCCGTTGCCACTACCGCATTCCGCAGCACCGTGCCGATCTGGTCAGCCTGCTGCACCGGGATGCGAAGGTGCTCACCACGGACTATGAAGGAAACGATATCCTCGTGACCGCCGTGGTGCCGGCTTCGATCGCCGGTCGCCTTGAATCATTCATCGAGTTGCCCGCGTAACATTTCCGTCCGCATGATCCGCCGATCCGCTTTTGTTCTGCCCGTTCTGCTGCTGACCTCCCTGCTGCATGCTGCCGAGCCCGTTGCTCCGCAGGTGCTGAAAGCCATTCCGGTGGACATCGAGGAGCTGCCGCAGGTGGATCCCACTCCCCAGCGGGTGGCTCCGGCGGCTGCGGCCCCTGCGCCTGCCAAGCCCCTGCCTGCGACTCCGGCCGCACCCACGCCACCAGCTCCTGATGGCAAGCCGACCGGAGATGACGCGGTGCGTATCCAGATCTTCCTCGATCAGGCGAAGTTCGGTCCCGGCGTCATCGATGGCAAACCGGGTCGCTTCTCCGAACTGGCGATGCAGGCTTGGAACGAGGTTCACGGCCATCCGACCACGGATTGGCAGCCGCTGCTGGCTGAGGCCCGCAAGACGGTGCCGAATCCTTTTGCGGTGGCGATCGTGCCGGACGTGGTGAAGGACTGGGTGGACCCGACCCTTCCGAATGATCATGAAGGACAGGCGAAGCGGAAGCGCATGAGCTACCGCAGCGTGATCGAGTTCATGGCGGAGCGCTACCACACCAGCGACGAGTATCTCGCCATTCTCAATCCCGGGAAGAAGCTCGATAATCTCAAGCCCCGTGATTCGTTGGTGGTGCCGAACGTCGTGCCGTTCCCGATCGAAATCATCACCGGCAAGAAATATGAGGCCGACCCGGTCATGAGTGCCCGCCACGTGGTGGTGGATACCAAGATCAACCAGGTACGCATCTTCGAAGCCGCGCCCGCCGCCCTCGTGGTATCCGAGAAGGAATCCGATGGCGCGGTGAAGCTGACTCGCCCGAACCGCGGTCTGGTCGCCTCTTTCCCGATCACTCCCGGCCAGCCGAAGTTCATCAAGTATGGCATCTGGGAGCTGAAGAACTGCCTGGAGCTGCCCTACTGGCGCTATGACAAGTCGTTGCTCGAAACGGGTGTCCGCAGCTCCGAGTCGATCAATATCCCGCCCGGCCCGAACAGTCCGGTGGGCATTCTGTGGGCGGGCCTCAGCAAGCCGGGGATCGGCATGCACGGCACGGGCGAGCCGGAAACCATTGGCCGCGCCCGCAGCCACGGTTGCATCCGTCTCGCCAACTGGGATGCGATCCGCCTGCCCACGTTGATCCGTCCGGGAGCCTCCGTGGAGATCCGTTGAGGGGCTCCGGCTGCATTGGGTTTCTGTACAGTTTGGCCAACTTTTTGCCATTTCTTCGCAGAAAATCCGGAGCGATGGTGGCGGCATGTTCCGTTTGTTCCGCAGTCTTGTTCCCGCTCTTCTGTTCTCGCCGCTGCTGATGGCTGCGGATGAAGGCACGAAGGGGGCCGACCTCACGAAATCGAAAGGCGACACCGCCAACTCCGAGACGCCCGACCTGAAGGGTTGGGTGCGCCGCACGGATCCGGCGATGGAGAAGTGGCGCGACAACCGCTTCGGCTGCTTCATTCACTTCGGCCTCTATTCGATCCTCGGCGGCCAATGGAATGGCAAGGAAGTGCCGGGTGCCGCGGAGTGGATCAAGGTTGGCGGCCGCATTCCTTCCGCGGAATACGACAAGCTGGTGAAGCAATTCACGCTCGAGAACTTCGATGCGAAGAAGTGGGCGGCGGATATCCGCAAGATGGGCGCGAAGTACGTGATCATCACGACCAAGCATCACGACGGCTTCTGTCTCTGGGACAGCAAGCTCACCGACTACGACATCGGCTCCTCACCGACCAAGCATGCCGTGCTCAAGGAGCTGGCCGATGCCGTCCGCGCCGAGGGCATGGACATGTATTTCTACTATTCGATCATCGACTGGCACAATCCGGACTACCGCGCCGGTGATCCGAAGACTCCCGAGGACCAAGCCGCCTACGCGCGCTATCTGGAGTTCATGAAGGGCCAGCTCAAGGAGCTGCTCACCGAGTTCGGTGACATCAAGGGCCTGTGGTTCGACGGCCGCTGGGATGCCTCCTACAAGAATCATCCGGACATCGGCAAGGGGCTCGAGGCCTGGTTGCGCGAGCTGAAGCCCGGCATCGTGCTCGGTGACCGGGTGCGCGCCTATGACAGCTTCGCCGACTACAACTCCGGCTATGAGCGCAAGCTGCCGAAGACCCAGCCGCTGCTGGATTGGGAAGCCTGTATGACCATCCCCGAAAACTCCTGGGGCTATCACAAGACCTGGTCCGGCGTGGGACGCAAGACACCGAAGGTCCTGATGGAAATGCTGGTCCGCAGTGCGGCCATGAGCGGGAACTTCGTGCTGAACATCGGACCAAAGGGCGACGGCTCCTTCAATGAGAAGGATGTCGAGCGCATGGAACCGATCGGTTCCTGGATGAAGGTGAACGGCGAATCCATCTACGGCACGGAAGGCTTGGCTCTGACCCTGCCAACCGGCACCTATGCCACCCGCAAGGATGACAAGGTATACATCCACGCCTTCCAGTGGCCGGAGACGGACAAGCTGCCGGTCAAGGGACTACCTGGCAAAATCAAGTCCTGCACGCTCATGACCAAGGATGGCGCGAAGGATATCCGCGTCGAAGGTGAGACGCTTCTCGATCTGCCGCTTTTCGCGCCGGATGCGATCGACAGTGTCTTCACTCTCACTCTCGGGAACTGAGACCCTCTTGAAGCAAAAATCTCCGCCCGTGAAGTGACGGGCGGAGATGCTGCGACTCCCGGCGATCCCTCGAAGGATCGCCTTTTTTATTGTCCCTGCCAGACGCCGGCTGCGGACAAGCGGCTGCGAACCTGATCCCGATAAGCGGAAGCCTTCGTGATTTCAGAGGAGAGGCGGGTGGCACGTGCGCCCCACGTTTCCAAGCTGCCGGGAGCCGAGCGGGCACCTCCCTGGCTCTGATGGTTCAAGGCTTCGTCCCGCTGGGCTGAGAGCGCGACAATCTTTGCGTTCCAAGCGTTCAGCTCGATTTGGAGACGATCGATATCGGACCTAGACGGTGCGGCTGCGGATGGCGGGCTGCCTGTGGTGGGAGCGGCGAGAGCGGGGGCGGTTGCGGATGCCGGGGTGTTGGAGGGCAGGGATTCCTGCAGCGCGGCTTGCTCGCGTGCCATTTCGGCTTTGCGCTCGTTGTCGTTCCATTGGAAGCGGCGCTGCCATTTGTCATCGAGATCCGCCGTGCCGATGCGGGCATTGCCATCGGTGTGGCTGATCTCAAGGCCGACGGCGGTTACGCGGACGATCGTGACATTCTCGTAGCGGCGACCCGAGCGCAGCTCCAGAGAGGGAAGCTTCTCATTGGCCGCCGCGTCCCAGATGCTTTTGCGATAGGCAGTGCGATATTTGACGAAGTCTCCCGCAGTCGCCGCGGTCGATGTCTTGAGCTCCGCCGCGTGAGTCTGGAGTCCATCGAGCTTCAGCCGGAGATCCACCAGATTGCTTTCCGCTGCCTCCAGCTCCGCGCCTTGGGCAAGGCGGGGAGTGAGCGTCTCATCCGCCTGCTGTTGGAGCCGCTTGCGGCGGGTGTCCAGCATCGAGATGTTGTGTGTATTGTCGTCGATCTCCCCGTTGATGGCTCTGCTGAACCCCAGCAACGATTTGCGCTGATCAACGGCGGTCGACATGATGACGCCGCCGAACACCAGCACGATCAATCCACCGATCGTGATGAACAATCCTGAGTTGTCGCTCATGATTCAGCGGGTACGGGCCGCGGCGCGGATCTGCTCCAAACGTTTCATCGCAGCATTCCGCTTCGCCTCGAGATTGTTGATCCGGGCCTGATAGGGAGCCGGATTGAAGATGTTGCTCGATTGGCGGGCGGCACGCATCTGCTGCTCCGCCGCCGCGATATCGGTGCCGAGCTGGGAGATCGTGGCTTGCAGGCCGGCGATTTCAGCGGTGGCGTCCGGCGCGCTGGCGGTTGGCTTTGGCGGTTCGGCGGGCGTGGGAGCGGAGGCCGTTTTCTCCCGGTCGATGGCGGCGCTATGCGCGCTGTATCCATCGGCCTCGCTTTTCAGAGCCAGCTTCTGCTCTTCCGGAGTGTAGTGGAAGTGCTCTCCGATTTCCGGAGGAAGATTTTCAAACTCCACACGGCTGGTGCCATCCTTGTGCTGGATGTTCATTCCCACGGCGTCGACCTTGGTGACGACCACGGTCTCGTAGACCTTGCCGGAGAGGGTTTTCAACTGGGGATAGGTCGTGCCTTTGCCTTCATTGCGGACCTGGGCACGGAAAGCCTGTTTGTAGGCTTCCGACTTGGCCTGAGCCTGCTCGATCTCCGATTGGATGCGGGGAATGAGGCTGGCGCGGGCATCGATGTCGCCCTGGTCCTGGCTGAGCTTGCGCTTCACCTGCTCCAGTTCGGTGAAGACCGCCCTGCGGGCGTCGAAGCTCTCGGCGGTTTTGGAGCGCTGTTCAATGGCTGCTTCCAAGCGCCGGATCTCGGCATCCTGGTCGCGGATCACCGCTTCGATTTTCTTGCCGCCGCCGGCCATGCTTTCGTCGAAGACGAAGATATAGAGGAGAACAAAGCCGCCGAGCACGCCTGCGGCCATGAGGGTACCCATCATGCCGGCCCCGCGGCCGCTGGAGAACATGTCATCAAGTCCCATGGTCGTGGCAGGTCAGTTGTTCTTCAGGAAATACTTCGAGCGATAGTCGGCGAAGTCCTTCTCGACCGCAGTCTTGCGGGTTTCGAGCGTGGAGATCTCCTTCTCGATGCGGGCGATTTCCGCAGTCTGGGCTTCGACCTGGGTCTTGGCTTCGGCGAGTTCCTTGCTGCGATCGGGCACCGGGTCCTTGAGTTTTACTTCGAGGATGGCGACTTCACCTTCCAGCCGGGTGATCTCGACCTTTTGCTCGTCACGCTTGCGCACGAGTTCCGGGTCTTCCTTGCAGGAGGTGCTAAAGGTCGCGAGAAGGCCGACAGCGGCCATCATCATGAATGGAGATTTCATATCAGGGGAGGGAAACAAAAACAGGAAAGTTGAAAACGGGGCCGGAATACCTCAACCGGAGTCCGGAAGCAAGAACTACAGGGGCAGAGGGAGTTCTGTCTGAATTGCTTCAGCAATCAGTAATAGCGGTAGGAATGGCCGGTGCCATATCGCCAGATCTGATAGGTGCGCCGCGGAGATGAACTGGAGGATTCACCAAGGCCGACGGGGCGCTCAAAGCCGAACGGACGGGAATTGGGAGTCCGCATCTGTTGCGGAAGATACACATCCCGTTGGGCCGTCCGTGATTTGGACGGCTCGGTGAAGACGGATGCCTGCGCCACCTGGAGATCGCGATCCAACTGTTGGTAGTAGGCGTTTTGATCGGCGTTGAGACGCTGGTTGGCGAGCTGTTGGAGATTCTCGTCCAAGCCGAAGCGGTTCCGCTGGGAGGCATCCAGATCCTCGACTCCAAGCCGGGCGATGCCTGCGGAATGGCTGATTTTCACACCCATATCATCCACCTCCACGATCTTCACATGGTCGAAGCGGTTGCCGCTACGGGTCGTCAGGGAAGTGAATTCAAGGCCTGCCGCACGTTGGCGGGCGTCGGCAAGATGGGCCAGATGAGCTTCCACCAGCGCCGCTTCCATCTGGGGAATCAGTGTCTGCAACTCATCACGGCGGTGTTCCAACTCGGCCCGGCGGGTCTTGAGGTCTGCGGCTTTGGCAATGACATCCACGCCGGTGGTGCGCCGCCGTTCGGATTGGGAGAGCTTTTCCTGCGCCAGCTTGATCTGCTGGACGAGGGCGACACGCTTCACCTCCAGTTTCCGCCACGCCGGATCATTCTCCGCCGAGATCCTGCGGGTGCAGGAGGAGGTGATCAAAATCAGGGGGCACAAAAAAATAACCGCCCATGGGCAGCGAGGGGACATGCGTGTGATGAAAGGGTAATCCGGCAGTTCAATCAAGTCCCGACCGGTTGTGGCAAACGCGACACATGTCAATTTCGCGCCCCTGACGTATCCCACAGGAATCTTTTCTGCCAGGAGGCATCGAGATCCGAGGGGGAAATGCGGGCCAAGCCCTCCTGGTGGCTGATTTCCAAACCCTGGTTCGTCACCCGCACGATCGTGACATTCTCATAGCGGCGCCCTGATTTCAGGATAAGGGTGGCCATCTTTTCTCCCGCCGCTGCTTTCCAAAGCCCGGCGCGATACATCTCCTTGTAGCCGGCCAGATCGTCTTCGATCTTCTGAATGTCCGTCTTGAGCCCGGCGATGGTTCTGGTGGCGGAGCTTTCAGCGTCCTGAACCTCCCGGAGGTGGGATGCGACGGCGTCCGCTTCGGCGTTGAGTTGCTTGCGGGTTTCGACGGTGGCCCGGGTGGTCTCGATCTTTCCCTTCAGATCGCGGATCTGCTCATCCTGTTCCCGCAGCACGACCCGGAGTTCCCGGCCGTCTGCGGTGGTGGTGTCATCCGCGACCAGAAAATGCCAGGCCATGCAGATGCCGAAGATGAAGATAAAGGAGATGACGCCCACGAGACCCAGCGATCCCATGCGGCCGTTTTCGGAGATATTTCCTAACATTCCCATGGCAGTGATTCAGCGCGGTTTGAGCGGGTGTTGGGAGCGGTAGGAGAGCGCGTCCTTTTCGAGAGCGGTTTTCCGGGCCAGCAGATCACTGACTTCCGGAGCGAGGCGGGCCACGTTCTGATCCAATATCTCGGCGCGTTTGCGGTTGGCATCGAGTTCCTTCTGGCGGTCGCGGGGGAGCGCTTTGAGGTCCGCTTCGAGCTGGTCGAACTCAGCTTGGAGCTGCTGGATCTCCTTTTGCTGGAGTTTGCTTTTGCGAACCTCCTCACGGTGGTTGCAACTGAAGGCTAGGAGCACCAGAGCCAATGGCGCAAGACGCCACGCGGTTCCGACACGTCGCTTCCAGACTGATTCAAACAAGACAGGATTCCAATCCACCGGGTCATCATGATGGGACAAGCGGCCGATGCAATCCTGCTGTGATTCCGCTTCGAGCGGGCGTGACAATCGGTGCCGGTAGAGTATGGATGGGGCACATGAATCCTGCTGTCCTTTCGAAGTCGCTCTTGGCTCTTGCGGCCGTCGCCCTGCTTCCTTCCTGCGCCGGTCCCAGTTGCTGGGAAGGGGGGATTCCGCTGCGCGCGGGCGGAGAGAAGGAAGCGCAGGTGCATGCCGCCGCGGAAGTGCGTGAAGCCCGGAACGTGGTGGTGTATCGCGGTCTGGCGCATCCCCAGAATGAGAAGGCGCTCTACCAACGGCAGCTGAAGAGCGTGCAGCACACCTACATCCACGGCTTCGAGTTTTTCTCCAAGCCTGCGGATGTGCCGGAGGCCACGGTGAAAAAGGTGCTGGATCTCTACGTCGATCCGGATTCCCACCAGGCGCTTTCCACCAAGGACTTGTGCCACTTCCACCCGGACTATGCCTTCGTCTGGAAGACCGGTCCGCAGGAGCATGTCCTGCAGATCTGCTACGGCTGCCACGAGTGGCGCTATTTCTGTGAGCGGGGCGCGCTCTGCACGGACATCAACGAGCCTGCCTACTTCGACAAGCTGACCAAGTGGCTGCCGAAATCGACGGCCAAGGAATAAGCGGATTCCCTGCTTCTTCCCTTCCTCTTCGGGACAAAAAAACCGGGAGGCCCTTGCGAGCCTCCCGGTCGGGAATCAGGTGCTTGTTCCGGAAGAATTACTTCTTCTTGGTCGGAGCGACGAGCTTCGGAGTCACATCGGTGCCCCAGACGGTCTCCTCACCGGTGGTGAGCAGGCCCTTGCCGCCCGGCATCACGACGGTCTTGGTGTTCTGGTTGATCGTGTAGGACACGGCGCTGTTGTCGAGGCGCAGCAGGATGGCCTTCGAGTCGAACGGATCCGCATCGAAGGTGCCGTCCGAGGAAGCGTTGAGCAGCGGAGCCGCGGCGATCGGGCGACCGGAGTTACCGGTGGTGCTGAAGCCGGTGGTGTCGTTCATCAGGTAGCCGAAGCCCACTTCACCTTCGGAGAGGGCGTTGGAACCGGTGATGACGTTGTCCGGCTTCTTGGTGTAGGGAAGCTTCGCGTAGAAGATTTCCTCGGAGGTGACGATGCCGGCAGCGATGAGCTGACGGAAGTAGTCATTGGAGGAGGAACCCTGGAGGCTCAGAGAGCTGCCGGTGTTCTCCTTCACGGTATCCGCGGTGGTCTTGTCCGGGAAGCTGGAGTAGTCGGAGTCGAAGTCGAACAACGCCAGACCGATCTGGCGGGCGTTGCTCAGCGCCTGGGTGGAGGCGGCCTTCTTCTGCTGGCGCAGGAGCATCGGGGTCGCGATGCCTGCAAGCGCCACGATAATGGCGATAACGACAAGAAGCTCCACGAGAGTGAAGCCCTTGCGCCGTTTGATGGACGTTTTCATACGGTTATGTGTTTTTCGGGTTTGTTTTTGGTCTATGGTGGGGCAATCGCCCCGGTTTGGTATAATCCGTCCGTGGCGAACCACTTCAGGATCAGGAAAAAATAGGATGCGAACGGGGGAGTTCAAGGGGAAAGCTCGCGCGACGCTCAGCGGGCGAACGCATTCGCCAACGAAGCGAGATCTCCGGCGCTTGCCCGATCCGCTTCAATGATGGCGGACTTCTGGAGTTCAACGAGTTCCGAGATTCCCTTGCGGGCCAGTGCGAGCATGGCGGCGGACTCTTCCTCCGTAAATACCGCCTCCTCGCCGCTGCCTTGGATTTCGACGAATTCGCGGTTCTCGGTCATGACCACGTTGAAGTCGACGGCGGCGTCCTTGTCCTCCGGGTAATTGAGGTCGAGAATCGCCTCACCTTCGAAGATTCCTGCGGAAACCGCCGCCACCAGCTTCTT
This sequence comes from Luteolibacter sp., assembly GCA_049840755.1. Taxonomy (GTDB): domain Bacteria; phylum Verrucomicrobiota; class Verrucomicrobiia; order Verrucomicrobiales; family Akkermansiaceae; genus Luteolibacter. The sequence continues at coordinate 21,074 of JASGJM010000008.1, read as the reverse complement.
GAGCGGGAAGGACTTGAGCTTGCCTGCGGCGAAGAGCCGGTTGAGCGCGATTGCCACTGCCACGCAGCCGCCGGTGACGGAGGCGGTGCGGGTGCCGCCATCCGCCTGCAGGACATCGCAGTCCACCCAGATGGTGCGCTGGCCGATCTTGGTGAGATCCACGGCAGTGCGGAGTGCTCGGCCGATGAGGCGCTGGATTTCCGAGGAGCGGCCATCGAGCTTGCCGCGGACGATGTCCCGCTGTTTGCGATCCAGCGTGGAGTAGGGGAGCATGGAGGTACTCGGCGGAGAGCCATCCACCTTCGACCCGCTGGGCCTTCATCCAGCGTGGAACATCTTCCTCGATGGTGGCCGCGCAGATCACGCGGGTATTGCCGAAGGAGACCAGGACCGAACCGGTGGCGTAGGGAGCCACGTTCGGGATGAAGGAAACCGGGCGGAGTTGGTCGTGGAGGCGGCCGTCTGGGCGGGTCATGGGTGGGAGAGTTCAGGATCGGGAATGCGGAAGCAAGAGAAGAGGGGCGCATCCGCCGGGGCAGGACCCTTGACCGCGCCCGACCTGTTCGTAACCTGCGGAATGATGAAATCCATGGTTCCGTTTCTGGTGATGCCCGTGCTGGCGGGGGCGGCGCCCTCCTACACGATCGTGACCTCCGAGAGCTCGGCCGCCGATCCGGGGTGGAAGGAGGTCGCTGCGGCACTGGAGGCGAAATACCCGCAGGCCAAGCGGGTGACCTGGAGTAAGAGCGTGGACGATTGCCTGCCGGAGCTGGCGAAACAGCATCCGAGCTACGTGTGCTTTGTCGGCCCGCCATCCGAGGTAAGCTTGGATTTCGTCCGCCACGTCCACCGGCTTACGCGGAAGCTGGATGCGGATCCCTTCACCGATTGCCGCTGGGGCATTCTCACCGGCTTCGATGCCGCGAACGCCTTGCGGACCGCCAAGGAAACCGCGCCCCTGACGATTCATCACACGCTTTCCGGCACGGATATCGCCACCGAGCGCTGTGAGAATGCCCGCACCTTCAGTGAGCTGGAAGCAGGCAAGACGGTTTCGAAGACCTCAGGCAGCGAGGCGACGACGAAGACCGGCCCGGCGGACTCGAGCTTTGAGATCGCGTCGGTTCTGGAGCAGCCGGAGACGGGACTTTTCATCACCTCCGGGCATGCCACGGAGCGGGATTGGCAGATCGGCTATCGTTACAAGAACGGTGTCTGGAAGAGCCATGGCGGCGAGCTTTTCGCAATCAACCTGCAAGGGGAGAAAAAGCCGATCCGCAGTGACAGTCCGAAGGTATATCTGCCGGTGGGCAACTGCCTGATGGGCCACATCGATGGGCCGGACGCCATGGCGCTGGCCTTCATGAACAGCGCGGGAGTGCGCCAGATGACCGGTTACACGCTGCCCACGTGGTATGGCTACCAAGGCTGGGGGATGCTCGATTACTTCGTGGAACAGCCGGGCCGCTACACGATGAATGAGGCGTTCTTCGCCAATCAGAATGCACTGGTGCAGCGCCTGCGGACCTATTTCCCCGAAGTGGCAGGTGAGGACTCGGACAGTCCCATGGGCAGGATCTCCAAACCCATCCCCGTCGGAGCGGCAGCCAAGGAAGCAGGCCTCACCGAGCAGGATGCCCAAGGGCTGTTGTTCGATCGGGATGTGGTCGCTTTCTATGGCGATCCGGCATGGCAGGCACGGATGGCTCCAGGCCCCCTGCAATGGAAAGAGGAGTGGTCGCAGGATGCGGCTGGAGCGCGGCTTGAGATCACGCCGACGGCGGGTGCCGCCAGCTTCAAGCCGGTCAATCAAAACGGCTCACAGCGGGGAGGCCGGCCGATCGTGAAGTTTTTCGAGCAGCGCATCGACCCGGACAGTGTGGTTATCACCGCAGGAGCGGATCTGAAACCGGTGATCACCGATGATTTCATCCTCGTGCCGCTGCCGGAGGGGGATGCGAAGCCCCTGAAGATCGCGTTCACGGCGAAGGCGCTGTGAACCGTGCCTGCCACGCTGCGGCTTCCGCCGGAGAGAGGAGCCGCACCACCGTAAGGTGGGCATGCTCCGGCTGCGCGAGAAGCGCGGCGTATTCCTGTCGCTTGCGGGCGTGGGAACGAATGACCCAGAGCAGGATCGAGTCCTTACTGAAGAACGAGAGCGCAACCGATTCGCGGTTGCCATTCCACAGCACTTCGCGGGTGACGGCCCGCCGGATGGTCCTCTTCAGGGCGCGGAACAGGATGGTGGGAAAGGCATAGTCCAGCCAGACGATCAGACGGGCATCCTTCCAGATAAGGTCCCGCACCTTGGTGTAGTTGCCATCGACGATCCACCCCGGAGCCAGCAAGGCCTCCGAAAGCTGGGTGCGGAAGACTTCCGTAGGGGCGGGCGTCCATCCGGGCTGCCACTGGAATTGGTCGAGCTCAAGGTGGGGGAGGGCGAGCTTCGCGGCCATTTGGCGGGCGAAGGTGCTCTTGCCCGCGCACGAGGTGCCGATCACGGCGATCCGGGGAGCGTCTCGATCGGCCTGCATGCGGAGGGACAGGATGATTCCATGGCTGGAGAGTTGTAAACCCGGAACGAGGTCCGGCCGCCGTCCTTTGTCCTTGGAAGCCGCGGTTCCTGCCGCCAGCCTGTGCGCGACCGATGAAGGAGCAGCTCGCCGAGCTCGAACGCTGGGGATCCGACGTCATCTTCGGGCGGGCCAAGGGCTTTCGCGCGACGGTGATGCGCATGCTCATGCTCATGCTCTCCGGCGTCTACCGGATCATCGTGCAGAACCGCCTGTGCCTCTATCGGAAGGGTTGGAAGCAGCAGCATTACCTGGGAACTTTGGTGGTGAGCATCGGCAATCTCACCGTCGGTGGCACGGGCAAGACTCCTGTGGTCGAGTTGCTGGCCCGCACGCTCCGCGATCGTGGCCGTCGTGTTTCCATTCTCAGTCGTGGCTACAAGAGCAAGAAGCTGGATGAGGCGCAGAAATGGAAGCGTGCTGATGGTTCCCCGGTGCCGGCGGAGGTGATGCCCAAGGTCGTCAGCACTGGCCGCGCGATCCTGCTGGAGTCGAAGTTTGCCGGAGACGAGCCGTTCATGCTCGCCTCGAATCTCGATGGCGTCTCCGTGGTGGTGGACAAGGACCGCGTGAAAGGCGGCCGCTTCGCCATCCGCGAGCTGATGGCGGACACGCTGCTGCTGGATGACGGCATGCAGTATCTCAATCTCGCTCACGGCATCGATATCGTGCTGGTGGATGCGACCGCGCCCTTTGGCACGGAGGCGCTGCTGCCGCGCGGCACGCTCCGGGAGCCGAAGAAGAACCTGCGCCGCGCGAGCTACATTTTCATCACCAAGTGCGATGGCTCGTCGAATGAGGCGCTGATCGCCCGGCTGCGGAAATACAACCGGGTGGCGGAGATCATCGAGTGCACCCACGGCCCGAAGTATCTCCAGAACCTTTTCACCCACGAGCGGCAGCCGCTTTCTTTCCTGGAGGGGAAATACGTGGCCGCGATCAGTGGCATCGCCGTGCCGGAGAATTTCGAGCGCCAGGTGGAAAAACTCGGGGCGAAGCTGGAGATCCGCCGTCGTTTCTCCGACCACCACCGGTTCTCCCGCAAGGAGATCACCAAATTCCTCACCCGCTGCACCGAGCGGGACATGGATCTCATCATCACCACCGAGAAAGATGCGGTGCGGTTCCCGCGCCCGGCCCAGATCGAGGTGCCGCTGTTTTTCCTCCGTATCGAAGTGCAGATACTGAAGGGGCACGACGTGTGGGCGCGCCTGATCGACCGGCTGTGTGCGCCCCCGGCCACCGAGGGCCATGTCATGCGGTCGCGGGGATGTTATCCGGTGTGACGAGGGAGTTAGGGAGCTGGGCCCATTGTTCCAGCAGGGTTCCCGGGCTGCCGCGACGGATGGTGACGAACTTGTCTTGAGTGCTTCCCTCGCTTGCGCCTAGATTCCCGCTACGAGATGCGAGGCTTGCCAAACCGATGGATACCACGGGGCGAACCGTTCCGGGGAGGAGCGGGTTCGGGCGGCTCATTTCCCGAGATTCTGGAGCATCTTGTCTATCAGCGGGGCCTCCCGGCGGGCGTGGATATCGAGGGCTTCCTCAATCCCCGGCTGCGTGATCTGGCCGATCCGTTTTTGATTCCTGGCATGGAAGGGGCCGTGGCCCGCATCCTGCTGGCGATCGATCGGAAGGAAACCGTCTGTATCTTCGGCGATTATGACGTGGATGGAGTGACCTCGATCACGTTGATGCGTCGTATCCTTCATGCTTACGGCATCGAGCCACGTCATTTCATCCCCCATCGTGGTCCGGAGGGCTATGGCTTGAGTGATGCCGCGTTGGCCCGCTGCATGTCGGAGGGGCCGAAGCCGGACCTGCTCATCACCGTCGATTGCGGCACCGTTTCGATTGATGAGATCGCGGGGCTCAAGGCGCAGGGGATCGATGTGGTGGTGGTGGATCACCACGAGCCGAGCCCGCGCGGCTTGCCCGCCTGCGTGGCACTCGTGAATCCGAAGCGCGGCAGTGATTTCACCTATCTCTGCGCCGCCGGAGTGGTCTTCAAACTGGGGCACGCCTTGCTGAAAACCCGTCCGACCGATCTCGATCTGAAGGAACTGATGGATCTGGTGGCGGTGGCAACCATCGCGGACATCGTGCCGCTGGTGGGGGAGAACCGATTGCTCGTCCGACACGGACTGAAGCGTCTCCCCATCACCCTCAATCCCGGGCTGCGCGCGCTCCAGGAAGTCACCGGCATGAATGGCCACGCCACCTCCATGGATGTGGGTTTCCGCATCGGGCCGCGTCTGAATGCGGCCGGGCGCATGGATGCTCCGGAGGACGCGTTGGCCACCTTGCTGACGGACTGCCGTCGTCTGGCCTTTGATTTCGCCGAGAAGCTGGATCGCTACAATCGCGACCGCCAGCAGTATGAGACCCAGATCCGGCGTGAGGCGCTGGAGATGCTGGATGGCACCTTCGATCCTGAGCGTGATCCGGTGATCGTGCTCGGCTCGCGGACCTGGCATCCGGGGGTGGTTGGCATCGTGGCTTCCCGGCTGATGCGCCAGTTCCACAAGCCGACCTTCGTGATCGCCATCGACAATGATGGGATCGGCAAGGGCTCCGGCCGCAGCATCGAAGGAGTCTCACTCGTGGAGGCGATCCAGGACTGCCAGCAGCATCTGATCGCGGGCGGCGGCCATGCGATGGCGGCAGGTCTTTCCATTCAGGAGGGACAGCTCGATGCCTTCCGGAAGCAGTTCGCGGAATTCGTGATGCGGACGACCGATGAGCGGCAGCGCCAACCGACGCTCTGCTACGACGCGGAGATCACCTTCTCGCAGCTGTCATTGGACTTCCTAGCCAGCTACGACCTCCTGCAACCCTTCGGGAATGGCAATCCGCAGCCGGTATTCGTATCGCGGGGCGTGAGCCTCAGCCGCCCGCCGGTGCACATGAAGAACCAGCATCTGCGGTTCATGCTCCGCCAGGGCTATGCCGAGCAGGACGCGGTTTTCTTCGGTGGCGGCGAGCGTCCGCTGCCGGACCCGCCGTGGGACATCGCCTTCACCATCGACCGGAATACCTTCCGCGGCCGGACCACGCTGCAACTGGTGATCCAGGACGTGCGGGCGGCGGAGTGAGAAGCTTCAACCAACAATTGGAAAGACCTGCGGCAATGGGCGCTTGGGGAATAGGAGCTTTTGAAAACGATGATGCCGCCGATTGGCTTTGTGATTTGGAGGAGTCATCAAACGGAGCTCTGATTGAGGCGGCCTTGCAGCTCAATGATGCTTATCTGGACGCACCGGGTTGTGTGGTCGCGATTGCCGCGGCTGAAGTTGTGGCTGCTTTGTTAGGACGTCCAATGGCAAAATTGCCGAGGAAAGCGGTTGCGTGGGTGGGGAGGAATCAGGGTCTCGACGGTGTCGCGCTTGTGCCGCTTTGTGTGGCCGCAATCCGACGCATTCGTAACGATTCCGAACTCAAAGACCTTTGGGAGGAATCCAGCGAGATGAGCAATTGGGAGGCGACATTGGATGATTTGGTGTCGCGCCTCACCTCGAGAGCTCTTTGAGTCTTCAATAGAGGTTTTCCATTCGCCCTGGACCATTTCTTTAGACAGAAGAGAAGGGATGAATCTCGTCTGGCCCTCGCTTGAATATCTGCCCGGCTTTGTCGCTGCGTTGGACCGTGGCTGGTCTCCGGACACCGTGCGTGGCGAGGTGGCGGCACGGGAGATTCTGGCAAAGATCGCCATAGACCCGGCGGAGTATGTCTCATCCTTGGTGGACCGAGAGGCGAAGGGGGACCCGATCAAGATGCCCGATGGCCGGTTGGTCGCGAGATTGCCCGGCTATCATCGTTGGATGTGGGATGGAGAGTTCTGCGGCTCCATCAGCTTTCGCTGGCAGGTGGGCACTCCGGAGCTGCCGCCGACCTGTCTGGGGCACATCGGCTATTCCGTGGTGCCGTGGAAGCAGCGGAAAGGCTATGCCACGGAAGCCCTGCGGCAACTGCTCCCGGACGCTGAAGTGGAGAATCTCCCCTACGTGGACATCACCGCCAATGTGGAGAACGTCCCTTCTCAGAAAGTGATTCTGGCCAACGGCGGGGTGTTGGTGGAGCGCACGCCAAAGCCAGCGGGTTATCCGCCGGGAGAGATGATGCGGTTCCGGATCTCTCTCCGTTGATCCGCTTGGATTGTCAGCCGTCTCGGCGGTCCAGATCCGTGACGAGAAGAGGATTCGCCGCCCGGTGGGTTTCCAGAAGCTCTTGGCATGTGAGCGCCTTCGACTTGAGGGCGTCGATCTCCGAGGCGGTGATGCCGAATGCCTGTAGGAACTCGACGCTGCCGTGAGGCGTGGCGATTTTTTCCAAGGTCGCATCGGGTGCGAATGCCAGCCCGACGATGTCGGTTGCGTGGCCCGCGCGGATCGGGCCATTGGTGGGGATCCACTGGTAGGCTTCGAACCACTTTCCCGATTTGAAAACATAGCGGGCGATGTTCTGGAGGAGACTGCACACCCAGACCGGATCTTCCGGGGGATTGGCCAGACGGAAGGTCATTTCAAAGCCGAAACGGCTGTAGTCACCTCCCAGGGCGGCCTCATCATAGTAAAGGGAGCTGTATCCATAACTGCAGAAATGCAGGTGCCGGATACCGCCGTCCTCGCAGGCATAGGCGCTAATTCCATCCAAGGGATCGGGGCCTCCGAGCATGTGCTTGAGGACCGTGCCCCAATGAAGGGGAGCTTGGGAGCTGTATTGTCTGCCCAGCTCGGCATCAATCGCGTCCCATCCGGGAGCTGCGTCCGGCACGTCCGCATAGAGGCTGCGGTATTCAGCGAGATCCATGACTCATGGTTATGGAAAAACGCTCCGGCTTGGGAAGGGAATTGGGGGGATCATTTGCCATCAATGCCGAGGCAGCCGACGATGTGAGGATGCTCCGCTACTACCGTCGGCCTTGGGATGAAGATCGTGGCGATGAATTCGCCGATTGGGGCACGTCGGTTTGGTATTTTGAAGTCGGGGAGGATGATTATCCACTCCGGCAACTCGAACTGTACCAGTCGGGAATCGCCCTTTTTTATGACGAAAGCCACGTGGAAGACCATTTCGGGGGCTTGTCCGAGGCGGCACTTGATCCTGCCGAATTTACACCTTTTTCGATAGGTGCTGCCGAGTTCGAACAGGCTTGGTCCGGTCACAAGCCTCATAATCGCTAAGCGGGGTTTCTCCAGGGTTGCATCCTGCTTGGCGCGGGCATCCGTGTCATTGACGTTGCATTTTCCCGGCCCACCGGTCATTTCCCCTGCCTGCCCCACACCATGAGTACCAAGCCCCTGCGCATCGCTCTCGGCGCCGACCACGGCGGAGTTGACCTCAAGGACTCCCTTGTCGCCCACCTGAAGGCCGCCGGCCATGAAGTCACCGACCTTGGCACTCACGGTCACGAGTCCGTGGACTACGCGGATTTTGCCAATGCCGTGGCCCGCACCGTGGCCGATGGCACCAGCGATTACGGCGTGCTTTGCTGCACCTCCGGCATCGGGGTCTCCATCGCCGCGAACCGCCATCGCCACGTCCGTGCTGCGGTCGTCCGCACCGCGGAAGAAGCCGCCACCACCCGCGAGCACAATGACGCCAACGTCCTCTGCCTCGGTGGCAAGGAAACGGATGTCGCCACTGGCACCGCGATCGTGGATGCCTTCCTTTCCACCGCCTTCGCGGGTGGCCGTCACGAGGCCCGCGTCTGCAAGTCTTCCGGCAGCCGTATCGCCGAGATCGATCCGGATCTCTACAAGGCGATCTTCGCGGAGGAACGCCGCCAGCGGAACAACATCGAGCTGATCGCCTCCGAGAACTTCGCCTCTCCGGCGGTGATGGAGGCCCAGGGCTCCGTCCTCACCAACAAGTATGCGGAAGGTTACCCCGGCAAGCGCTGGTATGGTGGTTGTGAGAACGTCGATGTGGTCGAGCAACTCGCCATCGACCGTGCCAAGCAGCTCTTCGGCGCGGAACACGCGAACGTCCAGGCCCACTCCGGTTCCCAGGCGAACACCGCCGTTTATTTCTCCGTGCTGAAGCCCGGCGACCGCATCCTGACCATGGATCTCGCCCACGGCGGTCACCTCACCCACGGCCACAAGGCGAACTTCTCCGGTCGCTTCTATGACGTCATCCACTACGGCGTCAGCGAGAAGGACGAGCGCATCGACTACGACCAGCTCGAGCGCATGGCCCGTGAAACCAAGCCCGCCCTGATCACCGTGGGCGCGTCCGCTTATCCCCGGATCATCGATTTCGAACGCATGGGCAAGTTGGCCCGTGAAGTGGGTGCCTACCTGTTCGTGGACATGGCGCACATCGCCGGTCTCGTCGCCGGTGGCCAGCACCCGAATCCGGTGCCGCACGCCGACTTCGTCACCTCCACCACCCACAAGTCCCTGCGCGGTCCGCGCGGTGGCATCATCCTGTGCAAGGAGGAGTTCGCGAAGAAGATCGATTCCCAGGTGTTCCCCGGCATCCAGGGCGGCCCGCTGATGCACGTCATCGCCGCCAAGGCCGTCTGCTTCGGCGAGGCTCTCAAGCCGGAGTTCAATGACTACCAGGCCCAGATCGTGAAGAACGCGCAGGCCATGGCCGCCCGTCTCACCGAGCACGGTTTCCGCATCGTCTCCGGTGGCACCGACAACCATGTCATGCTGGTCGATCTCCGTCCGAAGGGTCTCAACGGCGCGGATGCTTCCCACGCCCTCGATGAAGCGGGCATCACGGTGAACAAGAACGCCATCCCCTTCGACACCGGCACCCCGATGAAGCCGAGCGGCATCCGTATCGGCACCCCGGCCGTGACCACCCGCGGCATGAAGGAAAAGGACGTCGAGCAGGTCGCTGACTTCATCCAAGAAGCCCTCGAAAACTACAAGGACACCGCGAAGCTCTACGAGATCCGCGACCGCGTGTTCGAATTCAACCGCGCCTTCCCGATGCCAGCCTGAGCCAAGCATCCAGAATCATTTCACCAAGCGGCCGGAGGAACCCCTCCGGCCGTTTTGTTTTCGTCTCCAAGGAGTTGGGGCATTCCTGTCCCGTTCTTCGAGGTCCTGCCAACGAGAGCCCACGTTTTTGACATCCGCAGGAATGGATGACAAATAATGAGCATCCTATCACGTCGTGGCTGTTTGCAGCAATTGCCTGGTTGTTTCGTAGTGAGTGCCTCCTTCCTCTCTCTTGCGCCCTTGCGGCGCTGATTGTTGGAGGGCGAAGCTCATCGAAAAGGATGCAGGCACTCAAAATTGTGATGAATGGAATGAGAAAACGGCGGAGTTAATGCGCCTGCATTGCCACCACTGGAATTTTTTCCGCCCAGGCGGAAAAAATTCCACGCACGTGGGAACGAATCTGGCCGGGTCACGATTGAATCGACTTCTGCTGTCCACGTGTTAGTCTACCTCCATGGCTCAAGTGTTATCGGTGGATCTGATTGTCCCATCGGACATGCAGCGCTTCCGGTTGCCGGCGGCGCTGTCTCGCCGTTTGCAAAGCCTCCTCGACAAACAGGATGGCGGCACGCCGTTGACGTCCGCTGAACGCAAGGAGGCGGAAGGTCTCGTCGAAATGGCGGAGATGCTGTCTCTGCTTCGCCTTCGGGCGGAGGCGGCTGCCAAGCGTCAGCAGGCATGAGGGCGATTTCGGCGGCTTTGCGCCGGGAGGTGATTACTCGGGCGATTGGCCGTTGCGAATACTGCCGACTCTCTTAAAAGGGGCAGGAGGCTTCCTTTCACATCGATCATATCCAACCGATCGCATTGGGAGGACTCTCCGAGAGTTCGAATCTGGCGCTGTCATGCGTGTCCTGTTCTCTCCGCAAAGGCGCGAAAATCCGGGCGGTTGATCCGCAGAGCGGGAAGATGGCGCGCATTTTCCATCCCCGATTGGATTCATGGGATCGTCACTTCAGGTGGCGTGGATATTCGGTGCTTGGGAAAACATCCACCGGTCGAGCAACGGTGCGCTTGCTCGGGTTTAACCGAGCTATAGCTGTGGCCATTCGGAAAGAGGAGGAGGTTCTCCGCAGGCATCCGCCGGACTAGCAAGTTGGGCTGTTCAGCCCCAATCCGTCCCTATTCGTGATCATTCGTGGTTAAAGTTTGGCGGAAATGGCCGAAATAGGCCCCGCGATCCCTCTGCGCCGGTTCGTAAATCGCGAAAAAGCCCCGTGTGTCGCATTCATCACATTGATGATGGGGATGCACGCCATTCGTTCGAGAGGGGGCGATTTGCCTTTGCCTGCCGGGTCACCTGAGGTGAAATCCCCGCCCGCTCATGACGAACCCCTTCCGCGAAGACCTCGTTTCCCGCTCGCAGCCAGAGCCCTGCACCGTGGTGATCTTCGGTGCCACCGGCGATCTGACGCACCGCAAGCTGGTCCCGGCGCTCTACAACCTCGCTGTCGATGGCGAACTGCCGACCGGCGTGAAGATCATCGGCTTCGCCCGCCGCGAGAAATCGGATGCCGAGTTCCGCACCGGCCTGGAAGAGCTGAACCGCAAGGTTTCCCGCTCCGGTCATGACGACAAGATCTGGGCTCCTTTCGCCGAAAACATCTACTACCACACCAGCGAGTTCACGGATGCGGACGGCTACAAGCGTCTCGCCGAGCGCCTCGATGCGATCGACCGCGAGCGTGGTGGCAAGGGCAACCGCCTCTTCTACATCGCCAGTGCTCCGGAGTTCTTCGATGAAATCCTCATCAGCCTGAAGAATGCCGGTCTCAACCAGGCAGCGGAAGGCTGCTGGGCCCGCGTGATCGTCGAGAAGCCCTTCGGTACCGACCTCGCCACTGCCAAGCACCTCAACCAGGTGGTCAACGAGACCTTCCACGAGAAGGACACCTACCGCATCGACCACTACCTCGGTAAGGAAACCGCTCAGAACCTCATGGTGCTGCGCTTCGCCAATGCGATCTTCGAGCCACTCTGGAACAGCCGCTTCATCTCCCACGTCCAGATCACCTGTGCCGAGAACCTTGGCATGGAAGGCGGCCGCGGAGGCTACTACGACAAGGCGGGTGCCCTGCGCGACATGGTGCAGAACCATCTGCTCCAGCTCCTCAGTCTGGTGGCGATGGAGCCTCCGACCGACCTCTCCGCCGATGGTGTGCGCGATGAGAAGGTGAAAGTGATCCGTTCGCTCCGCCAGTGGGATACTCCGGAGAAGGTCGCTGCGAATGTGATCCGCGCGCAGTACCTCGCCGGTCACATCGATGGGAATCCCGTTCCCGGCTACCGCGAAGAAGACCGCGTCGACCCGGAGTCGATGACGGAGGCCTATATCGCCCTGCGCCTGAAGATCGATACCTGGCGCTGGAGCGGCGTGCCGTTCTACATCCGCATGGGCAAGCGCCTTCCGAAGAAGACCACCGAGATCTCGGTGCATTTCAAGGACGCGCCCTGCGTTCTCTTCAATGCACTCCCCGGCGGAGTTCCCGGCGGCAACGTGCTGGTCATCCGCATCCAGCCGGACGAAGGCATCTCGTTGCGCATGGTCTCGAAGCTCCCCGGCACCAGCCTCCGCCTGGAGCCGGTGAAGATGGACTTCCACTACGCCACCAGCTTCGGCAAGGGCAGCCCGGAAGCCTACGAGCGCCTGTTGCTCGATTGCATGGCCGGTGATGCCACCCTCTTCGCCCGCCGCGACGAGGTCGAGGAAGCCTGGAAGTTCATCGATAACATCGAGAACGCCTGGCACAAGAGCACCACTCCACCGCCGATGGCGACCTTCACCGCGGGTTCGTGGGGGCCGAAGGAAGCCGATGATCTCCTTCAGGAAGACGGCTTCTCCTGGCGCAGGCTGTGAGAAGAAGTCGAGGTCCGGTTGCCAGAAGTTCCCCCTTCAATTGTCTCCCGCCCTCTTTCGCTTCCGACTCGTAATCCCCAACACCTACCTCGAACGTTCCCATGTCCACTCTCTCCATGGACCCGGTGCTCGGACAGGAAGTCCTCGTGGCCTCCATCGACAAAGAGCTGCGCAAGCTCTGGGAGGCAGATGAGGCGCGCACCAACGCGTCGCTGATCAATCTCGTCACCTGCTCCGAGGAAACCGGTTCGCTCCGCAAGAACTCGGAAATCATCCGCCACCTCACCGAGCAGCACGCTTGCCGTGCGATTCTCGTCGAGTTCGACCGCACCGTCACCGAGCCCTCGATCCACGCGTGGATCACGGCGCATTGCCACCTTTCGGAAGGCAAGAAGTCGGTGTGCTGCGAGCAGATCGCCTTCCAGTTCACGGGGCGTGTGACCGGCCGTTTCCGCAATACCGTCTTCGCCCACCTCAACAGCGATCTGCCGCTGATCTTCTGGTGGCAAGGCGAGCTCACGGACGTCTTCACCGAACGTCTTTCCAGCGTGATTGACAGACTTGTGATCGACAGCGCGCCGTGGACAGACCCGGTGGCGTCCTTCACCAAGCTCCGCGAGGCGGTGAAGGCCTCCGGCGACAATCTTGTGGTGCAGGATCTCGCGTGGACCCGCACTTGGCAGTTCCGCCTGTCGGTGGCCGCTTTGTTTGATGAGCCGGTGGCGCTGGATGCGCTCGGCTCGATCATGTCGGCCCGGATCGTCCACCACCCGGCCCACCGTTCCTCAGCGCTCCAGCTTTTGGCGTGGATCGCGGTGCAGGCGGGCTGGCGTACCGGACTGGAGTTGGATCTGGCCGTGGCCCGCCGCAACGGCGGCAACCAGTCGTTCTCGTTCGAATCGCCGTCCGGAAATGCCATCACGGTCACCGTGGAGGCGGACGAAAAATCCGCGCCGCTCGGCCTACTGGAGCTCACCTCGCCGCAGGCCACCGTCCGGGTGTCCCGTGAGGCTGGAGCGAGCCATCTGGTCCGCGAATCCTCAGTAAATGGGGTCACACGCTCAGCTCTGGGTCCGGCGGATCCGGATGACGATGCCCTCCTCGTTGGCGACCAGCTCTCCCGCGGCGGCAAAAATTCCCTCTACCGCAAGGTGGTGCCACGCTTCCTCGAACTCCTTGGTAGTTGAATGCCAGTGAATTTTGCCGCTTTGGCTGGCACGATCCGCGCTTGAACCCCCTCAACTTTTCTCCCATCTTCCGCGCCCCGATCCACCCCGGGGGCCATTTTTGAGACCATGACCATCCCAGTGATTCCCGAAGACGCCCCGTTCACGCCCGAGCAACGCGCGTGGTTGAACGACTTCCTCGGCAAGTTCTTCGCCGGCGGCCCCAGCGGCCCGGCGGTGCCTGTCACCGTGCTTTTCGGCTCCCAGACCGGCAATGCCGAGGGCCTCGCCAAGAAACTGGTCAAAACCCTCAAGAAGGGCAATTTCGAGCCGGAGATCCACGATCTCGGGGGCTACGACCGCAGCCGTCTGGCCGGCGAGAAGAACGTCCTCGTCATCACCTCCACCTACGGGGATGGCGAGCCGCCGGACAATGCCGCGGATTTCCACAGCTGGTTCCTCGGCGACAGCGCTCCGCGTTTGGAGGGGGTGAGCTTCTCGGTGCTTGCGCTCGGCGACACCAACTACCCGGATTTCTGCAAGTGCGGCATCGAGTTCGATACCCGCTTCGAGCAACTCGGTGCCAAGCGCCTGTTCCAGCGCGTGGACAGTGACGTGGACTACGACGCTCCTTTCAAGCAATGGTTGGACGGCGTGATCGGCGTGTTGGCTCCTGCCGGTGGTGCTGCCCCCGTGAATGGCGCGGCAGCTGTCGAAGCAGAGGCCGGATACTCGAAGAAGAATCCCTTCCCGTCCGGCATCCTGACGAACTTCAATCTGAACAGCGGCGGCGAGAAGGAGACCCACCATATCGAGCTTTCCCTCGATGGTTCCGGTCTTGAATACGAAGTGGGTGATGCCCTCGGCGTGTTCCCGCGCAATCCCGAGCCAGTGGTCGATGAAATCATCGCCAACCTGCCGTTCAAGGGCGGTGCGGTGACCTTGCCCAGTGGTGAGGAAGTCCCCCTTCGCGATGCGCTCGTCGGTCACTTCGATATCGGCACGCTCAACAAGTCCATCGTCCAGAAGTGGCAGGCCCGCAGTGGTTCGCCGTTCCTGCGCTCGTTGGTCGAGGCGGATGACAAGAAGGCCTACGATGACTTCTGTTGGGGTCGTGATCTGATCGACCTTGTGGTCGACCATCCGGCGGATTTCACCGATGCGGAGGAATTCGTCTCGGTCTTGAAGAAACTCCAGCCGCGCCTCTACTCGATCGCTTCCAGTCCGAAGGCTCATCCGGGCGAAGTCCATCTCTGTGTCGGCATCGTCCGCTACAACACCTACGGCCGGAAGCGCGGTGGCATCTGCTCGACCTTCCTTTCCGACCGTTCGAAAGGGCTGCTGCCCGGTGTTTTCGTGCATTCGAACAAAGCGTTCCGTCTGCCGGAAAACGGGGAAACCCCGGTCATCATGGTCGGCCCCGGCACTGGTATCGCACCTTTCCGCGCCTTCCTGGAAGAGCGCAAGGCGACCCATGCCAAGGGCGCGAACTGGTTGTTCTTCGGCAATCCCTACAGCGCCACGGACTTCCTCTATCAGGACGAACTGAAGGCCTTCCAGCAGGACGGCACCCTCGGTCGCCTCGATGTTGCGTGGTCCCGTGACCAGAAGGAAAAGGTCTATGTCCAGAACCTCATGATCCAGCAGGGCGCCGAGCTCTGGCAGTGGTTCCAGAAAGGAGCAGCCTTCTACGTCTGCGGGGATGCCACGCGCATGGCCAAGGATGTGGATGCAGCCCTGCACACTATCGCGGAACAGCACGGCGGCCTTTCCAAGGAAGACGCCGCCGCCTTCGTCAGCCAACTGAAGAAGGACAAGCGCTACCTGCGCGACGTGTATTGATTCACTGGGAGTGGCGGCTTTCGAGCCGCCATTTCGTTGAAGCGGCGGCTCACAGGCCGCCGCTTTTTTATTCCGAGATCACCGCTTTCCGGTTCGCTTCGGCGTGCCGTTGTTCGGGTGGGACTTGCCCTCCGGATGCATCTTGATTTCGGTGCGTCCGGTTTTGAAGTTGTAGGTCACGCTCTCCGGTTGCTGCCAGATGGCTCCGCTGGCGGTATCCGCAGCGACTCCAGAACTGCCCATGCCGGGGGTGAAAATGACGTTCATCAGGACGTAATCTTCTTGGAACTTGCGGTCCCACTTGCCGGTTTTGGTTCCATGGCCCGGCAGCGAAAAGGTCGCGGAAGTGGTCTTCTTCTCCACCTCCACCGTGGCCGGGGTTTTGTGGGTGGCTCCATCCACCGTCACCGAGCCACCAGCCGGAATGGTGGCGAATTTCACTGGATCGGTTTTCCCCTGCATCACCGTCGCACAGCTTCCGCAGAGAAGTGGGACGCAGACCGAGGCTGCCATGATGATATTGCCGCTGTTAGCCATGTTAGACAGCATGGCGCATCTTTGGCATGAGGTCAAATCCGCGAAGATTGCAGAAATGTAATCGGCGTGGAGGCCTCGGAAGCGAAAACCTCCTTGCATACATTGTAAATATAACCAAAGTATTGGCCGCTATGAACCAATGGCGTTCCAGCCGCTGCATTCTGGTGCTCACCGCCGTCTTGGTCTTGGTGGCAGCCGGGTTTTACGGGGTTTTCCTGTGGGCGCAGAGCGAGCCGTCCAGGCCGAATGTGGTGTCGCAATCGATCGTATTTGTCAGTGGGACGGAACCGATGGCCCGGTCGGAAGATCCGAAGCGCCGCGAGCGCTATCAACAGATCGCCAGTCAGTCGGAAGCCTGGTGGCAGCAGATTGCCAGCCGATATCCGGACCTTTCACCCGTTTTCCGGGATGTGCCAGCAGACCAGAACGGATTCCTGAAATGGGTCGAGTTTGCGGAAAAGCATGGCTGTGAAGCCCTGAAGGCACCGGCGTCGCTGGCTCCGTGGTTTGATGGCGGTTCCTCATTCGACCGGTTCGAGACGAAGCGCTGGCTGCTCGCCAATCGGACCGTGCTCGATGAGCTCCAAGGGATCGGTGAACTGTCGGAGCGATCGATCAAGGGGCTCGCGCTGGATCGCTGGAAGCAGGACTGCGGCAGGTTTGAATTGCGCTGTGCGGATGCCCTGATGTTGGAGGCCCGTTCGGTAGCGGAAGATGGAGATGAAGCGACGGCCCTGCGCCGGATGAAGGCCGTCCAAGGACTCGCAGCCCATTTCTCAGGCATCGAGGTGCAGGACGACCACCATTGGAGGATCGCGGCGACCATCGAGAGTCGGATGCGGGATAGGATCCTCCGCGAGATCCTGCCGGCCTTGGCGGGAGATCGCGCGTGTCATCTCCAGACCTGGGCGCCACTGCTGCGTGCTCCTGCGGCCTCGCCCCGGGACTATGCTGCGATGGTGCGGAGCAACTGGCAGATGAGCCTGCGGCAATTCCTGCTGCCTACACTGGTGAACCTGCGGGAGAAAGGGCACGCTGCGGACGCGGACAAACTGGTGGAGGAATTCACGGACCGGATGCGGACCCAGATTGCTGCGTGTGAAAAGGCCGGCGGGTTTGCAGAGTTGCCTTCCTGGAGTGAAATCATGGTGCCTCCCGCTCAACTTTCAGCGGAGTGCCGCGATCTTTTCCAGATGGCGATGGACGATCGGGCGGCGGCCGGGCGCGAGTGGATTGCGACCCAGATCCAGAGATCCATGGATGAGGCGGCCTTTGTCATCCTTTCAGGCGGCCCGGTGCCGACGGAACCCTTGTCCGGCAAACCCTTTGCATGGAACGAGACCCGGCGTGAACTCACCTTGCCGGACTCTCCCTGCCTCGCGCTGATGAAAGTGGAGGTCCGCAGGGTGCCGCAACTTGCCTCAATCCGATAGGTCCCATCCCTTGACGAGGCCCGGCCACGGGAGCATATCCTGTGCACATGAAATTTCGTTCCTGGCTTCCTTCCGCCGGTCTTCTGGCCGCCCTTGCCCTGATGTCCTGTGGCAAGAAGGAGCAGCCAGCCGAGGCTGAAACCAAGTCTCCCGCCCCTGCGGCGAAGGCCGAAGCTCCCCCGAAACCGAATTTGGACGCTCCCGCCGAGACCGCCCAGCAAGCACCGGATGAGGACATGCCGGATGAGGAGGAGCCTTCGCTGCCGGACAATGAAGCCACTCCGCCTCCCACCGAGCCGGTGCCTCCCTCCACCGCGCAGCCGAATCCCGCGGCAACCCCGGCTCCGGCCAAGGTGAAGAAGAAGCAGAAGTGAGCCCGTTTCAGGCTCCGTAGACGTGCGATGCCCAGGGGGCGCTTTTCCAAGCGTCGTCTCTCAGGGTCAGGGAGGTGATGAATCCCGCCACGGCGGTGCCGTTGTAGTCGCGGTGGTTGCGTTCCCATCCCTTGCGGGCGATGGCGATGCGCTCTTCCGGATGAGTGGCGTAGTGGCGGATATTGTCCGCCAGTTCATCGGTGCCGTCGAAATAGACGATCTCGTCCTCGGCATAGAGCTCTTCCAATCCCGCGCCCCGGGGCGTGAGTGTGAGGATGCCATTGCCCATCAGTTCGCCGATGCGGGATGAGGAGTAGAGTGAGACATCCGCGCGGCGGGAGAGATTCAGTGCCATCTTCGAGCGGCGGATGATCTGTTCCTTTTCCCAACCGAAGATGCCGGGACGATCCAGGCAACCGTAGATGCCGATCCGCAATTCCGGCAGGCGGCGCTCCAGATCTTGCAGCAAGGCACGGCGGCCGGGCTCTCCCTTGTCCCGGCCGAAGAAAAGAAAGTCGTGCAGGAACTTCGCCTCCGGCGTCTCGAATGCGCGGTGACACTCGATCCCCGCATCGACGGCGGTGGGGATGAAAGCGGCCGGGCAATTCGGGCGGGCCAGTGCTTCCAGCAGTGCGCCGCCAGTCGAGCAGAACAGCGCATCGAGCACATCCAGGCGGTCGCGCAGATGCTGGGTGTCTTCCTCATCCCACAGCGGATCGACATACCAGAGGCCGATGCGGATATCAGGAAGGATGCGGCGGATTTCCTCCAGCGTCTCCGCAGTGATGTACTGCGCGTGTCCGAGAACCAACAGGTCGGGGTGGACGTTGTGGCAGGTTTCGATCAGCGCGCGGTTCGCGGGCTTCTTGCCGAGGGATTTCCCGCCGAAGGGCGAGAGCATGCGTGCGCGATCATTGATCGAAAACGGATACACGAAGTGCCCCAGCCGGATGAGGCCGTGGTGGATCTTCTGATCCTGGTTCCAGAGATGAGCGCCATCCTTGTCGAGCTGGAGGTTGGCGGCGTGGACGATGCGCATGCGGCCCGCAGTTTCAGCGGTGCGGCGGCGGCGGTCAATGCCGCAGGGCAACACGTCTGCGTGTGGGGCTGCCAACCCGGTCCGGCTTACAGATTTGCCTGCGCTTTCTGGGTTTCGGGAGGCGGGACGAATTCATCCACCGCACGGTAATCGAGGCGGCCGTTCGTCGGGTTCTTGAAGAAGAAGACGTAGGAGCGGGAGCGGTCGTCCACGGGCCAGCGGGTGGTGCTCAGCACGCGGTTGCCACTTTCCTGGTGCACGCCGAATCCGACGTCGTAGAACTTTTCCGCGCGCGCACCGTCCGGTTTGATGATCTGGCCCTTTCCAGCGGCGATCATGAACTTGCTGGTGCCGACGTAGCCGATGATCGTCTGGTCGCTGTGATTGTAGAAGTAGACATCTCCGGCCTTGAAGGCTTGGCTGTCGGCCGGAATCACGATGGCCTGATAGCCGCCCGTTGCGGCGGGAACGAGCAGGGAGATGAAGGAGTCTCCGGACTCCGGAAGCTGGATGTTCGCGATGGCCGTATCCGGCTGCTTGCAGCGCAGTTGGAAGGCGCGGGCCGGGACTTCGATCGGCTCGGAGAGGTGGTTGATGGTCAAGTCGAAATCGGCCGAGCGCTTTTCACCCGCGACCATCGCGACCTGCCCGGCATTGGCTGGCGCACGTTCGGCGAGGAAGCGGACACGGGGATGCCCTTTGTCCTCGGCCGCGAGACCGGAGGCGCAGAGCAAGAGCATGAACAGAGCGGAGCGATGCATGGAGCGGTTGGGTTTCAGATTTGGGAAGGCTGGAGCCACCGGAAGGAGACGATCTGGTAGCGGCGGCCGAAGGTCTGGTTGACGGGTGAGAGCGAGGCGGAGACGACGGTGGACTTGTTCGCGGGGTCCACATTGGCGGCCCCGCGGGTGACCTCCGCCTCGCACCAGGCGCGGGCGGTGACCTTGCCTTCCGGATTGAGCACCTCGCCGTAGGCGCGGATCACGAAGGTGTCCGAGCGTGCGGAGAGATAGGGGGCCAGCGGGGTCAGGATGTCCGCCTGCTTCACCACGCCCGGGATGCCGTAGGGAGCAGGTCCGTTCTCGGCTTCCGGGAACGCGTAGCCGCGGCCCGTGCCGACCGCGGCGGCCCGGCTACCAGTGTTATAGTATTTGTTGATCGAAACATCCTTGGAATCGAGGGCGCTCTGGATGGTGCCCGATTTCGCCAGATCCTTGTCGGAGCCCGGGCGGCGGTTGATGAAATCCGCGAGGCAGAGGAAGGGTCCGCGCTTGCGGACTTCCCAGACGATGGCGCGGGCGAGTTCATCGATCTCGCTGTCCTTGAGAACGCGGTGGCCGGTCCACTGCGGTACGGAGAGCACATCGCCGAGCGTATCTCCTTCCGCGACGACGTTGGCGGGGTTCTGGATGCCGGTGACGGGAAGGCCGTCGGTTCCGGTGATCATTTCCGTACCGGAGCTGTCACGAACCGCGATCTGCTGGTTGCGGATGCCGGCCAGGAAGGTTCGCCACGCTTCAACAGAGGTCGAGTTGACGTTGAACATCCCTTCCGTCGAGATGATCGAGGCGAATTCGTTCACCGCCTGGACATTCGGCGTATCGCCGTCGAACCAGCGGGAGAGCAGAGCGTCCTTGGTTTCTCCGGTATCTGGCGCGGAGTAGATGTAGCGGGAATTCGGCAGCGGCCGCGTGCCTGCGAAGAATTGCTGGGCGATCTGACGCTGGCCGATCTTCGAGCTGGATGCGGAAGCCACCCGGGGCGCCGCGCTGGAGAGGAACCAATCGTCCCAGAGGGCCTGGTTGGCCAGATAGGAATGGTCCGCCATCGGGCGCGGGCCGTTGAGGGAGGAGTCGGTCTGGGAAGAGGACATCACCGACGGAGCGACGGAATTGCCGATAGCGTGGCTGATCTGCGGCAGCAGATAGCTTCCCTGCGCGGGCATTCCACCGCTCCAGGCGAAGCCGTTCGCGGCGGAATTCTGGAACGCGGCCAGCGAATTGAGCGGCTCGTGCGGCACCGAGTGGGTGGTGACGATCGGGGTGCCGGATTGGGCGGTGGTGCCGCCGCCGAAGTAGCTCTGACCGGTCGGCGAGACTTCGAAGTTGCGGTTCTTCCACGAGTCCAGAGGCTCGATGTGGATCTCGTAAGGCATCGATTCCAGCTCGTCCGGAGTGAGCGTTTGGAAGTCGGTGCCCGCGCGTGGATTGTAGCGGCGAGGAAACGTCCGGGTCGGTCGGTGTCCTGTTCGGTCTTCGCGGCGAAGGAGAAGATCATCAGCGGTTCCTTCC
>JASGJM010000007.1:0-27175 GCA_049840755.1 Luteolibacter sp. | reverse complement strand
TCCCCGCCTTACTTGGGAATGACCAGCGTCTTACCAGGCTGAATCGTGGTGCCCTTGATTCCATTGGCCCGCTGCAGAGCGGAGACGCTCGTTTTGTTGCGAGAGGCGATGGAGGAGAGGGAATCCCCTTTCTTAACCGTGTAGCGGCTGGAAGTGGTCTTGGGTTTCGAGGCGGAACCCGAGCTGGAGGATTTCGATTTTGTCGACGAGGCGGTTTCCTTGCCCTTGCTCTTGGAGGATGACGCGGTGGAAGACTTTTCGGTCGTCTTGCTCTTCGTTTTCGAAGAGGAGGCCGTGGACTTGTCAGGAGTCTTCGATTTGGTCTTCGAAGAAGCCGTCTCGCGGCTGGAGGAGGATTTCGTGGCGCTTGCCTCGCGTTCCCGCACCTTCGAGCGGCTGGAGACTTCGACCTCGTTGCGGCTGGGCTTCTGGGACGGCTTGTAGTTGCCAACAGTCGTCGAACCGCCGGCGACCAGAGGCACCGCCGAGTCCGGTGGCTGCTCGTTGGCGGCGATCGTGGGGGTATCCGTATCGGAATTGGCCGGGGTGGAGCGGCGGGACTTGCCCCAGAGGGACGGTTTGTCGGCCCAGGCCTCCACGTAGTTGCCGTTCTTGTCGTAGGGGCCGGTCGGATTACCGCTCACAGTGCCTCCGCCGGCACCACCATGGTTGCCGCAGCTCGGGAGCAGAAAGGGAAGAACCAGCAGGGTAAGAAGGGAAAGCTGACGCGAAAAACGCATGCGCGATTTACGGACAACAGCCCCGTTTTTGCAAAGCCAGATTGGGGGATGGAACGGAAATCCCTAGGAAATGTGATGGAAAATCGTCTTGCCTTGTGGCCCCGGGGATGGCACCCACTGGCGCGTCACCGTAAGGGGGCATTAGCTCAGTTGGTAGAGCGCTTCGTTCGCAATGAAGAGGTCAGGAGTTCGAATCTCCTATGCTCCACCATCCTTCAGGATGGGAGAGGTCTGGAGAGCCCGTTTTGCAGGGCTTGAATCCGATATCCGCTGGCGGCGGTGCGAGCCGGTTTTGACACTGGGAGAGGTCTGGCTATGATTCGCGGCCCGGATTCACCGGATCCCAGCGAATCGACCGACCTCCCATGAGCGAAGCCACTCTCGAAAAGCACGTCTTTCAGGCCGAAATCAAGCAACTGCTCGATCTCGTCGTCCACTCCCTCTACACCGACCGCGAGATTTTCCTGCGCGAGCTGATTTCGAACGCGTCCGACTCGATGGAGAAGCTGCGGCACCTCCAAGGGATCGAGAAGGACATCCAGGATGCCGCCCTGCCACTGGAGATCACCATCACTGCGGACGCGGAAGGGAAGATGCTGACCATCGAGGACCGCGGTATCGGCATGACCCGTGAAGAGCTGGTCGAGAACCTCGGCACGATCGCGCACTCCGGCACCAAGGCCTTCCTCCAAGCAATGAAGGAAAGCGGTGGTTCTCCTGGCAACATGATCGGCCAGTTCGGAGTCGGTTTCTACTCCGCCTTCATGGTAGCGGATGAGGTGAAGGTCTATACCCGCAGCTGGCGCAAGGATGGCGAAGGACTCGTCTGGACCAGCGATGGCACCAGCGGTTACACGATCGAGGACGCACCTGAGCAAAGCCGCGGCGTGAAGATCGTGCTGCATCTCAAGGAGGATCAGACCGAGTACGCGGAAACAGGACGCATCAAGCACCTCATCGAAACCTATAGCAATTTCGTCGGATTCCCCATTCTCCTTGGAGAAGAGCGCGTCAACCATGTCGAGGCGCTGTGGCTGAAGAACAAGGCGGACATCAGCGAGGAGGAATACAAGGCGTTCTACCAATTCACGGCGAAGGCATTCGACGAGCCTTCCTACCGCCTGCATTTCAGCGCGGACGCACCTATTGCGATTAATGCACTGCTCTTCGTTCCATCGGAGAATCCGGAGCGCTGGGGCATGAGCAAGATGGAGCCTGCGGTGGCGTTGTATTGCCGCAAGGTGCTCATTGATTCTGTGCCAAAGGGGCTGCTGCCGGAATGGATGCGCTTCGTGAAGGGCGTGATCGATAGCGCGGACATCCCTCTGAACATCTCGCGTGAGACCATGCAGGACAGCGCGCTGGTGAAAAAGATCGGCAGTGTGATCAGCAAGCGCGTGATCAAGATGTTCGAAAAGGAAGCGGCCGCGGATCCGGAGAAGTTCAACACTTTCTACCGGAAGTTCGAACGCTTCCTGAAAGAGGGCGTGGCCACCGATCATGCGAATAAGGAGGCACTCGCCAAGCTGCTCCGGTTCGAGTCCTCCATGACCGACGCGGGCAAGCTCTCCAGCTTCACCGACTATCTCACCCGCGCCAAAGAGGGGCAGGAGAAGATCTATTACCTCGTCGGACCGAACCGCGAACAGCTCGAGAGCAGCCCGTATCTGGAAGCCTTCAAGGCGCGCGGCCTGGAGGTGGTTTATTTCACCGATGCCGTGGATGAATACGTCCTTGAGGCTCTGGGTGAAGTGGAAGGCAAGCAACTGGTCTCAATCGCCAGTGCCGGCGTGGAACTCGAGGATGCGGCTACCGATGGTGACTCGCTCAGCCATGCGGAAACTGAATCCCTCTGCGCCTTCCTGACCGAGGAGTTCGGAGATCGCGTGACTTCGGTGGCTGCCGGAAAGCGCCTTGTGGACAGCCCGATCATCGCGCTCGTGCCGCAGGATGGCATGACGCCACAGATGCGCCGGATGATGAAGGCGATGGATGAGAACTTCCAGGATGAGGTGAAGGTGGAGATCGAGATCAATCCCCGCCATCCACTCGTTAAGAAACTGGCTGCTGCCCGGGAAGGGAATCCGGATGTCGCCAAGCTGGTGGCACTCCAGCTTCTCGACAACGCGCTTATTTCAGCAGGCCTGCTGGAGGATGCCCGCGATACCATCAGCCGCATGAACGCGCTGATGGAAAAGGCGATGGGCTGACGGGCTCGCCTCAGCTGAACGAATCGTGGCGATCGCTGGGAATGCGTCGCCATGGTTCGTCTCTGGCAGGAGACGGGACCAGCCTGGCGCTTACTTCACCGCCAGGCTTTCCCGGGATTCCACGTAGAGGTTCCACGCCGCATCCCGTTTGAGGGTGATCATTTCACGGTGGACTGCCTTTGGGTATTTCACTCCATATTCCACCTCCATGCGGATGATCCCCCCATCTGTGGCCATCTTGAGAATCCGCAGCACGGGCTCACGCTTGGTGCGGAAGAAGCAGTGGAGGGGCACATCCGGGTGGATGGCGTTCCAGAGATAGATGCAGGGAGGGAAATCTGTCTGGCGGCCGAGTGCGGCCAGAGCATCGCGGACCAGCTTCTGGCCGTGGCGGCGGGATAGCTTGATGGCCGCGCGGAGATTCCGCAGATGCTCCATCAGCGCGGCGGCTGGATTGAGGTGATCCTCTTCCATCTCGCGGATCAGCATCCGGGCTTGGAGAGCCATGAGGGTCTGGAGTGTCTCGCGGTCGATCGTGCCGCTTTCGAAGAGTTCGAAAAGGCGGTCCGGTGGCAGTGAGGCGAGGTTTTCCATACGGATTGGTCCCGCCAGCATCCATCACACGGCGCGGATTTCCAGAGAGAAGCTGGGGAAGTCGGCCTCGGACCGGATTTTGGAAAAGAATAAGGCCGCCGGGGTCCCTGTCCCAGCGGCCTTGTAAGATCAACCTTCCCACACCCGTGGGATGCGGCTGACTTGTGCTGTTCACCCTTACTTGAAGCCTGTGCGGGAACACAGGCTTCATGGATTAAGACCGTCGTCCTTCATGGATGTTCAAAGTTTCTCGAATTTTTATTTCCGCCGCTTTTCGGACCTGCAAAAGCACGTTGGCATCCGGAATCTGAGCCGCCAGCATGGGCATGCAGAATGCCTCAACGGAAACTCAGGATCGCGGTGGTGGGATGTGGCTCGGCGGGGCCCGCGGCGGCGACGCTGCTGAAGCGGGCAGGACACGAGGTGGTCGTTTTCGAGCGTGCGCCGGAGTGTCGGGCCGTGGGGGCGGGATTCCTGCTCCAGCCCTCCGGAATGGCGGTGCTGGAGGAGCTGGGCATCCGTGAGGCGGTCTTGAGTCATGCCGGGAGGGTTGAGCGGCTTCACGTCGTGGACAGGCGGGAGAGGACGCTGCTTGACCTGCGCTATCGTGAGCTGGGAGAGGAGATGTTCGGGGCCGGGTTACATCGTCCCGTGCTGCTGCATTTTCTCCTGAGAGCCATGCAGGAAGCGGGAGTGGAGATGCGATGGGGGACGGAAGTGGCGGAGATCCAGCGTTCTGATGGAAAGTGGACGCTGACGATGATGGATGGAATGAGCGAAGACGGGTTCGATTTGCTGGTGGTGGCGGATGGCGCCCGTTCGGCGCTGCGTGGCAAGCTCGGTCTGAAGGGCTCCGATCGCGGGTATGCGTGGGGGGCGCATTGGTTCATCGGGGAAAACCGCGGTAGCTTTCCGGAGCATGATCTCCACCAGATCGTGCGGGGGACACGCAGGCTGGCGGGATTCCTGGCGACCGGCCGGGAAATCGATGGCACCCAGCCGTTGGTGAGCCTTTTTTGGAGCGTGAAACTCGCCGATGACGCGGTATGGCGCGCGAAGCCGTTGGAGGAGTGGAAGGAAAACGTGCTCGCGCTTTGTCCCCGTGCGGAGGCGTTGCTTGCACAGATCAGCGACTGGAGCCAGATTCTAACAGCCCGCTATGGCGATGTTCGGATGTCACGCTGGCATGGTGATGGAGTGATTGTACTGGGAGATGCGGGGCATGCGATGAGCCCGCAGCTTGGACAAGGGGTGAACCTCGCGCTCGCGGATGCTTCTTGTCTCGCGCGGTGTTTGGAGAGGTTGCCGCTGGAGGATGCGCTGGCTCGTTATACCCGCGAACGGCGATGGACACTGGCCTACTACCGCTTCGCCACCCGGCAGCTCACACCGTGGTTCCAGTCCGACCACGAATGGCTCACGCCGATCCGCCACGTTTACTTCCGGACCATGCAACATATTCCGCCCGCGCGAAGGTTCATGACGAAGACGATGGCGGGGCTGGTGGGTTGACTGACAGCGGCTAACCGGAACGCGGTCTACAGCTGGATCTCGGCGACGATCTAGGCCGTTAGATCGGGCGAGTTCGGTGGCGGTGGTTGCTCCGACGAAAAAGAAGGGGGGCTTCCGGTAAAGGAAGCTGCATTTCATTCATCAATCAACACGGGGTGCTCCAACCGATGGATTGCTTTCTCCAATTCCATTCTCAATGCATGGACGTGGGACGCGGCCAGCCGGGTCTCGATATCGAGGAGGTCGCACTCGAGCTTGTTCTGTTCCTTCCGATTCATCGGTGTGGATGAGCGCAAACGGCGCTGGCTCTTTTCCCAAGCCTGCTCATCGCCACCGGGCTTGGGGAGCGATTTCAACAACGCGCGCACGTTCGGTTCGAAGGTGATGAGGCGGTTCTCTCCGATGGTATGGATGAGGGCCAGCGTGAGAGGCCATGGAACGGTTGTCACCTGAGCGGGATCCAGCCAGACCGGTGCAAGCTCCGCGAGAGTATGGGTTCCGGTGGTCGTGCCTTGGGGAAAGGTGCGAATCCGGATTGAGGCGAGATAGGCGGCCAGATCCCGGTCGTAGGTGGAGCCGATCTGCCTCCAAAGAGACGGCACGACCGAACTGAACGCCGTGGTCAGCGGAGCGGCGGAAAGCGTTTTCACCGTGATATCGTCGAAGACGACATCGTCTCCTCCATCTCTCGAATGAGGATCGACGGGTGCAAAGGGTTCCTTCGGGATCGTCCTTATGCGATCGAGTTCGTGCAGGGTGGCGATCCGTGCAGCCAATTCATCCGAAGCAACGGTAAAGGCGCTGAAGGTTACGGGATCGGTCTGGACCCAACACACGGCCTTTCCGTCCTTCAACCACCAGACCGTAGTGGTGTCCCGCGACCAGCCTCCGGAATGATGGATGGCAACCCATCCATTGGTGGGAAGAGGAACCGTTTCTCCCACGGAAGTGACATCGTAGTAACGGCGGTAGTAGGGATCGAAGCATGTCTTCGCCAGAGCCTCCGCTGCTTGCCGTGGATTGAGTCCGGCCGTGTCAGGCAGCGGGATTTTGAGCGGAACCGGTTCTTTCTCCGTGGGAGGTTGCGGGCGATCGGCTTGCAATTCCCGAGGCTCGTCGGATCCGAGACCGGTGAGTTTGAAGCCTTTTCCAGCCAGAAAATTATCCGGGGCTTCCCATTGGTCTCCCTTTGGTGCGCTGTCCAGCCATACACCGTCGGGCAGGGAGCCGGAGGTGCTTTCCAGTTTGCCATTGCGGAATCCGAAGGTGATCTCCCGGAAGCTTTTGTCAGTTGGTACGAGGGCGATCTGGAGGCGCGCTTCCGAGTCTCTACGAATGGTATAGTACCAATTCCTGGAGACAGGGGAGGCAGAGCACTCGCAGACGATTTGAGCCTTCCTTGGTTCGGATTGAGAGAGGGCTGATTCCGATGAGATCGACTTTGGATTCTTGATCTTTGGAATCTTTGATGTGGCCGCTTTCGACTTCGAAAAGATCCAGCATTCCATCCCCATCGAAGTCCGCGAGGACGCCATCCTTCGCGAAGCCTTCTCCAAGCTGCTTGCCAGATGGAGAAATCAGAAAGCCGGTCACGGACTCGAACCAAGGACGTCCGTCCGGCCAGGTGGGAGGGGCGAGGTCCTTTTCCAGTGCCTCGTTCCAGTCTTTGCGACGGATCGTTTCCTGTGGATGTGGAGGGTATTGTTTCGCAGTAATGCCATCCTCTGAGGCGGCGTTTCCTTCATAGAGGACCGCCCACGCTTCCGGGTGGCCGGGCTGGGGACAGGGGAAGACCCGGATCAGGGGGTGGAGAGCCGAGAATTCGCTCCAGGTTCCGGCCATTGTGTCCAGGTTGGCCTTCGCCCGGTAGAGCTCATGAAACGCTTTGGCGCGCGTGGCCGGAGCCTTCAATCGCGCAAACCAGGCAGGGCCGAGATCTGGCAGTGGTGTATCCTCCTCTCCATGCGCTTGGTAGCTGCAAAGCAGAAGACATAAGACCAGGCCACGGAGCATTCGGAGAGACTACAGGAACGATGGTTCACCGGAAGAAGAAAGGGGACTTTGCCGAAGGGCGTGTCTCTACGAAAAAAGGCCGCCTCCAACGAAGGAAGCGGCCTTTTCGAAAAGGGAGACCGTATCAGGCCTCGAGGATCTGGTCGAGCACGTAGGGCAGGATGCCGCCGGCGAGATAGTAATCGACCTCGGCCGGGGTATCGATGCGGACCTTGAGCGGGATCTCGAAGGAGGCGCTACCTGCCGGGCGGACCACGAGGGTGGCGGTCTGCATCGGCTTCAGCTCGCCGGACAGGCCGGTGATGTCGAAGGTGACGTCCTGCAGGTCCTTCACGCGGTCGTAGTCGGCCTTGTCGACGAAGTTCAGCGGCAGCACGCCCATGCCGATCAGGTTGGAACGGTGGATGCGCTCGAAGGATTTGGTGATCACGGCCTTCACGCCGAGCAGGCGGGAGCCCTTGGCGGCCCAGTCGCGGCTACTACCCATGCCGTAGTCCTCGCCGCCGATGACGACGAGGTTGGTGCCGTCTTCCTGATAAGCCATGGAGGCATCGTAGATGAAGGTCGGCTTGCCGGCTGGCAGGGAGATGCTGGTGTCCGGCTCGGAAACCGGGCGGCTGCCGAAGTAGAGGGTGTAACCACCTTCCACGCCCGGGATCATCTGGTTCTTGATGCGGACGTTTGCGAAGGTCCCGCGGGTCATCACGCGGTCATTGCCACGGCGTGCGCCGTAGGAGTTGAACTCGGCCTTCGGCACTCCGTTCTCAAGCAGGAACTTGCCAGCCGGTGAGGTCGGCTTGATCGAACCGGCAGGCGAGATGTGGTCGGTGGTGACGGAGTCGCCGAAGATGCCCAGCGGACGGGCGGCGAGAATGTCGCCGGTCTTGGTCGCGCCACCTTCGAAGAACGGCGGAGACTGGATGTAGGTGGAGGCCAGATCCCAGGTGTAGGTCGCGCCGGTGGTGCCGGAGATTTCCGCCCACTTCGGGTTGGCGGAGTCGAGGTCACCGTAAAGGTTCTGATAGACGGCGGGCTTGAGCGCGGCGGCGAGCTGCTCCTTCACCTCGGCGTGGGTCGGCCAGACGTCCTTGAGGAAGACCGGATTGCCGTTCTTGTCATTGCCGAGCGGCTCGGTGGTCAGGTCGAGGTCGACGCGGCCGGCGAGGGCGTAGGCAACGACGAGCGGCGGGCTCATCAGGAAGTTCGCCTTGATGGAACCGTGGACGCGGGCTTCGAAGTTGCGGTTGCCGGAGAGCACGGAGGCGCAGACGAGGTCGCCTTCCTTGATCGCGCCCTCGATGGCCGGGTGCAGCGGGCCGGAGTTGCCGATGCAGGTGGTGCAGCCATAGCCGACGGTCTGGAAACCGAGCTGGTCGAGTTCCTTCTGGAGGCCGGTGGCTTCGAAGTAGTCGGTGACGACACGCGAGCCCGGGGCCAGCGAGGTCTTCACATACGGGGCGACGGTCAGGCCGAGCGCGTTCGCCTTCTTCGCGACCAAGCCCGCGGCGATCATCACGCTCGGGTTGCTGGTATTGGTGCAGGAGGTGATGGCGGCGATGAGGATGGAACCATGGCCGAGCTCGAGATTGCGGGGGCCACCGGCGAAGACGTCCTCGTCCACGGCATCCGGAGTTGGACGGTTGGCGACCATCTCGACTTCATTGCGGGGAGCACCTTCGAATTTCTCGTGGTTGCTGTCGGTGGAAAGCAGCGAGTCGACGGACACGCCGGCCTTTTCACGCATGGAGAGCTTCACGCGGCGGTCGCGCTGCTCGGCGGTGAGGCCGAAGCCACCTTCACCGGAGGTCTTGGTGAAGAGAGTGTTGAACTTGTCGCGCAGCGCGGGGACGTCGATGCGGTCCTGCGGGCGCTTCGGACCGGCCACGGCCGGGACGATGGAGGCGAGGTCGAGCTCAAGGAGGTCGGTGTAGTCGCACTCGCCCTTCTGCGGGATACCGAACAGACCCTGCGCCTTGTAGTAGGCCTCTACGGTCTGGCACAGTTCCTCGCTGCGGCCGGTGCCGCGGAGGTAGCTGATGGTTTCGCCATCGACGGGGAAGAAGCCCATGGTCGCGCCGTATTCCGGGGCCATGTTGGCGATGGTGCCGCGGTCCGGCAGGGAGAGGGCCTCGGCACCGGGGCCGAAGAACTCGACGAACTTGCCGACCACGCCGTGCTTGCGGAGCATTTCCGTGATGCGGAGCGTGAGGTCAGTGGCGGTCACGCCTTCCTTGAGCTCACCGGTGAGGTAAACGCCGACGACTTCCGGAACGAGGAAGGTCACCGGCTGGCCGAGCATGCCGGCTTCGGCCTCGATACCGCCCACGCCCCAACCAACGACGCCGAGGCCGTTGATCATGGTGGTGTGGGAGTCGGTGCCGACGAGGGTGTCCGGATACCAGACGCCGTTTTTCTCAAGCACACCCTTGGCGAGGAACTCGAGGTTCACCTGGTGCACGATGCCGATGCCCGGAGGGACGACGGAGAAAGTTTCGAAGGCCTGCTGGCCCCACTTCAGGAACTCGTAGCGCTCGCGGTTGCGGATGAATTCGATCGCCATGTTGCGATCGAGCGAGGCCTGGGAACCGGCGAAGTCCACCTGCACGGAGTGGTCAACGACGAGGTCGACGGGCACCAGCGGCTCGATCTTCTCCGGAGCGGCGCCACGGGCCACGGCGGCGTCACGCATGGCGGCCACGTCCACGAGGAGCGGCACACCGGTGAAGTCCTGGAGGACGATGCGGGCGACGGTGAAGGGGATCTCGTATTCGCCGGGGTTCTTCGCGTTATAGTTGGCGAGGTTCTGGACGTCCTCGACGCTCACCTTGCGGCCATCCACGCAGCGGAGGACGGACTCGAGCACGATCCGGATCGAAACGGGGAGGCGGGAAAGCTTCGGGAAGCCCTGTTCGGCGAGTGCGGGCAGGGAGTAGAACTTGCCTTCGGCTCCGGAGCCGGTGGTGAAGGTGCGGAGAGTGTCCATGGTTGGGAATTTCTAAAACGGGCAAAGGAGTCCCGGAAAAAAGGTTAGGCGCGCGGGAGGCTAGCGGTCCCCGTGCCAGATTCAAGAGTCCAGATGACGGAATCCGCCCATGAAAGTTGCTGTAAATGAGAACCAGTCGCAAGAAGGGGTGGCGATCTGGAGCGCTGTCACCGACGAGAAATCAGCGGTGTTTTTCGAGAGGGGCGGGTTTTCTCCTGAGACCTTCCCATGAAAACGATCCTGCTTCTGCTGTTGTCCGGAGGATTGCCAAGTTGGCTGACGGCTGGGAACGAGCCTCCCCACGTCCCCGCCGTGCAATGGTCGGAGGCGGTGAACGGCCTCCAAGCCCGGCTGATTGTGGAAGCCCGAAAGGAAGTCCTGCCCGGAACCATGCAGCCGGAGATCTATCTGGAATTGCACAATGTCTCGGAGGTCAACGGAACCATCGACTTCGATTTCGAGCCCTATTCGTTCAAGCCGGGCTTTTTCGACGGCACACGCAAGCGTGCGATGGGCAGTGTGACCACGATCATGAGTGGATTTGCCAATCCGTCCTTCCGGGTGGCCTTGCCGCGGGACGGGACGATGCGTTTCCCACTGACATGGAAAGGCTACGGAATCGGAAAAGGAATGGGTGTCATGGTCTGTCTTGAGAACGGGCTCTGGAACTTCGCCAAGGATGACAAGTCGGAGTATTACCTGTGTGGGTCACTGGTCATCGAGAAGGGGGCTCCCGTAGGAGGCATTGACCGGCTCTGGCACGGCTCGTTGAAAGTGCCTGCCGTGAAGGTGCCGGTATCGGAGAAGAAGTGAAGGCGGCCTCGGCCCCGGTTGTGGCTCCGGGCTTGATTCGGTGGGCTGATTCCGGATGGTGGCGGCACGCCATGGATGCCGCCGTTCCTGAATTGCTCGCTTTCGCCGGGATCATGGCGCTGGGCCAGTTCAGTCCGGGCCCGGACATGCTGTTGCTGACCCGCACGTCGCTCGCGGAGGGTGGCCGGGCCGGAGTGGCCACGGCTCTGGGAATTGCCACCGGGCTTTCTATTTACGGCGGTCTCTCCGTAGGCGGAATGGCGGTGGTTTTGGACAAAGCCCCGGCGCTCCGGCAGGCGATGATGTGGGTGGCTGCCGCGTATTTGCTGTGGCTGGGCTACAAACTGGTGCGGGCATGCTTCGAGACATTCTCCCGGAAGGGGGAAACCGTGCAAGGAGCTCTAGCGATCAGGGGCAACCCTTACGTAAGAGGCCTGCTGTGCAATCTTCTGAACCCGAAGGTGATGGTGTTCCTCGCGGCGGTGGTTGCACCATTCCTGCGGGGCGATCATCCCGACTGGTGGCCCAAGGCGCTGTGGGGAGTCATCGCCATCCAAGGAGGAACGCTGTGGGCGTTGTGGGCATTGCTCCTCCAGTGGCGGCCGTTGCGGGATGGATACAAGAAGGCCCAGCCGGTGATCGATGGGTTATTTGGGATCGGCTTGGTCGCGCTGGCGGTGAAGCTGGTCATTCAGTAGACCCTTCGTGTCATGGCATCGAAGCAAGACTTCTCTCTCGATCCCTCTCTTGAGGTCGATTCGGGAGAAGTGAAATGGTATTTCATTTCAGACTATTACGACTATCCGATAGCCGGATTGGCTATTTTCCGAGGCAAAGTTTTGTGGTTCAGTTGCTTCGGAGAGGATATTCCCCAGCATCACATTTTTGTGTTGCAAGAGCTTTCGGTGGAAGAGCTGGAACACGAACTTCAGGGGAAAGAACAGTTTGAGAGGATGGTGGGCACGTATTGGTCCTTTGATCGGAATGGTGATCCACTTCCAACGGAGACAGCGAGTGATGAGTTGAGAGCCCAATACTTCCGGGAGAATAAGCCGACGCCCTTTTTGGGGCCTCTACCTAGACCTATTGTGGCATGGTTCGATGTTGAGGCTCGGGAATGCCAGTAGCATGATGAAGAATAAGCGTGAGCTATAAGTGCTTATGCCAGCGCGAGTGCCCACGTGACAAACCCGCAAACCCCCACCATGCCGATCATCGCGATGATGAAGATGATGTCGGCGCAGCGCTCGACGCGGTACATGCGCTTGGTGCTGCGGGTCCGGAGTGCCCAATAGGACAGCAGGCAGGAGATGAGGAAGAGGATCGAATCCGTGGCAAGGAAGTCATCGGCGAGCGTGTCCTGCTTGTGGATGGAAATCATCACCCGCGGTCCTCCGATCACCGTCAGGCACACGCCCACCATCGCCGCGGAGACGGTGAAGATGTGGATGCAGATGTCGTGCTCCAGCTTGGGCGGTGGATTGTCCTCGGGCATTGGGGAAGGGCCTCTTGGAAAGCGCTCGAGTGAGGATGTTTCGTTTTGGAATTGGGAAACACCCAAGAAGTAGGGACATTCCTGTCCCGTTTTTGGTTAACAGAAGAACGGGACAGGAATGTCCCTGCTCCTTGTTTAGAATGCTCCGCTGAATTTTCGCCCGGTCCAGAAAACCGCCAGCAGAACGATGAGCAGCACCACCACCGACCAGTGGGACCACAACGGGACCCGATTTTCCAGCGGGCGGGGTTCCGGTAGTGCACGCACCTCCTTGATCAGGTCGTTGATCTGATCGGGTTGGATCAGGCGGCCGCGGGCGACCTTGGCCATTTCCTCGAAGACTTCCGGGCGGGCAGGCTGGCCGGTTTTTTCCAATTGCACGCCTTGGGCGAGGATGGAGGTTTCCACCGGCTTGTCTTCGGCACCGACCGCCGCGCCGCGCAGCTTCCATGCGCCGGGCGTTTCGATTTTGAAGCGGCCGCTGAAGGCTCCCCAGGCGTTGTTGTCCGGCTGGAGTTCGAGGCGCTGGGCTTTTCCGTCCGGAGCGGTGACATCGACGGTAACGCTGCCATTCTGGAGTGGCGCACCGTTGCCATCGAAAGCGTTCGCATGCAGGGTCACGGTATCCCCGGGCGCGGGGCGTTCCGGAGTGAAGAACAACCGCACGCGTTGTCCGGCGGCCATGTTGCGCTGGTAGGACATCCACCGGGCGACCTGCCCCCAGAAGCGATAGTGGTAGAGGTCCTCCACGCCGCGCCGCCAGCGCCAGGCGGAGTCGATGCCCATGAAGAGCACCTTGCCATTGCCCGCGGTCTTGGTGACGAGCAGAGGGATGGGGCCGAACTTGCCGCGGCGGTTGCCATGCACGGCGAGGACCTCGGTGCCGCCCTTCGCCTTGATCACCGGTGCGTGCCAGTAAAATCCGGGCAAGCGCCTCCAGATCACCGGGTTCTCTTCCTCGGTATCCCCCAGCATGGTGAGCAGCGATCCGCGGCCCTCGGAAGTCAGATTGAGCGGGGAGGGGATGCTGTCGGTGAAGCCGGTCTTCTTCGTGTCATCCAGGGTCACCGGCATCAGATCGCTGAGAGCGGTATCGAGCAGGGAGAATTGATTGCCCTGGGCTCCCGGCAGGAAGACGACCCCGGAGGCTTGGTTCTCCACGAGTCCGCGGATCAGCTCGCATTGTTCCTTGGTGAGCTGGCCGGATTGCACCCCCACATCGCCGAGAAAGATGACGTCATACTTGGCGAGGTCCTGGAGCTTGCTCGGAAACTCCTTCACGTAATCGTGACCCTCACCGATGCCGAGGGCTGCATCCGGATGGAACAGCAGGCAGGAAAGCTCTACTCCGGGATCGCGGGACAAGGCATTGCGCAGGTAGCGGTATTCCCAGCGCGGCAGGCTCTCGACCACCAGCACGCGGATCTTCTCCGGGCGTCCGGCGATGGTGAACTTGCGGGCGTTGTTCGCCTCGATCCGTTCTCCATCCGCGACCGGCAGGGAGAGCTCCAAGGTGGATGTGCCTTCCTTCTCCAGCTTCCACAGGATCGAATCGTAGGTCTCGGTGTTTGGGGCGAGCGTGATGTTTTTGGTGCGCTCATGGCCCGATTCATCACGCAGACGCACCACCGTGCGGATCTCCCGGTCCAGTGATGAACGAATGGTGAAAGGGATCTGCACGTTTTCTCCGACGATGCCGTAGGTAGGCGCTGTCACCGCCAGCAGATCCAGATCAGGCAGGCGCGTGCGACTGCCGACCGGCAGAGCAAACAAGGGAATGCCGCGCAGACGAAGCTTCTGAGCGGCGGCGACCGGTGGCTGGCCAAGGTTGTAATCGCCATCCCCGATCATCACCACCGCTCGCAGGTTGTTCTCCTGCTCCAGCAGGTTTTCCAGAGGCGCGGTCATGTCCGTGCCTGCGAGTCCGGCGGGGTCTTCGGTGGGCGGAGTGGCGAAAGGTTGGCGCAGCACCTCATTCGCCCCGTGATCTTCCAGCGCCTGCCAGACGTTGTTCTCCAGCGCCCGCTTCACCCACTCCGCGCGGGTGACGATCTCCGCCTTGTCGGAGAGTGAGGGGGGAAGCGTCGCGTCGAGCGTGGTCATCGACTTCGAGTCATCCCACAGGATCGCGATCCGCGGTTTGGTCGTCGGATGGGTGATGGTCAGCCACTCCGGTTTCCACAGCAGTAGTACCGACGATCAACGTAGCCAGCACCCGCAGCCCTTCCAGCAGAGCCGTGCGGCGTGGATGCGGGCTGCGCTTCCACGACAGGATCGCCAGCACGATCACGGCCAGCAAGGCCGCGAGTCCGACCGCCAGCGTGACGGGCGTGGGAGAGAAGTGGAGGTTGGAAAGGGAGAAGGGCAAAGGAAGGGAAATGGTCAGTCGGATATCATGCGCGCGATGGGGCGCTGGCGGGAGCGGCCTGTGAGTTCCCGGGCTTCTTCGGCAGGCTCAGCACCGCCTCGGACAATAGGAAGAACAACATGGCGCAGAGGAAGGCTTTCCATATCCCGCGGGAGCCGGAGGTGTCCGCCGATTTCCCCGCTTGTTCGAACAGCGTGTATCCAGTGCCGTCCAGGGAAGAGGCGATGCCTTCATGGCTGACAATTTCCGGGGTGTCCTCCGCTGCCGGGCGGTTCAGGGCGATGAGGCGGTCGCCGAGCTTGTAGATGCCGGCCTCCCATTCCGCGTTGGCCGGGTCCGGGGTGCCGTAGTCATCCAGGCGGGTGCGGGTTTCACCCGGCAGGAGTTTCGAGGCTTCACTGCCGACATGGGAAAGATAGGAGGCATCGAAACGCTCGGCCCCGGTCATGACCGTGCGCTGGACCAGAGGCAGGAGCACGTCGGCATCGCCGAGATTCGACCACGTGTAATCCGGCAGGGAGGCGACGAACCAAGCGGTGCCGCGATCGACGATCTTGCGGACGAGGAAGGGCTCGCCATCGTCCCACTTCGCGAGCGGTGCCGCGTCTCCGGTGGGAATCTGGCGGCGGATGGCTTTGAGCCGCTCGGCGGGGATTGCGGTGCCATCGGCTCCATCCCTCAGCAAACCATCATCGTGGTTCCAGTCCTTCAGGATGAAAAATTTCCCGGCGGGGGCATCGAGGGGTTTCGCCCACTGGAGATCGAGGAACTGGGTATCCGAGGCTTGGGCGGGTGGGAAGAAGACGACTTGTCCGCCTTCAGAGAGATAGCGTTGCAGCACCTCGGCGGTCGGGCCGGTGGGAAGTGGCGCTGCCCACAGGATGCAGGCGGCGTCCGCGGGAGCTAGAGAGGCGGCCTTCGCCGGATCGACACGTGCCACCGCCTGATTGGCAAATCCGGGCGGAGCGGCGGAAAGTTGCAGATAGTTCGCCGCCTCGGTGGTTCCGGCCACAACGACACTCTTGGCCGGGCGGGCCGGGCCATAGGCGAAGAATGCGGCATTGTCGCGCGGATTGCCATCGGCCGGGATCGAAAGCCAGCCATGGCCGGTGGTGCTGCCGGAGGGCAGGGTGATCCGCTTTTGGAACCTCAGCGCTTGACCGGTCAGCGTCAGCGTCTCGGTGGTGCGGGAGCCGTTCAGGTTCACCGTGAGCGGAAGATTGACGGAGCCACGGGCGTCTTCCGCGCGCGTGACTTCCAGATCGAGAATGAGCTGGTCGCCGATGCGGCGGGACGAGGCGAGGCGCAGGGTGGTGTTGGCGGCGGTCGGGCCGGTGAGCCCGAGCACCCGGATGGCGGGTTTCTGCGGCAGTGTGGCCAGCGAGGCTCGGAATGCCGCCCAACGTTCATCAGCGGCCTTCCAGTTCGATGCCTGTAGGTCGGTGGCAATCCAAACTTCGGACTTTCCTTGAACTTCGGTGAGGAATTCCGCTGCCCGGGTGGCCAGCGAGGGCAGATCGGCCGTGGTATCGCTGGGTCCGGCTGCTGCGAGTTCCGGCAGCACATCCGGAGACGGCACCTCCTGCGGCTGGCCGTTGGCACTGTCGATCAATATCAGCCGGGCGCCGCCGAGGTCCTTGAAGGTGCTTTTCACCTTTTCCAGCACCTGGGCGCGGCGTGAGTCGAAGCCATCTCCCGGCCGAGTCTCCATGCTGGCCGAGCGGTCGAGGATGAGAATGATGTTGTCCACCCTTCCGGCATTCCAGCCCAGCAGCCCGGACATGACGGGGCGGGCGGCCGCCACCGCCAGCATGACGAGCCCGAGGGCGCGGCAGGTGAGGATGAGAATGTGGCGCAGCTTCTTCTTGCCGCGGGATTCCCGGGTGGCCTTCAGCAGGAACTGCATCGCCGCCCAACGGATCGTCTTGTGCCGACGCTTGTTCAGCAGGTGGATGATCACCGGGATCGCCGCAGCGAGCGAGAACCAGAGGAGGGACTGTTGAAGAAAGGACAAGGCGGGAAGAAAGAATGACCAATGACTAAATCCTAATGGCTAATGGAAGAGAAGAAGGACGGACTACGGGGCTTTGCGGAGAATGGCGGCGAAGATTCGGATGAGTTCGTCGGACTCCCTGTAGAGGGACCGGAGAGATTCTTTGATTGCGTCGTCGTGGGTGGTTGCACCTAGAAGCCGAAGCCAGAGGCGGGTTTCGACGCATTCTTTCTTTGCGACCCGGATGCGGTAGAAAAAATCAGGTTTGGAGACAGCGTTGTCTGCTTCGACGTAGTTGGCTGCGACGGAACCGGAGGACCGGAGAATTTGATCGATATCACGCCATTGGGCGCGCGACCAAGTGTGCGAAGCAATGCATTGCCTCGTCGAAAGAGCGAATTGAAACGTCCGCTCCTCAAGGTTGAACTTGGACTCCTCCTCTTCCATTAGTCATTAGGATTTAGTCATTGGTCATTTTCTCTTCCTTAGTCTCCCCATCAGGAAGTCCCTCAACAGTCCCTCCAAATCCATGTCCGTCATGACGAACCGATAGCCGGCATTGGCGTCGTGGCAGGTTTCCCGGACGTTCTTGAGGAATTCCTGGAGGGCGCTGTGGTATTCCTCCGCGATCAACGTCGGCTCGGCGACAAGGGCGGTACCGTCCTCCATATCCACGAAACGATGGGGGCGGTCGAAATCGAATCCGATCTCCAGAGGGTCCATGAGGTGGAAGACGCTGACATCGTGCTTGCGGTAGCGGAGGTGCTGGAGGGCCTCGGCCAGCTGGCTGGTGTCCGTGAAGAGATCGGAAAGAATCACGATAAGTGCGCGTTGGCCGATCTTCTCCGCGATGGTGTGGAGGGCCGGGACCAGTCCGGTGTCTCCGGATGGCTCGAGGGCGCCGAGCGTGCTGAACAGACGGTCGAGATGGGCCGGGCGGCGGCTGGGGGGGACCTCCAGGTGGAGCTTGTCCGTGCAGACGGAGAGTCCGGCAGCGTCCCCTTGGTTCACCAACAGGTAGGAAAGGGAGGCGGCGATCCTGCGGGCGAACTGGACCTTTGGCTCCGCCTTGCCGGAAAACGCCATCGAACCGGAGCAATCGACCACGAAGTAGGCTCGCAGGTTGGTGTCCGCTTCGAATTCCTTTATATAATAGCGGTCCGAGCGGGCGTAGGCCTTCCAGTCCAGCCGACGGGTGTCGTCTCCGGGGACGTATTTCCGGTATTCCGCGAACTCCACGGACGAGCCGCGGTGCGGGGAGCGGTGCTTTGCCTGCCACGGTTCCGATCATCGGCATCCGTGTTTCCACCGGCAGCGAGCCCAGCCGTGAAAGCATCGGGCTGTCTAGAAAGTCGTATTTCACTCGTTCCGCATGTCTTTGATCAGACGCTCCACGATTTTCTTGGAAGTCATGCCTTGCGATTCCGCCGCGAAGTTCGTGATCACCCGGTGGGTGAGCACGGGGCTGGCGACGGCTTCCAGATCCTCCAGCGAGGCCATGTAGGCTCCGCGGAGGGCGGCTCGGGACTTGGCTCCGAGAATCAGATACTGCACCGCGCGCGGTCCGGCGCCCCAGCCGACGCACTCCTTGATCCAATTCGGGGATTCGGGCTGGTCGGGGCGGGTTTTCCGCACCAGGCGGACTGCGTAGTCATAAAGGTGCTCCGGCACGGGGACCCGGCGGACCAGTTGCTGGAAGGCGATCACCTTCTCTCCATCGAGGAGGCGGTTCATGTCCGCCTTCTGGGTGCCGGTGGTCTCGCGGGCGATCCGGCGCTCCTCATCGGCGGTCGGGTAGCCGACTTCGATCAGGAACATGAAACGGTCGAGCTGGGCTTCCGGGAGCGGGTAGGTGCCTTCCTGCTCGATCGGGTTCTGGGTCGCGAGGACGAAAAACGGCGGCTGGAGCGGTGTAAGTTTGGCCGAGGACGGTCACCTTGTTCTCCTGCATCGCCTCCAGCATCGCGGACTGGGTCTTGGCCGGGGCGCGGTTGATTTCGTCCGCCAGCACGATGTTCGCGAACACGGGCCCCTTTACGAACTCGAACTCCCGGCGGCCTCCGGCCCCGGACTCCTGGATGATGTCCGTGCCGGTGATGTCGGCTGGCATCAGGTCCGGGGTGAACTGGATACGGTTGAAAGACAGGTGGAAGGTCCGGGCTACGGAGGAGATGAGGAGCGTCTTTGCCGAATCCCGGCACCCCCATCAGCAGGGCGTGGCCGCGGGCGAAGAGCGAAATGGCGAGCTGCTCGATGACCAGCTCCTGACCGATGATCACCTTGCCGAGCTCCTCGCGGAACGCCTGGTAGGTTTTGCCAAGTTCATCAATGGCGGCGACATCGTCGGGAGGAAGCTGGGAGGTGGAAGGATCGGCAATGGTGGATTCCATGTGATGGGCAGGGTGCGAAACCTTGCCAAAACTAAGATGTGGGAAGGTTTTGTCGAGAACTGGACTGGATTTCCGGGCGTCCGGATGGAAGAAATACCGCGCCACCGCTGGTGCCGGAGCCGGCAGGCGGAGGAGGACTTGTTCGTAGGCGTCCGCCTTGGATTGTGGTTTTTTGCGATTTCCCGCTTGCCAGAGGGGCGGGGTCTGCTAAATCACCCGCCCCCGCGCTGCGTCCGGTTGATTCCGGGCTTGGTTTGGGTCACGCGAATCCCCGCAAAACATGGCACGCATCCTAGGTATTGAAATTCCCAACGAGAAGCGCATCGAAGCGTCGCTTCCGTATTTGTTCGGCATCGGCCGTCCGACCGCGGCGAAGATCCTCGATCACGCCGGCATTGATCCGAACATCCGCACCGGTCAATTGACCGAGGAGCAACTCGTCAAGATCGCCCAGGTGATCCAGGCCGAGGGAATTCTCATCGAAGGTGACCTGCGCCGTGAAAAGCAGACGCAGCTCAAGCGCCTCACCTCCATCAACTGCTACCGTGGCATCCGCCACAAGCGCGGTTTGCCGGTGCGTGGCCAGCGCACCCGCACCAACGCCCGTACCCGCAAGGGCAAGAAGAAGACCGTGGGCGTCAAGAAGTAACCCGTAGCACCTTTTATCATGGCTGACGAAGAAATCACGCAGGACGCCGCTCCTGCTGCCGAAACTCCCGCTGCTGCCGCTCCGGCCGCCGCCCCCGCTCCCGCCGCCGCGGAAGCTCCTGCCGAAGCTCCCAAGAAGGAGCAGAAGCGCGACATCTTCGCCGAAATCGGCGGAGGTGAGGAAGAAATCAAGATCCATAAGGCGAAGGGCTCCAAGAACGTCACCCGTGGCATCGTCCACGTGACCGCTACCTTCAACAACACCCTCGTCAGCGTGACCGACGCGAACGGCAACTCGATCGGTTGGTCGAGCGCCGGCAAGATGGGCTTCAAGGGTTCCCGCAAGAGCACGGCTTACGCCGCGCAGGTCGTCTCTCAGGACGCTTGCCGCCAGGCGATGGGCCACGGTCTGAAGGAAGTCGAAGTCCGCGTGAAGGGTCCGGGTTCCGGCCGTGAGTCGGCTGTCCGTGCCGTCCAGGGCCTTGGCCTTGAGATCACCGCGATCAAGGACGTCACCCCGATCCCGCACAATGGTTGCCGCCCGAAGAAGGCCCGCCGCGTGTAATCCACCTACCTAATTTACGATCATGGCACGTTACACCGGTCCCCGCACCAAGATCAGCCGCCGCTTCGGTCTGGCTCTCTTCGGTCCTTCCAAGTCGCTTGAGCGCCGCAATTTCCCGCCGGGCCAGCACGGCATCCGCGCCGGCCGCAAGAAGAAGAGCGAATACGCTGTCGCCCTTGGCGAAAAGCAGAAGCTCCGCTTCCAATACGGCGTCCTCGAAGGTCAGTTCCGCAAGGTACTATGAAGAAGCCGCCCGCCGTCGTGGTGTGACCGGTACCATTCTTCTTCAGTTGCTTGAGCTCCGCCTCGACAACGTCGTTTACCGCCTCGGTTTCGGCAACACCCGCCAGGCTGCCCGCCAGCTCGTCAACCACGGCCACGTCCTCGTGAACGGTCGCACCGTTGACATCGCGTCTTACCAGACCAAGCCGGGTGACGTGGTGAAGATCGGCCCGCGTCCGTCCTCGCAGCAGGCTGCCCTGCGTGCGATCGACCTCACGCAGTCCGTCCCGCTCCTCGACTGGCTCACCATCGACCGCGAAAAGCTGGAAGGTGTTGTCGCTCGTGTGCCCGAGCGTTCCGACATCGACCCGCAGGTCAACGAGCAGCTCATCGTCGAGCTTTACTCGCGCTGATCGAACGGTTTGCCACTGTTTTGCGAAAACGCCTTGGGGTCCGCCCCAAGGCGTTTTTTCGTTTGGTTCCGGTGGTATAAAGGGGACGGAACTCCGCCCTCCAATTTTCTCCCGGGCGGGATTATCCTTCAGGAATATGGAGCATCGGATCACCACCTACCGCTATGGTGAGGCACTCGGGCTGCCCGGTATTTCGCTGGGAGTGACCCGTCAGCCTCCAAGGGGGATCAAGCACGAGGATTACCGCAGGAAAGGCTATTGCGATGTCTGGCTACCGGTGCTGGCTCCCAGCAAGGAACTGGTGAAAGCCTACCTCGGCGGGAAGATGGCCTTCGTGATGTTCGCCCGGCGTTATCGGGCGGAGATGAAGAAAGGAGATGCCCGCCACGTGATCGAACTGGTAGCGGCGATGACAGAGAGGGCCGGTGAACCTCGGGTGCTTTTGTGAGGATGAGAGCTGCTGCCACCGGTCGATATTGAAGCGGCTTGTCGAAGAGGCGATGGCCGGATCGCCCCTCGGGACGAGTGATCCCAAGCGTTGCGCAAGCCCGCCTTGTTCGATGCCGGAGATTGCGGACTGAGGCCTACGGCTTGGCGATTGGCACCAGGATGACCTGTTGCAGATCCATGACTGCGGCGGCTTTGTTTTGGCGCGCACTTCGAGGTGCCAAGACCGGAGACGGATGATTCCTCGTCTATTTTAGGCGGGACAGGCTGTTATTTCCCGCAGATAAAGAATCGTCATAGCCCCTCCCTAAGTCATGCAACGAGCCGCCCTGTTTACCGTGGTTCCGATGGTGCTGGTGTCCGCCGCCCAGGCTGCGCCTCCCGCCCAAGCTCTGAAGTATCATGAAGCGCTTCTCAAGCGCCCGAACAACGAAGCCTTGTTCGAGCGTTTCTTCGGCGCATGGCTGGACGAGCAGCCCCAAGAAGCCCTGGAGATTTTCCTCACCGATCGGGCGAAGGAGCATGGTGGTCAGGAATGGGCGATCCTTGCGCGTTACCAGCTCCGCCGCGGCCAGGAGGAGGCGGCATTGGAATCGCTTGGCAAGGCCATCGCCAGCGCACCGGAAGATCCGGCTTTGGCCATGGAGCGGGGCAAGTTAAGGCTGAGGCGGCTCGATTTCAACGGAGCAAGGGAAGACCTGGCGAAGGTCGCGGCAGGCAAGGACGAGACCTTGGCGCTGGAGGCGGGCAAGTTGGTGGGCAAGGCTTGGTTGCGGCAGGGGAATTCCGAGGAGGCGGTGAAAGCATGGGATGCCCTGCTCGCCGCCCATGCCGCGGATGAGGATCTGCTGGAAGAT
Source organism: Luteolibacter sp. (assembly GCA_049840755.1). Classification (GTDB taxonomy): domain Bacteria; phylum Verrucomicrobiota; class Verrucomicrobiia; order Verrucomicrobiales; family Akkermansiaceae; genus Luteolibacter. The sequence continues at coordinate 4,912 of JASGJM010000007.1, read as the reverse complement.
CTCGTCGAAACCGCAGCCTCGGAGGGCGCAATGAATCAAGCGCTGGGCTACGCGGACAAGTTGATCGCCGCGACCAAGGACCCGTATCAAAAGGCGGTACGCGGCATGCGGAAGGGGGATCTGCTTGCGAAGGCAGGGCGGAATGACGATGCGCTTGCGGCGTACTCCGGAACCTTGAAGGAGGTTGGCGAAGGCTCCTGGCTGGAGCATGAGCTGCTCGCGCAGGTGGAGAAGATTTTCCGCAAGCAGGACCGTCTGGATCATCTCAGGAAGGAACTGGTGAAACTGGCGGAAAAATATCCGCGCCGGCTGCTGATCAAGCGCCAGTTCGGCGAAGCTGGAGGCGGCACGGGTGGGGATGGACTACCGCCATCGGCCGTTTCCGGGAAATCATGAAGCGCTTTCCCGGTGACCACGAAGTTCAGGAGGAGTTCGTGCGCCTGCTGCTTGATGGCGAGCGCTTCGATGATGCGGGCGTGGAACTCCAGCGGCTCACGGGCGCGAATGCAGGGGATTCCGGACTGTGGTTGCAACTGGCGGCGGTGCGCTTCCGCCAGCAGAAGCCTGAGGAGGTGCTGGAGGCATTGAGGAAAGCGCATGCGTTGCTCGGGAATGATGTGCCATCCGGCATCCGCATCGCGGGGCTGATGATGCAGTATGGCCTGGGAGAGCAGGCGGAGACGCTCTTGAAACAGCTCGCCGCCACGCCGGGAGCGGGAACCGCCGCACAGGAGACGCTGGCTTCCTACTATGGACGTAGTCAGAGAAAGTCGGATGCGGTCGCGCTTCTGAAACAGATCGCGGCATCGGATGATGCGGATACCGTGCTGCGTGCCGCCGAGGAGCGGTGGCCGGATTGGGGGAGAACGGGGAAGCGTTCCAGATGCTCGCGGCGCGTATGAGCCAGTTCGGGGGGGATGCCCGTTTCCTGTCCGCACTGGGCCAGGCGGCACTTGCCGGAGGGAAGACCGCCGATGCCGTTACGCCGGTGCTGAAGCTGGTGCGCATGGCGAAGCAGCCTGCCGGAGAATTCGGAGAAAGTGTCGGTCTGGCCGCGCGGGTGATCCGAGCCTCGGGAAAGATCGACGAATGGCGTGAAGACGCTCACCAAACAAAGTCCCCGCTCGGTGCCGGAGACCTGCCTGCTGGCGGCTCTGCATGACGCCCAGGGCGACCCTGTTTCCGGCGTCGAATTGCTGAAAACCAGCAATGATCCCATGGCCATCCGCTTTCTCGCGGCGATGCTGGACAAGCGCGGAGCATTCGATGATGCCATCACGGCCCTCTCGAAACTGGCTGGCACGGAGGAAGGACGAAAGGCAGGCTATTTCAAGGAACTCTCCGAGCTCCAGCAGCGCGGCGGAAAGACGGCGGAAGCATTGGCCACCGTGGAGCGTTGGCGTCAGATTGCGCCGGGAGACAAGGCGGCGTGGATCGCCTCGAGTCGTTTGCTCAAGGACACAGGAAAGGCGGATCAGGCCGTGAAGATCGCCCGTCAGGCAGTATCGAAGTTCGAGGGGGATGCCGATCTCACCGCAGGGCTGGCCACTCTCCAGGAAGACGCCTCCCAGTGGGCGGAAGCGGAGGCGATCTACTGGCGCCTTTATGACGAGGCGGCCAGTCCTTCCGATCAGGCACGCTGGGCGGGGCAGCTCGCGCGTCTGGCCGTGAGGACCGGGCGTCTGTCGGAGTTGGCGGAGAAACTCCAGGAACGGGCGCGTGGCAACCGCCGCTCGCTGGGGCCGATCCTCGCCCAGGCGGAATTGCAGCGGGTGATCGGTGATGAGGACAAGCGCCGTGATCTGATCGCGGAGGCCGTCCGGCTCCAGCCGAAGGATGTGGATCTGCGCCTTCAGCTTTCCTCGCTCGAAGAGCAGGCGGGCAATCCCGATCGTGCGCTCGCTGTTTTGGAGGAAATCGCTCCATCCGATCCCTCCGGCAAGGCGCGTGGCGCGCTGGCGCAAGCCTACATCCGGCAGGGGCAGGCGCTGAAGGGACTGCGCGAACTCAAACAACTTGCAGGAAAGTCCCGCGATCCGCGTGCGGTGGAAAGCAGCGCGATTTCATTGGCGGATGCGAAGCTGTTCGAGGAGTCCATTGCGTTCATCCAAGAGGAGACGATGGATACGGGGGATTGGCGGTTGCGCTACCTGCTCGGTGCCTTGCTGGAGGAAGACGGGCGTGATCAGGAGGCGGTGGCCGTGTTCCTGCCGCTTCTGGAGGCGAAGGGGGAGCTTGCCACCAAACTCCCGACGACGGCTTCGCGGAGTTCCCGCTCCCGGAGTGGAATGTGGGAGACCACCCAGGAAGGGGAGGTCCTTGGAGATCTGGTTTCCCTGATTGAGTCGGCCTACGCCCATCATGATTCGCGCTCGTCCCGATCGAGCGCATTCGTAAGCGGCGGGCAAAGCTCGGGGTCGGGTTTTACGCTGCCGGATGACAGCGATCAGGTGCGCATACTGGCGATGGTGCATCTCCAGAATCTGGCGGCCCGAGTGGCCGGAGGAGAGTCCATTCGTGCTTCCGTGAAGGGGGCGGCCGGGGCCGATGCGGATTTCGTGAATGCCCTCATCTCGGCCAGCACCGAAGGGACCGCCGGGATCGCCCGGGCGATGGCGAGATTCCCGAATCACCCGGGTGTGGTGGAATGGGTGATCTCATCCGGGGAGGCGACTCCGGAGATGATGAAGTCGCTGCTCGATCACGCCTCTGATGTCGAAGGGTGGATCAAGTTTGTCGCCGGGATGCAAGGCATGAGGAACGGGCCGTATGGAGGCGGGAACCAAGAGGTGTCGCCCGACGACGAGGAAGCTTCGTGGTCCTTGCTCTTCAGCGGCATGAAGGATGTCATCAACTCCAAGGATGTTTCCAAACTGCCGCAGATGACCTGGATGGTGGTGCAGATGGCGGGCGTGAATGGGAAGATTTCCGAGGAGCACAAGACCACGGCGAAGGAGCTGATCAAACAGGCGATCGACCGCTTGTCGAAGGAACCCCACACGCCGGAGATCGGCGTTGCCGGTGATGCTGGGGCTTAATTTCACCGGAGCGGCTGATGCGTATGTCGACCAGTTGAACGTGGTGATGAGGGATGAGGCGAAATCCTCCGGCGGTCAGTCACCGATGCTCCAGTCACGGCTTTCCTCGATGCGATCCTACCTGTCGAACGCCACCGAGAGTGAAGAGCTTTTCAAAAGCATCTTCGCGGTCCCGACCTTGGATGGTGCCCCGTTCGTCACCATGCCCTATTGGTTCGGGCCGTTGTTGGCTCGCGAAACGGAGAAACCTTCCGAAGAGGAAGGAGACAATCAGGAGGAGGAGACGCGGCCGGACCGGACCGGAGGAGTGAAACTGGCGGAGGTCGCCAAGCGGCTCAACCGCATCGAGTCTCCGGTTCTGCGCGCCTGGGTGGCGATGAAGTCCCAGGACTCCGCCACAGCTGCCAAGGTGCTCGGCAGCGAGGTGCCGAAGGAAGCAGCGGGCGATGCTGAATTGCTCCGATCCATTCTGGCACTGGGTGCCAACAAGCCGGTGGAGTCTTATGACGCTCTGGCGAGGATGCGTGCCACGATTTCCGGAAATGCGGATCTCATCACGTGGGCGGTGGATGCCCAATTGGGAGTGGCCCTGCAATTGTCCGCCGAGGAGCAGGTCGAGCCGTGCGGAAGATCTCAAGGCCCTGTTGATCCTGGCGCAACGGAACCTGGGACCCAGCAGCGGAAAACTGATCGCCAACGTCGCCACGAAGCTTCGTTTGGAAGAATGGGGGAAGCGTTTCCTTCCTCCACCCTCTGCCGCTGGAAATGCCTCCCCGACCCGGGGAATCCCGGGATGGGTCAGCGGTTCCGGGAGATCCGGTGGAGCCCGATCTTCTCCGCTGGACCGGGTTCGCAAGTTTGTCGCAGAACGCAAGCACGAGGCTGCGGCCATGGAAGCCCTGCGATTGATGCGCGGCTATCGTTCCCAATCGGGCTCCGGATACAGCGGGGGGGATGACGACCAGGAATCATTGGTCAAGACGCTCGGCAGTGAGGATCTCAACGAACTGCTGAAGATCATCGACCCCGGTGATTCGAAGAGTCTGGTGAAGCGTCTGGAATACGCCTCGCTGTGCGAGGACTTCGGGAAGAACGACCTCGCTCTGACGATGCTGGAGAAGCTCCATGCCGAGCGCCCGTCGATCCGGTGGTTGCCGGACGTTATCTGTTCCTGATTCCCGAGGGCGACCGAGCCCAGCGGGTGAAGCTGCTGGATGCCTTCGTGGCGAATCCGGAGTTCGTCAATCAGATCAATGACGGGGTACGGCGGTTGGAGGAGAAGAAAAACCACGGCAAGGCTGCCTATGTTTTCTTCGATTCGCTCGGCAGTTGGCTGGGGAATGCTGATCCGGTGGAACTTGCGAAGTCGGATCTCGGATGGATCTCGTACTTTGTGAAGGAGTTCTTCGATGGGGATTTCGACCCGGAGGAAACACCTTCGCTGCTGGAAGAGGGCAAATCGCGGCCGACGAATGACAAGGGTGTGAAGAAATGGCAGTCGGATATCGGTCACAGCCTGGCGCTGGCCATGCTCCGTCAGCCAGCCATCGCCGAGGAGGGATTCCGGCTTCTGACCGCGTGCAAGGTGTGGTCGGTTCCGTCTGAAGAGGCCGACATTCAAGCTCGTGCGGCCTTGGATGGATTGATCGGCGCGCGGTCGAAAAGTGACGGCGGAAATGCCATCTTCAATGGATCGGGAGATCCCTTCGATTCAAGCGGAAGCGCGCTGGATGAACAGTCGTCCATCCACTGGCTGCTCTCCCGCCTGACCGCCGGAGTGCCGGCGGATGAAGTGCTGCCGGAGGCTTTCGTGACCTCTCTGCAGCAGAAGAATCCGCGGCTGGGTGGCATGGTGGCCTCGCTGAAGGGAATGA
>JASGJM010000006.1:0-368434 GCA_049840755.1 Luteolibacter sp. | reverse complement strand
CCATTCAAACCCAGAATCTGCCTTACGCGATCAGCATCCTCCAGGCGATCCTGAAGGACCTCCCCGAATTCCTCGACGGCCGCAAGGTGCTGCGCAAAGTCGAGATCCAGAACACCGGCGGTGCGAAAAAGAAGGGCGGTCTCTTCGGAGGCGGTGGCTTCAGCGCGATGAAATACTCCGGCGGCGTGAAAAAAGACCCTGCGGGAACCATCGTCCTTCTGGAGAAGGAGCTGGAAAAAGATCCGCTCAACGAAGGAGCAAACGACCTTCTTTTCGAATGCTTCATCAAGCTGGAGATGCCGGACAGCGCCGCCTTCGCGCTGGAAACCGTCCGCAAGGGCTCTCCGGAAACCCCGAAGCTGCTCCACAAACTGGCCCAGCACTATTTGGGCCGCGACATGCCGCAGCAGGCCGGTGAAGTTTACAGCGACATCCTCAAGATCGCACCGACGGATTCCGAAGCTGTCAAAGGAGCCAAGGATTGCGCCGCCCGCGCGTCCATGCAGAAGGCCAAGTGGGACGAGAACTCGAACATGCGCGACCTGATGCGCGACCAAGCTCAGTTCGAGGAAATGGAAAAGGCTTCCCGCACCGGCTTGACCCGCGACCAGCTCGAGGAACGCCGCGACAAGATCGTCCTCAAGTACAACGAGGACACCAATCACCTCGGCACCGTCAAGGAGCTGGCCGGCGTTTACGAGCAGCTCGAAGACTGGGCGAACGCCCACGCCTTCTATTCCTGGGCTCACACGCTCAGCAACGGTGACGTCGCCCTCCAGAACAAGGCTTCCCAGATGAACGACCGGGCCAATGAAGCCCACATGCGCTCGCTGGAAGACGCTGCCGCCCAGGATCCGGACAACGCCGACCTCCAGGCCCAGCTCCAGGAGCGCAAGGCAGCCCGCCTCGCCGAGCAGGTCGAGGAATCGAAGCGCCGCGTGGACCAGAACCCGACCGACCCGCAGCTGCGCTACGAGCTCGGTCTGGCGCTCTACAACACCGGCGACTACACTTCCGCGATCCCGCACCTCCAGCAGGCCACCCGCAACCCGCACATCCGCACCAAGGTGCTGCTGCTGCTGGGCCGGACCTTCAAGGCGAAGCACATGTTCGACCTTGCGATCAAGCAGCTCAGCGATGCGCTCTCCGATCTGCACGGGATGGACAACACCAAGAAGGAAGTCCTCTACGAAAAGGGCGTGATCCACACGGAGATGGGCGATGCCACCTCCGCGCTCGATTGCTTCAAGCAGATCTACGAAGTCGACTACGGCTACCGCGACGTGGCCCAGCGCGTCGAATCGTCCTACGCCGGTTGATCCGGCCCGGGGCTCATTTTCCCTCCGACGGGGCTTCCGAATGGGAGCCCCCGTCGAAGGACTGGTCGGTGAGCACCCATCCTTCCGCCGGCACCGCCAGGATCTCGACCTGACGACCGGCCGCGCCGGAGTTTTTCGAAACCCGGACCACCACCGGGAATCCCACCCTGTTCTTGAGAATGCGGGTCAGGGCTTCGTCGACAGGTCCGTTTTTCTTGGCATAGCCGATGAGCTTCGAATCGGCTCCGGGATACGCCAGCGTGTAGCAACTCCACGCGTGATCATCGGAATAGGCGCCGTTGTAGTAGGTGTCCCGGGCAGCAATCACCCGCAATTCCACAGAGCGCTCTCCGCCGGCTTGGAATTCATCCCAGCCCACCGATCCATGGGCGGCGAATGCGGCAAGATCCACCTGCCAGACTCCCGCGTCATCAGGCGTCAAATATGCCGTGCGCGGCACACCACGCTCGAACTTGACGATGGCGCTTTCCAATTGGAGCTCATTGGCGCCGTCCGTATTCTGCCAGGTCACCTCGGTCACCCTGCCGCTTCGTTCGGGGAGACGGGTTAGGAAATCGACAGCCTCCGCCTCGCTGATTCCCTTCAAGCGGACCAGATCCTTGAAGTCCTCGGCCTTTCGCATCGCCAGCACCTTGCGGACAATCGCGACCACTCTTTCGCTGTCAGGCGTGGGAAATTCCCTGACCTTCTTGGCGCCTTCGTAATTCCGGTAGTTCGAAACGTTCGGATCCCGCCAGGCCTGGGTGCCTTCATCCTTGGTCCGCAGGATACCGACCACCACGAACACAACGAGCCCCAGGCCAGCCACCGCGGCCAATGCGATGGTTCTCACCAGCAGCACCTTGGCACGGCTTTCCTTGCGCACCTTGCGCCGTCTCTGAATCCTCTCCCGCCCGCTCCGTTGGGGAGTGGGGAGTTTCAGAGAATCGTCCAGCGGCTTGGATTCGGGAGTTTCCCTCGGTGGGCGGGGGTAGGAGCGGATTTCCATGGGGGTGGGCGCTCGGAAAAAAGCTGAAGCAGATCTTCAGCGGGGGACCAGGGAGACCCGGGTGGGATCATAGCGGTCGTCCGGCCGGAACAGCCAACCGGGATTCCGATCGACCACCTCGTAGCCGGTCAGCTTGAACACGGGCAGGAACTGGTTGCTGTTCGGCTCATACCAGGTCTTCCCTTCGAAGTAACCGCGGATGCGGTAATCGTAGTTGTTGTCGAAGCCGTAACGCTGCCCATCAGGGCCGTTTTCCGGGAGACGGTCGGGATTCGTCTTCTGGGACTCATCGAAAAACACAAGCTTGGCCCGGCTCCAGGATTCATGCGGCTTGCGGACGTAGCCCCAGAAGCGGGTCTTGTGGACGTAATAGCGGCGGCCGTAGAAGAAATCACCGGAAGGCTCGGAAGCGATTTTAGCCGCGCGCTCCTCCTGGGTAGGGCCACCCATATTGCCCGTGCCTAGCGGGGCACCGCACTGGGTGAGGAAGGCGCAGGCAGACACCAAGGCGAGAAGACGGCAGACAGGACGAACCATGCCGGAGCCTAGCGGACCGCCCCAAGTCCCCGCAAGTTGCAAACATATGGGAAAACGGCATCTTTCCCGGCCCGCGAATCCGCTTGCCAAGCTCCGGCCACATCGGTAATCGCCGACCTCCCAAACGCATCCCCCACGTCTCCCGGTCTTTCATGAAATTGAGCCAGCTCATCAGTGCCGATCAAATCCTGCCCGAAATGCGGGCGGAAGATCATTGGCCTGCGATCGTGGAGTTGGTGGATCATCTGCGGGACGCGGGACAACTGGACGCCTCCCTCTACGAAGAGGTGCTGAGCGCCCTCAAGGTGCGTGAGGAATTGGTGAGCACCGGAATCGGTTCCGGTGTGGCGATCCCGCACGCGTTTTCCGACCATGTGGATCGGGTGATCGCAGTGCTGGGCCGCTCGCAGGAGGGAATCGACTTCGAGGCACTGGACGGAGCTCCGGTGCATTTCGTGTTCCTCTTCATCGTGCCGCGAAAGGATTACCACCTGCACCTGCGGACACTGGCGGCGATTGCGAAAATGTTCACCAACAGCGAAATCCGCCGGTTGATCGCCGCTGCGGATTCCCGTGAGGAAATTCTCGCCATCCTCGATCCAAAATCGTCCCGTGTGGCCGCGCCCGGGAACTGATCCTCCGCGCGTTCCATCGCCATGACCTTCCAGCAGGACCTTGAATCCCGCCTTGCCGCCGCCGTCGCGTCCGTGATCGGCGAGCCCGCCGCCACGCCCGTGACCGCCGCCACCGACCTCCGGTTCGGTGACTACCAGTCGAACGCCGCGATGGTGCTGGCGAAGCAGCGCAAGACGAATCCGCGCGCCCTCGCCCAGGAGATCATCGACCGCGTGGATCTGGCCGGTCTGGCCACTGCCGAGATCGCAGGCCCGGGCTTCCTCAACTTCCGCATCCTGCCGGAAGCCTATGCCGCCGGAGTCACCCGCCTTCTCAGCGACGCCAAGCTCGGCGTCCCGGATATCGGCGCTGGCCGCACCGTGGTGGTCGATTTCTCCGCCCCGAACGTGGCGAAGCCGATGCACGTGGGCCACATCCGCTCCACCATCATCGGTGACTCGCTTTCCCGCATTGCCCGTTTCCTCGGTTTCCATGTCATCACGGACAACCACATCGGTGACTGGGGCACACAATTCGGCATGATCATCTACGGGTGGAAGCACCTGCTGGACAATGCCGCGATCGTCGCCGACCCGATCCCCGAACTTGCTCCGCATCTACCGCGAGGTCAACGCCCGGACCAAGGCCGATCCCACCGTGCTGGACGCTTGCAAGCTGGAGCTGGTGAAACTCCAGGCCGGTGACGACGGAGAACACTCGCCATCTGGCAGCAGTGCATCGAGGTCTCCAAGCAGGGCCTGCAGAAGATCTACGACCGGCTCGACGTCACCTTCGACCACTGGCTGGGCGAGAGTTTCTACAACGACCGCCTGCCCGGTCTGGTGGAGGAGTTTCTCGACAAGGGAATCGCCCGCGTCAGCGATGGCGCGGTGTGCATCTTCTCCGCTGGCACCGCTCCGCAGGAGCAGGACCCTTTCCGCGTGAACAGCAAGGAAGCCGGCTGGACCGACAACCCCACCCTCATCCGCAAGGCGGACGGCGGCTTCCTCTACGCCACCACCGACCTCGCCACGTTGGAATACCGCGTGGACACGTGGAAGGCCGACCAGATCTGGTATGTCGTGGGAGTGCCGCAGTCGCTCCACTTCCGCCAGATCTTCGAAGCCGCGGAACGCTGGGGCAAACACGGCAACTACCAGCACGTGGCCTTCGGCTCGATCCTCGGCGAAGACCGCAAGGTGATGAAGACCCGCTCCGGCGACAATGTGCAGCTCATCGACGTACTGGAAGAAGCCGTCGAGCGTGCCGCCAAGGCCATCGCGGAAAAGAATCCCGAGATCCAGGGCGAGGAAGCCGCGCAAATCGCAGAGATCTGTCGGCATCGGTGCGGTGAAGTTCGCGGAACTCTCGCAGAACCGCCTGACCGATTACGTCTTCTCTTGGGACCGCATGCTGGCACTCCAGGGAGACACCGCGCCGTATCTCCAATACAGCAACGTGCGCATCCGCTCGATCTTCCGCAAGCTGGAGGCTCCGTTCGATGCTTCGGTTGCCACCATCGGGCTCAACGAGGATGCGGAGATCCATCTCGCCCGCCTGCTGGTACGTTTCGGCGAAGTCCTGCCGACGGTCCTCGACGACCACCGCCCGAATCTGCTGGCGAACTACCTCTTGGAGCTGGCCCGTGCCTTCCACGCCTTCTTCGAAGCCTGCCCGGTGCTGAAAGCGGACGAACCGGTCCGCTCCAGCCGCCTCGCCTTGTGCGACCTGACCTCCCGCGTGCTCTCCACCGGTCTCGGCCTGCTCGGGATCAAGGTGCCGGAGCGCATGTGAGATGCTTCCATTCCATCGTTCATTGCTGCTGACATGCCTGACCGCACCCGCCTGCCGTTCTATGTGATCGGCCACAAGAATCCCGACACGGACGCGATCTGCTCCGCCATCGGTCACGCCGCCCTGCTGCGTGCCACTGGCGAGGAAGACGCGACCGCAGCCCGCTGTGGTGACGTGCCGCAACGCACCGCCTGGGTGTTGGAAAAAGCGGAGATGGAAGCACCGGAGCTGGTGACCGACGTGCGCACCACCGCAGGCATGATCTGCCGCCGCGAGGTCGTCCAGGCGGACCTATCCGATACCTTCCTCACCGCCTACCGCCGGATGCTCTCCAGTGGTGTGCGCTGTGTCCCCGTGACGGATGTCACCGGTCATGTCCACGGTATCCTGCGCTATATCGACCTGCTCGAGCTGCTGCTGCCGAATGAGTCCCAGGAGATGGCCTTCCGCACCGTCAGAGCTTCTTTCCTGAAGATCGCGGATACTCTGGGAGCGGAGTCCCTCGGCGCCCCGATCACCAGTGAGGATGAAGAGGACATCATCCTGCTGGTGGGCGCATCTTCCCAGAACTCGGTGAACGCCCGTCTGAAAAGCGCCGCCAAGGAAGGCCGCATCGGCCGGGTGCTGGTGATCTGCGGAGATCGCCCGATCGTCCAGCGCTATGCCATCGAGGCCGGTGCCCGCGCCCTGCTGGTGACCGGTGACAATCCGATCGATGTCTCCCTGACCAAGTTGGCAGCGGAGAAGGGTGTGGTGGTTCTGACCTGCCACCATGACACCGCCAGCTGCTCCACGCTGATCCGCTGCTCCCGCACGGTGCGCCACGTGATGGAGACGAAGTTCATCACTGTGACTCCGTCCGAACCGCTGTCCCGCCTGCGCAAGCGTCTCGCTTCCGCCGATCAAGACCTGTTCCCGGTGATTGATCCGCGCGAAGGTACGATGACCGGCGTAATCTCGAAGTCCGATCTCGTCGATCCACCACGCCTGCGTGTGGCGCTTGTAGACCACAACGAATACGCCCAGGCCGTGAACGGCGTGGAAGAAGCGGAAGTCGTGGAGGTCATCGACCACCACCGTCTGGCGGGAGACTTGGTCTCGCGTGAGCCGATCCGTTATCTCAACGAACCGGTCGGATCCACGTCCACACTGGTGGCACGTAAGTTCGTGCACCGTGGCTTGGAACCCGAGCCGGGCGTCGCGATGTGCCTGAGTGCCGGAATCATCTCCGATACGCTGTGCCTGACCGGGCCCACCACCACCGATCTCGACCGCGAGATGTTGAAGTGGCTCACCGGCATCGCCAAAATCGAACCCGAGACCTTTACGGAGGAATTCTTCGCAGTGGGTTCCCTGATCGCAACCGGTACTGCTGCCGAGATCCTGAATGCGGACCGCAAGGAATTCACGGACGACGGCCACAAGGTGAGCATCTCCCAGGTGGAGGAGCGCGGCCTGCACGGCTTCGGCCCGCGCCGCGAGGAAGTGGAGGCCGCCCTGCGCCAGCTCGTAACCCGCAACGGCTACAACCTCGCCGTGCTGGCGGTGACGGACGTTTCCCGCCATCACAGCATCATCCTCGCCGCAGGAGATCCGGACATTCTGGTGAAGCTGCCATTCTCTCCTGTGGATGACACGCTGTTCGATGCTCCGGGCGTAGTCAGCCGCAAGAAGCAGATCTTCCCGGCCGTGAGCGAAGCGCTGCAGCACGCGAAATAAGCCGCAGCTCCGGGGTGACGCCACAGGCCCCCTTTCATCCTTCTATTGCCATGTCCTCCCTGCTTCCTGACCTTACCGTTCTCAAGGCCGGCACCGGCGTGCTGACGAAATCGTCCGATGGCACGCTCGATCGTGCTCAATTGGTCCATTTCGTCGCCGGTATCGCCGGATTGATCGATGCCGGACACCGCTGCCTGCTGGTGTCCTCCGGAGCTGTCGGCTCCGGCGTTTCAGCTCTCGGGTTGGACGCCTATCCATCCGATACCGCCACCCGTCAGGCCTGCGCAGCCGTCGGTCAGGCGCGGTTGATGCACGTTTACGGCAGCCTGTTCGCCAACTTCGACATCACTGTCGCCCAGGTGCTGCTGACCGCTGGAGACCTTTCCACTCCCGAGCGCGCCGCTTACGTGTCCGACACGTTGCGCCGCCTTCTGGCCGAGAAACGCATCCTGCCGATCATCAACGAAAACGACTCAGTCGCGGTGGAGGAGCTGAAATTCGGCGACAACGACATGCTTTCCGCCCGTGTCTCCGTGCTCGCTGGCGCGAAGCGTCTGGTGCTGCTCACCAGCGTGGATGGCCTGCTTCATCCTGAAACCAACGAAGTGGTGCCGGAAGTGGCGGACATCGACCAGGTCCTCGGCCATGTCCGTGATGACCGTGGCAAGTTCTCAATCGGCGGCATGGCGTCCAAGCTCACCGCCGTGCGCCACGCGGTGGAAAACGGCATTGAGACCCACATCGCCCACGGTCGCCACCCGGAGCGCTTGGCTGGAATCCTCGCCGGGAACGGGATCTCCACCCGCTTCGCTCCGAAGCTCTGATCGCCGATCCACCACCCCGGATTCGGGGTTGGGTTTTTCCAAATCCGCCGTTTACTCCCGCCATGTCCGAAGCACTCCGCCAAACGATCCACCAGATGGGCCAGCAAGCCCGTGCCGCCGCGCACCGCTTGTCCCAGCTGCCATCGGAGGCGAAGAACCGCATCCTCCACGCGATGGCGGGAGAGTTGCGGTTGCGCGCTCCGGAATTGATCAAGGCGAATGCCCTGGATCTGGAAGCCGGTGAAGCCAAAGGCCTGTCCAAGGCGATGCTCGACCGGCTGAAGCTGGATGACGCACGCATCGAGGCAATGGCTGCGGGTATTGATCAAGTGGCTTCCCTGCCCGACCCGGTCGGACACGTGCTTGATTCTTGGAGCCGCCCGAATGGCATCCGCATCGAGCAGATCCGCGTGCCCATCGGCACCATCGGCATCATCTACGAAAGCCGCCCGAACGTCACTGCGGACGCGGCCGTATTGTGCTTCAAGACTGGCAATGCCACCATTCTGCGTGGCGGCAGCGAGGCGATCCATTCGAATCAGGCAATCGCCAATGCGCTCCAGGCAGGTGGCGAACGTGCCGGGCTGCCCGAGCACTCGGTCCAGTTGATCCCCTTCACCGATCGCGAGAGTGTCGGCATCCTCGCGGGGATGGACAAGTGGCTGGACCTGATCATTCCCCGCGGTGGCAAGGGCCTGATTGAAACCGTGGTCTCGCTGGCACGCATGCCAGTGATCAAGCACTACGACGGCATCTGCCACCTCTACGTCGATCCCGCAGCCGATCTCGAGATGGCAGTGCGTCTGACCGTAGACGCGAAGACCCACAAGCCCGGCGTCTGCAATGCGCTGGAAACGCTGCTGGTGCACGAAACCATCGCTCCGACTTTCCTGCCCAAGGTGGCCCAGGCTCTCCGCGCGAAAGGTGTGGAACTCCGTGGCTGCGCCCGTACTGCGGCGATCATCGAGGTGGTGCATGCCACCCACGAGGACTGGAGCACCGAATACCTCGATCTGATCCTTTCCATCAAGGTGGTGGCGTCGCTCGGCGATGCGGTGGCGCATATCAACGAATACGGCTCCCATCACAGTGACTGCATCGTGACGGGTGACCAGATCGCGGCGGAACGCTTCCTCAGCGAAGTGGACTCCGCCTGCGTCTTCCACAACGTCTCGACGCGCTTTGCGGATGGCGGCGAATTCGGTTTCGGTGCGGAAATCGGCATCTCCACCGACAAGCTCCACGCCCGCGGTCCGATGGGCCTGCGAGAGCTCACGAGCTACCAATACCGCATCCGCGGCGAAGGGCAGACACGCGGGTCGGGCGAATAGCACGTGCAGCCTGCGGTGGTTTCAGTCAGGTTGTTCCGGAATGACGGAGCCGCCTGAAAATCCGTATGCCGCGCCCACCAGTGTGGATACGCCCGAGCCTGTAGCGATCGCTACAGGTTGGGAAGAATTGAAAGATCCGCGCACCTTCGGATGGCTGGCGATCGGTTTCATCTGGCTGTTCCTGCTCAGCCGGATGTGGTTCATCGCCTTCACCTTGCGCATGGGCGATCTTTACGCGACGGACCCCGAGACGCCCCAGGTCGCGCAAGGGGTCATGATCCTCATGTTCCTGGCCACCATCGTCACCTTCCTGATGTGGACTTATCGTTGTGCGGTGAACGCACGACGGTTGGAGTACAACCGGATGAACACGGCTCCTTGGCTGGCGGTGGTTTCGTATTTCATCCCCATCTATCATCTTTTCGGCCCCTGCCTCGCACTGCGGGAGGTGGTGTCCATCACCTATCGCCATACCAACCGGCGGAGCGTGAAGGGGCTGCTGCTGCATTGGTGGCTCGGATGGATCGGGTGCAACATTTCCTCGCAGATCGTCACGAACACCGAGCTGTGGTGGTTCCCCACGACCTGCCTGGCGATTTCCGCGATCTTCCTCACCATCATCATCGCGAGACTCAGCACGGCTCAGTCTGAGATGACGGTTCCGCGCGAGCAGCCGGAAGCAGGTTCTTCGCGGCTCCGACACTCTCCGCTGCCGGGCATACCGGCTGGCCTCCCGGATCGGAATCTTCCTCGCCATGAGCCGCATTCCATCCCGGCCCCACGCCAGGAGAATCACGGCCAACCCATCCGACCCGTGCCTCGCGAAATCCGCCCGAAACGACCGGGAACGCAGGATCAAACTCCCCCGCCCTGAGCAGGTTGCGTGGAATAGGATTCCTCCCCGGAGGAAAAAAATCGTGTAAACGGGCGGGCTTCGTGGTTCATCCTCAGCCCGTCATGCTTCCGGACAGTTTCGTTTCCCATCTCCAGCAAACCCTCGCCGAGATCGACCACGCGGGTCTCTACAAGCGCGAGCGTCTGATCGACTCGACCCAGAACTCCACCGTCCGCCTCAAGGACGGCCGCACCGTGATCAACATGTGTGCGAACAACTACCTCGGCCTCGCGGATCATCCGAAGGTGGTGGAGGCCGCCAAGGCTTCGCTGGACCGCTGGGGCTTCGGGATGGCTTCCGTCCGTTTCATCTGCGGCACCCAGACCCTCCACAAGCAACTGGAGGAAAAAATCTCCGCCTTCCTCGGCACCGAGGACACCATCCTCTACCCGTCCTGCTTCGATGCCAACGGCGGCCTGTTCGAGGTCGTGCTCGGCCCGGAAGATGCGGTCATCTCCGACTCCCTCAACCACGCCTCGATCATCGATGGCGTGCGCCTCTGCAAGGCCAAGCGTTTCCGCTATGCGAACAACGACATGGCCGATCTGGAAGCGAAGCTCCAGGAAGCGGATGCCGCCGGTGCACGCTTCAAACTGATCACCACCGACGGCGTGTTCTCGATGGACGGCATCATCGCCCAGCTCGATAAGGTTCATGAACTGGCGGCGAAGTACGGTGCCATCGTCCACTTCGACGATTGCCACTCCACCGGCTTCCTCGGCGAGCGCGGCCGCGGCACGCACGAACACTGCGGCCTCTTCGGCAAGATCGATCTCACCACCGGCACGCTTGGCAAGGCACTTGGCGGAGCGTCCGGCGGCTACACTTCCGGCAAGAAGGAGATCATCGACCTGCTCCGCCAGCGTTCCCGTCCGTATCTGTTCTCGAACACCATCGCGCCGCCGATCGTCGCCGCGTCCATGGCGGTCTTCGACATGCTGGAGGAATCCACCGAGTTCGCGGACAAGGTGAAGGCCAATGCGAAGTATTTCCGCGATGCCATGGCCAGCACCGGCTTCACCATCGCGGGCAAGGATCATCCGATCTCGCCGGTCATGCTCGGTGATGCAGCGCTGTCCCAGCAGTTCTCGGAGAAGCTCCTCGAAAACGGCGTTTACGCCGTCGGCTTCTTCTATCCCGTCGTTCCACAGGGCACCGCCCGCATTCGCACCCAGATCAGCGCCGCGCATACCCGCGAGCAACTCGACAAGGGTATCGATGCCTTCGTGAAAGCGGGCAAGGACCTCGGAGTGATTTGAGAATCCGAACGTCAGGCACCGGGGGCTCCCTCCGGTGCCTTTCCGTCTACTGAATGAAACGGGTGACCGTGTATACCGATGGCGCGTGCCGGGGCAATCCCGGCCCGGGCGGCTATGGCGTGGTGCTGATCTATGGCAAGCACCGCTTGGAGCTCTCCCAAGGCTACGCCCGTACCACCAACAACCGCATGGAGCTGCTGGCCGCCATCTCGGCGCTGGAAGAACTCAGCGAACCTTGTGAAGTGGAACTCCACTCCGACTCCCGCTACGTGATCGACGCCTTGACCAAGAACTGGATCAAAGGCTGGAAAGCGAAGGGCTGGAAAACCTCCACCGGTGGGCCGGTGAAGAACCAGGATTTGTGGGTACGACTGGTGAACGCCTCATCCCGTCACAAGATGATCTGGAAGTGGGTGCGCGGGCACGCGGGCCACACGGAGAATGAACGCTGTGACGTGCTGGCCGTGGCCGCCGCCACCGGACGCAACCTCCCGGAAGACGCCGGATTCGACGGCTGAGAAAAGCCCCGCCTTCACTTCCCCGGACCGACATGAATAGAATGGCCCGGTGAAGGTCGAAGCTCTATGCGGCACTCTGCTGTTCCTCCCTGCCCTATCGCTGGCGGACCGCCCTTTCGCATTGCGGATCATCGACGCGACGACCCAGCGTCCGGTTCCACTGATCCGGGTGACCACGACGCATCAGGTCAGTGAATACACTGACAATGCCGGAATGGTGACGTTCGATGATCCCGACCTGATCGGGCGCGAGGTGTGGCTTTCGATCTCCGGAGACGGCTACGAACTGAAGGCGGACGGCTTCGGCAACCATGGCGTGCGGGTAATCCCCCGCTACGGTGAATGCAGGACCCGTCGAGATCCCGCGCATCAATATCGCGGAGCGCGTCCAGCGGTTGACCGGAGGCGGGCTTCTTTATCACCAACAGCGCTTCAACGGATCCGCAGTGCAACCACCCACCGGACTCGTTTTCGGCTGCGACAGTGTCGATACCGCCGAGCATGAGGGGAAACGCTACTGGTTGTGGGGGGATACCAACCGGCCCTCTTATCCCTTGGGCAATTTCAATACGACTTTCGCCACCACCCCTCTGGATCTGAATCCGAAGGAACCGGTGACATTCCATTATTTCACCCAGCCGGACGGCTTCGTCAAAGGGATCGCCCCCATGCCCGGCCCGGGACCCACCTGGCTAGATGCGATGGTGTCATTGAAAGACAAAGACGGCAGATCTCATCTGGTGGCCACCTATGCGAAAATCAAGCCGCCAATGGACACCTACGAACGCGGACTGTGCGAGTTCGATGAGGCCGGTCAGGTCTTCAAAAAGATCCGAGTGCTGGTCTTGGATGCGAAGCTTTATCCGAGCGGCCACGCATTCCGCAGCGGGAATCAGGTGTATTTCGGTCAAGCCACTCCGACGTTGAAAATCCCGGATCGATACGAGAGCTGGTTGGATGACACGCAATGGAATGCCGTCAACTGTGACATCGCCTTCACCGATGCCACCACGGGCAAACCGGTGAAAGCTCACAACGGATCGGTCGCCTGGAATCCATGGCGAAAAAGATGGATCAGCATCTTCACGGAGAATGGTGGCACCTCGGCACTTGGAGAGATCCGCTATGCGGAAGCCGAGACTCCGGAGGGCCCGTGGCGGAAGAGCATCAAGATCGTCACCCACCAGCGCTACAGCTTCTACAATCCGCTGCAGCATCCGGAGTTTTCTGAAGAAGGCGGCCGGGTAATCTGGTTCGAGGGCACCTACACCGCGACCTTTTCCGGCAATCCATCTCCCACACCCCGATACGACTACAATCAGATCCTCTACCGTCTGGATCTCGCCGATCCACGGATGGGAGTTGCTGAAAAGTGACAGACGTTACTTTTCAATCTTCTCACGGGTGCCCTTCAGGGTTTTCGCAAAGATGTCCTTGTTTGCATCCAGCGCACCCTTCACGGCCTTGCGAAAGGCGTCGGTGTCATCGGATGGCCTGAGTTTGTCGGGATCCATGGTGGCCCATTGGAGCGAGTCTTTGTCCACCGTCGCTTTTACCATGAGATACCGGTGATCGGTATTCGGTTTGCCGGTGGAATCGCCGAGGAACTGGAGCTCCAGAATCTCAGGGTGACCCGTGATGCATGGATAGCCGGTGAAATACCAATGCTCCGTCGCACTGACCTGGTAATCCACCACCAGCAACTTCTCCGCCGTGCGATGCACCACGAGAGTTTGCTCCTCACTCCCCTCACCATCGGCATTGGCAGTGATCTTCCATCGCCCGACCAAGGCCGCATCCGCTTCGGTTCCGGCAGCGGCACCCAACGGCTTGTCGTAGTGGCACGCTGCCACCACAACCACGGCCATCAGCAGGAGAGCATGTTTCCACCATGTCATCCCTCATTCTCGCATGGTTGACGCGCCGGTTCAAGCGAGCGCTGAAAGCCCTCAGGGCGACAAGGTCACCTTCACCCGGCCGAAACGTTTGGCAGCTCCCGCAGGCGCACCGTCCGGAATGCTCACTCGATCCCAATCCCCATCCAGGCTCTCGATCACCGGAGTGCCGGTTGCGTCTGAAAACTCTCCGGGCGAGGGTCCGAATTGTGGAGTATAGACCAAGCCCGGCACGTTCTTGCGGCGCAGGTATTGCAACCAGAGCCTCTGCCCTCCCGACTCCGGGTTGACCATCATCCTTGGCAAACCAGCAGCCGGAGACGAAACCGGATCGAGTCCTCTGCGGTCGGATACCGCAGGATCCAGATTGAAGGAGAACTCCAGCAATTTCGGGATGCCATCACCGTCATCATCCGCCAAGCGTGCTCCGCTGGAGCCATCCGTATCATGCGAAAAGGCCCACTGTTCGAATGCGGTGCGATAGATCACGTTG
Organism: Luteolibacter sp.; assembly: GCA_049840755.1. Classification (GTDB taxonomy): domain Bacteria; phylum Verrucomicrobiota; class Verrucomicrobiia; order Verrucomicrobiales; family Akkermansiaceae; genus Luteolibacter. The sequence goes on along the minus strand of JASGJM010000006.1, from coordinate 354,226 downwards.
AGGGCGTCCGACGTATCGTTGCCATTCGAGGAAACACTGGCGACCACGTTGGCCGGAAGTGAAAGCGTCACGAGGGATGACGATGCCGAAACCGCGACCGTATAGTTTGCCCCGCTGCCGCTGACCGATAGCACCTGCCCCCCACTGACGGTGATGTCCGATGCATCGAGGCCGGTAACGGCTTCGGTGAAGCTTAGATTGACATTGAAGCTGCCATTCACCGCCACCGCCGGACCGCTCCACATTGGCAGCGGCTTCACAGGTTGGAGTTCAAGACGATCCATGCGGGCACCATCGTCACGGCCATAGAGCTGCAAGGTATGGCTGCCTGCGGTGAGCGTGAAGAGAGTCGGATCGGTCAATGGATTGCGGCTGCTGTTTGCAACGTCCCAGAAAAACTGGAGTGCCCCGATTTGCCCGGCTGTCTGATTGGTATGCCAGTCGGAAGGAGTCGCGCCATCGAAGCCAATGTAGAACGAGTCGCTGCTCTGGTCATCTGACCTCACCAGCCCTCGCACCCGGTATTGGCCCGCTCTCGGCACCACGAAGGTATAGGAGGCCTTCATGGCCGTATTGAGCGTGAGCACTCCACCCCGGCTGTCCTGAGGGACCCAGATGTAGGCTCCACCGCTTGCGGATGTGTCGGCGACCTGCACGAATCCGCCGGAGAGAACCCCTTGCTCTGCCTCGCGGGCAAGCACGTAGGTGACGTAGGGAATCGAGACCGAAGTCCCGGCACCCATGACATTCGCAGCAAGATCCGTCACCGCCCCATCCCGCAATTCCACACCAACGGTTCCCGGTGATCCGGGCGAGAGGGTCAAGATATAACCCATCCCATCAGGAGCGATCGCCTGCAAGGTTCCATTGGTCACATGGAGGTCCGAGAACGTCAGGCCGGTCACCGCCTCGTCAAACGTCAGGCCGATTTGGAACGTACCTGCCACGGATACCGGCACGTTCGTGAAACGTGGCACAGGAGGCAGCGAATCGTGAAAGCCCACCTGGAGAATGGAGGAGGCACGACTTCCAAGCCCCTTGGGATTGACCGCGTTTTGTGGGACCTTCACCGTCACCAGGGCTGAAGAAGGCGAAATGGTGGCGATGTAATAATGCCCCTTGCCGCGCAAGCCGGTGAGACTACCTCCCGTGACCTGGACATCCGCAGCCGTGAAGTCCGTGACATCCATGTCAAAAGTCATGGTCGATTCGAAGGCTCCATTCACCACGCCCACCGGCCCCGCGATGTTGCAGCGCGCCGCCCGGGCATTGGCGAGTGAATCGTAACGATAGGTATCGGTGACGTTGGTCCAGGTGCCGGAGGTCATCAGCGTCCAGTTCGTTCCATCGGTGCTGGTGTGGACCTGATAAGCCTTGATGCGACCGTTCTGACTGTCCTGGCGGGGCACATACACGAACCCTCCCACCGGACGCAACGAGCCGAGATCGATCGTGACGTAGTGGGGCAAGGCGATCTCCCCACCGGTACCATAGCCGGTATGCCAGAAGGTATTGACGTCACCATCGATCGCGCGGCTCGCAGGTGCGGTTTCATCCACGGTCTCCTGGCTGTCGAACGCGGCTACGGAGAGCTGGTTGGTGGGGATCGCCACGCCTTTGTCATCCAGAATGGAAAGCTCCGCCACCGAGGTCCACGGATTGCCATTCACCTCAGCGGTTGCGGTGAGACGCAGGTAGCGGGCTTGCAACAGCGGCTGGTTCTGGAACTCCGAGATGGTGGTCGATGCCAAATAGTCCTCCACCAATTTCACCGCATTCTCATCCACCACGTTTTTTGCCAGCGGCGGCATCGCCGTGCCGTCTCCGGAATGCGACATGCGCAGGTGGACAGCCGAGAGACTTGGATCCCCCGGCTTCAGATAGCGGCCGTCTGTCCCCAACTCGGTGAAGTGTCCTTGCACGGCCACATCCATCAAAGCCTGTGAATTGAAGGGCGTATTGAGGCGGGCATCAAAGTAATCCACGATTCCGCCGGGCTGGTGGCAGTGTGAACAATTCGCGTCCAGATAAGAGCGGACGCGATGCTCCATCGGAGCAGTCTGATCATCGATGGCTCGGGATTGCAGGAAGTTCCTGACTTCATCCACCGTGAGCGAGCGGTCGAACATGCCCAGCGCACTGAAGGTGATAAGCTGGTTCGCCGTGCGACCGGTGGAGGGATAGGTGAAGTCCTTGTTCAACTGGTGCGTGCGGAACCCCAACGCCTGTCCCGCAGCGCTATTGTGGCAGAACAAGCAATCTGCCCGGGAAGGGAAGTCCCACCGCCGCTGGACCGTGCTTCCATCCTGCAAGGTGACGGCATAGTCGAGCGACTCTCCACCGGTGAGAAGCTGCGCGTCGGTTCCCCCAGCATTCCAGCGATAAGTCAGGCCGTATTTTCCACCTCCTGCCGTGCAGACGATGAACCGCGTCTCCAAACGCCGGACGACCGACGGATTCCGTTCATCCATCGGCATTTCGAAATGCTTCATCAGGATGGTGCCTTCGGGAAAGGTCCAGTTGCCCTTCTCATTGAAAGTGATCTTTTCCGCAGCGGTATCGTGGCTGCCGTTGTTCGGCACCATGATCCAGCGCTGCTTGTGAGCCCCATCGGACCACAGCGGGGTATTCACGTCGAAAGGCACGAATCCGGACGCCGCCGTGAGCGAGGCCAGATTGCTGAAAACACCGGTCTGCGAGAGAAGGGCGGGAGGCTCCACCGAGGCTCCTTGCAAAACCAGTTTGCGGATGACGCCGCCAGTCTGATTGGTGCCATTGAGATCCATCAGATAGACCTCCCCAGCGCTGTCCGTGCAGAAATTGGCGAGTCCCGCCTTGGTGCCGGTGTGAAAACCGGAGATGAGAGTCTCGACCACCGGAGCCGCACCACCGAGACCGGGAGCTGCGCTCCAGACCATGCCGCGGACATGGTCGCCGAACAGCACCTTGCCACCAAGGAAGGCGTTCCACTTCGTGCCCCGGTAACGCATGCCGCCGATGACACAGGAACCGATGGTACGACCGTAATCGTAGAAGGGCGCGACTTCGGTCCCGATGACATTGGCAGGCTTCGTGCCCGGCCCGGTTACGGTGCCTTCCTTGAAGCCCCATTGGGCATTTCCTCCTTTCGGGAGGACCGTGATCTCCTCACGGGTGCCTTCCCCCACATCGCCGATCCAAATATCCCCCGTATCCGAATCGTAGTGCGCGGCATGCGGACTGCGCAACCCGATGGCGCTGTATTCCTCCAGCACGCTGCCTGCCCGATCGAGCCACGGATTGTCATTCGGAATGCCGTAACCCTGGGTCGAACTCGATGGCCAGGCCGCAGGCTTGTAAGCATGGTTCGTCGGTTGGCGCCGGATGGAATGGGATTTCGCGGGATTGTTGTCCACGTCGATCCGGAAGACGCCGCTGAAAAAGCCGCCATCAATCTTCTGGGTGTTGGCCAGCGCTTGGGAAAGCCCGATGCTGTCGCCACCGTCTCCGCAGGTGATGTTCAAGAAGCCCTCGTTGTCGAAAAACATCGCGCCGCCGTTGTGCCAGCGGTCCGGATCGAATTGGTTGATGAGCACCAGTTCGCTGTTCGGGTCGAAGGTGCCGCTGGCAGGCAGCCACGTGAACCGGGAGACCCGCCAGTAGGAGTGATCGAGATCCGCTCCGCTGAGAGCCGGTTTGTGGTTGTAGCAGACGTATGCGTAGTTGGAGTTCGGGGATCCGGCCTGTCCGAACTGTGGATGGAAGGCCAAACTGTAGAATCCTTGATCCTCCGAAGTCTGGGTCTTGGACGACCAGTCGAGCGCCAGCACCACCTGGGCCTGGGTCACGGCAGGATTGTTGGCGAAGCGCCATAGTTGACCATCCTTGCCAACGAGCAGGAAGTTGGTGGTGCCCGGGATCTCCGCCATCCAGAGCGGATCGACAAACGTGAGATTGGGAAAGGCGTTGGCGGTGGTCCAGCCGGTAGCGGATCCGGGTGTGGTCACAGGAAAGACCCCGTTGAAGTAGGCTCCCGCAGCCTGGGGAGCATCCAAGCCGCCGGTCTGGGCGGACAATGCTCCGGTAAAAAGAGCGCCTCCGATTCCTATCAATCCCCAATACCACCTTCTGATCTCACGCAAACGACAGGCAACGAACATCCCCAAGAGCTAGCCAAGCAGGGCGAAATAGGAACCCAAATCCCGGTTCGAATTGTTACAGTTGCGATCATCTGCGCCTGAGAAAAGCGCAGGGAACCAGCTCCTCAAGAATCAGGCTTTGCAGCCGGCTTTTCATGCGCCTTGCGGATCAAGGCCGCGTCATCTGCATCCGGTTCATCCAGTTCAAAGCGGAGCAGATCCCGGATTTGATCATGAAACTCCCCGGTCGCATGGCCAAGCAAAGCGGCCCCGGCGGCGAGCTTCGCCTCCTTGCCACGGTTATAGAGCTCATCCAAGGCGGCTTCCCCGATCTCTCCGGACCACAAACCGGGTTGCGCATAGACGGGCAGAAACTCGGCGACCAACCGCTTGTCGCTGGTCAGGTTCAAGGCATGCCCGAGAGCCTCCTTGCGAACGTCCTTGGTCTGCCTGGTATCCGCAAATACCCTCCACAACCGGGTGGCAGCCTCATCGGTAGACACGGAATCGTCGGCCAACCACGAGCTGATTTGCTCAAGCGTGTGGGTCGGCTCCGGCCGAGGATCGCGGGCAGCCGGTCCTTCGGGCTGAGAGCCGGAGGAGGAACGGGCGGCCCGGGAGGACGGACTCTGGTTCCGCGCCTGATCCCCATTCTCCTGAGTGGCGGAAACCGGCCTCCCATGCATTAAGAGAACGACGGCGCTGATGACCAGCGCCGCCGTTGCAAGAATGAGAATGACCTTTGAACGGGACACCCGGATCGATCAGTTCGCCCTCGGAGCCATGGTCACGAAGCCGGTGATCTGGTAGCCCTTGAAGAGGCCGCCCACAAGTCCCTGCTTCTGGAGGATCGCTCCATTCACGCGCACCTTCGACTGGCTCGCGGAATCGACATAGAAGCCGGAAATGCTTCCCGTATTGCGAGTGACGCGGAGATCGATACGCGGCGTGGTGCCTGACTTGATCTTGTCATCGACTCCCCAGGTGAAGAACAGCGACTGGGCGGGGACACCTTCAGCGGCCGCACCGATCTTGAACTCCGCATTGTCCGTGCCGGCAACGAGTCCCGGCATGGCGGACTTGCCTTTGGCTGGTGCGGTATATTTCGCACCCACGCAATAGCGTTCCACTTGGAAGCCGCCCGGGTAGTAGTCCTTGCCGTTGCTCGGATACTTCTTCCAGAAGACCTTGCCATCGAAATCGCTCACTCCCGGCACATCCCGGAAGACCATGCGGCCTGCGACATAGCCTTTCTTCCAGCCACCGCTGTAGACGGGGAACTGGTATTGCCAGACGTAACGGGGGCTGACCTTGCTGGTGCGGGTGGTGGTGGTGCCATCTCCCATGATGTACTGGCAGCGGATCGTGCCATCGATACGGACGGTGAGGAAGCCGACACCGTCGCCATGCGGCTCGGTGGGAGGGGCGGCGTCCACTCCGGGAATGATCATGGTGTAAGGACCGGTGAGAGAGGCAGGAAGCGCCACTCCGCCGGAACGGATCACGTCGATATGGAGCGTCTCACCGTTGCGAACGAGGGTGCCGATGATCCGGTTCGAACCATCATCGCCTTGATAGACACGGAAGGTGACGGTGGCGGTGCTGCCATCCGAGAGTTTGAAGGAACCATCATAGGTGCCATCCGGATTGAGTTTCCCCTTCAGGGAGATGTCGACGCCGTCCACATTGCCTTTCGCGGTGAACGAACCGTCCGAGCTCAGTTTGAAGCTGTCGAAGCCGCCGCGGATCGTGGTGCCCGGATTGCCGTGGCCGTCATCCTCGATGATGGTGCCGGTGAAGTCGCCCGCGATGGCCGGATTCCACGGAATGGAGATGAGAATGGGAGTCTCCGGATCCTCAAGCGGCTGCCCGATGCGCGGTGCTCCGCGTCCGGTGACCGTGAAGGTGTAAGGAGAAGCCGGATCATTGCTGGTCACGGTGATCACCGCCGTGCGGACTCCGATGGCAGAGGGATTGAAGCGCACGACCAGGTTCGTGGAGGAACCACCGGCGATGTCGCCGGGAGAAGGTGCCACGATCGTGAAGTCGGAGGATAGGCTGGAGGTGATCGAGCTGATGGTCAGCGGAACGTTGCCGGTATTGCGCAGCGGCCAGGTGTGGTCGAGCTGGCTGCCGTCCACGGCGATGGAACCGTAGTCCGTGCCATCGAGCGTCGAGGGAGTCGCGTCGCCATTGACCACCACATTGCCGACCGCCCCGACAACAAGGCTGCGCTGGAGGCCGGTGCCATCCACGGTGAAGGTGAACGGATCGCGGCTGCTGTCATTGGTGCGGACCGTCACCAGAGCCGTCTGATAACCCATGGACTGCGGCGAGAACACGATCGGCACCTGGAGGGAACCTCCGGATGGAATCGTGGCAGGCAGCGTGCCGGTGAAGGTGAAGTGGGTGGAAGGGCTGATATCCACCGCGGTGATGCGCAGGACACCGGGGCCGGCATTGTTGACCGTGAAATTGTGCGTCACCGGCGTGCCACCGACGATGGCGTTGCCGAAAGCCGTTTTGTCCGTGCCATCCGGAGTGGTGTCGCCATTGGTCACGCCACCGAAGTCCATGGAGGAAGCCAGCGTGCTGCCCTGGGCAGTGAAGGTATAGGAACCTTCATCCAGGTCGTTGTTCAGGATGGTCACCGTGGTGGTGTGCGTGCCCGGGGCCTTCGGCACGTAGGACAGATTGAGCTCGGCGGTGCCGCCGGGAGCCACGATCGGAGCCGCGCTGCCGGTGAAGTCGGCGCTGAAGTTGGTGCTGTCGGAGAGCGTGACGCTGCGCAGGAGCAGGTTGCCATTGCCGGTGTTCTTCACCACGAAGTGGGAGACGCCACCGGGATAACCATTGGAAATGGTGGCGAACAAGGTGCCATCCGCCGAAGAGGGAGTGGTATCGCCACTGACGATGGAGAGGCTGTTGCCCTGCACATCGATCTCCGGCTGGGTGGCGAGTCCTTTCACCTGGAAGGTGTAGTTCGCGACGTTCGGATCATTGGTGGCGACCGAGACGGTGCCCGTAGCACTACCAGCCCCCAGTGGCGCGAACTTCACGCCGAAGGTCTGGGTGGCACCCGGAGCAATCGAGCCTGCAAAGCTACCATCCAGAGAGAAGTAAGTGCCTGTAACCTGGATATTGCTGACGGCCAGAGGAGCATCCCCGGCATTGTAGATCGAGAAGGACCGGGAAATGTCACTGCCCACTGTGAGCGAACCGAAGTCCGTGTTATCATCCGTGGAAGGAGTAGTGTCGTTGTTGGCGATGGTGACTCCTTTCCCCGCGATACGCACCTGCGGGGCCAACCCGAATCCCTGGATGGAAAACACCGTGGGATTCTCATCCGAATCGTTGTTCCCGATGGTGACGCTCCCCGTCTGAATCCCCGAAGTGGTGGGTTGATAGCTGATCTCGAAGCTGGTGGCTCCTCCGGCAGCCACGGTTCCGGACGGTGGAATCGTAAGTGTGAACGCGGCACCGCTGACGGTGAGAGAAGAAATCGTCAGCGGCGTATTCTGATCCTGGCTGTCATTATAGATATAGAACACCCGCTTCTGCGGCAGACTGCCGAGAGCGACCGACCCGAAATCGGTGCCATCCGAAGACGACGGAGTGGTATCGTTGTTGTTGATGGTGACGGAGCTTCCGGTCACCCGGATTTCAGGCGCACCGGATGCCGTCGAGGCGGAGCAGACAGCCATCAATCCTGTAATCAGGGATAGCAGCGCGGTTCGTTTGGGGGTGGTCATCATTCGTTCCTATTGGGGTTTCCATCGATAGGCTTCAGGTCATGTCCATGAGGTCACCACGCAGATTCCTTGGGGGGAGTGCGCGAAGACGCGGAACAGCCGCGGCAAATCGATCATTCAGGGGGGCGGGCCGGGGGCGGAAACAATCCGTTAGCCACTATTTATAATTAAGATCGTTTAATAAATTTCCACGACCTGTCAATAGCCACGAACAAAACCTAACACACGTGATCATGCGGGAACTTCCACACCTCCGTGCAATGCGCACGAAAATGCCGCCGACAGCTACGTCGGCGGCAGTATTTCGACAGAGATGATTCGATAAAAGGCCTATTTCTTCTGCGGCCAGAGGGTGCGGTTCGGCTCCTCACTGTCCGGGAAGGGCTTGTTCTGAAGGCGGCAGGTGATCTCCCGACCGTCTTCAGATGCGGAGACCCGCATGAGGTTCGGAGAAATCGGAGCGCTGAGACCATCCGAACGCTTCATCTCCTTGCGGATGAAAGCTGCATCCACCTTGGTGAGATCGGCCGGACCGCCATTGAAGCGCAGATTCGAAAACTTCACCTCCAGCGGTGGCAGGGTTGCGATGTCCGGCGGAGTGTGGAGCTTCTCGGTCGAATAGAATTCCAGGAAAGCAGCGCTCTTGCCGTTATGCACAAGCTTGTCACCGGGGAAGCGTAGTGCGTTCACAAACACGTCCTTGCCGGTGGCGTGCTCATGCACGAAAGCACCCACCCAGGTGAACGGTTTCCCATCGGTGATCTGGGTATCCATTTTCCGCAAGGAGAAGGTGTACTTCCCTGCAGTCCATGGATAAGGACGACGGCCGGAAACGAAATTGCCTTCATAACCCGCCGCCTCGACGAAACCGCCCGGGGTGGCGCGGACATCCGCGAGCGTGAGGTCCGGCTTGTCACTCCAGCGCGAGAAAATGAACCCGTGCCCGCCGTGCAGACGCTTGTGATCATCCGGCTTCATCGCATCCCAGCCGTTGCAGTTGGTCTGGATGCCACCGTAGATCGAGGAGCCGTTGATGGTGCCGAAGAATGGCGAGATGTAGAGATTGTATTTCTCCGCGGGCACGTCCGTCGAAATGTCGATATCGACGGAGAACTCCGAAAAGTCCGGCACCTCTCCCTTGGTGTTCCACCAGATGTTCACCATGTGCCAGGGGAGCTTCGGCAACTTGGCCGTTTCTTCGGCAGGTGCGGTTTCAGCAGGAGCGTCCGCCGCGCGAACGGTCGGGACAAAGGCCGCGAGTGCGGCGAGCAGAAAAAGCGGGCGGATTTTCATAAGACTTACAGAGGAATTCGGTGAAGGCTACGCTCCCCATCTGGAAGTTCTAGCCCTCAGCGTGGCACAGCCGATTTTTTGACCGAACGGCTCGCATTTCCCGCGACCGCTGCCAAAGAAACCGCCAAATGCCCCTTCCCGAGAGATCACCGGAATGCGTTTGCGGCCTGCCCGGCCCATGGTTAGAAAGCTCATGTGAACTCCCCTTGGCCCGAATGGCTGGCCTGCCTGTTTGCGGCGTTGAGCGCCGTTCTCGCCGCCAAGCATGATCGGAAATGGTCGATCCCGGCAGGGCTCGCAGTTCTCGCCGTGAGTTACACCGGAAGTGCGGGAATCTTCCTGCTGCCAACGCTCGCAGCCTGCGTGGTCATGCTATTGAAGCCCTCATCCAAATGGGGCCTGCCGCTCGCTTTCATGCTGATAGGCATGGGAGCCGGAGCCTGCTGGCTTTTTCCAGAACCGGCACTGCCTCCACTTCCCGGCATCTACAAGGTCGGCACCCGGATTTTGGAGATACCCGCTGAAGGAACCCATCCCAGGTTATCCTTCCAAATCTGGTATCCGGGTAGTGGTACCAGCACCCGCGCACCTTGGTTGCCTGATGCGGCACTCGCTCCCGGGTTTCCATTTCACCGGATCAAACACGCCGACTCCCGTTCCTGGAGCAATGCTCCTCTGGTGGACACCACATCCACATTGCCGATCCTGTTCTACGAACACGCGTGGATGGGGCATCGGGCGGAGAATGTCGCCCAGGTCGAGGACCTCGCCAGCCGCGGTTTCGTGGTGATTGCCATCGATCATCCGGGGCAGGCTACGACGATTCTTCACGCGGACGGATCGAGAACAGAAGGCAAGCTCGTCTCTCCACCGGACTTCTCTTCGGATCAAGCTGTCTCCGATTTCGAAGCCACGGCCGAACGATGCATCGCGAACCGGGCCAATGACTTGACGCGTGTGAGACAAGCCCTTGCCGGCAATCTCATCCCCGAATGGAAGAGCCGCCTGCGCCTGGATCACGGCGGAGTGTTCGGATTTTCCTTCGGCGGCACCACGGCCATCCGGCTCTGCACTCGTGATCCATGGTTCATCGCGGGAGCAAACGAAGATGGATTCTATTTGTCAGGTCCTCCCCCCACCGTGCCGTTCCTCTATTTCGACGATGAGATTCCCGCATGGCTCAAGCAACCGGCTGCCGCAGATGAAACACCGGAGCAACGCCTGATCCGTCGCTCGGATGAACGCACAGCGGAAGCAGCGAAGACCTCCAATGCCATCCGCCTTTCCCTCGACGGAACGCGGCACGAATCCTTCACCGACCGCATCTATCTCTGTCCCCTGCCCCGGCTCGCAAAAGCAGGAAGGCGACCGGCAGCGGAAATCCACCACACGATCGCCTCCGCTCTCACGGACTTGTTCCGCCGAACACTTGGACCGGCTGAACAAGCCGCAGGCACGCGATAAATCAGACTCCGGCAGGCACGGCGTGAGCGTGACCGGGGACACCCTTCGCGACACCGTTGGTGCCGTAGGAGCGGAAGGACCACTCCGGCAAACGGATCAACTCGCCGCCCTTGAGCGCGGACTCGTGGGCAAGAATGCCGGTGCAGGTGATGTTCGCGCTCTCGACCGCATTGGGATAAGCATCCTTGGAGGTCTTCAGCATGTTCACGAACTGGTGCACGAGGTGCGGATGAGAACCACCGTGACCGGCACCCTGCGTGAAGGAGAGATGATCCTCGCCGGTGTCACCACCGTAGACGCCGCCCTTCGTGAAGAGCTGGATTTCCTCGGGCAGATAGTGGGCGAAGTCCGGCGTCTCCACACGGGACGGAATCTCCGGCTCCGGCAGCTTCGCGGTGTGCATCACCAGGGGCTCGTGCTCGATGAGCGGCCATTCGACCGACTTCTTCGAGCCGTAGACCTCAATGGATTCGCGATACTGGCGGGCGACATCGAAGAGCGAGCGGTAGACTTGTGCGGAAAGATCGCTGTCCTTGAACTTGATGTGGCAGGTTTCCACGGCGAACGGCGAGCCGTAGCAGGAATGCATCTCCTCGCGGATGGTGCCGGAGCCGAAGCAGGAAACATACTCGGCCTCACCACGGGTCAGGCCGAGCACCGGACCCACGCAGTGGGTCGCGTAGTGCATCGGAGGCAGACCCGGCCAGTAGCCCGGCCAGCCGTCCATGTCCTGCTGGTGAGAAGCCTTGATGAACTGGACCTTCCCGAGCTCGCCCTTGTCGTAGAGTTCCTTCATGAAGAGGAACTCGCGGGCATAAACCACGGTCTCCATCATCATGTACTTCAGACCGGTTTCCCTCACCAGTTGCACGATCTGGCGGCAGTCCTCCACGCTGGTCGCCATCGGCACGGTGCACGCGACGTGCTTGCCAGCCTTCAGCGCCTTGATGGTCTGCGCGGCGTGGTCGGGGATGGGAGAGTTGATGTGGACCGCATGCACTTCCGGATCTTCCAGCAACTCGTCGTAGCTGGTGTATCGCTTGGCGATGCCGAACTTATCACCCACCTCATCCAGCTTCGACTGCGTGCGCTGGCAGATGGCATACATGTTCGCGTCCTTGTGGCGCTGGTAGATCGGAATGAATTCGGCGCCGAAGCCGAGACCCACGATGGCAATGTTAATACCGGACATGTGGTGGTTTGGTTGTGGTTAGCTGTGAGCAAAAAGGGTTTTGAGGAAAGCGAGGCCACGGGAGGCGAACTCGTCCTGGTCCGCGGTGAAGCGCTTCCAGATGCACACCGCTCCCGCGAGATCGCGGTTGTCCGGCGTGAATGACTCGATCACGACCGAGCCGGTGTAGCGGATCTCCCGCAGGGCATCGCGGAAGGAGGTCCAATGGGTCAGACCGCTGCCGGTCACGCCGCGGTGGTTCTCACTGACCTGCACGTGGATGAGATCCTCTCCGGCGAGGCGGATCGCCGCGCCGAGGTCCGCTTCCTCGATCGTCATGTGAAAGCTGTCGATCATCACCTTCGCCGCCGGGTGGTCGATATCCCGCACGAGGCGCACCGCATCGGCGGTGTTGTTGACGAGGTCGGTCTCGAAGCGATTGATCGGCTCGATGGCGAGCGCCAGACCACGGTCACTGGCTTCCTTCGCCACGGTGCGCAATTCGGTCGCCGCGAGATCCCATTCCCGACGGCGGTCTTCCGGTGCCAGCTGACGCGCCTTGCCAACCCGGGAATACATCGGCCCGGCCACAAAACCGGCCCCGAGTCCCTCCGCGATATGCATCAGCGAGGAGATATACCCACGGGTGGAAGCACGGACACCCGGATCCGGATCCGTCAGGTCACGGCCAGGTCCGAAGGCACCGCAGATATGGACCTTCAGACCAGCATCCTCGATCACCGGCTTCAGCGCGGCGGGATCAACCAAAGCGGGGTCTTCGATGGGAAGCTCGACCGCCTCAAACCCGAGGGCGGCGATGGCCTTGATGAGGTCGGTTTGCTTGGAATCGAAGGGCGATGTCCAAAGCCAGGTGCTGGCGCCAAAAGTCGGTTGCATAGAAACTGCCCCGAAGGTGGCACAGTTGTTCATGGATTTCTTGTAACGACGCGCCCAATTTGTGTATCATTCCGCCAGATCGGGATTCCCACGGAAAATTTCCGGGCGGAGCCGCTTGGGCCCTGCAGCCCCCGTGGCTCCAACGTATTTACACTGTTAGATAATCCCGGGCTGCGCGGGATCGCGATTCTATTCGATTGCATGCACCCGCCAACCTGCTGTATGATTGCGCCGCATGGATGTAGACCACTCCCGACAATCGTGGCTTCGCCAACTCCCACCGGGTCAGTTCCGTCATTTGTTCGATCATCTTCCCGGCACCTTGTTCTTCGCCAAGGACCGTGAATGCCGTTTGATGGCGGGTAATCCCGCATTCGTGAGCCGCTGCGGCTTCAGCAGCGAGGAGCAGATGATCGGCATCACCGACGAGCGGATTTTCCCGCCACGCCTCGCCGCGAAGTACCGCCGGGATGACGAAAAAGTCATGGAAAGCGGTCGTCCTATCCTGGGCATCATCGAGCTTTTCCCCAACTCGGACGGCAAACCCGAGTGGTATGTGACCGACAAACTTCCCCTGTATGATCTCAACGGCAAGGTCTGCGGGGTTTGCGGCACCGTCCGCAGTATCGAGGCCCAGCGCGCCGCCATCCAACCTTACCTGGAACTCGCCTCCGTGGCGGACCACTTGAAGGAAAACTTCCGCGACAAGCTGGATGTGCCGCGCCTGGCCGCCATGGCCGGCCTTTCCGTCCGGCAGTTCGAGCGCAAGTTCCGTACCACCTTCCAGACCACGCCTCGCGAGTATCTCATCCGCATGCGCGTGATCGAAGCCTGCGAACTACTCGCACGCACCAACCTGCCGATCACCGACATCGCACTCGAGTCCGGCTTTTACGATCACAGCGACTTCGCCCGTCACTTCCTCCGTCACATGGGCCAATCCGCCTCCAAGTACCGGGCAGAGCGCCGCAACATCGCCGCAGCCGATCGACTCAACGCCCCCAATCCCAAAGCCCATCAAGCGGTGGGAAGGTGAACCACAGGCCGACCGTTCGCACAAGCAACCCAAGGCCCCATTGAGGCCAGCTTGACCCGAACACGGCTTCTTTGGGCAAAGCCAGATCAGGCGAACAGATTGCGATCCAGCGTCCGGTATTGGATCGCTTCCAGCACGTCATCCGGGCGGATATCCGGACTGCCACCCAGATCCGCAAGAGTCCGGGCTACCTTGAGAATCCGATCATGGGCGCGGGCGGAGAAGTTCATCTGCTCCATCGAGTGCTCCAGATAGCCCGCCCCCACGCTGTCGAGTTTGCAATGCTCGCGAACAAGGCGCGCGCCCATCGCCGCATTGGTCCGAGTCGACTTATTTTTGAAGCGCCTCAGTTGAACTTCACGAGCTGCTTGGACTCGCTCGCGAATGACAGCAGAAGACTCGCCACCGGAAGCGTTGGAGGAAAGTTCACGATAATCCACCAGCGGCACTTCCACGTGCAGATCAATTCGATCCAGAAGAGGCCCGCTGATTCGTTGGCGATAGTTTTCGATCTGGCGGACACTGCAACGGCACGAACCCTTCGGGTTACCAAAATGGCCACAGGGACAAGGGTTGAGGGCCGCGACCATGAGGAACCTCGAAGGAAAAGTCAGCGATCCGGAGGCACGTGAAATCGTCACTTCTCCATCCTCCAGCGGCTGCCGCATCACCTCCAACGTCTGGCGGCGGAACTCGGGCAGTTCGTCCAGAAACAAGACACCGTGGTGGGCCAAGGAAACCTCGCCGGGGCCGGGGTTGGTGCCACCACCGAGAAGGCCTGCATCGGAGATGGTATGGTGGGGAGAGCGGAAAGGGCGGGTGGTGAGGAAGGCCTTCTTCGGATCCAGCAGGCCGGTGATCGAGTGGATCTTGGTCGTCTCAATCGCCTCATCCTCGGTCATGTCCGGCATAATCGTGGCCATGCGTTTGGCCAGCATCGACTTGCCGGTGCCAGGTGGCCCTACCATCAGCAGGTTGTGGTTTCCAGCCGCAGCCACTTCGAGCGCGCGCTTCACGTGAAGCTGGCCCCGCACTTCGTCGAAATCGACATCATAGCGGCGGTGGGATTCGAAGAACGATTTGCGATCGAGTTGAAAGGGCTGGATCGCCTCTTCCCCGCACAGGAATTTCCATGCCTGGTGCAGGGAGCGGATGGGAAACACCTGCACACCATCGATGATGGCGGCCTCCGGGGCATTGGCTTCCGGCACCAGCACCCGCAAGCGCCCACGGCGCTTCGCCTCCAGCGTGATGGAGAGCACTCCTTTTACTGCCCGCACCGTACCATCAAGAGCAAGCTCGCCGACGATGCAGCAATCATCCGCATCAAGAGGGGTATTCTCGCTGGCCGAAGCCATGGCAAGAGCAATGGGAAGATCGAAGGCAGGCCCTTCCTTTTTCAAGTCGGCCGGAGCGAGGTTCACCGTCTTCGTGCCATCCGCCAAATAGAGAGCCGAAGCGCTGATGGCGGAAATCACCCGCTGGGAGGATTCCCGCACCGCTGCATCCGGCAGGCCGACGATGATGACCAACGGCTTCTCCGAGCCACGGACGTTCACCTCGACCTCCACCTCCTGGGCATCCACCCCTCTCAGGGCGGCAGAATACAGACGGGTAATCATTCGAACAGCATTTGAGCGAACCGGCCATGCTCCGACAAGGATAAATCCCTTGGAAAAATTTCGCCCCCATCATGCATGTGAGCCCTCAAACGAATTCCAACCGCAACGACTGAAGGACGAGAGTTGAAGCTGCCACAGCTTTTCGCGAGGCAACCGACACAGAGCGACGTGGTGGCGGAAAATGGAAAGACATTCGTGAAACAGGCAGGCAGGATGCCGCCGTCGACTCATGAAACCGTTCGCACTCCGGATCGCCCTGACGTTTGCGACCATGTGTCTCGCTTCCTGCGTTCCCCGTAGCGGGAATGATCTTCTGGCAGAGGTGAAGGAATCGACCCGTCGGTTGGAGGCATCGCCTGACAACCACGCCGCCATGCACCGGCAGCGCCACGCTCTTGAACAACTCGTGGAATGGTATGATGGGCTGCCTCTGGAGCAAAGAGCCGCCTGGAGTTCTTCCGCAGGATTGAATGTGGAAGTGGAGGCGACGGGTGAACAGGGGCTCAACCGTTTCACTCCTGTGAACCAGATCCGGGTCCATGGACTCGATCACGATTACCGCCGTGAGGGAGCCGGAGTTCCCGTGCTGGCATGGCGGCCGAATGACGGCTACGGGAAATTCGATGATCTCCGGCCGCCGGAGGGTATCTATACCGCACGGACCGCGGTGTTTGTGTCGGCAAGCGGGCAGCGCCGCGATACGTTGCAGTTCCTCTCTCCCGAGAATCACGACTCCGTCTCCATCGGTAACCGGACATGGCCGCTGGCTGCGGATTCCAGCGCGCCGGTGGCCACACTGGTGGGCCACGCCGAGGCTTTGAGAAAGACAGGCTTCACGAGCATGCTGCGGCCGCTGAGCAGTCCGCGACATGAGAAGCTGTATCTGATCGATCCCTACGACCCGAACCGCATTCCCTTGCTGATGGTCCATGGGCTGCAATCGACCCCGGTGCAATTCGGCAACCTGGTCAACGATCTCCACGCGGATCCCCAGCTCCGCTCCCGCTACCAGATCTGGCACTACTATTATCCGACCGGGCTTCCCGTGATGCAGAACGCCGCCGTGCTGCGGAAGGTGCTGCGGCAAACGCTCCAGAAACTTGATCCGGACGGAAACGACTTTGCCACGAACCACATCGTGGTGATGGGCCACAGCATGGGCGGCATCCTCAGCCACACGCTGGTGTGCGATTCCGGTTACAAGCTATGGGACAGTGTGATCCATGTGCGCCCGGAGAAACTGCGGGCACCCCGCGCGGACATCGAGGCCACGAAGGAGCTGTTCGTGTTCCAACGTGATCCGCGTGTGCGGCGGGTGATCTTCATTGCCGTGCCGCACAGGGGAAGCAGTTTTGCGGACAACTGGATCGGCCGTCTCGGTCTGAATCTGTTCCAGGGCGATGATCGGTTCGTGAGCACGCTCCATCCCATCCTGGAGCACCATCGGGCGGATCTCGACCCCTTCATCGTCAAGATGATCGAGGATGGCAAATTCAGTTCGATCCGCACTCTGTCTCCTCGCAGCCCCGCCTTGCGGGCATTGGCCGAGATTCCACCGCAGGTCCCGTTCCACAGCATCATCGGCCAGCGGTTCGGAGGCCCCTTCTGGAAAGGAACAGATGGTTTCGTTTCCTACGAAAGCAGTCATCTCGAAGGCGCGGAATCCGAGCTGATCATCCGCTCCGGCCATCTCGCCTTCCGGAAGGAGGCCGCAGTTCGCGAGATCAAGCGGATCCTGTTGCTGCCATTGGCAGAAGCAAGCCCCCAACCATGAAGCGCATCCTCGGAATCTGTGGGAGTCTCCGGAGCCATTCCTCCAACCGGGCATTGCTCGAAGTAGCGGCCATGTTAGTCCCGAGCCATGTTACTTTGGAAATCCACGAAGGCTTCGGAGAGTTCCCCTTGTTCCGACCGGATGCCACGGAAGAGCCGGAGGCCGTGCGCACCTTCCGGCAAGCGCTCGCAACTGCGGACGCGGTGATCATCGCGAGCCCCGAGTATGCCCACGGTGTGACGGGCAGCTTGAAGAACGCGCTCGATTGGGTGGTGGCCAGCGGCGAATTTTCCGGCAAGCCGGTGGCCATTCCGAACACGTCCTTTTCCTCCCATCACGCGCATGCCGCCCTGATGGAAATCCTGAGGACGATGGATGCGCAGTTGATCGAGACCGCTTCGGGTCGCATTCCCCTGCCCGGCAGCCGTATCACCCGGGAGGAAATTGCATCAGATCCCCTGCTCAGCGGCTTGATCCGGGAAACTGTGGAGCGATTGCTCACGGCCCACTCATAAGCAAATGATGAGATTGGTTTTTCGATAAGCATTCGACATATCAATTCCAGCGATTCCACCTACGCGATCGCGTGTAATATCGGCCGAAAATTCCGCGTAACGCGCGCCGAACCAGCACCTTCCGAAACAATCCGCCCAAAGCGCGTCATATCCCGATGATCCGCCTTGTTCAATGTTTCAAACTTCCATATTGTGCTGGCTCTCTTCCCCTAACGGATCGTCCCCCACCGTCTTCCCCTGACGGAGATCCGGCTGTTACACCCCGTCCCCAGAGAAAACATGAAGCGCCGTTTTTATTTCACCTCGAAACGTTTCAGAAAACAGATCACCCGCAGCGGCCGCCCCATCTGGCTGGGCGCGAGCGTCATCTGGTTCTCGATGGGAACCGGGCATCTGGAAGCAGCGAACACGCCCGGAGTCGAGAGCCCTGTCGGCACCATGACCTACACCGGCGACCAGAGCGCGGGGGTGAATCCGAATTCCAACTCGATCCTCACCGTCAACGTGAGGGATCTGAGCGGATCGATTTCTCCGGCCGCAAATACGGCAGGCATCGTACTCACCAATCAGAGCGCGGGTAACATCACGGTGAACGCCGCGCTCACCGGCACCCCCTTCTCGATCAATACCACCGGCAACCAGGCCCAGGGTATCAACGCGGTGAGTGTGGGTGTGGCCCCGCAGCCGGTGAACGACCCCTTCCTCGGCGTGCCGATCCCTACCAGCCAGAACACCCCGGGTGGTGTGGTGACGGTGAACAACTCGGCCAATATCACCACCAATGGCACCCAGAGCGTGGGCATCGTGGCCCAGAGCTCGACCAGTGGTTATCCGGCACAGGTGGCCCAGCAGTTGGGCGACTTCATTTCCCAGAACAAAGCTTCCACGTTCAGCTTCGCGGTCAACGGTGTGAAGAACAAGGACGGCACCAGCGGCACTGTCGGCTCCGCCGTGACGGCCTCGCTGCTTGATGCGAACGGCAACGTCATCTCCGGTGGCGCAGGAACCGTGACCCTGAATGCTGATGGCACGTTCTCATTTGCGGCGGGTTCGGACTTCTCGGCACTGGCCGTGGGAGGCACCGCGAATATCCGGGTGGATTACTCGGTACTCGGATCGAAGACGCCGCCGGGTGCGACCAAGACGGAAACCGGCTATCTGGTCATCAAGGTGACCAAGACCGGAACATCCGCATTCAGCAGCAGCCTCGTCGGCTCCACCTTCAACACCTACGGAACCAGCGGCACCGCCTTCCCGAATCTCAACAACTACGTCAACAGTCTCCTCGGAGCGGCTGGCACCGGTGGCGCGGGCAACAGCGTGACGGTGACCAACAACGGCATCATCAACACCAGCGGTGCGAATTCCGCCGGTATCTACGCCACCAGCCAGGGCGGTCGCGGCGGGGATGGCAGCGATGCCACGATCTCCAGCAGCTCCACCCAGGGCGGAGTCGGCAGCCAGGGCGGCACGGTCACCGTGACCGCGAACGGCAGCATCACCACCACCACCAATGATTCCGCAGGCGTGATTGCGTGGAGCGTGGGTGGAGATGGCGGCACCGGTGGCGACAGTGGATACTTCCGCAATGCGAAAGCCGGTGGCGCAGGTGGCGCAGGTGGCAACGTGATTGTAAACGGGAGCGGTACCATCCACACCAGCGGGAACCGTGCCTCGGGCATCCTCGCCGTGAGCCAGGGCGGCAGCGGTGGCACAGGGGGCGATGGCAGCACCGCGAATAGCGCGGATGCCGGTGGCTCCGGCGGACCCGGTGGTACCGTGACTGTCAACGGCAGTTGGAACATCACCACCACCGGCGACCAAGCGCACGGCATCTGGGCGAAGAGTGTGGGCGGTATCGCAGGCGGCGGCGGCGACGGAGGCTGGACCGGCACCAGTGCGGGCTCGGGTGGCCAGGGCACTTCCGGCGGCAGTGTAACCGTCACCAGCAATGGCACCATCAACACCAGCGGAGCGGACGCCTACGGCATCTATGCGGAAAGCATCGGCGGCTTCGGCGGCAATGGTGGCGGTGGTGGCAGCATTTTCTACGCATCCGGCGGCAGCGGCGCGAGTGCCGGCAGCGGCGGCAATGTCTCGGTGACGAACGGCCTGAATGGAACGATCACCACAACAGGCGCACGATCTCATGGCATCTTCGCCCAGAGCGTGGGCGGCGGCGGCGGCTCCGGTGGCGGAGCGGGTGCTCTCGTGGGTCTTGGCGGCACCGGCGCATCCGGTGGCGCGGGCGGTGCGGTGAGCGTGAACAACGCCGGCACCATCCAAGTCAGTGGTGTGGAGGCAAAGGGTATCTATGCACAAAGCATCGGTGGCGGTGGCGGAGATGGCGGCAACAGCGGCGGTCTCGTCGCCGTGGGCGGCAAGGGAAGCGCGACCAGCGATGGCGGATCCGTGGCTGTGACCAACACCGGCACGATCACCTCCACCTCCAGCGCGATCTTCGCGCAGAGCGTTGGCGGTGGTGGCGGCAACGGCGGCTCCAGCACCGGATGGTTCTCTTTCGGCGGTTCCGGAGACGGCGGTGGCGATGCTGGAAACGTCCTGCTCACCAGCCACGGCAACCTCACCACATCCGAGTCCAATGCGAGCGCGATCTTCGCCCAGAGCATCGGCGGTGGTGGTGGTAACGGCGGTAACAGCACCGCAGTTGGAACCATCGTAACCCTGGCCATGGGTGGCCAGGGCAAGGAAGGCGGCGATGGTGGCAACGTTCAGGTCGGTGTGAATACGACCACCGGCGCGATAGATGCTGTCACCGGAACGATCAAAACGACCGGAGATTTCTCCCGCGGGATTCAGGCACAAAGTGTCGGCGGCGGTGGCGGCAATGGTGGTTTCGCGGCTTCCATTTCCGTCAATCCCGCAGGTGGCTCGGTCGCCGTCGGTCTCGGCGGTGGCGCAGGTGGTGGCGGTGACGCGGGCCAGGTCGAAGTCTATGCGGGCGACGCCAACAGCAGTATCACCACCGACGGCAAGGATGCTCACGGCATCTTCGCACAGAGCGTGGGCGGCGGCGGTGGCTCGGGCGGATTCGCCGTTACGGCCAGCGCAGGTGTCGGCTACTCCGCCTCGGTCGGCCTCGGTGGTACGGCCGGTGCCGGGGGCGATGCCGACAACGTGTATGTTGGTGATGCCAGCCACCGCATTCTCGGCACCATCACCACCGATGGCGATCATTCCTACGGCATCCTCGCCCAGAGCGTGGGCGGCGGTGGCGGCGATGGCGGCTTCAGCATCGGCGGCTCACTCGGCGCGGGCATGGGTGGCGCTCTGAACATGGGCGGCAAGGCCGGCACCGGGGGTGTCGGCAAGGATGTCTACCTCTACACCGGCGCCACGGTGACAACGAAGGACGACAACTCGCACGGCGTCTTTGCGCAGAGCGTGGGTGGCGGTGGCGGCACCGGCGGCTTCGCGGTTTCCGGCAGCTTGGCTGGAGCCGCAGTCAATGTCGGACTCGGCGGCGCGGGTGGCAGTGGCAATATTTCCGGCAACGTCTATCTCAACAACAGCGGCACGGTGAAGACCGGCGGCACCCACTCCTACGGGGTCGTTGCCCAGAGCATCGGCGGTGGCGGTGGCGATGGAGGCTTCAGCGTCACCGGCGGCATCACCGCCGCGCCATCGCTCGGCTTCAGCCTGGGTGGCAGCGGTGCGAGCGGAGCCAAGGGCTATGACGCCACGCTCATCAACAGCGGCAATGTCGCGACCACCGGCGAGGATTCGCATGCCCTCGTCGCCCAGAGTATCGGTGGTGGCGGTGGCAGCGGCGGCTTCAGTGTGGCCGCGTCCATTTCGATCGACCCCACCGGTTCCGGCGCAGGAGCGGCATTGAACGCCAGCATCGGCGGCAGCGGCGCAGCCGGTGCCGCGGGCGGAAATGTGGTGCTCACGAATACCGGCAATCTCGAAACCACCAAAACCCACTCCTACGGCATCCTCGCCCAAAGCATCGGCGGTGGTGGGGGTGATGGTGGTTTCAGCATCGCCGGTGGCATCAGCACCGGTCCTGCAGTGAGCTTCAGCATGGGCGGAAACGGCGCTGGCGGTGGAGCCGCCGGCACCGTGACCGTGAACAGCAACGCCAATATCACCACCCATGGCGGCGACTCCCACGGCATCCTCGCCCAGAGCGTGGGCGGCAGCGGTGGCTCCGGCGGCTTCAGCGTGGCGGGATCCATCTCCACGGGCAGCGCGGGCATCTCCGCCAGCATCGGCGGCAAGGGCGCGGGCGGCGGCGATGGCATGAAGGTCACCGTGGGAGACACCAGCGCGATCAGCGGCTTGATCCAGACCGAAGGCGACAACTCCTACGGTGTGCTCGCGCAGAGCGTGGGCGGTGGCGGTGGCGATGGTGGCTTCAGCATCGCAGGGGGACTCAGCAGTTCGGCGGCAATCAATTTCAGCCTCGGTGGCTCCGGTGGTGGAGCGGGCGAAGGCGGAATGGTTGTGCTCAACAGCGCGGCTTCGGTCAAAACACTCGGCACTTATTCACACGGTCTGTTCGCCCAGAGCCTCGGTGGCGGCGGTGGCAGCGGTGGCTTCAGCATCACTGGCGGAGCCTCGTCCTCTAGCGGTGCGGTCGGAGCAAGCATCGGAGGCTCCGGTGGTGGCGGCGGCCTCGCAAAGCTGGTCACCCTCACCAGCACTGGAGCAGCGATCATCACGACCAAAGACCATTCCGATGGCATCCACGCGCAGAGCATCGGCGGTGGCGGTGGCGATGGCGGTTTCAGCATCGCAGGCGGCATCAGCAGCAAAGCTGCAGTCAATTTCAGCCTCGGGGGTTCCGGTGGCACCGCAGGAGCGGGCGGCGATGTGATCGTCACCAGTTCCACCTCGATCTCGACCTCCGGCAATGATTCGCACGGCATCTTCGCACAGAGTGTGGGCGGTGGCGGTGGCTCCGGCGGATTCAGCGTGACGGGCAGTATCTCCACCGATGGCACCGCAATCGGCGCAAGCCTCGGCGGCACCGGTGGTGCTGGAGGCCTAGCTGGCACCGTGAAGGTGACCAGCACCGGCGACCTCATCATTACCGAGAAAAACCACTCGGATGGCATTCATGCCCAGAGCGTGGGTGGCGGTGGCGGCGATGGCGGCTTCAGCATCGGCGTGGCAGGCAGCACGGCGGAAGCGACCGCGGCCAGCTTCAGCATCGGCGGCAATGGTGGCTCGGGCGGCTACGGCAACCTCGTGGATGTCATCAACTCCAGTGATATTTACACCGTCGGCCAGTTCTCCAGCGGCATCTTTTCGCAAAGCGTGGGCGGTGGCGGCGGCAGCGGCGGCTTCTCGGTCTCCGGCGCGGTTTCCGCCGAGAGCAACGGCCTGAGCTTCTCACTCGGTGGCAAAGGCGGCACGGCCGGCTATGCGATGAAGGTCTCCGTCAACAACAGCGGTGACATCATGACCGGTGGCGGAACCCAGGCAAATCCGCTTGGCGAGGGCAATGGCTCCCACGGCATCGTCGCCCAGAGCATCGGCGGCGGCGGTGGCAATGGCGGCTTCAGCGGTTCCTTCACCGCCGCGCTCGGTTCCGATCAGGGCAATGGCATGAGCGTCAGCATCGGCGGCAATGGTGGCGGCGGTGGCGCTGGCGGCATCGTCGATATCATCAACACCGGCGAAATCATCACCACAGCCAACGACTCGATCGGCATCTTCGGCCAGAGTATCGGCGGTGGCGGTGGCAATGGTGGCTTCAGCCTCGCGGCCACCTTGAGCATGGCCCAGGAAAAGGCCGCTCTCAATGTCACCGTGGGCGGCAAGGGCGGAGTGGGTGGCGATGGACAGAACGTCACCATTACCAACAGTAACTCGATCACCACCATCGGCGATCATTCCCAAGGCATCTTCGCCCAGAGTCTCGGCGGCGGCGGTGGCAATGGTGGCTTCAGCGTTGGGGCCAGCTTCCAAGGCGGCGGTGACCAGGCGAAGAGTGTCGGCGTGAGCGTCGGTGGCAGTGGCGGCATCGGCGGTGATGGCCTCGATGTCACCGTGACGAACACCAGCGCGATCACCACCTGGGGCAGTGAATCTTCCGCCATCCAGGCACAGAGCATCGGCGGCGGCGGTGGCAACGGCGGCTTCAGCGTCAGCGGTTCGCTCGCCAGCACGGAGAGCAAGAGCCTGTCGGTGTCCGTGGGCGGCAGCGGTGGTGCGGGTGGTGCCGGTGGCATCGTCAATGTCCTCGGAGGCGGCGGTGCGAACGATCTCGAAACGCACGGTGACAGCTCTTACGGCGTGTTCGCCCAGAGCATCGGCGGTGGCGGTGGCAATGGTGGCTTCAGCGCCTCGATTGCGCTGGGAGTCGGCGGAGATGAGCCGGACAAGGGTTCCACCTCCCTCAGCGTGAGCGTCGGTGGCGGTGGTGGCACGGGCAACACCGGCGGCGCCGTCAACATTGGCAAGATCGACAACAAGCTCACCGGCGACATCACGACACACGGCGACGATGCCAGCGGCATCTTCGGTCAAAGCATCGGTGGCGGTGGTGGCAATGGTGGCTTTAGTGTCAGCGCGGCAGCCAATTTCGCCGCAGGCCAGCAGGGACCGAACACTGACATGGCGATCTCCGTGGGCGGCGCAGGTGGCTCCGGCAACAATGGCGGGGACGTGAAGATCTATCACGACGGAGCGGTCACCACCTCCGGCGACGGCTCCTATGGCATCCAGGCCCAGAGCATCGGCGGTGGCGGCGGCAACGGCGGCTCCTCCCGTGCCTTCACCCTTCAGCTCGGTAACAAACCCGTGCCTGAAACCCCCGGCGGTGAACTCACCGCCGAAC
Organism: Luteolibacter sp.; assembly: GCA_049840755.1. Lineage (GTDB taxonomy): Bacteria > Verrucomicrobiota > Verrucomicrobiia > Verrucomicrobiales > Akkermansiaceae > Luteolibacter. Next base: position 329,773 of record JASGJM010000006.1, on the reverse strand, counting down.
AAAAGGAAGCAGGCAGCCGCAACAAGTCCCTTTCGCTCGCGATCGGCGGCAATGGCTCGGGCGGCGGCTCCGGCGGCGAGGTCACGGTGGACAACACCGGCAACATCACCACCGAAGGCGGCGGCGCTCACGGCATCTTCGCCCAAAGTATCGGCGGTGGTGGCGGCACCGGTGGTGATGCCTATCGCGCCTATGATGAACTCACACTCCTCCGCCGCTACGATCGGGCGAAGTTCACCAAGAACCTGAAGATCGTGGTCGGTGGCAGCGGTGGCTCCAGCGGCAGCGGCGATACCGTTACGGTCAACAACGCCGGAAACATCGTCACCAAGGGCGCGGGTTCCGACGGCATCTTCGCCCAGAGCGTGGGCGGTGGTGGCGGCACCGGTGGCACCGGCGCGGTGGGAGCACTTGGTTCCATCGGCATCGGTGGCGGCACCGGCACCACCGGTGATGGCGGCGCGGTCCATGTCACGGTCAGCGGCTCCATCGAGACGATGGAAGACACCTCCAATGGCATCACCGCCCAAAGCATCGGCGGTGGAGGTGGCAAGGCGGGCAATGTCGATCGCGGCCTGAAGAACTACGCCAACGTCGGTCTCAACCTCGCTTTCGGCCAGGATGCCGGAGGCGCGGGCAGCGGCGGTGAAGTCATCATCAACAGCACCGCGGACATCACCACGCACGGCATGTCCTCCAATGCCATCTTCGCCCAGAGCGTGGGTGGCGGTGGTGGCGTGGCCGGTTCTCTTGGCAACGACTACCCGATCCTGAACGTCCTCAACTTCGCTGGCAGCGTGGGTGGCGATGGCTCCGGTGGTGAAGTCACCGTCAACCAGACCGGCAAGATCCACACCTACGGAGATGCCTCCGACGGCATCTGGGCCCAGAGTGCCGGCGGCAAGGACGAGGGCCAGGCCGTGAAGATTAAGATGGATGGCGACCTCCTCACGGATGGCGCGGAGTCCAATGCGATCTTCGCCCAAAGCCGCGGTGACGCCGCCAATGGCAACATCACGATCGACATCGTCAGCGGCACCATTCAGGGCGGTTCCAACACCGGTGCCGCGATCCGGATCGCCGACGGTGACGACAACGCCATCAACAACCACGGCACCCTGAAAACCTTCGATGGCATTTCAGGCACCGCCGTCATCGCCGGGGCAGGCAATGAAACACTGGACAACTACGGCACCGTCCACGGCTCCGTGGACCTGAAGGCTGGCACCAATACCTTCAAGAATGAGACCGGCGGCACGCTGGAATCCGGCGCGATGGTTTACCTCGGCACCGGCAACGTGTTCCGGAACGCGGGCACGATCTCGACCGGGGGCATCGGCTACCTCCAGCACACCGATCTTACCGGAGACTTCACCCAGACCGGCGACTCGATCTGGACCTTCGATCTGAAGTCGGACTTCACCTCCGACCTCTTCGCCATCTCCGGCACGGCCAACCTCGGCAGCTACGTCAACAAGGTGAACCTGAACGCGCTGGACATGGCGGGTTCCACCGGCACCTACACGCTGGTCACCGCCACCAGCGGACTGACCGGCACCTTCAAGTTCGGAAGCTTCACCGGTGGCACCATGCCGGCCGGCTACACCTACTCGCTGGAAAACTCGGACACGCAGGAGTTGCTGCACCTCGATGAGTCTTCCGGCCCGTTCTACTGGCGCGGAGGAGTCGATGGCATCTGGAACTCCGGCTTCGTCGATGGCGTGACGAACTGGACCAGTGATCTCTCTGGAAACGACTTCATCTACGGCACACCCGGTGTGAACTGCGATGTCTACTTCTCCAGCACCAATGCGGAGACCGACAACCGCGCCACCACGCTCGGCGCGGACTTCGCGATCAACAGCCTGACCATCACCGATTCGGAAGAAGTCAGCATCACCGGCGACAATAGCCTCACGCTCGCCGCAGCGGGCGGCCAAGGCATCACTGTGGCCAATGGCGCTGGCGAGGCGATCGTGGATGTGGATCTGATCCTCGGAGCCAGCCAGACTTGGACCAACAACAGCGCGAACCTGTTCTTCGTCACCGGAGACACCATCAGCGGCATCGATAAGAATCTGACGATCGATGGCACCGGCACGACCGGCATCTATGCGGTGATCGATACGGATGGAGGCTCGCTGACTAAGAACGGCAGCGGCACTCTCGCCCTGTTCGGCACGAACACCTACACCGGTGGCACCACGCTCAATGGCGGCGTGCTGGAGGCGATGAACAACTCCGCCCTCGGCACCGGCAACGTCACGCTCAACAATGGCGTGCTTGCTACCTTCAACGATCCCACGAAAGCGGCGAACACAGCGCTCAAGCTCGATGTCGGAGGCAATTACGTGCAAGCCACGCCGACGGAGCTACAACTGCGGATCTTCGCCGCCGGCTCAAGCGACCAGGTGCAGATCGACGGCACGGCCACGCTTTCCGGCACGCTGCGTCCGGACTACTCGCCGCTCAACTACGATCCGGTGCCCCCGGCCGGCAGCTACACGGATGAGGTGCACATCCTGCACGCCGATGGCGGAGTGACCGGCCAGTTCACCACCTTCGCTGACGCCCACTACAACGGCGATTTCCTGCTGCGCTGGGAACCGGTCTACACCTCGCACGATGTCACACTGCTGTGGAACCAGCATCCGTTCACGGAACTGCCCGGACTCACCCCGAACCAACACTCCGTGGGTGACGTCCTGAACCGTGTGCTTGGCATCCCGGACATGCCCACGCCCTACAATGACAGTGTGGGACCAGCCCTCGACGACCATCCCGCCCTCCGGCCCGCGATCAACTATCTGAACACCCGCCCGCTCGCCGATCTGCCCGCGGACTACGACCTGATCGCTCCGGAAGAACTGACCGCAGCCTTTGAAGCAGGCCGCGCGTTCACCCAGGTGGAAACCTCCAACATCGAGAACCGCCTGCGTGAAATCCGCAATGGAGGAGGAGCCGGATTCAGTGGCAACCAGTTCAGCATCCTCAAGCGCCAGGTCTCCCTCAATGCTCCGGATCTCCGCGATGCGAAAGGTGGCACTGCCAAGGAAGCCGATGTCTTCTCGCCCGGCGCCGACAACCGCTGGGGCGTCTTCCTCAGCGGCTCCGCGGAATCCGTGGATGTGGGTTCGGATGGCAATGCCGCCGGATTCGACATCGACACCGCGGGCACCACGGTCGGACTCGACTACCACCCGACCGACCATTTCGCCGCCGGTATCTTCAACCAGTATACCAACTCGGATGTCGATCTCGTGAACAACGGATCGCTGAGAGTGGAAGGTGACAAGGTCGGTGCCTATGCGACCTACTACGACCACGGCTTCTACGTGAACGGCATGGTCTCCGCAGGTCTCGATTCCTACAAGTCACAGCGAGCGGCCCTGAACGGCTTCGCCACCGGCAACACCGGCGGCTGGAGCATGGACGCCCTGCTCGGCGGCGGCTACGAAATGAAATCCGGCGGCTGGACCTACGGCCCCGTGGCCTCGCTCACCTACTCGCGCCAGGAGATCAACTCCTACAACGAAGTCGGTTCGATGCTTCCACTGCACGTGGCAGGCATCGCGCAGGACTCGCTGGCATCGCGCTTCGGCTTCGAGATCCAGTATCAGACGAACATCGGCGGAGTCACCGTAGTGCCCCAGCTCAGTGCCACCTGGCGCCATGAGTTCCTGGACACCCACGACGACATCATTTCGAGCTTCGCCAACAGCCCGACGCAGCCGTTCTCCTCACGTGGACCGGAAACCGGGCGCGACAGCCTCGATCTGCGGGCCGGACTCGATGTCCAGTGGACGAAGGACTTCGGCACGTTCATCTCCTACCAGTGCGAGCTCGGACGGACCAACTACGACATCCACAGTGGCACGATCGGAGCCCATTGGAAGTTCTAACATCCCCTCACCTTCCAAGCCGCCGTGGGCTCCGGCCCGCGGCGGCTTTTTCGTATCAAACCCGCACAGGTCTCAGCCGGACTTCCGAGCGCCCCGATAATACACTTTCCACAAGGTCAGGCCGTGGGCCGGTGCATTCATCCCAGCCACCCGCCTGTCCTCACGGGCCAGCATCTCCGTCACCACGTCCGCAGGATACTTCCCGTATCCGATCTGCACCAAGGTGCCGACGATACCCCGGCACATCTTGTAGAGAAACCCTTCCCCCTCGATCACGAAGATGAGGTGCGGTCCCGTGCGTTTCACCTCGCAGCGCACCAGCGTTCTCACCGCATCCTCAAGGACATCCCCTCGATTCGCAGTGAAAGACCGGAAATCGTGCCGACCTACAAAAAGAGCGGCCGCCTCCCGCATCGCAGCCAGATCCAATGGCCGCGGAACATGCCAGGCCCGTCCCCGTTCCAACGGGTTCATCACCGCGTGATTCCAAATCTGATAGCGATACTGCTTGCCCGTCGCATCGAAGCGCGCATGAAAGTCCGCTCCGGCACGCACCGCCGACTGCACCCGGATATCTTCGGGAAGGCAGGCATTGATCGCCAACGCAAGATGACGCACCGGCATTCGGAACTCATCCTTCGGCACTTCGAAATGCGCCACCAAACCCAGCGCATGGACCCCAGCGTCCGTCCGGCTCGATCCCTGCACCACCGGCGCACTGGAAAACAGTCTGGCCAGTGCCGCTTCGATGAAATTCTGAACGCCTCTGCCCGACCTCTGTGACTGCCACCCCTGGTAGGCGGCGCCATCATAGGCGATGGTGAGTTTGAATTTCAGCGCGAGCACACCGACTTCAAATCACGGTCCGGTCCGATTGCCCATGCTGAACTACCTTCCCCGAGTCCCGGAACAGGACGCGCTATGAGCGCGAGGGGAGGACCTGTTCCGGAACGGGAGGGAAAGCATCAATTCACCGTGAAGCCATTGGTCAGCGACCAGGTGTTCGGCCCGAAGGTCGCATTGACCGAATACGCACCAGCCGTGGCATTGGCCGGGATGGTGAACACCAGCGTCACCACACCTGTCGTGCTGTTCCGTGTATAGCTCGTCGCATTGATGATGGTTGCACCGGTCTTGGTCAGGGTCGCCGAGGTAGGAGCCACATTGGTAGGTGGCGGGGCCGGGTTGTAGGAACTGTTGAGCGTCACGGTCAGGGTTACCTGGGTTCCGCGTGTTCCACTGCTCGGGCTCACCGTGGAGATGCCTTCGGTGCTGGTCCCGCCACCGGTGCCGGTTCCCGTGCCGCCATCGTAGCTGGCGAGCGCGGCACGACTAACACGGTAGAAGCGTTTGGGATGAGCTGAGACCGCTCCGGCCTCCACGTAGCTGGTGGTGGTGCTGGCGCTTGTTGCGGCCTGGGTGGAAGTCAGCGTCGTCCACGCGGCAAGATCATCGCTCGCGTCCACTTTGTAGGTACCGCCTTCCACGCTGGTCAGCGTCAGGGTGACATTGCCATTGGCGCTGTTCGCCACCGGAGCCGCTGCCGTCTCGACCAGATTCGCACCGCCGGTGCTGAAATAGGACGTCACGGTCTCCGCCGCCGTCGCGGTTCCACCCGTGGGATTGCCGAAGAAATAGAGCGTGGAGTTGTAGGGAAACTGAGGTGCACCGGAGGCATCCAGGCACAGGAAGTAGGCATAGGTGCCACCGGGAAATTCCGGGGTCACGCAGTAGCGGACATTGTACTCATTCAGGTCGAAGTCCGTGCCTTGGGCGTACTTCGTGGAACCGACCTTGTAGAGATCACCCAGGTATGCCCAATCTTCGTTGTAGCGGCCGAGCGGATAGGTGGTGGAAACCGTCGGGCCCGTGGCGGAAGTTCCACCGTTGTTGCGGGTGGCCCAGGTGGGGAGCGAACGGCCGGTGGTGGTGATATTGTCCACGCCGGTGGTCGTGCCATCCCGCTTCACATAGCCACCGACCATACGGCGGATGCCGCTGTTCGCATCCAATGGACTGGAATAGCCGTTCGGGCCGTAGACCGGGTAGCCGTCCCGCATCCAGCCAATGATCGGCGAATGCTTCGTCGGCGTGGCGGTGGATTCGCTGTAGGTCTTGGTCGCGGAATTGAAATCCACATGATCGCCGAGCAGGTAGCGCAGCGCGATCGGATTCGCGTGATTGTGGTACTTCCCGGTGTTCTGCTGGTGGGTATTGCCGGGATCGAAGGTGATGCCCTCGTTGAAATAGGCGTCCCGATGCCACTGACCGGTGCCGGGGCTTGCCTCGGTGCCACCCGAATAGGTGAAGCCGTCCGTGGGATCGAACATCGACACACCATCCACATAGAACCCGATCGAATCCTCCATGCCCTTGGTGTTCGTCTTCGTGGTCGGCGGCGTGGACAAGGAGGAAGTACGAGGAATCCGATAGTTCAAATTCTGGTTCACCGGCAGGTTGACGAATTCCGTCGTTCGGGCCGCATTGTCATACCACGGCCCCATGGTGTAGGGGGCCAGATCGGAGGTATTGAAATAAATCCAGCTTGAGGAATAGGTGATGGACTGGATGCCGCAATAGGCAGGAAGGCTCTGGATGTTCCGGGTGTTCGTCCAGGTGGTGTAGGTGGTTCCTGCGAGCTTTTCGGCATCCGTGCGGTGGATGCGCGCATACTTCGAGGAATAGGCCGTGATCCATGAGGTGAGCTGCGGATCGGCCCGGGCGGCCAGAACAGTGATGCCGAAAACGATGGAGGCGGGAAGTGTCTTCATGCTGTCGTGAAGTGTGTCAGAGAGACGATTAAGCCAGCGTGAACGGCCTTATTTTCCTGTTGGAAAATTCTCATCTGTTAGAGAACGGAGAAAGGCGGCGAGCGCCCGCTTGTCCTCGGAGGATAGATTCAAACCACCCGCCGGATGCTTTGCCAGATTCGCATCCAGCGTGTCGCTCCGGACGACGCCATGGCTGTAATGTTCGATCACTTCCTCCAGGGTGGCGAATCGCCCGTCATGCATGTAGGGTGCGGTGAGCGCGACATTCCGCATCGTCGGCACCGCGAACTTGCCACGATCTCCCGCACGACCGGTGATGGCAGACCGCCCGTCATCCTTTGGATCAACATCGAGTCCGTTGTTGGCGAAGGCCATGCTCTGGAACATCGGTCCGCCGTGGCAATGGAAGCAGTCGGCGCCATATTGCCCGCGACCTGGATCATACTCCGTATTGAACAAACGGGCCCCGCGCTCCTCCTCTTCGGTGAGCGACGCTTCTCCCCGCATCGCGCGATCGAATTTCGAATCCGCGGACACCTGGGTCAGGAGGAATTGTTCCAAAGCCCGCGCGATCGCATCGCTGTCAATCTCCTCCGATCCAAACGCAGCCAAAACCATCGCCCTGCACTCGGCATCCGCGGACAAGCGCCCCACCACTTGCGGCAGCGAGGCGTGCATCTCGATCGGATTCTCGATCGGCTGGAGCACCTGTGCGCGCACCGTAGCCGCACGACCGTCCCAGAAATACGCCGGCTTCCATGCGAGATTGAACAACGGCATCGCCTGACGGGTGCCGCTATCCCCGAATGCCCCGATGCTATACCGGCGCGGATCGCTGAGCCCCCTGTCCGCCATATGGCAGGAGGCACACGATTGTGTGCCATTGCCACTGAGGCGGGTGTCATGGAAAAGTTTCTTCCCGAACGCGACGCCTTCGTTGGTCAAGGGATTGTCCACCGGCAGATCGGGACGCGGGAACCCCTGTGGATAGGTGAAGCGATAGGGAGTGGCATCGGGTCCGATGCGTGCGTTGATCTTCGCTGCGGCTTCGGAACGGCTTGGAGTGGGAACTACGCTTTCCACGCGGAAAGCCGAGGAGAGCTTCTTGCACAGTTGCCCGGCCAATTCATCTCCGGGCCGGGAATGGGTGGTCGCATTCTCTTCATGGATCTCCAACCCACCGAAAACCGTCTGCAAATCCAACGTGAGGCGCAGGGACTGGTCGCGGGTGAGATCCAAAGCCACGGGCAGCTCCACCGTCATCAGGTGTTCGTCATTCGCGAGGTGATAGGAATAGCCTCCCATCGTCCCATCCGCTCCACGCCAGCGTCCTTCGAGGGCGGCAAATACATAGCCACCCTGCCATCCCCAGTGCATGCCATTCACCAGCGGATTGAGCGGATGCCTGGGTGCATGGAGCGAGGGATCTCCATGGTTGGCTTGTGACGGGAGGCCGATATGAAACCGCAGTCGGGTGAACTTCCCTTCCGGCACATTCGCCAAGGCGAACCGGGTCCTGCCCTCCCGGATGCCGAGATAGGCGACCCACTTCTCCATGCCGATCCAGCCGCCATCCTCGCGCTGCAACGCGGCTGCGGAAAGCAGCAGGTCGCATCGGGTCATGGAAACACTTGTGTGCGTCCCGGTTTCCAGACCCAGGGTATCGAAAGCGAGCGGCGCGGGGCCGAAGCGCGGCATGACTTCCACATCGAGCCGGTGCTGGGCCTCCGCGCAGGACACTCCCGCGAGGATGGCGGTGAAAAGGAGGGAGAGAGTTTTCACGGACCCCGTCACCCTGACACAGGGTTCATTAAGCCAGCGTGAACGGGTTCCCGATCACCGATGACCACATATTCATCGTGTCTTAATGCACGGCTTGTTACCGTCCCCCCCGAATGCGAGTGCTAGTTGTTGAAGACGAACCCGACCTCCTTGGCACCCTGGTCCAGGCGATGCGTGAGGAGGGCCATGCCGTGGACGAGGCCGCCGATGGCGAAGAGGCCCTCTACAAGGCGGTGGAGTGGGATTACGACGCCGTGATCCTCGACGTGATGCTGCCTCGCATGGACGGATTCGAAGTTCTGAAGCGGCTGCGGGAGAAGAAAAAGACCCCGGTATTGATGTTGACCGCCCGCACCAAAGTGAACGACCGGATCCACGGTCTCGATAGCGGCGCGGACGACTACATTCTCAAGCCCGTGGATCTGGACGAGCTGGCCGCACGCGTCCGCGCCTTGATCCGCCGTTCGCAGGGAGACGCCAGCCACCTGATCCGCGTGGGCGATGTGGAAGTGGACACTTCCGCACGCAAGGCGAGCCTGGCCGGCCAACCGGTCCCGCTCACCGGCCGCGAGTATGCTTTGCTGGAGTTCATGGTCTCCCGCCGGGGCAAGATCGTCAGCCGCACCGATCTCTACGAACACCTCCACGATGAGAACGACACGCCGATGTCCAATCTCGTGGACGTGCACGTTTTCAACCTGCGGAAGAAATTCGGAGCCGCCTTCATCACCACCCTTCGCGGCCAGGGCTACAGCATCGAGGCATGAGCTTGAGAAAATCCATCCGCTGGCGCATCCAGGCATGGCATGGGCTGCTGCTGCTCACCGTCATCGGTGGATTTTGCGTGACCGCCTATCGCTTGGAACACGCGAATCTCCTGCGCATCGCGGACCATGAGCTGGAACTCCGCCTCTCCGCGCTTGGCTCGGCATTGACGCAAGGAGGCGGCAATGGTCCACAGCAAAACGGCGCGGGTCCGATGAACGACCGTCAACCCCGCGGGCAAGGCCCACGTCCTGACAGAAACAATTTCCCCGCCGCAGTCAACGAACCCGGTCCCGATGATGAGGAATGGCTGCCTCTCGACAATGAGCCGGGAATGGAGGGCGAGCCACCGCGCGACGATCCGAACCGCAATCCTCCTCCCGGACGCAATGGCCGGCCCGATGAACGCAGGGGACCCGCAGGTCCTCCGCCGGGATTCCGCAGCGCCCAGATGAACGCTTTGTTCAATCCGAAGGACACCCTTCCCTACTACTATGTGACCTGGTCGAGGCAGGGCTCGCTGCTCGATACCTCCGCCGCCGCTCCCACAGGTGTGATCCGCCCTCCGGCCGATGACCCGGCCTTTGCGAAAGGCATCCGCACCCGCGATGGGTTCCGTGAGGCGTTCCTGTTCACTCCACCGGGCGAATGCCTGCTGGCCGGACTGTCGATGGCGGGCATCAACCGGGAGATGAGTGACTTTGCTTGGAAGCTCGCCGCCACCGGCGGCAGCGTCCTGATCGTAGGACTCGCCATCGGCTGGTGGATCGCCTCGCGGGCCATGCGCCCCATCGCCCACATCAGCGCGGCCGCCACCCGCATCGCCGCAGGTCACTTCGACGAACGGATCCGCACTGAGGAAACTGAAAGCGAACTCGGAAAACTCGCCACCCTCTTGGACAATACTTTCCAACGACTCGACACGGCCTTCGACGAACAGGCCCGCTTCACCTCGGACGCCGCCCACGAGCTCCGCACCCCGGTGTCGATCATCCTCGGCCAAGCCCAGCTCGCGCTTTCCAAAGAACGCAGCACCGGTGATTACCGGGCCGCATTTGAAATCTGCCAGCGGGCCGCGAAGCGCATGCACGGCCTGATCGAATCGCTGCTCCAACTCTCCGTGCTGGATGCCGCTCCGAACGAGGCGGAAACCCGGCTTTGCGATCTGGCAGATCTGGCCCGCGATCATACGAACATGATGGAGGTCATGGCTACGGAGAAAAACATCCGCATTATCGAGGATCTCTCGTCCGCTCCGTGCCGTGGCAATCCCGACCAGCTCTCGCAGATCCTCACCAATCTCCTCACCAATGCAGTGAAATACAGCCCGGAAGACGCGGAGGTCCGGGTGCTTACCCGCCTGGATGCGGGCGGCGCGATTCTCATCATCCGCGACACCGGCCCCGGCATCGCCTCCGAACATCTACCGCACCTGTTCGAACGCTTCTACCGCGCCGATGCCTCGCGCAACCGCTCCACCGGCGGCGCAGGTCTCGGATTGGCCATCTGCAAGCGCATCGCGGATGCCCATGGCGCATCCCTCACCGTGGAGAGCACGCTCGGCAAGGGCACCACATTCACCCTCCGGATGCCGCCGGTGCAGTAATGCTCACGCCAGCGTCTCCAGCAACGGACGGTCCTTCCAGCTCCGCGAGCCACCGAGACGTGCAAACACGCGGTTCCGCGAAGGCCAGATGAACACCCGCTGGCCGGACGAGCCGATCAGGCCGACCAGATCCGCCGGATTCCGTGTGGAGAGGCAAGCCCCCGGCCAGAAGCCCCCCGCCGGTGCCGGTTCGATGGAATCCTCCACCTCGATCCCGTGCGCCCCGCTACGCCGCACTTGGACATTCCGCCACAGACCACCTCCGAACATCGGATTGGCATTCGAGGGGCGGGTCACGTTGGCGAATACCGAGGCATCAAAGCCATCGGCATTCTCTCCCCGCAGCAGACGGGCCAAGGTCCGCCCGAGCCGTCCGAGGTCCTCCACGGTGAATTTCGTGCCGGTGGAGAGGTAGAAGCGCCCTTTCAGGTCGGAACGCCATTCCGGTGACTCCAGCCCGACGGAATTGAGCACATTGCGACTCAGATGCTTTTCGAGCGCGTTGCCACCTCCCAGGCGCCGATTCAGATACTCCGCCAGCACTTCCCAGTGGGAGGCACCGTAACGGAAGAAAGTGCCAGGCTGGTTCACCACCTTCAACCCCAGGGCCGCCTTCCCCTTGTCCTGCACCACCGGCCGATACAGGGCATTGCCGCCATTTTCGAGCCCGGAGACCTGTTGCAGGAGCATCCGTGGGGTGATCTGCTGCTTGGCCGCATCTCCCTTCCACTCCGTCAAAGTGTGATAGGCCGGTTCATCCAGGGACATTTTTCCCTGTGCCACCGCCTTGGTGACGGCCAATCCCGCGAGCGTCTTCGTGATGCTGAGGGAGCCGCTGCGCTCGTCCGTGTGCCAGCTCGCCACCTTGGAATGGCCATCCCACAACGCCCAGCCCTTGGCCCCGTTGCGGGTTGCCACCTGGCTCAGATCCCCCGCACCGCCACCCTCGGCCGCCTGGGAATTGGCGTATCCGGCCAAAGTAGTGAAAATTCCGGCCCCCGTGAGTTTCAACCATTCACGACGTGTCTGCATTCCCCATTCTGGCATCTGGGCCCGGGATGAAAATCCAAAATCCTCCGGGACCGCCTAACTGTGAGACAGCTGTGGAATCCCGCTCCGGATTTCCAATGGCTCCACGGAGATCCGTGCACTAGAAACGAAACCGCCATGTGGTTGGATTTTCTTCTCGGAGCCCTCGATTGGCTGGAACTGGCCGATTGGTTCACTTCCCGGAATTCGTCGGGCTTCGACGAACCCACTCCGCGGGAGTGGCGCGACCGCTGATTTCCAGCCCCATGCGGATTTCTCACGGTGGAACTTGAAACTTGGCACCCGCGCCGTCCGGCCCTACATCCCCGCCGTGCTCAGCATTCACAAGCTCACCAAGACCCTCGGCGGACGCACCCTGCTCCGCGGTGCCGAAATGACCATCAACTGGGGCGAACGCGTCGCTCTCGTCGGTCCGAACGGCGCCGGCAAGTCGACCCTCTTCCGCATGATCCTCGGCGAGGACAGCCAGGACGAAGGCACGATCGAGCGCGATGAATACGCCATCACCGGCTACCTGGAACAGGAAGCTGGCGATCCGGGCGATGAGACCATTCTGGAGATCGCCATCGGCATCACACCGGAGATGGTCAATATCCTCCGCACCATGCGCGAGCATGAGGCCAAGGGCGACCACGGCCACCCGGATTACGCCGCCGCCCAAGACCAGTTCACCCACCTCAACGGCTACCAACTGGAGCCGAAGGCGAAGAAGATCCTCGCCGGCCTCGGCTACAAGGAGACCGATTTCCACAAGCCCGCCCGCGAATACTCCGGCGGCTGGATCATGCGCGCGTACCTCGCCCGCCTGCTGGTGATGGAGCCCGACCTGTTGATGCTGGACGAGCCGACGAACCACCTCGACCTGCTCTCGCTGCTCTGGCTCCAGCGCTACCTCCGGAACTACTCCGGTGCGGTGCTGATGATCTCCCACGATCGCGACTTCATGGATGAGCTCGTCGAAAGCGTGGTCGAAATCGATCCGGATGCCGCCAAGCTCATCACCTACACCGGCAACTACACCAGCTACCTCGAACAGCGCGAACAGCGCTACGAGCAGCAGCTTCAAGCCTACCGGAACCAGCAGAAGGAAATCGAGGCCACCCAGGAATTCATCGACCGTTTCCGCCAGGTCACTTCGAAGGCCGCCCAGGTCCAGAGCCGCGTGAAGCAGCTCGAGAAGCTGGAGCGCATCGAAAAGCCGCGCGCCCCGCGCAAGCCCTTCAAGTTCGCCTTCCCACAGCCACAACGCTCTAACCAGAAGGTCATGGAACTCACCAAGGTCTCCCAGGCCTACGGTGAAAAGCAGATCTACAAGGATCTCGATCTCACGCTGGAGCGCGGTGAAAAGATCGTGCTCGTCGGTCCGAACGGCGCGGGTAAATCGACCCTCATCAAGATCCTCGCCGGTGTCCTTCCGATCAACGGTGGCAAGCGCGATGTCGGCTACGCCACCAAACTCGGCTACTACTCGCAGCACCGCTCCGAAGCGCTCAACGAGGACAATACCGTGCTGGAAGAAGTGATGGCTTCCTGCCCAACCCTCCGTGAGGATGAAGCCCGCTCGATCCTCGGTTCCTTCCTCTTCCGCCGCACCGATGTGGAGAAGCGCTGCGGCGTGCTCTCCGGAGGTGAGAAATCACGACTCAACCTCGTGAAGTTCCTCACCGATCCGCCGAACCTGCTGCTGATGGACGAGCCGACCACTCACTTGGACATCCTCTCCATCGACTCGCTGGTGAACGCCCTCAAGACCTACGAAGGCACGCTGGTCTTCATCTCCCACGATGTGCACTTCATCCGCACCCTCGCGGAAACCACCCTGCACATCAACAACGGCACCGTCACCCGCTACGCCGGCGGCTACGACTACTTCCTCGAGAAGAGCGGGCTGAACGACGACCGCGGCGCGGTGACCGCTTGAAGCGAACAACCACCACCAACTTTGAAAGGCCCGGATCACTCCGGGCCTTTTCATTTGAACCACCTCACTGCGCCACCGGCTTCCTGAGGGATAGGAAATGCTCGCGGGTGAAAACGGGATCGAGCTTTCCATAGAAGGCCATCACCAGTTCCGCTTTGGCCATGGTCTTTGGATAGCGTTCGAGAACCTTCCAAAGAGCCTCATCCCCCATGAGCAGGCGCGACGCGAAGGAATTGAAATCCTCCTCCGGACTGGCGGTACCGTATGGATGGAGAAATCCGGCGGCATTCAATGTCTCATCGAATCGATTGGACGCCTGACCTTCACGAACCGCCTGCACACCGGAGCCGCCATAGTGGAAGTCCGGCGGGTTGATTTTTTCCCACGCCACCTTGTCGAGATGCTGGGGGAAGTTTCTCAGCAGGATGCTGGAGAACTCCGCGTGGAAATTCTTCTCGATCACCCAGGATGAATACCGGCCCTTCGCGACCACGTAGACCACTTTCCGGGAGTTCGTTCCACCGGTTGCAACACCACTGTATTCCAAGCTGCCGAGTGCGTGCACTCGCGTCAGATTTGCAGCCAGAAGAGTTGGAGGATACTTTGCCAGCGCCTGCGAGAGGATCTTCCGTGCCCGCTCCTGCTCTCCCGTTTCGAGCAAGCCAGCCTTCGCTAGAATCGGGGGCTTGAGCCACACGTCAGGAAAAATCCCCGTATCTGCGGAATCCACGACCACCTTCGGAGCCTGTGTTTTGGCGTCCTCAGCAAAGGTCGGCGAAGCCATGCCCATGATGGCCAAAATGGCGGTGAATGATTTCATACGACGGTGAAACAAAGGCGGAACTCCATCCCTACTACGCCGGATGAAACCACCTCCTACCAGCGCTTTCCCAGTGGCAGGCTGGCATCCTTCCTGTCATGGTGCGGGCCATGATCCCTGCTGCCGTCGTCGCTTGCCTGATCGCCCTTCCCTTATCCAGCCAGGCAGCCAGTCCGTTGATCCGCGATTTCGGAATGACCTCGGATGGAAAATCGGGCACCAAAATCGAGCTGACCAAGATCAAGGAAGACGCCCTTGGAGTGAAGGTCACGTTCGTGACGGATGGCCATGAAAGCACCACCGGCACCTCTACCACGGGTCTCGCGATCAAACCCGGCCAGTGGGCGGTCCAATTCCGCCCCCCTTCCGAAGTATGGATCTACGATGGCCGCTCGGTCCTTCATCTCTACGAAAAGACCGACCTCGGTTTCCGCGCGGTCTCCAGCACCGCAGTTCCCGAGATCTGGAAAAAAGCCCCGCCGGAACTGCTCCAGTTCACGACCGGCAAACCGGCCACTCCATCACCGGCTCCGGAAAAATAACCTTCCCGGAAAAAATGGACTGCTTCTTGTAATTGCTGTTCTGGCAGGTCCGATAGACCATCCAGCCATGGGCATGAAGATTTTCCGGCCTTCTCTGACGGACATCTACCAACAGGTCCAACTCAACAATGCGGTTCCCGATTTCACCGATATCGGAAGCCGCCTCAAGAGTTTGGAAACCCAGATGGAGCACCTGAGGACCCTCAATCGCGCCCTGATCGAGCATCTGGCCGAACACTCAGGTCTCTCACCTCAAGCGTTCCTCGAACAGCTCTCCAAAGAGCACCCGGAACGGGAGGCCGACCACACCTTCCACTGCCCCTCCTGCGGCACGCTCATCGCCAGCGACGCGAAGGCCTGCTACTCCTGCGGCATGAAGGTGGGATCTGATACTTACATCCTCGGTTGATCAGGCAGGTCTCGGAGGGAGTCTGTGGTCGATGGGGCGTGAGGACTTCAGCACCCCATCGCGCAGACATCCACGAGGGCTACTTCTTTTCGTCGCGCTCGATGTCTTCCTGGATGGCCGGGCTGCTGTAGGCCTTTCCAACCACCTCACCCGCCGCATTCGAGACCAGGATTTGATAACCACGGTAGTCCACTCCACTGGGCCCCGCGTTCACCGGCTTGCCGTCCGCGCCCTTGGTCGTGCCGCCATTGCTGGTTTCAAACACCACCGGCTCGCTGCGCACGCTGATTTCCCTCCCACTGAGGCGCGTCTCCAGGGTGGTTTCCTTGTAGACGACCTTCTGTTTGGTCGCGATATCCCTTCCAAGGAACACGCATTTCACCGTCAAAAGCCCGGGATCCTCCGAGCGCGTCGAGGTGATCCGGATCTCCAAAGTCTTGCTGATCCCCTCTTTACCTCCCTTGGCTCCCGCGTTCCGATCATCCTTCAACTTTCCCGAAGCTACCATTTTCCCCGATACGGTCAGGGCGTTTGAGGGTGCATTTGATTCCGCGAGAACCAGCGGAGTGCAGACATGGAATACAGTCGCAATGGCAATGAGTTTTTTAACCATCCGCCCAGCAATGCCACGGTTCCAGATTCATCAACCGTCGGATAGCGGTTGGAACAACCAACCAGATTGGAGAAAAATTTCGTGCAATTGGGATTCTTGCATAAGACGATTCACTTGGCAAATAGGGCTCCTTTCACAAACGCCTCATGATCACAGCAGGCTCCATCACCCGTGCCGAAGCCACGGAGCGTTTCGAGTTTCTCGCGGAACATTTCCGTGGACGCCGCAAGGTCTTGCACGACTTCACCCACACCGATCCGGATTTCGTGTTCTGGATCTATCCGGATGGACGCCTGTTCGATGCAAAGGACGCCCACATCCGGAATATCCCCAAAGGCTATGAACACATCCTCAAGGATGAACCCGAATATGGCGGCTTCCTCCGAGGCCGTATCGCCCAGCAGGGAAACCACCAACTCGTCGTGGTCTATTGCAGGGATGATGCCCTGCTTGATGATGCGGTGAGGATGAAACAATTTCTCAGCGGTATCACCCGCGTGCCGGTTTTCCTCGATGATGACGCCCTCGTGGTCAGTGACAATGCCGACATCTACGGCACACTGGCCGACATTGAAGGCAGACTGCTGGATGCAGATGATCGCGGCTGAGCCGGATGTGCCGGTTTCCTAACCAATCCCTCCTCGCTTTTCCGCGGTTCCGTGTGTAGGCGTCCAGCATGTCGGATCCCGTCCCGCCTCATCCGCATCATCAGGACTATCCCCGGGCCATTGCGCCCAACGTGCCGCCACGGCGGCACCTCGAAGGCCAGACCGCGCTTGTCACCGGAGCCAGCTCCGGCATCGGGCGTGCGGTGGCGATCTCGCTCGGCCAGGCCGGAGCGAATGTCGCCGTGAACTATTCGTCCAAGGAAGACGCCGCCTTGGAAGTCGTGAAAGAAATCGAATCCTCCGGATCGCACGCCTTCGCCGTGAAGGCGGATGTTTCGAAGGAGGAGGATGTACTCGCCATGTTCGATGCCGTCCGCGCGGAATTCGGCACGCTGGATATCCTCATCAACAACGCCGGCCTCCAGGTGGATTCACCGTTCATCGACATGACGCTCGCCCAGTGGCAGAAGGTCATCGATGTGAACCTCACCGGCCAGTTCCTCTGCGCCCGCGAGGCCGTGCGCGAGTTCAAGAAGCGAGGTGTCCGCCCGGAGATCTCTTGTGCCGCCGGAAAAATCATCTGCATGAGCTCCGTCCACGAGGTGATCCCATGGGCCGGGCATGTGAACTATGCCAGCTCGAAGGGTGGCGTGATGCTGATGATGAAGAGCATCGCCCAGGAAGTCGCCCCATGGCGCATCCGGGTCAACTCGATCGCGCCCGGTGCGATCCGCACCCCGATCAACACCGCCGCATGGGACACGCCGGAACATTATGCCGCGTTGATGAAACTGGTGCCTTACAAACGCATCGGCGAACCGGAGGACATCGGCCGCGCCGCCGTCTGGCTGGCCAGCGATGATTCGGACTATGTGCATGGCATCACGCTATTCGTCGATGGCGGGATGACTCTCTATCCGGGGTTCGAAACCGGGGGCTGATGGATCCCATGAATCCCAAGCTTGAAGCCATCCGCCGTCGCATCGAGAACGAACATTCGCTGATCAACCAGCGCCTGTCGTGGCTGGTGAGTTCGCAGGCGTTTCTGCTGAGTGCCTTCGCGATCTCGCTCAATGCGCCGAAAGAGTTCGCCGGAGGCGGTTATCTGGAAGCGAACCATCTGCTGGTCCGAGTGATCCCGCTCGGAGGCATCGCCTGCATCTCCCTCATCTGGCTGGCCCTGTGGGGCGCGATGTGGTCGCTCTCCATCCTGCGCCGCGAGGCCAATACGGCGTGCGGCCCGGAGGATCTCCCGATCATCAATCATGCCCCCATCCGCTTGCTCGGCCTCGCCGCACCGGTTTTCATTCCTCCCATCTTCCTCACCTTGTGGATCGCGCTGCTGATCTACCCTCATTGACCATGTCCGCCGAACAGATCCGCCTCGATGAAGACTGCAAGCGAGTCCGAAATTGGAAGCGCTGGGGCCCTTACTTGAGCGAGCGCCAGTGGGCCACCGTCCGTGAGGACTATTCAGCCGACGGCGAGGCGTGGAATTCCTTCCCACATGATCAGGCCCGCAGCCGCGCCTACCGCTGGGGCGAAGACGGGCTGCTGGGCTTCACAGACAGGGAATGCCGGCTGTGCTTCTCGCTGGCCTTGTGGAACGGCCGTGATCCGATTCTCAAGGAGCGCCTGTTCGGTCTCACCGGCTCGGAGGGCAATCATGGGGAGGACGTGAAGGAGTGCTACTACTACCTCGACTCCACCCCCACCCATTCCTATGCCAAGGCGCTCTACAAATATCCGCACGCTTCATTCCCCTACGAAGCGCTCGTCCAGGAGAATGGCCGCCGCCGGGACGAACTGGTGCGACGAGAGTATGAACTGACCGATACAGGAATCTTCGATGAAAACCGCTACCACGACATCTTCGTGGAGTATGCGAAGGGTGGCCCGGACGACATCTGCATCCGCATCACCCTTGCCAACCGCGGGCCGGAAGCCTCCCCCCTGCACCTGCTCCCCAATCTCTGGTTCCGGAACGTATGGAGTTGGGGTTGGAAAGAACCACCGCCGAAACCCAGCCTGTGGCTGGAGAGCCCGGGAGTCGTTCACGCCTCCCATGCCACACTGGGGGAATATCGCTTCACCTTCGATGGGGACGTTCCGGTCCTGTTCACGGAAAACGACAGCAACACCCAACGGTTGTGGGACCAATCGAATGCGACGCCATTCGTAAAGGACGCGTTCCATCGCCACGTCATCGATGGCGAAACGGACGCGATCAACCCGGCCAACAGCGGCACCAAGTGCACCCCCCATTTCCAATTTGATCTGGCAGCGGGTGAAACCCGTGTCGTCCACCTGCGACTGACCCGGCAAGGCGAAACAGCTCCCGATGCAGAATCCGTTTTCGCCGACCGTATTCGGGAGGCCGACGAATTCTATGCCAAGACGGGGGCCGAAGCCCGCCAAGCCTACGCCGGACTCCTGTGGAGCAAGCAGTACCTACCACTACGTCGTGAAATACTGGCTGGACGGCGACCCCGCCGGCCCGCCACCTCCAGCCTCCCGTCTGACCGGCCGCAATTGCGATTGGACCCACGTTTATTGCAATGACGTGCTCTCGATGCCGGACAAGTGGGAATACCCCTGGTTCGCCGCGTGGGATCTGGCTTTCCATATGATCCCCATGGCGGACATCGATCCGGATTTCGCGAAGTGGCAGCTCGGATTGCTACTACGCGAATGGTACATGCACCCGAATGGCGAACTTCCCGCCTACGAATACGACTTCGCCGCGGTCAATCCTCCCGTTCATGCCTGGGCTGCCTGGCGGATCTACAAGATCACCGGCGAACGCGGCAACCGCGACCGGTTCTTCCTCGAAAGCGTCTTCCAGAAACTGCTGCTTAATTTCACCTGGTGGGTGAATCGGAAGGACGAAAAGGGCAACAACCTCTTCCAAGGCGGCTTTCTCGGACTGGACAACATCGGTGTGTTCGATCGCTCGAAACCAATCCCCGGCGGCGGCTATATCGATCAGGCGGATGGAACCGCGTGGATGGCATTTTATTGCATCACCATGCTGTCCATGGCACTGGAGCTGGCGCAGGAAAACCGTGTCTATGAAGACCTCGCCTCGAAGTTCTTCGAGCACTTCGTGCACATCACGGAGGCGATCAACAACTTCGACGACAAGGGGCTCTGGGACGAGCAGGACGGATTCTACTACGATGAGCTCAACATGGGCGACCATAGCATCCCGCTGCGCGTCCGCTCACTCGTGGGATTGCTGCCGATCATCGCCGTGACGGTGCTGGAAGAAGAGCAGATCCGCAATCTGCCATCCTTCTCGAAACGGATGAGATGGTTCATCGAGCATCATCCGGAGCTGGTTGCCCAAAGCACCCTCTGCCCGATGTGCGATCACGAGAAGGAACGCCTGCTCGCCATCCCCTCCCAGGAACGTCTCGTCCGCACGCTCCGCTACATGCTGGATGAAGCCGAATTCCTTTCTCCCCATGGCATCCGCTCGATGTCCGCGATCCACCGCGAGCATCCCTACGTCTATCGACAGGATGGCTGCTCCTATGCGGTCGATTACACGCCCGGCGAAGGAACCACCCACGTCTTCGGCGGCAATTCGAATTGGCGCGGACCGGTGTGGTTCCCGATCAACTACCTGCTGATCGAGGCGCTGGAGCGCTACCACCATTTCTACGGGGATGACTTCAAGGTGGAGTATCCCACCGGCTCGGGAACGATGCACACCTTGAAGGAAATCGCGGACGACTTGGGCCACCGCCATGCCTCCCTCTTCCTGCCGGACACCACCGGACACCGTCCCTGCCACGGTGGAGAGGCCCGTTACGCGGAAGACCCCCATTGGCGGGATCTGGTGCTGTTCTACGAATACTTCCATGGCGACACCGGCCGCGGCTGCGGGGCCAGTCACCAGACCGGGTGGACGGCTCTGGTCACACGATTCCTAGGCAAGGCTCCTGTTCCTCCGGAATCCTAGCGGCAGGGACCTTGCAACCGCCCATGACAGACGCTTTGCTTGGGCAGTGCCCGTTTTTCAACCGTTCAGCAGCCAGCATTTCATCGCGCTTGCGATCGGAGCAGCACTCACTGCCTGCCTCATTTTCGCCGGACGGCAGGGCGGCCGCTCCAAGCAAGCGGCGACTGCCATCCTGATTCTCCTCAATTTATCCCCGAGCCTCATGGTCCGCTTGGCTTGGAGTGGTTATCCCGACCCGGGAATCGAAAACAGGCTGCCTCTCCAGCTTTGCGACATCGCGGCTCTCGTTTCGGCATTCGCGTTGATGAGCCGCGACCGCACGCTCTGCGATCTGACCTATTTCTGGGGACTCGCCGCCACCACCCAGGCCCTGCTGACCCCTGCCCTCCAGCTCGGCTTCCCCTCCTGGCCGTTCGTGGTGTTTTTCGTCCAGCACTTCGCGATCGTCGCCACCGCCTTGTTCCTGCCGCTGGCGGACGGCTGGCGCCCCCGCATCCCATGGTGGAGCAGCCCGGCCCGGGCCTGGCTGTGGGTGAACGTCTACATCGTCTTCGCGATGGCCGTGAATGCCTCGCTGGGCTCGAATTTCGGCTTCGCCTCACACAAGCCCGCCAACCCCAGCTTGCTCGATTTTTTGGGCCCGTGGCCGTGGTATCTCCTTTCCCTGCAAGGCATTGCCCTGTTGCTGTTCCTGCTTCTCTCCCTGCCCTTTTTGCTCCTCCGGAAGCCAAAACCCGACGGAAAATGAGTTGGTGCCCCGCCCAGGCGGGTCTATATCCCCCGCAGCAATGAGCGACGCCGCTGAGAAATCGAAACGCCCCCGGGTCAATGTCCGCCGCCCCGAGGTCATGGAATTGGTCGCCGCCGAGGTGGCGCGCCACTACCAGTCCAGCATCGTCGAGAAGATCCGCAACCACAGCGGGGAGCTCACCGTGGGCACCACCACCGTCCGCCTCGCACAGCAATTCGGGTTCTGCTACGGAGTGGAGCGCGCCATCGATCTCGCCTACGCCGCCCACCGCGTTTTCCCGGAGAGCCGCATCTTCCTGATCGGGGAGATCATCCACAATCCCGAGGTCAACCGCCAACTGGTGGACATGGGCATCGTTTCCCTGCCATGGCAGGAAATGAACCATAGCTACGACGACCTCACTGCGGATGACGTGGTGATCGTCCCGGCCTTCGGCGCACCGACTTCCTTCATGGAAAAAATCGAGCGCCAGGGTTGCTACGTGGTGGATACCACCTGTGGCGATGTGATGAAGGTCTGGCGCCGGGTCCGCGGCTACGCCAAGGAAGGCGTGACCTCGATCATCCATGGCAAGGCCGGCCACGAGGAAACCCGTGCCACCGCCTCCCGCGCCCAGGGCGAAGACGGAAAGGGCCACTATCTCGTGATCCTCACGCTCGCGGATACCGACTACGTCTGCGACTACATCCGAGGCAAGGGCGACAAGGCCGCCTTCCTCGCCAAGTTCAAGGATGCCATTTCCCCGGATTTCGATCCGGATGTGCATCTGTCCCGCGTGGGCGTGGCGAACCAGACCACCATGCTCAAGAGCGAGACCGAGGAGATCCAGCGCCGCGTCCGCGCCGCCATGGTCGAGCGGGATGGAGATGCCGCGAATTTCCAGGTTTTCGATACCATCTGCGGTGCCACCCAGGAACGTCAGGATGCGCTCTTCCAGATGCTGGACAAGGCCATGGACCTGCTTCTCGTGGTGGGCGGCTACAACAGCTCGAATACCACCCACCTCGTCGAAATCGGTGAGGAGCACCTCCCCACCTTCTTCATCCGCGATGCTTCCTGCCTGAAATCTCTGGAGGAAATCGTTCACTACGACATCCACCACAAGGAGGAGGTCAGCAGCTCCTACTCCCAGCTGCTGCTGGGGGAGCAGCCGGTGACCATCGGCATCACCGCCGGAGCCTCCTGTCCGAACAACCTCATCGAAGACACCATTCTCAAGATCTTCGAACTGCGCGGCATCTCCCGCGAGCAATTGGTGGTGGCTTGATGATTCGTCCGCATGCCATGCGGAAGGTTGGGAGATGGGATGAGGTGAATTCACCTGTTCTGATTCTCCCGAGCTTTAAATGATTCCGTGATGGAGCAGTATGGGAGGGATGAAACGCTCCTTGCTGCCCTTTCTCCTCGCGCTTGCCTGCTCTGCCTCCGCCTTTGCCAAGGAGCTGCGTGTGGCAGCCGCTGCCAGTCTCGCGGAATCGATCACCGAGATCGGCAAGCTTTATCAGGACGCTCATCCCGGAACCACGATCACACCGGCTTTCGCAGGCTCGAACGTTCTCGCCCGTCAAATCGAAGCCGGAGCACCGGTGGACGTGTTCATTTCCGCCGACGAGAAAACGATGGATGAGCTGGTGAAAAACCACCACATCCAAAAGGACGCGGTGGTTCCGCTGCTTTCGAATGCCTTGGTCGTGGTCGCACCTACCGATTCCACGCTTTCCATCCAATCGGCCGCAGATCTGACCAAGCTCCAGCGCCTCTCGATCGCCGATCCGGCCGCGGTTCCCGCCGGTGTCTATGCGAAAACCTGGCTGGC
Organism: Luteolibacter sp.; assembly: GCA_049840755.1. Classification (GTDB taxonomy): domain Bacteria; phylum Verrucomicrobiota; class Verrucomicrobiia; order Verrucomicrobiales; family Akkermansiaceae; genus Luteolibacter. The sequence continues at coordinate 306,450 of JASGJM010000006.1, read as the reverse complement.
GGGCCGGGGGCTCTGGGACCAAATCCAGCCGAAAACCATCGGAGCGGAGAATGTCCGGGCCGCTCTCGCTGCGGTCGAAGCAGGCAATGCCGATGCTGCGATCGTCTACCGGACGGATGCTGCGGTGTCGCAGAAAGTGAAAATCCTCTTCACCGCTCCCTCCAACGAAACTCCATCCATCCTCTATCCCGCTGCAGTGGTCACGGATTCCAAGGAACCCTCCGAAGCGAAGGAATTCATCGCGTTCCTACAGGGAGAAAAAGCCTCTGAAGTCTTCAAAAAGCGCGGATTCACCGTGCTCGCTCCAGCGGGAGACAAGAAATAAGCCGGGCCCCAGACGCACCCGGCTTGATCCGGAACGGGGTGTCCGCTCCAGAAATCTAAGAAAACCCCGGGAATCAGGGCTGCTTGTCGGAAGGCTTTTTGTCCGAATCCGTGATCTCTCCCTCTGCCTTGCCCTTGTGGAACTCGGAGAGGCTTTTGCCCATACCGCGAGCCAGTTCCGGGAGCTTTTTCGCACCGAACAGCAGGAGCAGAACGATCAGGACGAGGGCGATTTCGACGGGGCTGAGAATGGCAAGTGGCATGTTCATAGGGACGGAAGGTGGTCTGGTGACAAAGGGAGTATCGGCTATACGGAGCGATTCGGGCAAGAATTCGCGCCAAGAATCGATTTTTAAGGCTTCCAGGCATCCTGCCAGCGCAGAACCGGGTGACCCTTGTCATTGAAAGAGATAGGCAGCCAGAGGTAGCGCGAATCGGGAAGATCGTCTTTATTCCACCGGTCCGCCATGAAAATGAAGGCTCCCGGCTTGCCTGAAACCGCCAGCACGTAGGTGCCTTGGGATTGGAAGGTGATGTCCGCCTTGGCGCCTTCGCACGGGTTCCCGATTTCCCTCCATGGCCCCCAGATGGAGTCCGCGACACAGGACCGGGCGGCATTGGGAGCCCAAGCAGTGCAACCGGAAGCAATGAGGTGGTATTTGCCATCCCGCTTGAAGACGGCTGGAGCCTCCATCGAGCGGTTCTCGAAGATCCGGATGAATTTCCCGGTCGTGCCGAGGTAGTCATCAGTCAGCTCCGAGATGTGCATGGTGGCATTGTCCTCGGAAGCGGCAAAGAGGTAGCCCTTGCCATCGTCATCGACGAATACCGTCAGGTCCCGCGCCATCTGGCCGACCTCGTGGTCCCGCACCCATGCCGCCTTCTGGTTTTGTTTCTGCTCCTCGCTCACTCCCTGCGGCCAGTGCCCTGCATCCGGGCGGAAGCTCCGGACATATTGGAAAGGACCGGTGGGCGTATCCGAGACGGCCACTCCACAGCGGGCTGCGGCGTAGTTGAGACTATCGCTATGGAACCACAGGACGAATTTCCGGGTCTTCGCATTGTAGATGACCTTGGGCCTTTCGAGCACCTTCTTCGGATCCAGGTCTCCGCCGGGCACGGCAGGCAGCACATTGCCACGGCTTTCCCAATTCAGCAGATCTTTCGAGGCATAGCAGGACACTCCCTGCACATCCACACGGGTACCGCCCCAGGAGGCATTCTCCTTGGGCAGATAGGTCTTCCCCTGCTTGATCTCGCCATACCAATAGTAGGTACCTTCGTGAAACAGCACGCCTCCTCCATGCGCGTCGATCGGTCGGCCGCTGGTGTCCTTCCAGATTTCTCCCGGACGGATCGCGACATTGCCAGGAACATCCTTGGCAAAGGAAACCGCCGACACGACGAGAGTTGCCAGCGCAGAGCAGACAAGCACGGATAGCGAAGTGATTTTCATGGTATGAGTGTGCAATAGAGGCTGCCGAAGCGTGACCGAAACAGGGGCCGGTGCCAAGGACGACACGGCGGATGACCCGGGAAAGCCGGATCGCAGACGCGGGTATCTGTAGAAATCGCCGGGATGGAATTCGCGGTCTACGAACTTGAAATCCCCATCTCCGCACCGGTCTGCTGGTACAACCAGCAGACCATCCTGAGATGATGAATAGGCTCGCCTTCCCTGGCCGTGACAGTGCATCTTGCACAAGTGCGGGTGCTTGTTTTCATGCTATTGCTCTCGTTCATGGGCATCGCCGGGGCTGCCAAGCCTCCGCGCATTCTCATTGTCCATTCATTCGGGCGGGACTTCGCACCATTCTGCGATGTCGCAGAGAGCTTCCGCGCGGAGTTCTCCAGACTGTATCCGGAGCCCTATGTGATGATGGAGGCATCCTTGGAGATGGCTCGTCTGGATGGAGAGCAGGACAATGATCCGCTGATCTCCTATCTCGCCGCACTCCACCATGGCCACCCGCCGGATCTGGTCGTCCCGATCGGGGCTCCTGCCGCCTCCTTCTGCCTGCAGCATCGCGACCAACTCTTTCCTGGTGCCTCTTTGCTCATGCTGGGTATCGATGAACGCCGTTTCGAGGGGTTGGTCGGAGCGCCGGATTCCGCAATGGTTGGCGAACGGTTGGAGCCGGACGGATACATCGAGAACATTCTCCGGGTGCTGCCCTCGACCAAGCACATCTATCTGGTGATGGGCACGGCTCCCTTGGAGAAGTTCTGGGAGCAGGAATTCCTCACCCAGTGGAAGAAATTCGAAGGGCGACTGACCTTCCACACCCTGAGCGACCAACCGGTGATTCAGATGCGGGAGACGGTGAAACAACTGCCCCGTGACTCTGCGGTCATCATCGGCGTGGTGAATCTGGATGCAGCCGGAGCACCTCACGAAGGCGAGTCCGCCCTGCTTGCCATCCAGGAAACCAGCAACTCGCCGATCTTCGGCATGCTGCCCACCCAATTGGGCTTCGGTATCGTGGGCGGCCCGCTTTCCCCAGGTTCCCACATGGGAGAAAAAGGCGCTGAAAATGCGGTGGAGATTCTGAAGGGTCGGCCCGCTTCCAGCCTGCCAGTGGCTATTCTGCGCGAGCGCCCGCCCACCTACGATTGGCGTGAGCTGCAACGTTGGAGCATCCCGGAAAAGCGTTTGCCAGCAGACAGCACTGTCCTGTTCCGGACTCCCGGGTTCTGGGAAAAGCACCGCTCCGTGATCATCGCCTCCACCGCGCTGGCACTGTTGCAAAGCGCCTTGATTGCATATCTGCTGGCCGCTTGGAGAAAAGCCGGGGAGGCGGATGCCAGTCTCAGCCTCGCGGCGGATGCGGCGAACATCGGGCTCTGGCGGCGGAACGCCCAATCGGAGGAGCTGAATGCCAATCCCCGCTGGCGCGAGATCTTCGGCCTGCCTGCGGATCAGCCTCCGTCATTCCAGCAGGTCCTGGACCGGATTCATCCGGATGACCGCCAGCACGTCCGGGAAGCCGTGACCAAAGCCGGCCAGGATGGCAGCTCCTTCGCATTGGAGCACCGCGTTCTCCAACCGGACGGAACCGTGCGCTGGGTGGCCACGCATGGCCGGGTGGAGGCGGGACGCAACGGCCATGATTTCGACACCCGCGGAGCCTCCATGGACATCACGGACCGTCGCGAGGCCGCCGCCACCATGGCCATCCAGAGGCAGGAGCTCGCCCACCTCTCCCGCGTATCCTCCCTGGGGGTTCTATCGGGTGCCCTTGCCCATGAACTGAACCAACCGCTGGGGATCATTCTCAGCAACGCCCAGGCCGCGGAATTCCTCCTCGAATCGGAAACTCCGGATCTCCAGGAGCTCCGCGCGATTGTTTCGGACATCGTGCGGGAAGACCGTCGCGCGGGCGATGTGATCAAGCGCCTGAGAACTCTCCTCAGGCGCGGCGAAACCACCCCTCAGCCGCTGGACGTGAATGAAAGCATCCGTGAGGTCCTGCGGCTCACCCGCAATGACTTGATCGCCCGCAACGTCGCTTCGGAAACACGGCTTGCCCCCCACCTCCCGCCTGCCTTGGCGGATCGCGTGCAATGCCAGCAGATCCTGCTGAACCTCATCCTGAATGCCCGCGATGCCATGGAGGACAATCCTCCGCCGCAACGGATCATCACCCTGGCCACCACGGCTACGGAACGCGACATCCTGATCACCGTGAGCGATCTGGGCACCGGCCTGCCTGAGGACAGCGAAAAACTTTTCGAGCCCTTCCATACCACCAAACCACATGGCCTCGGCATGGGACTTGCCATCTGCCGGACCTTGATTACCGCCCACGGTGGCCGGATGTGGGCGGAGCCGAATCCGGATCGCGGCGCGACCTTTCACCTCAGCATCCCACGCTCCGACCTTCTCTCATGAATACTCCCACCATCGGACTGGTCGATGATGACCCCGGCGTATTGCTATCGCTGGAGCGCTTGCTCCGTGGCCGCGGCTACCGGGTGCGCGCCTTCACGTCCGCAGAGGATTTCCTCACGGGCTACCGGGAGGCCGGACTGGATTGCGTGGTGCTGGATCTGGCGATGCCCGGACAAGGCGGGCTGGAAGTGCAGGCGGAACTCACCCGCTCCTGTGCCGCCCTGCCCGTCCTTTTCCTCAGCGGGGAAGGAGACATTCCCTCCACCGTCAAAGCAGTGAAGGGAGGTGCCGTCAATTTCCTGACCAAACCCGCAGACGCGGGTGATCTCCTCAATGCCCTCAGGCTCGCCCTCATCGAGAGCAGCCGGCATCAGACCGAAGAAAAGGAATTCGCGGAACTGCGGAAGCGCTTTGAAAAGCTATCCTCGCGCGAGCGGGAAATCCTGTGCCACGTCATCGCCGGCAAGCTCAACAAACAGATCGCCGTGGATCTGGGCATCAGCGAGCAGACGGTGAAAATCCACCGCATGCGGATCACCGAGAAGACCGGACTCCCTTCTGTGGCGGAACTTGTCCGTGCAACCGTCCACCTCGATATCCGACCTGCGGTATAAAACCATGGTTGCATTCCCTCCGTGAGGGAAATGGCTAAGATGGGCGGGAATGTCGTTCATCTCCACCATGCCCTTGGTTGCCGTGCTCGATGACGAGGCGAACATGCGGATCGCCCTCCGGAGGCTGCTTCATCCCCGGGGATACGAGGTCGTCTTGTTCGAAAAAGGCCAGGAATTGCTGGACGCATGCACCACCAGCGAAATCGCTTGCATCATCCTGGACCTGCACATGCCGGGTATGAACGGCTTCGAGGTGCTGGAGCATCTGGCAGGGAGGAACAACCCTCCTCCCGTGATCGTGGTGACCGGTCACGACCAAGCCGGGAATGCCGAGCGGGTCTCGCTTCTCGGATGCCGCGCGTACTTCACCAAGCCGGTGGACGGCCCCCCGCTCCTGGAGACGCTCCAACAACTGATCCGGCCACAGGGGTCCAAGGGAAAGCCCCAATAAAACCATGGTTCTATATCCCCGCACCGGCAGGTCTGTAAAATAAGACGCTCATGAAAAGATGACAACGCAGCCGCGGTGTCCCGCCCTCGGCCATGAAGGCCGAAGTACAGCAAGGAACCGAGTGCTAGCCGTTGGCAACATCCCCAACCAATGCCATGAACCCGAACCGAACCTTGCGCGCCTGCCTCGTGGTGGCGTTGTTTGCGAGTCCCGGCTTGCGTGCCGAGGAAACCCCCGATCCGGCCATCGCCGGCCTGCAGAAAACCGCTGCGGACTTCGTGGCGGCCTACAACAAAAAGGATGCCGCAGCCCTCGCCGCACTCTTCACTCCAGACGGTGAAATCTGCGATCTCAATGCGGAAGATCTCACGACCGGCCGTGATCAAATCAAGGCCCACTATGAGGACATCTTCGATGACGACGACGTGCCGACGATGGCCGTGGAGGTGAAATCCGTCCGCCTCGTCGCCCCAACGCTCGCGATCGAGGACGGCATCGTCCACCGCACACCACCGGGCGAGAACGAGCCACCTCGTTCCACCGCCTACACCGCGGTGCTGATGAAAGGCTCCGATGGCGCATGGCAGATCGCCAGTTCCCGCAGTCTCAAGGACGTCACCGATGCGGCCGGTCAACTCGCGGACCTCGCGGATGTCCTCAAGGGCGACTGGACCGCGATGAAGGATGGCGTCCGCCTCGACCTCGCCTATGGCTGGGACTCCTCCGGCAAATTCCTCACTGGTGAAATGCTCACCACCACCGCGGACGCGAAACCTCAACCCGGCACCATGCGCATCGGCTGGGACGCGGCCAAGAAGACGATCGTTTCCTGGATCTTCGATTCCAACGGCGGCGTCTCGCAGGGCACCTGGACTCCGACCGATGATGGCTGGCTGGTTCGCTCGGAAGGCACCACCGGTGATGGTGAGACCATGACCGCCAATCAGGAACTCACCACGGACGGCAAGGATACCTTGATCTGGTCGGTGACGAACAAGGTGATCGACGGTGAAAAGCAACCGGACGCCCAGCTGCGGATCGTCCGCCAGGCACCGGATGCGGCATCCAACTAACCCCCACTTTCCTACGACCATGAAACTCGTACCTACTTTCCTGACAGTCCTGCTCGGACTGCTTGTGACCACTCCGGTGACAGATGCCCGCGGTGCAGGCCGCGCCGGCGGCGGAGGAGGAGGCCGCGGTAAGGCCATGCCAAACCGTGGGGGCGGAGGCGGAGGAGGCGCCGTGAGACGCAATCCAATGACGGGGTCCGCGGTCCAGCGCCCGCAGGCCAGACCCCAACCCAAGCCTGTCACCCGGCCTTCCACACCTCAAAGCCGCCCTGCCCCTAAACCGGCTCCGAAACCTTCCGTGCAAAAACCGGCCACACGCCCCGATACCCGTCCTTCGGTGGAACGTCCGGGTGGAGACCGCAGGCCGGACGTGAAGCCCGGTGGCGATCGCCTGCCGGACAACAACCGGCCATCACTTGACCGGCCCGGCCAGAACAAGCCCTCCACGCTGCCCGGCATGGTCAGCTATCCGAACAAACCGGACAAAGGGGTGATGCCGAACCGCCCGGGAATGGGTGGCAACGACAAGCCGGGAATCGCCCGCCCGGGAGATCGTCCGGGGCCCGGCCCTGGCCCAGGCAACCGTCCCGGCGATCGGCCCGGGTTCGATAACAGACCGGGAGATCGCCCCGGAGGCGGCCCCGGCAACCGTTTCGATCACGACGGGCCGAGTATCGTGAACCGTGACAAGGTCAACATCGACCGCGACAAGGTGAACATCAACGGTGGCGATCGAAATTTCACCCACATCGACCAAGTCAATATCGGCCGCAGGAACGTGGGACTCAACCGCCCCGGCACCCTCCCCGCGAACAACCGGAACTGGGACGGCAACCGCTGGGGTGGCAACAACAGCGTGTGGGGAAACCGCGTGAACATCGGCAACAACGTCAATGTGAACATCAACAACAATTTCCGCCACAACAACAACTTCGCCTACCGCCCGAACTGCTGGGGCGCACGGCCTTGGTGGGGCTGCGGAAATTACTACCCATGGCACCACGGCCACTGGGGCTACGGCTGGAACCACCGCTACTACGGCAACTACTGGTGGTTCCATGATGATGACGACTTCGCCAAGGGGTTCATGTGGGGCATCGGAGTCTGGAGTCTGGGCAACATGATCTACAACATGGGCTACCAGTCGTATCAGAATCCATATCCCGCACCCCAGGTCGCCAACACCTACGTGACCTACACCCAGCCGGTCTCGGTGGCAGCCGCCGCGAATCCGCCTGGCGACGAAACCGCAGCCGCTACGGCGGAGACGAAATCCGCCGACGCGCTGGAAGCCTCCCGCGGCGCCTTCAAGACCGGTGACTACACGACCGCACTCGCGAAGGCCGATGAAGCAATCAGCTACATTCCGGGAGACACGACCCTGCACGAGTACCGCGCGCTCTGCTTCTTCGCACTCGGGAAATATTCCGCTGCCGCCGGCGTGCTGAATCCGGTGCTCGCCTCCGGCCCCGGCTGGAGTTGGGACACCATGATCGGCTTCTACGATGGTTCCAGTGCCTACAACGAGCAGCTCAAAAAGCTGGAGAGCTACGCCAAGTCCTCAGGAAAGGCCGACGGCCACTTCCTCCTCGGCTATCACTACATGGTCTGCGGGCACCTGGACAAATCCTACGAGCAATTCGCCAAGGCATCTGAAATGGAACCAGCCGACAGCATCTCCCGGCAACTCGCAGCCCTCACCAAGGACTCGCTGCCGGATGATGATGACGACGACGATGACAAGGCTCCAGCCCGTCCCGAGCCGGTGCCGGCCGACAAACTCGTCGGCACATGGACCAGCAACACCTCCGGTGGAAAAGTCACCTTCACCATGAACAAGGAAGGTAATTACACCTGGGGCTTCAAACCAACCAGCGGAGAAGCAACCGAAATGAAGGGCACCTATGGACTCAACGATAAGGGGCTGCTGGTCCTGACCTCGGATGACACCCAGATGGTCTCCGCAGTCGAGATGAAGGACAACAAGCTGCACTTCACGCTCATCGGTGCTCCCGATGGCGATCCAGGGCTGGACTTCACCAACGGTTGACCGGCTGACCTATCTGTAACGGACCCGCGGCGCCCACCCACGCCGCGGGTTCCTCATCCCCCCGGACACACGTAACCAAGAACCAAACATCACCCTGATGAAAATGATACGTTTGTTTCCCGGGCTCGTTGCCGGGTTTGCGGCTCCCATCTGCGGAGCCGCAACCGTTTCCCAGACCTTCGAGGCCGGGGAAGACACCACCAACTGGGGCTCCACATGGAATGGAGGCTCCACCGTTCCCGCTTTCCTCGATCCTTCCGCAGGCGGACTACTGGCAGGCGGAGGAGCCAGCAATTCCCAGAGCTTCTCAAGAGAGTTCCGCAACAACACCGCCGGACTGGACATCACCACCGACTACTCCATCGCGATGGATATCCAGGTGAACACCTTCGACGGGCCTTCCAACGGTCAGTTCGAAATCGTGGATGGCTCCTACGGTTCGGGCAACGCCGCCAACCTTCGGATTTTCACCTTGGACGAGGGCGACGGCAACTACTCCTTCCACTGGCAGGCACGGGACAACAACGCTGGCTGGCAGGATCTGGGAATCACGATGAACCTCGGCTCGATCTACCACGTCCAGCTGTCCATCGATCCAGATGCCTTCACCTACTCCGCCGTGGTCAGCCTCGTGGACTCGGGGGGCAATGTACTCAACACCTCCTCACTGGCTGATCTTGCCTTCGACCAGAACGTCATCGGCAATCATCAGAATGGAAGCCTGCTTTACTACATCCAGGCCTCCTCCGGCGGGAGCAGCGTGTTCGTGGACAACATCAACATCCAGTCTGTCCCCGAGCCTGAATCCTTCATCGCGGTTCTGGGTGCATCCGCCGTATTCGCCTTCAAACGACGCCAGACTTCGGGCCGGAGTCATTCTTGAGCGCATCCTCTCACGCGGTCGGCGGCCACAAACGCCGCCGGCCATCGGACCGATTCATCTATAGCTCCACTCCAGTTTCATGCTCGACGATTTCCTTGCCCGTATTTTCACCAGCCAGTGGACAATCTTCCTGGTCGCCTCGGCCCTGCTTCTGATCCTCGCGGAAGCCGGCTATCGATTCGGCACCATGACCCGGCAGCGCAATCCTGAGGCAGCGGAAGGACACAGTGGCAGTGTCCAAGGTGCGGTGCTGGGACTACTCGGATTATTGCTCGGCTTCACCTTCGCAATGTCCGTCAGCCGCTATGATACCCGGCGCGCGCTGCTGGTCAACGAGGCGAACTCGATCGGCACCACCTGGCTGCGGGCCGGATTTCTGGGGGAACCCAGAACCAAGGAAGTCCGCAGCCTATTGAAACGGTACACGGAGATCCGGCTGGAAGCGGACGAGAAGTCCAGAAACGAGCAAGCCCTCAGGGCCTTGGTCGTGGAATCCACCAACATCCAGAATGCGCTATGGGCCGTTGCGGAACACATGGCCGGAGAAAAACCGGACGCCATCACCGCTAGTTTCATCACCACGCTCAACGAGACCATCGACCTCCAATCCAGCCGTCTCGCCGCCCGGCGGAACCACGTCCCCGGAGCAGTCTGGCTGCTCCTCTTCACCGTAGCCGGCTGCGGAGCATGGGCCAGTGGCTACGGGAGTGGCACCGGAGGCCACCGTTCGGCATTCAGCCAGCTTGTCTTCCCCCTCCTCATCGGAGTGGTGGTCACTCTCATCGCCGATATCGACCGACCCGACAAAGGACTCGTGGGCGTGAGTCAACAGCCGATGAAGGATCTGTTGGAAGGCATGAAATAAACCATTGTTCCCTATGTTGCACGAAGTGTCAGTCTTGACCTCATTCGCCATCGCCATGACCATGGTGGTGCTTCTTCCGCGGTTCATGGAACGACTGAAGCTGCCGTCGATTCTCGGCTACATTCTCGCCGGCTATTTCCTAGGACCGGCAGTACTAGGGGTCATCGCCCCGGAAGGGCCGGTCATCACGCTCTTCGCGGAGTTGGGAAAGCTGCTGTTCATGTTCTTCGTGGGCTTCGAGATCGACTTGGACGATTTCAAGAAATCCCGGAACCGCGCCCTGGTGTTCGGCCTGCTGACCTTCGCGCTACCCTGCGCCGCCGGAGTCTTGCTGGCGAAGCTCTGTGGTCAGAGCCTGAATACCGCACTGCTGATCGGCTCCATCATCGCTTCCCACACGCTGCTGGCATTCCCCATCATCCAGAAGCTGGGTCTTGCCCGTCATCCCGCTGTGCTGATGGTGGTGGGTGGCACCATCTTTACGGATATTGCCTCCATGCTGGTGCTGGCGGTCACCGTGAGCGTCCATGTCACCGGCTTCTCTTGGAAACTCTTCGGTACCGAACTGTTGCAGCTCGCGATCTTCGTGCCGCTCATCATCTTCGGGGCGGGTTCATTGGCGCGCAAAGCGATTATCCGCTACGGCCAGAAACCGGAGCTGCGCGTGGTGGTCATGCTCGTGATCATCGCGTGTTGCGCGGAGGGCGCCCGGTTGATCCAGTTGGAGGGCATCGTAGGGGCATTCCTCGCGGGCATCGCCGTGAAGCGTGCATTGCGGGGCAAGTTTGCGGTCGAGCAATTGGAGGTGGTTGCCCAGTCCCTGTTTATCCCGGCGTTCTTCCTCACCACCGGCTTCCTTGTGGATCTGGCGGTCTTGAAAAAGACGCTGCTCGAAAATCCTCTCATGTCCGTGGGTCTGCTGGTCGCCATTCTCGCGGGCAAGACACTCGCCGCCTGGCTCACCGCCAGGATTTTCCGCCAGCCCTCTGCGGAAATGTGGACGGTAGCCAGCCTGTCCTATCCCCAGATGGCCGCCACGCTCGCTTCCGCGGTGGTCGGCTATCAGACGCTCAATGCTGCGGGTGAACGCCTGCTCGATGGCGGCTTCGTCAATGCCGTCGTCGTCGTGATCATCGTCACCTGCGTGCTCGGCCCGATTCTCTCCGCCCGCTACGCACCTCGGATGCAGGCCATTGCCCCGCCCGAGCCCGAAGACCTTCCACTCGAACATCCACAACGCCCCGTCTCTTCGTGAAACTCCTGCCGCTCCTCCTCGCCGGCGCGCTCGTCGCGCCTGTCCACGCCCAATCCCCCGCCGCCTACGAACCCGCGGCGCTGCTCAATGCCTCCGACCTGCTCCCCGCGGACGTATTACGAGGCCCATCGTACCGGGTCCGCGCCCAAGTGCCTACCGACGGCTACATGGCCTATTTCACCATCGACAGCGACTTCGGCACCTTCGCGGCCATCGGTGTGCCGGAGGCGAAGCGCCGCATTACGGAAGTCGAGGCCATTCGGAAACTGGTCGAAACCAGCAAGAGCGATCTCTTCGCCGAAGGACTCCGGCGCTCCATCGAACAACCGATCGATGCGGTGAAGAACATCGTGGCGCATCCCGTGGATTCCGTGAAACAGGCCCCGAAGACCGTCGGCCATTTTTTCGTGAAGGTCGGCTCCGCCCTCGACCGGGGAGCGAGCAAAGTCGCCGATCGGATGAGTGGGGATCGTTCCGACCCCGGTCAATCCGCCGCGGCAGCAGGCCGTGGCATCGGCAATGCCGCCAAAAGCGCCGCCGGTTTCGACAAGGCGAAACTGGACACCGCCAAACAGCTGGGAGTCGATCCCTATTCCGACAACGAACGCCTGCAGGAGGAGATGGAAAAGGTGACGTGGGCCTTCTTCGCCGGAGGCCTGCCTCTTCGCATCGGTGCAGCCGTGGCATCTGCGGGCGTTGCCGTTGCCGCCACCCAAATGGTCGGCATTCCGGAGGATACCTACGCCCTGACATCCGGTGAACTCGCCGTCCGCGACGAACGCGCACTTGCGGCCATGGGAGCGGAGAAGCAAACGATCAGCGCCTTCCAGATCCAGCAAACCCTCAGCATCACACGGCGCCACCGGATCGTCACTTATCTGGAGGCCATGCCCAAGGCTCGCGGCCGGGTCGAAGTCATCCAGTTGGCTCTCGCATGCGAAACGCCCGAACAGGCGGAATTCCTCATTTCCGCACTGGCCATCCTCGCCGAACGCCAGCGCACCGGCGCGGCCGAGTATGTCTCGCTCAAAGTGCTCGGGAGGTTGCCCGGTGCCACCACCGTCACTGGGGAATTGCACGTGCCGGCACCGGTCGATCAAGTCACGTGGACGGAAGAGGTCGCCAACTTCGCCCAGCGCGACGATCTCGGCGAAGCTCCGAAAGTGCTTCTCCATACCGGCCGGATGTCCGGAGCCGCCACGGCAGGAATCTCGGCAGCCGGATGGAAATCCATCAACGTGGCCTATCCATCCCGTTGACTGGAGCCACGTACGGTGGCGGTCCATAAAGAAAGAGAACTTACGAGGACTGGGTTTTCAACCCAGGACCCATTGGCTAAAGAGATAAAGCCGAATATCCCATTCGATGGGATTGTGCATTGGATGGATATGGTGCCGACCTCTAGTCCTACCCTTGGATTGAGGTCGGCACCTTCGACAAGCCCACTCGGACCAGTCGAAACTACCCATGTAAAACAACATCACACAAAAAGCCGTTTCCATCTTCCCTGCGTCCGTCACGAGTGAGCAGACGTGAGTGAAATCGACACCGGGAATCTGACCTCCCTCCGGGCGAACCGATACGCCACCATTGACTAAAATTCCCATCTGCGAGCCATCGAGGGATATTCGTTCCGATCGCCAGGAGGGATCGGGAACACCACTGTCGATCCGGCGGTAAAGCGAAGTGGAAATTAGGTCAATGAACGCAGTGAAACCCGAGGAATTCCATGGGTATAATGCCACCAGTTCTTGGAGGTCCAACCAAGAAGCCATGTGTGAGCAGAGAGCGGGACAGCACAGCTTTTCTCTCTGCTCACCATGGCTCTCGGGTTGGCTTGAATTTTCAGTTTCTCAGGCGGTCGATCAGCTGCTTCAGGCCCAAGAAACTAAAGCTATCCCCTAAAAACCACGCTTCCGAGTGGTCCGCAGAAGGGAAGCTCATACTCCATCTGGAGTGCAAGGATGCTGGATGAAGAGACCTTGATCAGAGATTTCGTCCTCTCTCATCTTGCCCAGCAATTTCTAGAATGAAGCTTCGATGGCAGCCAGGCGGAAGCTAGCGGGAATTTGTGTTCGTTTGCGGCATCTACGAGCGCATTCGCTCACCGGCTTGAGTGCCTGGATGACAGCGAACACTTTCACGAGCTACGTACACCTAACAAATACTTCCCCGGAGATCCTTGCCACCACAAGCGTGCTCCTGCTGGTGCGGCACCATCACAACTGTAGCAATGTTCTGGAGAAGGGCGACTGGTGAAAACCGGCCGCTTTTTTCTTCTACGGCATTTCGGACCCGATGTGCAGCTTCCTGATCCTTCCCTATAAGAAGAAGAACGCCCATCCGGCTCCCCAGCCAGATGGGCGCTGCACCTCCGGCTCCCCAGCCGGAGGATGCATTCCTCTTCCTTCCAGCTTTTCGCTGGTCGGGTGTGACGCCCAACCGACTCCCCGTCAGTTGGGCTCAACTGCCCCATCCAGTATCCCTCCGGATGGGGCAAATCATGATGAGACTTTCTTCAGATCCGCGGCTCAGTCCGCAGGGCGGCAGGACTCCCTTCCGAAGGAAGCAGCGCGGACAGCTGGTTTTTTCTCCATTCGGAAGGTGAGACCCCGCACTGACGGGTGAACGTCCGGTTGAACTGGGAAAGAGTTTGAAAACCTACGTTGAAAGCAATCGAAGTGATCCGGCGTTCCGGATTGAGCAGCTCTTCCTTGGCCGCCTCGATGCGGCAGCGGCCGAGATATCCCGTGGTGGTGAATCCGGTCTTCTTGCGGAAGACCCGGCAGAGATAGGCAGCGCTCAGCCCCACGGCCTGGGCGATGGTTCCGAGTTCGAGAGGTTCACGGAAATTCTCTTCGATGTAGCGGCGTGCGCGTGTTGCAGGGCAGTCCTCGCAACCATCCTGGATCATTTCAAGAGTGCCAGCCAGAGCGGAGAGATGTCCTGCGAAGAGCTCAAGCAGGGAAAGCATGCTGTCATAGCAATCAGGCTCGATCACGCGAGTCGTGAAGTAGGCCTCCCGGAGGGCTGCCACATCCGTCGTCCGCGTTTCGATTCCGCGCAGGAGATTGTCGAAGTCTTGCTCGGTTTTCAGAGTGGTGAAGACCTGACCTGTTTTCAAATAGCCGATGGTCTTGGAGCCAACCGTTAGGGGCACGGCCGCAAGGCAGAGATCGGCGAAGCAGTGGCACGTGGTGGGCCCCGACGCCTTCGCCTTGCTCATGAGCAGATGGTTTGTCTCGATGCAAGCACCGCAGCTTTTGCCACAGGCATTGATCGCCCCGCAGAAAGGACTGCGGTTGACCGGGTCTTCTTCCATGCACCAACCGGCGCTATCCGGCCCTACGATACGGAGAGGCAGGCCCGTGGCGATACGGAATGCCTCCTTGAATTTCTGGTAATGATCGGACTGTTTCAGCTTCTCATGAAGCCGAAGCTCAGGAAGATGAAATGGGCGTGCAGCACAGACCATGGGATGATGAGGGTTGTAAGGGACGAATTCAGAGGCTTGCGATTCACACTTCCGGTTTGGCTTCTCCGACCAACCGCGCAAAGAAGCAGAAGCGGAGCTCTCTTCGTTTGCAGGTGTGGAGGGAATGCCTGGAATCAAGGGGTAGGAAACATGAATGATGCGCTCCCTTTCGGGATGGCTAGAACATAGCCAAAAGACGGCAAAACGATATGCATGGATTAACCTAAATTCTCTCGAATCGACGTATGTTTGTAGGGTTTCGCCCTACACGCCGAATCGATATATATCCGTGATTCCACGCATGCATCGGGATGCAAACCTGATGAATGCAGCCCTTACCGCTTCCTGCGCCGCATCCAGCAGGTTCCCAGCAACAGAAGCCTCACGAAAGAAGGCTCTGGCGGTTCGGTGAGGGTGAAATAATTCGAATAAATCTCATCCGGAGAGAAAATGTCGCCGCCGTTCGTGTCGTTGTAGTTCACCAGCCAGGTATTGGCTCCCAGCGTGAAGGTGGAATCATCCGCATACCCCGCAAAGGCTCCGCCGTCCCATGCTCCACCATAGTTGATCAAGGGGATCTTGGTGCCGAATTCCACGGGTATGGACATCAGGTCACTCAGTTGAAGGGCAGCCAGATTGTGGATGCTCAGCCCCTGGGATGATACCAGCAGATCAGCCTGAAGGGACGAGGTATCCATCTGATACGAGAACGCCAAAGTACCACCAAACGCCACCGAACCACCGGCAAGAGAATCGATCTCAGGTCCCAGCTCCTCGGTCCCACCAGGAGCGATAGTTCCGATAGCCTGCACGGTTGCCAGGGATGTGGCCGCGCTGCTGTTTCCATTGATGAGAAGAGTACCCTGCGAAACCGTCGTGGTGCCGGCGTAGTCGTTGACACCCGTGACCGAAAGGGTGCCGAGACCGGTCTTCACCAGCCGACGGCACCTCCACCCGACCGGAGCCGCACGATCGAAGAAGCTCACACCAATTGCTGCGTGTGGGCCGGGCTGGTATTCCAAGAGCATATGGCATCTCACGACACCGTCGTGACGAGGCATCTTTGAGATCGGCTCTTGGTTCGCGATTTTTTCATGACTCCAAGGGTGTGGGTGAATCGACTTCCGACGGGGCAGTGTTTGAAAGCTGGGATTTTCTCCACTCGGATGGACACACTCCGCATTGGCGTGTGAACGTCCGGTTGAATTGCGAAAGTGTCTGGAAGCCCACATCAAAAGCGATCGAGGTGATGCGGCGCTCAGGGTTGAGCAAATCATCCTTCGCCGCCTTGATGCGGCAGCGTCCCAGGTAGCCGGTGGTCGTCAGGCCGGTCTTCCTTCGGAAGCTCCGGCAGAGATAGGCGGGGCTGATACCCACTGCCTTGGCAATAGTTCCGAGTTCGAGCGGCTCCCGGAAGTGCTGCTCGATATAGCGGCACGCACGCGTCGCAGGACAGTCTTCGCTTCCCTCCTGCAGCATCTGGAGAGTCTCTGCCAGACGGGAAAGGTGGCCGGCGAAAAGCTGCAGCAGGGAGATCATGCTCTCGTAGCGCTCCGGCTCGATCAGACGGGTTTGGAAATAGGCTTCACGCAATTTGGCCACGAGAATAGAGTCCATCGTCTTCCTGCCGATTTTCAAAAGGACGGCATCGAAATCTTCTTCCGTTTTCTGAGCGGTGAAAATCTGTCCGGTTTTCAAATACCCCATCACCTTCGATCCTGCAGTCAGAGGAACCGCGGCCGAACAAAGACCGGCAAAGCAGTGACAAGTGCTCGGGCCCTTGGACTTCGCTTCTGACAACAATCTTTGATTGGTATCGATACAGGCGTCACAACTTTTGGCGCAGACATTGAGAGCTTCGCAAAAGGGACTGCGGTTGGTCGGATCCTCCTCCATGCACCACCCCTTGCTGTCGGGACCGACAATGCGGAGAGGTAGACCGGTAGCTTTTCGGAAGGCTTCCTTGAACTTCCGATAGTGGTCCGAGTGCTTCAGCCTCTCATGAAGCGGGAGCTCATTGGCAGGGAATGAACGGGTAGCACTGGTCATGGAGTGAAAACGATGTGTAGGTGGACGAGAGGGCGTCGTGCGCCTTGGTACGTGCGGCTGCCGGGAATGAACCTAAGGATCAAGGCCATACCACGAGGGAGATTGTCTCCGGGGGACTTGCTCGACCGCGACGGTTCCCCTACAAGGGAACTAACACGACAGCTCAGTTTTCGGATCAGCCGGGAATGGCGCCAGAAAACGAGGCGAGAGCGAAACCTGCTCTGCCCGCTGGCATCATGGAGCGGTTCTTGGGTGGAGAAAGAAACATGGCGGCACTTCCTTGCACGACTCCCAGGAACATATTCGGCCAGCGTTGAAACGATACGCGCAGATTATCCAAAATTCTCCCTACCAATTGCCTGCAACGTCCCATCCACGGCCGAGAAATGTGCAAAGCGCAGCATTTATGACGCCAGATACACAAAAAGATCGAAAATCGCTTATCCCGATCGCCACCGCCCGAAAAAAGGCAGCGCGAAAGATGAGAGAATCCGCACAGCTTCCGCAAAAAGCCGCAGGGCAGGATTCCACATTTTATGCTCCCATAAAAGCCAAGGCCAGACTTCTGGAAAATCTCGTAGTACCTGGAGTCCGGTTCTCCCATTCATTCCCCTTCACACGGATGAGTACGATCAATCCCATGCGATCTTCGGGAAGATTCGATAAGACTCTCCACCAGTCTCTAGTACGTTCTGCTTTATTCCGCACTTACGAAGACACCTTCCGCCTGGCTACAGGCCTGCGGTTGATCCTCGACGAGTCGGATGTGCACGGTCGTGATCAACCGGACGTTGCCGATCCATACGGATTCGCCGCGCCCGTCAAACTTGGTTCGACCATCATGGGGTATTTGAAAGCCGGTCGCGATTGCATCCAGCAACGACCGGACCACGATTTCAGCCGGATGATCAGCGCACACACCCGACGGGAAATCAGTGATGAACTCGCCCGGCATCTATTTGAAGCTTACATCCTGACCCATTCACTTGATCAGGAGGCTCGGGACAGCATTCCGGCCTTGCTTGAGCTGTTCGCCGACCATCTTGCGCGGGCCACAAGCACGCTTCCCATGAACTGAGGAAACCGATCTGCGCCCTGCTTCGGCAGCAGTTGAAGCGGCAAGTCAGAGAATGATCCATAAACTGGTTGGTGTCCCACCGAAGTTCTCTGACGGCTTGGCCAGAACCGTGCGGATGAGATCACCATCCTTCGAGTTCAGATCGGCCAGTCGATTGCCAAGCACGGTCCCGGCCTTTCCACCCGTCTGTTCGATGCCACTGCCAGAATAGGTTCATCCGAAATTCATCGGCCCTTACGATATCCGAACCGGGTGAGTGGAAGCCGTTGGTGACCTTGAGGATTGTGCCGTCCTCAAACCGATAGCCGCCCACTGGCAAAAGAAGAGGCATTCAATGGCCCATTTACCCCTCTTGCGCGACAGGCTACATCCTCTTTTCCTGCGACTCCACTTTCCACTCGTTATCCTTCTACGAGCGATCGTTGACATCCGCCATCCATTCCCGCCTATCCGGTTGACATGCTGCGGCGGCGCTCACTATCTGCCGCCCCGTTATGAAGAAATTCCTCCCATACGTGCTGCTTGCCTGCATCGGATTGTCCATTCCGACCGCTCTGACTTCCTGCTCGGGAAAATCCGCCGCTGAGTCCGCCGCCCAATCCTCGCTGGATGCGACCAAGGACTATTGCGAGCTCCTTGAGAGCATCAAGGACAAGGACTCCGCCAAGGCCGCGATCGAGAAGATGGACGGCATCGCGGACAAATTCGCGAAGATCGCCGAGAAGGCGAAGAGCGCCGGCGACACCAAGGTCGATCCCGCGGTAGCCGCGAAATTGCAGGAGGACATGAAGCCCATCACCGAGCGTATGACCAAAGCCGTGACCACTGCGATGCCGATCATCGGCGCCGACCCGGAGCTGGCGAAGGCCTTCCAGGAAAAGTCGATGGCCATGGCCACGAAGATGGCTGAAGCAGCCAAGTAGGAATTTCCGCAAGCCCCCAAAACCGGGAATAATAGCCCACTCCTTCTAGGGAAGGAGTGGGCTGATTTCTTTATGACCCAAGCCTAAGGCGCCCAGTCATGTAGAGGCCTCGTTCGCGCGCGATATTAAAACTGGCGGCTCAGAATTGAACAAACATCCCCTTCTGGCCGATTTCTTATCCAAATCCCAATCCTCGCACGCAAAAAGCCAAACCATGGAGAGTCAAAATCCAAAAAAATCAGGAGAGTTCACCCAGATGAAGCTGCGCCCCCACCCTGTCACCATCGGACTCCTCACTCTGTCAGGAGCGTTTCTGAGCGGACTGGGTTACAGCTACCTACGGCGCCTCAAGCGAAACCCATAAGGATCTCCCCCCAAGGAAAAGCACCGTTGATTGGTCCACGTCATGCCAACCAGCGGAACCCAATGCCCCGTCCTTCTCTTCCATGGAGGACGGGGCATTGCATTGGAGAGGATTGCATCGGTTCTCAACCTTCGCGGCATGCCACGGAAGAAATGAATCCTTCTGAAGGGCTTGAAAATGGCTGAAAAGCCGTCCGGAAATTGAATTCCGTGTCTGCCCCCTGCCCCTTCAAATTGAAGGGATGAAGTTTGATCTTCACCAACCAAGGGCATTCTACTGCGCCTACACACAGGAGGTCCCCCTCACGTTCATCAATGGATCGTGCGCGTTGGTTTTGACCAAACGGACGAATAAAAGATGGAGAAAAAAGGCACCGTTAGTCTGACCTGATATTGAGCAGCAACCACCGCTGGATCAAAAAATCCGGTGCATCGTGCTCCTGAGAGAAGAGTGAAAAACTGGAATTTTAAAAAAGATATTGAACATTTGACCAAATGTTGTCATTTTTTACATCAGTCTCAAATATAGAGGTAGTCGTAGTTTAGAACGATCCCTCTCTTCCAAACTTTGGACCATCGGGATTCGAACGGAGGCGCACCACTCACAGGTGGATGAGCGATCACCCAGTTTCCATTAGATTCAAGAGACCGAAGAAGAAGAGCCGCGTATCCAACACCACTCCATCGGCACCATGACAGCGCAATCGATCGCACAACCTTGCTTGAGGGAAGATCGTATAGGCACCCGCATTCGGTACCGATCCATCCGGAGTTTGCTCATCAGCGTAATGACGGTGGCCCTCGTTACCCAAGCCGGTTCCCAGAATCTGGTGGTCAACGGTGAATTCCAGGATGGCGCGGCCACGCCTCCCAACGAATTCGCCACATCCTCGACCGTTCCAGGCTGGACCATCACGCCGATGAATATCGACTTCGGCTCGTACGTGATGGCTTCCGGGGAGACTGCCGTCCCCTACGGCTACCCGAACTACACTCTCTTACCGGGAGCAAATTTCACCCGTCCGGACAACGGCCAGTATTTCCTGATGGATAGCGGTCTGGAGTATGGAATCCTCAGCCAACAGATCACGGGATTGGTAGTGGGGCAGACGTATCTGCTGACATTCGACCAAAGCCTGATGCATCTGACTGCCGAGCTCGGAGATCCGGAGTCGACCTACGTTCAGGTCACCATGAGTGATGGCGTGAATACCTTCACGCAGAACTCTGCGACCATGTCCGATGATGGCACCCATAGTGTGGACTGGATGACGCAGACCATGACATTCACCGCCACCGCCGCCACACAAACTCTCAGTTTCACCGGTATTGGAACCGGCGGACCGCCACAGCTAGGCTTGGATAGTATTAGCCTGGTGGCGATTCCCGAACCCGGAGCCGCCTTGTTGTGCTCGCTGCTGGGAGTGCTCTCGCTCTTCAAACGAAAGCGAAGCTAGGCCATAGCAACGCCCCTATCTTCCAACGAAAGCGGCAGGTCTCCAAACCCGTGACCCATTTACCCTCATTCCTGAGGCCCATGGATCCAGGCCAGCATGCGCCTCGACATTGAAAGATGGATGAACGCCTTGAAGAGATCCATGCGGAACCTCGTGATCTCAAAGCAACCAGCGGGAAACTGAAGGTCTGCTCCACGATCCAGCACTGGGCAGAACCTCAGATCCCTTTGCCTTGCCTCTGCGCATGACGACCTCCAGATCGATCTGCCGGTGACGGGGGTAGCCGGGCAACCTCTCCTTCCAAGGCATCTGCATAGCCGCCATCGGACCAGATCTTCTTCAACCAGCCGTAACCTGTAGTCAGCGGCTCCGGCCATAATCGCGCGCCATCTCGATCCTGCACGTTGGCGGGTGCGACCTCCACCGACAGCCGGTTGCCCAAGACAGCTCAATTCCCCTGTCTCAGTTGTTTTCCGATAGTTTCTAAAAAGAGAAAATGCGGAAACGACCAGGTGGGTTTGGGCGAAAATTAACGTTCATTGAGCCTCAATTGTCCTCGTGGCGGAATTTATTGAAATGATGCTCGCCTGCTCTCTAAAGCGACGTGCAGCCCGCGCACCCATCAAGTGGACTGCTCCAGCTTCGTCTCTCACTTGCAATGAATGACATATTTAAATTCCACATCCGGGCCCATGATTTGTTATGGCCGAATTTATGTCATTCAGTTCCGACACTTTTGCATATTTTGCCAAATTTTATTGAAGATGCAGAGCTGTTGTGAGATTTGAGATGTTACGTGAATCGAATATACACTGAATTTAAATACATTAGGAAGATAAAGATTTCCTGAATTTTTTCGAGCATAGGGAAAAACCGAATGCTGCGGATACGGAATGAGAGGTCTTCTGATCACCCTTGATTTAACAAGTTCATGAAACCAAATCGGAGCAGGTTCAATCCCCCCGTCTATTCGCCCTCGCGGAGATTTTTCGCAAAGAGGCGCATCATGAAGCGTTGGCCGACCATCCCCCTGATGGTGGTGGTAGCGGTCTTTTCGTCAGCAGGCGATCTGCATGCCCAGACGAAAACCGTGACGGGTTCCAGCAGCTCCCAGTTCAACGTAGTGTCCACGACCGGAGGCGGGTATACGATCGTCACCTCTCCCGGTAGTCCATTCGAAGTGTATTTCAATGCTTCGAACCTAGTGAGCTCTTCGGCGGTTGTGGACGGTGGTGGTTCCAACGCTTACACCGTGACGAATGGCGGATTGGGTATCCAATCAACCGGCGGCGCCGGTGTGTTTTTGTCTTCTACTGGCGGTGGCACGGTGATCAACCTGACCTCGATTATCGGTGCATTACAGGGGGTAAACATCTCTAACGGCTTTGGCTCGGTGACGAATTCTCTGGTGGGAACATCAGCGGGGGCGCAGCCGGAATCCAGTTTGGTCAAGGCGGGCAGGTCGTGAACCATACGACCGGCACGATCTCGGGAGCCGCAAATGCAGGCGTTGTGATGAACAATGGCTCAGCTGGTACCAATAGCGTGGCCAATGCCGGTTCCATTCGGGGTTCTACCACCACGGGTTCGTTGGCAAGGAGTGCTCATCAACGCTGGCGGGACGATCACCAATGGATCGATCGATGGTGGCACCACGATCGTGACAGGCGCCCTCATTCGGGGTGTTGGCAACGGAGTGCAGCTGGGAGGGGCCGGCGGCACCGTGACCAACTACGTTGGAAACACAATCGAAAGCACAGGATCGGCAGGCGTGTTCATCTCCGCGGGCTCGGGCCTCGTCAACAACGGCGGCACGATCACGGGCACGACCCAAGGCGTGATCTTCACTCCAAGCGGGACAGTCAACAATATCGGCTCCATCACAGGGGGTACGCGTGGCGTCCAACTCAATGGTGGTGGCACGCTCAATAACGGCTCACTCGACGGTGGCACGACGATCGTGGCCGGTTCCATTGCTGGAACCGCCAACGACGGCGTCTCTCTGGGAGCCACAGGCACCGTGAACAATTTCCTCGGCAGCACCATCTCCAGCAGCGCGAGCGGATCGTCAGGTGTGCTTGTTTCCGCAGGCAACGGTACGATCATCAATGTGGGTTCCATCACAGGGATGGATCAAGGCGTCCAGTTCAACAGTGCTGGCGATGGCAATGTCACGAATTCGGGCGAGATCCGTGGCACCAATACGACGGCCACCTTCGGCAACGGGATTTATTTCTCGGCCGGCAACGCCACCATCACGAACGAAGCCACGGGTAAGATCCTCGGTGATGGGAGACAACGGCATCTATTTGTCGAGCAACACCGGTACCGCATCCTCCATCGACCAACAAAAGCCTCGGCGCGAACAAGGGAGAGATCACCGGCAAAACCAATGGAATCCAGCTGGGTGCGACCGGGACATCCAGTGTCGCATGGACGGTCGACAACGAAGGAACCATCGGTGGTGCCCTCAATAACGGGGTGCTTGCCCTATCCGGGGTGGCGACGGTCACGAACAAGGCAAATGCTACGATCGAAGGTGCGACCAACGGCATTCAATACGGCACCACCTCCAGCTCTGGCGGTCAGGTGACGAATACCGGCCGGGTGAGCGGATTGGGAGCCTCGGGTGTCTTCCTCCAGAATGGAGGCCAGGTCACCAACAACGTCGGTGGCCTGATCGAGAGTCAAGCGGCTGCGACCGGGACCGGAGATAGAAACGGGATTACGGTGCTCAATTCCACCGGCACGGTGCTGAACAGTGGCACGATCCAGAGCGCCTACTCGAGCGGAGTACTTCTGAATGCGGGTGGCTCCGTGACCAACAACGCGACGGGCTCGATTGTAAGCACGGGCCTGACCGATGGTCTGGATCCACTGCAGGGGCAGAACGGTGTGACGATCCGTAACGGGACCACCGCGACCAACAGCGTGTCGAACTCGGGACTGATTGCGAGCAACTTCCTCAATGGGGTTCAGATGTCCAATGGTGGTAGCGTGACTAACAATGGAGCGTCCGCCGAAATCCGAGGAAGAATGGACGGAGTCGCCATGACTGGATCGGGAACGATCACGAATACGCTCGGGTCGATTGTCGGTATCACTGGAAATGGCATCAATGCAAGTGGAGGCGTGACCGTGGAGAGCAGTGCCTTGATTCAGGGGACCATGTCTTCCGTTCAATTCGGAAGCGGCACGAATTTCCTGAATCTCCGCTCTGGATCGGAAACGATTGGCTCGGTCAAACTGGGGTCCGGCAGCGATCAGGCCACGGTCTACGGTGGTGCGAATATCGCCGGAGTGTCCCACTTCGATGGTGGCACGGGAACAAACGGCTTTACGTTCGACAACTACTCCGGAGAAGTTCAGCGGATTTCCGGTAGCGCAACTCTCACGAAAAAGGGAAGCAGCGTCACGGCTTTGATCGGCATCAACACCTATCAAGGGACCACTACCGTGCAGGGTGGGACCCTCCTTGTCAGCGGCGATAGCAGTGGCGTGACCGGAACGGCGACGGTCAATCTGGGAGCCATCCTCGGAGGCAGAGGAACCTATGGCGGAAGCATCCAAGTTCAGGATGGCGGCACTATGGGACCGGGCGGCACCTACGCGGGAGGCATGACCGATATCGAAAGATTATCGGTGGGAGGAAGCGTGACATTTGACTCCCAGTCCCATCTTCTCATTCAGATCAGCAGCCTGGATTTGACCGGAGATCTTCTGAAGGTGGGTGGGAACCTCAACATCGGTTCCTCATCGATTCTGGATCTGGTTGATCTCGCGTCTGCCGACCGGGTCATCGGAGACAAGCTCACGCTCATCAACTACGCAGGCGCCTGGGATGGCGGGACCTTCAATGGATTGGCGAATGGATCTACTTTCCAGGAAGGCGGAAACATCTGGAAGATCACTTACGACGATACTTCGGGCGGAAGCAATTTCGTGCCCGATCAAGGTTACTCGAATTTTGTGACCATCACCATTGTTCCAGAGCCCACCGTGTTGGTCCTCGGAGGGCTTGGAGTCCTGATGCTGGGTAGAAGAAAGCGCGATTCCAGCTACGTATGATACCGCATCCACGCGGCAACCGGAAAGGCTGGAGTCCCACTTCACGCTATAAAATCCGAATCGAAATCATTTCGATTCATATCGAATAAGGGAGAAATTCTTCAATGGAAGAATCGACTCAGGGTGCCCTTCAGCCTTTCGTCCAGATATTCAGTCCAGTTGAGAGGGTGCGTCGCTTGCCGGAGTGTCCGGAGATCCAGTAGGTGCAACTGCGGCAAGCTGGGATCGTCTCCATTCGGAGGGAGAGACCGCGCATAGCTTCGTGAATGTCCGGTTGAATTGGGACAAGGTCTGGAAGCCCACGTCAAAAGCAATCGAGGTGATCCGATGCTCTGGATTGAGAAGTTCCTCCTTTGCCGCCTCGATGCGACAGCGACCTAGATAGGCCGAGATCGTAAGACCAGTCTTCTTCCGGAAGCTCCTGCAAAGGTAGGCGGGACTGACGCTCACGGCTTGGGCGATGGTCCCAAGTTCCAGATCTTCTCGAAAGTGTTCCTTGATATAGCGGCACGCGCGCGTAGCA
This sequence comes from Luteolibacter sp., assembly GCA_049840755.1. Lineage (GTDB taxonomy): Bacteria > Verrucomicrobiota > Verrucomicrobiia > Verrucomicrobiales > Akkermansiaceae > Luteolibacter. Next base: position 281,107 of record JASGJM010000006.1, on the reverse strand, counting down.
GGCGAGTCGTCGCTTCCTTCCTGCATGGTCTGGAGAGTCTCCGCCAGGCGAGAGAGATACCCTGCGAAGAGCTGGAGCAGGGAAATCATGCTATTGTAGCGCGCTGGCTGGACGAAGCGGGTTTGGAAATAGGCCTCGCGCAGTTTGACTTCCAAAGCGGGATCCACGGTTTTCTTCCCGATCTTGGCGAGAACGGTTTCGAAATCTTCCTCGCTTTTTTGAGCGGTAAAGACCTGACCGGTTTTCAAATAGCCGATGGTCTTGGATCCTGCTGTCAACGGGACGGCAGTGGCACAGAGGCCGGCGAAGCAGTGGCAAGTGCTCGGACCTTTGAGCTTTGCCTCGGACATGAGGCGGTGATTGAGCTCCAGGCAAGCATGGCATGCCGACTCGCAGACATTGAGAACTTCACAGAAAGGGCTGCGGTTGGTCGGATCCTCCTCCATGCACCACCCTTCACTGTCGGGCCTGACAATGCGGAGCGGAAGGCCGGTAGCGCTTTGGAAGGCTTCTTTGAACTTTCGGTAGTGATCCGAACGTTTCAGCCTCTCAAGGAGCGGATCGTCCAATATGCTGGATGAACTGGAAGCTTTTGCCATGTACGAAGGATGAAACGCGGCGAATGAAGCCGCTATCTCGAGATCCGAGCATCGATCAAAGTAGTCAAGTCTTGGGGAAAGTCAACGAGGCTCTTGATGGCCGATTTTCAATCCTGGAGCCCGGGCCGGGCAAATCCAGAACCCGTCGTGGAGAAATGGAATGCACTCCTTGGACAATAGCCGGACAACGAACGGGCGGAGAGAAAATCTCTCCGCCCGTTGTCCTTCCCGCTTAGGAAGCACCCATTGCGACACTTGAGGGTGACCCAAGAAACCTCTGTCGAACCTATCGGACGGATTTTGCCATGACATTGTGAAGAATGTTCTCCGGCCGACAGGGCTTTGGGGGGATGGCTGTTTAGCCGCAATCAGGATGTAAAGACACCATAGCGGAGAGTCACTTCCTTTGCCGCGCATGGCTTTACCGAATGTGGGCTATTTTTAACCCGGAGGACGCCCCCAACCTAGCTCGTCCGGTTTTGCTTCTCATCGACACCGTAGCTCAGTGGATGATCCTTTGGAGGAAGATAGAGGGTGCCGAAGAGGCGGTCGATCCAAGGGAAATTGGCCGCGTAGTTCTTATTGAATTTATCCGGCCCATCATTGTTGTGATGCCAATGGTGGAATGCCGGGGTAGCGATGATCTGCTCAAGCCATCCAAAGCGCCATCGCACGTTGGCGTGGACGAAGTAGCCCCAGAGGCTGGTGACCAGCACGACCAGAAGGGGCTTTTCCTCGAGAGAGTTGCCACTCACCTGAGCCAGCCCCAGCAGGTAGATGGGAACCATGCCGCAGAAGCGCGTGAACACTGTGTCCAGAGGATGCATCCTGACATTGACGAGCCAATCCAGTTCCTCAGCCCGGTGATGCACGAGATGGAAGCGCCACATGGTCGGCCACTCATGAGACCATCGGTGGCCCCAATATGAACCGATGTCTCCGACCACGAATGCAGCCAGCAATTTGACCCAGTAGGGCAACTCCTTCACCCATGCCAGGTAGCCTGCGGGAATGAAGCGGGAGAGAATGCCAACTACCAGTGAGAGGGGCAGCAGCAACAGGATGGCGGGCAGCAGATTGTTCAGAAAATAGAGCCCGACATCCCGGAGAAATCCCCTGCGGAAGATGGTCTGGCGATGCAGCGGGAAGATCCTCTCAAGGGGAACAAAAATGACAAATGCGAGAACCAAGCCGTTGAGCAGATAGAAAGCGGCCGCTGGCATTGCAGCGATCTGCTCCTGCCAACGGATGAGGATGTTCTTCGCAAATTCCATCTTGGCCTGCGGAATGGGTGTGGAGCAACGCACCCACACCCGCATGTGGCTTTCAGCCGCTTCAGGACTTCCTCTTGCGCCGGAAGAGCGGAAGGACGCCCACGATCGAGAGAAGCATCATACTGCTTGGCTCGGGAACGGCAACCAAAGATACCGTGTCCAAACCGAGTTGCGGCGGACCACCGGTACCGATGCTGGCGAAGCTGAGCTTCTCCGTCGCCGATGTTGCGGTGAACGTCATGGTTTGAGTATTCCAGTCATAGCTATGAGTCCGATCCGTGGTCATTTCTCCTGACATGTGCGTTTCATCGCCCAAGGAGACCTTCCACTGGCCTGTCATAGGAATTCCCGCGTCTCCGTCTCCGACAAGGATCAGGAGGCATTGGTTAAAGGTGAGCTGATAAGTCTGACCCGGAACCAAGTCGGAAATCATCTGGCTGATGACCCCGTACTCCTCGCCTGCATCCATCAGGAAATACTGGCCGGTATGATCCAGGTCCGCTCCAGGCTCGAGCGGGTAATCCGGGTAGCCGTAGGGCACGGCCATCTGGCCTGGAACCATCAAATTCCCCAAGGCATCAGGTACCAGCCCTTCGTAAGTCCAGCCTGCAAGATTGGTTGGCGAGGCATACTCACTTCGGGGCGTGTCACCGGAGGGAGTGTGTGCGGCGATGGAATAATCTTCGAAATTGCCGTTCTTAATCAGAGGAGTGAGAGTCTGGGAGAACGCCGTGGCTGCCGTAGCTGCCATGAAGCCAGCTACGAGCAGTCGCTTGGACCAACCCTTCTCGCTAGGCAGGGTGGAATATCGGCACAGTTGTCCGGGGGGGGCAATCTTGGTCATTTGTTAGGAGGGGATGGGCAGGAACCGTCAAACCCGTTTCAGGATGTGTGCGGAACTTGCTGAACGGCGTAAGAAAACACCGCTCCCCCTAAAAGCACCTCCTCCCCTTTGGCTTAAATTAGGCGCTCTTTGATCTTACGTATTTCTCTCCCGCCCCTGCCACCTGGCCTGGATCACTCCGAACGGTATTTGCTGAATCGGTACCGGTAGCATGCGGTGACCATGGTGACCCATCCGAGGAAGGGTGAGCCGGATGGTTCGGGAACTACGGTCAGGGTGACGAAGTTGCCGCCCGTCCAGTCTCCGGTAAAAATTGCTTCCTGTGGTATCGCTGTAGGCGGTCTGGGAAAGATTGCCATCGAGAGAAAATGCGGATCATTGGGGATGACCACTGGACGCTCCTCCATCCCAGCTTCCAGAGCAGTCAATCAAGGTGAGTTTGGTACTTGGAGCCAGAGTGGCGGCAACCAGATCTGTGAGATCAAGTGTCGCAGTGAGATCCATCTTGAGATCGCCGTTTAGCCCGGAGAAGTCCGCGATTTGTGTGGCATTTGCCAGTTCGTAGCTGAACAGGAATCCAGCTCTGCCATTCGATAAATGCTCCTTTTGGTGCAGAGCATTTCGCGAATTTTGACTAACTGCATACGCCTGTTGGCTTCTGGCATTAAAGTATTGAAGGCAATGGCCGGGGCACCCCATCGGTCTCCGGAAATTTTTATGAATCCCTGTCAGGGCCTCCCCCTATTTTCCATCTGCACCCTTTTGTTGGGGACCATCGCGTTGAATTCCTGCAAAGGGCATCCCAAGAGTGCTGATGCGGGGAAGCAAGGGGCCGGTGTTGATCGGATGGATGGGGCGATCTCTGAAACAACCAGCCTGAGCCGGGAGACCGCCGGCCAAACCATCGACTATACGAACAAGATCGTCGATTTCCTGAATGACAGCAGTGATACAATGCAGCGGAACCAGCGCACCATTGGACAACTGGCAGGCAACCTCAAGGAGGCAGACGAGCGTGGGGATTTCCAATGGATTCGTGATTCCACGATCATCGGCGTGTCGGTTCCCAGTCCGGGTGGACTGGACGTCATTCCCGGCAACTTCGGCAGCAAGGATCGGACGTACTTTCAAGAGCACATCACGACGATGGCGGATGCCATGGAGTCGGTGAAAAACGACCTCCAGACCTATTCCGGATATCTCAATCACCAGGACTACAAGGACGACAAGGGAGCGAAAGCTCATCAACTCCTTGATCGCATGGTTCAGAAGAACGATGCCTTCTGGGCCGCCCATAAGGAAACTGGAATCAAGGTCCACGAGATTTCCGATGAAGTGGAGATCCTGGCGCTGCAAGGACATCCTCTGCGTGAGCATATCGTCGCGATGAAGGAGGACATGAAGACCAGCGGCGAGATGCTGGCGGTACTGACTTCCAAAGATTGCGCGACAAACGATCCGACTTCGAAGGATGCGGTGCAGGGGAATTTCAAAGGAATCGCGGTAGCTGCCAAAGAGTGCTATGCCAAACTCGAGCGTGCGCGTGAAGAGCACTCCGCCATCAATCCGGAAGCTCTGGAGAAGGCTGGAGAAACCAGTCGCTACAAGGAGTTCTACAGCGCCATGAGCGACTTTGTCGGCTCTGCGAGGAAGAACATCCGATTCGGTGAGGAGAAAAGTTATCTCCTCGAAGACTACCTTACGGAACTCAACCGGAAGCGCGATTCGATGATCAGTGCTTACAACCAGTTCGCCAATTGAGTCGGAGAGAGCGGCTGCATCCACCATATCGAGTGAACGCCTCGTTCATTCCACCACTCAACCCGGACCCGATGCGCCGGGAACTCCATCATCAGGAAAATTACAGTCATCAAATACCATGAGTAGAGCAATAGGTTTGGGAATGTTAGTGGCATCGCTGGCGTGTTCAGCGGGAATACTGGCTGCGGAGAACGAATCCGCTGCCCCGCAGGCACCCGCGGAGACCGGCAAGAGTGCGGTGAAAAAGACCGTGAACACCGTCGAACTGGCAAACCGAGTCAAGCTTGAGATCAAGAAGGATCCGAAGCGTCTGCTTGAGATCGTCGCCTCCGAGATCAAGAAGGATCATGAGCACGCATGCGAGATTGTGAAGGCCGCCATCGTTGGCTCGGATGTCGAAAACATCTCGACCATAGCCAGCATCGTGAGGACTGCGGCAACGGTTCTGCCCGAATCGATGCGTCTTTGCGCCCAGTGCGCCGTGGCGACGAATCCCGATTCATTGGCCGCGGTTCAGTCCGTTTTGGCTGAACTCGATCCTGCGACCGGAAACAAGGGCAACGGCTCGAAGGACAGCAAAGATGCGAAAGACGCAGGAGATGCCAAGGACAGCAAGAGCGCCAAGGTTGAGGAAGTAGCTCCCAAAATTTCCGATCCTCTGAATTTGCCACCGGGTGTCATTCTACCACCCTCTCCTCCACCAATCTACATGCCACCACCACCCGTGACTACGACGGAGACCGGCTTCCGCCGCTGATGGCTGGCGCTTCAAGGAAGCGAGAACTAATCTCAAAGGGCGGACACTGGATAGTGCCCGCTCTTTCCACTTCTGGAGGCTATCTCAAAGGAGCGTCGATATAGTAAGGACCACGCCCCTTGCTCCCGGCCCCTCATGGGCTGCCTTGGGTTCATGATCGGATTATCATTCACCTCCACTCAGGGAACCGGGTTCGGTTCGCGGTCCGCTGTCTCCGGTACTGGAGTCGGAGCGGAGCTGCTGCTTGCCCGTCTCTACATTTGACGGAGCGGCATGGAATGACGAGCTCAACAACGATCCCCTACCTACTGGAGGCAATCCAGACTACGCCGAGGAAGAACAGGATCGTGTGAAGGCTAATCCAGATCAGCATGCGATAGCTGATCGCCTTCCCGGGACGCGGCAGCGGATAACGTCCTGATTTTTTCCAGAATGATTTGGAACCCGGCCGGTGGAGGGGTGGAAGCTTGAGAGGGCGGTTGCGGGCTGGCTGGATCATCGACTGCTGGGTTTGGAAGAAGTGCAGCGTGGAACCTTGCGGCAGAAGGCCGGGCAGAAACAAAGCCGATGTTTACCATTGGCGCGCGTTTGTTGGCCTTTTCATGCTTGGGAAGCATGCATGAAAAATATAGATGAGATGATTCATCTATCTTTTACCGATGGCTCACGAAACCCCGAACAAGCTTTGCATGTGGCCTGCAAAAATTCTGACACGGGAAAGCGCTACTCTTCAGCAGGGAAGAAACGGATCATCGATTTCATCAACGAGCGCAAAGAACGAGACGGGCTGACCACAGCGGTTCAGATGACGTCTGACAAATGACTCATGCAGCGACCCGGGTCAGCAAGACCCAAGGAAGAACCGGTTCAACCACTCGGTTTTCATCTTCAAAATGCCTCTCCGATTGAGTTGGGATTCGCTGAGTTCTCGCATTGCACCGTCCGATTCGGACGATATTCGGACAGGATGAAAAATTCCCGCCTGCTGCAACTATTGGGCGCGGAAAGTACGAGGACTGGGATTTGAACCCAGGACCAATTGGTTAAAAGCCAACTGCTCTACCGCTGAGCTATCCTCGCAGGTTTACCGCTACGGGCGGGCGACGGATTATGGGGCCCGGACCGGATTGGCAAGATATTTTCGCTCAGATTTTTGCCTCCAGCCACTCGAAAGCATCCGTGAGAGAAGTCTGCGGACGATCCAGCACGAAGGAACGGATCCCCAGAGCCGCAGCCCCCTCCCCATCCGCCACCGGATGATCTCCGATATGAACCGTTTCTCCGGCCACCGCTGCGGCGGCTGCGAGCGCGTGTCGAAAAATCACGGGATCCGGTTTGCGAGCCCGGGCATCGGCGGAGGTAATGATCGTGTCGAAAAAGCCACTGAGCCCCAGATCCGCCAAGATACGATGCAGCCGCCGGTCGAAATTCGAAACCACCACCAGTTTCATCCCCTTTTGTCTCCACTTGGTCAGGCATTCCTCCACTTCCGGAAATACCGACCACGCCAGCCCGCGATCGTAGTAAGCAAAGAGATCCCGGAAAATAGCTTCGAAGGACTCTTCCTGAAAGTGGATCCCGGAATGCCGGGCGGTTTCCCACACCACCGACCGCCACCAATTGCGCTCCGCCCGATCGCCCTCCGGAGCTGACGCGTAGTCCGGGGCTGGCAGGGTCGCAAAAACGGTCCGGAATGCCGGTTTGACCGCTCTTTCTTCCACGTCCCACCCGACCGCGGCGAAATGCCGGGCATATACTGCGGCCACTGATTCAGCCGGTTCGATCAGGGTGCCTGCGGCGTCGAGGAAGATCGTGCGGATCACGCCCGCAGCATGGGAAACCGCCGCCTGAATGCCAATCCCCCATCCCTGCCAAGCCTAGATTCCACTTGCATGTCAAGGATTTCCAAGCTATGCGGGTGCCCGCACAAGCTTCTGACGCGAGTAAGGAGTGGGTCTTTACCCACTCTTTTGCGTCTAGAGGTGTCTCAAGCGCCGATTCCTTCACCGCCCGCCAATCTCTGCTGCAATGACCAACGACATCGTCGCCCTCATCGACTACTACGAGAAGGAAAAAGGCATCGACCGGGACAAGGTCGTCGCCGCCCTCGAGTACGCCTTCATCTCCGCCTATCGCAAGATGGTCCCGGGAGCCGAGGCGATCGAAACGCTGCGCGCCGACGTGAACACCCGCAAGGGCGAGACCCGCATCTGGGCCAGCCTCGCCGTGGTCTCGGATGAGGAATATTCCGACAAGTTCAACCAGGTGCCGCTGAAGCTTGCGGAGAAGAAGAAGCCCGGCTCCCAGCCCGGTGACCTGATGGAATTCGACGTCACACCGAAGGACTTCGGCCGCATCGCCGTGCAGACCGCGAAGCAGACGATGATGCAGCGCCTCCGCCAGGCGGAGAAGGAGATGATTTACGAGGAGTTCAAGGACCGCGCCGGAGACGTCGTCTCGGGCACCGTCCGCCGCTTCGAGCGCAACGACGTCATGATCGACCTCGGCAAGTTCGAGGGCATCATGCCGAACCGCGAGCGCGTGCAGGGCGAGGACTACAACATCGGTGACCGCATCCGCGCCTACGTGCTGGCCGTGGAGAACGAAGGCCGCGGACCGGAGATCATCCTCTCCCGCAGCCACCCGAACTTCGTCCGCCGCTTGTTCGAAGCCGAGGTGAATGAAATTTCCGACCGCACCGTGGAGATCCGCGGCGTGGCCCGCGAAGCCGGTTTCCGCACCAAGATCGCCGTCTGGAGCAACGACCCGAAGGTCGACCCCGTCGGTGCCTGCGTAGGTCTCCGTGGCGCGCGCGTGAAGAACATCGTCCGCGAGCTCAACAACGAGAAGGTGGATATCATCCGCTGGAGTGAAGATCCGCGCGAGTTCGTGAAGGAAGCACTCAAGCCCGCCGAGATCCGCTCCATCTCCGTGGATGAAGCCGGCAAGGTCGTCCACGTGACCGTGGATGAAGCCGATCTCAGCAAGGCGATCGGCCGCAAGGGCCAGAACGCCCGCCTCACCTCCCGCCTCATGGGCTGGGACGTGCAGGTCCGCAAGGACGAGTCGAAGGAAGAGCAGCTCAAGGCGAAGATCGGCGGTGCCGCTCATACCTTGGGCGAACAGCTCGGCCTGACCGACGAACTTGCCGAGAAGCTCACCTTCGCCGGCGGTGCCACTGCGGAGCTTGTGATCGACATGCCTGCCGATTACATTGCCAGCGCGCTCGGCATCACCGACGACGAGGCTGAAACCATCCTCGTCAAGGCCCGCGAACTCGCAGGCGCCTGATCCCCCGTTTTCCCTTTTCCTTCCCCGCCCGTATCCGACCTCAGCAGAACCAGTAGGACCCTTTGATGCCTAAAGACAGCGACAAGACTCCCGAGAAAAAACCAAAAGTGCTCGATCTGATCGAGACACCGAAGAAGCCGTCGCGTCGTGAGCGCCAGCGTGAAGAAGCCGCGCAGGTGAAGACCGTCGATGATGCCAAGAGGGAGGCCCTGGATCTGTTCGCCGAGGAGAAGAAGCCGAAGGTTCGCAAAACGAACCAATCGGGCAAAACGATCCTTCCGACGATCTCCAAGCTCCTCAATGAAGAGGAAGCTCCTCCGGCCAAAGCCGCCGAACCGGAACCCGCTCCGGCTCCTGTGGCCGCAGCTCCGGCACCAGCCGCACCCGCCCCGGTCGCGCAGGAAGAAAGTGACGATCCGAAGCTGGTCATCATCAAGCCGCCGATTCTTGTCAGCGAACTGGCAGCTCGCCTGGGCCTGAAGCCGTTCCAGGTGATGGCGGACCTGATCAAGCAGTCCGTCTTTGTCGCGCCGAACCAGCCGATCGATCCTGAAGTCGCCGCCAAGGTCTGCGAAGCCCACGGTTTCCGCTTCGAGCGTGAAAAGCGTGAGAAAGGCGGCGGCGTCCACAAGGTGGAGGAAGTCATCAAGGAGCCGGAAGCCCCGAAAGAGGAGCCGGAAGACCAACTCAAGCTGCGCCCGCCGATCGTCACGATCATGGGCCACGTCGACCACGGCAAGACGACCCTTCTCGACAAGTTCCGCAATGCCCGTGTGGCGGCCGGTGAAGCCGGTGGCATCACGCAGCACATCGGTGCCTACCAGATCCAGCATGATGGTCGCCCGATCACCTTCCTGGACACACCGGGTCACGCCATCTTCTCCGACATGCGCGCCCGCGGTGCCGACATCACCGACATCGTCGTGATCGTCGTGGCCGCGAACGATGGCCTTATGCCGCAGACGCTTGAAGCGATCAAACACGCCAAGGCTGCGAAGAAGACCATCATCGTCGCGATCACCAAGATCGACCTCCCGGCCGCGAACATCCTCCGTGTGAAGACCCAGCTCGCTGAAAACGGTCTCCAAACCACCGACTTCGGTGGCGATACCGAATTCGCCGAGGTGTCCGCCTACACCGGCGAGGGCATGGATACCCTGCTCGAGCTGATCGCCCTGCAGGCCGAAGTGCTCGAACTGAAGTCCAACCCGAAGGGCAACGCCCGCGCAGCCGTCATCGAGGCCCGCATCGTGCCCGGTCGTGGCGCTTCCGCCACCGTCATCGTGGAGTCCGGCACCCTCAAGGTCGGAGCCCCTTTCATCTGCGGTCCGTTCTACGGCAAAGTGAAGGGCATGTTCAACGACCGCGGCGAAGCCGTGAAGCAGGCTCCTCCCGGCATGCCGGTGGAAGTCATCGGCTTCGACGAGCTTCCGAACGTGGGCGATCACCTCTCCGAGATGAAGAACGAGCGCGAGGCCAAGGCTCTCGCCTCCGAACGCCAGGAAGCCCAACGCCGCCAGCGCCTCGCTCCGCAACACCGCGCCCGCATGGAAGACCTCTATGCGATGGTCAACGAAGGCGGCGGCAAGGCCCAGCTCAAGCTGATCCTGAAGTGCGACGTGCAGGGCTCCGTGGAGGCCATCAAGAAGGCCGTGCTCGCCATCGAATCGAAGAAGGTCGAGTGCGTGTTCATCACTTCCGCGGCCGGCCCGATCACCGAGTCCGACATCCAGTATGCCGGCTCGACCGACGCCATCGTGCTCGGCTTCAACGTGAAGGTTGAGGCCAAGGCGGTGAAAGCCGCCAAGTCCGAGGACGTCCAGATCAAGCTCTACTCGATCGTCTATGAACTGATCGATCAGGTGCGCGAAGCGATGCTGGGTCTCCTCGATCCGCTCACCCGCGAAAAGGTCATCGGTCACGCCGAATGCCGCCAGGTCTTCAAGCTCACCCGCGGCCGCGCCGCCGGCAGCTACGTCACGGACGGCAAGATCCACCGCAAGGCCCACGCCCGCGTCATCCGCGGCGGCATTCCGGTGTTCGACGGCCGCATGTCCACGCTCCGCCGGTTCACCGAGGAAGTGGAAGAGGTCAAGGTCGGCTACGAATGCGGTATCCGCCTCGGCGAGTTCAACGAATACCAGGAAGGCGACGTCATCGAGTGCTACACGCTCGAGAAGGTCGCGCAAACGCTGTAACGGCTCCTCCACAGCCCCATTCGAATTCATGGAAAGGACGGCCAGCGCCGTCCTTTCCCGTCAGAAACTCTTCGTTTGGGATTTTGAATTTAAGATTTAGAATTTGATCGTCATGTCCAAGCGCCTCGACCGAGTGAACGAACTGCTCCGCCGCGAAATCAGCGCGGTGGTCCAGAAGGACTACGAATGGAACGGCAAGCTCGTGACCGTGAACGACGTCGAGGTGACCCAGGACCTCAAGGAGGGCAAGGTCTGGATCGGAGTGCTCGGTGGCAGCCATGAGCCTGTCATCGAAAAGCTGAACCACGATCACGGCGCGATCCAATCGAAGATCATGAAGCGCATCGTGCTGAAATCCACGCCGGTGCTGCGCTTCCGCTTCGATGGCTCCGCCGAACGTGGCGTGGACATCGTCAACCTGCTCCAGGAAGTGGACAAGCTCCCGAAGGCGAAGGACGAGCCGACGGATGAATCCTAAGCCGTCCATAGTAGCCGCATTTCTCGTTTTCAGGAGTCGCCACGCTACAATGGTGCGGTAAGTTGGGTGCAGCCATGGGCCGCGCCCGCAAGATCTTCCGCGCGGTGCTTTTCAGCGCCGGAACCGTCATCGTCGCTTTCGCCCTCTTCTCCGAGGGATACAGGCACGGTTACCTAGCTTGTTGGGAAGCCCCTCTCCAACGCGCCACGTATGCCGTCACATGGCGCGCCGTGAATGCTGAAACCGGACAACCCGTTGATGCAGGGCTCGGCTGGGGTAACCTCCTGGAAAAAGGAGCCTCCCATTCCTTGGATATCCGCCATTCGGATGATTCGACCACATCGCTTTTGTTCCGAGAAAAGGGTGAGGAGGAGATCCCCGCTACGATCCGAGCCTCAGGCTATGAGCCTGGATTGATCCATGCCACTTGTCCGGAGCCGCGTGCAAAAACGGACACCATCGTGGTGAAACTCCACCCACTCCCTTCAAGCAAGTGACCGTCGAACACTACACCATCGTTCCCGGCAAACTCTTCGCAGGAGAGTATCCGGGCTATCCAGATCCAGCCATCGCGCAGGACCGCCTTCGCAGTCTCGCCCACGAAGGAGTTCGAACGTTCATCGATCTGACACCGGTCGATGATCCGCTGGAGCCCTACGAAGACCAGCTCCCGGAGATCATGCCGGGCCTCCGCTACTTCCGACACCCGATCCCGGATATGGGAGTGCCGTCATCTCCGGACGTCATGCGGGGCATTCTCGATCGTATCGAGGAGGAAACAGCGGCAGGGAACCCGGTCTATTTCCACTGTTGGGGTGGCATCGGTCGCACTGGCACGGTGGCAGGCTGCTGGTTTCGTGAACAAGGACTAGGGCCGGATGAAGCACTGGCCGCCGTGCAGCAACTCTACTCTGCCCTGCCGAAAGTGCGACGTCATCCGACCTCACCGCAAACGCCGGTGCAGTTCGACTACGTCCGGCGCTGGGCCCCTTGAACACGGCTCATCGCCGCTTGCAACTGGGAGTGGCTCCTTTCTAGGAGCCATGGCAGAGGGGAAGGAAGGACTTTGGAGAGAGTGCTGCCGCTATTGGGGTTGCTCCGCTCGCCGCAGAGCGAAAGGAGATCATATCCCTTTTCATGGCGGCTCGAAAGCCGCCACACCCAGTTAGACTCACTTCTCCCAAACCTTCACCCAATCGATCTCCATCCGCTGTGGATACACCTTGGGATCGGGTTCCTTGCCCCAACTTCCGCCCACCGCAACATTGAGCAGCAGATAGAAGGGCTTGCGGAAGGGATTGTCCTCACCGGTGCCCGCCGCATCGAGCTCGACGGTCTTGTAAGCCTTGTCGTCGAACAGCAGCGTGATCGTCTTCTCGTTCCACTCCACGCCATAGGTGTGGAAGGTGGTGTGCAGCGAATCGGACTTTGTCTGGCCTCCGGCCGACTGATGCTCGGTGGTGCCCGGCTTGGCGAAATGAAGCGTGCCGTGAACCACGCCGGGGGTGTGGGAAACGAACTCCATGATGTCGATCTCGCCGCACATCGGCCAACGGGTGGGGCCCCGATTGTCGCCGAGCATCCAGATGGCGGGCCAGATGCCTTTTCCGGATGGCAGCTTCGCTCGGACTTCGATCTTTCCGTATTTGAAGCTCTTCAGTCCTTTGGTGATGAGCGCGGCGGAGGTGTATTCGGCATCCTTGCGCGACTTCTGCCAGTCCTTCGCTCCCGCCACATATCCGGGATTCGGGAAGGCTTCCTTGCGGGCCTCGATCACCAGATTGCCACCCTCGACTCGCGAGTTCTCGCGGCGGTTGTCCGTGTAAAACTGGAGCTCCTGGTTGCGCACGAACCCCTTCTCATAGGTCCACTTCGCCGGGTCAGGCGCACCTGCGCGGTTGAAGTCATCGGACCACACCAGTTTCCATGGATCGGCATGGGCGGACAAGGTCAGGGCAAACAGGAGGCAAAGAGGCGTTTTCATACGGACTCCGCACCATACGTCCCCGTCCTATCCGATCAATCGGCAATCCTGCCGACATGGCCGTGCTCCCTCACGAGAATTCCGCCAGCTTCTTCTCGGAGACCTTGCCCATCACCGGTACATCCGGAGCGAACAGGGAGATGCGGTATTCCTCCAACTGCCAGCCGTGCTCCCACAGGCGAGGGTCCTCCGGCTTCGCCGACCACCGTTTCATCCACGGGTCCCACAGCCGCACGAAGCGGTCCATCTTCTCCAGATCCTTCACCAGCGGCAGCGAGTCTACCCGCCCCAGCCGCGAGCGGATCGCCCGCAGACGACGCGGATAATCGAGAAAGCGCATGAATCCCGCGCGCCATGCAAAGCGCCCACGGAACAACCACGAAAGCTCCTCCTCCACATCCCGCACCACTTCATCGTAGTTGCGGTTGCTGCGATGCGCCTCCAGCCATTTCCGGATCTCCGGCAGATGCACCAGCATCTCATCGAGCGCGTGCCCGATCTTCGCCGCTGCGTCATGCCACAGTCCACGGGCACTCTGCGCCGTCTTATGGAACTCTTCCGGTGAGCGCGGCAACACGCGCCCCATCGCGCCTTCCGCGGCGAGTGCGATCAGATCCTCCACCGCCGTGCCGCCCGCGCCCAAGCGAGGCAGTTCGATCTTCGCGGAGAGGCCCAACGGGAAGCGCTTCTTCAAATGATTCACCTGGTCCGCCTGTGCCAGGTGCAGCAAGCGCACGCAGCCACCGCGGTGCGCCTGATGAGCTTCCTCTTCGGATGCAAAAGCCCTCACGCCGATGGCTCCGCCTTCATCCACGAGAGCCGGATACGCGACACCAGCGGAGGTTTCGGAACGCAGCGGCAAAGCCTCCCCGTCCCACGCATTCATGCCGCGACGCTCCCACGATTCGTTGGCCGCAGCCTCGAAGCGCGATTTCAAGCGCCCCGCCAATTTCATCTTCAGCGCGGCCACATCGGTGCCGAAGGCCATCTCCTTGCCCTCGTCATCACAGACCCAAACCTTCGTGATCAATTCGGGAGGCAGCTTGCTGAAATCGAAATCCTTCGGCTCGATCGGGTAGCGCGTGCGCTCCCGCAAATGTGCAGCCAGCGTCTTATCCAGCGGAGCATCGGGCGGAGCGTCCTGCCACAACGCCACAAAGCTGTCCGTCATCTCGGACACCGGCTGGCAGATGCGGCGCAAATCCTTCGGCAGTGAACGGATCAGAATTTCCACGCGCTCGCGCAAATCCCCGCCCACACCCCACGCCGGCAACCAATCCGGCAGGTGCGGCAACTGGTCGATGTGGACGCCGATAGTCACACCATCGTCCCGCTCTCCCGGCGCGGTATGATAGTAGAGCGTGTATTCCTCGCCATCGCGGAGGATGGAGTCCGGATACGATTCCAGCCCCAGATTGCCGAGGTCCTCCAACACGACATCGGTCGTGGAGAGCATCAAACACTCACCGTTCTTCTCGGCCCATTTATGGAACGCGGATGCAGTGGCAATCTCCTGCGGGATCGCTTTTTCAAAGAATGCCTCCACCGCCTCCTCGCTCCACAGACCGCCGGGACGACGCAGCTTCTGCTCGATCGCACCGATCTCCTCGCGCAGCTCCTCCATGCGATCCTGATACTCCGCCTTGCGGCGCAGTTTCCCGGCCATCAGGCCCTCACGCAGGAAGATCTGGCGGGCGGCCTTGTGATCGACGCGACCATAGTGCACGCGTCGACCCGCGATGATCGGAAGGCCACCGCAAATCACGGTCTGCTTGCCATAGACCACTCCCTGGGCCTCATCCCAATACGCTTCACCGTAGCGGCTGCGGCAGAGATGGGGTGCGACCTTCTCCACCCACTCCGGGTCGATGCGTGCCACGCGCCGCGCCCAGAGCCGGGAGGTCTCCACCAGCTCCATGCCCATCACCCATTCCCAACGCTTCCCGCCGAACAAGCCGGAACCGGGGAAGATGGCGAAGAATCCGCCGGATGCGCTCTTGTAGGATTTCGAATCCCGGTCCCACAAACCAAACTGGCGGGGCGCACCGGCCAGCAGCGCGCAATGGATCGTCGGATATGGCGCGGCTTTCTCCACCGTCTTTTCGAGCGGTGAGAGCTTCCACTTCAGATCACGCGAAAGCAGCTCGGCCAACTCGTCATGAACGTTCGCCCACTCGGTCACGCGGCGGAAATTCAGGAACGTGTCCTTGCAGTATTTCCGCAGGGCATTGCGCTTCCAGTTACGGCCTTCGCGGAAACGGTTCACGTCCATCCACAGCCGCAGCATGCCGATGAAATCGCTCTGGTTGTCCTTCCAGCGTGCATGCGCCTGGTCGGCCTCCTTCGCTTTCTCGGGCGGCCGTTCGCGTGGATCGTTCGATTCCAGCCCGGACACGATCGGCAGGATTTCCGCGAGGCACTTCTCCTCACGAGCCTCCAGCAGCATCCGGCCCAGCCGTGGATCCACCGGCAGGCGGGACATCTGTCTACCGGACTCGGTGAGTTCCTTGTCCTCATCCAGAGCGCCAACCTCCCGCAAAGTACGATAACCCTCGGAGATTGCTTTCGGTGCAGGAGGATCAAGGAAGGGAAACTCCTCGATCGGCGGCAGCCCCAGCGACTTCATCCGCAGGATCACGCCCGCAAGGGAGCTGCGGCGGATCTCCGGATCGTTGAACTCCGGGCGATCGGCGAGGTCGGACTCATCGTAGAGCCGGACGCAAATGCCCTCGCGCACACGGCCGCAGCGACCCTTTCGCTGACGCGCACTGGCCTGGCTGACCGGCTCGATCTGGAGCCGCTGCACACCACGTCCCGGGCTCCAGCGGCTGATGCGCGCAAGGCCGGAGTCGATCACGCACACGATGCCCGGAATCGTCAGCGAGGTTTCCGCGACGTTGGTGGCGAGGATGATCCGGCGCTGACGACCGGGATTGAAAACCTTCTGTTGATCGGCGAGCCCCAGTCGGGCGAACAACGGCAGGATCTCCGTATTCGGATAGCGCTGGCCCACCAGCGCATCCGCACACTCGCGGATCTCACGCTCGCCAGGCAGGAACACCAGCACGTCACCGCGAGGATCGACTCCATTGAGCCACTCCACACCGCGCACTACCTGGGAGGAAAGCTCCTCATCTTCATCTCCCGGCAGACTAATTTCCTCCACCGGAAAGGTCCGGCCCGGAGCCTCGATGACCGGACAGCCGCCGAAGAACTCCGAGAAGGCTCCGGCGTCCAGCGTAGCGGAAGAAATCACCAGCTTCAGGTCCTTCCGTTTTTCCAGCAGACCCTTGAGATAGCCGAGAAGGAAATCGATGTTCAGCGAGCGCTCGTGCGCTTCGTCGAGGATCAACGCACCGTATTGTTTCAGAGAACGGTCGCCCTGCGTCTCCGCGAGCAGAATGCCGTCCGTCATGAACTTGATCCGGGTTTCACGGGAGATCTTTTCCTCGAAGCGGACCTGATAACCCACGAATTCACCGAGTGGAACCTGTAGCTCCTCCGCCACCCGGCGCGCCACGCTGGCCGCCGCCAGACGCCGTGGCTGGGTGCAGCCGATCCGTCGCGGATCCTCGCCGAGAGCCTCCACCACCATCTTCGGAAGCTGGGTGGTCTTCCCCGAACCGGTATCGCTGACGACGACCACCACCGGATGAGCACGGATCGCCGCCACGATCTCATCGCGGTGCGCGACCACCGGCAGCGCCGCCGGGTAGTTCAAGGCTGGATGGGGTTCCGCCACGGGCCGGACGGGGTAAACCCGCCAGCCTCTTTTCTCAAGCCCGAAGCATGTACGGCAGTCTCAATCCGAGGCCACGATTCCACTGGCAGGACAAAATCACATGGGATAGAACCCTCCTCTGATTTTCGTATCCCATGGAGCCCGCCGCTCCATTCGGTATCCCTTTGTTCCGGCCTCTTCTCTGACGCCATCATGAGCACAGAATCCTCTCCCAGATCGATTCGCCAGGTATCGCTCCCCTTTTTGAGCGCGGTCGCCGTCGCCCTCGGACTGGCCGGATCCACCTTCATTGCCGCCCATACCTGGAAGGAAGTGCGCAAGAAGCCGGAGAAGAACAACATCCGCATCACCGGATCGGCCCGCAAACGCATCGTCTCGGATCTGATCCAATGGTCCGCCTCCGTGGAGGCCCAGGGAGCCGACCGCACCGCCGCCTATGTGGCTCTGAAAGGTGGCACGGAAAAGGCGGTCGCATTTCTCAAGGCGCAGGGCGTGAAGGCGGATGAGATCCAGACCGAATCCGCCTCCATCACCGAGGAATTCGAACTCATCAAGGAAGACAAGGTCCTGCCGGGCACGAATGTCCCCCTGCGCTCCGAGCGCAAGGAGGCCAAGGGCTTCAAGGCGACCCAGACGGTCGCCATCAGTTCAACCAACATCGCCCTGATCGAAAAGGCCTCCCGCGAGATCACCACCCTGCTCGAACAAGGTGTGGATGTCACTTCCCATGACCCCAGCTACTATTACACCCGCCTCGGCGAGCTGAAGCTGGAGATGCTTGCGGAAGCCGCAAAGGATGCCCGCGCCCGCGCGGAGAACATCCTCAGCTCCGCTGGCAATACCGGCGTGGGCAAGCTGGTCTACGCGGACATGGGCATCATCAACATCAATGCCGCCAATTCCACAGTGACCTCGAACGAGGGCAACAATGACACCAGCTCGCGCGACAAGGACATCATCACGATCATCCACGCCGAGTATGAGGTGAATTAAGAGTCACAAGCCCTCGGCAGAGTCACTTCCCTGTAGCCGGAGCCGGAGAAGCACCGGGTGATTTCCCAAGCGAATCTCCCAAAACTTCCGTCAGCGCGGCTTCCGTCAGGGGAGTGGGACGGAACGTATGCTGAAGGGCCAAAAAGGCGGTGCCCGCATGTTGCCCGTATTTACCGGCCAAAGCGCCGGCACAAAGGGTCAAGGTCAGGTCCGCGGACTTGGTATCTCCCTTTTCGTTGAACGCACGCAGGATGGTTGTGAGCCCGTCTTTTTCCTGATCGGAGATATCGGGCGTATTCTGGAGCTCTTGAATCTTCTGCTTCGCCGCAGGCACTCCTTCCTTTTCTTCCACGACCATGATCTGGACATACCAAGTGAGGGTTCTGGATTTGAAAAACCGGTCGATAGCGGCAGCAGCATGCCGCGCCTTCTCGTAATCATTCTCAGCCAGAGCCCCGTGAAGGGTCACCGCCACATTCATCAGCGATTTCGTTAGAGCGGGGGTCGCCGCAGCCAACTCGGAGAGATCCTTCGCCGTCCTATTGGCTTCCGCTGCCTCTTCCCCGACAGCCTTTGTCCACTCGCGTCCCTTGTCACAAGCGGCCGAGGCCACGGCAACCGATAGCACGAACAAGCTCCGAACCCCTTTCATCGAAAGGGACGAATAGGGCAATGAAGCCCGCAAAACGATTATAAAACCTGACTGGGATTCCTGAAAGCTGCGTGAAACCGACTCGAAACCATTGCGGAATCCTCCTCGGCATGAACAATACATGCGGATGAATCGTGAGAATGCTTTCCCTTCTGCATGGAAGGCCCTTTCGCGGGTGTTGGTTCCATTCCAGCCGTCCCGGCGTTCCGTGGCATTCGCCACGCGTGCGGTGGCGGCTTCCGTGCTGGCCCTTGGTGCCGTGCTCGCGCTGGGCTATAAGGAGATCGCATGGGCCCCCATCACCGTATGGGTGCTGGCGCTGCCACGCCGCAGCATGGTGCTGACCAAGTCGCTCTACCGGGTGCTGGGCACCTTGATCGGCGCGGGCATGGCATTCCTGATGCTGCCTCTGGAAGGCCAGCCGCTGCTGTTCATGCTGCTGATGTCCGCCTGGGTGGCTCTATGCGCGGGCACGGCGAACCTGTTCCGGAACTATCAGGCTTACGTCGCCCAGCTCGCGGGATTTACCGCGCCCATCGTGGCGGTGCTGGTCTACGGTCACGTCGGCTCGATCCAGGAAATCGCCAAGGAACGGGTGATCTGCGTGCTGCTGGGCATCGCCGCCTCCGCAATCGTAACCCTGCTGTTTTCCAAGCGTGTCCAGCCTCGCGATGTGGAAGTCGAGGCCCGCGCCCTCGCCAGCCAAGGCGTCGCCTGGTCCGCCAAGGTGCTTGAGAAAACCACTCCCGAACCTCTGGCCTACAACCACGGGCTCCTCATCCAGATCGCGGATCTCAATTCCTTCTGCGAGAACGCTGCGGTCGAATCCTCCGCCATCCGCCAACGGCTGGGAGCCGTCCGACGCTTGGTTTCCGCCGTGCTGGCGCTGGTTTCCTCCACCCGGGCCATCGAACGCCTCAACGCCCCCGCCGATCTGGAGCGCCGCGGCAAAGCCGTTCGACTCCTCCGTGCCGCTGCCGAACTCATCGGCAAGGATGACATTCCCAGCGGCCAAGCCATCGCCTTCCGCCACCTGATGCCTGCCGATGACGATCTGCCGGAAGATCCCACAACCGCCGTGGAGACGGCGTGGAAACGGGATCGGCTGGAGGAAATCGCGGACGGCCTCGATCGCATCGCCACCGAATTGGATGTGATCCGGATGGGTCCCAAAACCCGCCACCCCGCGCCACCACTGGTCTTCCACCGTGACTGGACGAAGGCATTCAGCACCGGTTGGCGAACCCTCCTTGCCTGCCTGATCACCGGCGGTCTGTGGATCGGGCTGGATTGGCACGGTGGTGCCATCGCGTTCATTTTCACGGCCCTCGCCACCTCCATCTTCGGCAATCACCCGCTGCCCACCGCCGGGATGCGGCGCTTCTCCACCGGTGTCAGCGCGGCGGCGGTCACCTTCATCCTGTGGAAAGCCCTGCCATTTTCCGCTGCGGGATTCGGCACCACGCTCGGCGTGGTCGTGGCACTGACTTTCCTGGGAGCCATCGCGCTGGCGAACAACGTCCAGCCCGGCATGGACTACAATGCCAATGTCTCCCAGCTCATGCTGGGGCCTTCTGCAGCCGCCACGGGTGCCTTGGCGGCATTGATTTCCGGGCTCGATCTGTTGGCAGGGCTCGGCATCGCCTACGCCGCTTTCGCATGGGCCCCGGACCGGGAAGCACGGCGGGGAGCCCGGCTTGCGGCCTCGATTCTCGGCGATACACGTCGCCTCGCCCAAGGCCGCTGGCAACCCCATCGCCACAAGTGGGAAGCCACCCTCTACGACCGGCTCTATCAATCCGGGCTCGCCAGCGCTGGATCGAAGGTTTGCGGCGACGGCCTCCGTCACTGCCTGTTGGGATTGGACATGGGCTTGGAAATCCTCCGCCTGCGGGGATTGCTGGGGGCGGATTCGCTCAGCCCGGGGGAACGCCCCATCGTGCAAGACGCACTCCGCCTTTTAGGAGCCGATATTCCCGAGGGTCAGCCTCTGCCGAGCGCTGAACTTCAACAGCTGGCCGACCAATTGGCCCGAGCCGGGTCCGGAGAACCGACTCCGAGCCGCTATCAAGCCATTGGCGCGATGCTCGCCATTTCCCGCTGCCTGGAGCAATGGAGGGTGCCGGAGCCGGCGGAAGCCTCCCGCACCGCTCTCGCCTGAGACCTTGCGCGAGGGCGCATTTGCGTCGAGCATGCCGCGGATTTTCCCGCCAATCAGGGCAACTTCCCGTGTTGCCAGTGAAAGGAACGGCCATTAGAACCCGTTCGTCCGTCGTTCCGTTTGTCCGTATAGCATTCGATTTATGAACCCATCCGATATGAACTCCACCCAGCGCCGTGGCTTCCTGAAAGCCATCGGTGGTCTGACCGCCAGTTTTGCAGCCCTGCCGACCCTGTTGGCCGCCCAAGGCTCCTCCGATTCCTCCTCCCGTGCTTCCAGTGCGAAGTACATGGGTGATTTCGCCGCTCCGAAGCTGGAGAAGGTGAAGGTCGCCATCATCGGCGTGGGCGCCCGTGGTTCCGGCCACGCCAACCAGCTTGCGACCATCGACGGCGTCGATTTCGTCGGTATCTGCGACCTCCGCCGAGGGCCAGGTTGAGAAGGCCGAGAAGAACGTGCTGGCCGCAGACAAGGGCCACAAGCCGAAGCTCTACGTCAGGGACGAGAACGACTGGCAGAAGATGCTCGCTGAAACCAAGCCGGACGCCGTCTTCATCGCCACGCCGTGGGATCACCACGCCCCGATGTGCATCGCCGCCATGAAGGCTGGCGCGCACGCCTTCACGCGAAGTGCCGATGGCCTACACCATCAAGGACATGCTGGGACATCATCGACACCTCCGAGGCCACCGGCCGCCACTGCATGATGATGGAGAACGTCAACTACGGCCGCGAGGAACTCATCTACCTCAACATGGTCCGCCAGGGCGTGCTCGGCGAACTCCTCCACGGCGAGGCCGCCTACATCCACCCGCTCCGCGAGCAGATGGAGAACGGCGACTCCACCGGTTCCTGGCGCACCTTCCAGTACGCCAAGCGCAACGGCAACCTCTACCCGACCCACGGCCTCGGCCCGGTGGCCCAGTACATGAACCTCGGCCCGCACCGACGACAACTTCGGCCGGATCGTTTCCTTCTCCTCCCCTGCCAAGGGCCGCCACCTCTACGCGCAGAAGTCCACCAAGCTCACCAATCCGAAGTTCAAGAACCTCGATTTCAAGGGCGGCGACCTCAACACCTCCATCATCAAGACCACGCTCGGCCGCACCATCATGGTGCAGTGGGATGAAACCACCCCGCGCCCGTATTCCCGCCACAACTACATCCTGGGCATGAACGGCACGCTCGACGGTTTCCCGAACGGCATGTCGATCGAAGGCGTCACCAAGGACCACGACAAGGGCTGGGCGGAAGACGAGGAATTCGAGAAGCATCGCCGCGAAGTACGAGCACCCGCTACTTCAAGCGCATGGGCGAGCTCGGCAAGAAGATGGGCGGCCACGGCGGCATGGACTTCCTCATGCTCTACCGCATCATCGAGTGCCTCCGCAAGGGTGAGCCGCTCGACCAGAACGTCTACGAAGGCTGCTTCTGGTCCGCAGTCGGCCCGCTCAGCGAGAAGTCCGTGAAGGAAGACGGCATGCCGCAGGACTTCCCGGACTTCACCCGCGGCGGCTGGAAGACCACCAAGCCGCTGGCGATCATCGCCTGATCGGTTACCCGGTCCTGATTTCCCAAGACACGGCGGCATGCTCCATGCCGCCGTGCTTTTTGTGTACGCAAAATGAAGTGCACCCGCGTATCCCGGCTGATCTCATTCCACTGATCCCGATGAACCCGATTCTTCGTGCAGACCTCCTCCTTCCGCTCGTGTTGATCGGTTGTGCGCCCCACCAGAGTACATGACATCGACGCAGTCCTGTCCAATCCGACCCGGGAGACCCCGCGCCACGATCCGGAAACTACCAAGGCTTTCGCTGTCGAAGCCGCCGCCGACATCGTGGTCAACTACAACGGCAGAACCATGGCCGTGATCCGGGATGGACCTGAGACGTTCGCAAATCGATCGCAGTCCCCCCTTCGCCATCAGAACTGGTTCATCACTTCGACTCCCGAGCAAGCAAGAAACTCGTCGTCGTCATCTTCGCCAAGAACGTCTGGACCGAGGCGCGGGTGAAAGCCGAAATCCACGAGACCAACCGCTACTTCTTCGCCCGGGGCTACCACCGCGTGGTCATCCAACAAGGCATGGGCGGCTGCCGACCTACCCTCTCCGATACCGCGCGATCTTCGGCAAGGTAGCGTGGCACCATTCGCCGGACCTGCCACACGATCCGATTTCCACAACAAGGCGGCATGCTCCATGCCGCCTTGTTTTTTCCGAGCCGTCGGGACAGGAAATCCCGTCCCGGCTCATGCCAGAGAACTACGCCAACTCCCGTAGCACGCCCTTGCTGTCCGCGAAGCGTTCCCCTTCACACCGGCATTGCGGGCGAGCGTCAGCCACAGGTCGGCGAGCGGGCGATCCCCCTCGTAGCGGAGATGGCCACGTGGCACGAGACCTCCGGCGCGGCCGGCCAGCAGGACTTCCAGATTGCTGTACTTGTGCTCACCGCCATCGCTGATGCCGCTGCCCATGCAAACCATGGAGGAATCCAGGAGCGAGCCTTCCCCCTCGCGGACGGCTTTCAATTTCGCGACCACATCGGCGTAAAACTGAACGTGGTAACGATCGATCTTCGTGATGGCGGCCCTGGCCTCCTCGCTCTTGGTATGCGTGAGGACGTGATGGTTCTGCGGCTTGTCGAAGACGCCTTGATAGAGACGCGGGCTGTCCCAGCGCTCCGGATCCACCACCAAGGATACCACGCGGGTGAGATCCTGTTGGAACGCGAAGACGAAGAGATCCGCCATGAGCCGCAGATACTCGCCGCGATCTTCTGGGATTCCCTCGGGTTCGGGGAATGGTGGCTTTTGCAATCGAGCGGCCGCCTTTTCCGCCAATTGGATGCGGTGCTCGGTGGCCCGCACACTGTCCAGATATTCCTCCAGCTTCCTCCGGTCGGCTGTTCCGAGGCGGTTACCGAGGCCTTTGGCATCCGCCATCACCACATCCAACACGCTGCCTGCCCCATGGTCCGCCTTGCCAAAAAGACGCTGGAACACGGCGCGGGGATTTTTCTCCACATTGGCGGCGTAGCCGGGAGCCACCCAGGAAACACACTCGTAGTAGCGCGTCTCCTTGTTGTCGGTGAAATCATTGCAACTCAGCTCCAGCGAGGGCAGCGGGGTATCGCGCCCGAGTTCACCCGCCAGAATTTGATCGAGCGTGGCGTTGGTGGGAAAGCCTCCATCAAGAGTCTCGCTGGGGGGTGAACTGCTCATCCAGCACGAGCCGCACTGCGCATGCACACCGGTGCCGGGCACGAAGGTGCGGTCCAGACCGGTCAGGAGCGTGATCTCGTTCCGGATCTCCGCCAGTGGCTCCAAGGCAACCGGCAGATCGAAGTCGGCGCCCGTCCGCGCCGGAATGAAGGTGGACTGGTTGTAGCCGTTCGGAGTGTAGATGAAGGCCGCGCGCGTGGGAGGCCGGACAACCGTTGGCGCTCCCCGTGCATGCGGAACCATCGCCTCCAGCCATGGCAGGGCCAAGGTCACGCCGGCTCCACGCAGGAACGTCCGGCGGGAGAGATGGGAATTACGGCCGATGTTCATGAGGTGCGGGTATGAAGGAAGGGATAGGATTTCGCCACGCCCATCAGGATGGAACGCAACCGATAATGATCCGCAGCCGCCGCGCGCTGGATCTCCTCCACGGCGGGTTGGTCATACAGCTCCAGCTTGCGGCCAAGGGCGTAGCCGAGAAGATGCTCGATGAAGCCCCGGACGAATTCATCCTGATTCGCCACCACGGCAGCCTTGAAGCCCGCCGGGCTGTCGAATGCCGTGCCATGCCATTCGGCACGGGCATCCACCGGCTGGCCCCCGTCACTGGTGCGGAAGGCCCCCACGGGATCGAAAGCCTCGAGTGCAAACCCCGGCGGATCGAGCCGCACATGACACGAATAACAGGCAGGCTCGTTGCGATGGGCCTCGAAACGCTGCCGCACACTCATGGCCGTGGCTTCGGGCTGGTCATCTCCTTTCAGGACAAAGGCCACCTTGGGTTCCTGCGGCGGACGATTGAACATCGACTCCAGCAACCACGCCCCGCGCTTCACCGGGCTGGTGCGGACTGGTAGGGAAGTCACCGTGAGCGGGCCGCCCATCGTCATGAACCCACCACGTGACTTGTCCGGCAATTTCGCCCGCCACCACACGTTGTTCATGCGCAGGTCCACGAGTTCGTCGGTGCTCCCCTGTCGCAGGCCGAGGGCCTGGATGCGCTCCGCATTGCCAGCCTCGAGACCGTATAGTTTCACCAGCTTGAGATTCACCCAGGTATATCCAGGGTCGATAAAATCGATGATGCTGCGGTTCTCCACGAGCACCGTTTGAAAAAGCAGAAGCGCCTCCACCAACATCGGCGCGTGCAAGGTACGCTTGCCTGCCTGACCGGAGTAAAAGACGGGGAACAACTTCGGGTCGGGCTTGGCGGTATAAAGCTGGTCGAGCCGCAGCCACTGCACCGCGAAGGATTCCGCCAGCTCGCGGATGCGTGGATCATGCGTCATGCGGGCCACGGCGGCTTCGATACCCGCCTCGGTACCGAGCTTCCCCGACAGGGCATCCTCCCGTAGCGCGTCGTCCGGTGGAGCGCACCACAAGAAGTAGGAGAGACGTGTGGCCGTCTCAAACGGATCCAGCTTCCGCACCGGCTCCTTCCCCGTTTCGGCAGGGCTGGTGAAATAAAGAAACTCCGGCGAGGTCAGCGCCGCCGCCACCATGTCCCGCATGGCATCGGCGAATGACCTGTCGTTCTTCACCGCCGCATCGTAGAGCGCCATGTAGCGCGGCAGGGTTTCGGGATTCAGCGGATGCCGGAAGAGCTTGGTGAGGAAAGCCACCATGCGCTGCCCGGCGATTCCCCGCTTTTGCTCCGGAGCCATGGGACGCAGCGCACCCGCCGAAACAAGGGGGTCGCCTTTGCCCCCATCCGTGATGAACCCGAGGTCGTCCAACAGCACATAATTGCCACTGAACCCGCCGCCATCCACATGCAGGGAAGTGATACCCTGCCCTTCCGGAGCCCGGAACGAATAGAACGTGTTGCCGATTCCCTCACCCTCGGGAATGTCATCCATCAGGGTTTTCGCGCTTCCATCAGTGAAGGTTGCCGTCAGGGACACGACCCCTTTCTCACCCGCCCTGCCCAGCACACAGACGGCGAGATCGACGATGGCCTCGCCATGTTCTCCACCGTCCACCGTCAGATCCAGATCGAACACCTTGTTGGCCTTGACCCCGTTGGTGAACAACGACTGCCCGGAAGTCTCTTCCGCCGTGGAGAATCCCGCCACCCACAGATCCTGGCGCGGAGTGATGCGCAGGATCTTCTCCTTCGCGAGACCGAACTTCACCGCGACCGGTGATCGTGCGGATAATTTCAGATCACGGGCCTCGGCATCCCACACACCGCCGGTGCCCTCCTGCACCGCCGTGCTGGCATTGAAACGGAACTGATAGGTCACCGTCGCCGCACCGCCATTGGTGGCCTCGCGGGGCCGGTCCACATTCGGGGCGAAATCCGCAGACGCCATGAACACCGGGATATGGGGAGACAGCCCGGCGGGAGTCCGCACGCGCTCCGGCATGGCGGGATCGGTCACCAACTCCCGGAAAACCGTGCTCTGCCGGACCAGTTTCGGACTGGAAACAATCGCCCGGGCCATGCCGAGATACTTTTCCAACAGCAGCGGCGAGAGGTTCATCGCCTCGCCACGGTTGCCGAACCCGTGCTCGGCGCGGTTCTCTCCCGGCAATCCGGCATCCGGCAGGAGCACGGCGTATTTCAATCCGTACTCGCGCACGGTCACGTTCATGGGATCCGGCATCGCCGACAGCTCCGGGTGAAAGTAATCGCCGTTCACCGGGAGGCGCTCCGGAAACATGAAGATGTCATTCTTCAGGCCGAACACATCGCGCACGCTGTTGTTGTATTCGAGCCGTGTGAGGCGGCGCAGCACGGGCTTGCCCGGATCACGCACGCCCAACACCGGATCCGGCCTCGCCGCCAGCTCCCGGATCCATGCCAGCAACTCCTCCCGCTCCACCTTCGTTGGTTGGGACTTTTTCTTTGGCGGCGGCATCTGCAGGGATTCCACCTTCTCCAAAACCCCCGCCCACGAGTTCCGATCCCGCAAAGCCAGTGCCTCACTGGAAAAACGTTCCAGATTCACGCCCCCTTTGGGCTTCTCCTCATCGCCATGGCAGTCGTAGCAATACGCCTCCATCAACGGGCGGATCGTCTTCTCATAATCCACCGCGCGGGCAGCAGGGATGAGCGCCAGCACGCCACCCAGAAAAACCATGCCCCAAGCCGGAATCATGGCATCGAAGTTGATCCCATTTTTTCCTTCATCAAGCCTTTGCGACCGCAGCACCAGGGTTCCCGCCAGCTTATGCGACTTTTTCGTCACAGCGCGGCCTGCCATCGCACCCCTTCCACTTTCCCATGAACCTCACCATCATCGGCACCGGCTACGTCGGACTCACCACCGGCACCTGCTTCGCGGAAGTGGGTCACCATGTGACCTTCGTCGACAACAACCCGGAAAAGATCGAAACCCTGCTCGCAGGCCGTATCCCGATCTATGAGCCGGACTTCACCCGCGGCGGCTGGAAGACCACGAAGCCGCTCGGCGTCATCGCCTGATTCCGGCTTCTTCTCTCTCAACGACGGCAGGCTCGACCTGCCGCCGTTTTTCTTTTCAATCCGCAGCTTCAGCGATCCCAGCGAGTTTGGATTGATCGATAACTGGCCCCGCCCAAGATCCACGGATGGACGAACGAAAGGACCCTTGGAGTCTATTCGCGACCGGCATGTCGGTCGCGTTGCTCTGCCTCCTCGCCTGCGGCGTCATCGGCTGGCTCACCGTCCACCCCGATGAGCCCATTCCCATGATAGGCCGGATTTCCGGACTGCCCCGCATCGTGGTGTGTGCCGTCCCGGCCATCGTCACGTTGGGCATGGCGATCATTGGGGGGAGCACCGCTCTGCCGCAGTGGAGGCGATGGAGGGGATTGAAACAGGCCGATGCCTTGCTCGCCGCCTCAGGCGACCGTTTCTCCAAGCATCTGGGCCGCAAATGGATCGCGGCTGGATGGAGACCGGGCAGAACGGTTCCGGATTTTGCGGAGGCCTTCGGCTTTCCGATTCATGAAGCCGGGCGGAAATTCCTAACCGAATTCGGGGGATTGAAGCTCGACTTCAATTTCTTCGACGCCGATTCCGTTCAGGAAGCCATGACTTACGCCAAGTGGATCCCCCATGATGCTCCGCCTTGCGCTCCTCTCGGACTGGCCTGTAACTGGTCCGGCGATGCCCCCTGGGCGATCTGGATGACCTCCGACGAACGGATCTATCTAGGCGACGACCAGGAATTCATGCTCGTCGGCCACACGCTGCGGGAAGGACTGGAGACAATTACGGGCATCACCCGGAGGCCACGAGACTACCCGATATGGACGATTCATTCTCCAGCCACAGATTCCCGGGCCAACTCCTGAATTCCCCTTTTGTGACGGACTCGTGACCAACCAGCCTTGTCACAATCCCCCCGCCCTGCTATTCCGCCGCGGGCCATTCCGCTTTTTCCAACTCCATGAACCTCACCATCATCGGCACCGGCTACGTCGGGCTCACCACCGGCACCTGCTTCGCGGAAGTGGGTCACCATGTGACCTGCGTCGATAACAACCCGGAAAAGATCGAAACCCTGCTCGCGGGCCGGATCCCGATCTATGAGCCGGGCTTGGAGGAGCTGGTGAAGAAAAACGTGGCCGCCGGACGACTGAAGTTCACCACCTCCACCGACGAAGGCGTGGCGAACAGCGATGTCATTTTCATCGCCGTGCCGACCCCGCCGCAACCGGATGGCTCCGTCGACCTCTCCTTCATCGAAAAGGTAGCCCGCGAGATTGCCGAGCGCCTGACTCCAGAGCTGGGCTACCGCGTGATCGTGGACAAATCGACCGTCCCGGTGAAGACCGGTGAAAAGGTCGCGGAAACCGTCCGCCGCTATGCGCCGAAGGGTGTTGAGTTCGGCGTGGTTTCCAATCCCGAGTTCCTTCGCGAGGGCTGCGCCGTGGATGACCTGCTGCACCCAGACCGCATCGTCATCGGCTCCAATGATGACCGCGCGCTGGCATTGATGCACAAGATCTACGAACCCTTCGTCGCTCCCGTGCTGGTCACCGACATCAACTCGGCCGAGCTCATCAAGCACGCCGCGAACTCCTTCCTGGCGCTGAAAATCTCCTACATCAACGCCGTCTCCGCCATCTGCGAAGCATCCGGCGCGGACGTCGAAAAGGTCGCCGAAGGCATCGGCACCGACAAGCGCATCGGCCGCCAGTTCCTCAATGCAGGCCTCGGCTACGGCGGCTCCTGTTTCCCGAAGGACGTGAAGGCCTTCATCGCCATCTCGGAATCCCTCGGCACGCCCTTCGGCCTGCTCAAGGAAGTCGAGCGAATCAATGCCGAACAGCTCGAGCGCTTCCTGTCGAAGATCCGCGAGAAGCTCTGGGTGCTGCGTGAGAAGAGGATCGCCCTGTGGGGTCTTGCGTTCAAACAGAACACCGATGACGTCCGCGAGTCCGTGGCGATCCGTCTGGCGAAGAAAATGATCGAAGAAGGTGCCACGCTGGTCGCTTGGGACCCGGAGGCGATCGAGACCTCGAAGCGCTTCAGCGGTATCGAGGAAGGCATCGAATACGCTCCAGACATGCTCTCCGCCCTGGATGGCGCGGATGCGCTGGTGATCGCGACCGAATGGCCGCAGTTTGCCAACGCCGACCTCAACGAGGTGAAAAAGCGCCTGCGGACTCCGATGATCTTCGACGGCCGCAATCTGCTGAACCCGGAAACCGCAGCCTCCGCCGGAATCGAGTATTACTCGGTAGGCCGCCCGGCGGTGACAGGGCACTGAGACACCCTCTCGCGCCCGCATCCAGACCCCGGCGTTGGGAAAAGGATTGTCCCCCCGGGCCGGACGGGGCATAGCGTCCTCCCACGCCGGAGCGCCGGCCGCGCCCCAGACTCATGCCTGCCAAGAATTTCCACGTCCGCCAAGCCGCCGTCTCCGCCCTCCGCGCCTGGGCAAAAGGCCATGACTACGCCGAGACGCTGGTGGAGCGCCACGCCCATCGTCGGCAGCTCTCGTCCCAGGATCGCGGGCTGCTCCAGGCAATCCTTCTCGGCGTGCTGCGGAACCGCCGTCTGATCGACCACTGGATCGGCAAGCTCCGCAACGGCAAGCTCGACCCCGATGCCCGCGATATCCTGCGGGTCGGCCTGTGCCAGCTCTTCATCCTCGGCCTGCCGGACCACGCAGCGGTTCATGAAACCGTGGAAGTGGGCAAGGCGAACGTCCGCGGCCTGATCAATGCGGTGTTGCGCCGCGCCACCACCTCGCGCAAGCGCCTGATGGATGACGTGGCCGAGCTTCCGCCAGCGGTAGCCCTGTCCCATCCGGACTGGCTCTTCAACCGGTGGAAATCCCAGTTCGGCAAGGACAACGTCCTCGCCCTCATGGAGTGGAACAATCAGCCCGCCGAAACCTATCTGCGTGTCAATCCCCTCCGCCCCGGTGCTCCGGAAATCGAAGGTGCTCCAGTGGACGGTGCGCCCGGCTTCTTCAAGCTGGAAGGCTCGATTCCGACCGCTCTGCTCGCTGCGGGCCAAGTTTACATCCAGGACCCGGCCACCCGCCATGCAGTAGAGCTGATGAATCCCCAGCCGGGCGAACGCATCCTCGATGCGTGCGCGGCTCCGGGCGGCAAATCCTTCCTGATCGCAGCAGCCCTCGGCTCGGCGGAAACGCTGGTCTGCACCGATTCCAACGAGAAACGCATCCCGCGTCTTGAGGAAAACCTGCAACGCCTCGGCTGCGCCCCTGCCGAACTGGCCGTTCACGATTGGACCAAGCCCGCTCCAACTCAATGGCACGGAGCTTTCGACGCCATCCTGCTCGATGTTCCCTGCTCGAATACCGGCGTGGTCCGCCGCCGCGTGGACGTCCGCTGGCGTCTCCAGCAGGATCACATTGAGGCCCTGCTCCGCACCCAGCGCGCCATTCTGGAAAATGCGCTGCCCTGCCTGAAGCCCGGTGGCCGAATCATCTACTCGACCTGCTCGATCGAAAAGGATGAGAACGAAAATCTGATCCAAGCATTCGTGGCCGATCACCCGGAGCTGAAACTCACCGGCACCCGCCAGGCGCTCCCGTTCCGTGACGGAACCGATGGAGCCTTCGCCGCGCGGCTTGAAACTTCCGCCTGAACTCCAGAGACTGCGCCCGCATGAAATCCTGCTTCGGTCTTCTCATGGTGGTCCTCGTCATCGTCGCAGTGCTCGGGACGGCCGGATTGATCTGGTATCTCAGCGCAAATTCCAGTTTCTCCCGCAAGGAGCTCCCGGCAGCCACCGCTCCGGCAGCCACTCATTGAAAAAGCGGCTGCTCCTGTAGCGGAATTTTGTAAAGGCATCGGGATTTCAAAACCCCACTGGCCCGGCCCGACTTGGAAAAGAACAAGGCGCGGGCCCATTGCGGACCCGCGCCTCAATCACTATCCCCCCAAAGGAACGAGGAAGGCTTCACGGAATCCGATCTCCCCCCAGACATCGGATCCCAAACCTCCCCGGTTCGAGGATGTTTGTAAAGTTCTCCAAAATTCTCGAGAGGGCAATCTTTAAATACAGGCTTTGTAAATTTTACGCTTTTACAAAATAACCCCGAAAAAGTCCCGCATCACACGCCGATAGACATCGCGCTTGAACGCGGGCAGCCACTCCAACTCGAACTCCTCCGGCTCGATCCACCGATAGGAGGAAAACTCACGCGGCTTCTGGTTCACATCCACTTCCGGAGCCTCCGGCTTCACATGACAGAGGAAATAGGTCTGCGCCTGCCCGTGGAAGCCGTGCTTCTTCAGCTTCTTGCCACGAGCCTCCTCGGGATACAGGTAGCGGTAACCATCCAGGATTCTCATCACCTCGTAATGGCGGGGCAGGAGGCCGATTTCCTCACGCACTTCACGAAACAAGGCGTCTTCCAACGACTCCCCCACATCCACTCCGCCCTGCGGAAACTGCCAGGCTCCGGGGAGGGTGGATCGCTCACAAATCAGAAGCTGACCTTGGTCCGGGCGAACCATCAAGGCCGCCACGTTCGGACGGAAACGCACCATGGCTTCAGCATGAAAGGCACCTCCGGTGGAGACAACCCCCAAGTGCCTGTCACGCATCATCCCGGGGAGCGGGATCGAAATGCAGCGCCAGCCACACGGCATCCACGGACACCTCCTCCACCCGGTGCCTGAGATGAGCAGGAATCCGGAGATGCTCTCCCGCTACCAGTGCGATCTTCCCTCCGGGATCGAAGCACAGCACGGCACTCCCCTTCACCAACAGCACCCATTCGTCGCGCGGTTGATCATACCAGAATCCCTCCGGGCTGGCTTGTCCGCGGGATACGATTTCCTCCAACTCGAACGCGGGATGGGACAGCAATTGGTGAAATGTTTCATCGCCACCCCCGGATCCAGCCGGTGACAAAACTCCCTTCGACACGCCGTTCATCATCCACCGTATTCTTCCGGAATCGCATAGCTTGGCAAGATTACCGGAGTACTGGCCAAAACCAACCGCCCGTGACAGGGTTTCCTCCATCATGAAAGCCTTCGCATTGTTTCCGCTCCTCGCCCTGCTTGCGTCCGCTCCGCTGCACGCCCAGAACACCGACACCAATACCAACCCGGTAGGCACCGAGACCGAGGGCCCGCGCCGCTTTTGGCAGGCCACGCTCCCGGGTGGCAGCTACATGGTCGCTCTCGACCGAATCACGTCCGTCAGCGAACAGACCTACCTTGTGGACGGCGGCGTGGTGGTGCATGAGGTCAACATCGACACCAACGGCCAGGCCCTCGCCCGCTTCTACTACGTCGAGCCTCCTGCGACCGGCTCCAATACCATCACCAGTGCGGTGGACCGCGCCAAGCAGATGATCGACGAGGTCGGCAAGCGCACGGGCAACGATTCCCAGACGATGGTGCTCAAGAAATATCCCGAGACCACCCACGCCAAGTGCATCGAATTCCGGCTGACCAGCCAGGAGGAACTCGATGCCCTGATCAAGAGCGTGAAAGACGCATGGGAGAGCAACAAGGGCCGGAAGTTTTCGATCAAGTAAGCAGCCCCGGCGGAGATGCTACTTCTGCGCCGGATCCTTTGGTTCCGGTGCGGGCGGCGGTGGCGGTGGTTCTTCGCCCAGCAGCCCGCCAAGGATGCCGCTGGCCTGATTCAGCACACCGCTGGCTTTGTCGATGGCTTTCACGCCTTTTTCGACGGCATGCTCCACCTTGAGAGCGGTTTTGGAAGGATTCTCACCCACTACTTGCTGGGTGAATTTCAGCACCTTCTGGCCGGTCTCCGGCAGCACTTCCAACATGCGGGCACCGGCAGCGGCGATCAGCCGGTCGCTCAGATCCTCCTTAGGATCATCCAGTGTTCCGGTGATCCGCAAGGGAGCCCACAACAGGCCATTGGGTCCGGGCTGGAACACCACGGTTTCCGCTCCGGGGATGGAGGTCAGAGTGCCAGGTGTCAGCCCCAGCATGAACTGACCATCGATGGCTTTGCCACGGATCTTGAGATTTCCTTCCAGACGCACCAGCCCTTCGCTCGCTAGAACGATCTTGTCCAAGTCGATAGCGCCCTTCTCCCAAGCCCAATCCGCCCGTGCATCCGTAAGCTGGATCACGCGGAAGCGGCGGGTGTCCGCATAGGCCGAGAGCACATCAAGGAAAGGCAACGCCGTGAGCGTGCCACCTTGGATGGTGAGCGAGCCATGTGCATGGATATCGGAATGGCGTCCCTCCACCGCGAAGGTCGAGTTCACCGTGCCGGTCAGGCGTTTCACCCAGTTCTCGCTCAGAATCTCCGAGCACAGGAGATCCGTCACCTTCCCGTTGAATGCATGGGCACCGGTCAGACCACTCCACTCGCCATCCGCAGTGAGTCTGCCACGGCTGCCGATCTTGGCAGAGGCATCGGTCAGAAAGATCTCCTTGTCCTGATAGCGGACCTTCAAAAGGTCCAACTCCACCGGGGGCACGTGGTTCCATGGCACCAGCACTTTGCCTCCCTGCACGGTGGCACGGTAGGACCGCTTTGCGCCGGCGGGCTCCACCTTGACCTTCATCCCCGCCACCGAGGCAGCACCATCCGCCAGGAGCACCCGCCCGTTCAGCTCCTGGATCGTGAGATCATCCAGAACGATCTCCGAGGGCAGCCAGCCGTTGTTCTTCGCCTCCGCCTTCTTCTCGTTGACCGGCGGGTTGACTGCCTTGGCTTCCTCACGTGTTAGGGAGTCCGGCCGGGCATCATAGGTGGCATCGATGCGACCAACGTTCGCACCGCTCAAGTGCCACTCGCCCTTGGTCACACCGCCGAGCCCTACCTCCAAATGCAAATTGTCCGCGCGGAGGTTTTTCACTCCCCCCTCCCCTTCCGCACTGAATGCGGAGGTATTCACCTGCAAGCCATCCCAGTGGAAAGGAGCAAACTGCCCTGGAACGCCGAGCACCCGGCTCGCCTGCTCGGACAGCAGCACCCGGAAGCCCTCGCTGTGCAGGTATTTCCTCACCCCCACATAGGCTCCCACCAGCACCAGAAAGACACCAATTCCCAGCACCACGGCGATCCGTCCCAGCCATCCGGCCTTCACGGATTCCCCACGGCGCTTTTTCGCTCTCCGGCTACTCATGCTGGAAACGTAGCGAATGGACACCGCGCCGCAAGAGCCCAGAGCGCTGCCTTTCACGGAGGTGCCTCTTCTCTTGCTTCCACGCCTGGGATTCCGGACTCTGTCCCCACGCATGCCTGCCTTCTCGACCTGCTGGAACAACAGCCGCCACTCGGACGGCGAATCCATGATCGAGGAAATCGTGGCGCTCGGCTTCAACCACATCGAGCTGTCCCACGGTATGACGATCGCGAAGCTGCCCGGCATCCGGAAGGCCTTCGCCCGAGGGCTGTTCACCTGCTCCGGTGTCCATAACTACTTCCCCTCCCCCGTGGAGGTGATGATCGATGCACCGGACGCCTATGAATACACCTCGCACCGCCCCGCCGACCGCCAGCGCGCGATGGACATGACTCTCAAGACGCTGGAGCTGGCCGCCGAGTTCCAAGCTCACTATGTGGTGCTCCACATGGGCTCCGTGCCGATGAAGTCCTCCAAATGGACCCGCCCGCTGACGGCCATGGTCGAGAGCGGGCTCCAGCTCACCCCGGCCTATGCCAAGGACAAGATCGCTTTCGTGAAGAAGCGTGAGAAGATCGCACCTCTCTATTACCAGCGTGCGATCGAGGCGCTCCACACCCTCGCCGAGCGTGCCGCCGAGCTGGGCGTAAAGCTCGCCGTGGAATCCCGATCCCGCTTCGAGGACATGCCAACGGAGCGCGAAATGATCCGTTTGCAGGAAGCCTTCGCCGAAAACCCGTGGGTCGGCTATTGGCATGATTTCGGTCACGTCCAGCTGAAGCACAATCTGGGGCTCCTGGATCACGGCAAGTGGCTGGAGAAAATTTCCCCCTACATCATCGGCGGCCACGTTCATGACGCGCAATGGCCAGCCCGCGACCACCGCACGCCGTTCACAGGTACGCTCGATTATCCCGATCTCATCCGCCATTTCCCCACCGGATGTCCTCTGGTCTGGGAGCTTTCCCCAACCCGGGAGGCAGCGGAAATCCGCGATTCATTCGCCATCTGGCAGCGCATGTTCCCGGACCGCTGACCAATTCTCCAACAGCTTCCCGCAGCACCGGGGAAAGAATTCATGGCATCCATCCGTTGCATGCCGTTGGCTCCTGCCCATAGTTCCGACCATGTTTTCCAAAGCCCTCCTCCTCGCTACCGCTCTGGCCACCCCCGTGTGGGCTGGCATCGCCGTTGAAAAAGTCACCGACAAGTTCGAGCGGCCCGTGTGGGTCGGCCAGCCCACGGGCATTACCGACAAGCTCTGGGTCATCGAGCAGGTCGGCAAGATCTGGATCGTCGATGCCAAAACCGGCGCTCATTCCGAAAAGCCGTTCCTCGACATCGTCGATGACGTGAGCCGTACCGGCAATGAGGAAGGCTTGCTCGGCTTGGCCTTCGCACCGGATTTCAGGACCAGCGGCCGATTCTACGTCAACTACACGGACCGCACTCCCAACAAAGCGATGACCCGGATCGTGCGCTTCACCGCGGACACCGGAACCCTCGCCACCACCGATCCTGCAACCAAGGAAGTGCTGCTCTCCTACGAGCAACCCTACCGCAATCACAACGGTGGATGGATCTCCTTCGGCCCGGATGGCATGCTCTACACCAGCGCGGGCGATGGCGGTGCCGGAGATGACCCGCAGGGGAACGCCCAGAACCTTGGATCGCTGCTAGGCAAGATTCTACGCCTCGATGTCTCCGGTCAAAAAGGCTACACCGTCCCGAAAGACAACCCTTTCCTCAAGACCGACGGAGCGAAGCCCGAAATCTGGGCCTGGGGCCTGCGCAATCCATGGCGCTGCTCCTTTGACAGCAAGACCGGCGACTTCTGGATCGGAGATGTGGGCCAGAACGTGTGGGAGGAAATCGACTACATGCCCAAGGGCAAGGCCTCCGGAGCCAACTTCGGATGGCGGCTGCGCGAAGGCATGGTTGAGAACCCGAAGAAGGGTGTCGGCGGTTCGTCACCGAAGAACGCCGTTGAACCCGTTTATGTTTACAAGCACGGTGCAGCCAAGGACCAAGGCTTCTCGGTGACAGGTGGCTACGTTTACCACGGCCCGGTGAAGGAGCTGGAGGGGCGTTACGTCTTCGGCGACTACCAAAATCCCCGTATCTGGTCATTCGTGCTGCGCGGCGGAAAAGCGAGCGATGTCACGGACCTGACCGACTCGTTGCAGCCCTCCGTTGGCCGCATCAACCTCATCTCGTCATTCGGAGAAGACAATTCGGGGAATCTCTACATCGTTCGACCACGGTGGACCGATCTACCGGGTGGTGGCGAAGTAAAAGCATTCGAGTGAATCGAAGCGGGCCACCAAGCACCGCTTCAACAGGAAAGGCCTGCTCCGGAATCCGGAGCAGGCCTTTTTGACGATTCAGGATGAGCAAGCGCGATCAGGGAGCCGACTCGACCTTCGCGCGGATGAACAGACGGGTATTGAGCGCCGGGTTGGAATCCGGGATATAGAACGAGCGGTAGCTCCAGCCGGAATCGAGCGGCTTGTCCGTCGGCAGCGTACCCTGCACCGCCGTGATGTCGGTGGGATTGGTCACTTCATTCACGTTGATGAAGTTGCCGGTGAACGAGCTGAGATCGAGAGACCCCTGGATGTGGTAGATGACTCCGTCCTTGGCATCCGACACCAACTCATCCAACCCGGTGTCCGGGAAGGTCGTGCCCGTGCGAACTGGAAGGGTCAGCGTGAGCACCGGCTGTCCACCGACGGTCGCCACCTTCGAAACGATCTTGCCATCATTCGCACCCGACAGCGGTTTGCCGTCGAAGGCGAACTCGGAGAGGTTGTTGCGGCCGTCGTGATCGGGATCGTCGCTCATGCCGTCATTGACTCCCGTCGTGAGCCCGTTTGCCTGGGCCCAGTTCTGGTAAGGCGTGCCCCCCGTGGTCACGGTGAGCATACCGGTGCCGGTGAAGTGGACGTTGTCAATGTTGGTCGCGCCGGAACCAGCAGCTCCGTAGGTCCCGGCCGAGACCTGCACACCATCGAGGATCAGCTTGTTCACCGTATCCGAACCCGTGAAGGCAAGATCGAGAACCGCGCCGGACGCCACACTGACAGTAGACGCATCCGCGAGGTAGGCGGTGCCGAGGGACAATGTTCCCGCTGTCACCGTCGTATTGCCGGTGTAGGTGTTCGCACCGGTCAGGCTGAGAGTACCCGCTCCGGTTTTGGCGAATCCATTCGAGCCGGAGATCACACCGCTGACGGTGGTATCCACCCCGCTGCCAGCAACAGCGTCCGCCACCTGGAAGGTTGCGCCACTGTTGTTGAGCTGCACGTTGGCCGACACCGTCGAAACGGCGGAGCCGCCGAAAACCCACGTCGCGTTCGTGGCCGGAGCGAAGGCGGAGGAACCTCCGGTATTCACCGAGCCGAGAGTGCCGCCATTGACCGTTACGGTGCCGTGGGGTTCGAAGATCAGGGAGCTGCCGGTGCGGTTGTTCACCTGCAGAACGGCCAAGGCCCCGACCGTGATATTCCCGGTGGGAGCAAATGTCCCGGTGGTCATTCCCAACGCCAGATCGTTGCCGGAGGTGAAGCCGTAGTTGACCGGAGTATCATCGCCTACCGTGACGTTGCTGCCGTTTCCACTCAACGTGAGGTTGCCGCTTCCCCAGCCGGTGGTGTTTCCGATGATCACCGCACCGCCGGTCACATTGAGAGCAGGAATGGTCACATTGCCGGTGTAGCCCGCTTGGGAGCCCCGCAATCTGAGATAGCGGGTTACGCTGGTGGCGCGAGAGAGGTTGAGATCGCCTGTGCCTGTGATCGGTCCCTCAATGGTGAAGAACTGCGTATACTGGGTGCCGCCCGCTTCCGAAATGGTGCAGGATCCGTTCACCACGATTCCGGTGGAGGAAAGCAAGCGCAGGCTGAGCGCGCCCACGCTGCCCCCCCCGGTGAATGTGGCGCTGTTCAACGTGATCTGGGGTCCCATCGTGAAAGCACGGGATGTGCTGTAGGCATTGGACTCGGTCTGATAGAGACTGACCGTCGTTCCAGAAGCCGCTTGGATCGTTCCGCCGGTCGTGCCGGTCGCGAACAGGTTCGAGCCATTCGCGGAACCGGTATCGTAGCGGAACGTGCCCGACTGCACATCAATGGTCGTGTTCGACGAGGTGATGGCCGAGGTGTTTCCAAAGGCGACGACACCACCGATGCTGCCACCACCATCCGCAGAGGGAGCACCGCTTTGGATGGTGAACCCGGGAGCGGACACCGCACCGTTGAAAGTCGCGGTGGAGCTGCTGCCGAGCCGGGCGTTGGCCGAAAGCGTAAGAGCACCGGAGAAGGTGACCGCAGCGCCAGTGCGAATCGCACCAAGGTGACCCGTGGTTTCAGACCAACCGATACCAGCGATGGTGAGCGGGTTCGCAATCGTGAGAGCCGCGCTCGAGTAAATCGTGCCACCACTCAGGACGCTGACCGCACCGGTTCCGAAGCCGGTTGCATTGGAGACCTGCGCACGGGCGTTGTTGATCGTGGTGGCGCCGGTGTAAGTATTGGCATCGTCCACCAGATATGGACTCTGGTTGCTCGTGCCCGAACCCAGATAGGTCACGGTGCCGGTTCCGCTGATGACCCCGGCAGGATTGATGGCAGTCGCATCGATGCGGCTGAAAATGAGGCTGCTGTTGTTCACCACCGCGGCGGTGCCGAGTGTGCCGGTTACGCCGGCGGCTCCCACCTGCAAGGTTCCAGCAGTGATGTTGTAGCCGCCGGTGGCGGTATTGGTGCCGGTGAGCACCACGCGGCCCGCACCAGCTTTGGTTACGGAGGCCAGACCCGTGCCGTTGTTTGCGATCACCGAGGCGACCGTCAGGTCGTTCACCGTGCTATCGTTGTTCAGCGTCAGATCGCCTGCTGTATTGTCCGCACCGGTTCCCGCGGTGAGGGTGCCACCGGTGAAGGTGAGAGCACCCGCCGCGGCAGGATTGTAGACTCCGGCTCCATTACCGAAACGAAGGATACCGGTGACGGTCACCGTGCTGGGGCCTGCCGTGACGTTGTTGAGCAGCGAATTGATATCGGTCGTGCCCGCTCCGACGGTCACCGTGCCAGTGGACCCCGCATCGATAATGCGGACGTTGCTCGATACGGCGCTGGAGATGGCCCCGCCGAAGCGGTTCACATCCACGTAGCCGGTATAGGCGGTGATGGGGCCATCGGCGGCGTTGGTCGAATTGACAGCCCAATCGCCGTTGATCGTGGCCCAAGTACCGAGAATTCCGGACGTGTTGTTGAGATTGTCCGTGGTGGCGATACCGGCTGCTCCTAGATTGAGCGTGCCGCTGGTCCGGGTGATCGTATTGAGGTTGATCACCGCGGTGCTTCCACCGGCGCGGGTGATGGTCGCCTTGCCGTTGAGGGTCGTGCTCAAGACGGTTTCAGCGTGGCTTCCACCAGTGAGGTTCACGGTTCCACCATTCAGGAGGAGAGCAGCGGTATCCGAGAGCTTCGAGGTATTGGAAGTGGAGTAATCGAGATTGAGCGTGCCAGCATTCACCGTGGTGCTGCCAGCGAAGGCTTCCGCACCGGAGAGCGTGAGTGATCCAAGCCCGCTCTTCACGATGGCGCCACTGGCCCCCGACAAGATCCCGGAGAGGGTCACATTGCGGGCGGTGGTGCCATCAACCGCATCCAGCGTATTGAAGGTGACAGCGGCGCCGAGGGTGGCAGGCAGGGCAGAAGACCAATCCGCGCGCGCACCAACGGTGCCGCCGTTCAGATTGATCGTCATCGTATTCGCCCCCGTGGAACCATCGGTGATGCCACCCGCTCCGATGTTGAGAACACCGCTGGTGAGGGTCAGCGTCCCGGCAGCCGTGGAAGTGCCGGTGCCGAAGGTGATCCCGGCAACGTTGGCCGTGCCGGTGGCAATGGTAAAGATACCGGTGTTACCGTAGCCGATGGTCGTCGGCGTCCCCGTGGCGTTGAAGGTGCCGCCGGTGATATTGTAGGTGCCCGGATTCGTCCCGCCGATGCGGATGTTCCCCGCAGTGGTGGAGGTCAGGTTGACCGTGCCTGCGGATTGGTTGAAGGTGCTCAGAGTGCCGCTGCTGGCCAGATTGAACAGCCCGCTATTGGTGAGCGATCCGGTCATCGAGAAAGTGACCGTCGAGGTACCGTTTCCGACCGCGAACGAAGTTGCGTTCACGGCTCCGGCACCGGTCAGGGTGGTGGAGCCGGCGGGCGTGATGGAGAAGGCACCGGCATTGAACGTGCCGGCAGTGGTCACCGTGGTGGCATAGGCCAGAGAAGTGGTGGTGGCGGAGAGCGTGCCGCCGGCGTTCACAGTGGTGGTGCCGGTGGCGGACGCGTTGGAAAAGGTTCCCACCGTGGCTGCACCGGAAACGGATAGCGAACCACCGGACAAGGTAAGATTGCCCGTGCTGCTGTAAGTGGCGGTATTGGCGAACGTCACCGTGCCGGTCGTCGCGGTCAGGCTGCCGGTGTAACTCGAAGTCGTGCCTCCGATCGTCAATGCCGATGACGACGAAATTGCGCCCGCACCGCTGATCGTACCATTCAGGATCGTGGTGCTCGAGCCCGCTACGGACAGTGTGGTACCGGAGCCAAGGGTGGTGGCGCCGGCGAGCGTGAGGGTCTTGCCGGAATAAACACCGGTCAAGGTGCTGGTACCACTGCCACTCGTGGCAAAAGTACCACCCAGCGTGGTGACACCATCTTCGAATGCCAGCGTGCCTGCTGCCAACGTGATATTGTTGGCGTAGGAAATGGCATTGGAGGTACTGCCGGTCTTGAGACGGAGCGTGGCTCCCGTGTTCACGGTAATCGCACCGCTGCCCAACGTGGTCTTTGCTCCCGCGGTCGTGGTTGCGAGAGCCTGGAGTTCGCCACCGTTGACAATCACCGGGCCGGTGAGCCCGGCATTGGCGTCACTGCTGATGATCAGGGTCCCGGAACCATCCTTGGTCAAACCGCTGCCGCTGTTCGAGGCCAGTGCGGAGGTCACCGTCAGGGTAGAAGACGAATTGTTCTGAAGAAATTCAAGAGTGCCACCGGACGCTCCCTGCAGCGTACCGCCGGAGATCGTGGAGGCAAAGGCACCCACAGAACTCGTGGCAATGATACCTTGGTTGACCGTCAGGGTATTTCCCGTGCCGATCACAACATTCGACGCCACCGGTGCGTTGAAAGTGAAGCCATCGATCACCACACCCGCGCCAACCGAATTGGTCCAGGCACCGGTATTGACATACTGATTGGTCCCGGAGGTCCAGAGACTGAGGTCATTCTGGTTGACGGTGGCCGTACCGGTGGTGGCGGGAACGATGAAATTGCTGGCATCGGTACCAGCAAATCCTCCGTTATAGGTCACCCACCCGAGTTTGGCAGTGCTCGCGGTGGTGCCGGGAATCTTGAGCTGTGCGGTACCACCTCCGGAGACGACCACATCCAGCGCCTGGTTGGTGCGGGTGAGGGTGCCGCTGTTGGCGGTGAAATCGGCTGCAAGCGTCTGCCCGGCTGCGGTGGTCATTTTGATCAGACCAGATCCGGATAGAATAAGCCCCTTGATGCCCTGGCTGGTGGCGGCCGAGGCATTGCCGACAAACTCGATACCACCATTATTCAACGTGAAGTTGGGCGTGGTGGAGAGCTTGCTGGTGTTGTTCGTGGTGTAGTCGAGCTTCAGCAAACCGCCACCGCTCACCGTCGTGGCTCCGGTAGTGGCCGGGGTGCCTGAAATGACAAGCGTGCCTCCCGAAACCGACGTAGTACCGGTGTAGGCATTGTTTGCGGTGAGAATGGTCGTGGCGGTCCCGGTCTTCGAAACATTCCGGGTCGTGGCCGTCAGCAGACCGTTGAAGGTCTGCGTGGCGGATGGATTGAAGGTGATCCCCCCCGTTCCGCTGACGGAACCGGTATAGCCGGAGGTATCGCCACGGAGTTCAACACCGTTGTTGGTGATGTTGAGGGCGCCTGATCCGGAGAGAGTGCCGGCCAGCTTCATATTCAGACCGAACCCGGAGCTCACGGCGGAAATGGTGCCACCATTCGTGGCATCCACGGTGATGTTGTTGGCGAGGTATGCACCACCACCACCGCCGTTGTTTCCTGAGATCCCACCGTTGCTCAAGGTTCCGCCATTGAGTGCAATCGTCTGGGTCGAGGTGACGGCGAGGTTGTTGGAATCGCGGGTGTCGATCCGGCCGCCGGTGTTTACGGTGAAAGTGCCGGTGGTGTTCGTGAAAGAACCGCCGTTCAGATAATACAGCGTGCCTCCATTGTTGATATCGATGTTTCCACTATCGATGTTTTGCATCGTAGTGGCGATCCCCCCGTTGCTGATGGTCAGCTTGTTTCCCGCAAGGGACAGGGTTCCTGTTGAAAGAAGAGTGGTCGTGGAAGTCGTGGCGGCATTGCTGATGGAAGCGTCCGCAGCAAGGGTCACAGCCCCGATCGTGGCAGCAGTGGTGGCACTGTTGTAGACGGCCCCGAAGCTACCCACACCGGTGCCGGAGATGGTCAGCGGGCGGGCGGTACTGAAGCCAGCCAGATCGAGCATGGCTCCCGCATCCACCTTCACGGAAGCGGCGGCTCCCAGAGCAGCGGCATTCCCCAGTTTCAACGTGCCGCCTGCGATTTCAGAAGCTCCGGTGAAGGTATTCACCCCGCTCACAGTGAGCACTCCCGTGCCTCCCATGAGAAACCCGTTGGACCCGGCGACTACCGAAGCGATCGCCGCGTTCGCATTGACCGTAATGGGGGTAGACGTCTGTCCGAGCGTGATGGTGCCACCGGTAAGGGTGTAACCCGTGCTGTTGAACACGATGCCTGCCGGCTGGACGGTGGTGACCGTGACCGATTCTCCGGTCCCACCAAAAATAGCATTGTTCAGATCCACCCACTGGGTTCCGGAGTCCCAGTTCGCATCCGTGGTGTTCCACGTATTGAGGACGTTGGCATCCTGGTAGACTTGGTCGGCACCCTGCGCAAAGCCAGCAAAGCTGAGCACGATGGCCGGAGCAGTAAGGAAGCGGAGAGAAGTAAAGAGATTAGACCGGAAGAACTTGGGTTTCATGGGGTTAACTATGAGGGAATGCAATAGAACGATTCGTATCCCCACCCAACGAAAAGACGCCACTCAAGACTTTGGGGGGCATACAACTACAATGTATACTCCACGCTCTTTTTTCGGCCACGTCAAGGAGCAGTGACAATTTGCGTATTAATCCACGTAAATTTCTTCCTCTTTTGAGGGCACGAATCGCCAAACCGCCCGGAATCCTGTGCCTGTCCCTCGACCGGCAGGATCCCACGATCGGTCAGCCACCTTGGCCCTGATGAGCCACAGTCCAATCGGTCAAATCGGCTGTCCCTTGGCAATGGCACCTGCCCCGAACATCTCCCTCGGATTCATCATGGAATGACCGTCCCGGAAACGTCTCGTGAAATCGAATCCGCTTTTCCCGAACGGTTCTTTTACTACGATTACCGGACATGCGCATGCAGGTGGACCCTCCTTACAAGCCCGGCACCCTGATGCTCTCACTCGGCTACTACGAGGTACCCTTGCACGCAGGTATCGCCGCCTGGGCCAAGGACCATCACTGGGAGCTGGATACCAGCGTGGTCTCCCGCTCGCATATACCGCTCCCGGACGCCCGGCGAAACTGGTCGGCGGTCCTCGCCACGATTGATCGCCCGGAAGTGGTGGAATGGCTTCGAGGCCTCGACTGCCCGGCGGTGCGGATGCTGGAAGCAGGCTCCCCCGAACTGGCGGAGAGCGTATCGGGTATCCCCAAGGTCGAGTGCGACTATGACTCGATCGGCGAGGCGGGAGCCCGCCATCTGCTGACTCTTGGCAAGGTGAACTTCGGGTTCTACTGCCACACCGGCGGTGACGACAGCCGCGCCATTGAAAGTGCCTTCATACGGACCATGCGCGCCGCAGGGGCCGAACCGTTTGTCATCGATTTCCGGGCTGAGCACCCGGAGTTCCGTATCGGGGTGCTGAGCCCCCGGGATCTGTGGCTGGACTGGATTGCAGCCAAGCTCTCGGCCCTGCCCTTGCCTGCGGCCATCATGACCGAGGATGACCGCTTCGCTC
Organism: Luteolibacter sp.; assembly: GCA_049840755.1. Classification (GTDB taxonomy): domain Bacteria; phylum Verrucomicrobiota; class Verrucomicrobiia; order Verrucomicrobiales; family Akkermansiaceae; genus Luteolibacter. The sequence goes on along the minus strand of JASGJM010000006.1, from coordinate 236,503 downwards.
TGGTGCTCACCCAAGCCGCCCATCGGCTGGGACTGCGGGTTCCCACGGACATCGCCATTCTCGGAGCCGATGACAACCGGTTGCTGCTGGGCTCCTCCCCCATCGGCATCTCATCCGTGGACAGCAACCTGTGGATGGTAGGCTACCAGGCCGCAGATCTCGCCGCCCGATTGGTTTCCGGTGAGCCCCCACCTGCCGCCCCTATCCGGATTCCGGCCCGTCCGGTGGTGGTCCGTGAATCAACCACCACTTTCCACGGCCAACATCCAAAGGCTGCCGCCGCATTGCGCTACATCCGCGCACATTTCCGCAGCCCATTGAGCGTGGAATCCGTTGCCAACCACGTGGGCCTCAGCGCACGCGGTTTGCAGAAGATCATGCTCAAGGAAGCCTGCCCTTCCATCCACCAGGAGATCCTGCGCCTGCGGCTGGATGCTGCGGAGCAGTTGCTGACGGAAACCCATCTCAAGCTGGAGGCAATCGCCGCGGAAACAGGCCTCGGCAATGCCAAGAACCTGTGCCGGGTATTCCTCAAGCACCGGGGAACAACTCCGCGGCAAAGCCAGCGGAGCCGTTGAATCCCCGGGAGATCTCAAGCCTCCCGACGACGGCGTAGGACCAGCAGTGCTCCGAGTCCGCCCAGCAAGGCAACTCCCGGCTCAGGCACCACGGTCAGGGTGACGAACTGTCCGGCGACCTGATCGCTGGTGAAATTCGATCCGCCACTGGCACTCTGGTAATTGATCACCCAGTCGTTGTTAAGAGCGTGAAATTGCGAGCCATCGGCCAGCGTGCCTCCGGAGTAGGTGAACAAACCACCGTTCCAGGTTCCAGTGTAGTTCACGACGGAGAACACGGTGCCCTCCGCGAACGGAGCCGCAGGTGACAGGGTGGCAAGATCCGTAAGGGTGAGATTGACCACACCGCTCAAGCCGAGATTCCCATTCGATACCAACAGGTCCGCACCAACCGAGGTCGCCACGGACGAATCCAGCTCCACCGCAAAGGTGGAACCACCATTGAACGTCACCGCGCCGGTGGAGAAGGATTCCACCGAAGCGCCGGGAGACAAGGTGCCGCTGACATTGACCGCACCGCCGATGCGCCCCGTGCCACCGAGTGTCGCGCCACTGGCCACACTGACCAGGCCGGTCACTCCCGAGCTGTTACCGTTGAAACGCAACGTGCCACTACTGACCGTGGTGGTGCCGGTGTAGGTATTCACTCCCGTCAGGGTGGTGGTGCCAGTGCCACTGTGGACGAGCGCACCCGTGCCGCTGATCACATTCGAGATCGTCAATGCATCGCTGCGGTTGATGGCCAGGGTGGCATTGTTGGTGACATTGGCCGTGCCGAGCGTGCCGGTCGTGCCGCCGTTTCCAACCTGAAGCACACCAGCGGAAATCGTGGTGGCTCCATAGCTGTTCGAGCCGATGAGGAGCGTGGTGCCGGTGCCGGCCTGGTTCACCGAACCACTGCCGGAGATCGCATTCGATACGGTGTAGCTGTTGCTGCGGTTGAACTTGAGCGTGGAACCGGAGGCGAGGCTGACCGCACCGCTGCCCAGCGTGCCGGTCGTGCCGCCGGTGCCGATCTGCAAGGTCGAAGCCGCAGTGGTGGTGGTGGTGCCCGTGTAGGTATTGTCATTACCCAAGGTCACGACACCGGTAGACGCTTGCGAGACATTGCCGGAACCGCTGATCACACCCGCCAGCGTCAGATCCTTCCATCCCCCGTCGAAGCTCGCAGTCACACCACTGTTGATCGTGATGTTGTTGGCGACGCTCTTCACCGTCGCACTGCCCGAGGTGCCGTTGGCAAGGGATGCATTGCCGGTGAAGGTCACGCTGCCGGTGCCCAGCGCGCTGGCACTGCCGGTATCCGCCAGGCGGATCGCACCGCCGGAGATCTGGGTGCCGCCGCTGTAGGTGTTCACACCGGAGACAACCACATCACCAGTGCCGGCTTTGCTCAGAGCACCCGCTCCTGAAATCACGCCGGTGATGGTGGCGGTCACACCGGAATTGACGTCGATGATCGAAGTCGTGCCGGTATTGGCCACAAAGGAGGACGACCAGGTCGAACTCGCCACCGCACGCACGGTGCCGCCGTTCAGATTGACGAAGTCGTTCGTGGTGGCGGAGGTGACCCCATTCGCACCAAGCTCCACCACCCCGTTGGTGGAAACCGTGAGGGTGTCGGAATAGCCATTGCTGCCACCCTGGTCCAGACGCACGCCACGAGCTTTCAATGTGGCCGTGCCCGCTCCGCCTCCCACAGTCATTTCGCCGCGACCGTCCCAGCCGATGTTGACATTCGAGGCGGAGGTCGAGGCATCCAGAGTGCCGCCTGTCAGATTGTAGGTGCCGCCATTGGCATTGTTCCAGTGGCCGATGCGGATCGCATCGGCGGTTGCGGTGGTCAGCGTGACCGTGCCGCCGGTCTGGTTGATGATTCCAGCGTTGGAAGTCTGCTCGCCCAGGTAAAAGCTGCCACTCACCGTCATCGTGCCGCCGGAGATGTTGGTGACACCGTTGGCCCCGAAGGAAGCGACCGAAATGGCACCACCGGTCTGGTTGAAGACGCCGCTGCCCTTCACCGCGATGGAGACCCCCGAGCCCGCATCATCGGAGCCGCCGGTTCCTGCAAGGGTGATGGTGCCGGAGTTGGTGAAGGTGCCGCCGCTATTGACGACAATGCCGGTGGTGCCGGTCAGGCTGCCGCCGGATCCAAGAGCGAAGGTGCCGCCGGACACGGTGGTGAGACCCGTGTAAGTGCCCGCTCCGGTGAAGGTGAACGACGCGATGCCGGTTTTCGTAACCGCCAGATTGTCCTCATTGGTGCCCGCACCGCCGATCGCTCCGGCATAGGCCGAATTCAACGTGCCATTGGTGATCGTCAGCGTGGATGCCGTGGCATTCCCACCGACTACGGCATTTGCAGCACCCGTGCCGAGCGTTGTGAGACCTGCCACCGTCTGGGCCGTGCCGCCGAGAGCCAGCTTTCCACTGTTGGCACCATTGCCGAGAGTCACAAATCCAGTCGAAGCCAAGCGGTTCGCCCCACCGGAGAGAGCCAGCGTGCCGTTATTCACATAGGTGCCGCCGACGTAGGTGCTGACACCGGTCAATGTGAGTGTTCCCGCACCGGACTTCGTCAGGACACCGTTGGTGCTCGTCAGCGCGGTGGCGAGGGTCACGGACTGGCCGTTGGTGTCGAGGTTGTAGAACTGGTTCGCCGCCGTGCTGAAGCGGGCGGAGTAGTCGGTGGTGTTCGTCGCGGTGAATTGGAGCGTTCCGCCGTTGAAAGCGATCGTTCCCGCCGTCCCGAGCGCTTGCGCGCTGCCAAGTGACAAGGTGCCCGCCGCGAGATTGGTGCCACCACTGTAGGTGTTGGTGCCATTGAGCGTCACCGTTCCCGCTCCGGATTTCGTCAAGGTCACCGCTCCGGTGCCATTGTTGGCGAGGGTGGAGTTCACCGTGATCGCATTGCCTGCGGAATTCAGGATCAACTCACCCGCCGTATTGTCAGCGCCGCCCGCAGTCAGTGTTCCCGCATCCGTAGCCGTGCCGATGGTGAGCGCACCAAGTCCGGTGCCCACATTCACACTCCCCACCGCACCAAGGCGCAGCACGCCGGATGTCGTGTCGATCGTGGTGGTGGAAGTCTGTGCCTGGGTGATCGTATTGACGGTGGTGGTGGCCGCACCCAGCGTGACATTGCCGGAGGTACCGCCGGTCAGACGGACGTTGGCCGTGCTGCCATTCGCAATCGCAGCGCCCAACGCCACGTCCGCGTAGGCGGTGTAGGCGATCACGTTTCCAGAGCCATCCTTGGCCGCCAGATTGGTTCCGCCACCGACCGTGGCGTAGGCACCCAGGATGCCAGTGGCATCATTGTTTGAAGTCGTGGTGGCGATGCCGGCCGCACCGAAGTCCACGGTGCCACCCGCACTGCGGCTGATCGCACCCATCTGGAGTTTCGAGGTGCCGCCGGTCTGCACGATACTGCTGGCCCCCGCACCGACGGAGGTGGAGCCGACGATTTCCGTGTGAGAACCCCCGGAAAGAGTCACGGTGGCTCCATTCAGGTTGAGCGCCGCAGCGTCCGCCAGCTTGGTGTTGTTCTGGGCGGAGTAGTCGAGAATCAAGCCGCCGCCGGTGATGGTGGTCGCACCGGTCGCGGAGTTGGATGCGCCCGAAAGCGTCATGGTGCCCGCACCCGTCTTCACCAAAGCACCTGAACCCGTTACCTGACCACTGATGACCAGATCCGCCGCAGCGGAGTTGGTGGCGTCGGTCACGTAGAAATTGGTGGCGACGACATTGCTCAGACGGGCCGAGATCGTGGACGCCGCCCCCCCCAACACCCGGTAGTTGCTGGTGCCCGAGGAGCGCATTTCAGCCGAACCATTGATCAGGCCACCCGCCAAAGTCAGGTTCTGGATGTACTGCTCCTGGTTGAAGGTCATCGTGCCGCCATTGATGGTCACCGTCTCGCTGATCGAGCCGTTGTCACCGCCCAAGGCATGGGCATTGCCCGCGACAATCACGAACGTGCCGCCGGTATTGATGATGAGCTGGCCGGATCCCTGCATGCGGTCTCCGCCGAAGCTGCCACCGCTCAGATTGACGGTGCCGGAATTGACGATCACCGTGGAGGGCAGAACCGTCGCGCCGGAAGTGATATTGAGCGTGCCCGTGCCATCCATGCGGAGGATGCCGGTGCTGCCCGTCAGGTTGCTTGCGAGGCTGGTGGTGTCGCTGCGGTTGAAGCTGAGAATTCCATTTGCCCCCACGCTGATGGCGCCCGTGCCGAGCGAGCCGGTGGTGCCACCATTGCCCACCTGCAAGACGCCGCCGCTCACCGTGGTGGTGCCGGTGTAGGTATTCGCTCCGGTCAACACCGTGGTGCCGATACCGGACTGGGTCAGGGAGCCGGTTCCCGAGATCGCATTGGACACCACCGCTGTATTGATGCGGTTGAAGGTGAGCGCGCCGTTGTTCACGACCGAGCCGGTGCCGAGGGAGCCATTGCCACCACCGGAGCCGACCTGGATCGTGCCGGAAGAGAGGAGGATGCCGCCGGAGAAGGTGTTATTCCCGGACAACACCAGCGTACCGGTGCCGATTTTTTCCAGCCCCACCACCCCAGTGCCGTTGTCTACAACCTGGAGGTTGAGAGTGGTGGTCACGGCATTGTTGACGGTCAGAGTGCCTGCCGTGTTGTCGCTGCCACCGGTCGTGAGTTTGCCTGAAATAGGGCCGATACCGATGTTCAAGGCACCCTTGCCGGTGCCCGCGAGAATACCGCCGGTGGGTCCGAGGCGGAGCGTTTGCTTTCCGGTATCGATGGTGGTCGCACCGGTATTGCTCTGCGTCAGCGTATTGATGTTCGTGGTGGCCGCACCCAGCGTGACGGTGCTGGCAGCAGTCCCCGTAAGGGCGATGTTGCTGGTGACCCCGTCCGCGATCACGCCTGCGGTGGCCACATTCGTGTAGCCGGTGTAGGTGACGATGGAGCCACCCGAAACAGTCGCCAGATCGGTGCCACCCACCGTGGCCCAGACCCCGAGGACACCTCCGGCATCGTTCGCGGTTGTCGTGCCCGCGATTCCCGAAGTGGCAAGATTGAGGATCGAACCCGCACCACGGGTGATATTGCCGAGCTGGAGCGTGGCCGCACCGCTGCTGCGGCTGATCGTATTGACGGTGCCAGCGGTCAGAGAGGTCGACCCGACGACTTCCGTGTGGGTGCCGCCACTCAGGCTGATGGTGCTCCCGGACAAAGTCAGCGAGCTGGTGTCCGAAAGTTTCGAATTGTCGTTGGTGGAATAATCCAGCCCCAGGGTCATTCCGGCGTTCACCGTGGTGGCTCCGGAATAGGTATTGGAACCGGCGAACGTCACCAGGTTGGCGTTGCTGCCACCGGCCATCGCCACGACGTTGACCGGTCCGCTGCCGGTGATGGCCCCGGCGAGGGTGAGATTCTTGCCCGTGTATTTGCTGCCGAAGCTCGCGCCACTGGCTCCCACGGCCACACTGCCGGTGATATTGTAGATACCGTCCTCACTGTAGAGGGTGCCGCCATTGATCGAGAAGTTGTTCGCGATCGTGAAACTGGTGCTGTTCTGGATCCACAGCCGGACACTGCCACCGGTATTGATGTTCACCGTCCCGGTGCCGAAACCATCCACGCGTGCGGTGTTCGAGCCGGTACCGCCGGTGCCGAGCGAAAGGATGCCGGCATTGACCGTGAGATCCCCGGTAAAGGTATTGGCTGCAGTGGTGTTGTTGATCGTCAGAGTGCCCGTGCCAGCCTTCGTAAGACCACCGTTCGAGATCACCCCGCTCATCTTCACATCTGAAGCAGTGGTCAGCGTGCGCGTGGCCGCGCCAAGATCCACTGTGTTGGTGAACGTCAGGATGCCGGTGTTCGTCGCATCACCCAGCGTGACATTGCCACCAATGGTCACCGCATTTCCAAGAGTGCGATCGCCACCGGTGGTCGCGGCGTTGGAAGAAAGCGCACCGCCGTTGAGAGTAAGTGTGCCCGCGGCCGCCAGTCCGTTCGCTCCGATGCGGAGCGTGCCGGCGCTGAGCTTCCAGTTTCCACCTGCGGCATTCGTGCCGTTGACCACCGTGATCCCACCCTGGTTATCGTAGGTCCCGGAGTACCCGGACAGGCTGCCGGTGAGGTTCAGGGTGCCGCCGTCCGTGCGATTGATATTACCCGTGCCGGTGATGGCTCCCGAGAAGGTCGCGTTGGAAGAGCCATAGAGACGGAATGTGCCTCCGCCCGACTGGACCTGGATGGCGTGTGCCACGGTCAGGCTGGAATTGGCATCCAGCAGTCCGCCGCCGTTGAGGACAATGACGTTGGCCGCATTGCCGAACGCCGCATCCGATCCATAGGCCAACAGGCCGGAGGTGATGGTGACGTTTCCAGTGAAGGTATTGGTACCGCCCAGCTTGGTGACGGAGCTGTTGCTACCCCCGTTCGCCGACATGTTTCCATTCGAGGCGATCGTGAGTCCACCGGTACCGGTGATGATCGAATTGATGGTGAAGGTCTTGCTGTTCGCAGTACCCCACGCGGAAGTATCGATGGAACCCAAGGTCGCGCCGAAATCGAGCGTGCCGCCGGTGATTGTCAGGTTCGTCACCTCGCTGTCCACAATGATGCCCGCCAGCGATTGGGTGCCGCTCACTGTCACAATACGCGTGCCGGTGAAATCGGTGCCGGCTGCGAACTCCGCAATATTCCCCGCCACCCAGGCACCGACGGTCGAGGCCCCGTTGGTATCCGTGGTCCAGTTCGTGGTCGCACTGTCCCACGTGCCGTCGGCATTGCCGGAGCCTGTGGTGGTGCCGTTGGTATCCCACCATTGGATGGCGGCATTACCTGCGAGGCTGAGAGCAATATAACTACCGAGGAATGCCGGCCAATACCGGCTGAAACGAGGTTTCATCTGGAGGGGGAAACAATGAATGAACGAAAACGAAAAGAACGTGCCGGAATGCGGGCACGAAGGTGCCTCAAACCGGATGACGGGCCGGATCAACGGGGCGCATCACCTCGCCACAACGGGCAGGCGGATCGCGGAACACTCCGGGGCGGCGGCAAAAGGAGGAAAGGTTTCTTGGTTAACATACAATGAATGACCCCGCAGCGTGTATCCCCGGGATTTGTTAGACAAGGCCCCTCGATTCCCAAAAACGGAACTCAATCCTCAAAAACGGCACCAAAAGGCCATTTTGCACTCTGACCACCAACATTCACATCAACCATCCCAAGGAATCAGCAAAATCGCCTCCAATTTGGCAATTTTCGACCAACCATTTCCAAAAACAGAACAACTTTGACCTCAATTTCCCGATTTTCGGGTTGCCTTACCCGGACAAAGTGCCACTTTCGCCGCCCAGACCCCTGTTTTTATGAGCACACAACCACTCGACGGTGCACAGGCCTTGATCAAGACGCTCGACGATCTCGGCATCGAATACATGTTCGGCTACTCCGGCGGCGCGGCGATTCCTATCTTCGACGCCCTTGAGACAATCAAGACCAAGCTGAAGTTCGTCCTCGTCCGCCATGAGCAGGGTGCCGTCCACATGGCCGATGGCTATGCCCGCGCGACTGGCAAGCCCGCTGCCGTGCTGGTGACCTCCGGCCCCGGCGCTGGCAATACCGTGACCGGCCTGATGACCGCCATGATGGACTCGGTGCCGATGATCGTGATCAGCGGCCAGACCGTGACCTGGATGCTCGGCAAGGACGCCTTCCAGGAAGCCGACATCTTCGGCATCACCATCCCGGTGGTGAAGCACAACTACCTGGTGAAGGACACCAACTCGCTGCCGCGCATCGCCCGCGAGGCCTACCACATCGCCACCACCGGCCGCCCCGGCCCGGTGCTGATCGACGTGCCGAAGGATGTCTCCGGCGCTGCCTTCAGCGGTGACCTGAACCCGCCCTTCAACCTTCCCGGTTACGATCCGTCCAGCGACTTCAAGATCGACCGCACGGCCATCGAGGAAGCCGCCACCCTGATCTCCCAGGCCAAGCGCCCGGTGATCCTGGCCGGCCAGGGCGCGATGATCGCCCGCGCCGACAAGGAGCTGCGCTATCTCGCCGAAACGCTCAATGCCCCGGTGACCTCCACCCTGCTCGGCAAGGGCGTGTTCCCGGAAACGCACGCGCTCTCGCTCGGCATGCTGGGCATGCACGGCACCGCCTACGCCAACAAGGCGATGATCGAGTGCGACCTGCTCATCAACGTGGGCTCCCGCTTCGACGACCGCATCATCGGCAACCCCTCGAAGTTCTGCGCCACCGCGAAGATCATCCACATCGACATCGATCCGGCGGAGATGAACAAGATGATCAAGCCGGACATCTGCATCGTGGGCGACGCGAAGGCCGCTCTGGCCGCGCTCAACGAGCACATCAATCCGCTGCCGACCACCGAGTGGATCTCCAAGCTGGACGGCTACAAGAAGAAGTACCCGCTCACCTACAAGAAGCAGGGCGGCCTGCGCATGCAGCAGGTCATCGACGAGTTGTATGAACTCACCAATGGCGAGGCGATCGTCTCCACGGACGTGGGCCAGCACCAGATGTGGGCCGCGCAGTTCTACAAGAACAGCGAGTCCTTCCACTGGCTGTCCTCCGGCGGCGCAGGCACCATGGGTTTCGGCTTCCCGGCCGCCATCGGAGCGCAGCTCGCCCATCCGAAGAAGACCGTAATCTCCATCTCCGGAGACGGCGGCTTCCAGATGACCCTGTTCGAACTGGCCACCGCCCAGATCCACAAGCTGCCGATCAAGATCGTGGTGCTGAACAACCACTACCTCGGCATGGTCCGCCAGTGGCAGGAGCTGTTCTTCGACAACCGCGAGAGCGGCGTGGACCTCATCGGCAACCCGGACTTCTGCAAGCTGGCAGCTGCCTACGGCATCCCGTCCGTGCACATCAAGCGCCCGGCCGATGTCACCCGCATGCTGGAAAAAGCCCTCGCCTACAACGACGGCCCGATCCTTATCCACGCCGAGTGCGTGAAGACCGACAACGTGTTCCCGATGATCCCGGCTGGCGCCGCTCTCGAGGACATGATCACCGAGGCTCCGAAACAGAAGATGGCCAAGCCCATCGGTTCCACGTGATGTCCAGTGCCGAGTGATCGGCGGGCAGTGATCGGACAAGATCCCACTGCCCGCTGTCACCCGGCTTCCTCTCCCTTTTTCACCACTGATCACCGTTTACGGATCACTTCCCACTTTTCCCGATGAACTCCATCATCACCACTGAAACCCCGGCCGCTACCCCCGCTATCCGCCGGGGAGCCCTGCACACCCTCTCGATCCTCGTGAACAACGAGCCGGGAGTCCTGATGCGCATCTGCCAGGTGTTCTCCCGCCGTGGTTTCAACATCGACTCCCTCGTCGTCTCCGAAGGCCGCAACGCGAACTTCTCGCGCATGACCATCGGCATCAGCGGCAATCCCGACGGCCTCGACCAGATCATCAAGCAGGTCTCCAAGCTCATCGACGTCATCCACTGCTTCGAGCACACCTCGGATGACTCCGTGACCAAGGAGCTGATCATGATCAAGATCGCCTGCGCCGAAGCCGAGCGCTCCCAGGCCCTCCACATCACCGCCCACTTCGATGGCAAGACCGTGGACCTGACCCCGAGCTCGATGATCGTCATGATCACCGGTGACTCGCCGAAGATCGACGCCGCGGTCACCATGTTCTCGCAGTTCCAGATCATCGAGACTGTGCGCACCGGCAAGGTCGTGATGGCCCGTGGCGAACAGCCGACCTGATCGAACGCGACACCCGTTCCTCAAAACGCCCCGCTTTCCTATGGAAGGCGGGGCGTTTTTGTTTTCGAGAGCAGACCCGCGATTTCCTGAACTGGGAAAGAAACGCACGGAAACCTTTCCCGAAATGGTCAGGTTTCCGGTTTCGGCGGCACAAGAGATAGAGCGCCCTCTTGGATGGCCCCCTCCAAGACCGCGTCCGCCCACCCCATTTTGTCGTCGCCGTCCCCACGGGTATCGCCCTGTCCGGAGCACCGGCGGTTCAAAAAGAGGCGGAATTCGCCGCTCTAACATCCGGCTTATTTGTTGCATCCCATTACACAACCCTATAGAGAAACAACTGCTCTCTTTGTCGGCATCACCCCCTCTTGATCATGCTCCCACGGAATCGCCTCGCCCTGTCATGGATCTGTGTCGGTTTGTTCGCCCCCCTGATCACCCCGGTCCGGGCGGCCAACATCACGTGGGATATCACCCCGGGCACGGTTGGTGCGGGCGACGGTCTTGTGACCGGAGGAACCGGGGCGTGGAACACCAGCAACGGCAACTGGACTACCGATGGCGGAGTGACGAACATCGCCTGGTCCAATGCCAACAATGATACCGCGGTATTCGGAGGCACCGGCGGCACCGTCACCCTGGGGACTCCGATCACCGTCGGCGGCCTGACCTTCAACATCGCAGGTTACACCATCACCGGCAGCACGTTGACCTTGGGGGCGGCGTCCAATCTCGTCGCGGCCAACGCGAACGCCACCATCAGCTCGATCATCGCCGGAACCGGCAGCAGTCTGGTGAAAACAGGCAGCGGCTCGCTGGCACTGAACGCAACCAATACTTTCACAGGCGGGCTCGTGATTTCGGCAGGTACCGTGACCACGAACAACACCGCAGGCGCAGGCACCGGCACCGTGACATTGGGAGACGCCAACACCGGCTCGTCAAACGTGGCCTTCCTATGGACACCGACCGCCAATACCCAGGCCTTCGCCCGCAGCATCGTGGTCAGCAGCCTCGGAACCGGCACGGTGACCCTCGGCACGGGCAGCAACACCTTCACGGCCCAATCCTACTCGGGAGCCGTCCAATTGAATCGCGCCACCACTCTTCAAAGTGGCACGACCGACAGGCTGACCTTCACCGGCGGGATTTCGGGCAATGTCGGCACGCTGACCATCTCCTCCAGCGGTGCCGGACGGGTGGTTTTCGATAGCACCGCGAATACCTTTGTTGGCGATCTCCTCATCACCAGCGGTTCCCGACTCCAGCTCGGAGTCGCGAATACAGCGGGCAATTACATCCCGGACGCCTCCAATGTGACCGTGGATGGCACTCTCAACCTTTCCTACCTCGCGGGCGGAAACGAAACCATCGCCGGACTGAACGGAGCGAGCACCGGAGTGGTGGGCATCAACAGCGGCGTCACCAACACCCTGACGGTGGGAGCCTACAACGGCTCCGGCACCTACAGCGGCATTCTCAGTGGCGCGGCCAACCTCGGACTCACCAAAATCGGCTCCGGCACGCAGATCCTCAACGGCTCCGCCGTCAACACCTACACTGCAGCCACCAAGGTCAGCGGCGGCACGCTGCAACTCGATTTCGCCAATCTAGCAACGCCCACGAACCTGATCAGCAGCAGTTCCGCTCTTGCCCTCAATGGCGGCTCCCTGTCCGTGAAAGGAAAGGCCACCGGCTCCACGGCCCAGACCTTCAATGGAACGACGGTCACGGCCGGTGGCGGACAAATCCTTGTCACCCCCAACGGCGGCACCGGCACCTCGGTTGCGCTCGGTGCGCTGACCACCACTGCGGCAGGTGGAAGCCTCCTGATCGGAAAAACTCCTGGCGATTCATCGACCGGTACCGTCACCCTGACGACGACCACCAACAAGGACGCGACCGGCGTCTATGGCGGTCGGGTGGTATTCTCCGATGGCACGGCTAACACCGGCTATGATTGGGCCACCACTGCCACCGGTTCTTCGCCCTACACACTCTCCGCCTACACGGGTTACACCGCAATGGCCCCTTCGGGCAGCGATACCGCGAACTCGAAGATCTCCGCCAGCGCCACGTTGGCCGGAGCCCTCACCACCAACTCGCTCAAGGTCGAAAACCCTGCGGCCAGCCAGACACTGGCACTGGGGACCAATCTGATGACGCTGAGCAATGGCGGTCTGCTGATCACCGGCACCAATGCTTTCACCATTTCCGGCACCGCCGGTGCCACTCGTCTGACCGCCGGTAACACCAGCGGCAGCTACGACCTGGTGGTGCACCAATATAATAGCGGAGGCGCGACCATCAGCGCCGTGATCGGTGACAACGGCGCAAACGCGGTCAACCTGGTCAAAGCCGGCACTGGCACGCTCACGCTCTCGGGAGTCAACACCTTCACCGGAAAGACTTACCTCAATTCCGGCATCCTTTCGATCGCGGCGGACAACAACCTGGGTGCCACTCCGGGTGCAGCGGTGGCAGACCAAATCACGATCAACGGTGGCACCCTGAGAACCACCAGCACGTTTACACTCGGCACCAACCGCGGGATTACCCTCGGAGCCGCGGGAGGCACGATCCTCGTGAACAACAGCAGCGGCACACTGACTTACGGCGGCACGATCACCGGTAGCGGCGCGCTGACCATGACCGGCGCCAGCAACACCTCGGGACTGCTCCTGACCACCGCCCAGACTTACACCGGTGGCACCTTCATCAACAGCGGACGCATCCAGTTGAATGCTGCTGCAGCAACCCTTGGCACCGGAGACATCGTCATCGACGGCAGTTCCTCGTCCGCTGGCGAGCTGTGGATCAACGCCGGAGTAACGCTCGCAAACCGGATCTCTCTCAAGGGTGTGGGAAGTGAAAGCCGCGGCGCGATCCGCATCAGCTCCACTGCCGCCACTACGCTGAGCGGACCAATCGTGTTGCTGGCCGACTCGACGATCTCGAACAGTTCCGCAGGAGCAACGACCCTGAGCGGCCAGATTTCGGGAGCCTACAATCTCTCGCTCAACACCGGAACGGCAGCCGCTTCGGGAGCATCGTATATCCTGAGCGGTGGCAACACCTACTCGGGCGGCACCACCATCGGCAACGGGACGGTCCGGATCGCCAATGGCACCAGCACGAATGCCTTCGGCACCGGCACCATCACCTTCTCCGGCAGCGCCACGATCGCCAACGGCACCAGCGCCACCACGGCGCAGACCATTTCGAACGCCGTCACGATCAACACGGGAGCCACCGCCAGCTTTGATACGAGCTACGCCACCCTCACTCTCGCCGGAAACATCGGAGGCGCAGGCAACCTCGCCAAGAATTCCTCAGGCACCCTCATCCTCTCCGGCACCAACACCTACACGGGAACCACCAGCGCCGGCACACTTGGCATCCTGCAGGCCACCACAACATCGGCGCTCTCCGGCTACAATTCCGCCGGGAAGGTGAGCGTGGGAGCCGGTGGCACCTTGGCGGTGAACGTCGGCGGAGCAGGCCAGTGGACCCAGTCCGACATCAACACCCTGCTCGCCAACGCCACCCTGGCCTCCACCTCGAACTTCGGGCTCGATACCACCGGCGGCGCATTCTCTTACGATCTCAGTGGACTCACTGGCACCCGCGGCCTCGTGAAGCTGGGCACAAACACGCTCACGCTCACCGGCACGCTCGGCTACTCCGGCACCACCACCATCAACGGCGGCACCCTGGCGATCGGAGCCACCGGTTTGACCACCACCAGCACCGTCTCCTTCGGTGGGACTTCCACGTTGGACCTCGGATCGCTCAACCAGACACTCGGCAGCCTCACCTTTGCCGATGGTGTCTCCGCCACCATCACGGGTTCCGGCGGCAATGCGCTCACGGTGAACGGGGCCTCGGATTTCGATCTCACGGTAAATGCATCCAGCACCTCCCGTGTGCTCAATCTCTCGACACTGGCTTCCTTCACCTATGCGGCGGCAGCGAATAATTTCGATGTCGGCGGGGTATCGGGCACAGGCGTTGGCAGCTCCTCAGCCTCCAATACCCTCACGCTCTCCGCCGGGACCAACACCATCACCGCGCTGAATTTCCGTGTCGGCCACTCCGCGCATTCCGGAGGTGGAGTCATCACCTCCACCGCCAATCTTGGCCACGACAACACCATCAACGCCGACACGATGGAGATCGGCAACGGCAAGGTGAACGGCATCGTCCAATTCGCCGCTGGCCTTGCCAGCGCACCGACTCTCACCCTGCGCGGCACCGATGGGATGTCCCGCGTCAACAGCTTCACCATCGGCACCAACAGCAGCAGTGTCAGCAACGACACCGGCAAGCTGGACATGACCACCGGCACCACCGCTGCCAGCCTTGATGCCCTCGTCAATAATCTCGTCGTCGGGCAGAGCACAGGTACCGCCGGCAACTCCGCCACCGGCACCATGCTCATGGGACTGGGCACGCTCGATGTGACCACACTGACCATCGGCCAGAAGGTCGCAGGGAACTCCGGCACCGGAGCCGCCACCGGCACGCTCACCGTAACGGGTGGCACGGTGAAAGCCTCCACTGTCACCCTCGGCGACCGGAACCTCACCGCGGCAGCGGGAGGCAACATCAGCGCCACGTTCAATCTCAACGGCGGAGCGACCCTGTTCGCCCAAACCCTCCAAGCGGGCAGCGATGGCACCTCGCCCACCGGGACCATGACCCGGAACTTCAATTGGAACGATGGCACCATCCGCAACTACGACGGCTCCACCGATCTCACCATCTCCACCGGCCTGACGTTGGCAGCCACGGGAGCGCACACCTTCCAGATCGACTCCAGCCGCACGGCCACGGTTTCCTCCTCCATCTCGGAAGCCGCATCCGGAGCCACGCTGACCAAGACCGGCTCCGGCACGGTCATCTTCACCGGTTCAAACAGCTACAGCGGCACGACCACCATCTCCGCCGGAACGCTCCAAGTCGGTAACGGCGGCACCACCGGCACGCTGGGCAGCGGGTCGGTCACGAACAACGCTGCGCTCACCTTCAATCGCAGCAACACCCTTTCGGTTTCCAATGCAATCTCCGGCAGTGGAGCACTTACCCATGCCGGATCAGGCACCCTCACCCTGACGGGAGTCAACAGCTACAGCGGAACCACGACGGTCAATGGCGGCGGCACGCTGCGGATCAATGGCGACAGCTCCGGAGTCACCGGACAGATGAATGTAGCTGCAGGTTCGACAGCAGGTGGCAACGGCACTTACGGCGGCGCTCTCAATGTCAGCGGCACGCTTTCACCCGGCGCATCGGTCGAATCGTTCTCCGTCGGCTCGACCACGATGAACGATGGATCGATCCTCCAACACGAGTTCGATTCATCCGTAGCTGCCTCCGCGAGCTCCGATTTGCTGGTGGTTCAAGGCGACTTCACCCTGACCGGCACGGTGAATCTCACCCTGAGTGATCTGGCCACCCTGGCACCGGCGGCACCGTTTGCGGAAGGCACCGTCTTCGCCCTGGTGAACTACACCGGCACCCAAAGCGGATATTTCACCTTCGATGGCAACCTGCTGACAGACGGGGAGGAGTTCGCTGGATTGAACAATACCTGGCGGATCGATTACGTCTCTTCCACCGGAGGGGTGAATTTCACCGGCGACCAAGTCGCTGGCAATTTCATCACGTTGACCGTGGTTCCCGAGCCTGGCATTCCCCTGCTCGCAGGGTTGGGATCACTGGTGCTGCTGCACAGACGCCGACGCTGAGAGCCTCGCGCCACGGCGCAGCCTGAGTGACGATTCCGTCATCCGCTGTCTCTCGCCACGGGTGACGATCCTGCCACCTTGCCTCCGCAAGCGCCATGGATTGGTTCATCATCGACGGCATCGGCCCATTCTTCCGGGGCTATGAGAAGAAGCGGGTGAATTGGTCCAAGATTCCTTTCCAAGGTCTTGCCACCGAAGGTCCGGAACGTCGCAAGCAGTGGGATCAAATCGCCTCCGATCTCCAGCGCTTCTGCCGCGAGATCGAAGCCGCCGGTTTCAACACGATCACCTTCGACGACCTCGCCCACCTCGCCACCCATCCCGCGCACGAACCGGATATCGCGGCGAAGATCGAGATCTACCGCGAGGAGTTCACCCGGCTTTTCGACCTGGTGAAACGGGAATCGGAACTCCGCATCCTACTCACCAGTGATGTGATCCCGACCACTCCTGCGGTGGTCGCCGAACTCGGCACCAAGCCCGCCGAGCTCGATGCCTACTACCGCTGCCTGATCCGTGGCGTGCTCGATGATTTCCCGCAGCTTGATGGATTGATCCTCCGCATCGGCGAGAGCGATGGCGTGGATGTGAAGGATTCCATCCGCACCCATCTCCATCTCAAATCTCCGGCCGATGCGAACCGGCTGCTGCACCAGCTCATTCCGGAATTCGAGAAGCGGGCCAAGACCCTCATCCTCCGCACGTGGACGGTGGGCGCTCACCGCATCGGTGATCTGATCTGGCATCGCCGCACGCTGGCCACCACGCTCAAGGACATCGACTCTCCGAATTTCATCGTCTCGATGAAACACGGCGAGAGCGACTTCTTCCGCTATCTGCCGCTCAACCAGGCTTTCTTCACCGTCAAGCAGCCCAAGATTCTCGAACTCCAGGCCCGCAAGGAATACGAGGGCGCGGGCGAGTATCCATCCTTCACCGGCTGGGATCACGAACGCTTCGCTCACGAGCTGGAGGCCGCGGAAAACGTCGCCGGACTTTCCGTTTGGTGCCAAACCGGTGGCTGGCATCGCTTCCGCCGCCTCGCATTCCTGGAGCAAAACGATCGTGATGTCTGGATCCGCCTCAACACGCTGTGCGCGCTACGGATCTTCAAGGATCATCAGACCGTGGAGCAGGCCATCGCCGGCATTCTCGGCGAGGACCGGGCGATCGCCGCGCTCGAACTCCTGCGCCATGCCGAAACGGTGATCCGCGATCTACTATACGTCGGTGACTTCGCGGCGCAGAAACTGTTCTTCCGCCGTGTCCGTATTCCCCCGCTTCTCCACGTCTACTGGGACTCGCTCTTCATCAACAACGCGGTCCGAGAAATTCTCGGCCACTTCGTGAAGGACTCCGGCCAGGCTCTCCGCACCGGAGAAGCCGCGTTCACTTTGTTCCCGCGCATGATTGAACTCGCAGCACAAGCGGGCTTGCCGGTGGACGACCTCGAGCACATGCGCGATTTCTTCCATCTCATCCTGCTCGCACGCCGCTTTTACTTTCTCCCTCCGGACGATGAACTGATCGCCGATCTGCGCGAGGCCAAGAAAGCCTACAAACAAAAGTGGCCGAAGGCGATCCGCGCCCGCTACCGCATCAAGCTCGACTTCGGCACCTTCCACACCAAGCGCCGCACGCTCGGCCTGGCCTCCGCACTATTGCTACGGAAGCAACGCGGCTATCGCATCATCGATCATCTTTTCACCCTGAACGTGCTCGGTCCGCTGTTCCGCTGGTTCCACCGCCACCGCCCGAACTCGATCCCGAAATTCATGCGCAAATCCGCAATGGGCGTAGAGTCGTTGTTCCGGTGAAAAGCTACGGCTTCGCCACATACTCGAACGTCGCCGCAGGTGTGGTGCCTTTTCCTGTCCAAGTGGCGGGGTCCGGTTTGACGCCCGGCCCCCGGTCCGCAGCATCAAAGCTGAATGCCACTTGATAGGAACCCGGCACCAGCCAGTTCGTCTGCGACGATCCAGTGGCGTCACGATAAAGGAAGTAGACCCTCTTGTCCTTTTCGTGAAACTCTAGGGACGCGGATCGGACCAGAGCGAACGATCCCTTCGGCGGAATGACAATCGCCGGAGTCACGAACGTGGCATCACGCCCGCCATGAGCCTGGACTTCCTTACCGGTGGAATCGAAGATCACCGGTCGGAAAGTGTCGAAAGTCGGGAACACCACCTCTTTGTCCGAGAGATTGGTGATACGGAACTGGAGTTCCAAAGGCTTGGAATCGCGCTGGCTGGTGGGCGCGCCGCTCCACTTGCGCTCCGTGACGGTGACGAATTCGAGGTCCCCGATGCAGAGGGGTTTCGACTCGACGATATATTGGCGCGGAGTTTCGGCACGAACGGCTGCCAGCCCGCCGCACACAACAAAAAGCGAGATTGGGATCGAGATTTTCATGGCCATCATCCGGGATGACACACGAGCCCGCAATTTCTTGGAACCTATTTTACCCGCACATACCGCGCTTTCATCTCGCTTGCATGATCGAGACCCAAGCTTTGAGCAAAGGCAGCTCCGCAACGCACATCGTCAGGCCACCGACGGTGGACAGCACCACCCCAACCAATGCTCCGTAGAGATTCGCCCGCAGCCGATCCTTGATGCGTATAAGAAGCCGGATGCCCAGAGACAGCAGAAGCAGCGCCACTACCTGAAACCCGTAAAATCCATGAATGCTCAGAGCGATCTTGAATGCTACCGGTAAGTTCAGTTCCTCCACATTGCCGAATTCCATTTTGGAGATTCCAATGATGGATGACGCCATGATCAGGATCAGGAAGCCAGCAACCAACGTGACGGCAGCCAGCACCGTTCCAATCGTATCCCAACGCTTCGCCGACGCCTCCTGCAGTTCCATCTCTAACATCTGATAAAACTCAGGCGAGGAGTCAAAAACAACTCGCATCGTGTATCCCTCATCTGAAGTTGTGGCTCTTCAACGCCTGTAGGAATCCAGCAGCGGCCGGAACTTTCCTCCAAGGATCAATCCGCCCATGACATCCGTGGGTTGCTTGAATTCAAAAAGGCGTTTCTCCGAATCGAATCGGGTGATGGCGCACTCCTGAACCGCCTGCTTGTTCACCATGATCGCCTTGAACTTGAATCCGAGTCGCTCACCCTTCCTATCAAACACGAAAAATCCCTGCCCGGTCTTATCGGATTGCTCGAACTGCAGATCCAGCAGCCAGTAATCCCCGCCTTCCGGACGTTCGAATTTCGAATCACGAAACCAACGGATGATCTTCCCCTTGGCATCTCCCTTGATTTCGTAAAAGCCGTATTTGCTCCACTTCTGGTTCAATGGGCGCACCCACCATAGATGCAGGTCCCCTGTGTCATTCGACAACATCCGGTTCAAATTGTCTTTCTCCGCAGGAGACGATGTTGCCGGAGCATCCATCGCGGACGCATGAAACCCGGAAAAACAAATACCCACGGCAACCGCCACGGATTCACAGAAACCTGATTTCATCCCGGAACTCTAGCGCTCCTCGAAAGGATGCCAATGCTTCAAAACAACTCGCCCTGCCCCGGCGTCATCCGCCGGAAGAACTGGATGGATAACTCCGGCGGTCGTGTTGCGAGACCCAACCGGCGGCAACTCGCATGGAACATGGCCCGCAGTTGCTCCGCTGCCGCTCCGGCTCCGCGGTTACGAAATCCGGGCGCGGTGGAGTTGAGCATTCCCTCGTAGGCGGCACGGATGCGGCCCAGCACCTTCTCCTTCCGATCCGGGAAGTTCCGCTCCAGCCAGGATGCGAACACCTCGGCCACACTGCCCGGCAGGCGCACCAATGAGTACATCGCGAAGGACGCTCCGTGCTCCTTCGCCGCTGCGAGAATCGCAGGCAGCTCGGAATCGTTCAGACCGGGGATCATCGGCGCGGCACTTACACCGGCGGGCACTCCGGCCTCGGTGAGTGCCCGGATCGTTTCCAGCCGGGTCCTCGGTGAGGAGGCTCGCGGCTCGAGAATGCGCGCCAGCTTCGGATCAAGGGTGGTAACGGACAGAAACACCGCCGTGGCCCGATGCTTCGCCAACTCGATCAGATGATCGAGATCGCGGGTGATGAGCGCGTTCTTCGTGATGAGCAGGATTGGCTGGCGGAAGCGGGCACATACCTCCAGACACCCCCGCGTGATCTGCAGTTTCTTCTCCGCTGGTTGATAGCAATCGGTCGCACCGGACATCGCGATGAGTCCGGGTTGGTAGCTCTTTTTGAGCAGCGTTTTCTCCAACAGTGCCGGAGCTTCCCGTTTCACCACGATCTTCGATTCGAAATCGAGCCCGGCCGAGAACCCGAGGTATTCATGGTAAGTCCGCGCGTAGCAATAGGCGCAGCCGTGCTCACAACCACGGTAGGGATTCAGACCGTATTCGAATGCCAGATCCTCCACATCGCTCTTGGTGAGGATCGATTGTGAATCATCGCCCAGAAACACGGTTTTCAATGGCCGTGGGTCTTCGTCCACCCACGCGTCCTCATCCGTCTCCACATGGAAACGGTCGAATCGGTTGAGCGGATTCCCGTCCGCCCCCCGCCCACGCTCGGCCATGGGAGCACCCTGCCGCAGGAATCTCCCGAGCGCCATCACAAATGTTCATTTGAACATTTGAAATCAGGCAAGATCTTCCAAAATCGGCGTCAATTGCCGTAGCGGCAATGAATAATGCCCCTCGTCGTCGAACCAATGGGTCGTCGCGGTGGGAACCTTGGCTGCCACTTCCCGGGCCATCCGGAGCGGAATATTGCGATCCAGCGCCCCATGCCAGAAGGTGACGGGCACCCGGATCGAGGCAAAATCCAGATGCCAATCGTCGAGGTAAACGTCGGCATCCGCCACTACGCCGGGGCCGCCTTGGCGGATCCCCTCATGGAAGCTGCCGATGAACGTCTCGTAGCCACCCGCGCCCTCGATCGCATCGCGATCCTCCTGCGGGACCGATTTGAGGATCCAGCTCATCGGCGGTCGTCCGGGAGGCATGGCAGAAATCTTCCGGGACAATCCAATGATCCGGGCAAGCAGGCTCGGCGCATTCCGGCGCACTTTCAAAAGCAGACGATAGGTCCACATCAGGTCCGAATGATCCTCGAACTCGGCAAGGGGCGGAGCCCCGCACACCACCGCCACCCGGCTGGCCCGCTCCGGCAGCCATGCGGCGCAGGCGAGCGCATAGGGACCGCCACCGGAGACCCCCATGACACGGAACTCCTCCAACCCGAGATGATCCACCAGACCGCGGATCGTGTCCGGCCACTGGGCAAGTGTGCGCTTCCCCGCGAAATCCGAGCGCCCCATCCCCGGCCGGTCCGGAGAAATGACCCGCAGTCCCAGCCGCTTCGCCTCCTTGTCCATGATCCAGCCCTGCAGGCGGCAGCTCGGCCAACCGTGGAAAAAGAGCAACGGTCGTCCCGCTGGATCGCCATATTCGGCATAACACAACCGCCGGCCATCCGGCGCGGTCCAGTATTGCTCGTCCATTCCCGGCATGATTGCCGCAGGATACGCGCAGCGCGGAGAAATTTCCCGCGACAATTTCGCCCGCCGCTCCGTGGATTTCTTGCACTCTAACGGGATCGGGGTGACAAAGGGGTGTGTCTGAAAAAAGTCACGCTGGCAGCACTTCCGCCGTCGCCCTGGTGGTCGCAAACATGATCGGAACAGGGGTCTTCGTTTCCCTTCATTTCCAACTGTTCACCTACAGTGCGGCGATCCCCATCCTGATGCTCTGGGTGGTGGGCGGATTGGTCGCCCTCTGCGGCGCGCTCAGTTATGCCGATGTGGCACGGGCGATGCCCCGTTCCGGAGGTGAATATCGCTTTCTCACCGAGCTCTATCATCCGTCGCTCGGGTTCATGGCCGGCATCCTTTCCGCCGTGGTCGGATTTGCCGCTCCCACCGCCTTGGTTGCGCTCGCACTGGGAATCTATCTCCACAGCAGCATCCCTGCGATACCGGTGGAAGCTGCCGCGGTGGCGGTCATTCTCATCGGAGCCTTTTCACACGCCATGAGCGTGCGGACCAGCGCCCGCGTGCAAGTGGCGGCCACAACCCTGAAGATCACGCTGATCGCCATTTTCCTCATCGCTTCCATTTTTCTGCCCGGGCATGGCGACATCCGCTGGACGGCTCAGCCGGAGGATTGGAAAGCCATGTTCCAGCCCGCCTTCGCCGCGGCCCTGTTCTGGGTTTTCTATGCGTATACCGGCTGGAATGCGGCGGTCTACGGTCTTGAAGAATGGGATCACCCACGGCGGGATGTGAAGCGGGCTCTCGTGGGCGGCACGCTCATCGTGATCGCCATTTATGTGGCGCTCAATGCCGCGTTCCTGCGCGCCGCGCCCATGGACGGCCTGAGACAGACCGAAGCGGTGGCGGATGTGGCCGCAGGTGCCCTGTTCGGCCCGGCAGTGGCGCATTGGACTTCCGCGCTGCTGGCTCTGGGCCTCTTTTCCTCGGTCAGTGCCCTCCTTTGGGCAGGCCCACGGGTGCTCGGATCGATGGGCCGGGACATGCACTCGCTGCGCTGGTTTGCCACGCCCGAAGGACCGCCGATCCGCTCTCTGGCCCTTCAGACCGGCCTGGCCATCTTCTTCGTCTTCTATGGGAAGCTCCTCGCACTGTTCTCCTCTCCCAAGGTCGGCGAGCTGGTGAGCTCGACCCAATCGAAGGACGACCTCGAAAAGCTGATGAAATACACCACCGTCGGGCTTACACTCTGCTCCGCGCTCACCGTCGGCGGCCTGTTTCTTTTGTGGAGGCGGGGCAAGGTGGGCGCCCTTTCCTTGATTCCAGCCACCGTTTTCCTCATCATGAGCGGCTTCGTCATCTACCAATCACTGGCCATGGACGTGGGATGGCAGTCGCCCGACTGGAAGCCGAGTCTCCAAGCCTGGCTGACCGCTCCCACCTTCTCGGGATTGGTCACCGCCATCGTCTGCGCTCTCCTCTGGTTCCCTCTCAACCGCAAATCCTCATGAAACGCGCCTCCTTGCTCCTGCTCGCCCTGGCACTTTCCGGCTGCTCACCCGCACCGGTGAAAACCACCACGCCGGGCGATCCAGCCGCTTCCGAACCACCACCGGTCTTCGCACCCGTCTCCGGCACCGGTGATGCCAATGACGTGGCCCTCTTCCTGGCAGGCAAGCCCGTCCACCACGGTGCGGCCCTCGCCCAGATGCAGATGACGGCGAACTACAAGTCCTACTCGGACGACATGCGCTACCGCTGGCGCTACTACGCCTCACGCCGTACTTACAAGCAGAGCACCTGGTCGGATGCGAACCTCGCGCCGACCATCGGCTCACCCAATACCCTGCTCTACCCCTTCGGCGGCCCGGACCTGCTGCATGCCATCGGCATGTTCCCGCATACCTCCACCTACGTCCTGCTCGGGCTGGAACCCGCAGGCACCCTGCCAATGTTGGAAGGACAGGATCCGGGGGCGGTGTTCGGCGCGCTTTCGCAGCTCTCCCGCTCCGTCGATACCCAGCTCAAGGTCGGCTATTTCATCACGAAGGACATGCGCAGCGATCTGGCCAACGGCCCCCTCCAGGGCGTCACGCCGATCCTGCTCTCCACAATCGGCCTGATGAATGGCACGGTGCAGAACATCCAGGGCATCTCCGCAGGCGGCAACTCCGGCGTGCAGATTGATTTCCGCATTCCCGGCAGCGGGTCAAAGCGGGTCATCTACGTAGCGGGTGACCTCTCGAACCGTGGCTTCAGCGGTGGCTACCGCTCGTGGCTGTCTTCCTATGGTGGATCGGTGGCCTACTTCAAGGCCGCCTCCTATCTCATGCACGACGATGGTTTCTCGGGTATCCGCAATTACGTCCTGAGCAGCTGCCAGTCCGTGGTGCAGGATGACTCCGGCATTCCATTCCGCTACTACAGCGGTTGGCAGACGAAGCTCTTCGGCTCCTATGACACGCCGATCGAACTCTTCGCCAAACACGCCCAGCCCGACTTGAAAGCCGCCTATTCCGCCGCCGGTCCCGTGCCACAGGTGCCATTCGGCTCCGGCTACCAGGTCCGTGGATCGAACGCGAATCTCCAGCTCTTCAAGCGCTGAGACGGGACCGAAAGGAAGCTTCCGGAGCGTTCAAGGAGTGCATCCAGCCTTGCACGCACCGCCGCCCTGCCCGAAACCAAGGGCATGGAACGTGATGCGCTGCCCCTCGACCGCCGCTTGCGGCAGGAAACCCTGTTCGCCCGCGAGCGGGTGTACCGGTTCGGGCAGCCCACGCCTCTCGAGCGCCTGATCCTGCCCGGACCCGGTCCGGAGATCTGGGTGAAACGCGAGGACCTCTCGCCCATCAAAGCCTACAAGTGGCGCGGTGCCTGCAACCGCATGGCCGTGCTCACTCCCGAGGAAGCCGCGCGCGGCGTGGTCACCGCCTCCGCCGGCAACCACGCCCAGGGAGTAGCTCTCGCCGCGAAACAACTCGGCATCGATGCCCGCATCTACATGCCCCGCTCCACCCCGCGGGTGAAGCAGCAGGCGGTGAAACTCCACGGCGGCGACCGCGTGGAAATCCGCCTGACCGGAGACAGTTATGATGAAGCGGTCATGGCTGCCCGCGAAGACGAGCGCACCACGGGTGCGGTCTATCTCCACGCCTACGATGATCTGCAGGTGATGGCCGGACAGGCCACCCTCGCCGATGAAGTGGTGCTTTCCGGACACGGGCCTTTCGATGCCGCCTATCTCCAGATTGGTGGCGGTGGCATGGCAGCGGGTGCGGCCTGCTGGTTCAACATGCTCTGGCCGGACACCGAACTCATCGGAGTGGAAGGCGAAGGCCAGGCCTCGATGAAGGCCGCCTTGGAGGCCGGTGAGCCCGTGACCTTGGAGAAGGTGGATATCTTCTGCGATGGCACGGCAGTCCGAAAGGCGGGTTCGCTGCCGTTCGAAGTCTGCCGCTACACGCTTGCCCGTGTGGAAACCGTCAGTAACACCGAAGTCAGCCGCGCCATCCGCGTCTTGTGGGAAACCCTCCGCTGTGTCTCCGAGCCCTCCGGCGCAATGGGACTCGCCGCCGTGTTGAAAAACCGCGAAGCCTTGGTCGGCAAGCGCGTGCTGGTTGTGGTCACTGGCGCGAACATCGATTTCCTCCAGCTCGGCCTGATCGCCCAATCCGAGGGTGCCTCCGCCTCCGCCAGCCGCACCCTGCGGGTCCGCATCCCGGAACGCCCCGGCACCATGCTGGCCCTTCTCGATGGATGCTTCGAGGGACTGAACATCACCGATTTCCAATACGGCAAGTATCATGCCTCCGAGGCCTGGCCGGTCTTCACCGTCACCTCGGATGATGATTCCAAGCTCGCCGCCCTGCCGGAGCGTCTCGCAGAGGGGGGATACGAGTGGGAGGATCTCGCCGGAGCCGTGGACGTGAACTTCCGCGCCATCCCGTTGCGTGAGGAGCTGCTCACCAGCCCCCTATTCCTGCGTCTCGACTTCTACGAACGCCGGGGCGCGCTCCATGACTTCCTCGACAAGATCATCCGCGGTCGCGCGAGCTTCTTCTATTTCAACTACCGCCAATCCGGTGAACGCATCGGTCGCGCTCTGATCGGGCTCGATTTCGAGACCGATGAGGCGCGCGAGCAATTCACCGCCACCCTGCCACCGCGCGGCGATGGTTACCGCCTGTGCACGCCGCTCGATCCTGCGGCTCAGAAGCGGATTCTCGGAGCTTGAGCGGCCCCCTTTTGCCGCTGATTTGACACCGCGCGTGAGGGGTATGGAAAATCACAACTCAAACAACCCCGCCCAATCCACTTACCCGAAGGTCTCCACCGTTGGGCAAACCACGATGCCGTTCAATCAGCCGGAGCTGAAAGGGCCTGGCGGGTATCCCACTGAAATATCCGAGCACCTCTTCAAGGCCTTGTTGGCGGATATCGAGAACGATAACAATTCAGAAGCCGGTTTCTCGCCCTTGGAAGGCATGTCCGAAAGAGGGCGCACCGTCGTGCTCGACGGCGAAAATGAAATCCGGTTTGCAGCAAGGGAGCACGTCCGGATTTTCACACTGGCAGGACTGGAAGTGTTCAGAAAAAGCGGGACTCCCGAACAAGTAGCCGTAGAAGTCCAAAAGCTTCCCGGGAACATCGCCACTCACAACCATCCGTTGTCCACCCCTCCCAGCCTGAAAGACATCATCATCGGATTTGCTCACAATGCCCGCGAAATCCGGGTGTGCTCGCCGCGGTTCAATTATTCGATCCGATTCACCGATGCCCTGATAGGCGATATCGTGAACGCCTGGAATTTACTCGACTCTCTTTCTTATGCAGTCGGCCAAGAATGGTTGCGGACACAAAAGGAAGCTATCCCCCCTGAAATCCTGGCTTCCAAGCGTCTGCACGCAGCCCTGATGGAGCTTGCGCGACGGGGCCTCATTCTCTATCGTAGGGAAGCTCATGTTCCAATCTGACCACATTTCAGGCAGCGATGCTTGGTATGACGACCTTGAAACTTGGATGGTTTCGGAAGGGATGGAACCGTCTGCGGAGAACATCGTAGTCGAAACAGAACGGTTCATGATGCAATCCGGGCAATTCGTTCCTTCCGACTACCGGTTTTTGAAACGCCTTTCTGCAGCTAAGGAAGCCGCACGCAAGGCCTCTTAAAATTTTCCGCCCGGGCGGAAAATCGGTTTTTATCCAGTCACGAAAAAGGCGGACCATCCGGTCCGCCTTTTTCAAAAGCTGTTCGTTATGGAGGGATCTCAGCCGCCGATCTCGGTGCGGCCGGAGAGCTGGGCACCTTCTTCCATGGTGAAAACCTTGGACTTGATGTCGCCGTTGATACGGGACTTGTCCTTCAGCTCGCAGCGCTGGGAGGTGATCTTGCCTTCCACCTTGCCGTAGACCTTCACTTCTCCGGCGGTCACATCGCCTTTGACGAGGGCGTTTTCGCCGATGGTCACGCGGCCTTTGTCGGAGGTGATCTCACCCTCGATTTTGCCGTCGATGATCATGTCGTTGGAGAACCGGATCGAACCCGTGATTTCGATGCCGCTGGCGAGAACGTTGGTCGGATTGGCCATAACGTGTGGAATGGAGCAAAGGTGGGACCGCTTGGCAAATGGAAACCCGGATCACTCGGGCTTTGCGAACGCCGTCACGATCGGCCGGTGGTCGGACGCCACCGCCTCCGCCACCACCACAGTGGGCTTCACCGCCCGCATGCCGCGGACCACGGTGAAATCGATTTCCTTGTCAGGCTTGGCTGCGGGTTCGGTGGCGGAAGGCCCGGATTTCGGGACCACCACCCATGGTGCCTGAGAGAAAACCGCCAGAGTTTTGGAATCCGCCGTGGCATTGAAGTCTCCCGCCAGCACCAGCGGCAGGCTCGAAACTCCAAGCAGAGCTGCGGACGCCACCTGAGCCTGAGCGAGTTGCCGGGCGGGATCGCCATAATCGAGGTGCAAGCCTGCCACCGTGATCGGACCAAAGTGGCTTTCCGCCTGAGCCGAGATCGCGATCCGGGGCTCACCATCGCCGGGCAGGCGATGCACCTTGAGGTCACTGAGCGGGTAGCGGGACAGGATCGCTTGGCCATATTCCCCACCGTCGAAGTCCATGGCCTTGCCGAAAACGTATTGAAGACGGGTCATCCGGGCCAATTCAGCAGCCTGATCAACCTCGCCACTGCGTTTGCAGTGATTGTCCACCTCCTGCAGGATCACCACATCCGGGTCCTGGGATTGGATCACTGCGGCGATTCGGGCCAAATCCTGCTTTCCGTCGGTTCCTTCCCCGTGGTGGAGGTTCCAGCTGACCACCCGGAGCGGCTTCGCATCCTCCCCGGCACGGCACGGCGAGGCCAGCAGCGCGGCGGTCAGGATGGGCAAAATCAATTTCATCACCCTCCTTACGTGGGGAAATTACCCGAAATTTCCGTGCATCCCTACGGATTTCCACGTTAGAAACCCCGGGAAACCCTCGTTCTGGCCCTATGCCCCGCGTCACCATCACCGTTCCGGACACCACCCCACAGCCGTATCGCTTCCAGCTCGACCGCCGGAAAGTCACCCTCGGCCGCGGCAGCGAGAATGACATCGTCATCAGCGACAGCTCCGTTTCGGTGAAGCACGCGGAAATGGTCCGCGCCGACCATGGCTACGAAATCCGCGATCTCAGCTCCACCAACGGCACCAAGCTCGACGGCCAGCGCCGGATGACCATTCCGCTGCAATCCGGGTTGACCGTGCTCCTTGGCGACGTGTCCTTCGAATTCCAGCTCAGCGAGGAAGAACTGGCCGAACTCGGAGCCCAGTCCCCGATCGAGGCCCTGCCTCCGGAACCGGCGAAATCCCGCCGCAGCTCAATGGCGGATGCTCCGGTGGTCGGAGGATCCCGCACCACCATGCTGCTCGTGTTTCTGGTCCTGGCAGTTGCCGCCTTCGGCATCGGCCTGGCCATCCGCCACCAGAAGGAAACCGGCCACTCGCTGCTGGATGAGATGATGGGCAAGAAACCCGCCAAGAAAGCCCCGGCGAAGGTCGAGCCCGCGCCAACCGCAGGCGAAGCTTCCACCGAGACGACACCAGCCGCCCCAGCCGCGCCCGAGACAACGGAGCCCGCGAAGTAATTGCGTCTTTCCCGGCTCCTGCCATTTTCGCCGCGTGTCCAGCGCACCTCTCGGCATTTTCGATTCCGGCGTCGGCGGCCTCACGGTCGTCCGCGCCGTCCAGCAACTCCTTCCCAACGAGGAGATTATCTACCTCGGCGACACTGCGCGCCTGCCCTACGGCTCGAAGAGCCCGCAGACGATCCGCCAGTTCGCCGATGAGGACGTGCGCTTCCTCCTTCACAAGCAGGTGAAGGCGATCGTGGTGGCCTGCAATACGGCCACCGCCCACGCCCTGCCTTCCCTGCTCGGCCAATATCGCACCCCGATCATCGGCGTGATCGAGCCGGGTGTGGAAGCCGCGCTGGCGGATCCTTCCACCCAACGTGTGGGGATCATCGCCACCCAGGGCACGATCCGCTCCCATGCCTATCAGCACGCCTTGGCCCAGCGCCGGACGGGGCTGATCATCCACGGCCAGGCCGCCCCACTGCTGGTCCCCTTCATCGAGGAAAACTGGATCGACCACCCGGCCATCCGGTTGGTGCTGAACTCCTACCTCCAGCCACTCGTCGACAAGGGGATCGATACCCTGATGCTGGCCTGCACCCACTACCCTCTTCTCATTCCGGTGCTGCGGGAGCTACTGCCGGAAGACGTACGATTGGTGGACTCCGCCACCACCTGTGCGGAGCATCTGAAGCGTGAGCTCACCCGCCTCGATCTGCTCGCGCCGACGGACAAGGACGGCAAGCTCACCATCCATCTGACCGACCTTTCGGAACAGTTCGAAGCCCTCGCCCGGCAGTTCCTGAAAAAATCTCCGGGCCGCATCCAGCGCGCCGTCTTGGAATAAGGAGTCTCAGTCGGACGACCGACTTGTGCTTGTGTTTTTCCGCCACCGGGGTCACAACGACCTCGTTCCGTAGGTGCGGCCTTGAGCCGGGGAGAGAGAAGATGGCGAGGCCTGTTGCGCCCGTCATTCGGGGTAAAAATGCGAAGAACGTAACGCGTTTTTCCTATCCCCGAACGATTGTTTGTCAGAAGCTGACTACCTATATTCATGAGCACCCGACTGTTTGGAACCGACGGCATCCGTGGCCGTGTAAACGAATTTCCCATCACTGCCGAAGTCGCCCTCCGCGTCGGCAAGGCGGTCGCCCGCGTGCTGCGGTCCTCCGGCCCGAACCGCAACCGGGTCCTGCTTGGAAAGGACACCCGCATCTCCGGCTACATGCTGGAAACCGCGATGACCAGCGGCTTGGTCTCCATGGGCATGGATGTCTTCATGGTCGGTCCGATGCCCACACCCGGAGTCGCCCACTTGACCAAATCCATGGGTGCCGCCGCCGGCATCATGATCACCGCGTCCCACAATCCTTATGAGGACAATGGGATCAAAATTTTCGGTCCCGATGGCTACAAGCTGTCCGATGATCTGGAAGGGATCATCGAGCGCCATATTCTCGGAGAAGAACCGGAAGGAGCTCCGCTGCCGCCCCGCCAGATCGGCAAGGCCCATCGCATCGAGGATGCCCGCGGCCGCTACATCGAGTTCGCCAAGCACACCGCGGACAACATTTCGCTGCACGGGCTGAAGGTGGTGGTCGATTGCGGTCACGGCGCGGCCTATTTCATCGCCCCGCTCATCTTCAAGGAACTGGGCGCGGAGGTGATCACCACCGGCATCAGTCCGGACGGCACCAATATCAACGACGGCTGTGGGGCCCTGCATCCGGAGAATGCCGGGGAACTGGTCCGGCGTCATGGCGCGGATCTCGGCATCTCCTTCGATGGTGATGCGGACCGCGTGATCTTCACCGATTCGAACGGTCAGGTCGTCAGCGGCGACCGCATCCTCGCCCTGTCCGCCATCGCCATGAAAGAGCAGGGCCGCCTCAGGCACGACACGCTCGTCTGCACCACCATGAGCAATCTCGGACTGCTCGAAGCCATGCGCAAACAAGGCATCAAGGTGGAAACCACCGCCGTGGGCGACCGTCATGTGATCGAGTGCATGCGCAAGGGCGGTTACACCTTCGGCGGCGAGAATTCCGGCCACCTCATTTTCTCCGAACACGCCACCACCGGTGATGGCATCCTCAGTGCGCTCCAGGTGCTGCGGATGATGCGCGAGAAGAACGCCACCCTCGCGACTCTTGCCTCCATCATGCAGGAGTATCCGAACCAGCTCGCGAACATCCCCGTCAACGACAAGCCCCCGATCGAATCCCTGCCGAAACTGACGAAGCTGATGAAGCAGGCGACCAAGGAGTTCGGCGGGGACGGCCGCCACCTGATCCGCTATTCCGGCACCGAGAAGAAAATCCGGGTGCTCGTCGAGCATCGCGAGATCGAGAGTGCGCGACTGTGGGTGAGCAAGTTCGCCGCCGCCATCCGCGAGGAAATCGGTTGATCCGGGACCATGAGCACCCCCACCTGCCATCCGATCACCCTGACCCGCGAGCTGGAGGATTTCCCGATCGGCAATCTCCCGCTCCGCGCGCGTCACGATCTGCTGCGTGCCTCGTGGCCTCAACCCGGCGCAAGCATTCATCCTCATGCGTGGATCGATGCGGAAGACGCCGCTTTGTTCCACGATCCGGAGGTGAAGACCTTGGTCGATGCAGAAGGTGGCGTGTTGGCTTGGATCGGAGAAACACCCGACCTCACCCATCCACGGACTGCGGCGAGATCCTTCTTCATCCGCTATCCATGGGATCTGCTGAAGGCGAACGAACAACTCATCGGCGGACTGCTGGAATCACGGATCGAAGGCGATCTCCATCCCTCCGCCGTGGTGGAAGGGTTCCTTCAATTGGCTCCGGGCGCACGCATCCTGCCGGGCGTCTACATCGAGGGCAACGTGATCGTCGGTCCGGGCAGCAAGCTCGGCCCGAACTGCTACATCCGTGGCAATACCTCCATCGGCGCGAACTGCCATGTCGGTCAGGCCGTTGAGATCAAGAACAGCATCCTCCTCGACAAGGCCAGCATCGGCCACCTGTCCTATGTCGGTGATTCGATCATCGGCGAGAAGGTGAACTTCGGGGCCGGCACCATCGTCTCGAACTTCCGTCACGATGGAAAAAACCACCACTCGATGGTGGAGGGAGTGCTGGTCGATACCGGCCGCCGCAAGTTCGGAGCCATCGTCGGCGATGGTGTCCACACCGGCATCCACACTTCGATCTACTGCGGAAGAAAGCTCTGGCCCGGAACGTCCACCCGCCCCGGCGACATCATTCAAAAAGACAAGACCTCGGGCTGAGTTCTCCCTCGTTTGGAATTTGAGATTTGGAATTTAGAATTTCTCCACCATGTGCGGCATCGTCGGATACCTAGGCAAAGCGGACGCGGCGTCCGTCCTCATCAATGGCCTGAGAAGGCTGGAATACCGCGGTTACGATTCCGCCGGAGTGGCATTGCTCGATGACGGCAAGATCGTTGTCACCAAGGCTCCCGGGAAAGTCGCTGCGTTGAGCGAAAAGGCTCGTGCCGAATGGCCTGCCGAGCGCTTCACCCGCAGTGGCACCGGTATCGCCCACACCCGCTGGGCCACCCATGGTCCGCCGACCGAGGCGAACGCCCACCCGCATCTGGATCAAAGCGGGGACATCGCGCTCGTCCACAATGGCATCATCGAGAACTACCGTTCCCTGCGCGCGCGCCTGGAGGCGAAGGGGCATCTGTTCCTCTCGGACACCGACACCGAGGTGCTCTCCCATCTCATCGGAGACAGCTACAAGAGCGACCTGTTCCAAGCCGTATGCGACGCGCTCCACCAGGTGGAGGGCACCTTCGGCATCGCCGTGCTCTCCGCGCGTGAGCCCGGCAAGATCGTCACCGCCCGCCGTGGCAGTCCGATCGTGATCGGCGTGGGCGAAGGGGAAACCATCATCGCCTCCGATGCCTCCGCGATCCTTTCGCACACCCAGCGGGTCATCTATCTCAACGACAACGACATCGCCATTGTCACCGCGGACTCCATCGACATCCGCGATCTGAACAACGTCCCGGTCACCCGCGAAATCGCCGAGCTGGGACTGGATGCCACGGCTGCTGAAAAAGGTGGTTACGAGCATTTCATGCTCAAGGAAATCCACGAGCAACCGGATGCCCTCGCCAATGCCATCCGTGGTCGCCTCGATTTCAATCTCGGCACCTCCGTGCTCTCCGGCATGGGCACGTCCCCACGTGAGCTGGCGGAGATTTCCCGTATCGTGCTCGTCGGCTGCGGCACCTCGCTGCACGCCGGACTGGTGGGTGAATATGCCTTTGAGGATCTCGCGAATATCCCGGCGGAAGTTCAACAGGCTGCGGAGTTCCGCTATCGGAACCCGATCGTCAGCCGCAACGACCTGGTCGTCGCCATTTCACAATCCGGAGAAACTGCTGACACCCTCGCCGCAGTACGTGAGGCGATCCAGAAGGGTGCCTTCGTGATGAGCCTGTGCAATGTGGTGGGCTCCACCATCGCCCGTGAAACGTCGCGCGGCGTCTATCTCCACGCCGGACCCGAGATCTCGGTGGCGTCCACCAAGGCCTTCACCTGTCAGGTCGCGATCCTGCTGATGATGGCGCTCAAGCTTGGACGTGGCCGCCGTTTCTCACGCGAAGAAGGGATGCAACTGGCGAAGGCCATCGAATCCATTCCGGCTCTCGTTGCCCGCACCGTGGAACAGAGCGACCATATCGCGGAGATCGCCTCACGCTATGCAAAGAAC
This sequence comes from Luteolibacter sp., assembly GCA_049840755.1. Classification (GTDB taxonomy): domain Bacteria; phylum Verrucomicrobiota; class Verrucomicrobiia; order Verrucomicrobiales; family Akkermansiaceae; genus Luteolibacter. Next base: position 203,098 of record JASGJM010000006.1, on the reverse strand, counting down.
GAGCACGCGTTCTTCATCGGCCGTGGTCCCATGTATCCGGTCGCGCTGGAAGGCGCACTCAAACTCAAGGAAATCTCTTACATCCACGCAGAAGGCTATCACGCCGCCGAGCTGAAGCACGGACCGATCGCCCTGCTGGAACAAGACACACCAGTCGTCGCACTTGCCTGCGATATTCCCGGCAAGGACAAGACCCTCGGCAATGTCGAGGAATGCCGCGCCCGCGGTGCCCGCATCCTCGGCGTGATCACCGAGGGCGACCACGAAGCCGCCGCCGTGATGGACGACGTGATCGAGATTCCACGCACGCATCCACTGGTCGCCACCATTCCCGCAGCGGTGGCGCTCCAGCTCTTCGCCTACCACGTGGCCAATGCCCGCGGTTGCGAGATCGACCAGCCCCGCAATCTCGCGAAGAGCGTAACGGTGGAGTAAGCCGGAGCCGGACTCCTCCCTTACTCCACGGCTTCCAGGATCTCCGGCAGGCTGCCCGGATTCCCTGTCAGGCGCGGATTGCCTTCCCAGTCCGCGCGATTACCGAAGACCCGCAGTGCCAGACGCTTCAGGTGCTCGGCAGCCTTGCGATCCTCCGGTTGGATCTTGCGGAGCCGGTCCTTCTCCGCCTCCTTAATGAGCTGCCAACTGAACGGCGGACGGAGATCGACGGTCGCCTTGCGCTCCCATGCCCGCATTTCGCCAAAGCGCATGTCCGCGATCCAGACGCCCTTGGCAGTCGGGCGGGCCACCCACCAGCCATCTGAAAACCGGTCCACCCGCTGGGCCTCCGACAGCCCCGCCACCGGAGCGAAATACTCCGTGCCCTTCGGCACCACCACCCAGCGGACCGGCGTGGAGGAAGACTCGAAAAGGGACCGGTACCCGATCCAAAACTCATCCCCACGGTCCACCACGGAACGCCACAGGAAGAGATCGAGCACGGTAGGAGCCTCCATCCGGCGTTGGAGTTTCACCTGCCGACGTTGGAGATCCGCCTCGAAGCCGGAGGAGATCCAGAATTTCACCCCCACGGCCATCACTATATAAATAGCGGTGATCATCAGCCCCCGGAGGCAGAGCTTCCGGCGCTTCGGATCCTTTTTCTTGAGGAAGGCCAGCCATCCCACCGTGACCAGCAACGGCAGGGTGACGAACGGGTCGATGATGAAGAGGCAATTGAATGCGACGGGAAAATTGGAAAACGGAGCGAAAAGCTTGGTACCGTAGGCCGTCAGGCAATCCAGCAGCAGATGGCTCCCGATGGTGGCCGCGATGAACACCGCCGCCTCGCCACGGGTGACCTTGTCCTTCTTCCACAACTTCGCCAGCCATGGCGAAAGCCCAGCGATCGCCGCCACCCAGGCAAACAGCGAGTGGGTGACACCCCGGTGCAGGATCAGGTTCCAGGAAGTATCCACCAGCAGCCCGAACAGGACATCGATATCCGGCAGGCTGCCGAAAAACGCGCCCCACACCAAGGCGCGGTTGCCGAGCTTCCGGCCCAGCAGCGCTTCCCCGATGGCCGCTCCCATCACCACATGAGTCACCGAATCCACGCCCCACCCGATGCTTGTTCGCCCCGGACCGTCAAGACCGGACCGGGACGATGGCCTCACAAGCGCCCGGGGAATTTCAAATTTGAGGTTTGCCCGCCAGCTGCCATCCTTGGCGGAGGAAACTTTTCAAGAATCCGGGCGACCGATGTGATCGCACCCCGTCTTTTTGACGATTTCCCGGTTGACACCCCCGGGGGTGGTCCCTAGATTGCGCGCCCCTCCGCCCCGCGAGCAGCCGGTTGCGAGCGCAGGAGGCATTTCACGATTCGCCATGAAAACGTTTTCCGCCAAGCCTCACGAAGTCGAGCGCAAGTGGTATGTGATCGACGCCAAGGACAAGGTCCTGGGTCAAGTCGCCGTCGAGGCCGCCAACCTGCTCCGTGGTAAGGGCAAGCCTATCTTCACCACCCACGTCGACACCGGCGATTTCGTGATCGTGATCAATGCCGAGCACGTCCGCCTGACCGGCACCAAGGAGATCGACAAGATCTACACCCGTTTCTCCGGCTACGTCGGCGGCAAGAAGGTCGAGACCCCGCGCATGATCCGCAAGCGCCGCCCGGTCCTCCTCGTTGAGAACGCCGTCTGGGGCATGATCCCGAAGACCCGCCTCGGCCGCAGCCAGTTCACCAAGCTCAAGGTTTACGCCGGTGCCGAGCACCCGCACGAAGCCCAGCAGCCGACCGCCCGCGAAGTCCGCTAATCCCAGCCTCTCCAATCATGTCCACCACCACCGCTCCCACGCACAGCGCCACCGGCCGTCGCAAGACCGCCGTCGCTCGCGTCTGGATGACCGAAGGCACCGGCCAGATCACCATCAACGGCCGCCTGTTCGAAGACTACCTTCCGACCATCGAGCTGCAGAACTCCGTTCTCGCTCCGTTCCAGGCCGCCGCGCTGGTCAACAAGTTCGACCTCAACGTCGTCGTCAAGGGTGGTGGCACCCCGGCTCAGGCCATCGCCATCCGCCACGCTGTTTCCCGTGCCCTCAACCTGCACGACCCGGAAACCCGCAAGCTGATCAAGCCGCTCGGCTACCTCACCCGCGACCCTCGCATGAAGGAGCGCAAGAAGTCCGGTCAGCCAGGCGCCCGCGCCCGCTTCCAGTTCTCCAAGCGCTAAGCGAATCGTTCTTTGGAAAAGCCGCATCCTTCACGGGATGCGGCTTTTTCGTTTCCGCGTTTCGACCGGACGCTCTTTTGGCTTTCCGAGACACCCATCCCGCGTTCCTCTTTCCGCCATGAAACTCCTCTCCTGGAACGTCAACGGCCTGCGCGCCGTGCTTGGCAAGGGCTTCGGCGATTTCGTCGGCACCGAGAAACCGGATATCCTCTGCCTCCAGGAAACCAAGGCGCGCCGCGAGCAGGTCACCCTGCCCCCGCAACTGGACGACTACCACGCCTTCTGGAACTCCGCCCAGAAGCCCGGCTACTCGGGCGTGGCGGTCTTCACCCGCGACGAGCCCCTCAATGTCTTGGAGGGCATCGGTATCGAGGATCATGACAAGGAAGGGCGTGTGCTGACACTGGAGTATCCCGATTTCACCTTGGTGAACGTCTACACGCCGAATGCCCAGGACGAGCTGCGCCGCCTCCCCTACCGCCTCGAGTGGGATGCAGCCTTCCGCCATCACTTGCAGACCTTGGCCGCACACAAGCCGGTCATCTTCTGCGGAGACCTGAACGTGGCCCATCACGAGATCGACCTCGCCCGCCCGGCCTCCAACCGCAAGAACCCCGGCTTCTCGGATGAGGAACGCGCCAGTTTCACCGAACTGCTCGGAGCCGGCTTCACCGACAGCTTCCGCCATTTCCATCCCGAGCAACCGGGGCACTACTCGTGGTGGTCCTATCGGGCCAATGCTCGCCAGAACAACGTGGGATGGCGCATCGACTACTTCGGGGTCACACCCTCGTTCATGAGCAACGTGAAGGCGGCTTCGATCCTGCCTCACGTGCATGGCTCCGACCATTGCCCGGTTGGGGTGGTATTGGGCTGATGCCTACCCAAATGGGTAGGCTGGGCCTTACGCGATCCCGGAATAGTGCAACCCTCTGGTTTTGATATGGTCGTGTCGTCAGGGACCGCTGTTCCCCTGGTTGCTTCCCAACACTGCCCTTGGCTTCCCCACGCCCCCGCTCGCTCCCCCGGCACCGGAAACTCCCCCTCCGGTGCCAGTGGCATGGATGGGCACGAAAAAACGCCGGGGTGCAAACCTTCCGGCGTTTTGAAAAGAGGTAACTAAAGCCGCGCCTCTCTGTTGCGCTTACCAATTCACATTCACGCCACGGGTATCGATGTGGGTGAAGGTGGGGTAGCTGCCGACGCCGCCCTTGAAGAGGCCGCGGTCCCGGAGATTGCGGGTGACGGTCGTCACGGTGTAGGCGGAGGTCGGGAACACCACGTCGCAGGCGACATTCGCCTGATGCCAGGAGGCGCTCTTCGCTCCCGGGCAGCGGGCATTGTAGGAAGGGCTGCGGTAGGCGGAGACGATCTCCTTCACCGGTAGGTTCATCTCGGCGGCGACCCGGTCGATCACCTGGAGGGTCGGCACGATCTGGCGCCAGTAGATCTTCGGCGGAATGCTGTTCCAGACTCCCTGATGCTCCTTCGCATGTGAGTCGATCACCTGACGGACGGTGAGGCGGCTCAGTTTGACACCGGAAAGGAAGGCGGCGTACTCGGCGAGCAGGGTGCCTTGGTGGGCACACCATTCCGGCGGAAGATCGGCGAGATCGATGCTGGAAGAAAACCTCTGGAGGAAGGCCGCTTTCACGGAGCCGGATGATGCTGCAAGCGCCAGCCCGGTGAGGCCGAAAGCGGCGAGTGCTTTCCGGCGGGTGAGCGCCGGAGCCGGGAGCTGTCCAGATGGCATATCGAACATGTTTCCGCTGTGGTGGGATGGAAAGTGACGGGGAGCGCGATGCGTGCCAGCGCAACGCGGATTACCAAAATCGATCGGGGGATAAACCGGATCAGGGGGAGGGTCGCAAGGAAATTAGACCCGCCGGTCTCTAACGGTTATTTGGCACCCTGCCCACCACGGGCGGAGAGGCATGCCGCCGCAATGACTTCAGCCGGAGAAGTCAGGAAAGGTGAAACAAAAGGCGGCCCCCAATGAATGCATCGTTTCCGAAATCCGTCCATCCGGGATGCCTACCCCCAAACTCCAACAAGCGATTGATCTCCCGCCTCGACAGCGAGGCGGAGCGGGCACAAGCTTCCGCACCTTCATGCGGATCTCGGATCGTTACATCGGCAGACAGGTGCTGTGGAGCACCGTCTTCGCCATCATCGTCCTGTCGCTCGTGCTGATGCTGGGCAGCCTGTTCCAGAAGATCCGCCCCCTGATGGTCGAGCAGCGGATTCCTTTCGGTCTGGTCGCGCGGTTCGCCCTGAATATCCTGCCGTTTTCGATGATGTTCACGATTCCGTGGGGCTTCTTGTCCGCGGTGCTGCTGGTATTCGGCAGGCTCTCTTCCGAGCAGGAGCTCACCGGCTTCCGGGTGGCGGGCATCAGCCTGCCCCGGCTCTCCGCGCCGGTATTCGTGCTCGCGATCGCCCTCTCCGGAGCCTGCATGTGGCTCAATGTGAAGGTCACTCCCAAGTCACGCGCCTCGCTGGAGGACATGATTTACAAGGAGTTGATGAAGGACCCGAAGGCCCTGCTCGATCCGGGTGCGGTTCAGTCACGCTTCAGCAACCAGAAGGTTTTCGTGGAGGCGAAGGACGGCGATGCGCTGATCGGCTTCCACATGTATCAGACCCGCAAGGCGAATGACCCGAACGGCCCCACCCCGGCCTACGTGCATGCCAAGCGGGTCGAGCTGCTGGTGGACCAGACCAAACAGGAATTCCGCCTCACGCTGGACGGAGCCTACATCGAGACCAAGAACGACAAGGGCAAGTATCAGCCGGCCTTCACCGAGGACGCGAAATACTGGTTCCTCAATTTCTCCGACTCCCGCCCGAAGAAACCCCGTGCCGGGACGATGACGACGGAAGAAATCCACTCGTATATCGACAGCCAGCCGAAGCAGACCGAGCCGGGAAAAGTCGTCATGCAGGAGCGCATCCGGGTGAGCTTCCTGTCCGAGGTCACCAAGCGCTATTCCTTCTCGATGGCCTGCCTCGCCTTCGCCTTCGTGGGAGTCCCGCTGGGCCTGAAATCCCGCCGCCAGGACACCTCCACCGGCTTGATTCTGAGCATGCTGATCGCCGCAGGTTACTTCCTGTCCACGTTCATCTCCGATCAGTTCCATACCGTCGGAGCCACGACGATCGCCCTGTGGGCTCCGAATGTGGCCTGCGTGATCCTCGGACTGGTCTTGTTCCGGCGCGCCCGCTTCCGCTGAAGCCGCGAAATCCTTGTCTCTGCGGCATTCCGTATTGGCCAAGGACGCAGGATGGAGGACGCTCTTCCCACCATGCGTCGCGCGCTCATTCCTCTCGTCCTGCTGCTGGCCATCGCTGGCGGCCTTTTCTGGTGGTTCTCCCCGGAACAGGTGGTCAAACGCCAGACCAAGGCCCTGCTGGCGGTTTTCACACTCGAAGCCAGCGCCTCCCAAGCGAGCCGCGAAGTGGGAGGCGTCAAACTGACGAGCCTGCTTGCCCCGCACGTCAGCATCGATGTGCCACAAACGCAGGAAGCAAACGGCTCCTTCGAGCGTGGAGACATCGAGAGCGGCTTTCACTCGCTGTGTGGCATGGCAAAGGAGACCCGCTTTACGCTCCAGCACTTCAACTCGGTGATCATCACCGGCGATCAGGCGACCGTGACGGCGACCATCGATGCCTTCGTCGACCTCCCAGCCTACCGCCCGGCCGATGGCCCCGGAGAAGGCACTTTCGTGTGGAAGAATTCGAAGGACGGCTGGCAGCTCACCACCATCGTCTGGCGCGAGAAGCGGAAGTAATGCCTCATTCGCCCAGAAACACGAACTCCTCCGCCATCCGGTTGAGCGACCGCCGTGCGGTCGGCAGCACCTCGGACAAGGCTCCCAGAAGCTGCCGCGGAGCGCTCGCCGGAGCTTCCCGATTGTCCGCAGCTCCTCGGAAGGCCCGGCAGGCGAACGCCTCGTAGAACTCCACATCCGGAGCACCGCGCCGTTCCGCTCGATGCCGGAGGAAAGCGGGATACATGCCCGTGAGCACCAGGAACTGATTCCCGGCCGCCAGTTGAAGGTGGAAGCGCAAGCGCCCGCTCGAGGTCTCTAGAATCGAGAGGAAATCCGCCGCGTGGGTGATTCCGCGTGCGGCGTCCTTGAGGACATCCCCCGGCTCCGCGCCCACTCGTTCTGCGAGCACCCCGGCCACGTAGTTGGCGAGTTCCGGATCGACCAATCCAGCCTGCAGGAACACATGCCGGACGAGGACGTAGAAGTAAAAGGCAGGAGACACCTGTAGCGCGGAGGGAGAATCCAGCACCGCGCGAAGCACCTCCTTCAGATCCAGCATCTCACGCAGGGCATCCGGATCGTCCCACAAGCGACTCAGGTGGTGGCGGGTATCCGCCGGCGCAAGCACCTCTCCGAGGAAGGCAAAATCCGAGGCGTTGAAGCAGTCCCGGCTCGAAGGCATCCATGATCCCCTCATATCCTCTTTCATAGCAAAGGGAGGGCCAAACGGGCCAGAAAAATAGTAAGGAATGATTAATCACATTCCCGGATTTCCCTTATAGTTACAACATGATACGTATTGATACGTATCCTTTTTACCTTGCCTGTGACGGAACTGACCCCGTAGGTAGGCCGCCCCGCAAGGGACCTACTGACGATGAACCTGACCCGGAAATACAAATCCGTGGCCCTGGCAATCGCCGGAGTCATTACACTCCCGAGCTGTGCTTCAACCAGCACTGCCTCGTCGGGTGCCAATGCCGATTCATGGAAGATCTCCTCGATCCAACATGGACAGGCCTCTTGGTACTCGGTCAAAACCAACGGTGGTACCCGTACCGCCAGCGGTGAACACCTGACCAATTCGGCAGCTACTGCCGCTCACAAGACGCTGCCGCTCGGCAGCAAGGTGCGTGTGGTCAATATGAGCAACGGAAAGTCCGAAATCGTGACGATCACCGACCGCGGCCCGTATGTGCGGGGCCGGGTGATCGACGTGACTGTCGGAGTGGCCGAGCGCCTGGGCTTTGCAGCCCGCGGCGTGGCTTCCGTAAAACTTGAAGTGCTCGGCAACAAGGATTCCTGAAATCCGCCGAAGCATCACCCCCTTCCATTGAAAAAAGCCCCATGGGATATCCCATGGGGCTCTTTTTGATATGCCGTTATTACTCAATATATGGCATTTTGCACGATGGCCGATTTTGATCTTTATACCGACAGAACTTAATTGTAAAGAAAAGGTGAACTCCCCCACCCACCCGATGACCGAAACACGACTTGAAGGCTTGGATGTCCCGCCGCTGCCTCCGGTTCTGGAAACCGAACTTGCCGCTCTGGGCGCAGATGGGGCGGATCGGCTCCTGAATGTGATCCGCGGTTTGTTCCATTGCATCGGCGACCTGAATCAACGGGTCGCCGAGCTGGAAAAACGGATGCTACCTTGATCCGTTCAGATCACGCCATTGGCGCAGGCGATCTCGCCTTCTCCGGCCAGGGCATTGATCAGATTGACCAGCGATTTCATCGCTTGGCGTGGCACGCTCTCAAAGGTCCGTGAACCGATGTGCGGCGTGACGATCACCTTCGGGTGATGCAGCAGCGGATGATCGGCTGGCGGCGGCTCCTGATCGAGCACATCGGTGGCATAGCCTGCGAGCTTCCCCGAATCGAGAGCTGCGATCACCGCGGCACCGTCCACCAGTTCTCCACGGCCGGTATTGATGATCCAGCCACCGTCCGGTATCAGGGCGATGCGCTCCGCACTCACGCAGTGGTGGGTGTCCGCACCGAGCTTGGTGTGCGGGCTGATGATATCCACGGAGGAAAACAGGGACTCGAGGGTATCGTGGCGCTGGATGCCATACTGGGCAGCCACCTCGTCCGGCCAATAGTTGCCGAATCCGTGGACTTCCATGCCGAAGGCTGCGGCACGCTTCGCAACTTCCTGACCGATGCGACCGAGGCCGATCAAGCCGATGCGCTTGGCATACAGTTCATTGCCGGTCTTGCGGTCCCAGCGTCCGGCACGCGTGGAATCGACGCTGAAGATGAGGTTCTTGGTGATCGCCAGCAGCAGCGCGAAGGTGTGCTCGGCCACGGTATCGTGGTTCACGCCGGGGGTGAACAGCACCGGGATCTTGAGTTCCTTGGTGGAAGGAATGTCGATCTTGTCCAGGCCGATGCCATACTTGGAAATCACGCGCAGGCGCGGCAGGGATTTGTCGAGCACCGCGCGGGTGATGTCGTCATCACCGCAGAGAAAGGCATCAAAGTCTCCAGCCAGCTCCAGCATGCGTGCCTCGGAGAGCGGCCCGCGCTCGCGGACGATCTCCCACCCTTGGGACTCCAGGAGGGCGTGGTGCGGACCGGGGGTGTCTTGGAAACTGCAGGTGGTCAGAAGAACTCGCATGGTGCCTCTTTCCCTCCCGCATCCTTCCCGCCGAGTGAAGCGCAAAAAATTGCATCCATCAAATTTCCGCAATTCGGGGTTCAGCTATCAGGATTTCCCCCCTATGGGTGCCGCGTGCTTCCTTGGTTTTCAGATGGCAAGTTTCCGCTCTACCTCGCGCCGATGGCCGGGGTCACGGACGTGGTGTTCCGGCAGATCTGCAAGGAACTGGGAGCGGATGTGATGGTCACGGAGTTCGTTTCCGCAGAGGGCATCCTCCAGCGCGACGACCGGACGCGGAAATACACGGAGTTCAACGACAGCCAGCGACCAGTGGGCGTCCAGCTCTTCGGGGCGGACGGAGAACGGATGGGCGAGGCCGCGAAAAAGATCATCGATTGGAAGCGCCCGGACTTCATCGACATCAACTTCGGCTGCCCGGTGAACAAAGTGGTGTCCCGCAATGGCGGTTCGTCGCTGTTGAAGGATTGCCCCCTGCTCATCTCGGTGGCCACCGGCGTAGCGAAGGCCGTGGGAGACCAAGTGCCTGTCACCGCCAAGATCCGCATCGGCTGGGATGAAAAAACCGTCAATGCCGTGGAGGTGGGCAAGATCCTCGTGGACTGCGGCATGCAGGCGATCGCCGTGCACGGCCGCACCCGCGCCCAAGGTTACACCGGTGAAGCCTGCTGGAATACCATCGACGCTGTGGCCCGCGCGGTGCCGGTGCCTGTGATCGGCAATGGTGACATTGCCAATGGAGAGGACGTGGCCCGCCGCAAGCGGGAAACCGCTGTTTCCGGCGTGATGATCGGCCGGGCCGCCATGCAGAACCCGTGGGTGTTCCGCCAGGCGAAGCATTACATCGAAACCGGCGAAATCCTCCCGCCCGTGCCTGTGGAGGAACGCTGGACCCTGGTCCTGCGCCATTGCCGGCTGGCGGTGGAAGGCGGGAAAAACGGCGATGAGCGCCAGACACTCATCGGCATGCGTTCCCGCCTGATGGCCTACTGCAAGGGCTTCCCCGGTGCCAAGGAGCTCCGGCAGCGAATCTGCCAGGTCACCACGGTATCCGAGGTGGAGGCGTTGGCGGAATTTTCCATCGCCCAGGCACTGGCCGGTCATGAGGAATGACCACGGGTCATAACTCCGGCTTTTCATCCCGTCCGGACCTGTTAGCGTTTCGCTCATGGAAAGCCACGAGGTGTTGAGACAAGCGTTTCAGAAAACGAGCCCGAAAGCGGTCGCTTCGGAGCTGGGGATCTCGCTTTCGCTGGTCTACAAATGGGCGGAGAAGCAGTCCGAGGACGGTTCCGGCAGCCGCAATCCGCTCGACCGCCTGCTGAAGGTGATCGAACTGAGTGGCGACGAGCGGATCATTCACTGGCTGTGCCAACAGGTCGGCGGCTATTTCGTGCAGAATCCGGATGGCAAGCACTTCAACAAGGGCATCCTCCCCGCCACCCAGGAAATCATCGGCCAGTTCTCCGAACTGCTGAGCCGTATTTCCACAGCGGCAATCGACCACTCGATCACGTCTGAGGAGGCGTCCGACATCCGTGAAGGCTGGGACAAGCTGAAGAGCTACACCGAGAGCTTCGTGCGCTGTTGCGAGAAGGGCGACTTCGAACAAATGCTGCACATTCCTGCTCCGTCCCAAGGCCCCTCCCGGATGAGTGGCAAGGCCTGAGCCTTGTTCCCTCCGTCATCGGAGCAAGGGATTCTTGATCTTCCGCGCATCTTCTGATAGATGCGCAAGTTATGTCCCGAAACGCCCTGATTCGATTGATGCCGCTGGTTTTGCTGGTGGCAACCACCCGTGCTGAAGACACGCCGAAGGCCGATGCCCCGGTGATGGATATGGAGGCCCGCAAGGCCTCGGTCGTCACGCTGCGTCGCCATGTCGCCCAGCGCGAGGAGCGCCTCGGTGAAATCTCCGGTGAGATCCTCTCTTTGGACAAGCGCTTGGAGACCAAGATCGACGGCATCGTGAAAATGCTGTCCGAGCTGAAGGATTCGAATGACTCGAAGACCAAGGTCGCGCGCACCAAGCAGGACGCCATCGCCTCTCTCAAGCGGACCATCGATGCCTATGTGGCGAAACGGGCCGACATCCGCGAGGAGATGAAAACCACCACTTCCTCCTCCGACAGGGATGCTCTCGCCGCAGATGCGAAGCGCTTCGATTCCCGTATCTCCAAGCGCATCGATCAGATCGCTGAGATCACGAAATCCATGACCCAGCACGAGGATGTGAAGAAATACGAATCCACGGGCGGCGGTGGCTATTGGAACGGAGTCTACTACGACGACACCCGGATCAGCGAGGAGTGGAAGCAGAATCGCCGGGATGCCCGCCTCTCCGACTCCCAGCGTAAGGATCTCACTGACGCCCTTCGCGACAGCATCGAGGACCTGAAGCAGCAGGAATCGGGCTTGAAGACCAAGCTCGCCGACAAGCCCGCCGAAGCCAAAGCCACCGTCTACAAAATGCAGCTCGAGGAAGTCCGTTCCTTGATCGACCAACGCCAGAAGCAGCTGGTGGATGTGGCAAAACCCTCCGAGCAGGCTTCAACCAAAGCCATCGGCCAGGAGGAGGCCTACCAATTGGACAACCTGCTGGAGGACGCCCGTCACGACCTGGCCGACGATTTCAACACCATCCTCCGCCGCTATTCGGACCTGGTGAAGGAACGCAGCCACGTGAAGGAACTGGAGGACAATCTGAAGGCTCGCGAGGCGTGGTTGGCGGAAAAGGGCGTCACGGTGCCCGCCGATGCCAAATAACCGGATCGTCCGGATTCCAAGGGACGGGCCGGGGCGACGCACTTCGCTCTTCACGCCCCGCCCGTTCCCCTCTACCTCCTTGGCCAGCAACCCATGGCCGAGAAAGCATTCCACTACCAGGATCCCTTCCCGCTCGGTCCTGACACCACCGAATACGAGAATGATCTCCTCGGAGCACGTCTCGGTCTCGGAGTTCGAGGGCAAACCGGTCCTGAAAGTCGCGCCGGAGGGCCTCGGCTCTGCTCGCCAATGAAGCGATGAAGGCGATCAATTTCACGCTGCGTCCCTGCCCACCTCGCGCAGGTTGCCGCGATCCTCGACGACCCGGAAGCCACCGAGAACGACCGCATGGTGGCGCTGATGCTGCTGAAGAACGCCGAGATTGCCGCCAAGGGCATCCTCCCCGCCTGCCAGGACACCGGCACCGCCACCATCGTCGGCAAAAAAGGCCAACAAGTGTGGACCGGCGTGTGACGATGCCGAGTGGCTCTCCAAGGGCATCCACAAGACCTACACCGAGGAAAACCTGCGCTACTCGCAGACCGCCCCGCTGAACATGTACGACGAGGTCAACACCAAGACCAACCTGCCCGCGCAGATCGACCTCTACGCCACCGAAGGCGACGCCTACAAATTCCTCTTCGTCGCGAAGGGCGGCGGCTCGGCCAACAAGACCTTCCTCTATCAGGAAACCAAGGCGCTCCTGAATCCGAAGCGTCTGAAGGAATTCTGCATCGAGAAGATGAAGCTCTCTCGGCACCGCCGCCTGCCCGCCTTATCACCTCGCCTTCGTCATCGGCGGCACTTCCGCCGGAAGCCTGCCTGAAGACGGTGAAACTCGCCTCCACGCACTATCTACGACGCACTGCCGACCTCCGGCAACGAACACGGCCGGCGTTCCGCGATGTGGAGCTGGAGAAAGAACTGCTGGAAGCGCGCGCGTGACGATCGGCATCGGCGCGCAGTTCGGCGGCAAGTATTTCGCGCTCGATGTGCGCGTCGTCCGCCTGCCACGCCACGGCGCCTCCTGCCCGGTCGGCATCGGCGTTTCCTGCTCCGCCGACCGCCAGGCCAAGGCGAAGATCACCAAGGACGGCATCTTCCTCGAGAAGCTCGAGAAGAATCCCGGCCGCTTCATTCCCGAGAAATACCGCGACTGGAAATTCACGGGCGTGCACGATCGATCTCGACAAAGGCATGCCGAGAAAACCCTGGCCACGCTTTCGAAGTATCCCGTCACCACCGCCGTCTCCCTGAACGGGCACGATCATCGTCGCACGCGACATCGCCCACGCGAAGCTCAAGGAATACCTCGAGGAGAAGGGCGAGCTGCCGGATTACATCAAGAAATACCCGGTCTACTACGCCGGTCCCGCGAAGACACCCGCAGGCATGGCCTCCGGCTCATTCGGCCCGACCACCGCCGGTCGTATGGACTCCTACGTCGATCTCTTCCAGAGCCACGGCGGCTCGATGGTGATGCTCGCCAAGGGCAACCGCTCGCAGGCCGTGACCGACGCCTGCAAAACCCACGGTGGCTTCTACCTCGGCTCCGCCGGCGGCCCCGCCGCCCTACTCGCCCGCGACCATATCAAAACGCCAGGAAGTCGTCGCCTGGCCGGAGCTCGGCATGGAAGCTGTCTGGAAGATCACCGTGGAGAACTTCCCGGCGTTCATCCTCGTCGACAACAAGGGCAACGACTTCTTCAAGAAGATCAACGAATGCCCGGTATGCGTGTGATGGGACGGAGTTGAGGCTTCAGCCGAGGAAGGTCTTCCCCGGAGGCGGAGTCTGAAGAGTCACGAAGGGCATCTTCAATCAGCGAACATTCTCACACACCTCCGCCTTCCTCCAAAGACTCTCCCCGCCTGAAAGCTCAACTCCTCATGAACATCACCGGCCAACATCACGTCGCGATCATCTGCTCGGACTATCCGCGTTCGAAGGCCTTCTATACGGAGCTGTTGGGCTTCGGGGTGATCGAGGAGAGCTATCGTGAGGCGCGGAATTCCTACAAGTTGGACCTGCTGATGCCGGATGGAAACCGCATCGAGTTGTTTTCAATGCCGGGAGCTCCGCCACGCCCTTCGTTTCCCGAGGCTCAAGGGTTGAGGCATCTCGCCTTTGCGACGCCCGATGTGGAAGGTGTGAAAGCAGAGTTGGAGTCGAAAGGGTTGAAGGTGGAAGACATCCGAATCGATCCGCTCACCGGCAAACGGTTCACATTCTTCGCCGACCCGGACGGACTGCCGCTGGAGCTCTATGAGCAATAGAACAGATCAGGGGCTCGATGCAGCATCGAGGGTGACCACCAGACGCATGAAGCCCGCCTTGGAGCCGTCCTCGATGGCATTGGTGTAGTACCCACGTCAGGATCTCGAAATCTCCATCGCTGACCGCGGGTCCGGCAGAGGCGACATTGGCGGCGGAACCAACATTGGACAGCCCGTCCAAAGTTGCAGCCGCACGCGGACTCAAGGTGGCCCCAACGCGAACCTTACGAACACGGGCCTGAAGCGTGAGGTAGGTCTTGGTTCCAGACAGCCCCAAGTCCGAGGCAGCCTTGATCCCACTTACCATGGAAGATGCGCCCGGAGCCAAGGGATCGGAGCCGATGAGCCACTCGATGGCATTGGAAAGGCCATCAGCATCTGGATCCGCAGTGGCGCTCCGATCGGACGCGCCTCCCGGGAACGAATAGCCCAAGGCCCACGCGCCATAGGTGCCGGGAGCGTATTCCACACTCAGGATGCCGTTCGGCAGATTGGTCGTGTTCCATTGCAACCCGGTCGGGAGAGCCGGCAGCGTAGTGGAGGTGAAGCTCCCCGCAAATGAACCCGCCGTGAAAAGCGTGAAGGAATCTCCTGCCGCGAAGGTGCCGCCGAGATTCGCGATCACCAGAGTGCCCGCCCGGGTAAAGGTTCCGGGTGATGGCCAGCTTGTCCGCAGTGGCTGCGGCGCGGTTGATCTCGATGCGGGTGGTTCCTCCCGCCTGAAGTGTGAGCCCGCCGCCAAGCGTGAGCGTGCCGATGCCTCCCATACCCCCCGGTGAAAGCGTGGCACCGGATTGAACCGTCACCGCTCCGCCGATGGAACCTCCACCGGAAAGCGTGGCGGAGCTAGCTACGGTGACCGCCGTAACTCCCAACGATCCATCCACTGCAAGCCCCCCCGAGGTGACGGTGGTGGCGCCCGTGTAGCTGCTGGCTCCGGAGAGCGTGAGCGTCCCGCTGCCCACCTTGTTGAGAGCGATGATCTTGGTGGTGCCATTCGTGATCGATCCGGCGAAAACATCGGCGGCATTGAGATTCCCGATCTTGAGCGTGGTGGTGCCGGAAACGGAGAGTCCGCCACGGACGAGCGAGTTCGCCACGCCATTGAGCGACCCCATTTCCAGCGTGTAATCCCCCGCTCCTCCGGTGATGAATCCTTGGATGGACCCTTGCGTGCTGGCCAGTGTGTAGGCCGCATTCCGGCTGGTGGCGGTAGCGGAGTTGAAGGAAGTGGAGACGGTGGGAGAATTATGAGTGTAGCTGCCGGTGAATCCGCTGAAATCCCCGGTGATGGTGCAGGAGCCCGTATTGGTGATCGTGACTGGACCGGTGAGCGTGTTGGCGAGCGTGATGTTGCGGTTGATGTTGAGCGCGGTGCCTGTGGAGGTGGTGATCGCCGCCGTGCCGAGATTTCCTCCATTCACCAAGGTAATGGCACCACCGGACAACGTGGTCGCGCCAATGTTGGTATTCGCTCCGGAGAGCGTGAGCAGACCGGCACCGCTCTTCGCGATCGAAATACCTGTCGTCGCACTGCCATCGGAGAGCACGCCATTGACCGCGAAGTTGCCCGCACCTTGGAAAGTGAGCGTGCGTGCTCCGGTGGCCGCAGAGGTCAGCGCGCCAAAAGACAAGGTGCCCGCATCCGATTGGAAAATATAACTGCTGCCGCCTGAATTGATGGTGAGGGTACCGGAAAGAGTATTGTCACCCGCGATATTGCGGATCGCGGGGACGGTATTGGCACGGGCGGAAAGCGCGATGGTCGCGGCGCTGGAAACCGGCCCGCGCACTCCATCCAGTTCCAGCGTGGAGGAAGCCGCGTTGTTGTTGCGAATGAGGATGGAAGTGAAGGCCGAGGCCGCGGTGGGATGGGCGAGCCGGACAATGCCACCGGCTCCCGAGGTCGCACTCGTATCGATGGCAAGCGCACCGGACAAGGTGCTGGATCCACCCAGAACCAGCGTGCCACTGCCAAGTTTGTTCAGTCCCAAGGTGCCCGCCAGCGGAGCCAGCACATTGGCGGTATTCTGCGAAACCGTGATCGCGGGAGTGCCGCTGGCGGTATCCAAGGTGAGGGTCTTGCCGCTGGCAGCCGTGAGCGACCACGATTGCGTTCCGGACGTATCGCCGAACTGGAGATTTCCGATCACGCGGCTGGCATCGAGATTCACGGTGCGATCGGCGCTGATGTTCAGCGTGCTGAAATTGGCGGTGTAACCACTACCATTGGCCGGGAAGCCTGAACTCCACTTCGCCAGCTCGCTCCACAGTCCATCCGAGTCGCTGCTCCAGGTGCCGTTTCCATTCACGGATGGCAGCGTGATATTGAGGACCGCATAGGTGCTGACCCCCGAGGTATCCGTGGCGACCACGATGAATTCCTGAAGACCGCCATCATCATAGCCCGGAGTTCCGGAGAGAGCGCCGTTCGCGGCGATGGTGAGCCAGGCCGGACCTTCCGCCTTGCTATAGGTGATGGTGTCACCCGCATCCGCATCGGTGGCCGAACCTGCAAGAGTGCCCGAGTAGGCGACATTCTGGGTGCCGGCACTGCCGGTGATCGTGGAGTTGGTGAAGACCGGTGCGGTGTTGGTCTGCATCGCCGCGACCTTCGCATCGCTGAGCGCATAGGGCAGGAACTGCACGTCATCGAGTATCCCACCGAAATATGGATCAGCAGCGAACTGGCTCTTCCCCAGGAAATTGGTGGTGGTGCCGAGGTCCACCGGATTGATCGTCATCGCGGTATTGGTCGCGGCGAGCACGCCATTGACGAAGAGTTTGCCGGTATTGCCGGTGATGGTGACGGCGACATGCGTCCACGTGTTCGCCGTGAGCGGGGCCGCGCTGAGCTGCTGTTCCGTCCCTCCATTGCTCTTGATGGCGAAGCGAAGGTTTCCGCCGCCACTGGGTGAAAGGAACATGTAATTGTCCGTGCCATTGCCGAGGTCGAAGATGCGTTGCCACGCACTGCCGCCGTTCCAATACACCCACGCACCGAAGGTGAAGTCCGTGCTGTCTCCGAGCCGTGAGGACAGTTGGACATGATCCGCGGTCGCGGCATTCCCGCTCAACTTCACTCCTTGTCCGTTTTTCCCGGCAGCGTAGGTCGCTTGGCCTTTGAGCATGGCTGCATGGCCTGAGGCGGAACTGTCGCTGGCGTTGTTCTCAAAGCGGTAGCACGCCTCCGGAGAAGTGGGGACCTCCGGGATCACCTGCGAATAGGACGGCCCCGAGGCGTGATCCCGATAGACCACACCGGCATCCGTGAGGGAGCCATCGTCCCACTTCACCCGCCTGACATCCTCCACCCAGTTGTAGAGCGCATAACGCTCCACGAAGGGCGTGCTCTCCAGCATGTCCATCATCTTCGCAACGGTGGCCGCTTGCTGAGCAGCAGTAGGATCGGGACCGGTGGTCCAGTTCGCTCCGTTGTTGAACTCGGTCAACCAGATCGGACGCTTGGTGCGGGTGTAAACGTCCTTGAGAAAGTTGTAGAGCTGGGTGGTCGCTCCATCCGGATTCGAAGCACTGGAGTAACTGCGGTAGTAATGGACCGCCACATAGTCGACGCGCAGATCGGCGGCATCCGCTTGATTCACGAAGGACTCCAGCCATGCCACGCCGCCATCGGTGGGAGCCGGAGAACCGACGCGGAGCCCGGTGTTCAGAAGATCCGGCCATGACCAGATGGCATCCCCTACGGCGATATTCGCCTGACTGGTGGAATCCGGCTCGTTGTAGCCGAGCAGGGAGTTTGCCCCCCTCGCCTTCCAATCCTGGCTGAGCGATGGCCAGTAGCGCTGCGCACGGATCAGCACATACTCCAGATCAAGCGAGGAGTTCTGGTCGATGTTCCAGTTGTAGTACCAGCCGACATTCAACCCGGAAGCGATGTCCCCCGCGATGCCTTTCTTGTTCACCCATCGCCACGGGAAGATGCGGATGAAACTCACGGAATCATTCAGCTCGGTCGGCAACACGCTGACCTCGATGTCTCCATCCTGCGCCACATAGTTCCGGCTCACACCCGTGCCGTCCGCGTTCTGGGCGATGGTGGCGGTGTAACCGCGTTTCAATTTGAAGGAGTTGATGGCGTTCGAGAAGGTGCCTAGACTGCTATCGGAATAAGCCGTGTAACTCGTGAGCGACATCGATGCACCGGTGAAGCGGCTGCCCTTGAACACCTGCATCGGTGTGAACGTGGAAGCATGCGGAATGACCACCGCACCATCCCCATACTGGGCGATCCGGCAGTTGGTATTGAGCACCGCTGCCGCGCCGTTCACCTTGATCTGGCTGAGGTAGGTGGAACTGACGACGGAGGGCTTGATCGAGGTCATGTAGAACCACGCATCCGTCGAATTGAGATTGATCGTGCAGCCGGAAAGCGGTGTGCCCGTGCCCGTGATCCTCAGCTCGGACCGCCCGGTCATGGTCACGGTCGTGTTGCTGAGGCTCGCGTAGCTCTGGGAATCATTCGCGAGAGTCAGAGTCTGAGCTCCGGCATTCGCACAAAGCAGCATGAGCCCGAAGCACACGATCACGCCACGGAGGATGGCGATCCAAAACATCGCATCCCCCCTCTTGCAGGGGAACCGAGAGGGAGCAATGGACTGCGTCTTCGATTTAGATAACCGCGCGGAAGTAAGACAAAGGGGGGCGTTCATGAACCAATCCGGACGCACACGGATATCCGTATGCAATTGATTCATAATCTATCACGATCCTCAGAACGCCTAGGATGAATGCGCCCGTCACCTGTAAGATTACGCCATCCAAGCCTGCTCGACGGCGTCAGTCATCATCTTCACTGAGATCCAATACCCAGTCCGGTTTGAAGCTCGGATTGGGATCGTCCGGATATCCCTGTGGGTTTGAAACTATGCGGGTCCGTCCGATACGGTAATCCACACTCTTGTGGATGTGCCCGTGAATCCACAGCCTCGGTTGATAGCGCATGATGAAAGCGGTGAGGTCGGAGGCGTAGGCACAGCTCAGCGGATTCGTCCTCTTCACCTCGGGAAGCGAGAGGATCGATGGCGCATGGTGGGTGGCGATGATGCATTTCCCGGGATCATGGGATGAGAGAAAAGCGCCCATTCGCTCCAGTGAGCGTTGATGGATCAAACGGGTATCCCGAGGAGTCAGCTTGCGATAGTGATTCGAAGAATTCCGAACCCGCTTGTAATCGTTCATCCACGCTGCGGCTTCGGCTGCACCGTCTTCCCAAGCACCAAGCAACGCCATATCGGTCCACAAGGTACAGCCGTAGATATACCAACCATGGAGTTCGAAGTAATCGTTCTCCAAAAACCGGATGTTCGTCCCCTCTACGGCGACCCGAATCTTCTCCGCGATCTGTGGAAGTTTGGCTCCGTAATATTCGTGGTTCCCACACAAGTAGGCGGTCGGTGTTTCTCCAGTGAACCCACGCATCCGCTCAAGACCGTTCAGCTTCGTGGAAATGTCTCCGGCGAGAACGACGAGATCGGCCTCGACCTGTGGAATATCCGTCAGGCCGAATTCCTGGTGGAGATCACTGAGGATTCGAATGCGCATGAGCTGAATACACAATCCCGCCACCCACGCGGCCGCAGGCTCCATAGAGCAGATGGAGGGACAGGAATGTCCCTCCTCCCAGTCAGGCGGTGAGAGTGAAGAAATTCTTCAGCAACTGCTGTCCGGCGTCCTGGCTTTTTTCCGGGTGGAACTGGGCGGCGAGGATCTTGTCCGTCTGGATGGAGGCAGCGAAGGTCTCCACTCCATAGGTCGTTTCCGCCGCGATGATGGAATCATCCGCCGGGACAGGGAAGTAGGAGTGGACGTAGTAGAAATAGGGTTCGCTGCCGAGGCCCTGCCAGAAACCGGACTCCGGCTGGCGGGGAACGACGGAGTTCCATCCCATGTGCGGCACCTTGAGGCCAGGCTGGTCTTGGAAGCGCTTCACACGGCCCTTGAAGATACCGAGCCCCGCAACGCCTTCGGAAGTTTCCTCGCTGGTCTCGAACAGGATCTGGTAGCCGAGGCAGATCCCCAGATAGGGCACGCCGGCGGTGATGCGCTCGCGCAGAGGCTCGAGGAGACCGCGCTCCTGCAAACGGGTCATGCAGTCCCCGAACGAGCCGACACCGGGAAGGACGAGGTGGGTCGCGCCTTCCAGTTTGGCGGGATCGGCAACGACCTCCGCCTGGATGCCGAGCTCGCCCAACGCATTGGAAACGCTGCGGATATTCCCCGCACCGTAGTCGATGAGAACGACCTTCATGCTCAAAGGGCTTCCTTGGTGCTGGGGATGCCTTTCACGCGCGGGTCGCGCTCGCAAGCGGCGCGCAACGCACGGGCAAGGCCCTTGAAGATCGCCTCCGCGATGTGGTGACCATCGCGGCCATAGAGCAGCTCCACGTGGATGTTCGCACGCAGATTGGAAGCCAGCGCACGGCAGAACTCCTCCACCAGCGTGAACGGCATGTTCGGCGCGGAGGGAGTATTTTCCGGCGCGCGGAACTCCAGGTGCGGACGATTGCTCAGATCCACCACGACACGGACAAGCGTCTCATCCATGGGCAGGTAGGCCGTTCCATAGCGGGAAATGCCTTCCTTGGTGCCGAGCGCTTCCTTCATCGCCTCGCCGAGCGTGATGCCGGTGTCCTCCACCGTGTGGTGGTAGTCCACCTCGATATCGCCATCCACCTTCAGATCGAGATCAAACAAGCCGTGCTTCGAAAACAGCACGAGCATGTGGTCGAAGAACGGAATGCCGGTGGCGATGTTCGAGACGCCGCTGCCATCGAGGTCGATCTTGAGCTCGATGGCGGTCTCGGCGGTCTTGCGGGAGCGGCTGGCGGTGCGGGCTTGCATGATGGATCTGGAGAATCAGGCGCGGGTCACTTGGCCCCGGCTTCCTTCGCGGACGCTTCCAATTCCTTGATATAGCGGTCCGGGAGCTTGGCCGTGCGGGCGGCGGAGATGAGGGTGGTGGCGGATTTCATGTCGCCGCCGGCATGGACGGCCACCCATGCCTCGCGCCAAGCCTTGCCACCATCGGGCAGGGTGTCGAGCTTCACGGCATCGAGGCGCTTCAGTTCCTGATCGGCGTATTTGACCGCCTCATCGAGCGAGGCCTTCAGATAAGGACTTGGAGTGATCCATTTCGCACCCGACTTCTTCTCGGCATCGTAGGCGGCCTTGATCTGGGCGTCCCGTTCGGCGATGGCCTGGGCACTGGCGGCACGGTCATCCGCCTGTTGCAGTTCCAAACCGGACTGCTGCTTCTTCAGGCGCGCATCGAACGAACCGGCTGCTTCAGCGGCCTGTGCACGATAGTGGCGGATGATTTCCTTCACGGTCACCAGGACCTCGCGGTAGGCGGCACTGGATTGGTATTCCTTTTCCAGTTTTTCAAACTCGCGGAGAGCCGCAACCGCGTTTCCTTCCTTCGCCTTGGTGCGGATGGAGATTTCGATCATGCGGGCATCGACATCGAACTTGTTCGACTCGCGCTCTTCGGGAGTCAGCAGATGGCCGCCGAGTTTGACGCCGCCTTGGGCGACCGCGTCGCGCTCCTTCTCAAGAGTGTCCGCCATTTCACGAGCCTGCTTCACCAGCGTGGTGCTGCCCGGGTTGTCCTTGATGAAATCACGGACCTTCTTGATGCGAGCATCGTAGTCCGCAGCGATGAGAAGATCGGGAACAGGCAGAACGTCCTTCAAAGCTGCAAAGGCCTTCTCATCGGTGGCTTCGCGATCGATGCCGGCGACATCCGCTTTCTTGATGGTTTTTTCCTCGCGGATCGACTTGGTCACCTGGACATCCACCACGTAGGACTCGGTGTCCTCCTTGATGAGTTTTCCTTCAAGCTTGGTGCCATCCTTGAGGCGGAAAGTATCTGCGGCCGCAGTGCCGAGAAGGCCCGCGGAAAGAAGAATGGCGATGGGACGAATGGGTTTCATGAGTTTCGAGAGCCGGAACAAAGCACTCATCGGGCGGGACCGCCAGCCAAGATCACGGTTCCGAGCGCATCGGCGGTGGCAGCGGTTTTCGAAGTTCCGTCGGAAAACAGGATTTTGACCTGTCCGGCGGGGACGCCATCCGCAGCCGTAGCCATGCGGCGGGGAGCCGTCCGGAGCGGCAGACGGCAGACCGCCTCCTTCAGCTCGGGGCTCGCATCCGGAGCCACCAGGACCACCGGTGCCTGGTAGCTGATGAGGGATGCCTGCAAAAGGTCCGCGTGGACGAGCGGGAACTCCAGCACCTCCTTTGGCAGCGGCGTGATGGCGGTGGCATAGCTCCCGGGAAGCTGGACCCCGAGGCGCTGAAGGCGGGCCGCAGCCCCCGCCAGCAGGCCCGCGCTGGAATCCTCATAAACCATGGCGCGGTCTGAAATCGGAAGATCGAGCACGGATCCTGCCGCTGTGACCTCCCGAAGGGTGTCCCCATCCAGGAATTTCGCCGCCGCCGTTTCAGAGAATTTCGCGGCCCACGCCGCAGCATCGGCATCCAAGGTCGTGTCCGCCACATCCAGAGCTGCCTGGATGGCCACCCCGTAGAGGAATGCACGGCCGGAATTCACGCCATCCTCTTTGCCAGTGAAAGGCAGCAACCCACCATCGCGGGCGAAGGTTTCGCGGGCGCGCTGGAAGGTTTCCACCGCTTTTTTGCGAAGCGCGGGGTCTCCAGTCAGCCCGTAGGCTGCCGCATAGGCTGAAATCATCCGGAAGGACGCAACCGCATGAGGGCGGGAATCTTCCGCCACGGTGGCCCCCCGCTCCTGGCGCAGTTTCAGAATTTTCCGACGCCCGGATTCGAAATGCTCCCGGGCGGCGGCAGGAGCCATGCCCAGCTTGGCAGCCACTTCTTCCGGCGTCACCTTCAACGCCAGACTGTTACGGCGGAATTGTTCACGATTCGGATCACTCTCCACCGGGATATTACCGAGGTTCTTGAGGCCACTGACCGAGGTCCACACCTTCAGTTCTTCCGGAGAAAGAGCCTTCTCGAGCTGATCCAGGCTCCACAGCGAGTTTTCCCGGGGCTGGAGGTCCTGTCGGCCAAGTGCAAACAAACCTTCCGAGGTGCCGTAGGTCTTCTCCGCGAAATCAATACCGGCAAGAATCTGGCTGATCAGTTGCGGATTCTTCGAAAGACGGGCCGCAACCGCGATGGAAGTGAGCGAGCGGGCATGATTCGGGCAATCCCGCGTGAAGGAAGGCAGGTCCCAGCCCCCACCCCAGCGGGCGCTGTAGATGCAGCCATCCAGCGGATCGAGCATGGCGCTCGTGGAAAGATCGGCGGACAAACCCTGCGCCGCCTCCCGGCAACGGGATACGATGTCCGCAGGCACTCCGTTCACCAGAGGCACCGAAGCGAGGGTCTCAAGCCCCCCCGCCGGAAACAGGCCCCCCGCGTTGTCGAAGGAATGGGAGCCCGCATCATAAAAGGTCGAAAGCTGGCGGACCGCCCGTAATCCGGTCATCGCCGGATCTTCCGCCGGAGTCGCTAAGGAAGCCAGCTTCGCCAGACGCTTGGAGCGCGCCTGATTGTCGCTGCGGCTGTTATTGAGGATATAGGTGCGGCTTTCCGGACTCTCCATCCACATCCGGCCCACCAGGCTGCTCGACTGCTCAAACAGATCGCGGAAGCCACCCTTCCTCGCCTTGGCCGGGATCCATGCCACCGGGCAGCCTTCCGGAGTCATCCACACGAAGAGGGGCATTGAGAATGGCTGCTTGATCTCCGAGCAAAGGACGGCGGCCAGGAAACCGGTCTCGCGGCAGGCATCGCTATCCACCAGGACCGGCACGAAGCTGGCATTGAGATCATTGACCAACGAGGTCTCGGCGTTGATGGACTTGAGCACGTTGGAAGACTCCGCCTGCTGGGGCAACGCGAA
This sequence comes from Luteolibacter sp., assembly GCA_049840755.1. Lineage (GTDB taxonomy): Bacteria > Verrucomicrobiota > Verrucomicrobiia > Verrucomicrobiales > Akkermansiaceae > Luteolibacter. The sequence continues at coordinate 179,083 of JASGJM010000006.1, read as the reverse complement.
GATGGCGAAAACCAAACGGTCGGCACGCTTCGCACGAGCGAAGGTCTCAGGACTCCAGGTCTGCCAATGGACCGGCGAAGAGGCCTGATCCGAGAGGAAAGCGGAACTGCTGTCACCGAGGCGGTTCGACAACAACTCGGGCGCGATATCCGCCGGCGTGGTGGCAGCGGTGGAAGCACCAGCCGGCTTGCGGCAGGACGGCAGACCCGAAAGCAACAGAACGCCTGATGCGGCAAGGGCGAGCCGGGGAAACACGGAGGGAAAGCGCATGGGGTAGGAGGAAGCCGCCCTGGCGCTGCCGGGCATAACTGTATCTTGAAGAAAAGGCTTCCGCTGTTACAAGCCGAAGCTACGCTGGCCACGGATTTCCCATAGCGGTGTGACCAGTCTCGTAGTTTCCAGTCAAAAAGGTGGGGTGGGCAAAACCACGCTGTCGATCAATCTAGCCCATGCATTTGCTAGGGCGGGCGTGCGAACCTTGCTTGTCGATGCCGATCCTCAGGGATCGGTGGGACTGTCTTTGACAAGACAGTCACGATTGCTGGCTGGCTTTTACGATTTCCTCGCGGACCCCGGTATTCCACTGGACCGCTTGGTCGTTCCCACCCGGTTGGAGACCTTCTCGCTGGTGGCCAGCGGACAGGCCAGTGACTACGAATCCGGTGGTGGAATCGCAGGCTCCTATCTGGCCCGCGTGCGGGCTTTCCTGCGCGCCGCCGCCGCTCGCGGCTTCGATCTTTGCATCCTCGATACGGCCGCCGGACTCTTCGGCGTGACCGGAGACGTGATCGCCTCCAGCGATGCGGTGCTGATCCCGCAGCAAGCGGAGCCGCTGGGCATCCGCTCGGTGCCGAAACTTCTCGAAGGCTTGAACCGTCTGCGCGTCATGAATCCGCGCCTGTCCGTACTGGGCGTGGTGCTGACGATGGTCCAACAGGAACTGGCGGAAAGCCTGGAAGCCGCTCATGCTTTACGCCAGTTGCTGCCCCAGGATCTGGTGCTTCAAACCACCGTCCCGCGCGACGCTTTGTTCGTAAGGGCGAGCGCGCGTGGCCTGCCGGTCGGCGTACTGGAGGATGGCGGTGGCGCGCAGGCCGTGTTCGACGCGATGCGCGCCGAGATCGAAGCGAAGTTCGACATCCGGAGCCAACGCTCCCCTGCTTTCGGCTGATGGACCCGGTGCACCCATGGCTCGACCCGATCGAGGTCCGTCGAATGGCGGACCGGCTGCTGCAGCCGGTCCAGCAACCTGCCGTGCAAGTCACGGAAGCTGGCTTCGGTGAGCAATTCGTTGGCTACGCCCCGATCAACCCATTGGACGTCCAGGTACCGACTCCGATCACAGAACAAGCTTCCGCCGCCATTGCGGAAAGCCCCGCTCCGCCGGTGGTGACACCTGCGGAGACACCTGCTGCTCCGGAGGAAGAGCCAGCACCGGCACCTGTGGCTCCGGAGAAATCACGGGTCCACACGCCTGCGATCCTCCCCCCACCTCTGCCTCAACCGGCCTCCATACCCGCCCGCGGTCCTTTCCTAGACCGGGTCGGTCGTTTCCGTGATTGGCTCAACCGCCACTTCGCCGCGACCGGGATCTTCCTGTTGGATCGCGAAGGAGCGGTGATTTTTGACGAGAGCGGCCACGGCAAACTCCATTTTCTGGCACGCAGCCTGGCGGTCGCCTCACGGCGGCCCGGTGGTGCGGCCGCGAACGTCCACGTGAAAGTGGGTGCGGCTGCAACCTTGGAAGTCATCCCCGTAGACACTCCTTACGGCTGTCTGGTGCTGGGTGCCGTCGTCCCCGCCCCCTTGGAGCCGGGAGCAGTGGCAGCAGTAATGGAGGCATTGAAGGCCGTGGCCTCGCCCCAAAGCTGATCAACGGGTGCGGCGGTTCTGGGCCGCGAGGATCAGCGAAGCGGTGGTGCCGCAGCCGAGCACGATGAGCAACTGGAGGAACGCGGAGAACTCCAGCGTATCCACCAGCGTGCCGAAGATCGGCTTCTTCAAGGCGAGGAAAACATTGCGATCGGTTTTGTTCCGATAGTCGTTGCGGAAGGTTTCCGCCTCACGCACCAGCAAATCAATCCGCTCATTGACGAAGAACTCGGAGGCCGGGCGGACCCCTTCATCCTCATCCGGCCATACCTTCATGGTCTGCACTTCCAGGCGGGTGCCGGACTTGGCGACGCGGGTGATGCGCTCCAGCAAGTCCGCAGCCTCATTCGGATTGCGGGCGCCTGCCGCCAGCAAGCGACGCAGGCCTTCTTTCATGAGGTCGAACCGATCGGCCACGTCGTCGGGAAGCGACTTGTCGATGTCCTTCATGATCTCAATGCGGCGTTGCAGGCGGTAGCGCTCGAATTCGAAGGGATTCCGCGTGGCCTGATCGACCACCAGCGCCTCATAGGAATGCCGCAGCGGCATGAACATGGAGGGCACAGGGGCTCCACCCCGTTCGCGGGTGGAATACTTGTCAGGGGATGAATCTCCGGCGGATTGTTCGACACCCGCCGGTGGAGAACCGGACCAGAAAAGGCCACGGTTCATTTCCCGATAGGGCACGAGCGCCCCGGCCAACAGCATCTGCGGGACAAGCAGCAATGGCACGGACGTGAGCGCCGCCCGCTCGGTCTTCACCAGCGCGGAAACCACCAACGCAAGACCGGTACCAGTCCAGGCGGTGAGGGTGAGCCAGAACCAATGGTCGAAGATCATGCCGCGGATCCCGAGAATCGGATTCGCAATCAGCAGGTAGGCGAGACACTGGGCGGCAGCGACGAGACCGAGCGCACAGAGCTTCGCCGAAATATACAGCCCGGCCCCTGGCTGGCAGTTGCGCTCGCGCCGCAGCAGCGGCCGATCACGCAGGATCTCCGTCGCGGAATTCGTAAGTCCCAGGAACATCGCCACCGTGGCACTCAGGAAAAGGTAGGCGGGAATGTGGAGTGCAGTATCAAATTCATACGACCCTTTCGGCGAGGACCGCAGCGTGATTCCGATCAGCATCGCCAACAATGGAGCCTCCAGAAAGGTGCTGTACATCGTGCCGCGGTTCCGGATCTTGGACAGCAGCGACCGCTGGAAATGGGTGGCAAAGAGAGCCACGAACGATTGCAAACGTCGGCCCGGCTTCGGCGGCACGGGCAGCAGCTCCGGAGATGGCACCTCGCCTAGACGAGGCGCATTGCCATCGCCACGGGCCAGCGATTTCACCAGCGAGAGACTTTCGAAACGCTCCTGCCAGAACGAAGGCGGGAAGCGCCGCGCCGCCACCGGATTGAGCCCGCCCCCGATCGCACTGAGCGGGGTTTCCAAGACATCGAAAACGAAATCCGCGCCCAATGGTGTGCGCGCGATCACGGCCGGATGGGAAATCGAAAGCTCGTCGCAGGCCTCACGGAAATAGGTGACCATCGCCTGCGGAGTACCGAAGAAGGCGATGCGGCCGCCGCTGTCGAGCAGCAGCACCTTGTCGAACAAGCGCAGCACCGTCGCGCCGGGCCGGTGCAACGAGGCGACGACGATCTTGTCGCGGGCAAGCGAACGCAGCGTTTCCGCCACGTGTTCGGAGTCCTTCGAGGAAAGACCGGAAATCGGTTCGTCGAAGAGGAAGATCTCGGCGCGGCTGCCAAGATCCAATCCCAGGTTGAGTCGGCTGCGTTCGCCCCCGGAGAGGGTCTTTTCCCCTGGTGATCCCACACGGCGGCGCGCGATCGGCTGAAGACCGAGCTCCGCCAAAACGCTGTCGACACGGCGTTCATGCTCCGCGAGGGAAAGCGCAGGACGACGAACGGTGGTGGCGTGACGCAGGTGCTCCCGAACCGTGAGCTGAGGATTGAGCGCTTCTTCCTGCGGCATGTGCGCCACGAACGGCACGAGCCGCTCACGATGCTCATACAAGTCGATGCCGTTCATGCGGAGATGCCCGCGGGTCGGCTCAAGCTGACCGGAGAGCACGGACAAGAGGGTGCTCTTGCCGCTACCGCTGGGGCCGATGATGCAGAGCATCTCGCCACGACGGATATCGAAGCTGATATTATCCAACGCACGCGAACCGGGGCCGAAATCGTGGATCACGTCCTCGGCGACGAGGGACTCGATCTGGGTCCGCTCCTCATCCAGAAAGCCTTCGCTGAAACGGCAGCGCACCGCCTGGCTGCCGGAGAGCCGGATCAACGAACCGTCATTGAGCGGCGCATTGCCGCGAACCGGAATGCCATCGACAAACACCGGCCCTTCCGACTCCCGGAGTTCGAGCATACCCTCGGCGCGCTGTTCATCGAAGCGAATGAACATCACCACCCGCGGGGCGAGCTTCGGTCCCAGCAGGAGATCCCCGCGGGAAAGCGCGGTCGGATCATTCGACACCAGATACTCCTGGCGGTCGCTGGCGAGGCGGAAGCGGCGGCCCGCGTGGATCGCACGGCGACGGAGGTCGTCGATGGAAACGCTGAACCCCTTGTCATCGCTCAGGCGCTCGTGGTTCTGGCAATGGATGACATCGCCCTTCGAGAGCGCTCCACGGCTGCCCGCGTGCAGGCTGGTGTCGCGGAAGGCTTCCACCTCCGCATTGAGCCCGAACCGGACGCGGACGAGGCTCTGGCGACTGCGGGTGCGTTCCGCGGCGAAGCCTTCATCGTGGGCCTCGATGAAAATCGAGGGAGGATTCTCCGTGCGGCCGACATCGAGGAAAAACACCAGATCCTCGTGGGTGAGAGTCCAGCCGGGAATGACCAGCGGCTGGCGCTCCCGCATCCGCAGGAAAGCTCCAGGCTCCAGCGAGCGCCCGCGGATCCAAAGTGGAGCCGGACCCATGTTGCGGACCAGGATGAGGTCGCCCGTCCGGTAGACGCGGAAAGAATGATCGCGCGCGGCAGGAGGCAGAACCACATCCGCCCCTTCCCCGCCAAAAACCAGCCTGTCGAACGGCGGCTGGTCGGCGAATTCGGTTCCCCGCATCTCACGGAGAATCGCCAAACCGTAGTCCGGGCGACCGAGACGGCGCATGAACCGCTCGAAACTGGCCCGGCTGCGCTCCGACCGTCCGGCGGCATCCACCAAGGTGAAAAGCTGGAGCCCCACGGCCAGCTTGCCGGTGTCATCGAGGAAATTCTTCATCTCCCCCGCGATGGTGTGCAGGGGGGTCGGGGTCTTCACCGCGCGTTGGAGCCGGCGGGCCAGCCAGCCGTGGTCCACGTCCGGGAAGGCACTTCGCAGGAGATCCAGCACCAGATCTGCCTCCAGGGTGCTCAATTCGTCGTCCAAGGTGGCGAACGCCGCGAAAGCGTCCACCAGCACGCCGACATGCGCCCCCGTGCCCGGACGCAGCGATCTCAGCCGCCCCACACCGGGAATGACCCGCAGCCAACGGGTCCACCGCATCCAGCCTGTCGCGGCGCTGCGGGGTTCCCGTCCGGGCGGTTGATTCGGTTCCACGCCGCGGATGCTCGACGGATGTGGCCATCAGGGCAAGTCCGCCGCTTTCCGGAGGCCGGATTCCCGCGGCCGGGGCGCCGGAAAAAAGGGATTTCCTTTTGCAACCGTAGAAATACGCTGTCGCGCCTTTTGCACCCGGCCAGGTTCGTGCTACTATCCTGCGAACCCGCCGCGAGCGCGACGTGTTTCCACGCCTACCATGTCCGATCCCCAGAACACCAGACCACCGCAGGGCCCCAATCGCCCCGGTGAACCGACCGGCTTCAACTGGCGCCTGCTTATTTCATTGGCAGTGGCGCTGTTGATTCTCGGCATTGCATTCTTGAATCCGAATATCGGCGGCAGCTCCAAGAGCATGACCTATCCTGAGTTCCGCGAAGCGAAGGACGAAGGACGGGTGATCTTCAACGATCAGAAGAAGTATCCCTTCAAGGTCATCCGGAAGGACGGCTACGCCGAAGCCACCATTTCCTGCTACATCCAACCGAAGCCGGAACGGCCGAAGAGCCCGCAGACCGAGGACTACGCGTTCCAGGTCCCGGTGCACCTGAAGCTCGATGAGAAGGAAATCGATCAACTGAAGGCGGACAATTTCCCCATCAGCCGCCAAACTGCCGCCACGGTCAACGCAGAGAGCCCGGAAGGCACGCGTGTGATTTCGTTGGAAGAGCTTCGCAAAGCTTGGTCGCTGGGGGAAATCGCAGCCACCAACAACTCCGCGCCGCTGACTTTGGTCACCAGCCCGAACTCGCTGGACGCGGTCATCAAGGGTTACCGCAAGGAGATCAAGAACTGGGAGACGCCGAAAGGCACCGATGGCAAGCCTCTCGAGCCCCGCCAGCATGAAGTGGCCGTTTCCCTCGCGCTGTTCGGTGATGCGGTGTCCGCCCTCGCCCAAGCGCACGGCAGCTACGACACCGACACGGACTATCTGAGGGGGGCGATCTTCACCTTCCTTCCGGTGCTGCTGCTCGTCCTGCTGCTCGTCTTCCTGTTCCGCCAGCAGATGAAAGCCGCCGGCCGCGGCGCGATGTCCTTCGGCAAGAGCAAGGCCCGCCTGCTCACGATGGACCGCAACAAGGTCACCTTCAAGGATGTCGCTGGCATCCAGGAAGCGAAGGAAGAGCTCTGGGAAATCGTCGATTTCCTGCGCGATCCCCGCAAGTTCCAGAAACTCGGTGGTTCCATTCCGAAGGGCGTCCTCATGGTCGGCCCTCCGGGTACCGGCAAGACCCTGCTCGCCCGCGCCATCGCCGGTGAGGCGGACGTGCCGTTCTTCTCGATCTCCGGTTCGGACTTTGTCGAAATGTTCGTCGGCGTGGGTGCGTCCCGTGTCCGCGACATGTTCGAGCAGGGGAAGAAGCACGCGCCCTGCTTGATTTTCATCGATGAGATCGACGCTGTCGGTCGTCACCGAGGCCATGGCATGGGCGGTGGTCACGATGAGCGCGAGCAAACGCTCAACCAGCTGCTGGTGGAGATGGACGGCTTCGATACCCAGGAAGGCGTGATCATCATCGCCGCGACCAACCGGCCGGACGTCCTCGATCCCGCGCTGCTGCGCCCCGGTCGCTTCGACCGCCAGGTCACCGTGTCGCTTCCGGACTACAAGGGCCGCGAGGAAATCCTCAAGGTCCACGTCAAGAAGATCAAACTCGCTGCCAATACGGACCTCGGCGTGATCGCCCGTGGCACGCCCGGCTTCTCCGGTGCCGAGCTCGCGAACCTGATCAACGAAGCCGCACTGCTGGCTGCCCGCAAGGGAATGACCGCCGTGACGCTGGCCGAGCTGGAAGAAGCCCGCGACAAGGTCCGCTGGGGCCGCGAGCGCCGCTCGCTCGCCCTCTCCGACAAGGAAAAGGAGAACACCGCCTACCACGAGGCCGGCCACGCCATCCTCAACGTGATCCTCGAGCACACCGATCCGCTTCACAAGGTGACGATCATCCCGCGTGGTCCCGCCCTTGGTGTGACCATGATGCTGCCGAACGAGGACAAAGTCACCTACCGCAAGGCCGAAGTGCTGGACGACCTGATCGTCCTCATGGGTGGCCGCGTCGCGGAAGAGATCACCTTCGGCAACGTCACCAGCGGTGCGAGCGGAGACATCCGCATGGCCACCCGCTACGCCCGCGCCATGGTCTGCGAATGGGGCATGAGCGACAAACTCGGCATGGTCGAGTACGGTGAATCCAGTGGCGACATGTTCGGCCGCGGCCCCCGCATGTCCTACAGCAGCGCCACCGCCAAGCTGATCGACGAGGAGGTGAAGAACATCATCGACCACGCCTACGCGGAAGCGAAGCGCCTGCTTCTGGAACGCCGCGAGATGCTCGAACTCATCGCCCAGGCCCTGCTCGAATACGAGACGCTCGATGCCGACCACATCAAGGACCTCATCGAGACCGGCTCCATGAAGAATCCACCGAGCTCTCCGAAGCCGCCGTCCATCCCGGACGAATACCGCAAGAAGGAGACTCCGAAGCGCGCCGACGACAGCTCGACCGATGATGGCGGCCCGCTGCCAGGTGGTGTTGTCGGAGCTCCGGCCTGATCAAAGCTTACGAAAAAACGGGCGAAGGATTCCCTCGCCCGTTTTTTGTGCCCTTCTGCCACCGGCACCTCAAGGAGTACGGTCGGATGAAGAAATTTGTCGATCGTCGCGGCACCACCCGATCGTATCCGGCGGTCATCATGCATGGCATCCGATCAATTGTTCCTCTCACTCTTCTCTTCCAAGCTGCGGCTTTCGCCTCCTCCCCTTCGTGGCAGATCTCCGAGAATGGAGGCATTGCCTGGAGCGTGAAGACGGGCGAACTGCCACAGGGAGATCACCTCGAGCAAAGCGGCAAATCGATCGATGCGATCACCAATTGGGACTTGGATGCACAGGGGCATCTGAAGCTTTCAAGGAGCGTCCGGTGGCCGATGCTGCGCACGCTGCCTGACAATACCCACGCCGCGCTACAGGTGAAGCTGGACAGCGACTCCGAGCCTTCGGTGAGCATCGATGGCAAGCCGGCTGCCACAGCGGTTTTCGACCGGGTTTCCATCAACGGCATTCTGACATTCCACGGTAAACAAGGCCCTTTGGAATTCGAGCGCACGTTGTTCGCCTCCAACGAGCAACCAGCCATGATCGAAACCCATGTCTGGACCAACCGCTCGGACAAACCCGTGACGATCACCCAGCCGAAGTGGGTCCAGCAAACAGCGACCGATGCAGCGAAGGGAAAATGGGGCGTCTATCAGATACGCCGTGAATGGATCGGAGCGGGAAGCAGCCTCCTGGCTCCCGGTGAAAGCGTACGAGGTGGCCTCTGCATCAGCGCGGTCAAGGACGGAGAGCCGTTTCCGTGGCCGGACGTCTTTGCAGAGCGAGCAGCACGGGAAGCTCTACGGGATCGGCTGGCTTCCACCATGATCCTGAAGACTCCGGATCCAGCCTTCGACCGTATGTTCGAAATGGCGAAGTACCCGGACCACCGAAAGCATCTACGCCACCCGTGGCGGCCTCATGCACAGCCCCGGCGGCCGCAACAAGTTCCTCGCGGCGATCTGGTGCAATGATCAGAACGAGTACGCCAATCCGTTCTTCGGCTTTCTCGATGATGCGTCGGCCCGGGAGAGCGCCCGCAATTCGTTCGCGCTGTATTCGAAGTTCATCAACCCGGATTACAAGTTGCTCCCCTCCTCCATCATTGCGGAAGGACGGGACATCTGGGACGGCGCCCGTGATCGGGGAGACGCGGCGATGACCGCCTACGGAGCAGCCCGTTGGGCACTCGCCACCGGAGATCGCCAACAGGCGGAGGAAGCGTGGCCGTTGATCGAGTGGTGCCTGGAATACACCCACCGCCAGTTGAACGAGGACGGTGTGCCGAAATCGGACAGCGACGAACTCGAGGGTCGCTTCCCCGCAGGCAAAGCCAACCTCTGCACCGCCGCGCTCTATCATGACGCCCTGCTGTCCTCCGCCGCTCTTGCCAGGGATCTCGGCAAACCTGCTAAAGCCACCGCCACCTACCTCCAGCAAGCCACGGCGCTCAAGGAAGCCATCAACCGCTACTTCGGCGCGAAAGTGGAGGGCTACGAGACCTACCGATACTACGATGGCAACGACGTGCTCCGCTCGTGGATCTGCATTCCGCTCGTCTGCGGCATATTGGAGCGGAAACAAGGCACTTTGGACGCGCTGTTTTCACACCGGCTGTGGACCAAGGACGGCTTGTTGACGCAGGCCGGAACGAAGACCTACTGGGACCGATCCACGCTCTATGGACTGCGTGGCGTCTTTGTCGCGGGCGACACAACTCGAGGCCTCGATTATCTGACGCGCTATACCCGGCAAAGACTGCTGGGAGATCACGTGCCATATGCCATCGAAGCCTGGCCGGAAGCCGGTCAAAGCCAGCTCGCCGCCGAGTCCGCGCTTTACTGCCGCATCTTCACGGAAGGCGTGCTCGGCATCCGTCCTACGGGTCTCGCAAAGTGCGCGATCACTCCGCAACTCCCCGCGCAGTGGCCACAGGCGAGTCTGGAAAAGATCCGCGCCTTCGGCCGGGTATGGAATCTGACGGAGCGCCGCAGCGGATCGGACATCGAGGTGATCGTGACCGACGTGGCCGGGAAGAAGATCTACCAAGGGACCAAACCCCAAGGCCAGACACACGAAGTGATGTTCTGACACCTCGGTGTGGATCCCCCTGCATCCTAACAAAAAACCCGGGCCACTTGCGTGGACCGGGTTTTTGATGAAGTTCTTGCGGCTGCCGGATCAACCTCCGGTCACGCGCATCGGCATGAGCACGTAGAGGAAGCTGCCGTCGATGCGAATCACGCCCGGGCTCATCTCATCGATGAGGTCGAGGTAAACGGTCTCGGCATCGAGGTTCTGGAGAGGAGCCTTGAGGAAGTCCGGATTGAATGCGATCTGCATCGCCTTGCCGGTGTAGGAAACATCCATCGACTCGCGGGCTTCACCGACATCCGGCGAGTTCGCGGTGACCTCGATCTGGTTCTCGCCGAAGACGAGCTTCACCGAGTTCGACTTGTCGGAAGAGAGCAGCGAAACACGGCGGACGGTTTCGAGCATCGCCTCGCGGTTGAGAGGCACGCGCTCGGTGGAGTCACCCGGGATCACCTGGCGGTAGTTCGGGTAGTTGCCCTCGATCAGTTTGCTGACCAGCAGGCTCTCACCCACGGTGAAGGAAATCTGGCTTTCGCTGAGGCGGACGAGCACCTCACCGGCCTCACCGAGGAGGCGCTGGAGTTCCTGCACGGCCTTGGTCGGAATGATGACGTCGGTTTCGTGCGAAGCGGGGAACTCGAGATCGTTTTCGATCATCGCAAGGCGACGGCCGTCGGTGGCGACGAGCGTGAGCTTGCCCTCGCGGAAGGAGGTGAAGATACCGTTGAGAACGTAGCGGGTCTCGTCCGTGGAGATCGCGTAGGAGGTCTTGCGGAGGCCGTCACGCAGCACGATCTGCGGGATGCGGAATTCCTTGGCACCGCCGAAGTCCGGCAGCGGCGGGAACTCGTCCTGGCTGAGACCGATGATCTTGAAGAAGGACGGGCCGCTCTGGATGGAGGCCACGTTCTTCGCGTCCACGGACACTTCCACCTCGCTGGCGGGCAGCTCGCGGACGATGTTCACGAGACGCTTGGCCGGGAGGGTGGTGGCTCCTTCACGCTCGATCTGGGCTTCCACCGAGCCGGTGATGCCGACATCAAGGTCCGTGGTGGTGAACTGCAGGCGACCGTTGCTGGCGACCAGCAGGACGTTCGAGAGGATCGGCAGCGTGGTGCGGGTGCTGACGACGTGCTGGACCTTCTGCAGGCCGTCGAGGAACGCTTCCTTGGAGATACGGAACTTCATGATCGGGAGAAACCGGGCGTGTTGGGGGACACGTTTCCGATTTCGCCAACCGTTTGCAAGACTTCTGTGAGCGATTCGGGTCTGTTGGAGACCGCCGCCGGATGTCCGGCGGGATTCACAAAATTTTAGGATGTTGCCGCATCAGGCCTCCAGCGCCCCAAAGTCGTTTTGAGGCGTCCGGAGACGTTTCGAGCCTCGATTTTTTTGAGATTTCCACCGGATCGTTCGGGCATCCGAACCATCGGCCTAACGGCGGAGTCCGGATTCGATACGGGCAATGGTCTCACGCATGCCGGGCTCCTTGCCGAGGCGGTCGGTGATCTTCTTGCAAGCGTGGATGACGGTGCCGTGGTCCCGGCCGCCGAATGCCTCGCCGATCTCCATCAACGAACCCTTGGTGAGGTTCCGGCTCAGATACATGGCGACCTGGCGGGGAAAAGCGATGCTGGCAGGGCGGCGGCGGCTGGTCATGTCTGCTAGGCGGACATCGAAGTGCTCGGCCACGGCCTTCTGGATGGAATCGATGCTGATCTGGCGGCTGGCTTCCTCACGCAGCAGGTCGCGAAGCAGATGCTCCACCTTGTCCACGCTGACGCTTTCTCCGGCGAGGGAGGCGAACGTGGCGACCCGCATCAGGGCGCCTTCCAGACGACGGACATTGGTGCCGATGCGCTCGGCGAGGAAGCGGAGGATCGAGCCATCAACCTTCACCTTCCACTCGTTGGCCTTCTTGTGGAGGATCGCCATGCGGGTCTCCATCTGCGGCGGCTGGAGCTCGACGGCGAGGCCGCACTCGAAACGGGAAACGAGGCGCGGCTCGAGATTCTTGATCTCGCAGGCCGGACGATCGCAGGTCAGGACCACCTGCTGGCGGCCATCGAGCAGCGTATTGAAGGTATGGAAGAACTCTTCCTGGGAGCGCTCCTTGCCGGCGAGGAACTGGACGTCATCGATGAGCATCACGTCCGCGCTGCGATAGCGGCGGCGGAACTTCTCGATGTCACCGCGGCGGACCGCATCGATGAACTCGTTGGTGAATTTCTCGCAGGTGAGATAGACGACGCGCGAGGACGGATATCGGCGCAGCCATTCCTGGCCGATGGACTGCATCAGGTGCGTCTTCCCGAGACCCGGACCGCCGTGGATGAAGAGCGGATTGTAGCCGACGCCGGTGCGCTTCGCGACAGCCTCGCAGGCGGCGTGTGCGAACTGGCTGTTGTTGCCGACGACGAAGCGCTCGAAGGTGTAGTTCGGATTGAGTCCGGCTGCCTTGATACGCTTCTCGAAGGCACCAGGTTCATCGGGACGAACGTAGGTGGCGGTGGGCTCATCAGCCGGGGTCTCTTTCTCCACCGCGGCGACCTCTTCGGTGCCGATGGCGATGCGGACCTCATGCACGCCTTCGATCCGTGCGCACACTGCGGAGGTAAGCTCGGGAAGGTAGTTGGTCTCGATCCAGACCTGATGGATCTCTCCGGGAACGCCGATGGTGACCACACCATCCTCGCAGGAAGTCATGCGCGCGGCGCGGAACCAACGCTGGAAGGCATCGCGGCTGACCATGGACTGCAAGTCGCCGCAAATGAGATCCCACGCGCCACCGTCGTGGACCTCCGTGTTCGTTTCGGTTGCGCTTTCATGCATCGTTTCCACTGCCTCCTGTGCCATCATAGTCTGTCGTTCGTGTCGGGTGTCTCACTTTTCGCGCGGCCCGGTTCCTGACCCGTGCCGGGCAACCGCCGCGCTTGGAGACCATGACGTGATCGCGCGTCCTGTTGGATAAAAATTTTACACCCCTCTAACAGGTCGGAGGCCTTCTTCGCTTTCCACAAGCGTTCCACGGCCAAATTTTTTTAGAACTTGACCCCTCAATTATTTCACATCGCCAAACTATCGGCAGGTGATCCAACTTCGGATTTTACGCATTCCATTGGAAACAAACGGAATGGATGGTGACGAATCCGTTTCAAATTTCGGAAGCCTTCCGAGGGGTCCGGAAACACACCGCCACAGCGAAGGTGACGATGGTTCCAAACATGATGCGCCAAGGGAATTCGATGACCGGCATCCAATCCGGACGCTCAAGTCCGCGACCTCCGAAAAGCAGCGCTACATCCTTGTCCAGGCCGGACAAATACGCGACCACGAGGAACCCAGTAATCATCGCGATGACGTTGCCTTCATCATTGCCACGATCACGCGTGAAGAGGCCGACCATGAACACGCCTAACAGCGAACCATACGTGTAGCCGAAGATGCCGAGGATGATCGGAAGAATGCGGAGCTGGGGATTGTGCGCGGTAACCCAGGCCGTCGCGAGAGCGACGGAGATGAGCAGGAATGCGAAGATGACAGTGCCGAGGCGCAGGGCCTTTACCTTGCCACGATCATCCGCAGGCTCGCCGAACCAACGGAAGTGGAAGTCCCGAACGTAGCTGGTAGCCATGGAGTTCAGCGCGGTACTGAGCGAGCCCATCGTGGTGGCCAGCACACCGGCGACCACGAGGCCACGAAGACCCGCCGGCATCACCGTCAGCACGAAGTGGGGGAAGACCTTGTTCGCGGAGACATCCCCCTTCGCATTCAACGGCATGAGGGGGTCCGGATTGAGCTGATAGAAAACGTAGAGCAGGATGCCGATGGCGAGCACCACGAGGGTGATCGGAATGTCGGCAATCCCGGAGAGGATCGTCGCGACGGCACTCTGGCTCTTGTTCTTCGCGGCGAGCATGCGCTGGACCATGTCCTGGTCGGTGCCGTGGGTGGCGAGAGTGACGAAGGTGGAGCCGAAGAATGCCGCCCAGAGGGTATACTCCTGTTCAAGGATCCCTTTGATATTTCCCCAGAGACCGGCCCCCTCTTTGATTCCGGTATCCCACACGGCGAGATCCTTCGGTCCGGTGAGCACCTTCTTCGCCCCTTCCCATCCGTAGGTGATGACGCCCGCGCCATCGGTGTGCTTGATGTGGCCGAGGAGGTAATGGAGCGAAAAGCCGAGAGCGCAGACGAGGACGATGATCTGGATGACGTCCGTCCAAATCACGGCGCGGATGCCACCCACGGTGGTGTAGATGGCCGTGGCAAAGGTAACGAGGATGAGGGCGACAGCGGTCAGCCAGAACTCCGCGGAGGGAGAGAGCGTCTCCTGCGGATGCTGGAGGTGCCAGAGCAGCACGAGAATCACGGTGGGCACCCACAGCCGCGTGCCGCTGGCGAGCAGACGGGTGACCAGGAAGACTGCAGACGAAACGCGGTGCGTCACCGGCCCGAAACGCTGGCCGAGAAACTCATAGATGCTGACCACGTTGTGCTTGTAGTAAGCCGGGATGAAGACCGCGCTAACCACGACCCGGGCGAGCAGATAGCCGATGATGAGCTGGACGTAGGTGTAGTTCCGCAGGGCATACCCCTCGCCTGGCGCTCCGAAGAATGTGCCCGCACTGATTTCCGCCGCGAGGATCGAAGCCAGCACCGCCCACCATGCGATCTGACGGTCCCCGAGCGCGAAGCCTTCCATGCTTCCGCTCTTGCTCCGCTGTGAGAGCCCGATGCCGAAGATGAGCGCGAAATACGCCAGCAGCACGAGTCCGTCGATCCAGTAGCTTCCCATTTCCAACAGGGGTCTAGCGGCCGATCCGGCGAGCGTCCATGCCACAGTTGCGGGCCCGGCACGTTTCAGCCATCGTCCCGCCATGCAATCCGAACTCCAGACGCTGCTGCTCCATCGGCTGGCCGTCATCAACGACCACGCCTGGCGGGACCGCGATGCGGCGGCCCATCTCGACGCGCTGCGCGAAGCTTCCGAGGCGCTCACGGAGTGGACCCGGCTCCATCGGACCGAAATCGACCCCCAGCTCCGCCATTTTCTGGCGAATGCGAGCTACCAGAAGGCGCTGGCGCACATCGAAAGTCCTCCGTCCTAGGCTGGTTGGAGCGTTTTTTGCAAACCACTCTTGTCCGCCCCACCGCCCCCCGGGTAGTTTGGCGCGTCCCGCGTGAATCTTACCTCTTCCGGCCTCCACCTTGTCGGCATTCTCCCAGCCCGCTGGGGGTCCTCCCGCTTCCCCGGAAAGCCCCTCCATGTCCTCGCGGGAAAGCCGCTGATCCAGCATGTTTGGGAGCGCTGCCTCGGCTGCACGAAGCTCGATGAGCTCTACGTCGCCACCGATGACGACCGCATCCGTGACACCGTGCTCGCCTTCGGCGGCAAGGTGCTCATGACCTCGCCGGACCATCCCACCGGCACCGATCGCCTCGCCGAGGCCGTAAAATCGCTGCCGCACGCCACCCACGTGATCAACATCCAGGGCGACGAGCCGTTGATCGATCCCGTGCTGGTGGACGACCTCGCCGCAGCCATGATCGCGGATCCGGAGCTGCCGATGGCCACCGCAGCCAATGTCATTGATGACGAGGACGCCATCGCCGATCCGAACGTGGTGAAGGTGGTGCTCGATGCCAGCGGCCACGCGCTTTATTTCTCCCGCAGTCCGATCCCCTACCGCCGCACCACTCCGGCGAACCTCGCCGTCTACCGGCATAAGGGACTTTACGGATATCGGCGCGATTTCCTTGAACGCTTCGTCACCTGGCCTCCATCGGTGCTTGAACAAAGCGAGTCCCTGGAGCAACTCCGCGCCCTCGAAAACGGTGCGCGCATCAAGGTGCTCATCACCACCGACGACTCGATCGGCTTGGACACCCCGGAACAAGCCCCTCTCGTCGAATCCCTTCTTCTCTCCACACGTTGATCCCCGTCCCACTTCTGCCATGAAATACATCTTCGTCACCGGCGGCGTCGTTTCCTCTCTCGGAAAAGGCCTCGCAGCCGCCTCCATCGGCGCCCTGCTCGAACACCGCGGCCTCAAGGTGCTGATGCAGAAGTTCGATCCGTACCTCAACGTCGACCCGGGCACCATGTCGCCCTACCAGCACGGCGAGGTGTACGTCCTCGATGACGGTGCCGAGACCGACCTCGACCTGGGTCACTATGAGCGCTTCACCAGCGGCCGCCTGTCCCGGATGAACAACCTGACTTCCGGCCAGGTCTTCGACTCCGTGATCAAGAAGGAGCGCCGCGGCGAATACCTCGGCAAGACCGTGCAGTTCATCCCGCACGTGACCGATGAGATCAAGGAGCGCATCCACACCGTCTCCCAGAACAATCCGGACGTGGACGTCCTGATCACGGAAATTGGCGGCACCGTCGGTGACATGGAGGGACTGCTCTTCATCGAAGCCATCCGCCAATTCTCGCTCGAAGTGGGCAAGGAGAACGTCTGCTTTATCCACGTCACCCTGCTGCCCTACATCAAGGCCGCGGGCGAGGTGAAGACCAAGCCGACCCAGCAATCCGCCGCGAAGCTCCGCGAGCTCGGCATCCAGCCGGACATCATCATCTGCCGCACCGAAGCGGACCTCGATGAGGACAACCGCCGCAAGATCGCGATGTTCTGCAACGTCGAGAAGAAGAACGTCGTCGCCTTCCGCGACGTGGATCACTCGATCTACGAGTGCCCGCTCGACCTGCGCCGCGACAAGATCGACCGCCTCGTAGTGGACAAGATCGGCCTCGGCCACACCCCGCCGCCGGCTCTGGAGGACTGGGAGAAATTCGTCCAGCGCGTCATCCACCCGAAGAACAAGGTCACCATCGCGGTGGCTGGCAAATACATCGAGCTGCAGGACGCCTACAAATCGATCTACGAGTCCCTCATCCACGCCGGTGCCCATCACGACACCAAGGTGCAGATCGTCCGCGTGGAAGCGGAAGCGATCGAGGAACGCGGTGCTGCCGAAGTGATCGGTGATGTCGATGGCATCCTCGTCCCCGGTGGTTTCGGCGACCGCGGCATCGAGGGCAAGGTCCTCGCCGCGAAGTACGCCCGCGAGAACAACATCCCCTATTTCGGCATCTGTCTCGGCATGCAGATCGCGACCATCGAATACGCCCGCAACGTCTGCGGCCTCGAAGGCGCGAACTCCACCGAGTTTGACAAGAATACGGCCCACGCCGTCATCTGCCTCCAGGAAGAGCAGAAGGGCGTGGAGGACATGGGCGCGACCATGCGCCTCGGCTCCTGCGAGTCGATCCTCTTCGTCGGCACCAAGGCCAGCGACCTCTACAACAGCGTGGATCGCATCCACGAACGCCACCGCCACCGCTACGAGGTCAACTCGGACTACCAGCAGCAGTTGCAGGACGCCGGTCTCGTCATTTCCTCCGTTTCCGCAAAGGAAGGCCTCGTCGAAATCGTCGAGCTCCCGAACCACCCGTTCTACGTCGCCTGCCAGTTCCACCCGGAATTCCAATCGAAGCCGAACAAGCCGCATCCGCTCTTCTCCGGCTTCGTGAAGGGAGCCTTGGACAAGGCACTGGCGGAGGCTTGAGTTGCTTCCAGCCAACCGCGCTTCCGACATGAAACGAAGGCGCGGTTGCATCGACTTGCTGCTCCAGCCCCTCAATCCAACCGGACCGCTGGCTTCCTTTGCCGTCGGATTCCTGGGAATTTTCAGGCTCTATAACGGTATCCTGAAGGAACGGGGTTTTCCTCACGAGACCTCGGTCAGAGTCTGCTTGGTCGCATCGGGCATCTTCTTTGCCACCTTCTTCTCGATCCTGCTCTGGCAGCTCACCAGCCGGATGCAGTCCTTCGGATTCGGCCCGACCTCAGATTCCACGCCGGGACCGAAGGCAGCAAGGGACGCTTGGTACTGCGGCCTCGCCGGGCTTCTCTCGCTCGGATGGGTATATCTGCGGACGAAATAGGATAGCGTCACTTCCAACGAGCGATCACATTGACACCTCCATCGTAAAACATAGTTTTACCGCATGTTGAAGACGGTTTCCAAAATCGGGAACTCCCAAGGCATTATTTTTGACAATGCCCTCATGGAACTCGCTCACCTGAAGGTGGGTGACTCAATGAATCTGGAAGTGCATCCGGGAGGCACCATCACGCTCACCCCGATCCGCAACACCCCATCGCGTGAAGAAATATCCGTCGTCATCACGCAGACGATGAAGGACTACGCCCGTACCATGCAGCGTTTGGCATGAACCCGAGCTCCGACCATTGCTTTCATCTCACGGTCGAGATCGCCCATGAGATCCATGAGGAAGCCATCACGCAATTCGGAGGCGCACCGGGTATTCGGGAGATAGCTCTCCTGGAATCCGCTGCGGCTGCCCCACAGGCGGGGTTCGGAGGGAAATCAGTCTATGTGGACGCGATCGATGTCGCAGGTGCCTATCTCTTCTACTTGTGCAGCAATCATCCGTTCATTGACGGAAACAAGCGGGTCGCCCTTGGCTCGTGCATCGTATTTCTCCGGATCAATGGCTACACCACCGTGGAAGATGGCCAAGCTTGGGAAGATCTCACTTTCGGGGTCGCGGCAGGCACAATCGATCGCACGGCGGCCACGGAAATGTTGCGCTCGCTGGTTTTGCCGTAATGGCTGAGCCGATTCTCAATTTATTTCCCTCTCTGCGGAGAGTTGTTAGTATGCTCCATCCATGGAACCTGCTGAAGACCGCCGCCCGTTGAAATCCCGTTCGCTGGGCTGGGTGCAGGCACTCGCCCATCTGCTGGTGAGGGCGAAGGTGAAGCCGAACACGATTTCCGCCGTGGGCATCGTCTTCGCGGCTGCGGCGTTCGGCGTCCTTTGGTGGTATCATCACGGCGGGCTCCCGGCATGGGTGGCGCTGGTTCTCGCCGCGCTGTGCGTGCAGGCGCGTCTGATGTGCAACCTGATGGACGGGCTGGTCGCTGTGGAAGGCGGATTGAAGTCGAAAGGCGGCGATCTGTTCAATGAAATCCCGGACCGCATCGAAGACTCGATGTTTCTCATCGGAGCCGGATACGCCTGTGGCAATACGACCGCTGGCTGGCTGTGCGCGTTGCTCGCGGTTTTCACCGCCTATGTGCGCGCCTTCGGAGCTTCGCTCGGACAAGGCCAGGATTTCGGCGGGCCATGTGCGAAGCCGCAGCGGATGTTCCTGCTGACGGTCGGTCTCATCGCCCAAGCGGTGGTGCTCCTTTGCAAACAGGCGTGGCCGGTGCTTGAATGGGTGCTGTGGCTCATCGCCGCACTCACCGCTGTCACCGCCGTGCTGCGGATCGGCCGCATGTATCAGAAATCCCGATGATCGCATCCGCCATCGCCTCCTTTGCCCGGCTCTTCACCGGCGCCCGTGCCCAATGGCGCGGCTGCGATCCGGACGAGGAAAAGCAACGCATCTACTTCGCCAATCACACCAGCAACCTCGACTTCGTGCTGCTGTGGGCCTCCTTTCCCGATGAGATCCGCCACAAGACGCGCCCCATCGCGGCACAGGACTATTGGAAAGGCGACCCCATCCGCCGCTGGCTGGCGGACCGGGTGTTTCACGCCGTGCTGATCGAGCGCAAGAAGGTCAGCCGTGAAAACAACCCGCTGGAACCCATGCTCACCGCGCTCGGAGAAGGTTCCTCGCTGATCATCTTTCCGGAAGGCACCCGCAATCCGAGCGGCGAGATGAGCGAGTTCAAACCCGGCCTCTACCACCTCGCCAAGGAGCGCCCGGAAATCGAGCTGGTGCCCGTATTCATCGAGAATCTCAACCGCGTGCTGCCGAAGGGCGAATTCCTTCCCGTGCCGATCCTCTGCTCCGTGAACTTCGGCAAACCTCTCCAGCTCCTGCCGGACGAAACCAAGACCGATTTCATGCTCCGCGCCCGCAACGCCGTCCTCGCCCTCAAACCGCTATGAATCTCGACCACCAGACACTGTGGCTCTTCGGCGGGATGATCGGGATTCTGACGATCGCCTCGATCATTGGCGGCATCCTTCATGCACGCGTCACGACTCTCAGTGGGCGCAAGGTCGTCCGGAATCTGAATGCCCGCATCCGCGCCTGGTGGATCATGTGCGCGGTCTTCGGCACCGCCCTGGCCATCGGGCGTCTGGCTCCCGTCATCATGTTCGGGCTCACCTCGTTCCTTGCACTGCGGGAATTCATCACCCTCACGCCCACGCGACAAGGCGACCATCGCGCACTGACCTGGGCGTTCTTCCTGATCCTGCCGCTTCAGTATTGGACCCTCGCCAAACAGTGGTACGGGCTCTTCGTCATTCTCATTCCTGTCTACGCGTTCCTTTTCATCCCCATTCGCGCGGCGATAGCCGGGGAGACCGAACGCTTCCTCGAGCGCACTTCGAAGATCCAGTGGGGGCTGATGGTGTGCGTTTATTTCACCAGCTATGCCCCTGCCCTGCTCTGGTTCCTGCGCATTCCCGGCTACTCGATGGAGAATCCGGGGCATAACGCGAAGCTGCTGTTCTTTCTCGTGTTCGTGACCCAGATCTCGGACGTCATGCAGTATGTGTTCGGGAAGCTTTTCGGCAAACGGCCGATCGCCCCGAAGGTGAGCCCGAACAAGACGCTGGAGGGCTTCGTCGGCGGTGGTCTCAGCGCCACCCTGCTCGGCGGATGCCTGTGGTGGAGCACGCCCTTCAACTTCCTCCAGGCCGCAGGCATGTCCGCAGCCATCGTGATCATGGGTTTCTGCGGCGGGCTGGTGATGTCCGCCATCAAGCGCGATCGCGGCGTGAAGGACTACGGAGCTTCCATTCCCGGCCACGGTGGCGTGATGGATCGCATCGATTCACTCTGTTTCGCCGCGCCGGTGTTCTTCCACCTGACGCGGTGGTTTTTCACCTGAGAGTAGCCGAAGCCTCTGGCTTCGGAAGGTTGCCGTGGACGTCCCGGCCATGGCTTTGAGATGGCGGTTTACTCCCACAGAGGAGACCCGGGACCGGCGCTCCAACATTCTGAAGCCGGAGGCTTCAGCTACGATGATGGCGAACGGAAAGTTGCCACTCCTTGGCTTTCCAACGTCCCGGATGCCGTTATCTTCGGCGCATGCACGGCTCCCTTCTGCTTCTCGGTATTTCCGGCCCGGAACTAACTCCGGACGAAGCCGCGCTATTCAAGCGTCTCCAGCCCGCGGGCTACATCCTTTTCACGCGGAACATCGTCACTTCCCAGCAGACGCGGAAGCTCACCGATGACCTGCGCGCCCTCTCCTACGATGATCCCATCCTGGCCATCGATCAGGAAGGCGGCCGCGTGACGCGCACCAAGGACATCGCCCCCGCCCTGCCATCCGCCGCCGACCTCGCGGCCCACGGAGATGCGATCACCATCGCCACCGCTGGCGCACTGACAGGCGATCTGCTGCGCTTGCTCGGCTTCAACCTGAACTTCGCACCCGTGCTCGATCTCGATCACCATCCGGAGGTTCAAAACTCCCTGCGCGGCCGTTGCTGGGGCCGAGATCCGCAGCGCGTGATCGACCATGCGGGCATGTGGAACCGCTGGCTGCGGAAACGGTCCATCAAATCCTGTGGCAAGCACTTCCCCGCCTGCGGACGCGCGCTTTCCGATCCCCATCATGATCTTCCCTCCTCGGACGCCACCTTGTCAGACCTGCTGCGCGAAGATGTGATCCCCTACACCGCGCTGATGCCGGAGCTGGATTCCATCATGCTCGCCCATGTCGAGTTTCCCAATATCGACCCGGATCATCCGGCCTCGATGTCGAAACGCATGATCACCTCCTTCCTCCGCGACCAACTTGGCTTCGACAAGCACCTCGTGCTCACGGACGACCTCGACATGGGGGCCATCACCCGGCGCTACGGTCGTGGCGAGGACGTCCGCCGCGCGATCGAGGCCGGCAACGATCTCGCCATGATCTGCCACCAGACCCAAACCGCGGACACGGCGGTGGATGCGTTGAAAACGCTGCCTGTCCACACGATCGACGAGGCTCTGAAACGCATCACCAAATTCCGCAAAACCCTCGTGGCTCCCGGAAACTTCACTGAAAAGAAATGGCAGGAGACTTGTGAAGAAATCGCCAAGCTCGCCGCCAAAGTACCGGAGGCCGCCACCCAAAGCGGCAGTCCGGTTGCGGACTATTGAAGCCCGGGAGCGGGTGCCGGGATGATAAAACAATTGAGCCAGGGGGGATTTTACCCTCATCTCCCGGCATGGCTGCCCTCTCCGCCTCCTTCTTCCTGCAAATGACCGTGATTCTCCTCGTGTGCCGGGGAGTCGGGATGCTGGCGAAAAAAGTCGGCCAGCCGCAGGTGGTGGGTGAAATGATCGCCGGGGTTTTGCTCGGGCCTTCCCTACTGGGCTATCTGTGGCCTGCTTCCGCGGACGTCATTTTCACCAAGGAGTCCCGCGGTATCCTGTATGCCGGAGCGCAGCTCGGCGTGGGCCTCTACATGTTCCTGGTGGGCATGGAATTCCGCACGGATCATTTCCGCACCCGGGCCCGTAGCGCCGCCTGCGTCTCCATCGCGGGCATGGTGGTGCCGTTCATTCTGGGCGCGCTGCTGGTGCTGTGGTTGCAACACGTGCCGGGGATCTTCAGTCCCAAAGTGCGCTACTTCGAGGGTGCTTTGTTCCTCGGAGCCTCCATCGCGATCACAGCCTTCCCGATGCTGGCACGAATCATCTCGGAGCGCGGCCTCTCCGGCACCTCTCTCGGTACGCTCGCACTTGCCGCAGGTGCGATCGATGATGCAGCAGCCTGGTGCGTGCTTGCAGTGGTGCTCGCCACCTTCGGAGCCAGCCAGCCGGTCCATTTCGGTGGAATGACGATTGGTGCGGAAACCATCGCCATCGGCGGGGCTGTTCTCTACGGCGTGCTGATGCTGACGATCGGCCGGAAGCTGCTTGCCGGACTGGGCCGGAAGGCCGAGCGCGAGGGCGGAGTCTCGCAGCCGATGATGGCACTCGTGCTGGCGTTGTTCTGCCTCGCCGCATGGTATGCGGATATCATCGGGGTGCACGCCGTCTTCGGGGGCTTCATCCTCGGCATCGCGATGCCGCGCGGCGTCTTCGCGGATGATTTCCGCAAAAAGGTCGAACCCTTCTCCGTGGTCTTCCTCTTGCCGATGTTCTTCACGTTCTCGGGTCTCAGCACGAAACTCAACGTGCTACTCCAGCCGTCCGTGATGCTGGCCGGTGTGGCGATCCTGGTGGCGTCTGTCATGGGCAAGGGAGTCGCCTGCTGGGCTGCCGCCCGCCTCAATGGCGAGAACAATGCCACCTCGCTGGCGGTCGGCACGTTGATGAATGCCCGCGGACTGATGGAGCTCATCATCATCAACATCGGCCTCCAGAAAGGCGTCATCGGCGAGGCGCTGTTCTCGATCCTGGTGGTCATGGCCATCGTCACCACGCTGATGGCCTCCCCGCTTTTCGAGTTGGTTTACGGCCGCCGGAAAGACACCGCGGATCTTCCTTCCGGTTTGGAAGGTGCCTGATACGCGATGGCCCGGTGGCGGATGATTGCCAGGATCACTTGCCTGCTTCGCCACTTGCATCCTGAAAGATCCCGGTGAATGGCGACAAGCCAGCGGGAATATCAGCGGTCAATTCACGAACGGTCACAGTTCCAACCACGCCGGACGCAAGGCGCTCTCCGAGAAAGTCCATGATCAGACTCTTGAAAAGGCGCTGAAATCCCGCCTCATCATCGGATACTTTGGCGGGCACATAGACAACAAAGTCGAAGGTTCCCCGAGGGTTCCGTGTCTTGGCATAAAGCCAATCGCGCACTTTCAGCTTCACCCCGCCGGATTGGATCTCAGTGTCGGGATCCAAGCTCAAGGGCTGCTTGAGGGCGATGAACTTCCATCTCCCGATCTTCGGTGCTGACGCAATGAAGTCATCAACGGCCTTGAAGTGCTCCGCATGACCATGAACGGATACGGTTAGTTCGTTGGTTCCTTCGGAAGATCCAAAAAATGGCGAAAACTCCGGATGGATCTCGCGAAGCCTGTCGCCCAACTCCTTCACGGCAGCCTCGATCTTCTGCTGGACTTGCTCATCGTTTTGCGCGGCAGCTCCAGTCTCATAGCTGAAAAGGTCTGCAAACTCCGATTCCCTGGATTCAAACCACGGCCAGAAGCCGATCTTGCCCGCATTGGTTTCCTTGGAGCATCCGAAGGAAACAAAGGCAATCATGAGCGAAAGCAGGAAGGTGCGCAGGGTCATGTCACCGCTTGGTAGCAAGGATCAAGGTCTCGCGAAATTCCTTTCGACCTTGGGTCCGTACAAAAAACAACCGCTCCCCGGAATGGAGAGCGGTTGTCGGAAAAAGCGGCCGGTCTTTACTTCACCTGGCGCGCGCTGGCCTTGAGGCGCAGGGCGTTCAGGGCGATGAAGCCGGTGGCGTCGTCCTGATTGTAGGCCGCTTCCTGACCGCCTTCCATAGTGGCGACGGCTTCGGAGTAGAGGCTATGCGGGGACTTACGGCCTGCGTTCATGACGTTGCCCTTGTAGAGCTTCACGCGCACTTCGCCGGAGACGGTCTTCTGCGTCTCGGTCACGAGGGCTTGGATGGCCTCGCGCTCCGGAGCAAACCAGAAGCCGTTGTAGACGAGCTGGGCGTACTTCGGAATGAGTCCGTCGCGGATGAACATCGCCTCGCGGTCGACGGTGAGGGCTTCCAGGTCGCGGTGGGCGGCGAGGAGGATGGTGCCACCGGGGGTTTCATAAACGCCGCGGGACTTCATGCCCACGAAGCGGTTTTCCACGATGTCCACGCGGCCCACGCCATTGCGGCCGCCGAGAAGGTTGAGCACGCGCATCACGCCATACGGAGTGAGTAGCGTGTAGCCGTCCTTGGTGCCTTCCACCTTCACGTCACCGAGTTCGGTGATGAGGGCGGCGAGGTTGTCATGCTTGATGCCGACGGCATTGCCCTTGTCGAACAGGATCTCGACGTATTCCGGTGCGTCCGGAGCTTCTTCCGGAGACACGGAGAGAACGTACATCTCACGGTCAGCTTCGGTGGTCGCGTCGTACCACGGGTCTTCCAGCATGCCGGCTTCGAAGGAGATGTGCAGGAGGTTGCGGTCCATCGAGTAGGGCTTCTTCATGGAAGCCTTGATCGGGATGCCGTGGGATTCGGCATAGGCGATCATCTCGGCGCGGCCCGGGAACTCCTCGCGGAAGGAAGCGTCGCGCCATGGGGCGATGCACTTCACGTTCGGAGCGAGGGAGGCGGCGGAAAGTTCGAAGCGGACCTGGTCGTTGCCCTTGCCGGTGGCACCGTGGGCGATGGCGTCCGCACCTTCCTTGAGGGCGACTTCCAGCATGCCCTTGGCGATGCACGGACGGGCGATGGAGGTTCCGAGCAGGTAGCGGCCTTCGTAGATCGCACCGGCTTGGATCATCGGGAAGATGTAATCGCGGGCGAAGTCTTCCTTCAGGTCACCGAGGTAGTACTTGGACGCACCGGTGGTGAGGGCCTTTTCCTCAAGGCCGTCGAGTTCATCCGCCTGGCCGACGTCGGCACAATAGGCGATGATCTCGGCGTTGTATTTCTCCTTGAGCCACTTGAGCAGGACGGAGGTGTCGAGACCTCCGGAATACGCGACGACGATTTTCATGGCGGCGGGAGAAAATCACGCCGGGGCCGGGGGTGCAAGCGTAGTGGCGGATTTCGACGGAATCGTGGCTTGGCGCTTGGGAATCAGCAGCCGGGACGCTAGAACCCCGCATGCCCCACCTGTCGCCCGCCGGATACGTCCTCGCCGTGCTGGCGGCGCTCTGCATCGGGCTTTCCAAATCCGGTTTCAGCGGGATCTCGCTGGTGTCGGTGGTGCTGTTCGCGGAGCTGTATGAGGCGAAGAACTCGGTCGGGCTCGCGCTGCCGCTGCTGATCGCCGCGGACCTCATGGCCTACCCGGCGTTCCGGAAACACGGCTCGTGGAAGCCGGTGTGGGGACTGCTGCTGCCAACCCTCGCCGGTCTGGGAATCGGCTGCCTCGTGCTGCACCACATGGACGATCACCAGCTCCGCCGCGCGATCGGAATTTCCATTCTGGTGATGGTGGCGGTGCAATCGTCCCGCCGCCTGAGCCCTGAGATCTATGACCGCTGGGCGCACTCGCGCGGCTGCGGCACCTTTGCCGGACTCGCGGGTGGTTTCTCTACCATGCTGGCGAATGCCGCAGGCCCCGTGATCCAGCTCTATCTTCTAGCCCGGCGAATTCCCAAAATGGAACTCATCGGCACCGGGGCGCGGTTTTTCCTGCTGGTGAATCTGATCAAAGTGCCGCTCAACGCCCAACTCGCCACCATCACCCAGGAGAGCCTGCTCGAAAATGCCAAGCTCGTTCCCGCAGTGGCGGTGGGGGTATTCGGAGGACGCCACCTGATCAAGCTGGTGCCGCAACGGGCCTTCGAGTGGATGGTCGTCGGCTTCTCACTCGTGGCCGGCCTCCGGCTGCTCTTCTGGTAAAGCGTTCAGTAGCCGCGACGCTTGATCTCATCCAGAGCCCGCCAGTTCTCGTAGGCAAATCCAGCGAGAAACAGGGCGAAAAAGCTGCCTCCGAACCTCAACATCACGCAAGCCACGATCACCGCAGTCACCAGGCTGATCCACAGCGAGATCTTCTGTCGGCGAGGTCCCAGCACGGCAAGCACCAGCCTGCCGCCATCCAGAGGAATGATCGGCAGCAGGTTGAGGATCGCCCAATACAAGCTGACCCCCGCCAACGAGCCGATAAACCTGCTGGATGCTTCGGTGGGCAACTTCCCTGAATAAAGAAGAGCAAGCGCAGCCAAACCGAGCACGATCTGAATCGCAGGCCCCGCCGCAGTCACCAGGAAATCCTGCTTCCGGGTGAACCGCGCGTTCGGAAACGAAGCGAATCCACCGAAGGCATGCAGCGTGATCGAAGTCCGAGCCCCGTAGGCCCGTCCCGCCAAGGCGTGGCCCAGCTCATGAACCAGGATCGAAATGGTCCCGGCGATGACAAACAGGGCGAGGTAGAGCAGCCCTTTCGCCTCCGCAGCTTGGGAATACGGCCCCAGCAGCACCAGCACGATCCAGAAGAACGGCTGGATCTCCACCGGAATGCCGAAGAGGCGAAATCGTATCATGGAAAGGAACTGGGATCAGGATTCGGTCTTCGCGGTCTTCTTCGCACGTGGCTCGAATTCGAACCCGATCTTGCCGGTGTCCGCTTCGAAGGTGAGCATGGCGTCGAATTTGCGCTTGGTCCGGTTGGAGACAAAGCCGCGCAGCAGAGTGGTTTTGCCCTGGCTGAGAAGCTGCATCACCTCTTCACGGGTGATCGGACGCTGGAGAATGGTACGTCCGATGCGGATTCCATTCGCGTCCTTCTTGGTGACGATTTCGGGCAGGTGCCAGGCCTTCTCCGCCTCGTAGACCTTGGTGGTGCGGCCGTCCGGCAGCGTCACCGAACCAATGACCTGCTCTTCGCTGAGCTCCGCCGGTTCGTCACCATCTGCCTTCTCGAAGACGAAGTTGATCTTGAACTTGTCGTCCAACTCCAACGCCGCCTCGAAGGGCTTGTTGAACTTGGATTTGAACCCATCGATCTTCGGCAGGAACTTCGTGGAGAAGAGGATCTTGGCCTCATCGTCGGTGAGGGTGCGGCCGGCGATGTGTTTCTTCGCCTTGAACCCGCAATCCAGCTCGCGGCATTCGTAGGTGGCGTCCGTCTGCTTGAGAGGTTTCGCTCCGCACTTCGGGCAGGCCACGTCGAGATCCGGGAAGGGCTTGTTCTTGATCTCGTCCGCCAGCTTGCGGGCCTTTGCGACGATCTCGTTGGTATAAGCCACGATCTCGTTCATGAACTCCTCGCGCTTGAGGTGTCCGTGCTCCATCTGGCGGAGCTTGAATTCCCAGTCACCGGTGAGGGATGGCGAGGACAGGCCCTTGATGCCCATTTCCTGCACGATCTCGATCAGGCGCATGCCGTTCGGCGTCACGTGCAGTTCACGGCCATCACGGGCGATGTACTTCTGCGCGATCAGGCCTTCGATGATGGCGGCACGGGTCGCGGGAGTGCCCAGCCCGCGCTCGGACATGGCCTCACGCAGGGCTTCGTCATCGACGAGCTTGCCCGCGCCTTCCATGGCGGAGAGCAACGTGGATTCGGTGTAGCGAGCCGGGGGCTTGGTTTCGAGAGACTCGACGCGGACTTCCTCGGCAAGTGCGGATTCACCCGGCTTCGCAGCCACGAGTTCATCCTTGCCGGAGGCAACACCCGGGCGGCGACCATAGACTTCCAGCCAGCCGGGCTTGATCAGCACGCGGCCTTCGGTGCGGAAAGTATCAGTTACATCCGGGTGCTCGATCTTGGTCGCACGCTTGGTCACCTCGTATTCCGCGGAGGGATAGAAGACGGCGATGAAGCGCTTCACGATCATGTCGTAGAGCTTCTGCTCGGCATCGGAGAGCTTGGCGAACTTGCCGGTCGGGATGATCGCGAAGTGGTCCGAGACCTTCTTGCTGTCGAACACACGGCGGCTCTTCACCAACCGTGGGCCGTTGTCATCCTTCCCTTCCAGCACGGCACGGGCGTAATCCGCCTGCGGCAGGTCGCTGGAGGCCACCTCGGCCATCGTCTCGCGCACGGCACCGGTATAATCCTCCGGCAGGTAGCGCGAGTCGGTTCGCGGATAGGTGATCATCTTGTGCTTCTCGTAGAGCGCCTGGGCAATCGAGAGCGTCTGCTTCGCGGAGAACGGTGCCTCGCGCTGAAGGGTGGTGAGATCGTAGAGTTGTGGAGCGATCTGGGACTGCGCCTTCTTCTCTTCCTCGATCCGGCCGGTCTTGCCATCGCAACGATCGCGGATGGTCTGGGCGAGTTCCGCGGTCCACAGGCGGTCGGCGCGACCGTGGGGATTGGTCTCGTCCTTCTTCCAGCCTTCCTCGGTCCACTTGCCCTCGTAGGTGCCATTGGCAATCCGGAACGAAGCGATGACTTCCCAGTAGGGAGAAGGCTTGAAGGCCTGGATCTCCGCTTCACGCGCGGCGAGAATGGCGAGAGTCGGCGTCTGGACGCGACCGGCGGCGGTGATGTTGAAGCCACCGTGGCGGGAGCGGAAGCAGGTCAGGGCGCGGGTGGAGTTCAGACCCACCAGCCAATCGGACTCGGAGCGGCACTTGGCGGCATCCGCCAGCGGCTGCATTTCCTCATCGGAGCGCAGCTTGTCCCAGGCGGCGATAATGGAGTCATTGGTCATCGACTGCATCCACAGCCGCTGGACCGGTTTCTTGATCCCGCCGATGTCCATGATGTAGCGGAAAATCAACTCCCCTTCACGGCCGGCGTCGCAAGCATTGACGATGCTGTCCACGTCCTTGCGCTTGGCCAACTTCAGGACCTGCTTGAGGCGGGCTTCGGAATCCGGGATCGGGTCAAGTTCGAAGCGATCCGGGATCGCCGGCAGCACATCGAATTTCCAAGGCAGCTTCTTGCCGTTCGGCCCCATTGGCATCCTCAGCTCGACCAAATGGCCGACGGCGGAGGTGATCACCGCGTTGTCATTCTCGAAAAAGACGTCCCGGCCGACTCCGTGCTTGTCGAATTTGCCGAGCGGCTTGGCCAGCGCCCGGCTGAGGTCGGTCATGACACTCGGTTTCTCGGCGATGATGAGAGTTTTGCCCATGGCGAAAATTTGCCGTAAGGTCGGCGGGTTGAGGGACTAGACGTGGATCAACGTGCTTGGCAAGGGGATTTGCAAGTGGGCCGCCCCCTCCCGTAGGGAGGAAAAATCAAGCGGCATCGTCTTCCTCTTCCGGATTCGAGAGATCGGACGAGGTGTCAGGATGGATGGGCCGGGGTATTCCGGAGGGCGGAAAAGGCGGGGTCGAATCCTCCATCCGGCGGGAGAAATGGCGGAATCCAACCACGGACTCCGGGGGCTATTTGAGAAGCGCCGCGCGGCGGTCTTCGGGCATGTCGGCACTTCTGATGGCGGCGCGGGCCACCTCGGGATCCTTCGCCAACCAGCTCCTGGCCACGCTCTCGAGGCTTTTGAGCCGCTGGGCATCGTCCCCAATCTCATCCGCCCAATGGAAGGCACCAGCCGGGTCCCGTTCCGTAGAAGCGCTGACGATGGCGCGGGCAGCTTTGTCGCGATCCATGCCTGGCGGCAGGGAGTCGACCCATTTCCCGGCAGCCTCGGCATCGGTATCATACCAGCTGGAGGCCATGCTCGACACCGCGCTTTCCCGGGCGTTTCCCTCGGGCAGGGTAGCGACCCAGGCTCCGGCAGCCGCAGGGTCCAAAGCGACCCATTCCCGGGCGATGACAGCGGGCATATTGAAAAGTTTCATCCCGGGATCAGCGGAGGAGCCATTGAGAAATGGAGCCAAAACGGCGGCCGCAGCCTCGGGATCTCCTGCCGCAGCGGCAGGAAGCGCACTGGAAATCGCCTCGGTGCGTTGATCGCCCTGCAGGCTTCCGGCCCAGCGCAGCGCGGCCGCAGGATCGGTCTGCGCCCATCCGGACACAACCGAGCGCAGGGCGCTGTCGCGAACCGCGCCCTGGGGAAGGGCATTGAACTGCTGCAGGGCGGCCTCGGGATCATTCTTAGCGATCTGGGAGAGGGCGCTGGTCACACCTTGGATGCGCTCTTGTTCCGTGCCTGCGGAAAGGCCGAGCTTGATCGCCGCATCCGGATCCCGGATCGCCAGCGAATTGGCAATGTTCACATAGGCCGCAGGATCCGCCTGGGCGGCCGGCAGCGAGCGGTAGAGGTCCAGCGCACGGGCGGGATCGCTATGATAGAGGCTCTGGATCAGGCTGTTCCTGAGCTTGTCCCGCTCTTTCTCGGGGTAGCCGGAGAGGATCTTTTCCGCTTCCTCGCTGGGAACGGTTGATAACGAGAGACCCAGGTTCACAAGGGCCTTTTCGCGAAGCGGACCAGTGGGCAACTGGGCGAGAATCGTGTCGAGACGGGAGGGATTGAGATTGGTGGACAAACTGGTCCCTGACGTGAATTCAGATTGCCCGGTAACCAGATAGGTCAAGGCCTGCTGCTGATCCGCCGGATCGCCGAGCGATTTGATCCGGGCCATCGCTCCATCAAAATCACGGTCGGCGAGAGTGACCATGGCCGCGTCGAGGCCCACCTTCCGTGCGGCGGAGGGCAAGGAGCCCAGAGCAGCAAAGGCAGCGTCCGGATCACGGGCAGCCATGCCTCCGATCACTGCTCCCACCGCCTTCGCCCGCTGGTTGGCCGGCAGCGCCTTCGCCCATGCCATGGCTGCGGTTGGATCCTTGGAGCCCCAGATCGTGCCGATGGACATGACGGCACTCTCCGTGGAGGGGCCGGAAAGTTTCGCGATCCGGCTGGCTGCGGCCGCCGGGTCCTCCTGAGCCCAATCGGTGGCAAGGAAGTCGAGAGCGGTATTGGCATAGGATTGGGGATCCTTGCGAACGAGTTCCACCCACTCGTCCGGGCGGGATTGGAGCAATCCGTAACGGATGGAATTGTTCGCGAATTCCCGCATCGCGGGATCGGACAGGGCCGCAGCTTTGGCGCGGGCAAGCTCGGGATTCAGGCTGGCGATCTCCTTGAAGACACTGCCGAGCGCCATCTGGCGGAAAGACGTCTGGCTCGATGCAAGGGCGAACTCGAGTGCTCCGTCCGGATCCAGTTCAGCCCAGCGCCCGAAAGCCTCGCTGACATCTTCACCGGCATTGAGCCCGGCCGTGGTGGCATAGGTTTCGGCAAGGTCGGCCACCAGGGTGGAGACTTCGTCGGCGTTCATTTTCGAGAGAACGAGGGAAGCGCCGGACTGATGCTTGCGGATGACATCGCGTAGCTCACTCGCGGTCGTAACGGCATCGGCTCCCGCTCCCGGCACATTGCTCTTCCACGCTCGGGGCGCGGTACTGCGGGCTGCGGAGCGGGTGGGACGTGCCGCTGGTTCCGCTGCGGGAGACGGCGGGACGGACGGAGCGCTGGCCCTGCCAGCCCAGAAGACGACCGCTCCGGCCGCAATCCCCATCAAGACCTTCTTCACCACGGGAACGCCCTTTGACATAAGCATGACCTTGTCAAAGATGAGTCGATTGGGAAGATGGAAGTTAGATGCCCCGTCAGGCCCGAAGCTGCCACCGGGCCGCCCTTCCATCGGGAAGAAACATCAGGCTGCGTCGTCATCCTCCTGATCCGCAGGATCGGGCGAGGTGCCACGCCGGATGGGCCTGGGTATTCCGGAGGGTGGATAAGGTGGAGTCAGTTCCTGCACCCGGTGGTGGAAATGCCGGAATCCACGGACCACCAAGATCAATCCGAGAGCATAAAGAATGGCCAGCGGATCGAGCCCGCGTGCCGTTTTCACCAAACCGCAGGCGAACACCGCGCCGAAGGCAACCAGCAGCGGCCGCATGAAGCGGGACAGCCACCAGATGGGCAGCCATTCGGTCGGCACCTCAAGCGGCTTGGCATCCGCGAGCGCCTGGCTGAAGAAAAACATCGCAGAGCCGACGGCTTGCAAAACGATCGCGCCGGCTCCCAACAGATAAGCCCCATACCCGAGCTCCGCGATCGGATCCCGCAGCCCGCCGAAAAGCAGGCTGCATCCCACGGCGAGAGTCAGGACCGCCCCGAACATCCACAGGAACCACCCCGCGAAGGAAAGGGCCACGGCACCGAGGGAAAGAACCTGCCGGGCGAAGGATGGAAGATGATCGGACATTGGCAGAAACGAGAGGTTGCTCAGGAATTCGAGCCGTCCGAATCTACAGACTTTGGGACGATCCACTCATCTTCCAACCGGACGAAATGGCGGCCCAGACTGAGACAGATCGCAGCCATGGCTCCAAGCGGTAGTGCCAGCCAATCCAATTTTACGACGAGAATCAGGGCTCCGATGCCTGTCGGAACAAGAATCAGACCGCACCAGTTCCAAGCAGCGCGGTAGAGAGCCCAGCGCGCCAGACATTCCTTTCTGACCGGCAGGCGCCCACGCAGGATGACGAAGCCGAACTGCTGGATGATCATCCCGAATGTCTGCAACAGCAGGAGGCCGCCCAGAATGATGGCATCTCTTGAATCGGGATGCCGCGTGCCCACCCCAATCCCGAGAGGAATCGAGATGCAGTACGCCAGAATCTGAAAACCGGCCCCCATCACCATGAAGAGGGTGCCCGCCCACGACATCACGAACCTCGGAAATGGCGGCAGGTCGTCGATCTGCATAACGGTGGGGTGGCGGGTTATGAGCGCAAACTGTAGCGGAATCCCGGCAGACAACGCACCAACCGCTTCATTTCAAGCTTCATCAGCGTGGAGGTGACCACCGGTGCGGGCAGTCCGGAAGCCTCGATGATCCGGTCCACGGGCTGATCCTCGTGGCGCACCACACGGAACACGCGGGCCTCCTCTTCGGAGAGGGGCGGCAGATCCGCGACGGGGGCTGGATTTTCGGTCTGGGCAAACTTGAAGCCGCCGAGGTCATCGAGGATCTGGCTGCCATCGAACACAAGAGTCGCGCCGTCCCGGATCAACTCGTGACAGCCCATCGACATGGGTGAATCGATGGAACCGGGCACCGCGTAGACGGTTTTTCCGTTCTCCGAAGCGAGATTCGCCGTGATCAGGGATCCGGAACGGGAGGGGCACTCGGTGACCAGTACCGCCTTCGACCAAGCCGCCACGATACGGTTGCGCATCGGGAAGGTCTGGCGATCGGGTGGCGTGTGGAGCGGAAATTCCGACACAACGGCTCCATTGCCATCCGCGATTTTCTCCGCAAGCCCCAGATTCTCCGGCGGGTAGAGCTTGGCCAGCCCGGAGCCGATGACGGCGATGGTCCGGCCTTTCGCCGCGAGGGCCCCCTCGTGGGCGGTGGTGTCGATCCCACGGGCAAGCCCGGAGACGATCGTGAATCCCGCTCCCGCGAGCTGGAAGGAGAGCTTCTTGGTGACGTTCCGGCCGTAGGGTGTCGCCCGGCGGGAGCCGACGATGCCAATGGCGTGGCGGTCACGGGCCTCAATCTTCCCCCACACATAGAGCAGCAGCGGCGGATCATAGGACTCCAGCAGGGGCTCCGGATAGTCCGGATCCTCCTGCGTGACGATGGAAATGCCGCGCTGTTTGGCCTCCGCGATCTCTCCGATCGGATCGGCATGATCCTGCCAACGGTGGAGAATGGAGGAGATCTCCTCTCCGATCCGCTCCACCCGCATCAGCTTGTCCTTCGGCGCGCCGAGGATGGCGGAAGGCGAGCCAAAAGCTTCCAGCAGACGCCGCACCAGCACCGGCCCGACCTTGGGCAGCAGATTGAGGGCGACGAGAGCTTCCGGATCGGTCATCAGCGGATGTTAGACCGTGGCCGCAGCCGGTTGTGGAGTCGAAAGAATCGACTCATCCCAATCCTTCCAAACCGGATCGAGTCCCTGCGAACGCAGCATCGCGGCGACCTGGGCTGGAGTGCGCTCATCCGAGATCTGGAACTGCTCGGTGGCCTTTTCACAGCCGCTCTTGCGCTCCAGCTCCACACGGCGGCCCTTGACCGTCAGGTGGACATCATCGTGGCCCGCGCCAGTGTAGCCGCCCGGCTCGGTGCGGGCTCCGGCGGACATGTGGGTGGTTCCCAAGCCGGCGATGGCATCGCGGAAAGCCGGAGTTTCGCGGGTGGACACCACGATCCCAACTTGCGGAAAGAGCTGCCGGAATGCCGTCATGACCTGCACCAGCTGGCGATCGCCAAGCAGGAGGGAATCATCGGTCTGATACTCATAATTGCCCGCATAAGGACGCATCCGCGGGAAGGCGATCGTGAAACTGGCCTTCCAGCAGTGCTTGTAGAGATGCTCCAGATGCGCGGCCAAGGCCATCGCCTCGAATTTCCAGTCCGCCAACCCGAACAACGCGCCGATCCCGATCCGGCGGAAGCCGCCCGCGTAGGCACGCTCCGGGCAATCCAGACGCCAGTCGAAATTCTTCTTCGGACCTGCCGTATGGAGCTTCTGGTAAGTCTCCCGGTGGTAGGTTTCCTGATACACCACCAGCCCCTCCGCCCCGTGTTGGACGACTTCCGCGTACTGGTCGTCCTCCATCGGACCGATTTCCAGCGCGAGGGTCGGGATGAACGGCTTGAGCGCATCCAGACAGGTCTGGAGGTAGCCCTCGGATACGAATTTCGGGTGCTCCCCGGCCACCAGCAGGACGTTCCGGAATCCCAAGCCGTGGAGGTGGTGGGCTTCTCGCAGGACCTGATCGACAGTCAGCGTGGTGCGCAGAATCGGATTGTCCCGCGAAAACCCGCAGTAGGAACAGTTGTTCACGCACTCGTTCGAGACGTAAAGCGGGGCGAAAAGCCGCATGGTCCGGCCGAAATGACGGCGGGTCAGTACCTGGCTGCGGCGCGCCATCTGCTCGAGCACCGTATCGGAAACCGGCTCGATCATGTCCGCGAACCGGCGCATCAACGGCGTCGGTCGTTCGAGGAGTTCAGGAAAACGTTCGGAAAAGGCCATGGCCGGGAGAACCATGCGTCCCGTGGGGCGGCGCGTCAAAGGCGGATCGCGGGCCGAGCGAGCTTGCCAATTTCCCGTGAGACGGGTTTTCTGCCCGCGATCCAATGAGTGATTCCGAAAAGATCATCTGCAAGCCGACGCCGTGGTTCCTGGTGAGAATGGTGGTGGTCTTCCTCATGTTCTCGGTGTTCGCCTTCCTTTTCTACCGGGACGGCAGCATCGGCTACCGCCGCAAGAATGCCTCCTACTACCTGCGCGAGGCCTTCATCAAAGCGGATCAGGAATTCAAATCGAAGAGAGTGAATCTCACCGCTGCGGAATGGCGGAAACTACGCCGAGGCGGAACCGGTCGATTTCGTTTCGCCGAAAGGCCAGCAACAGGACGGATCGGTGCTGCCACCGGAAGGCCAGCCCGGCATGAAGTGGCCCGAATCCCTGCGGAACACGGAGACTGATGAAAGGCATCCCCAGAGGCAGCGCCGCTGAGAAGCTTTTCACGACCAATGCCGGCGTGGAAAATAGACACCAGCGCCCGATGAACCCCACGCTGCCGGCAAGATCGCGAGCAGTGGGTCGTCTTCTGCTTTCCTGGCGCCGCGCGGGCATCGCCGCATTTTGCCTGATGCGCACGCTGGGCCGCAAGCTCGCGTCGACGGCGAGGCCCTCTTCAAGTCCCCGGCGGCAAACGTGTCCCCTTCACCGATCTGAAGCGGCTCGACCTGCGGAAATGGGAGAGCAAGGGACTGGCCTTCGCCTACTATTCCGGCACTTCCGGGCCGGCCGGGCGCGCATCGACGGCCTGACCTATGGAGGATTCAAGAAGGATCAGAGACGAACCGGCCGAGCGCCTCATGAAGCACCTCCGCTCCCACTTTTCCGGTGAAGTCGTCGAGTACGCCCCCGTCTCATCCGATGAGGCTGGACCCCCCATGCGGCCACCGACTGAAAACCGCCGGAGCAGCCTCGGTTTTTTCGGGGTTGCCAAGCCCCTCCCCCCCGTTAAGCAGCCCCAACGTCAACTACCAACCAAGCAGCACATGTCTGACAAAAGCATTGAAGACCGCGTGAAGGACATCATCGTCGACCAGCTCGGAGTGAGCGCCGATCAGGTCACCCTTGAAGCCAAGTTCATCGAAGATCTCGGTGCCGACTCTCTCGATACCGTCGAACTCGTGATGGCTTTCGAAGAGGAATTCGAAATCGAAGTTCCGGATGAAGAAGCCGAGAAGCTCCAGTCCGTGGGCGACGTCGTGACCTACATGACCGCCCAGCAGGGTTGATCACCCCCGTCTGACGCACTTTCCCAAAAAGGGCGGACTCCCGGGTGGTGTCCGCCCCTTTTTATTGCAATCCGCGCGGAACGATTGAAGTTGCGCCGCCCATGCATTCTCCGGACGACATCCAGTATGCGCTTGAGACGACCCGCGTTCTGCGCGAGCCGGACCGCCGCATCGATACGTTCGGAGACACCCGTTTCGAGTTCCAGCTTCTCAGCGAGCTGATGGACCGCAGCGGCGAAGTCCGCATCCGCACCGGGCACCTGGAGGCGATGCGCCCGCGGATCATGCGGCCCAGCGCCTACAGCGAGATCGAGCTGGAAGGCTTCAACGACAATGCCCGCAAGCGGTTGGATGCGATGGTGGAAAAGCTCCGGGCCGAGGGCAAGGACCTCGCGTTCCTCCAATACGGCTTCCAGTTCCGCCGCAGCCAGGTCACCGAGGAGGTCGTCCACGACCGGATCGAGGCCGTCCGTGACCGGGTCATGGAAGACATCCGCCGCTCCGGCAATCCCGCCCGCGCCATCATCGAGGGCGTGGACGATGCCTGGGAGGTGTCCCTTTTCAAATTCGCCTTCGAGATGATTCTCCGCTCGCAGGACATCAACGCGTTTGACTTCAAACGCCGGGGATTGCTCTGATCGCCACGCGACCCCGCCATGCGAATCTGGACCTTCTTCAAGCTGCTTGCCGCCCTCGCTGTGCTCGCTGTGCTCGGCCTCACCGCAGGACTGGTCTACCATATCACGGTCAAGCCGATCGCCTCTTATTCCAAGTGGGTTCCGAATCCCACCGATGTCGTCGCGAAAAGCTCCGACAATGACGTGACCAAAATGCTCGACTCCACCGATATGCCGGATGTCGAGCCTGGTGAAGTCGCCTACCAGAAGGCAGTCGAACTCATCGCCATGGGGAATATCCCCGAGGCACGCGAAAAGCTCGAAAGCGTGGTCAATGTCTATCCGACCTCCGCCTCCGCGCCGGACGCCCGCCGCATCGTCGGCGAGATCAATCTCGATGAAATCCTCTCCCCTGACTTCAAGGAAGGGAAGACGACCTATGATGTGGCGAAGGGTGACTCCTATCTCAAGATTTCCGAGAAGACCCGCTGCCCTCTGGACTGCATCATGATGCTCAACGGGCTCACCGACTTCGGCGGCCTGCATCCGGGGGATGACCTCATCGTCATGCCTCTGGACTTCCGCATCCTCATCGAGCCCCAGAAGAAAACCCTCTCCCTCTGGCAGCTCGTGCAGAAGGAAGGCCAGCCGCCGCTGGCCAAGTTCGTGAAGGACTATCCGATCATCCACGTCCAGATCCCGGCGAACATGGCTGCCCAGAAGACGACCATCGATTCCAA
The DNA here is from genome assembly GCA_049840755.1 of Luteolibacter sp. Classification (GTDB taxonomy): domain Bacteria; phylum Verrucomicrobiota; class Verrucomicrobiia; order Verrucomicrobiales; family Akkermansiaceae; genus Luteolibacter. The sequence continues at coordinate 140,808 of JASGJM010000006.1, read as the reverse complement.
GGCCGGCTATCAGGATGGCAAGAAGCTCGCTCCCGGAGCCAAAGGCTACCGGCAGTCCGAGAAAGTGATCCATCTGGCAAAAATCAATCTCCAGATCCGTTCCCTCACCGGTGGTTCCGACCGGGACACCGCCCTGCCCCGCGGCCTCTATCTCAAGCCCTCCGACATGGAGGAACTCAACCTCCTCACCCGCGCCGGGAATGAGGTGGAAATCCGCCCCGCCACCCGCTAGCCTCCTTCACGCCCATGCAGCTCCTCGAATTCGAAAAGCCCGTCGCCGAACTTGAACGCGAACTTGAAAAACTTCGCACCAAGGCGGCGTCACAGAATATCGACATGTCGGCGGAAATTGAGACCATGGAGGGCAAGCTCGCCGACACACGCCGGTCGATCTACGAAAACCTCACGCCGTGGCAGCGCGTCCAGATCGCCCGCCACACGAACCGCCCCTTCATGCTCGACTACGTCTCGCTGGCCTTCACCGATTTCTCCGAGCTGCATGGAGACCGCCACATCGGCGACGATCTCTCGATGCCCGGCGGGTTCGCCCGCATCGGCGGCAAGCGCGTGGTCGTGCTCGGCCATCAGAAGGGCCGCGACACCAAGGAAAATCTCAAGCGTAACTTCGGCAGTGCCCATCCGGAAGGCTACCGCAAATCCCTCCGCCTGATGAAGCTGGCCGAGAAATTCGGCCTCCCGGTCATCGCCCTGATCGATACCCCCGGCGCCTTCCCCGGCATCGGTGCGGAAGAGCGCAATATCGCCGAGGCCATCGCCTACAATCTCCGGGAGATGATGCTCCTCAAGGTGCCGGTGATCGCCGTCGTTCTCGGTGAAGGGGGCTCCGGCGGTGCCCTTGGCATCGGCGTGGCAGACCGCGTTCTGATGATGGAGAACGCCTACTACTCGGTCATCAGCCCGGAAGGCTGCGCCGCCATTCTCTGGAAGCACCGCAAGCACGCCCCGGAAGCCGCCGAGGCGATGAAACTCTCCGCTCCGGATCTCAAGAAACTCGATCTGATCGACGATGTGATCCACGAGCCCACTGGTGGTGCCCACCACGATCACCAGGCCACCGCCGCCAATTTCCAAGCGGTCGTGCTGAAGCATCTCGACGAGCTCTCCAAGCTCCCAGTGGATGTCCTGCTCGATCGCCGCTACGCGAAATTCCGCGCGTTCGGTGACTGGCAGGGGAAATGAACCGGCTTAAGGAGACTTCGCTTCCCCTTCATTTCTCCGGGCCGCTTGTCTCCGCTTCACGATGGCCAAACACACGGTGCCTGAATAGGCACCGATCAGGCAGCTTGTGAGGATCGCCATCATCCAAAAGTGGATGCTCACAAACGGTGGTGAGTCATCGGAATAGGCGAGCTTCTGGAGGTGGATTCCTCCGGGAATGACCAGCGGCAGGAGGATCGCCATACCGGCCAAGACAAAGCGACCAACAGTGGCTGACTTGGCACGACCAGCGATCACGAACGTCGCCGCAGCCAACACCCCGAATGGCATGAAGGATGCCATCGTCAGTGATCCGAGAGAGTCGTACGCCAGATGCCATTTGGCATCCACGGCTTGAAGGGCGGCGATATGATCGAATTTAGCCAACCGCTCCTCGATCCACAATTGAAGCAAGCTCGGTAACAGAAGCCCTCCGACCAAAGGCACGAGCACCCAGGAAAAGCGCCCGAGCAACGGCCTTCCGATCGAATCCGGAATGGCTTTGGGGGCCGAATATGGATCGTCCTTCCCCATGATCCGGTCGGAGTTTCAGCCGGGCTCCTTGCCCTCATCTCCCTCGTCCTCCTCCTCATCCGCCGCCACCGGCAGTTCATCCAACAATCCCTTGTAGGATTTCTCATCAAACCCACGGCGCTTCCGATAGGCCGCGTCCATTTCCTGGCCGAGACACAGCGCGATCTGCTCCTTTGCTTCGGCTTCCGGCACGCCGAGCTTCAACAGCCGCTCCAACGTTTTCGCGACGTATTTCGTCTGGGGTGAGGTGAGCTGCTGTTCCACAGCGGCCAGCAATTCGGGCAGGAGATCTTCGTTCATGGGACCAGTGTGCACGACCGAGCCCGCTTGGGAATGAAACTCGCTCAGACGACCGCTCCAAGACCCGGGCCTGTGAGTTGCTTCGTCGCGAGCTTTCCATCCCGCGTCTCGAACAGCCCGGGAAACTTCGCTGTCCACGCAGCATTCGCGGACGGCACGTATTCGCGGGCGTTGCTCTCGATGGTGGAGAGCCCGGGCACATGCGAAGCGATGCCCGCGGATTGGATCAGCGAAGCTCCCGGGCAGGTCAGATCCTGCACGCACAGGAACATGTCACACTTCTTCCCGGCAGCCGCCATCAGCATGGCATGGGACTGGCCTTTGCAGGCCTTCAGACAGGCACCGGTATAACCCATTTCACGGGAGAGCATCAGGTTCTCCAGATCGGTCAATGATTCATCGATCACCACCGGCCGCAGCTTGGCCGCCTCATGCATGACATTGCCACGGTCCGCCCGCAGGTCGCGCTTGGTGGGCTGCTCCAGATACAGGATGCTTTCGAATCCCTGCGGAGCCTGTTCCTTCACCTTGCGGAGATACTCCAACAGGTAGTCCACGTTCGGGCAGTGCTCGTTGAAATCGCAGCAGGTACTTCCACTCCACATCCGGGCGGGTTTCCCGGGCCACACGATCGACCGCCACGGTGCGAGCGATGTCCCATTCGAGATTCTCTCCCTGGAGTTTGATCTTGATACGCTGGAGTCCGTCACGCTTGATCCACTCTCCGAGTGTTTCCGGCAGGCCGTCGTTGATGCGCTCCTTGAGCTCATCCGGCGTCACCGCATCCAGACCGCCCACCGAGTGAAACAGCCAGACCCATTCGCGCGGTGTGGGAGAAACATAGCTGGCCAACGATTCTCCTTTGAAATCCGCGCTGAGATAGCGGGACAGATCGTAGCCCATCAGCTCGCTGGAATAGGTCTGATAGCAGTTCAACCCGAGGATCTTGCCGAAGGCATCGTGCAGCGCCGCATCGAATGCGCTAGCAGTCACCTGAGCACAGAGCTTCGGGATTGGTGCCGCCAGCTTGAGATCACGGGACACATCCGCGGCAGCCTCGAGATACTCCGGTTCGAGGACGTGATTGATCTCGATCGGATGGGCGGTGCCTTTGTAGTCGCCGGTGATTTTCGTGATCCGCTTGGCCAGCTCCCGCATCGCACCAAGCGTGGTCTCGTAGGACATCGCCGTGGACGGGAACGACCAGACATTGCCCATCGGCATCGAGCCGAAACCGGTCGCGGATTTCCCGGCCGCATTGGACACCAGCACGGTGACATTGAGCAGGGTCACCCGGTCCACTGCCGTGCCACCGAATTTGTAAGGGGTGCGGTATTTGAAGTCCTCGAATGCCATTTCAACCTTCTCGATCCGGATGCCATGGGACAGCTTCCCGGCCACAATCGCGGGAGCTCCCATCGCCTGTCTGGCAAGGGGCAGCAGGGCGGTGGATTTCAGGAAATGCCGGCGGGTCCAGAACGGAGACATGGCGGAATCAGGAGGTAGTTCCAGAAGACATCAGGTGATACGCCACCAAAACGGGCGAACATCCAAATATTCCCACAAAATCCAACATCCACAATCAAGCACGAAGCATGTCGAATCTTGCTTTTGAAGCTTTCCCGCGCTGGACGCCCGCCTCCCGGGACGCTAAACGCCCGGCATCATGGCGAAGAAACCGGTGGTGCTCATCATTCGTGACGGCTGGGGTGTGAATCCCGGAGGGAAGGAAACCGCAAAACGCGACGGCAATGCGACCTTGCTAGCGAACACCCCGTTTCACGATGTGATGCTGGAGAAGTATCCCAAGGGCTTTGTGAGCGCCTCCGGCCTCGATGTCGGCCTCCCGGCTGGCCAGATGGGGAACTCGGAAGTGGGTCACCTCAACTTGGGCGCGGGCCGCATCGTCTATCAGGACCTCACCCGCATCAACAAGGCCATCGAAGAAGGCACGCTCGCGACCAATCCGGTTTTCGTGGAGGCCCTCGAAAAGGCCAAAGGCAGCCGCCTGCATTTCATCGGCCTCGTCTCGGACGGCGGGGTTCACAGCCATCTCGAGCAACTCATCGCGATGGTGAAGCTGGCCGGAGCCGCAGGAGTGAAGGACATCGCCATCCACGCGATCACCGACGGCCGCGACACCTCCCCCACCGGCGGTGAAGCCTACCTTTCCAAGCTGGAAGACGAAGTGAGCCCGGTGGGTGCCCGCATCGTCACCGTGACCGGTCGCTATTTCGCCATGGACCGCGACAAGCGCTGGGAACGCACGAAGCTGGCCTGGGACGCCATCGTCCACGGTGTCGGCGAGGAGCGCCACGTGCTGGCCAGCGAGGCGGTGGCCGATTGGTACCGCCGAGGACAAGACCGATGAGTTCCTGCCTGCCATGGTCTTCACCAAGCCCGGCGAAGACATCATCCGCGATGGCGATGTGATCCTCTTCTTCAACTTCCGCGCCGACCGCGCCCGCCAGCTTTCCGAAGCATTCCTGAAACCGGACTTCTCCGGCTTCGACCGCGGCCACGTCCCGAAGGTCCACTACGTCACGCTCACCGAGTATGACGAGACCTACGGAGTACCGGTGATCTTCGACTCCCAGTCGATGGCAATGGTGCTCGGCGAGACCGTTTCGAAGGCAGGCAAGAACCAGCTCCGCATCGCGGAAACCGAGAAGTACCCGCACGTGACCTACTTCTTCAATGGCGGCGTGGAGCAACCCTTCGAAGGGGAAGACCGCTCGATCGTGCCATCCCCGAAGGACGTGCCGACCTATGACTTCAAGCCGCAGATGAGCGCGCCGGAAGTGACCCGCATCGTGTTGGAGAAGCTCCCGGACTACGATCTGGTGATCCTCAACTTCGCCAACCCGGACATGGTCGGCCACACCGGTGTGGTGGAAGCCGCGATCAAGGCCTGCGAGGTGATCGATGCCAGTGTGCAGGCGATCGTGGAGAAAACGCTCTCGCTCGGCGGCAAGCTCCTCATCACCGCGGACCACGGCAACTGCGAATACATGCGCAACCCGAACGGCTCACCACACACCGCCCACACCACCAACCTGGTGCATGCGATCTACGTCGCGGAGGACGCGGAGGAATACCATGTGAAGGACGGCATCCTGGCCGACATGGCTCCCACGCTCATCGAGATGCTGGGTTTGCTGAAGCCGAAGGAAATGACCGGCAGCAGCCTGCTCCAGAAGAAATAACAACCGGCCTCACACCCTGCCTGCTTCTCCGCTGATAGGCCCGGGAAGCAGGCCATCCTCTCGTTGTATTGGAGGCGGAAGCAGGTATCCTGCGGTGCCGATATGATTCCGCTGGTTGGCCATATTCTCGCCGATGCTCTCGCGCTCGCGGTGACTCCGTGGGCGGAGAGTCAGGAACGCCGCATTCTCCGCGAGGGCCGGCCTTTGAGCATGCAGGAGCATGCCCTTGCAGCGGAGATCGGCGTGATCCGCCCGGACAAGGTGCGCATCCTCCATCTCGATCCGATTCCCGCTCCGGTGCCGGGCTGGATGGTGGTGCTGGCCATGCGATGGTCGTTCCCCGTCTTCGCGCCTACCGGCATGACGCTCGGTCACGGCATCTTAGCCACCCATGAGTCGATGGATTTGATCCAGCACGAACTGCATCATGTGGCCCAGTTCGAGCGACTCGGCGGCATCGCGCCATTCCTCCGGCGCTATCTCTTCGAGTGTCTCATGGACGGTTACGCGGCGGCCCCGTTGGAGATGGAGGCATGTGGTCTCATTTCTCACCGAGGAAGCCGGAGAGCGCTTTGAGATAGTCATCGAAGGCCTCCACCTGCGGGCAATGCCCGACTCCAGGGATGGTCACCAGCTTTGCTCCCGGGATCGCAGCCGCTGCAGTCTTTCCAAGTTCATCATAGCGCCCCATGCGCGCGGCGTTTTCCTGCGTGGCACGCTCTTTGCCAATGGCGGTGCGGTCGCGATCTCCGATGATCAGCAAAGTGGGCACCCGAATGTCCGGGAATTCGTAGGCGACCGGCTGCGTGAAGATCATGTCGGACGTGAGCGCTCCCACACGGGCCATTTGCTCCCGATCCGGGCCGATGGTCCAACCCGCCTGAATCGCCAGCAACGGGTCATAGGATGACTGCCACTTGCCATCGAAGTAGGCCTTCTTCATGTAATCCCTCACCGCCTGTGGCGTCTTCTTCAATTCCCCAACCGTAGCGTCATCCACCGGTTGATATGGAGCAAGACGCTTCCAATCCTCCAGTCCCAGGGGATTAACGAGCACCAGCTTCGCAGTCTTGTCCGGAAACATCAGCGCGAAACGCGCCGCGATCATACCGCCCATCGAGTGACCGACGACATTCGCTCTCTCAATGCCCAGCTCGTCCAACAGAGCGCGGGTATTCGAAGCGAGAGCCTGGAAGGTATAAGGATAGGCGGTCGGCTTGGAGGATTTCCCAAACCCGATCTGATCCGGCATGACCACACGGTAGCCTCCATCGGCGAGGGCACGTGCGGTCTTCTCCCAATAGGCGCCGGAGAAATTCTTGCCGTGTAGCAGCAGGACGGACTTTCCGTTGGGCTTTTCCGGTCGGAGATCCATGTAGGCCATCTCCAATGGCTGGCCCAGCGACTGGAATTTCCGGATCTTCACCTCGAAGGGATACGCATACTCCGTGAGCATGGCATCCTGTGGAGCGATCGGCGGCAACGGAGGATCTTCCGCAGCACCGGCGACACCAGCAGCCATCAGCCCGAGAGCCGCAGCCATGAATTTTCCCAGTCGGACATTCATCCGGGCAACTTGCGCGGGAACACCCCGCGCGCAACCACTCGGGCACAAAAAAGCCGGTTCCACGAACGGAACCGGCTGATTTCAAAAAGAGACTCAGGCTGAGGCATCGCCCTTGCGCCCGAACAGCTTCTTGAAGCGGGTCGCGATGGCCGCGAAGACGATCGCGATGGGCTTCCAAAGCACAGCAGCCTTCTTCGCAAGGAGGGCGAAGATGCCCAGTTTCGCGGCGATCTTCAATCCGGCAGCCCCGGCGATGAGTCCCGCGATACCATACTCGGCCGTGTGGTCGGTCTTCTCGTTGTAGTCCTGATAGCGATTGCCCGCAGTGAAATCGACCATCGCAAGGATGTCGGGAGTGGCCTTCTCAATATCCGGCAGTTCTCCAACCTCACCCACCGCATTGGCAACGAGCACACCTTCACGTCCCAGCATGCGGATGTTGTAGTTGAGCGTATGTCCGGGAGCGTCCGAGAACTTCAAATCCTGGGCCCAGTAAAGCTTGTGGGTACTGGCATCGTAGTGCGGCGGAGTGGCCCAGCCGACCAATTCAATCGCTGGATAGCCCTGGCTGGTACGCTGCGCATTGCCATCCTTGGTGGACTCCTTCATGTCCTTGAGGAGATCCGCGTAGTTGATCTTCTTGGCATCATCATCCTTCACGTGGCCTTCCTTCTCGTATTCGAGAACCACGAACCAATCCGCGTCCTTGGGGAACAGGATCCCTTCGACCCGGCTCGGAGGATTGCCCAGCAGTTGAAGATACCGGGAGGAATCCACCGGATTCAGATAACGGTAGCCTTCCGGAATTTTCGCTTCCGCCACCGTATTGATCATGACGGTGCCGGTTTCGAACTTGAGGTTCTGGAGCCACTGACGGTCCTTCTCAGAAATGCCACCCTTTCCCCCGGGCTTCGAATCCGCAGGTGGATCTTGGTCCGCAAATGCCGGGATGGCAGCGAAACCGAGCACGAGCATCAGCAGGGAGGAGATCAGGCGCTTTTTCATGTGGAGGCGGGAGATAGCAACCCGGCCGGTGTTTGCAAAGTCTCAACAAGCCGGAGAAGCGAATTGCATCATCACATGTCTGGAATTCCCCATCTCCATTCCATGACAAATCCGCCTCACGGAAAGGCTGGTCACGGACGCAAAAACGCCCGGACCGTTTCCGGGCCGGGCGTTTCTGGGAATCAATGGATCAGAAGCGATCAGGCTTCGGCAGGAGCCGGAGCGGCCTCAGCAGCCTTCTGGTCGCGGAGATAAGCGCGGCGGCTCATCTTGACGCGGCCCTTCTCGTCAACGCCAATGCACTTGGCGGTGATCTGGTCGCCCTTCTTGACGATGTCCTCGACATTCTCGGTGCGGCCTTCGGCCAGCTCGGAGACGTGGACGAGACCGTCCTTGCCCGGGAGCACTTCCATGAAGGCACCGAAGGCGGTGATGCTGACGACCTTGCCGGTGTAGACCTTGCCGACTTCGATCTCCTGGAACATGCGCTCGATGAGCGACTTGGCGCGCTCGAGGCCTTCCTGCTTGGAGGCGTAGATGCGCACGGTGCCGTCGTCTTCGATGCTGACTTCCGCGCCGGACTCGGCCTGGATGCCCTTGATGTTCTTGCCGCCAGGCCCGATGAGCTCGCCGATGCGATCCGCCGGGATCTTGATCGAGACGATGCGCGGGGCGTGCGGGCTGAGCTCGCCGTGGGACGGGATGGCCTCGGCCATCTTCTCAAGGATCGGCGTGCGGGCGTTCTTCGCGATCGTCACGGCTTCCGCGAGGATCGAGAGCGGGATACCCGGAAGCTTCAGGTCGAGCTGGTAGCCGGTGACACCGTGGCTGGTGCCGCAGAGCTTGAAGTCCATGTCACCGTAGAAGTCTTCGCTGCCGATGATGTCGAGGAGCGGGATGTACTTCTCCATGGCACCGGCTTCGTTGAACTCGGTGACGAGACCCACGGAGATACCGGCGACGGGGCGGATGAGCGGAACACCGGCGCTGAGAAGCGACATGGTGCCGGAGCAAACGGTGGCCATCGAGGTGGAGCCGTTCGACTCGGTCACTTCGGAGGACACGCGGATCGCGTAGGGGAACTCGTCCGGGTGCGGAAGCACCGGCTCGATGGAGCGCTCGGCGAGCGCGCCGTGGCCGATTTCGCGGCGGTTCAGGCCACCCATGCGGCCGGTTTCACCCACGGAGAACGGAGGGAAGTTGTAGTGAAGGATGAAGCGCTTCTCGCTTTCGCCACCGGCGTAGTTGTCGATGAACTGCTTCTCATCGCCAGGAGCGAGGGTCGCGATGGCCAGGGCCTGCGTTTCGCCGCGGGAGAAGATGGCGGAACCGTGGACGCGCGGCAGCACGTTGGCCTCGGCATACAGATTGCGGAGCTGGCCGACGGTACGGCCATCAGCGCGGATGCCCTTCTCCATGATGGAGATGCGGAAAGCCTTCTTCTGGAGGTATTCGAACGCCTGCTCGACGTCGAAGGCGGTCGCTTCCGGAGCGCGCTCCTTGATCGCGGCTTCCACTTCGTCGCGGAGGGCGCCGACCTTCTTCGCACGCTCGACCTTGGTCGGGGCGTAGATGGCACCTTCAATGCGGTCACCGGCGATTTCGTAGGCGATCTCAAGGAGGTTCTCCTTGGCGAGCACCGGGGTGTAATCGCGCTTCGGCTTGCCCGCGAGGCGGACGAGCTCTTCCTGGGCGGCCACCAGCTTCTGGACGGCTTCCTGGGCGAAGTGGAGGGCCTTCACGAACTCCTCTTCCGGGAGCTCGTCGGCGGCGCCTTCGATCATGATCACGTCGGTCTTGTTGCCCACGTAAACGAGGTCGAGATCGCTGTTCTCACGCTCGTCGAAGGTCGGGTTGATGACGAACTCGCCATCGACGCGGCCGACGCGCACCGCGCCGATCGGGCCGGCGAACGGGATGTCGGAAAGACAGAGGGCGGCGGAGGCACCGTTCATCGAGAGGATGTCGGCGTCGTTGATCGCATCCGCGCTGAGGAGCAGGGCGACGATCTGGGTGTCGTAGAAGTAACCCTTCGGGAACAGCGGACGCAGCGGGCGGTCCGTCATGCGGCAGGTGAGGATTTCCTTCTCGGTCGGACGGCCTTCACGCTTGAAGTAGCCACCCGGGAACACGCCGGCGGCGGAGGCCTTTTCCTTGTACTCGACGGAAAGGGGGAACCAGGTTTGACCGTCCTTCACCTTGGTGGCGGAGACGGCGGTGACGAGGATGATGGTGTCACCGGAGCGGACGGTAACGGCACCGTCGGCGAGTTTGGCAAGCTTGCCGGTTTCGATCGTGATCGGATTCGTTCCGACCTCGGCCGTGATGGTGTGAATATTCATATTCTTGTTTCTTCTTTTTGCATCAAACCCGCGGGGCACCTTGCCGCGCGGGGGTCTTGGGGTTCCGGACGGCTTCCTGAAGCATTCCGCACATGCGGACGAGGGAAGCGGATCGTTGTCCGGGAGCAGGGAGGCGTTTTCTTTTTTGGGTGCCTTCCCTGTTTTGCGGAACAGCCACCCGGTTACCCGGGTGGCTGTTGGCGCGAAAGTTAGCGGCGGAGACCGAGGCCCTGGATGACCTGCTGGTAACGCTCTTCGGACTCACCCTTAAGGTAGTCCAGAAGTTTGCGGCGCTGGGACACCATCTTCAGAAGGCCGCGGCGGGACGAGAAGTCCTTCGTGTTGGCGTTCAGGTGGATCGTCAGGTGCTGGATGCGCTGCGTGAGGAGGGCGGCCTGGTAGGAGGCGCTGCCGGTGTCTTTGTCGTGGACTTGATAGTCCTTCAGATTGATGGTGCTCATGATCGTAAACGGATGGATCCAGCGGCTGCCGGACCGTCCTCGTTGGAGTTCGGGCGGGGAGGTAACCGGTCCGGGTGGACTTGGCAAGAACTTTCGGAACCCAAGGAGTAGGACATCCTGTCCCGTTCTTGGAAACTCCTGCCAGCGAAGCTGGGTGATCTTGGAAACGGGACAGGAATGTCCCTACTCCTTGGTTATTTGCGGTTGAACCGCTGGATCTCGCGCTGCACTTCCCGCATCTCGACCTTCTTCTTGAGGTCGTGTCGCTGGTCGGAGTGGGTCTTGCCCTTGCCGATGCCGATTTCCACCTTCACCCGGCGGTTCTTCCAATACATCCGGAGCAGCGGCAGGGTGCAGCCCTGGAGCGCGGTGGCCTGCTCCATCTTGAAAATCTCCTTCTTGTTCAGCAGGAGGCGGCGGGGGCGCTTCGCGGGATGGTTGAACCACTCCGCGGCGGTTTCCCACGGCTGGATATCGCAGCCATACAGAAACACCTGCCCCTTCTCGACGCGGGCGAACGCGTCGGAAATATTGATCTTCCCAGCGCGGATCGATTTGACCTCGGTGCCCTTGAGCTCCAGTCCCGCCTCGAATTTGGCGGTGATATGGAAATCGCGCCCGGCCTTCCGATTGGTCGCGATGTCCTCGCTCATGGTGGTGGCAGGTACGATGCTACCTGAAGAAATCAAATGCGGCGGATGACCGCGCGGTCCGATTACTCGGCGGCGAATTCCTCTTCCTTCTTCTTCTCGCCCAGCTTGATCTTGCCTTCGATGATCTCCTGAAGGGCGATATCGGCGGCACCCATGCTCGGGCGGGTCGGGATCAGCGGCGAGCGGCCGCTGTTCAGCTGGCGGACGCGCTGGGAAACGAGGTTCACCAGAACGAGGGGATCCGTGACGATCTCAGCAGCTTTTTCGACAAGGTCGCTTTTCATGGGTAGGCCAGGGAATCGGGAATGCGGACGCGGTGACTCGAAAGGGATGATATTGTCCGGAGTCATTCCGCGGTCGTGTTCGCTCGATTGGAAAATAGATCCGGCAAGCAGCCGGAGGGCGGGATGAACCAGAAAATCGGGTTTCTGACAAGCCCAATCTCTATCAGACTTTCCACCCTGCGGGCTCACTTCGGCATCAGATCGATCCCGAAACGGCGGAGAATCACTACCGTGAGCCAGAAAAACCCGATGGTCAGCAGGCAGTTTGCAACCAGCGCGAGCCAGAAGTTCCATCCGCTCCGCAGCATCCACGGCAGAATCAGAAACATCGGCAGGGTCGGCAGGACGAACCAGAAGGTCCCCTCGGAGTGGTTCGCAATGCGGGTGCTCCCCTGCTTCTCCGCCTGCATCCAGCACATCGCCAGCAGCGAAGTAATCGGCAGGGCGATCAGCAGGGCGGAAAGCCGGTCATTGACCACCTGGATCTTCGTAACCACCACGATGATCACCGCAGTGATGATCAGCTTCACCAGGTCCATCGGTGAGAAGGAGAAGAATTTGTCCCAAGGAAAGCGGCTCATGGCAGGATCGGGCAGGGTGAACTTGCTGCTGCCTGAAGAACCATCTAGCGTGCGCCCATGCAAGCCGCCCGTGCCCTGTGCCTGTTCGTATTCACTCTCACCGCCGGGATCGCCTCGGCCGAGCTCACCGCCGGTCAGAAAGCCGCGATCGGCCAGAAAATCTGGAAAAACGAGTGCGCGGGCACCGTGGACGGCCTGACCACTTGGAACGCGGGCGAGGAGTTTCCCTCCCTCGGTATCGGCCACTTCATTTGGTATCCGCAGGGCTTCAACGGACGCTTCAACGAGACATGGCCGCAGTTCATCGCCTACGCGAAAAGCCGTGGCGTGACTCCACCCGCCGTGGCCACCCTGCCCCACTGTCCGTGGAATACCAAAGCGCAGTTCCAAGCCGACTTCCGCGGCGACCGCCTCTCCACCCTGCGTAAGTGGCTGTCCGGCAATGTCCCGCTCCAGACCGATTTCATCATCTCCCGCTCGAAGGCCGCACTCGGCAAGATCCTCGCCGCAGCCCCGGCCAGCGAGCGCGCCCGAATCGAGGCGAACTACCACAAGGTAGCCACCTCCGGCCAAGGCACCTATGCCCTGATCGACTACGTGAATTTCAAGGGCGAGGGTGTGAATGAGTCCGAGCGCTACAACGGCCGCGGTTGGGGCCTCATGCAGGTGCTAGGAGAAATGCGCGATACCGGCGGCGGAGCCGCCTCTGCCAGCGAATTCGCCGCCGCCGCCAAGCGCGTGCTCGACCGCCGCATCGCCAACTCCCCTCCCGCCCGCGGCGAAGCCCGCTGGAAGGAAGGCTGGCACAACCGCTGCGACACCTACGGGCGGCCGCTGTAATATCAGGGAGCAAGGACATTCCTGTCCTTGTGGAGAACCGCCCCGTAAAACAGGGAGGAGCCGCTCCTTCTCCCTGATTCTCAGCAAAAAGCTTGTCAGTCAGGACTCCGGCTCCTAACTCCCCCGCATGTCTCTTGAGACCACACTGATTCTTTTCAAGCCCGACGCCGTTGAGAAAAAGATCGTCGGCACCGTGCTTTCCCGTTTCGAAAAGGAAGGCTTCCGCATCCGCGGTCTGAAGGTGCTCGCCCTCAGCGATGAGATCCTCGCCGAGCACTACTCGCACATCGCCGACAAGCCGTTCTTCCCGTCCGTCCGCGGATTCATGCAGGAAGCCCCGGTCGTCGCGCTCGCCCTAGAAGGCGAAGACGTGATCGCCCGCGTCCGTGACCTCCTTGGACCGACCGATTCCACCCAGGCCGCTGCTGGCACCATCCGTGGTGACTTCGGTGACAAGGGCGGCGATGCCAAGATGCGCAATGTCTGCCACGCCTCCGACTCCGGCGAAGCCGCCGAAGCCGAGCTGAAGCGCTTCTTCAACGAAGGCGAAGTGATCGCCTGATCCGCCTCCGGTTCATTTCACATCAAACGGCGCATGGGATCCCCCGTGCGCCGTTTTTCTGTACGGAGTTGAGGCTTCAGCCGAGGAGGGTCTTCAGGGGGGGCGGAGGCTCTGGAGTTTTTAGCCGCAAAGAGGTGCAAAAATCGCAAAAGGAGGAGACTCCCTTGCGGCAGAAGTGTTGATGGAGATTGTTTTCGGAGCGGGATGCTGGATTCGAAGCACTGAAGCCTCCGCCCCCCTGAAGACCCTCCTCGCCTAAAGGCTCAACTCCTTCACTTCATCGCCGTCGCCAGCCATTCGAGCATCTTCTTCCGATACTCGCCGTTGTTCCGCCACAGCGAATTTCCATGATGGCCGCCCTTCACCGCGAACATCGTCTTTGGCATCGCGGCAGCGGCAAAGAGCTGCTGGCCCTGAGCGAAGGGCACCACCTCATCATCCGTGCCATGGATGACCAGCAGCGGAAGAGGCGTAAGCTTCGCCACCCAATCCTTCGGCGACCATTCATCGCTGACCATTTCCAAACCCACCTTGCCTGCGACGGCATCCGCCATCCCCACATAGGAGGCGAAGCCACTGTCACTGATGATCGCACGCACACCCGCCACCGGCTTTTCGGCCAGAGCGGTGATCGACTTGGAGGCCCCCAGGCTGTGCCCGAGCGAAATCAAGCGGGTCGCGTCCACGTCCTTGCGCGTCTTCACGTAGTCGAAGGCCGCATGCACGTCCTCGATCATGCCATGACGCACAGGCGAACCACCGGAACTCCCGAAGCCGCGATAGTCGAACATCAGCACATTGAATCCCTCCGGCAGCAGCCACTCCACGAAGCCGAAATGATAGCCCATCGCGCCGGTATTTCCGTGGGAAAACACGATCGTACCTCTGGGCTTCTTCTGGTTGGTCGGAAGGAACCAGCCGTGGATGCGGGTGCCATCGGCGGACTTGAACCAGACGTTCTCAAACTTCCACCCCCACGTCGCCGGAGTCTCGGTGGCATCCTTCGTCGGAAAGTAGAACAGCGAATTGCCACCGCCCTTGCCGACAAAAGCCCGGGCCAGCGTGGCGAGGTCCCCATCGGGATCGCGGGTCAATTCGTGGATCAAATCGCGCGGGCTCTTTGGTGCCGGACGCGGGGAAAGATCCTCCGCCAGCAGCGGAGCCATCCCCGCCACCCAGAGAGCCATGAGCCGGATCAAGCGCACAAGGAGGATCATCCTCCCTTCCCGCCATTCGTCAACCCGGCTTCACAGCCTGGGCGGAGGCCTTTTATTCCAACGGCAGCAGCACCTTGACCGGCGGCCCGGCCTTCAATGCAACCGCAAGAGACTTTGATACACCATCCGGCCTCTGATAGGTAACGGTGTAGGCGTGGTCCGCGCCCAATCCTGCACGGGGCACATGGTTCAGATCATCAAGTGGCCCCGGAGTATTGCCGGAGAACATCTCGCGCTCGCCATCCATCACCTTGAACGCCACCGCCACGCGGGCACCCGCCTTGTCGAGGCATTCGAAGATCGCCGTGGCAGCTGAGCAATCCGTCACCGCCTGGCTCTTCACCAGCCCCTGTGCGGAAGCGATCTTGAGGTAATCCGCCGTGCGATCGACCGCACGGATCGAGCCATTGTCCGGATCCCAAGGGAGAAAGAATGCGAGCGGCCCGGCAGCATCCACCGCCATCACCCGCGAACGGGGATTCTTCGGATCGAGGTGGATGATGGGATCGAGAATCCACCCCGCATCCAGCCCTTTCTTGTCCGGATAGTATTCCACGAAGTGCCAGCCATCGTCATCCCACACTTCGACCCAGGTATGGTTGCCGGGGCGGTCACCCCATTCCCCGACTCCTGCGAGGCGGGCTGGAATACCAACCGAGCGATAGGCCGCAGCCAGCAGGATCGAGAGCCCGGTGCAGCTGGCCTTTCCCGATTGCAGGGATTCTTGGACGGACTGGTTGGGGGCATGTCGCTCGGTGGTGTAACGGGTGCCACAAGTCTTGGCCGCCTCGGTGGCCACCGCGAGGATCGCTTCCCGGCGGGTTTTGCAGTCCTTCACCACGGGAGCGAAACGACGGAGCATCTCTGCCCGCCACTCCGGGTGGTCTTCATCCAGAAAGGTGTCGGGAGCGACAAAGGCGGCTCGCAGCTCTTCGGGTGGAGAGCCCGCCTTTTGCCATGGGAACGCAACAGGATCTATCGCCACCGGAGCGAGTGTGTCCTGCGCAGCCAGTCCACAAACCGCCGACAATCCCACACCACCGATGACCGCCAACAAAAGAAGCATGGCCCATTTCCTCCTCCGCGGAGTCGTCCGTCAACCCGGCTTCACCGCCACCAGCAGGAAAGGAGCCGGTCTCCGCGTACCGAGCATGCCATAGCGCGCCACCCTCCAACCTCCGGGGGCCAGCGCCGCCATCCAATTCTCGACTTCCAACGCCTCATCATCTCCCCCTTCGTGCCCGGGATAGCACACCACACCCAACCAGCCACCCGGACGCAGCACGGAAGTGGCAGCCTGGAGCGCGGGCAAAGTTTCCGAGACGCAAGTGATGATCGAGTGATCCGCTCCCGGCAGGTAGCCGAGATTGAACATCACCGCCGCAATGCTGCCTGACGCCGCACGCTCGGCCAACCGGGCATGGGATTCACAATGGAACTCCACTTGCGCCGCCACGTCCTGCGACTCCACCAGACGCCCTGCCGATTGAATCGCGGCTTCCTGCACATCGAAGGCATACACCCGCCCGGTGACACCCACGCGGCGGGCCAAAAACAAAGTGTCATGACCATTGCCACAGGTTGCATCGATCACGTGATCTCCCGGCTTCAACACCTCTTCCAACAGGCGGTGGGCCAATTCGGTGGGGCGCGGCGGCTGAGCCCAGCCGGTATGATCGGAAGTGGTCATCAAGGCTTCAGGGAGGCGAGAAAGCGGCGCAGATCGAGATCCGGATCAGGCTCGGTGCCATCGAGCATCCACTCCGCCAGCCTGCGTGCCACGCCCGGCGCATACAATGAGCCTTTCGATCCCAGCCCGTTGAAAAACCAGCCCTCACCCAGTGGCCCGATCAAAGGCTGGCTGCGACGCAGGATCGGTCTCACTCCGGCATCATGGCCGATGGTCTCGAAAGGGCCCGGAGCCAGACGCCGGGCAATCTCCTCGACCTGCCTGCGCCCCTTGTCCGTGGGGCTGGCATCCAGCACATCCCACACATAGGTCGCCCCCACTTTGTAGAGATCGCCGCCTATCGGAATCAGCCAACCGCCGTCTCCGACACGGATGCTTGGCTCGCTCCATCCTTGGGCACGCAGCGTAAGGATCTCCCCCTTCGCGCAGCGATGTTGGCCGGGACGCCCGGCGATCAGCCCGGCAGCCCCTTCGCACCAGATGCCGCGTTGATCTTCCGGTGAAGCGGGATCCGCCTCGGCGTGACGATACATCCCCCGTTCCGCAAACCAGCTCCGCGAAGCATCCAGAAATCCGCGCACATCCAAGCGGCCGCCGCCTTTCACCTCCACCGCACCGATCCAGCGGTCGTCCGGAGGGATCACCTCACCCGCCACCCATGGTGCCACTTCCGGATCCGCAAGCTTGGCGCGGATCTTCTCCCAATCGGCCTCCCGCGAGGCCAATCGAATGACCGATAGCGGATGCCAGAACTTCGCACCCAGGCGCTCCTCCAAGCGTTGATAGAACGCCACCGCCTCTGGCATGAACTCCGCGATCCGCCAGGAAGGTTGGAAATTTTTCCCGGTCACGGGATTGATCATTCCCGCCGCCACCCGCGAGCTGCCGCCGTTCTCGCGGTCGATGATTTCAAAAGGCGCGCTGCGGTCATGGAATGCCCACGCCAGACAGGTGCCAGCGAGGCCTTGGCCGATGATCCGATGGGGCATGCTCATGGGGGTGGAAGGACAGAATCGTTCGCGGCAGCCTCCTTTTCAAGCCTCACCCAAGGAGTTGAGTCTTCCTCTCCTTGGCGTCTTCGAAAATGGGGTTAGAGTGCAGCGTGCGCCTCCTCTTTGTCCTGCTCCCACTCCTCTGTGTTTCATGCAGCACGGTGCGCTTCTACTCTCAGGCGGCGGCGGGACAGATGGACGTGATGGCGCGCCAACAACCGGTGAGTCGTCTGGAGGCCGATCCACACACGGATGAAAAGCTCCGCAAGAAATTGGAACTCACCACCCGCCTGCTCGCCTTCGCCCGCGACCATCTCGACATGCCTTCTGGCGGGGCCTATGAGCAATACGCGGACCTTCATCGCGAACACCTCGTCTGGGTAATCCACGCCGCACCGGAGCTCTCGATGGAAGCGAAGCAGTGGTGGTATCCGGTGATCGGCAAGCAGAGCTACCGGGGTTTCTTCAATGAAGCCGATGCCCGTGCCGAGGAAGCCCGCCTGCACCGTGATGGCTATGAAACCTGGTGTGACGGCATCGACGCCTATTCCACCCTCGGCGTGTTCCGTGATCCGCTTCTAAACACCTTCATCGACCGGGATGAAGTGGAGCTCGCGGAGCTGATCTTCCACGAGCTGTCCCACCGCCGTTACCATGTCTCCGGGAACACCAAGTTCAACGAAGGCATGGCGGAAGCCGTGGCGCGGGAGAGTGTCCGCCGTTGGTTCACAGCCAACAAGCGCCCCGACATCGTCGCCTACTACGAACAGCGTCTGCAGCGCCTCGCTCAGGCGCGGGCCGCGATCAGCACCGCCTCCGCGAATCTCAAGACGATCTATGCCAGCGATGCGAGCGACACCCTCAAACGCCAGCGCAAGACCTGCGAATATGCCCGGCTGAAAGCCAACCTCCGCGCACTCCGCGGCCAATGGGGCGGCGGCCTCAAGTCATGGATCGAGGACCCGGTCAACAACGCCCGCCTCAATTCATTCACCACCTATGAGGATGAAGTGCCACGCTTCACCAAGCTGCTGTTGCACGACTGCCACGGCGACTTCCCGACGTTCTGGGAAGAAGTGAGGAAAGTGAAAAGGTAGCGCAAGTTTCCAACTTGCGCATCCGTGCAGCGGACACACTGGGATCGTTGCGAACCTTTCGCCGCAGCCCACCGTCCACATTCACAAGTTGGAAACTCGTGCTACGCCTCCAACACCTCCGCCAGCTTGCCACACATCATCGTCCAACCCTGCTTGGTACGATCCGCATAGTCGCTCCAGGCCGGATCGAGCTCATGGGTGAGCGTCAGTTCACAGGCATCCCCATCCGCCACGATCTCCAGCGTCACCCAGCTCTCATCGACCGAAACCCCGGCGATACCCCAGGTGAACTTCAGCCGCTCGGGCCGCTCCATTTCGAGATATTGGCCCACATGGTCGATCTCTTGGTCGCCGCGTTTCACCACGAACGAAAATCGTCCTCCCACCCATGCCTCAAGTGTGAGGCGCACGATCTCTTCATCCCGAACATCGGGCCCGAACATCCAGCGCGCCAGCATCGCCGGATCCAGCCAGGCATCGAATACCTTCTCCGCCGAAGCTTGGTAACGGCGGACGACCTTGACGATGGGTGGCGTGCTCATGACTCGGCGTAGATTTTTTCGTAGTCCTTTTCCGTCTCCATGTGAGGCCCCCAGAACGGTCCCGGCTCACGACCTTCGAGACGATCCGCCAGCACCCGCAGGTGGCTGTGCCATCCACCGGATACATCCTGCATCTCCTTCCGATCCGCCAAGCGGCTGTGGGTGAGAATGAGCAAGACTTTGTCCTGCCGTTCCTTCAATTCAAACGTCACCTCGGATTCCGTTCCATCTCCCGGCCACGTGAAAGCCAACACGTTCGGCGGTTCGCAGCGCGTGACCTTCGCGTTCATGTGATGGGTGCAGCCTCCGTTCTCATCACGGTATTTCTCCGGCGTCTCTTCCGGCACCGAGGACAAATCCGCGTGATGAAACCGCCAGGCGATGGAGCCACCCGCCCGTTGTTCCATCGGCCCGCTGGCAAGCCAGAGACCACGCTTCTCCGAATCGGTGAGAAACTCCCACACCCGCTCGATCGGCCCGGGCAGCAATCTCTCGAAGCGGACCACTCCCGGCTCAACCACGATTACATGTTCACTCATGACGGTTTGTTCGTTTGGGGTTTGCGGCGATCTTTCGCAAAATCCGCTTCCAAGGCCCTCTCCAAGGCATCGAGGCGGTTCGACCAGAATTGCTTCGTGCGTGCCAACCAGCCCTCCACCTCGGTGATGGCCTTGGGATTAAGCGACTGGACCCGGTGCTGGCCGTCCACCCGCACGGTCACCCAGCCCGCCTCCCGCAGGACTTTCAGATGCTGGGAGATCGCGGGGGCGCTGACACGGAATTCAGAGACGATCTCACCCGCCGTGCGATCGCGCTCCGCCAACATCTCCACGATGCGGCGTCGGGTCGGATCAGCGATGGCGGCGAGAGTTTCCACAGCTCCAAGCTACAGCCATCACTTAATTAATCAAATACTTAAATAAAAGGATCAGAGAACAAAAAAGGGCGGCAGATGCCGCCCTTCCCTGTGCTTGGAGCTTTCATTCGCCCTCTTCAACAGCGGGCATGAGCGCCTCGTTCGGGTCCTTCCACGCCGCATCGTAGCCCTTCGCGTAGTCGAAGAGATGGCGGTGCAGATACTCGAAATAGACTTCCTTCTGCTCCTTCGGCAGGCGGTTCCAGACGGCCACGTTGAGAGCCCGGGCCACCTTTTGCATCAGGTGCAGGGTGAGCTGGCGGCCCTTGCGTGCTTTCTGGACCTGCTTGTGATTGAGCTGCTCGGTGGAGACATCCACCAGATCGTGATTGCCCAGCTTCCAGCGCTCCATCAGCCGGTCGAGCGGCTGCGTGCCGTGGTCGCGTGTCGGTTCTTCCATGCCCCCGGTGTAGCGGATCGCAGGCGCTTGCCAACCCCGGAGAACTTGCCTGCGGCTCTGAAAACGAGCAAAATGCATCCAATGCCCCCTGCTCGCACCCGGATCTACCTGATCTCCCTGGCCCGGCAACAGGAACGGAGGGAACGTTCGCTGCGCCAACTCGAAGCCACCGGATGGCACTTCGAGCTGGTCGAGGGCATGGACGCACTGCGGACCAAGCGCCGCGAATTGATGGTCCCGATGCACGCGTGGCTGAACTTCTTCATCGGCGAAGTTGCATGCTATCACTCCCATCTGGAGGTGTTCCGCCGGATCATCGCAGCCAATCTCGATTACGGTCTGATCCTGGAGGATGACCTCAAGCTGGTGCCCGATACCACGATGACCCTCGCCACCATCTGGGACCATCTCCCACCCGGCGCGGATCACATCCAGCTCCACAATGTCCGTGACGAGAAATTCCGCGGCTACCGGATGCTCGAGCCAGGCGAACGCTTCAACCGGGTCAGCCCCACCAATACCGGTGGCTGGGGCTACATCGTCTCGCGGCGGCTGGCGGAATACGTGCTGGAGCATCACTCGATCCCACGCAAGCCGATGGACGATGTCTTCATCCAGCTCAGCCGCACGCGCAAGGACCGCTTCGGCTTTTACGATACCGTAGAGCGGCTGGTGGACACGCATTGGAAAAACCGATCGTCCATCAATCGCTGGATTCCGGCACCGCGCAGCACCCGTCTCATGTTCCGCTATTGGAAGGAATACCGGGAGAGGAAACATCAGCCGGATCCCGCGCCCTTGTCGCCATCGCCAAACCGGGCATGATGGTGCGGTCCGTGAAACACCGCATCTTCGCCATCTCCCTGCCTCGCGCCCGCAGGCGCCGCCTGCATCTGCTCTCACAGTTGTTACCCACCGGCTGGGATTTCGAGATGATCGATGCGGTCGATGGCCTGGCGTTCAAACCCGAACGTCTCGTGGTGCCTGCGGACGCTTGGCCGCTCACGGTTGCCCAGGTCGCGTGCTACCAGTCGCACCTCGGTGTGCTGCGGCGGATCGTCGATTACGATCTCGATCACGCCATCGTGCTGGAGGATGACTGCGTGCTGGACCCCGCCGGGGAAATGACGCTGGAGAATCTGTGGAAGCATCTGCCGCCGGACTCGGACCACGTGCAGCTCCACAACCTGAAGTTCCCTTTCTACGATGAATATCGTTGCTTGGAACCCGGCCCGCGTTTCAACCGCGTAGGCCCCACCAGCATCGGCTCCTGGGGCTACGTGATCTCGCGGAGGCTCGCGGAATACATCCTCGCCCACCACGAGGAGCCACGCCGCCCCATCGATCATCTCTACATCCAGCTCAGCCGCGAGCTGCAGGAGCGCTTTGGATTCCACGATACCGTGGACTGTCTGGTGAACATCCTCCCGGACGAGCCTTCCAACATCAACGGCGCGCCGAGAGCCCGGCGCGACTGGTGGAGCGGCTTGCGACGCTTGTTCAAATCCTCCCCCGCTTCCTGACGATGGAAGAGCACGACGAAATCATTCCCATCGAACCCGGCCCGGAGCTGGATCTGCATACCTTCCGCCCCTCTGATCTGGGCGATCTGCTGCCGGAGTGGTTCGACGGCTGCCTGGAACGGGGCATTCCCGCGGTGCGGGTGATCCATGGCAAAGGCTCCGGCGCTCTCCGTGAGGGAGTGCACGCACTGCTCCGCCGGCTGCCCCAAGTACGAGATTTCCAGTATCCTGCCGGAGAAGGTTCCGGCGGCTGGGGCGCGACCTGGGTTTACCTCAAGCCGCGCGATTGATCCGGCACGCTTATTTCTTCGCCGGGACGTCCTTCTCGATCAGCTCGGTGAGATACCCGGGAGAAAGCAGCTCGGGTGTGATCACCGGTTCCTTTCCGGGGACATACAGCACGTTGACCGGAATGGCGCTGCGACCCAGTTCCCTCAGCTTGGCTTCGATGGCAGGATCCGGATTGGTCTTGTCCGCCTTGAGGGTGACGATGCCGCGGCTGTTCATCAGCTTGATCACATCCTCGGTGTAGGCGCGCTTCTTGTTGACCTGGCAGGTACCGCACCAGGCGGCCGTGAAATCCACATACACCGGCTTGCCCTGTTTCACCAGCTCCTGGACCTGATCATCGGACCAATGCTCCCACACCAGCCCGCTTTTCACAGGAGGTTTGCACAGCCAGACCCCGCCTCCTGCGAACAACAGCGCGAGCACGACAGCGGTCATGCGGGTGCGTGCGGTGCGATGAGGCAGGTGCCAACGTCCGTAAATCCATGCGGCGATCGCAATCGCGCTGAGACCGAAGACCGGCCCCAGCATGTTTTCCAAAGCGATCTGCCCCACATACACCCACAGCAGGTAGCCGGCGGTGGCGAAAAGCAGGAAGCTCATCGCCTGCTTGAAGCTTTCCATCCATGCCCCCGGACGTGGCAGGAAACGGATCAGCGAAGGCACACAGGAAAGAAGCAGATACGGAAACGCCAGGCCGATCGCCATGGCGGTGAAGCTCATGAAGAACTGCGCGGCGGGCAATCCGACGGACGCGCCGATCGCGGCGCCCAAAAACGGAGCGGAGCAAGGAGTCGCAACCACCGTCGCAAGAACTCCCGAGAAAACGCACCCAAGGTGCCCTGCTTCGCCTGCAACGAACCGCCCACGGAAGTCGCCGACGCGCCGATCTCAAAAACGCCGAACATATTCAACGCCAGCACGAACATCAGCAGGAGCAGGCACAGCACCACCCGCTTGTCCTGGAGCTGATAGCCCCAACCCACACCGCTCGAGCGCAGGGCGAACAACACGCCACTGAGTATCCAGAAAGAAATCAGCACGCCCGCGGTGAATGCGAGTCCATGCAGAACCACCTTCCTCTTGTCCTCGCCCGCCTGCTGGACGAAGCCCATGATCTTCAAACCGATCACGGGAAACACGCACGGCATGAGATTCAAAATCAGGCCACCGAGGGCCATCGAGCCAAGCACGACCAAGAGATTGCCCAATGGAAGTCCCTCCTGCTTCGACACCGCTGGAGCAGCCGAAGCATTGCTTCCGAATGAAACATCCGACACCAACAACGCAGGCACGCCGGTCGTCGTATCCAGCGGAGTCTTGGCGGAGAGAATACCGGAAATCGATTTGCCCACCGGAATATCGCTTTCCAGCGCATCCTTCGCCTTCCGTTGAAGAACCAGGATCCAATCGGAGCCTTCATGCTTGAGCGAGCCACCGTCGGAAAGCGCCTTCAAAAACGGCACCGCAGGCACGAACTCCAATCCCGCCTTGTCCAAGTCCGCAGCCGCGCCGGTACCTGGAGTCAGCTTGAGTTCGAAAGTCTCGCCTTTGTTCTCCGCGCTGTAGGTCCATGCGGCAGATGCGCGCGGATGGGTCTTCCGGATTTTTTCAAAGAAGGAGGCTTTCGCAGCATCTGCGACCGGGGCGTCCGCCACCGTCAGATCAAGGCTCAGGGCCGCCTTCTCATCCTTGCAGGTGTCCTTGCAGATCTGCCAATTGGCGGCGAGCTCGATCTTGGCATGATCCCCCGTCTTTAAGGTAGCCGGTGGCGTGATATCGACCAGAAACACCGGGCTGCCGGAGTAAGCGAAGCTCTTCCCGAAGAAGCCGTCCTTCACCTGGGGAGCGGGCCATTGGATGGCTCCTGCGGTGAAGCCTTCCGGCAGAGTCCACTTCAAGGTAGGCGAGAGTTCCACGCCTCCTGAATTGACGTAGTAGCTGTGCCACTCGTCCGGGTGCTTCAATTGCAGGGCCACCGTGAACGGCTTACCCGGGGCAATGGAACTGGCCTCGGAAACCAGCGTTGCAGAGGAGGACTCCTTGCCACCGCCTCCCCCGAGTTCATTGAAATCATATTGCGCGCGCAGCGGCAAAAGCGCCGAGGCAGCGAGGATCAAAAACGTGGCAAGGCGTCTCATTGCGATAACGGGAAAGGCTAAGATTTGCGCAGTTAAGAGACGCCGAGCGCCAATTTCATCCAAAAAAAACGGGCACCCGGTGGAAACCGGATGCCCTGTTGGAAGGTGAGTAAACCACCCGGATTAACCGGGATTAGTAGCCACCGTAGTAGCGGCGGTTCTCTTGGTCACGGGCGTTGCCGTAGGCACCGCCGATGAGCGCACCGGAACCGGCACCGATAAGGGCGCCCTCGCCGGCGTGACCGGACTGGTTGCCGATGATGGCACCGGCACCCGCGCCGAGGAGCGCGCCAGTGGCGGCACCACGCTGGGTGTTCGGACCGGCGTCAGCGCAGCTCGAAAGAGCCATGGCAGCGATGACGGCGGGAGTGAAAATCAGGATCTTTTTCATGATTGGATTCGGTTGGTTGGACATCATTACCGTTAGACGCATTGCTGGAGTCCTCAAGGGAAATTCGTCCGCGTTCTGTCCTTGAGACGATTCCGCTTCAAAGATTCTTCACCAATTCTTTCACCAATTCCGGACCGCGGAAAATGAACGAACTGTAGATCTGCACGAGCGCGGCACCCGCACGCAATTTCGCACGCGCATCCTCGACGCAGGAAATGCCGCCCACACCGATGATCGGAATGCGTCCGCCGAATTCAGAAGCAAAGGCGGCGATCACTTCCGTGCTGCGTGCGGTCAGCGGTTTACCGGACAAGCCACCGGCTTCATTGGCCCGCGGATGCCCCTGTACCAAGGATCGGTCGAGGGTGGTGTTGGTGGCGATGAGGCCATCAAGACCTCCATCGAGAAACACCTTCGCCAATCCCTGGATGTGGGCGGGCTCCAAATCGGGAGCTACTTTGAACAGCAGCGGCACTCTCTTCCCATGCTGAATCGAGAGCTTGTCCTGCTCCTTCTTCAGCGTTTCCAGCAGGCGGGTCGAAGCCTCTTCACCCTGCAGATCGCGAAGGCCGGGCGTATTCGGAGAGGACAAGTTAACAACAATGTAATCCGCGACCGCATACGCGGCCTTCAAGCAGGCGAGGTAATCATCCGCTGCATTCTCGTTCGGCGTGTCCTTGTTCTTGCCGATGTTGAACCCGATCACGCCATGGAAATTGCGGCTGCGGCGCACGTTCGCCACGCCTGCCTCGATACCCGGATTATTGAAGCCCATCCGGTTGATGATCGCCTCATGGGAAACCAAACGGAACAGCCGCGGCTTCGGATTACCCGGCTGTGGACGAGGCGTGATGGTGCCGATTTCCACAAAGCCGAATCCGAGCCTCCCGAGGGCATCAATCGTATTGCCTTCCTTGTCCAAGCCCGCAGCGAGGCCGACCCGGTTGGGAAACCGCAATCCCATCACCTCCACCGGTGTCGCGAACTCTTCCGCAGGAAATGCAATTTGCATCAACCCGGTCGCCTCGGCAAGACGGAGGGCTTTCAGGCTGAGATGGTGCGCGGTCTCGGCATCGAGGCGGAAAAGCAGCGGGCGGAGCAGGGAGTAGGCGTCGGACACGCCGGGAGCTTGAAAAAGCCCGCTCCGATTGTCGAACCCGCTGTTCTGAATGCGCTCGGAGTTACCACAAATGACGCAGGGAGTTGACAAATTGGCGCACTTTGCACGGCAAGTTGTCACTTGCACGATGCCATGCCAACAATTTGTCAAACGGTTTTGTTGAAAATGAGTGACTTGCGCGTCTGAAATATTGGGGCACGGGCCGTGCTGGAGGTTTGGTATCGATCAAACCATCGCCGCCAAGCGACCTGCAATGTCAGTCAATCGTGCATACGGGGTGGGCACAGAAGAAATCCGGAGAAATTTAGAATAATTCCAATCCTTCGGCGTTGTACATATAACACCTCACCATCCACGACCATGGCCTACGAATCCGATAGCAGCCTGAAACTTTACCTGAGGGAGATTTCCAAGACGCCGCTTCTGACGCCTGAAGAAGAGATCCAGCTGGCGAAGCGCATCAAGAAGGGGGACAAGGAAGCGCGTTCCCACATGATCCGCGCGAACCTGCGCTTGGTGGTGAAAATCGCCCAGGATTATGCGGGCTACGGCCTGCCGATCTCCGACCTCATTTCCGAGGGCAACATCGGCCTGATGAAGGCCGTGGAACGCTTCGACCCGAAGAAGGGCGGCAAGCTCTCGACCTACGCTGCCTGGTGGATCAAGCAATCCATCAAGCGCGCTCTGGCCAATCAGTCGAAGACCATCCGCCTGCCCGTCCACATGGTGGACAAGATCGCCAAGATGCGCCGCATCTCGACGATCCTGGCCGAAGCTCTGGGCCGTGAGCCCACGGAAGAGGAACTTGCCGACGAAATCGGCCTGCCCCGCCGCAAGCTTGCCATGCTCAAGCAGGCCTCGCAGCGCCCGACATCGCTCGATGCCCCGATCAACGAAGGCGAAGCCACCGAATACGGTGAAATCATTGGCGACGAACGCGCCGGCAACCCGCTGGAAATGCTCGCCGACAAGAACCTTCACAACCAACTCGATGGCCTGCTCTCCGTGCTCGATGAGCGCGAACGCAAGATCATCGACGAACGCTTCGGCCTCACCGGCAAAAAGCCCCTCACGCTCGAGGAAGTCGGCCGCCAGTTCGGCGTGACCCGCGAGCGCATCCGCCAGCTTCAGAACTCGGCGCTCAACAAGATGCGCCGGGCCCTTCGCAAGAAGGAAAAGCCGATGCCGAAGCCCCTCGGGGCCACGCCGGCCGAAGCCTGATTGGCTTTCCATTCATGTGTGTGTCAGCAAGACCGCCGCGGAGCTTCTCTGCGGCGGCCTTCTTTTTGGTGGTTTGAATGACGGCGGAATTGCGCTTCTCTCAGCTACGGATGCCCCTGCCGGTTCCACAACGAAGCGTCGTCACGAAAACACGGACCCGCCACCTGAAAACCGTCCTGCCGTTCGCGGCCATGGCCATCCTTTGGGCGGTTATCTCCGTGATCCAGATCCGGGAGTTCTACACTTGGCGCACCAGCGGCGATTGGACCTTGGTCCCCGCCACACTGGTGGAATGGAGAGGCCGAAGCGGCCCGGTCTATCAATACCAGCATGCAGGACGGACGGAGAGTTCGAGCAAGACCTCGTTCGGCATTTGCTCCCCCCTCCCGGAACGGGATTTTCACGAGGCATATATCTCCCCGAATGGACGTCGATCCGTGGTTCTGAGGGAGTTCCTGCCCGTGAATTTCCTCTTTCTCTTCGGTGCTCCGATTGCCGCCATCGCGATCGGCATTGGAAGCGTCGCGATTTACAAGAATGAGCGACGAAAGAGCGCCGGCCCTCCTGCTTCCCGGATGGGGGAAATCCCGTAGCTGGAAATTCCCACGCTTCACGTTTTCTAAAGGTTCGGTCTGGCACCGTATCGTCATCACCATGCCGATCCGCTCCTTCCATCGCTTTCCGCTGCGGCTTTCCGTCGCGCCCGTGCTCGCCGCGCTGGGACTGACCGCCTGCGTCGATTTTGGGAAACCGGGTGTTTCATCCGTCCAACTTCCACAGGAGTGGAAGAATGCCGCCGGACTCCGGGTGGCGGAACCCTCGCGCGACCTGTCACGGTGGTGGGGACGCTTCGGTGATCCGATCATGACGCGCCTGGTCACCACCTCGCTGAACAACAGCCTCGACGTCAAAACCTCGATGTCACGCGTGCGTGAAGCCCGCGCTCGCCGCGAGTCCGAGGCCAGCTCGTTGTTCCCCTCCCTGTCCGGATCGGTCGGCTCCAGCGCCAGTTCCACTCTCCGCAAGAATACCGCGGACACCTCCGCCATCAGCTACTCAACCGGGCTGAATGCCTCGTGGGAGGTCGATCTCTTCGGCAAGCAGCGGACCTCCCTTCTGGCCTCCGGCGCGGATATCAACGCCAGCGTGGAGAATCTCCACACCGTGCAGGCCTCACTGGCCTCGGAGGTCGCACTCGCCTACCTCGACTTCCGATCCGCACAAGCCCGCCTCCAGGTCGTCCGGGACAGCTTGAAGAGCCGTGAGGAAACCTACCAACTCACCGTCTGGCGCCAGAAGGCCGGCCAAATCGATCAACTCGACCTGCGCCAGGCGGAAACCAGCCTTGAGCAAGCCAGAGCCTCGATCCCGGCGCTGGAGCAATCGATCGCCCAATCGAAAAACCGGCTGGCTCTCCTTGCCGGGCAAACTCCGGGCTCGTTCGACAGCCTGTTGGACTCCAGCAGCCGCGCCATTCCCAATCCACCCTCCGATCTCGCGATTGGCATTCCGGCTGACACCGTGCGGCAGCGTCCCGATGTGAGATCCGCCGCCCACCAATGGGTGGCTGCGGTTCACCGCACCCGTGCGGCGAAGTTGGAGCGACTGCCCAACCTGAACCTCTCCGGTTCGCTCGGCATCAATGCCGCCAACGTTTCCAAGCTCTTCAACCCACAGGTGGCCACCACCGGTTTGGTCGCAGGTCTGTCCGGCCCGATCTTCGATGCAGGCCGCATCCGCGCGAATATCGAAGCACAGAACGAGGCCGAGGAACAGGCGCTGCTCGCCTACTCCTCCACCGTCCTGCAAGCGTTGTCTGATGTGGAAGACTCCCTGATCGCCTGCCGTCGCACGGCAGAGCGCATCGCCCTGCTGGAAAAGGCGACCGTCGCCGCACGAGAAGCATCCACCCTGGCCAACCAGCGCTACAAAGCGGGCGTGGTGGATCTCAATACCGTGCTCGATGCGCAACGCACCGAACTCGGCCTGGAGGAAAGCCTAGTCTCCGCCAAAGCCGATCGCTCCTCCGCGTATGTCCAGCTCTACAAGGCCCTCGGCGGTGGCTGGTCGGCCAACTCCTGATTCCTTCACCTTCTCATTCCCCTTCTTCGCATGAAACAAGACGCATCGAACGATCTAGCAACGATCGTGGCCTCCGCCGGCAAAAAAAGCCGCTGGCGCTATGTCATCATCGGCGGGGTGCTTATCCTCGCCCTCGGCGGCGCTGGCACCTGGTACCGCCATCGCCTGGACGCCCAAAACGCCGGCCCGACCTACGTCACCGAGCCTTTGAAACGCGGCGATATCTCCTTGGAGGTCA
Organism: Luteolibacter sp.; assembly: GCA_049840755.1. Taxonomy (GTDB): domain Bacteria; phylum Verrucomicrobiota; class Verrucomicrobiia; order Verrucomicrobiales; family Akkermansiaceae; genus Luteolibacter. The sequence continues at coordinate 111,397 of JASGJM010000006.1, read as the reverse complement.
CCGCCACCGGCAACCTGGCACCCACCAACAAAGTCAGTGTCGGTTCGGAGCTTTCCGGCACCGTGCTGGAGGTGCTTGTCGACCGCAACGACGAGGTGAAGAAGGGAGAGGTGGTTGCCCGTCTGGATACCACCAAGCTGATGCAGACGAATGCCAGCGCGAAGGCAAACCTCGCCTCCTCCAAGGCCAAGGTCGAGCAAGCGGAAGCAACCGCCAAGGAGAGCGAAGCCAATCTCGGCCGCTTGGAAGAGTTGCACCAACTCAGCGGTGGCAAGACGCCATCGAAGGCGGAAATGGATACGGCACGCGCCACCCGCGACCGCGGCCAAGCTGACCTCGAAGCCGCGAAAGCTGCGGCACAGGCCTCTGAAGCTGCCGTCCGCTCGAACGAAACCGACCTTTCCAAATCCGTCATCAAGTCCCCCATCGATGGCATCGTCCTGACCCGCAGCGTCGAGCCCGGGCAGACGGTGGCCGCCTCGTTCACCGCGCCCGAACTTTTCGTGATCGCGGAGAGCCTTGAGAAGATGGAATTGCAGGTGGCCGTCGCCGAGGCGGACATCGGCCGCGTGGAGAAAAGCCAGAAAGCGGTCTTCACCGTGGATGCCTGGCCGGACCGCAACTTCACCGCCAGCGTGACGCTGGTGGCCTACGGCTCGAAGGTGACCAACAACGTCGTCACCTACGATACCGAGCTTGAGGTTCCGAACCCGGACCTCAGCCTGCGGCCCGGCATGACAGCCACGGCGGATATTTCCGTGGCCTCGAGCAAAGGGGTGTTGGTGGTCCCGAGCGCGGCCCTGCGATTCGCTCCCGCCAAGGAAGGTGGCGATGATGCCGCCCAAGGCCCCAAAAAATCCTTCGTCCAGAGCCTCATGCCCGGACCACCACGACGCGGCTTCAACCAGGGCGGTGGCAAGCGCAACGGCGGCAAGCCCGGCCCGCGCCCTCCCTCTGCGGAAAAGGAAAAATCCCACGTGTGGGTCATGCGCGATGGCAAGCCGACAGAGGTCACCGTCGAAACCGGCCTCACCGATGGCAGCCGCACGGAAGTGTCGTCCCCTGAATTGAAGGAAGGTGACACCATCATCATCCGCGCTGAAACCCCGGCCGCTTCATGAGCACCGCCGATCCCAACAAACGGCCGCTCATCGAACTCCGCGGCCTGACCAAGACCTATGGCAAAGGTGATGCCGCCTTCCAAGCGCTCAAGGGCGTGGATCTCAAGATCCATCAAGGAGAGTTCGTGGCGGTCATGGGTCACAGCGGCTCGGGCAAGTCGACGCTGATGAACATCCTCGGCTGCCTCGATACACCGACCACCGGCAGCTACCTCTTCGAGGGAATGCCAGTGGAAGGACTCAATCCGGACCAGCGGTCGCTGTTGCGCCGTCACGCACTCGGCTTCATCTTCCAGGGATTCAACCTGCTCGCCCGGACTTCGGCGCTCGAGAACGTGGAGCTACCGCTGCTCTATCGCGGGTTCAAACGCGACGAGCGCCACCTCCGCGCCCGCAAGGCCCTCGCCAGCGTGGGCCTGCCGACGAAAGAACGGAACACACCCGCGGAGCTTTCCGGCGGCCAGCAACAGCGCGTGGCCATCGCCCGTGCGCTGGTGACCGAACCCGGCACTCTCTTCGCGGACGAACCGACCGGCAACCTGGACTCCACCACCACCCACGAGGTCATGGATTTGCTCTGCAATCTCAATGACAACCTCGGCATCACGGTGATCATGGTCACCCATGAAGACGATGTGGCGGCCTATGCCAAGCGCGTGGTCCGTGTGGTCGATGGGCTGATCGAGTCCGACATCATCAACTCCTCACGCAAGTCTCACAAGCCGTGATCTGGAACGCTTTCATCATCGCCCTGCGCGAAATCCGCCGTAATCCGACCCGCGCCTTCCTGACGGTGCTCGGTGTCATCATCGGCGTGGCAGCCGTTATCACCATGGTCACGCTCGGCCGTGGTGCGACCGAGGCCGTGAAGTCACAGATCTCCGGACTCGGCAGCAACCTGCTGGTGCTGCGTCCCGGACAAGGCTTCGGCCCGCGTTCCTCCTCCGCCGGTGTCCCGCTCTTCAGCGAGGATGACGTTACGCAGGTGCGCGCTCAGATTCCGGGGATCCAGTGGATCGCTCCGGTGGGCCAGAAAAACGTCAGCACGGTCCACCTGCAAGCGGCCCGGAACACCAACATCACCGGCACCACCACCGAATACTTCGAGATCGGCAAGTGGAACCTGGTCAGCGGACGCTTCTTCAATGAACAGGAGCAGAAATCCGGTGCCGCCGTTTGCGTGATCGGCCAGACGGTGCGCAGCGCCATCTTCGGCAATGCGGACCCCATCGGCCAGAAACTGCGCCTCCAGAATGCCTCGGTGGAGGTGATCGGCCTGCTTTCTCCCAAAGGGCAGACCGGCTTCGGCCAGGATCAGGATGACACCGTGATCATGCCCTTGAGCACGCTGCGTCTGCGCATCACCGGCCGCACCTCGAAGCAGAACATCGATCAGATCATGGTTTCCGGAGAAGATGGCTCCGACAGCGAAGCACTGGTGGAGGACATCAGTTCCCTGATGCGTGTGCGCCGCGGGCTCCAGCGTAACGAAGAAAACAACTTCTCGGTGGTCGACACGCGCCAGATTGCGGACGCCGTCAGCTCCAGCACGAAGGTCATGACCACACTGCTCGGGGCGGTCGCGGGCGTCAGCCTGCTCGTTGGCGGCATCGGCATCATGAACATCATGCTGGTCTCCGTTACCGAGCGTACCCGCGAGATCGGCATCCGCCTCGCCATCGGCGCGCGTGCCCGCGAGGTGCTGCTCCAGTTCCTGGTGGAAGCCATCACGTTATCCTCTGTCGGCGGGCTCGTGGGTATCGCTCTTGCCGCAGGTCTCTGCACCTTGCTGGCGAAAGTCACCCAGATCCCGTTCATCTTCGATACCACCATCAACATCGTAGCCTTCGTGTTCTCCGCGGCGATCGGCGTCCTCTTTGGTTTCATGCCCGCACGACGGGCCGCGTCCCTTGACCCGATCGACGCACTCCGCCACGAATGACCGTTTCCGCCATGCGTCTGCTTCTCATCGAAGACGATCCCCAACTCCTGCGCAGCCTGTCCATCGGGCTGCGCGAGGAGAACTACGCGGTCGACACCGCGATGGATGGTTCCGATGGCCTGGCGAAGGCAACCTCGGCGGAATACGACTGTGTCATCCTGGATGGGATGCTGCCCGGCCTCGATGGCTGGGAAGTGCTGGAGCGGCTGCGGCCTGAACACAAGGTGCCGGTGCTTATGCTGACGGCGCGCGATGCGGTGCCGGATCGCATCCGTGGACTGGATTCCGGAGCGGATGACTACCTGACGAAGCCGTTCGATTTCGAGGAACTGCTGGCCCGCCTCCGGGCGCTCATCCGTCGCACCGGTGGGCAGGCTTCCTGCCGGATCGAGATCGGGAGATGCGGTGCTGGATACCGCCACCCGCACCGTGACCAACGGCGGAGAAGAGGTGGCTTTGACCGCCCGCGAATACGCCTTGGTCGAGTATATGGTATTGCGCCGTGGCTCGGTGGTGAGCCGCGCCGAGCTGTATGATCACCTCTTCGACGAGGACGACGACACCCTCTCCAATCTGCTCGACGTCCATGTCTCCAACGTCCGCAAGAAACTCGGGCACTCCTTCATCTCCACCCGCCGTGGTCACGGCTACAGCATCGAATGAGACGGGTCGTCCAATCCGTGCGCTGGCGTCTGCAGATCTGGCACGCCTTGATCCTGCTGGTGGTCGTCACCGCCCTGTGCCTGCTGGTCGACCACGTGGCTCAGGAGGAACGCACGCGCCGTGTCGACCGCGAGCTGCGTTCATTCGACCGGACCATGTTCCGCTATCTCACCTCCAACCAGCCCATGGCCGGCCCCGAGGTGATTCGCGACAGGCTGCGGAATCTCAAACCGGATGGTTCGATACCGGAAGCTCTCAAAGCCCTCTTCCGTGAAGGCGAATCCGGCGAACCCTACTGCGTGGCCTGGGATGAAAATGGAGTGGAAGTCTTCCGCTCCGCCAATGCACCGGACGACCTCCAACCGCCCTGCTGCAGCCAGGATGGCTATGAATTCGTCCGCACCGAGAAAGGACGCCGCGAATGGTTCCGGATGATGCCGAAAAACGCGGGCATTGCCATCGGCAAGGATCTCGCACGCGAGCGTGACGAACTCGTACGCCTCACTTGGAAACTCGTGTTCTTCGGAGGAGGGCTGTGGTCGCTGGGTCTCGTCGGCGGATGGTGGCTGGCCGGACGTGCGATCAAGCCAATCTCGGCCATCGCAGGCACCGCCTCCCGCATCGCCAATGGCAACCTCGCCGAGCGCATCGACATCCGCGATACCGACAACGAGCTCGGCCGCCTCAGCCAAGTGCTCAACGAAACCTTCGACCGGCTTCAGACCGCCATCGATCGGCAGAAACAGTTCATCGCGGATGCATCCCATGAACTGCGAACGCCTCTTTCCGTCATCCTTTGTGAAACCCAGCGCGGTCTGAAACGCGAACGGGAACCGCAGGAATACAAGGACATCCTTGATACCTGCCACCTCGCCTCGGAACGCATGCGCGCGCTGGTGGAGTCCCTGCTCACGCTCGCCCGTCAGGACGGCACCGCCAGTACGCTGGAGCCCGAGACCTGCGATCTCGCCGCCATCACCCGCGAGTCCGTCGGCCTGCTCAAGCCGCTCGCCGAGGCTCATGCCATCCGGTTGGAAGCCGATCTCAATCCCGCTTCCGTCGGTGGAGATCCGCGTTCGCTACCCTTGGTTGTGGCGAACTTGGTTTCCAACGCCATTCATCATCAGCCCTCCGGCGGCAGCGTGAAGGTCCGTGTCTTCACGGAGGACCATCATGCGGTGCTGGAAGTCTCGGACACCGGCCGGGGATTTCCTCTGAACATCTGCCCCATCTCTTCGACCGCTTCTACCGTACCGACAAGGCACGCGGTTCCGCAGGCGGCCACTCCGGTCTCGGCCTGGCCATTGTGAAAGCCATCGTCGACCGCCATCACGGCACCGTGAGCGTGAAGAGCGAACCGGGAGCAGGCGCGGTCTTTACGGTCACCTTACCGATGGCGGATTGATCCGCGTTCGTGATCTTTCCGCCTCATCCCGATATTGGCTGAGGTAGCTGTTACTGTTACGAATTCGCGAGATCCTCATGCAGAACTTCCCTGCCGAATTTGAAGCTCTTTTGTATGACCCCGCTTCGTCTTACGATTCGTTGCTTGGCTACGCCCAGGAGTTGAAATCACGCGGCTGTTCGCAGCGGGAGGTTTACCGGCTTTTCGACTTCTACGCGATGCGTCACCGTGACGATGCGGATGAACGGATCTACGACAATCTCCTGGATGTCATGGATTTGATCTGGGGATCCTGTTCGCCCCACAAAGCCATGTGGCCGCCCCTACGGATCGAGTTGCTCGCCGATCATCCCGAAGCGATTCCGATGGTGGCCGGGTGGTATTTCCACGAGTGGGGCAAAGTGGTGCCTGGCAATTCACTCGAACAAACCGTCGAGCGGCTGCAACAGCGCGTGAACCGTGACCATCTGCCTCTGCATTTCGTTGCTATCGAGGAAAGCGGCGTGGTTGGAGTGGCCCAGCTCAAGCGGCATGAGATGGACATCTATCCCGAACGTGAATTCTGGCTCGGCGGCCTGTTTGTGGCTCCGGAAGCCAGAAGATTCAACGTGGGTCGGAGGTTGGCCGACCATGTTGCGAAGACGGCGGATTCGATCGGCTTCGATGAGCTGTTTTTGCAAACCGAGGCTTTGGATGGAGGTTTCTACAAATGGCTGGGGTGGAAAATTCTGGAAACCGTCGACTACCACGGAGTCCGGGTCGCAGTGATGAGACATTCGCTGAAAGACCCGCAGTGGCATATTCCATCCGGGCCGTGGAATCTTATCCGGAATTAGACGACCAAGCTATCTGAATAGAACCCGCAAGCCAAAGATCACCAACACCAGGCCCAATAAGCCCTCCGTGAGAGTAACCGAGTAGAAGAGGAATGGCCCGGTTCTGCGATCGATCTTGTGGAGCCCGCCGTTGAAATACCCGCGACGATAGGACAAAGCGGCGAGAACGATGAAGACCGCTCCAGTCAATGCGAACAGGAATCCGGAATTCATGGCGCGATGGAGAATTTCAGAGGGGCTCGCTCCGCCGCTTCCGGCTCTCGAACAACAGCGTCTCGCGATATCCCGCCGCCTTCGCCCATTCGATGGCCTTGGGGAAATCCCGCGCCACTTCGGACGGATGGTGGGAGTCAGAAGAGATGACCAGTGGAATGCCGGCAGAGCAGGCCAACTCCAGGAAGCGCGGCGCCGGGTAGGCTTCCGCACAGGGTTTGTGCCAACCGGCGGTGTTCAGCTCGATCGCGCAGCCGGAGGCCGCAATGGCATCGATGGCGGGTTCGTAAAAGCGATCGAGATCACCGCCGGGGACGTGGGCGAACTTTTTCACGAGATCCGCGTGGCCGAGGATGTCGAACAAGCCGCTCTCCGCCATTTGCGCGTAGGTATTCCAATAATGGGTCCACACCGCCTCGACATCGGACTCGGCCCAACGACCCAGCCACTTCGGATTGTCGAAGTCCCAATCACCCAGGTAGTGGACCGAGCCGATCAGATAATCCCACGGATAACGCCAGGTCAGATCGTCGATCCAGCCCTCGCACCCGGCCAGCCAATCGCACTCCAGACCGGCCCGGATCGGGATTCTCCCCCCCGCATGGGTCCGGGCGCGCTCCAGCCAGGAGAAATATTCCGGCAGTTCCGCCACCGCCATCCGCCAATCGTCAAAGGGTTCCGGGATGGCCGGGGCGTGGTCGGAAATCCCGTATTCCGTTAGCCCGGCGGCGATCGCAGCGTCGATGTAGGCTTCCGGCTCACCCTCCGCATGGCGGCAAAGGGGCGTGTGGGTATGGTAATCAGCAGGCACTCGGAGCGGATTCGGGGTTGAAGGACTTTCAGCAGGGATACTAGAGTAACGGCACGGTGCAAGAGCGCCGAATTCTCATGTCGACCCTTTCCTCTGAAGCACCCGCCGGCAACGCGTTCACGCGCCACCTGATCGAAGCCCTCCGCCGGCACCCGAAACGCATCGTTTTCACCGAAGGCGAGGACCTCCGGGTGCTGCAGGCGGCCGAGCGGCTGGTGAAGGAAGAAGCAATCGCCCCGATCCTGCTGGGCGACCGCGATCGCATCCGGGCGCTCGCCGCGGACAACGGCGTGAAGCTCACCTTCATCAATATCATCGATCCGCCGAAATCGTCCGATTTCCAGTTGTTCTGCCAGCGGGTGGACAACATGGCGCGCTACCGCGACATGCAGATCGGTGATGCGGCGGAGATCGTCGCCCGCCCTCATTACTTCGGAGCCCTGATGGCCCAATACGGTCAGGCGGACGGTCTGGTCGGCGGAAACAAGGCCCTCCCGGCCGCGCTGTTCCGCGCCCTGATCAATACCATCAAACCACTGCCCTCCGTGCCGAAGATCTTCGGTGCGATGGTGCTCGTGGGCGATCATCTGAAACACCTCGGCGGCAGCGGCGTGCTGTTCATGGCGGACTGCGGTCTGATCCCCCATCCTTCGGTGGACCAGCTCGCGGCGATCGCCGTGGAAACCGGCAAGGTTGCGCGTCACTTCCTCGGCCGCACCGCAAAGGTGGCCCTGCTCAGCCACTCCACCAAGGGCTCCGCCCTCACCGATGAGGCGCGCAAGATGATCGCCGCCACCGCCATCGCTCAGGAGGCGGTGCGGAAGGAATATCTCGATCTGGACATCGACGGTGAACTCCAGGCGGACGTAGCCCTCGACCCGGCCGCTGCAGAAGTGAAGCTCCCGGATGCCAAGGTCCGCCAGACTGCGGACGTGCTTGTGTTCCCGAACCTCGATGCCGGCCACATTTCCCTGAAGCTGCTCCAGCACGTCGCCGGAGCCCAGGGCTATGGCCAGCTGATCCTCGGCCTCGCCCGCCCCGCCGCCCAAGTGCCGCGGACGGCGTCGGTCGAAACCATCTTCGGCACCGCCGCCGCAGTCGGTGTGGAAGCCATCAAGTCCCACCAGCTCTTCCCGGACGGCGAGGTGTGAACACCATCGGCGCGGCACGGCACTACGACACGCTCGACGTGTGGTACCGCGCGCTGTGGGGGGAGCATCTCCACCACGGAATCTGGCTGCCGGAGACCAAGGATCACGCCGAGGCGACCGCAAACCTCTTGCAAGCGGTCGCCACCGCCGCCCGCCTCCAGCCAAGCATGCGGATCTGCGATGTCGGCTGTGGTTATGGTGGCCCCGCCCGCTGGCTGGCGGCGAATTGCGGGTGGAAGTCACTGCGGTGACAATCTCCGAGGTCCAGTACCGAGGCTGCGGTCCGGATGGAGGGATATTCGCGGGTCTTCTATGAACTGGGCGACTGGCTGGAAAACACCTTTCCTGAAGGAGCCTTTGAAACCGCGATCGCCATTGAGTCGGTATTCCATTTCGAGCGTCCCGACCGGGCCTGCCGTGAGATGGTACGGGTGGTGAAGCCCGGCAGCCGGATCGTGACGGCTGGCTGGATCACGGCGGATTTCGTGCCCGGCTGGGCACGCTGGCTCTTGATCGAGCCCATCCGTGCGGCAGGAGAAATGCCGAGTTTGACGGATGAATGGACCAACCGGCAATGGTTCGAAGAGGCCGGTGCGGAGGTGGTTTCGTTGGAGCGACTGGGGCACCGGGTCGACCAATCGTGGCTTCACGCCATGGGCATCGCTCTCAAGGAGCTCCTACGGAATCCGGCACTCCGGCGGGAGACACTAAGACATCCGCTACAAGCATTCCGATTGGCTCTCAGCTCCTTGCGGATCTGGACTGCCTATCGCTGGGGAATGCTGGATTACCTGATTCTCGCAGCGGAGCGTCGGAGGTGAATTCCTGCATGCAATTGGATCGAATACGAAAGATCCTGAGTGAGGCTCCGTAAAGGCGGGGATTTTTCTTTGTTTCTTTGGTTATGTTGAGATTTCGAACGCTTTTTATTGGGGTATTGGGCGGCATCAGTTTGGTGCAAGCCGGAGCCGAAACCGTCAAGATTGGCAACGATCTGGTGCAGCGCGAGCTCACCTTCGATGGAAAGGCATGGCGGACCACCAAGTTCATCGCTGGAACCGAGTCGCTGGAAACGCAAAGCGATGAGTTCCACATCCGCATGATGGATGACGTGGAATTCACGGTCTCTGATTTCGTGGCGGAAGGAAAACCCGTCGAGAGCAAGGATGGTAAAACGTCGGTCTGGACCGTTCGATATCGTCGTCCCGACGGAATGAAGGCGTTGGTGACGATGCCTGCCACGGTAACGGTCCGCTATACCGCGACCCCTGGTGAACGGTTCATTCGCAAGGCTGTGGCTTTGGAGTATACGGGCGAGGCGACCGTGGATCGATTGGAAGTAGAACGCTTCTCCGCTAAGGGAGAGGCCACCCGCGGTGGCCGCGGTGAGCCCGTGTTCCTCGGAAACCGCTGGTTCTTCGGACTCGAGTATCCCGCCGGCCAGAGCCGCCACACCGATGGCAACACCCCTGAGCCGGACAAACACCACTTCGAGATGGTGGGAAACTACAGCTACGTGGATCTGGAGGGCCGCGACAAGGACGCCAAGGGTCGCCCCGGGCTCATCCGCCTGTTCCACTTCCCGGGCTATGCCGTGAAGAAGGGCACCACCTGGCAGATCATCAGCAAGACGGCGGTGGCCGGTGGTGGCGCGGCAGCACCTGTGACCGACCAGTTCAACGCCTACCTGAAGACCATCGAGAAGCCGGACCGCAATTTCACGCACTACAACAACTGGTTCGACCCGGCGGGCAAATCTCTCAAGGCCGATACCTTCACCGCGATCTACAAGGACTTCGCCAAAGCCGTGAAGCCCTACGGTGTGAAGATCGATGCGATGGTGCCGGATGATGGCTGGCAGAACCGCAAGTCGGTCTGGGAACCTGCCGCACGCGATTTCCCGGGCGGCTTCCCGGATCTGGTGAAGCTGAGCGACGAGCTCCGCAAGGAAGGCACCACGCTCGGCCTGTGGCTGGCCTTGGACGGTACCAACACCGACATCAAGTGGGGCGAAAGCCAGGGCTACCCGCGGGCAAAGCCGAACAAGTATTTCTCCCAGTATTTCCCGCACTACTCCCTGAGCCATCCAACCTATCAGGAACTGCTCCGCAAGCAGCTCGTCCGGCTCGCAGGTGAAGCAAAGGTGGGTTACTTCAAGCACGACTTCAATCACCTCTCGGACATCGGCGAGGGCAATGGTCATCCTCCCACCGACCGCCACGGCCATGAGGCGAACGTGGATGCGATGATCTCGCTGCTGAAATCCACCCGCGAGGCCAATCCGCAGGTCTATCAGAACCTCACCAATTGGATGTGGTTCTCCCCCTGGTGGCTGATGCATGGCGACGCGCTCTGGATGCTGGCTGGCGATGATGGTGCGAACGGCAACTGGCCCGAGCTGTCCGTGCGGAACATGGCCACCACCGACCGCGATACCTTCCTGTGGCGCATGTGGGGGGATGCAGCGGACCGGCCTCTCGTGCCGGTCTCCCGCCTGATGACCCACGGCATCATTCTCAATGAAAAGCACCAGCTCGAAGGCCCGGGCGATGGCGTCCGCGAATGGGCCGACCACGTGATGATGTACTATGGACGTGGTATCCAGATGAAGGAATGGTACATCACGCCGAAAACCGCCACTCCCGAGCACTGGAAGGCGCTCGGCACCATCCACCGCTGGGCGGAAAAGAACTTCAAGGCGCTCGCGAACGCCAGCTTTGTCGGCGGACGCCCGGATGAAGGACATGTCTATGGCTACATCGGCTGGGACAACGGCCATGGCGTCCTGGTCACGCGCAATCCTTCCGCGGAAACCCAGACTCTGGAGATCCCGTTCGGTTCATCCTCCGATCATCCGCTGGAATTCCATTCCCGGGTTGTGTTCCCCTATCATGACGATTCCTCCGCCACCTACTGGACTGGCAAGCCGATCCGCATCGAGGTTCCCGGCTACCAAACCCTGGCTCTTGAATTCAGCTCAGGCCGGGCCAAGTCAGAGGCCACCCTCCCCACAGTAGCCGTGAAGCTCTCTGGCAAGGAAGCCTCCGCCATCATACCGGCGGACACCAAAGGCCGGGCAGAGGTGCTCGTCATCGGCTATCCGAATCTCCCGGAAGTGAAGATCAACGGTCAAGCTGTCTCTCCCCTCCGTACCAGCAAGTCGAAGCTCAATCCTTTCCCCTACTACGCACGCGCTGGCATGCCGAGTGACAAGGCCCGGGCCTGGACGATGGCATCGTTCGATGCGAAAGCCTTCATTGGCAAGGAAGTGAAGGTCTCTCTCGGCAGCACCGAAGGCGACGAAGGCACGGCGGAAGCCTGGCTGTTGACGGAACGTGCGGCCCGTGATGCCAGCTTCTCCGAATCAGATGTGCCATGGGCCATCGATGCCGGATTGCGCCGCCAGACCACGCGCCTGATCGCGGAAGCTCCGGTTACCACCGTCCAAATGGAATCCCGGGCACTGACCCCAGCCGAACTTGCCGGAGCCAAAACCGCGAAGCTCACGATCAGTCTCTTCGGAGTGAATCCGCGCAATGCAGGCGAGAAAACCCTGTGGCTCAATGGCAGCAAGCTCATCGAGCTGCCTGCGGGCGTCGATGAATGGCAGAGCCAAAGCTTCAATCTCGATGCCGAGGCGATCAAGGGCTTGAAAGCCTCCAATACGATCGAGGTCCGTCGCTCCACCGGCGATGACAGATTCAAGTTCCGCAGCTCGCGTCTGCGTGTGCAGCTCGCCGACGGGACATGGGTGCAATCTTCCCAACAACAGAACGCCCAAACCACGGACAAGGATTGGGCATTCTTCGAAGGCGAGGTGTTCGCCACGAAGGAGGCCTCCGCCCCGGTGACGCTGGAGTTCAAATAAAGCAAACAGAGAAGCCCGTGTGCGGAAGATCGCTCCGCACGCCGGTCATCTCTTCTGCTTGATTCCCAACACCACCGTCACCACCCCGGCAGCCACCATCGCTCCACCAATCCAAGGCGGAATGATGTAGGTCACGGGCTCCTTGGCGCTGATATGTACATCACCCACATCAAGACGGGCAGTCTCTTTGGTCGTGGTGAATCCTCTGTAAGTCAGCAACACCGCGCCCACGACGATCAGGATCACACCGAGAATGGTCTGGCCTTTCATGGTTCTCTAACATCGCTCGGAATGACATGGAATCCAGTGGAAATCGATGAGCGCCTTGTTTCCACTTCGACAGCGGCGGCATCCTGAGGCAGAATGGGACGCAAACGCATGAAAAAGCTCCTGCTGCTCCTTCCCCTCGTGGGCCTGCTCACCCAATGTGGTGGCGGCGGTTCCGCGGGCATTCCGTCGACACGGCATCCCCAGATCATCAACGTCTCCGGCTACGACCCGAAGGAGAAGCAGCGGGCGGGGCGTTCCTACTCCGAGCATGACGTCTCCGCCCTCTGCGCCAATGGAGCCCAGGGCTTGATCGCCCGTTGTGGTAAGGGGGGCGTGCTAGACACGAAATGCGCCGACTTCCTCGCTTCCGCCGACCGGGCGGGCATGCTGGTGGGAGCCTATTACCGGCTCCAGACCCACGTCGATGCCGCGACACAGGCCGACCAGTTCGTCACCCGCATGCAGCAGATCGCGCGCAGCCGCTCGTGGAACAGCAGCCGGATGCTACTTTGCGGAGACTTCGATGCGAATTCCCGCCTCTCGGACGTCACCCGGTTCATCGATCGCGTCGAGTCCCGCACCGGGGTCACCCCCGTCATCTATCTGGAGAACAGCGAGCACATGAAGCTGATGCTGCGATCCGCCGACTCCGCCACGAAGGCCAAGCTACGGCGTTCTCCTTACTGGGTGGCGCTCTATTCGCACGAGAGCGGCGCGGGCCGGATCTTCCCCGCTCCAGGCAGCCCGGAAGGTCTCGTGAAGCAATATGATGTCTGGCACGACTGGACCTTGTGGCAATATGCTGGCGTCGACTGGCAGCACGGCCGGTCGGTGGCCAAGCACTACTCGCACGGCCGTTTCCGCTCCGGGCCCTACTTCGGCAATCTCGACCGCCCGGTGGAGCGCAATGTCTTCAACGGCAGTTCCGGTGAGCTGGCCGGCTTCTGGGCCCGCCACGGCCTGTCCGCGCGTTGATGGAGTTTGAACGGCACGCCGGGTTGTGCTTGGTTAGGGACGATATGAACAAGATCGTCCCTCTCATCAGCTCCGGCGTCGCCGGTCCGCTCGGCGCGCTCCATCTCCCGCGCCTCTGGCTCAAGGTTTCCCTCGCTTCCGTAGACAAGCTCGCCGATGGCTATCCGGCCATTGGCAACGGCTTCGACATGATGGTCATCGAGGCTCTCGGGCTCACCGCCGATGCCGTCACCGACTATATCGGCGAGCATCACCCCACCTACCCGCAGTTCGAGGAGTGGATCATCGTTCAAAAAGGATCGAAGACCGACGAGGCCACCATCGAGAAGCTCAACCGCGCCATCCGCGGCTACAATCATGGCGATGACACCCGCAAGTCGATCCTCGTCGAGGCGGGCATCGACGAGGACAAGCCTCCGTTCCTCGATGCGGTCAACTTGAACAATCTCGACGACTGGGCGGCATTCCACGACGCGGAGTTGGATTGAACCGCTACTTCGCGAACACCAGTGCGGTGCGCGCCGGGGTGTAGACGCTCAGCTTTCCCTCCTCATCGGCCGGATACGCGATGGTCCGGTCGATGCGGCCTTGTCCGCCGAACTCCACCGCATCCGTATCGAGCACCACGCGGTAGTCCCCGCCCTTTGGCACCGGGAGGCGATAGTCCGGGATCGAGCGATCCACGGACAAGTTGATCACGAAGATCAGATTGCCGCGTTCAGCGCAGATCACCTTGTTGTCCAGATCGAGGTTCAACAGGTTCGCCTGCGGTGCCGCCAGCAGGTGGTTGTAGTCCGCGAGCCCGACCAAAGCGCGGTCGAAGGCGGCGAGCCACTTGTATTTGAGATCCGGGTTATCTACCAAGGACCACTGGCGGCGGCAGTGGTGGAACGACCAACCATTGCCCTCACGCGGGAAATCGAGCCACTCGGGGTGGCCGAACTCATTGCCCATGAAGCTGAGCCATCCCTCGCCGCCGAAGGCCAGGGTGACCAAGCGGATGATCTTGTGCAGCGCAATGCCACGCTCGATCACAGGATTGGGATCCTCGACGCCCATGTGCCAATACATCTCCTTGTCCATGAGCCGGAAAGCGATCGTCTTGTCTCCCACCAGCGCCTGATCGTGGCTCTCCGCATAGGCGATGGTCGGCTCGCCATGGCGACGGTTGGTCACCACGCCCCACAGTTCGCCGAGATCCCATTGCTCGTCCGGCACCTCCTTGAGCAGCTTGATCCAGTGGTCCGGGAGGCCCATCGCCAGCCGGTGGGTGAAGCCGAGTCCGCCTTCTCCAACCGGTCGACAGAGTCCCGGCATGCCGGACATGTCCTCCGCCACGATGATCGCTCCGGGCTTCAAGCGGTGGATCAACGTGGTGGCAAGCTGGAGATAAAGGATCGCGTCTTCCTCCGCATCACCGCCGAAGTAATCGTCGTAGCTGTTGAAGGCTTTCGCGCCGTGGGAGTGGTAGAGCATCGAGGTCACGCCATCGAAGCGGAAGCCATCGAAATGGAACTCCTCCAGCCACCAGCGCAGGTTCGAGAGCAGGAACTGACGGACTTCCGGCTTGCCGTAATCGAAGCACTTCGAATCCCACTGCGGGTGATCGCCACGATCGCCGCTATGGAAGTATTGGTTACCCGAGCCGTCGAAATCATTCAGCCCTTCCGCCATGTTTTTCACCGCATGCGAATGGACCACATCCAGCAACACGGCGATGCCCAGTCCATGAGCGGTATCGACCAGATACTTGAGATCATCCGGAGTGCCACTGCGGGATGAGACCCCGAAGAAGGAGGAGACGTGATAACCGAAGGAGCCGTAGTAAGGATGCTCCTGCACCGCCATCAGTTGCACCGTATTGTAACCGGCGGCCTTGATCCGTGGCAGCACCTGATCGGCGAACTCGCGGTAGGTGTGCACCCGCCCCTCTTCACCGGACATGCCGACGTGGGATTCGTAGATGAATGGCGTGGTGACCGTGGCGGGATCAAATGAATGCTGCCACGAGTAGCCCTCCGGCGGGCTCCAGATCTGGCCGCTGTAGTCATGGGTCACCGGATCCTGCACTGCCCGGCGGATGCAGGCCGGGATGCGGTCGCGGCGAGAACCATCCGCCCCCACCACATGAAGCTTCACCCGCTGGCCGTGCCCCAGGGTGTCCGCAGGCAGTCGGAGCTGCCAGATGCCGCCGGTGGATTGCACCAACGGATTCGCCTCCCGGTTCCACCGGTTGAAATCGCCGATCAACGAGACCGCCTTCGCCTTGGGAGCCCATTCCCGAACGACCCAGCTCTTCGAGGATTCCTGCCAGTGGATGCCCGTGAACTTGTGCCCGGTCGCATAGGCAGCCAGCGAACCCGTTTGGGTTTCAATGCCTTTGAGTGTGTCCCGGAAGCGGTTCAAGCGGCGGCGGATCGCCTCTTCGTAAGGGTTCAGCCAAGGGTCGTTTTGAACCAGCAGCGGGGTTTCGCTCATGCGTCCCCACTCTTGCTCATCGCGTGCCACAAGAAAGCGGAAATGCCGTATTTCTACGAATCGAAATCTCCTTTCGCCATAATCTTGACCATCTTCAGCAGAAAAATCATCAATTTAATTATTAGTGAATTGACAAAGTTAGTCATCAAACTTACCCGAAGGGCGTGCCGCGAAGGCACATTCAGACGACATGATCGCAAAGTCCTACCTGCTGCCAGATACCCGCAGCCTGGAACCAGAGCTTTCCTTCGAGGGAGGCTGGGATTCCCGGGCGGTGTCCGACCTCATCCGTAGCAAGAGCTCCCAGGACCGCACCCCGGCTTGTCTGTTCCTCGGTCGCAAGGAGGCCGCGCTGCTGCGCGGGCACCTCTCCCAGGCCTTCGGAGCCCAAGCCGTGGCGACCCTGAAGAGCACCTACTACATGGGACTCGAAGTAGTGGAGATCGATTGCGACTCGTTCGTCTACGTCGGCGGTCGGAAAACCGTCCGCACGCTCCAGGATCCGATCGCGCGACGCCCGGCGTGGCGGGACGCGGAGGACGAGAGCCTGTGGCGGCTCCGACTCGCCTGACGGTTTGATTCCCTTTTATCGGTGGTTCGTTGGTGGCGGTTCCTGGCGGGACCGCCACCGCTTTTTTCAGCTCACGCGGGCGAGAATCCAGAGCAGATCGGAGAGGCGGTTGAAGTAGAGGCGCACTTCCTCCGGCACCGGCTCTCCGGATTCGTGGAGGGCCAGCACCGACCGCTCCGCCCGCCGGGCAATGGCCCGGGCGAAGTCCATCCCGGCACGCGCCAAGGATCCCTCCGCACCCGGACGCGCCCACCCCGTAAAACGCACGCCCCGGGCTTCGTGATCCTTGGCGAGAGTTTCCAGAGCCGTCACATCCTCGGGATGAATCGCGGCATAACCCTTCTCCCGGTAGCGCTCTTCGTCCTCCGGCAGGCACGCGAGCTGCCCCATGAGTCCGACCAGTTTTTCCTGAATGGCATCGATGATCGCGAGGGCCTCCTCAGTCGGCCCAGCCGCCCGGGCCAGGCCGAGGGCGGCATTCAATTCATCCACCAGCCCGAGAGCCTCCACCCTCAGCGAGGTCTTCGCGATGCGCTTGCCGAACAGAAGATCGGTCTGCCCTTCGTCGCCACGGCCGGTGATGATGCTCATGCCCGAAAGTGGGAGAAAGGGAGCCGTGGACGCAATCGTGAACGGCTGGAAGCCTCCTGCGATCCTTCCATTCGTTTCCTGTCCGAAATTCTCCGCCATTCGCGGTTTCCGTCGGACGGGTTGCCACTTACAGTCCTCTGCGGATGAAACTGGCGAAGCTGAACGACGGACCGGAACTGTTCTTCACCCTGCAGGGCGAGGGCGTCTCCGCCGGGCTGCCTGCGGTCTTCGTCCGCTCCTCACGCTGCAATCTCCACTGCCACTGGTGCGACACCGACCACACCTGGAACTTCGAAGGCACGGCGTGGACCCACGAAAAAGACGGCACTCCGGGTTACGCGAAGCATCGCAAGGAGGACGTGACCTTTGAAATGGCTCCGGAAGCCATCGCCGAGCGCGTGGCCGTATTTCCCTGCCGTCGTGTCGTGCTCACCGGGGGAGAACCGCTGATCCAACAGGACGGCTGGCTGAAGCTGATCGCAGCCCTGCGGCGACGCGATCCCGCTTACGTGTTCGAGGTCGAGACAAACGGCACGCTGGCCCCATCCGCGGACTTCGTATCGGCGGTGAACCAATTCAATGTGTCACCGAAGCTGTCGAATTCCGGCATGGCCAGCTCCATGCGGCTGAAGCCGGACGTGATCCGGTTCCTCGCGGAGACGGGCAAGGCGTGGTTCAAATTCGTGGTCGCCACCCCGGCGGATCTGGACGAGATCGTGGCGCTGGTGGAGGTGATGCCCTTGCCCCGCGAACGGGTGCTGCTGATGCCGGAAGGCCGCACTCCCGCCGAGCTCGACCAGCGCGGTCCGTGGCTGGCCGAGCTATGCCGGGACCACGGTTTTCGCTTCTGCGACCGGCTCCATGTCCGCCTGTGGGGAGACAAGCGCGGGGTCTGAAGCCTTGGATTTCAGGGCGTTTGGCAGGAGGGGGTTGATTTTCTCACCGATTTTCCGCAACCTGCGGTCCGCGTCGGGGTTTCTCCCGGTGAATCGCCTCCCGCCCCATGAACCGCAACCCGCTGCCCGAAGACGAAAACTGGGAATCGGACTCCGTCTGGAAGCTTCTTGACGAAGCTCCGCCGGTCTCCGCCCGGCCGCGTTTCGCTGACAACGTGATGCGTTCCATCCGTTTGGAGGAACCGCCCGTCCCATGGTGGAAACGTTGGGCTCTGCCTGTTTCCATCGGTGGCCTTGCCGCCGCCACGGCTGCGATCGTACTCACGGTTCACGCGATGTATTTCCAAGCCCCGACTTCCCAGCCGGGACCAGTGGCGAAAAACGACCCGGCCGCCGCCGAGTCCTTCGACGCCGTGCAGGACATCACCGACTCCGAGGTGCTGGTGGCCGCCGCCGATCACCTCGATCGCTACAGCGATACCGAACTGGTGAGCCTGATCAGCTTCTGATCTTCCCAACGTGAGTCCGTCCCGCCAGCCTCGCGGCGTGGCAACCAGCGGACTGATTTTCGATCTCGATGGCACCCTTGTGGACTCGTTGCGCGGCATCGCTGTCGCACTGAACCGCACGCTCCACGATCACGGTCGGGAGATTCATGATCATGCGGCAGTGCGCCGCTTTATCGGCAATGGTGCCCGCGACCTGCTCCGCCGCGCTGCCGGGGACGGAATCACGGAGAGCGGCATCGATGAGCTGGAAGCCACTTTCAAAGAGCACTACGCCGCAGCCTGGCGGGATGGCACCGATCTCTATCCCGGCATCCCGCAGATGCTGGAAACTCTCGCGAAGGCCGGCCATCGGCTGGCGGTGCTTTCCAACAAGCCGCACCCCTTCACCGTCGAAATGGTGGCCGCATTGTTTCCTCATACGGAGTTCGATCTGGTGCTGGGCCAGCGGCCGGAGGTCCCACGGAAACCCGATCCTGCCGGAGCCATCGAGATCGCCACGGCCTTTGGATTGGCACCGGCTGCCTGCGCGATGATCGGAGACTCAACCATGGATCTGGATACAGGCAAACGTGCGGGCATGCGCACGGTGGCCGTGACCTGGGGCTACCACGACCGCGCGGCACTGCTTGCCACCGGCGCGAATGCGATGGCGGATGATGCGGGAGAGCTGTGCTCCCTGCTTCTTCCATGATCTCTATGGCTTGAGTTCAACCACCATGAAGTGGCTAAACTGATCGGAATGAAACCAAGCCGTAGCCGGTTGCACCGGGCCAGAGTGGTTCTCCTACTGGCAACGGCGTTACTAGGCCTATCGCTATGCCTACCGTGGGAAAAGGTCGCTGTTGAATGCGACCTCGGGCTATGCGGTGGTATTTCCAAACTCCTACCCATGGGAGAGATCCGCATTGTTGAAGATGGATTACGTATGAGCCCGGAGGAATTTGTTCCTTCCCCTCCGAATGAAATCAAACTGGCCACACCCGACCGGCTACTAATCGCCGAATACAACCGCACCTTCGAAAACGGAGGCGCGATCAAACTCTTCTTTGCCCAAGAATATGGACGATGGATCACCCTGACCGCTGGCAATCCTCACCTGCTGATGGAAAGCTGGATGCTTGGCGCGGCTCTGTTCACCGGATTGGCCATGGCAGGACTGATGACGCTCCCACTGCTGGCGTCGGGACTGACCAAAGCCCGACCTTGGTTGTGGGCGATCCGGGCTCTAGTCACAGGGACACTCATCTATATTGCCGCTCCTCTCATTCGTGATCCCGAACCTTCGACTCCGAATCTCCCGGAAGCAGGCTTCTGGATGACCCTGGCTTCCTTCGCGCTCTGCTTGTTCGGCCTGTGGATGATACCCAACCGAGCGAAGGAAGCAGAAGTGGAGAGTTCTCACGCCGGCAGCGGGAAATAACGGCATTCGTTGCGTCCATCGGGCCAGAGCTTGAGGAGTGCATAGCCCATCGGTGTGCGTTTGTAGCTTCCATCCTTGCGATCTCCCGGTTCCCACCACGAGCCACTGAGCGCGCCATTGCAATGGAAGCGGATGTTCCAAAGCGACTCGCTGCTCTGGATATGGATGTGACCGCTGAGAGCCACCACCGGAGCCTCGCGCGCGGCGAGCTTGTCGATCACCGCCTTCGCTCCGCCCATGTTACCTCCATCGTAATCGCCTGCGAGCGAGAACAGGGGCAGATGACCGGCGATGAGTAGCGGCGCGTTCTTTGGCAGCGACTCGAGCTTCTCGAACAGCCAATCCTGCTGTGGCTTGCCAAGGGATCCACCGGAGTTCTCCAAGGTGATGATTTCCCATGAACCTTGCTTCGTATGGCCGTAGGGCTCCGCGATGCCGAGGCGTTTGCAAACATAGGGAATTCCACGCATCGGATCGCCTTCCGGAGCGGCCCACCAGGGATCATGGTTGCCGACGGTGTGAAGCATGGGCAGCCCCTTGAGTTCCGGCACCACCACTTCATCCCAAAGCTTCCACTGCTCTTCCACGCGCTCGCGGGTGATATTCTTGTAGTCGGCGGCGTAAATGCTGTCACCGGTGTTGAGAACGAGATTGATGTCGCGATGCTTCTGGCGGATCGCGCGCAGCACCTTCCGACAGCGGGCGGGAGCATCATATTCCGGACGTAGATGAATGTCCGTGATGTGAAGAATGGTAAGAGCCGCTCCGGAATCCGGAGCAGCGACCGCGCCTATCGGTAGCGAAGCAGCGGTAGCAGCCCCTAGGGTAAGGAAGCCGCGGCGGTTGAGGGACGGGTGTGACATCGTCCGTTCTTAACGAAAGGACCATGGCCGATTCATCTGCAAATTCGCAGAACTCTCTGGCGTTTCAACATTCTCTCAACAGACATTTCCTGAGGCCTCGGTGAGCCAAAAAACTTGAAGCTACTTCGCTCGTGCTGAAAACAGATCCGGCATGAAGGTATTCCCGCTTGTGGCACTGATCGCATTGAGTTGCTTCAGCTGCACTCATTCCACCAGTCCCGCACCCGGGCCTGTTCCAGATCCTTCCGTCGGTACTTTGGAACGGAATCACCGGCCAGATCGACAACCTTGAAGCAAAAAAAGCAGACAAGCAGGATTGGATCAAACAAGCGGAAGATGTGGAGACGGTCGACACCTCGCAAAAACTGGAAAGACTGCTGTCTCACTTGATCTTGGACAAAGCAGAGAAAGAGGACATCCGTTCATGGAGATCAAAAGGATACACCGCTCTCCACTTCGGATTTGAAGGAAACTATCACGCGTTGGTCGCGTTTGACGGTTCGCGGTGCTTGAAAGTAGTCAAATGGTAGCGAGTCCGCCGCAGTGGTCACCGTGCGAACTCCGAACAAATTGCCTTGAAAACATCTTCCGCGGTATGAACCGGAAAAGACGATCCAAGCAGCACCGGCTGCTCATTCTCCGGCACGATATCGCGCCCATGCGAACCCTTCACCAGTGAGGCATCCAGCGGGATGACATCCATCAGTCCCCGGAAGCCCAGTTTCTTCTTCAGCAGGAACTTCGCAATCTTCAGCTTTGGGAAACGGATGGCGGGATCGAGATACAACTCAACCGGATCGTATCCCGGCTTGCGATGGATATCGATGCACCGCGCGTAATCGGGAGCCTTTGCATCGTCCTTCCAAAAGTAGTAGGTGAACCATGCATCCGGCTTCGAGATGGCGATGAGATCCCCCGCTCTCTCCGCACCGATGCCAATATCGCCACCATCGCGGACTTCATCCACCCCAGGAGTTTTTTCGAGCAAAGCGCGGACTTCTCCGAGCAACGAGCGGTCATTCACATACACGTGTGCGACCTGATGATCCGCCACGGCGAAGACCTTGCTGCCACCGCAATCCAGCGTCTCCAAGCCAAGTTCATCCTTGATCGAAAGCCACCCCTTGTCGCGGAAGATGCGGTTGAGATGGATCGGCTGGCTGACCGGCGAAATCCCGTATTCAGAGAGAATCAGGCATTTGACGCCACGGGATTCATAGTAGGTCACCAGATCCGCCACCACACGGTCGATCGCGGCGACTTCCGAAGGAATCGAAGGATCATTCGGCCCGACCTTCTGCAGCGAGTAATCGAGATGCGGCAGGTAAACGAGGCTGAGCGTGGGGCTGTGCTTGTTCTCCGTCCACTTCGCCGAGTTCGCGATCCACTCGGAGGACGCGATGCCCGATGCTGGACCCCAGAAGGCAGGAAAAGGAAACGGCCCGAGATCCGCCTTCACCTCCTCGCGCAGCCCCATCGGCTGGGTGTGGATGTCGAAGACCTTGCGACCATCCGCCGGATACAGCGGCCGCGGAGTCATCGACCAATCCGCAGTGGAATACATGTTGTACCACCAGAACAGCTTCGCACAGGTGAAGCCGGGAATCTCACGACGCAGCGCATCCCAGACCTTTTCCCCATGCACGATGTGGTTGCTCTGCTTCCAGAAGCGGACCTCCGCGGACTCGCGGTCATACCAGCCATTCGCCACCGCGCCATGCTCCGCAGGAGTAGTGCCGGTGAGCATCGACGATTGCGCCGTACAAGTCACCGCAGGAAACGCGGGCTTGAACGTCTGGAGGCCATGCTTCTCCGCAAATGCCTTCAGGAAAGGCGCATGTGGCAGCAGCGACTTCGAAAGGCCGACTACATCGATGACAGCGAGGCGCATGACATGGAAAAGCTGGAGCCGGAGCACAACGCTCCGGCCACGATCATGCGGTCAACTGACGTGCCGCTTGCAGCGTGTTTTTCATCAACATCGCAATCGTCATCGGACCGACACCGCCCGGCACCGGCGTGATGGCGGAGCATTTCGGAGCGACTTCGTCGTAGGCGACGTCACCCGTAAGGCGGTAGCCGTTCTTGGCGGTGGCGTCTTCCACGCGGTTGATACCGACATCGATCACCACGGCACCCGGCTTGACCCAATCGGCCTTCACCATCTCCGGGCGACCCACAGCGGCGATCACGATATCCGCGCGGCGGCAGATGGCGGGCAGGTCCTTGCTGCGCGAGTGGGCGACGGTCACGGTCGCATCCGAGCCCTTCGCCATGAGCAGCAGGGCCATCGGCTTGCCCACGATCATCGAGCGACCGATCACCACGGCCTCGGCACCACTGGTCTGGACCCCTGCGGAAGCCAGCAAGCGCATGCTGCCGGCAGGCGTGCATGGCACGAAGCCGGAAGGATCTTCCAAGGCGAGCTTGGCCACGTTCTGCGGATGGAAACCGTCGACATCCTTGCGCGGATCGATGGCGCGGATGATTTCCTCTTCGTTGATGTGCTTCGGCGGCGGCGACTGGACGAGAATGCCGTGGATGAGTGGATCCGCATTCAGCTCGCGGACCACGGCGAGAAGTTCCTCCTGGGTGGTCTCCGTCGGCAGGGTGATCTTGCGGGAGTAGAGGCCGAGATCGCGGCAGGTGCGGTCCTTCGCGCCGACATACACCTTGGACGCCGGATCTTCACCCACCAGCACCACGGCAAGGCCAGGAGTCACACCCTTGGCTTTCAGTTCCGCGGTTTCGGCACGGACTTCATCGAGAACGGCGGCGGCGACGGCTTTCCCGTCGATGATCTTGAAATCGCTCATGGGGTTGGAGTGGCTGGTTCGGGATCGTGGGTGGAAGCGAGGAGAATGGATTCGATGCGGGCGCGCTCGGCCTCGAAGGCATCGTCGGAAAGCTTTGCCGGGACGGCAAGCGCCTCGTCGAAGATGACGCGGATGCGGCTGAACGGCTTCGGGATGATGAAGCGGTCCCACGACTTCAACCGCCAGCAGGAGGTGACCTCGACATGCACCGGCACCACCGGAGCGCCGGTGGCTTGGGCAAGCTTCACCAAGCCGCCTTGGAGAATGTAACGCGGCCCGCGCGGACCATCCGGCGTGAGGCAAACATCCACGCCTTCTTCGAGTGAACGCTTCAGTCCGACGAGAGCGGCGATGGCACGACGGGAGCTGGAACCGCGCACCGCACCGATGCCGAAGGCGGACATGGCGCGGGAAAGCACGTCCCCATCATGGCTGGCGCTGGTAAGCACCGAGGCGCGGCGATGCTTCCCACACAGCCGTTTCCAAGCCGCGGGCACGGAGAAAAGGCGGTTGTGCCACAGTGCGTAAATGACCGGACCTGGAATGCCGCCGGGAACGCCGAGCTTGCAGCGGTCCACGATTTCGTAGCGCAGGGTGGCGCACCACAACCGCATCAGGCCGCCCGCGAGGGTGCCGAAAATGGCGGTTTTCCGGCTCTTCCGGATTTGGTGGCGGGAATCGGCGTCAGCCATGCGTTCAGAGGAAACCCGCCGGCTGGAGCGTATCGACTAGATACTGCTGGCGGGACATCAGGTGTTGGTAGAGTTCGTGGCGGTCCGGATCCGGTTCGCAGCGTCCATGAACCTCGGACGAAACGAGGTAGCTGGCGATTTCTCCGAAGCCAAGCGATTCACCGCTCTGCCGGAAAAACGCGACGGCGGCCTGCATGGCAGCTCCGACGGCGGGGCCTTGGCGACTGCCAACGGGAACCACCGGCACCCCGAAGACATCCGCGAGAAGCTGGCGGGTGGTCCGGCTGACACTGGCGGCTCCGAGCAGGCGGATCTCCACCGGCTCAAAGCCGAGATCGGTGAGGCGGCTGACCCCATAGCCCAAGCCGAGGGCGACACCCTCCGCCGCCGCCCGAGCAAATCCGGCCGGGCTGAAATTCTGGAGCGTCATCCCATGGAGCACGCCACAGCCTTCCGGCAGCCGTGGCAGGGATTCCCCGGTCAAATAGGGCAGGAACAGCAGGCCATCCGCCCCGGGCGGAGCCGATACCACCGCTTGGTCGAACTGCTCCGGTGTCCACCCATAGTGACGCCGGACCAGTTCGATGGCCGTGACGGCATTCGCAATGGTAGCCGTGCCCAGCCAACCGCCGGTGGCACTGCAAAGCGGGGAGATTTCCCCACGGAGATCGATCACCGGGCTATCCTGCACGCCTACAATGGTGCCGGAAGATCCGAGCTCCACCGCGATGGTGCCATTCGAGACACAGCCTGCGGCCAAGGCGGAAAGCATCGGCGAAGCACTGCCTGCCCCCACCTGCACTGCTTCCGCCAAGCCCCATACCTGGGCCAAGGCCGGCCGGAGTTGGCCACGGGGCTCGACGGGCGACTGCAACGGAGGCAGGCGCTCGGCCAAACCGGGATCGATGGCATGGACAAGATCCGCCGACCAGCGACGGGCCCGGATGTCGAAAAGGCCGGTCGTCGAGGCGCTTCCGGCCTCGGTGGCACGCTCGCCCGTCAGCCAGTAGGTGATGAAATCCTGAGCGGGCAGGAAGAACGCCGTTTTCTGGAAATGGTAAGGCTCCTGCTGCTTCAGCCACAGGCACTCGGCTGCCAGCGAATCCACGCCCGGCACCTGGCCCAGCAACTCCAGCAAACCTGGAGTTCCGCCGAAGACACGGGAAATCTCCTCGGCCTGCCGCTTGGCGGAAAGGTCGCCCCAGAGCTTGGTCGGACGGACGACGCGGCTGGAGGCATCCAGTGCGACCGTGCCACGCAGCGGACCGCCCACACCGATCGCCGCGACACGGCTGCGACGCTCTCCGAGGGCGGCGAGGCATTCGCGCATCGCGTGGTCCACGGCATTGATCCAGCTGGCGGGCTCCTGTTCCCGATAGCCGGGCGGCAATCCCTCGACCCAGGAGTGCGGGGCCACGGCCTCGGCCGCGATCTCCGCGGCTTCGAGATCGAGCGCCACCACACGGGTGCCAGCGGGATTGATCTCGATACCTAGGAAATACATGAGGAAGAAGACCTCCACTTCTAAACCGGACCAGCGGACTGCCAAGCGCCAATGTTAGGCGAAATGCTTTTGCCGCAACTCACCAATCGCATTCCCTCGGCACCCCGTCACCAGGCTTCCAAGCTCCCCATTGCGCCCGGATGGCAGGCCCCAGCGGCCGGTCCCGCCAAGCCAGGGTGAAGGCGGCGGCACCAAGCGGATCCACATCCGCCCCGGAGCTCTCCATCCCGATCGCCGCACGCACCACTCCACCCAGCACCCGATCGATCGCCCGTGTCGCATCGTGAGCGGACATGCCGAACTGCCCGATCACCAGATCCACCAATTTCTCCCGGTCTTGAGCACGCTCGGCGGCGGCCAGAATCGTGGTCACGATCGACTGATGAAGCTCCCCTCCCATCTTCTGGATCGGAAACGAAAAACGGGTGTCCGACTCCCATTCCTGCCACTGGAACCGGGTCACCCGCTCCCATTCCGCCACAGGTGCCGGACTCTGCGGAATCAACGCTCCAAGGAGATGGGAGACACGGCTGGTGAGGGACATGGCATCGATAGCTACCTGGCTCCAATCATCCACTTTTCAGAAAAATGCGGCGCCCCGGCCTTACAGGAAGTTGACAAATGCGGACTGGCAACCCCGCGGGTCTGCGGGCATGTTCCGGACATGGACGATTTCGAATCGAAGGTGCGCGATGCCCTCGCCAACCCTCAGAATCAAGGCGAACTGGCCGACGCGGACGCCGTGGGCACCGTGGGGTCTCCCGATTGCGGTGACATGCTGCGGATGTGGCTGAAGTTCACCGAAAAGGACGGCAAGCGGGTGATCGACCGGGCTTCGTTCCAAGCCTTCGGCTGCCAGACGGCGATCGCCGTAGCGTCCATGGCCACCGAGCTCCTGAAGGGCAAGACCGCGGAGGAAGCCCGCGAGCTGTCCGCCTCGGAATTGACCGGGGACCTCGGCCCGCTGCCCCCCATGAAGATCCACTGCGGCCAACTCGTCGAAGGGGCCCTCAAGAGTGCTCTCGACCAAACTCCCGCCGCCCCAGCCCCGGCAGCAGGCCCCACTCTCTCGGCCGGATTCCAACGACCGGCGGGGAAAATCCGCATTGTCCCGCTCGATACGGAGCAACCTTCCTGACCGTTGTGTGTTTATTGCACGCGCCGGATAGGAATGATCCTTTCGGTGCGTTAGCTACTTTTCCGTAAACCCTCCCAGCTTTCCCGTGCTCGAACTCAAGGACGTTTGTTTCACCATCCGCAAGGACGGCGAGGATGCCAACCTCGTCGACAAGGTCTCGATCCAGATCCCGAAAGGGCATTTCATGGCCATCGTGGGACCCTCCGGCTGCGGTAAGACCACACTGCTCAAAACCATTGCGGGGCTGAACCCGGAGTCCGATGGAGCGTTGATCTGGGATGGGCGCGATCTGTCGAAAGAGGGCGACTTTTCACCAACCGAGATCGGCTACGTGCCACAATTCTCGATCGCCTACGACCCTCTCACCGTGGACGAGTCCGTGGAGGCTGCCACCCGGCTGCGGGTGAAGACCCAAAACCACGCGGAGCTGGACCAGCGGATCGACCGGGTGCTGGAGGAAACCGGCCTCGCCCCGATCGCGGACCGGCCGGTGAAAGTGCTCTCCGGTGGCCAGAAGCGCCGCCTGGGGTTGGCGATGGAGCTGGTATCCGACCCCAAGCTGCTGCTGTGCGATGAGGTCACCAGTGGCCTCGATCCCCGCTCGGAACGGGAGATCGTCCGCCTGCTGCACGACCTATCCCGAAAGGACGGCCGGATCGTGCTGTCCGTGACTCACTCGCTGGCCCATCTGGAGCTCTATGATTCAATCCTGGTGACTTCACGAGGGCCGGGTCGCCTACCATGGCCCGCCCGACCAATTGACCCACTATTTCTCCGTGAAGGACACGGAGGAGGTGTATCCACGGTTGGCAGGTCAGCCGTCCGATCGCTGGCAATCGTCTTGGGAGAAGCACCGCGTGTCCTACTACAAGATGCTCGAACGCAACCGCGAGCGTTCGGTGGCGTCCGGCGCCCTGAGCCTGCCCCCGGCTAAAGCGGAGGGCGAAGAAGAGAAGGAACAGCCCGCAACGAAGCTGCCGGGTTTCTTCAGCCAGTTCGGCACCCTCTTGTCCCGTCGCTGGCGGATCTTCTTCCGGGACCGCGGGCAGGTATTGCTTCAGCTCGCGATCCTGATTTGTTTCCCACTGCTGGTGATCCTCTTCAGCGACAAAGCGAAGGAGCCGATCCGCAGATTCTCCGATACCCGCCAATCGAGCGTGATGGAGGAGGTCCAGGAACAGCAGAACGTCCGCAAGGACCAGGTGAAAGTGGGCTCCGCCGTCTCCGGGATCATCATGTTCCAGGTAGTGCTGCTGGCTCTGATGGGATCGAACAACTCCGCACGCGAGATCGCTGGAGAACGGTTGATCTACGAGAAAGAGAAGTTCGGGGGACTGCGCCCGTCGGCGTACTTGGCCAGCAAACTGGCATTCCTCTCCTGTCTCGTGATCGCGCAATCGCTGTGGATGGCCTTCTTTGTGAACTCCTTCGGTCAATTCCGCGGGGACTTCATCCAGCACGCCGGGTTCCTGCTGCTGGTGAATGGCGCGGTGACGGCGATCTGCCTGGCGATCTCCTCGCTGATGCGGACCGCCGAGCAGGCCTCGCTGCTCTCGATTTATCTCGTCGGCTTCCAGCTCCCGCTCTCGGGCGCGGTGCTGGCCCTGCCGGAAAGCGTGGAAACCTACACCCGGCCATTCATTTCCTCCTACTGGGCATGGTCCGGCAGCGTGGAGGGTCTCCAGACCCAGGTGCATGATGCCGTGAAATCGGTGATCGATACCACCCTCTCGGCCCGCGATGCCTGTGTTTACACCTTGGCCGCCCACATCGGAGTCGCCCTGTTCGCCTCATGGCTGGGGGCCCGCCGCCACCAATGGGACTGAGCCCCCACGTGAAGTTCCCCATTCCAAGGCCGCTCTTCCCGTGCTATCGCTCCCGTAAGATTCCCCTTTTCCGAACCGAATCCGCATTTCTCTCATGCCCCGCCGCGCCAGCTCCAGTCTTCACCCCGGTCTCATCCTCGGCATCGTCGCCGGGGTGGCCGTCCTGTTTTTCGCCGGAAAGGCGTTCATGACCAAAAAACCCGCCGGTTTCGGGGAAGTCACGAAGTTGAACATGGAGGAATTCCTCCAGAACGGAAACAGCCTGCGTGGCAGCGAGTATGTGGTGGAGGGCACCGTGGATGAAAAGCTCCGCTGGACCCCGGATCGCGGCCAGGTGCTGAGCGTGAAGGTGGGCAGCGGTGACGATGCCAAGATGATCGGTATCGAGGTGCCGCCGGAGTTCAATAACCGCAACATCGAGCGCGAGCAGCGCTATGCTTTCAAAGTGAAGTTCCGCCAAGGTGGCATTCCCGTCGCCACCGGCATCAACCGCCTCTGAGGCCCATCGTCGTGCAAGCCATGAAACCCATCTACACGCTTCTCCTCCTTTCAGGCATCGCCGCCGGCCAAGGCGGAGTCTACACGCCGCCAGCGACGCCCGTCACCCCGCCTGCCAGCCAGGACACGACCGTCACCCGCCCGCCACCGGAGGAAAAAAAGAGCCCCTACGGCAATGAACTGCCGATGCTCGACCCCTCCGCCGAGACGATCACCATCGGCGGCGTCACGATCCCTCTCGGCGACAACCGCCTGCTGAAGGCCCGCTTTGAGAAGTACCTCAGCCAGCCTCCGGAAGAAGTGGGCGCCACCAACGAGTATCGCGCCACAATCAAGGAGATCCTCGACACGATCTCCCCCGCTGCGCACCGGCGGCCCGCAGCTTTATGATGCGTTCAAGCTGCTGCCCCGCGCCGGCGCTTATCCGGGTGATGCAAACATCTGCAGTTCGCTGGCCGAGGCGATCTACGTCGCCATGCTCGCCAAGCAGGACGTCAACGGCCTGAACAAACTGAACGCCTCCATCGAGCAGGAGAAAAAGTCCATCATCGACAAGGCCGACTGGGATGCCCGCCAGGACCGGGAAGCCAAGCTCAAGGAAAGCAAGACCACCGGCAAGGGAGCCCGCCAAACCACCACCACGACCGAAAAGGACGCCGAGGGCACCGGAACCAATTCGATCAAGTACCAAGGACCAGCTCAAGCGCATCGCCGAGATCGAAGCCCTGAAGAAGGCCAACTTGGTCCGAACTGAAGTCCAGACCGTCCAGACCAAGGCCCAGTATCAGGTCAATATGGTCCAATGGTTCGTGCAGCGGCGCTACGAGCACGTGCTGATGGCCTCCCGCTTCTACAACCAGATCTGGAAGGACGGGGACTCCACACTGCGGATCGACAAGAACTCCGATGTCGCGAAGCTCTTTTCCCAATCGGTGGGGCTGAACCCGACGGTCGCCTCGCTTGACTCACTTTCCAGCGAAGCCATCCATGAGGTGGACCGTTACATCGAGGCCTTCAATCTGATGCTCTCCCGCAACGAGCTTCACTCCGCCTCCCAGCGGTTGATGGAAGCCTACGCGCTGGGCGAATACCTTGGACCGGTCGCCACCCTGTCGCTCGATAAGAAACAGCGCGTGGCTGAATACGTACGGGATCTCCACGAACTCTACGGCGCTCTGGAAGCCCACGACTACACCCGGGCCAAGACATTGGCCGACCAGTTGAAGACCTCGGCCAAGGACTTCCCATCCTCGAAGGTGGATAGCGCCATCGCCGGTTACACGCTGGCCTCCGACCTCGCCATCGAGGAAGCCAAAGCCCAGCTTCTGGCCAAAAACAACGACAAGGCCTCGGAGAAGATCAAAGCCGCCGCGGAAATCTGGCCGACCAATCCGAAGCTCACCGAGTTCCGCCAGTTGATTGGTGCCGCCGCCCCGATGGTCTCCGCCCGCAATGACTTCGACCGCCTGCTGACCGAGAAGAACTACCGCGAGATCCTGCGCCGCCAGTATGAACTGGCACCGGCGATCCAAGGGGATGCAGGCCGTGAAGATGCCTTCAAGCAGATCATCACCAACCTGACCAAGATCGAGACCGCGCTCGGCAAAGCTGCCGAGTTCAGCAAGATGGGCCAGAAAAATGCCGCTTGGGAGCAGCTCGCCGAACTCCGCGAATCCTTCCCGGATGATCCGAAGCTGGGCCGCGAACTGGAGCTTCTCGCTCCGGATGTTTCGCAGTTCACGAGCGCCCTTGAGCGCGCCAAGCAATTTGAAGGCCGCGATCAGAAGCAGACCGGTTCGGCCTTGGCTTGGTATCTGAGAGCCAAGCAACTCTACGGCGGCAGCAAGTTCGCGGATGAAGGGATCAAGCGCGTGCTCAATGACATCCTCCCGGATGACAGTTCCGGCGCGACCTCCAGCACCCGGTAAGTGAAGCCCGGCCGCTACAGCCTGCCTGAAGAGCGGCCGGATTTGCAATCAGGCGGCGGAGAATTGCTTCGCCGCGGATGGTTCTGGCTTTTACTGCCGGTACTGCCCCCTGTCGTGGGGCTTCTCTGGCGTGGATGCACCACCGGTCAATGGACTGCCGCCATACCCGGAGGAATTGCCGCCGCAAGTGGCTGGGCGCTTTGGCACGATGGATTGCGCCGGATCACCCACACCAATCACGGCACCTTCCAGCGTCATGAAAATCCTGCACGCTACTGGTTGAGCATGAGCCTTCTGGGCTGCCTCTACCTCTT
Source organism: Luteolibacter sp. (assembly GCA_049840755.1). GTDB lineage: Bacteria > Verrucomicrobiota > Verrucomicrobiia > Verrucomicrobiales > Akkermansiaceae > Luteolibacter. The sequence continues at coordinate 80,098 of JASGJM010000006.1, read as the reverse complement.
CGCCTTGGCGGCGTTGTTCCTCCGTTGAAATCCGGCGGCCGTCCCCACTTGTCAAAATCCGGGCAGGAAAAAGCCTTGGACGACTTCTAGAATAATTCTTGATATTGGATTCCGGAGCCGTAGTTTCCCGCGCCGGAATGGTCACGATCTGTCAGACAGCAACTCCGAAATGCCGATCCCCGACGAAATCGAGGGACTGCGCATGACCCGCCAACGGCGGGAGGTGTACCGCGTCCTGATGACAAACCGCGACCACCCGACCGCGAACGACGTCTTCCTACGGGTCAAGGACGCCCTGCCAAACATCTCACTGGCAACGGTTTACAACTGCCTCGAAGTCCTCGTCCAGCACGGCATCGTCCGGCAGGTGAACTTCGATCGCAACCCGTCCCGGTTCTGTCCGAACCTCGAAGAGCACGGCCATTTTCACGACAAGGCCACCGGCGCGATCCATGACGTGACTTTCAAACCCGGCGTCAATCTCGCCGATCTCCTCGACCTGCCACCCGGCGCCGTGATCAGCGACGTCGAAATCACCCTCCGCGGCGAGCTCCCCTCCTCCACCCATTCTTCACACTGATTCCCGACTCCCACTCCATGTCCCTCGTCATCAAAGACCTCCACGCCACGCTCGAAGACGGCACTGAAATCCTCAAGGGTGTGAATCTCGAAATCCCCGCCGGGGAAGTTCACGCCATCATGGGGCCGAACGGCTCGGGAAAATCCACCCTTTCCAAGGTCATCGCCGGCCATGAGGGCTATGTCGTCACGGGTGGCAGCGTCACCCTCGACGGAGAAGACATCTTCGAGATGAGCATCGACGAGCGCTCCCGCGCCGGAATCTTCCTCGCCTTCCAGTATCCGTCCGAGGTCCCGGGCGTCTCGAACGCCAACTTCATCCGCGCCGCTCTCCAGGCCCGCCTGCCGCAGGGTGAGGAGATCGATGCCGTCGCCTACTACAAGAACCTCTACTCGAAGATGGACCTCCTCGAGATGGATCGGAAGTTCACCGGCCGCTCCGTGAACGAAGGCTTCTCGGGTGGTGAGAAAAAGCGCAACGAGATCCTCCAGCTCCTCATGCTGGAGCCGAAGTACGCCATCCTCGACGAAACCGACTCCGGCCTCGACATCGATGCGCTGAAGATCGTGGCCCGCGGCGTGAATGCCACCCGCTCGCCCGAGCGCGGCATCCTGATGATCACCCACTACCAGCGCCTGCTGGACTACATCTGCCCGGACTACGTCCACGTGATGGCCGCAGGCAAGATCGTCCGCTCCGGCGGTCCGGAACTTGCTCTCGAACTGGAGAAGTCCGGTTACGAGTTCCTCAAGGACGAGGAACTCGCGACGGCCTGATCCGATCCGAAACCTCATCCAACCCTGACATCCCCCATGAACCTCCGCTCCAGCCGTCACCCGCTCGACGCCCAAAGCCGCGCCAAAGTCGTCCAGCTTCTGAACGACACCCTCGCCGTGATGATCGACCTGCGGTTGCAGGTGAAGCAGGCTCATTGGAATGTCCGGGGTTCCAACATGATCGCGGTTCACGAGATGCTCGACGGTTTCGTCGGCCAGCTCGATGAGGCCACCGACGAACTGGCCGAGCGCGCCGTCGCCCTCGGCGGTCGCGCCCTTGGCACCCTCCCAGGCATCGGCAGCGTGACCTCGCTGCCAGCCCTGCCAGCGGAAGCCACCGGCAGCTTCGATCTCCTCGAGCTGCTTGCGGAACGCTACGCCGCGGTCTCCGCCATTCTCGGCATCGGCATCAACCACGCCCAGGTGGTGGATGATGAAGTCACCGCCGACCTGCTCATTTCCACCGCACACTCGATCGACAAGAACCTCTGGTTCCTCGAGTCCCATCTCGAACCGGAGTTCACCGACGAGGACTCCGAAGAAGGCGACGACACGCCCCTGCTCTGATTTCCATTTTCCCGATTTCCATGTCTTACGAAGCCTCCAGCACCATCGACGCCGAAACCCGCGAAGCGATCGATATCGACCGCACCAAGGGCGATTTCAGCTTCCCTGAACGCCACAAGTTCGACGCCGGTCGCGGCCTCACCGAGAAGACCGTCCAATACATCAGCGATGTGAAGGACGATCCGCAGTGGGTCCGTGACTTCCGCCTCAAGGCGCTGCAGGTCTTCCGTGACAAGCCGATGCCCACCAACTGGGCGACCAAGGACCTGGACAACATCGACTTCGACATCATCCGCTACTACCTGTCCGACGGCGAGAAGCCGAAGCGCTCGTGGGAGGATGTGCCGGAGGATGTGCTGCGCACCTTCGAACGTCTCGGCATCCCCGAGCAGGAGCGCGCGTTCCTCGCCGGCGTGGAGGCCCAGTATGACTCAGAGGCCGCCTACTCAAACATGAAGGAGGAGCTCACCAAGCAGGGCGTCATCTTCGTGAACTCGACGGAAGGCCTGAAGCACCACGAGGAGATCTTCCGCCCGTGGTTCGGCAAGGTGATCCCCACCGCCGATAACAAGTTCTCCGCGCTGAACAGCGCCGTGTTCTCCGGTGGTTCCTTCATCTACATCCCGAAGGGCGTGAAGCTGAAGCAGCCTTTGCAGGCCTACTTCCGCATCAACTCCGAGAACTTCGGTCAGTTCGAGCGCACGCTCATCATCGCGGACGAAGGTGCCGAGGTGATGTACATGGAAGGCTGTACCGCGCCGAAATTCGAGACCGCCACGTTGCACTCGGCCGTCGTCGAACTGGTCGCGCTGAAGGGCGCGAAGATCCAATACGTGACCGTGCAGAACTGGTCCTCGAACGTTTTCAACCTCGTCACCAAGCGCGGCCTCGCAATGGAAGACGCGGAAGTCCGCTGGATCGACTGCAACATCGGCAGCCGCCTGACGATGAAGTATCCCGGTGTGATCATGAAGGGCCGCCGTGCCCGCGGTGAGGTGATCTCCATCGCCCTCGCCAACACCGGACAGCATCAGGACACCGGCGCGAAGATGATCCACGCCGCCGATGAGACGACCTCGAACGTCGTTTCCAAGTCCATCTCCGTGGGCGAAGGCCGCTCCACCTACCGTGGCCAGGTTCACATTCCGAAGCACCTCAAGGGCTGCAAGAACAACACCGAGTGCGACGCCCTGCTGATCAACACCCGCAGCCGCACCGATACCTACCCGGCGATCACCGTCCGCGGCAACCAGCACGCCACCCAGCACGAAGCCAGCGTCTCGCAGGTGTCGGAAGAGATGCTCTTCTACATGCAGCAGCGCGGCATCAGCGAAGGCGCCGCGATGTCCCTCGCCGTGAACGGCTTCATCAACGACCTCGTCCGCGAGTTCCCGATGGAATACTCGGTGGAACTCAAGCGCCTCATCGACCTCGAAATGGAAGGCTCGGTCGGCTGACCCAACCGTTTCTTCTCTCCCACCACGTATCATTTTCCCGTTTCCGATGCCCGCCGTGCTCGAACAATCCCCCTCACTCATCGATTCCGCTCCGGTCACTCCGGCTACGTTTCCCGCTTGGTTTTCCGAGCGCCAGCGTGCCGCGTGGCAGCGCTTCCTCGAAACCCCGCAACCGAAGCGTGGCGATGAGACGTGGCGTTTCTCGTCCGTGAAGGAACTCGATTTCGCCGACTTCCGTCCCGCCAACGGAGGGGCCGATGCTTCCCTGCTGGTGGCTCGATCGAACGGTCTGGAGGCTCCGGTCGCGAAGTTCGTGTTCGGCAATGACGAGCTGCTCCACTCCGAGTCGAATCTTCCCGCGGGTGTGATCTGCCTGCCGCTGGCCGAGGCCCTCGTTTCCCACTCCGAGCTGGTGGAGAAGCACTTCATGAAGCAGGAGACCCGCCTGGGCTCCGCGAAGTGGACCGCCCTGCACGAGGCCAATCTGCGCAATGGCCTGTTCGTCCACGTCCCGGCCAATGTTGAAGTCGAAGGCACCATCGAGGTCTTCCACTGGCTCGCTGGGGAGAACACCGCGATCTTCCCGCACACGCTCATCGTCACCGGTGCGAACGCCAAGGTGCGTGTGGTCGATTACTTCCAGTCCGCCGATGAATCATCCGCCGGTCTCGCGATCGCGGTGAACGATCTCAGCGCCGGTCCGGGTTCGAAACTCGATTACGTGGCCATCCAGGCCTTCAACGAAAACACCAAGGTCATCCAGGTGAATGAAACCGGCGTGGCCAAGGATGCCTCCGCCATCGGCTTCATCCTCAACACCGGTGCCACCTGGGCGCGCAATGAATCCCTCAGCCGCCTCGAAGGCGAAGGCTCGCGCTCGGACATGCTCTCCGTGAGCATCCCGGCCCGCGACCAGGAATACGACCAGCGCACCTTCCAGCATCACGTTTCGCCGGGAGCCTACAGCGACCTGCTCTACAAAAACTCTCTCTACGACAAGGCACGTACCATTTTCTCCGGCCTGATCTTCGTGGACGAGGGCGCGCACCGCACCGATGCCTACCAGACCTGCCGCAACCTCTTCATGAGCGATGACGCGGAGGCCAACTCCATGCCCGGTCTGGAAATCAACGCGGACGACGTGAAGTGCTCCCACGGCAGCACCTCCTGCCAGATCAGCGACGAGGAAATCTTCTACCTGCGTGCCCGTGGCATCGACCCGGTCCGTGCCCGCCAACTCATCGCCCGCGGTTTCTCCGTGGAGGTGATCGAGCGCCTCGCCGACGAAAAGGTGGAGGAAATGGTCCTGCGCTTCGTGGACGACAAGTTCGCCCACATCGCCGGCGGTGGAGCCTGAGTATTTCCCGGAAACCAATCCAAGCGGCGGGCGTCCCAGTGGTGCCCGCCGCTTTTTCGTGCCTTGCCAGCGGCCCGGGGGCTTCGGAGTCTGTCTCATGCTGCGATTTGTCGGAGGTATGATGTTGGCCGGTCTTGCCCATGGGGAAATAACGCTCCCCGCCGGTGTGGAAACCCGCTTTGCCGAGGAAGCTCCAGGAACCCTTTCCCCGGAGTGGACGAAAACCACCTTCGGTTCGTCCGCTGAGGCGAAGACCGCGATCGATCTGATTTGGAAAGCGTATCGAAAGGGGGCGGAAGCCCGGGGTGAGGATCAGAAGATCGCTCCACAGCCGGTAACGCTGGAAGAGCTGAAGGCGATGCCGGAGGACCAGCGTCCGAAGTTCAAGCCGTCCGAGCTGGATGCGGATGGCAAGACGATGCCCTACTTCTTGGTGGCGAAGGGCAAAAAGCCTGAGAAGGGATGGCCACTGATCCTCGCGCTGCACGGCGGCGGTGGCACGAATCAGAAGCTATCGGGGCCGCACGATTGGCCGGTGAACACCAAGGAGTGGCAGGCGCAGATGGCGCTCTTCGAAAGGATCTATCCAGGCGATGCGATGTACTTCATCCCACGGATGGCGGATGACAACGATGGCCGCTGGTACTACGACTACTGTCAGAAGATCTACGATCAAGTGATCCGCCGCGCGATTCTCTTCCGCGAGGTGGACCCGGACCGGGTGTATGTGACCGGTATTTCGGAAGGAGGCTACACGGCCTATCGTCTGCCTGCGAATCGTCCGGACCGTTTCGCGGCTGCCTGCGCGATGGCGGCTGCGGAACCGATGGAAAACGCACCACCCGAGAACCTCCGCAATCTCCCCTTCCGCTGCGGCATTGGTGAGAACGATACCATGTTCGACCGCATTGGCTTGGCACGACGTTACTTCGAGCAACTTGGAAAACTGCAAGGAGCCGACACCGCTCATTACATTCACGAGTTGGATGCACAGGCGAACCGCGGCCATGGGATCGACTATAAGCCAGGCCCGGAGTGGATGGTCCGCCACACCCGTGATCCGCGCCCGAAGGCGATCACCTGGACCGTGCAAAAACTCCACAACAGCCTGGCTCTGCGGAACAACTGGTTGGCTCTTGATGAAGCGCCCTCCACCCTGCCCGCCAAACTCGATGCCTCCATCGAGGGCAACACGATCACGCTTCGAGCCGATACAGGATTGAAAATCAGAGTGTTCCTCGATGACACGCTCGTGAATCTCAATCAACCCGTGAAAATGATTCTGAATGACAAGGAGGTCTTCAACGGCAAGGCAATCCGCAACCTCGCCACGATGGTGAAGACCTTGGAATCACGGGGAGATCCACGGCTCGTATACACTGCGGAAGTCACGTGGTGAACGATCGGTTCCGGCGTGGAAAAAACTCCGGAACGGTGTTAGGGTGAAGAATGACATGGAGAATACCCATCATCCTTGTCCTGTCCGCCGTCACCGGCGCGGCCCAGCCGGTGCTGGATGGGATTGAGCGTCTGCGCGCTCCGCGCCGTGAATTCATCGAGCGTTCGTTGAAGGAACTGGAGGCCCATCCGGGAATCCCCTACCGCTACGCCGGATCCTCTCCGGAGGATGGTGGCATGGACTGCTCCGGGGCGGTCTTTTATCTCTTGGAGAAAGTCGGGGTTGATCCCCCTCGTTCGGCACAAGCCCAGTATGACTGGGTGAAGAAGGAGAGCACCCTGACGCCCCTCGATGCGTCTGTGAGTGACGAGGATGATCCGGCCTTCGCGGCTCTGCTGCCCGGTGACCTGTTGTTCTGGGGCACCTTGGATCCTGACGGCACGCCCCGTATTACCCACGTGCAGATCTACCTGGGCAAGGAGGCCAAGGATGGCCGGAAAGTGATGATCGGTTCCAGCGATGGGAGATCCTACCGCGGCGTGAAGAAGGACGGCTTCGACATCGTCGACTTCAAGGTTCCGAGAGCGGATGCTCCGAAGCGGCTGTTAGCCTACGGCTCGCCGGTGTGGAAAAAATAAGTGCCCGAAGGTCTAGCGCCAGTCCCAGATCACCACACGTCGCACCACCACCTGCCCCTTGGAAAAACCATCGAACAGTTGGTCGTCATGAAATCCCCACTCGTCCCGTCTCATCAATGCCAGTCGTTCTCCGCCATACGGTGGACCGAAGGGCTCGATCTTCAGAATATAACGCCTCTTGCCAGCATTGATGACAACCAGCTCGCCCTTGTCGTCAGAGATTTCGGCCAACCCTGGCCAACTCCCTGACAGCAAATTCGGCCGAATCACATCATCCGGCTTCACCACCTTCCGGCGTATCAGGCTCTGAATTTCCCGCGCGATCCGACGGTTCCGTTCTGGCGAGACAGGCATCACGGTTACGTGGGGGTGATCCTGCATCGATGGGCCCGGGCTGTGATTCTGAACCTGAGACTGCACCTCTTTGGGCGCACAGGAGACGATTCCCACAGTCATCAATCCTAACGAAATGCGGGTGACGAATGACAGCATGGGATCAAACATGACGCCTCCCGGAGAATCTGGCGACGCCAAAGACTGAAAACACCCTCAAGAAGTAGCTGACGACAGCCCTGCGGGATGATGCAATCATGGCAAATGTCCGAGCCGCGTCCGCTTCTCCGTTACACGAATCTCCCGCTGGTCCGCACCGGCACCTCACCGGTCTTCGAGTTCCTTCCGGACGGTACGCTGCACGCGCTGCGGGCGGACAATGTTCTGCTGAATCTTCTGCTCGGTTGCCCGGTGGGCGGCTCGCTGCACCGCATCGCACTGGTGGTGGCGGACGCGCATGGACGCCGCTCCGTCACTCTCGCCGGTCCCGGTGGGGGGCTGTTCTCTGCGGACGAACACTCCGCCTGTTGGGAAACCGAGGTGGAGGGCATCGAGGCCACCGCTGTTCTCCAACCGATCAAGGACGGCTGGGTGATCGAAGTCACCGCCACCAACCACCTGCCACAGCCGGTGATCGTTCAGGCGATGCACGGACTGGACCTCGGCCTCACCACCCAGTTTGCAGCACGGCTGAATGAATCCTACACCAGCCAGTATGTGGACCACCACGAGATCATCGATCCAGCATTGGGTCACGTGATCGCCTCGCGCCAGAATCTGGCGGTGGATGGCAAGTATCCGTGGCTCATCCAGGCCTGGATCGAGGGTACCGCGGGCTTCAGCACCGATGCCGTCGATTTCTTCGGACCTCAAGGCACACGTGGCCGGATGCCGAGAGGCCTTCTCGATGCACCAGCGCCCGGCCGAGTGCGGCAGGATGAAACCTCCTATCCCGTGCTCTATTCGAAGCCCGCTGTGGTGCCACCCGGCGGTGTGCTGACACGCCGGTTTATCGCGCAATATCACGCCGATCATCCCACGGCCAGTGGGCCGGAGGATGTGGCCGTCCTGCATCAGGCGATCGAGGACCTGCCGGTGATGGAATTCCCGGTGCCACCCCAGTTGGAAACTGCTCGGTCGGAAACACGGGTGCTCCATGGCAACGACCCATCCCAAGCCGATCTTGAAGCATGGTTTGGCGCGGAATGGAGTGCGGTGGAGACACTGGCGGATGGCCGCATCGGATCCTTCTTCATCGGCAACGAACGCAACCACGTGGTGACGCGTGCGAAAGAAGACACCGCCGCGCGTCCGCACGCGCTGATCCTGCGCAGTGGCTCCGCAGTCGACGCCGTGAACGACCAGCTCGATACCACCTGCCACATGGCGGGTGTATTCCAAAGCCTGCTCGCGGTAGGCCACCCGAGCTTCCATCGCTTGCTCAGTCCGGTGCGCGAACGCTTCGGGCTACTGCGGTTCTCCGGCCAACGCGTCGGCCTCCGTGATGCGGACGGCATTGCGTGGCTTGGCATTCCCTCTGCCTTCGTCATGTCGCTGACCTCGTGCGAGTGGATCTATCAGCTCGCAGGCCGTCGCATCCGCGTGACGGCGGAAATTTCCACCGGCGCGGCGGAGGTGACCACCTCGTTGGTCGTTGAGTCGGGCGAGCCTGCGGAGTTCATCATCAGTCACGGACTGACCGGCGGCGAACGCGAGGGTGAAGAAGATGCCTCGGTATCGATCGAAGGTCTCACCGCGATCGTGCAAGCCGGGCTGGACTCACTGGCGCGGAAGCATTTCCCGGACGCGAAGTTCACGATCGAGGCACTTGATCCCACAGCGTTCCGAAAAGCCGGGGGCTCCGAGCTGCTTGGCTTCGAGAACACGGCAACACTGCATCTCGTCTATGAAACGGAACCGGTGAAGGAGTTCGGATTGCGGCTCGCAGGTTTTACCCACGCCCATATCCAGCGGCCGAAGACCCAACCCGTATGGCAGGCGGCCACGCGCGCACTGCGGGTATCTGGTGTCGATCTTCCTGAAGTGGAAGCGCTCGACTCCATCCTGCCGTGGTTCATTCACAACGGCATCATCCACTACAGCGATCCGCACGGCCTGGAGCAGTGGAACGGTGGTGCATGGGGCTGCCGCGATGTCACACAGGGCTCGGTGGAGCTACTCCTTGCGATCGATCGCAACGATGCGGTGCGAGACACTCTCGTTTCCGTCTTCAGCCATCAGTATCTCGGCAGCGGGGATTGGCCACAGTGGTTCATGCTGGATCCCTTCGGCTGGATCCAGCAGCGCCACATGCACGGCGATATCCCGCTATGGCCGCTCAAGGCCCTGTGCGACTACATCGAAAACACCTCCGATTTCGCCCTTCTCGATGAACAGGTGGATTGGACGGATGCCAACACCGCTCGCCCCGTCGGCCAGCCGACAACCATCCTAGCCCACGCGGAAGCGGCGGTGGCATGGATGCGCCAACAATGTTTCCCGGGCACCGCCCTGCTGCGCTATGGCGAGGGGGATTGGGACGACTCCCTGCAACCGGCCCGCCCGGAACTGCGGGAGCACATGGTCAGCACCTGGACCGTCGCACTGTCCTATCAAGTGCTGCGCCGCTTGGAGGAGTTGGAACAACGCAGCGGCAAGACCATCGCCGGTCTCGTAGGGTTCGCGGACACAGTGCATGCGGACTTCCACCGCTGGCTGGTTGTCGATGGCATCGCGAGCGGTTTCTTCGTGTTCGATGAGGACGGCAAGTCGGGGCATCCGCTATTGCATCCGCAGGACACGGAAACTGGCATCCACTATCGTCTGCTGCCCATGAAGCGGGCGATCATCTCCGGGCTGTTCTCGAAGGAACAGGCGGAGCATCACCTCGCAATCATCCGCGAGAAACTGCTCGCTGCCGATGGCGCACGCCTGATGGACCGTCCCGCAACCTATCGCGGCGGACCGCGCAAGATCTTCGAGCGTGCGGAAAGCTCCGCCGCCTTCGCCCGTGAGATCGGCGTGTTCTATTCGCACGCCCACCTGCGCTATCTGGAGATGCTGTCGATCCTCGGCGAACGCGATGCGCTGTGGTATGGCCTCCAACAGGTGAATCCCGTGGGCATAAACCGCTCGGTGCCGCATGCTCTCCCTCGCCAGGCGAACCTCTATTTTAGCAGCTCGGACGCGGCAGTGCACAACCGCTATGAAGCGGCGGATCGTTACGAAGACATTGTTGCCGGAAAAATCCCGGTGGCTGGTGGCTGGCGTCTCTATTCCAGCGGCCCGGGCCTGTTCTGTCACCTCGTCCGCACCCGGGTCCTCGGCCTCCGCCGCCATTACGACCGCGTGTGCCTCGATCCGATCCTCCCGGAAGCGGCCAACGGCTTGGAAGCCACGCTCACTTGGGAAGGCAAGCCCTTGAAGGTCGTCTTCCACCGCGGCTCACCCGCCGTCCGCTTGAATGGCAAGGACGTGGAAACCACCGAAACCCAGCATCCCTATCGGCGCGGAGGTTTCTCGGTGGACGCCGCCCTGTTCTCATCGCTCCTCAAGGACGACAAGAACTTGCTCGAGATCAAGACACCTTGAGACACTAGGGAGAAGGGACATTCCTGTCCCGTTTCTTCGATCTCAAACACCATTCCTCCGAATCACCTCGCTGAGCCATGCCAGCGAGTCTTTCGGCGTGCGCTTCTGCGTCTCGTAATCCACGTGAACCAGCCCGAAGCGTTCCTTATAACCATCCGCCCATTCGAAGTTGTCCATCCACGACCAGTGGAACCATCCTCGCACGTCCGCCCCATCCGCGATCGCACGACGCAGTTCGCGCAGATAACGCGTGAGAAAATCGATCCTCATCGTGTCCGGCACGCACCCATTCACGTCCACCCAATCCATGGAAGACAGGCCATTCTCGAAGACATACAACGGCAGCCTCCACGCCTCGTGGTAGAACCTCGCGGCCCAATACAGCCCCTCCGCATGCAGCGGCCACCCGAAGGCGGTGCGTGGCTCACCGGGCGGAGCTTTCACCACCGATCCATCCGCCGAGATTCTACGTCCGAAATAGTAGTTGAACCCGTGAAAATCGACCGGCCTGGAAATTTCCGCCAGATCTCCATCCTTCACCACCGTTTCAAGAAACCTCGGATGGCGTTCCGCCAAGGATGCCGGATAGCTGCCGCGATACATCGGCTGTGACCACCAGCAGGAACCGAGGAACATCGACGCATCTCCCGTCCACTCCGGTTCCAGTGTGATCCGCCTCGCGGCCTCCACCGACGCCGGATCGCCGGGATCCGCAGGGATGCCGACATTCGCCACCTGTGCCATGCCGATCTTCGCGTCCAGCACGTTCTCACGAATCACCGCCACCGCACGTCCGTGGGCGAGATTCACATGATGTGCACATCGCAGCACATCTGCCTCGGAAAGCTTCAAGCCCGGTGCATGGATGCCCGAACGATGACCGAAGCCGAGGAAGATCTGCGGCTCGTTGAAGGTGATCCAATCCGCCACCCGGTCGCCAAGCTTGGTCGTCACGATGTCCGCATAGTCCGCAAACCACCCGGCGATGTCGCGGTTCGCCCAGCCATCACGCTCCTGCAACGCTTCCGGCAGATCCCAGTGAAACAAGGTGACGTAAGGACGGATGCCTGCCTCCAATAGCCCGTCGATCAGCCGGTCATAGAATGCCAATCCCTCCTCGTTGATCCTCCCCGTACCCCCAGGCAGGACACGCGGCCAGGCAATCGAAAGCCGGAACGCAGGCAGGCCCGCCGCCTTCATCATCGCCACATCGTCCGGCCAACGGTGGTAGAAATTGCAAGCCATCTCCGGCGTATGCCCTCCATACACCCGGCCCGGCTCACGGCAGAAGACATCCCATACCGAGTCGCCTTTTCCATCTGTGGAGGCTGCGCCTTCGATCTGCGGGGCGGCGGTCGCAGCTCCCCAAACAAAGCCTTCTGGAAATACGGAATCGGATGCCATCGCAAAAAGCCTAACACAGAAGGAGCACCCTGAAAGTTTTCCTCGCCCCAATGGGTAAATCGCCATCAAATTTCTGCGATTCCCTTCGTTTGTACATGAATGCCCGCATTTTGATCCCAGCCCTTCTTTCTCTCGGTCTCGCCCAGGCCGTGCCGCCACCTGCTCCCTACGGAGCTCTTCCGGATGCCGGTCAAGTGGCGATCCAAGACATGGAGACCTACGCTTTCGTCCACTTCACCACGAACACCTTCACCGGTAAGGAATGGGGTTACGGCGACGAAAATCCTTCGATCTTCAACCCCACCGACTTCGACGTCGATCAAATCGTCGGTTCGATCGCCAAGGCGGGCTTCAAGGGCGTGATTCTCACCTGCAAACACCACGACGGCTTCTGCATGTGGCCGACGAAAACCACTGACCACAGCATCGCTCAAAGTCCTTGGAAAGATGGCAAGGGTGACATGGTGAAGGAATTCTCCGCTGCCGCAAAACGCGCGGGCATCAAATTCGGCGTCTATCTCTCACCCTGGGATCGCAACAATGCCGCCTACGGCACTCCCGATTACATCAAGCTCTATCGTGCCCAGCTCACCGAACTGCTCACCAATTACGGCGAGATCTTCGCAGTATGGTTCGATGGAGCGAACGGTGGGGATGGATTCTACGGTGGCAAGCGCGAGAAACGCAGTATCGACCGCACGACCTACTACGATTGGCCGACCACGTGGGCGCTGGTCCGCAAGCTCCAGCCGAAAGCATCCATGTTCTCGGATGTGGGCCCGGGCACTCGCTGGATTGGCAACGAGCGCGGCATTGCCGGCTATCCTTGCTGGGCCACCTACACGCCGACCACCAGCAATGGCGCAAACCCGGGCCCGGGCATGCCGATGAAGGATCTGGGCACCGGCACGCCGGACGGCAGCGCGTGGATTCCCGGCGAGGTGGACGTTTCCATCCGACCCGGCTGGTTCTGGCATGAAGCGGAGAACGCCAAGGTCCGCAGCCCGAAGAACCTGCTCAATCTCTACTTCAACTCGGTGGGACATGGCGCGAACTTCCTGCTCAACATCCCACCCGATCGCCGTGGTCGTTTGAACGACGCCGACATCGCGTCGCTGGAAGGTTACAAGCAGGCCCTCGATCAGTTGTTTTCGAAAAACTTCGCCCAAGGAGCGAAAATCACCGCCGATCAAAACCGCGGCAAAGGGTTCGAAGCTGAGAAAGTGCTCGATACCGACAAGGCGACCTACTGGGCCGCTCCTGACACTGCGAAGACCGCCACGCTTGAACTCACACTGCCTGAGGCACGCTCCTTCGATGTGATCCGCCTGCGCGAACCGATCCAGCTCGGCCAGCGCGTGAGGAAATTCGCGGTGGATGTCCACCAGAACGGCGCGTGGAGCGAATGGATCGGCAATGGTTCCAGCATCGGTCATCAGATATTGCTGCCTGGCAAGCTGGTGACTGCGGACGGTGTGCGCGTGCGCATCCTCGAGAGTGCCGCCAGCCCCTGCCTTGCTGAGATTTCCCTATGGAAGATGCCGGACAACGTGCCTGACAATCTCGCCAAATCCGACCCTGCCGCAGCGATGAAGAAGAGCTGGAAAATCACTTCTAGCTTCGAGACAAAAGATCATCCGGCAGCAGCCGCCATCGACGGCAATCCTTCCACCTTCTGGTGCACGCACGATGCGGAGAAAGGCGAACAAGCACCGCCACAGTCGCTCACGATCGATTTCGGCAAGACCGAGAAGCTTGCCGCCGCCACCTTCCTCCCCCGTCAGGACGGCACACCGCACGCCGTCGTGGATCGCTACCGACTGGAGTGGAGCGACGATGGTCAGACGTGGAGCAAGCCACAGGAAGGCGAGTTCTCCAACATCCGGGCGAACCCCATCGAGCAGCGCGTCGACCTTCCCGCTGGCACCAGTGCTCGCTATCTGCGCTTCACCGCCCTGCATGTGCTGGAGAAGAACAACGTCACCCTGGCAGAGGTCGGCGTGGTGTTGGTGAAATGATCGTTCCGCGTTCTCAAATCCGTCTCATCGCCACTCCACCGATGAGACAGGCGAAGCCGGCATAGACGAACCAGTGGGCGATGTCCTGATACACGGCGGTGTGCGGCATGTCCGCGCGCACCGCCGCAGGATCGAATCGCGGCAGCGCGGCGAGGGCTGCATCGGGCTCTCTATCGAGACGGTATTCCGCCGGGTAATCGCGCTGCCAACCGAGCGTCTTCATCAGCGAGTGATCCGGATCTCGCAGGCTCAGGTTCACCCGATCGCGCCCCGCCAGATCCACTTCCGCTTCGTATCGGCCAACGCCGGTCTGGCGAACTGAAACGGGAACATCCGCGCCGTTCGCATCGATCGCCTTGGCATCCCACTTCACGCGATCCACCGGGCGATCCTGCTCATCCCGGCGGGTGATATTCACCAGCCAACGCTCGCGATCCACCGTGCCCGACGCGGCAAGTCCAGCGGACTGCTCCTTGCGGACGATACCACGGAACACCTGCGCCCAGAACGCGCCGCCATTCCCCCAACCCAGCCACTCGCCGCCCCACTTCTCGGTGAGATCGGAGGTCCAGCACAAGCCGGTGCCGAGACCATATCGGCAGACAGCCAGCAAAGGGTCGCCGGTCTCAGCGGCTAACAGCAGATTCGCGGAAGGCTTCGGCTGGGTCATCACATAGCCCAGCACATAGGGGAGCTGGGTCTTCTCATAGCCGGAGAGAATCGGATGATCGCCGGTGACCACCGTGCCATAGAGATCCTCTTTGATCGCCGAGCGTGATGCCTGCATCGTCTCCTTGGTGAAGATCTGCGGCAGGTTCGCGGCCTCATTGGTCTCGTAGTAACGCCCTCCCCCTTCCTGCGCGATCATCTTCATCAGGTCAGTGGCGGCACCATCGCCGAGGCAAACCGAAGAAACCGTCATGCCCTGTGCCCGCATCTCACGCACCAGCCCGGGGAAATCGTAATCTGGCGTCTCACCATCGGAGAGCACGATCATGTGCTTCACCTTGGCCACGGAGTTCTGAAGCAGCTCCTTGCCCTTCACCATTGCAGGATAGGCATCGGTTCCTCCACCGGCTTCCAGCGAGTCGATGGCATTGAGCACCGTGGCCCGGTCGGCCGCACTGGTCATGTTCAGAATCACCTGTGGCTCGCTGTCGAAACCGATCACCGCGATCTGGTCCTGTGCGCCGAGCAGCTCTGCAGCAGCTTTTGCGGAAGCACGGGCCAATGCGATCCGCTCGCCGCTCATCGAGCCGCTCTTGTCGATCACCAGCGCCATCGCCAGGCTCGGCTTTTGCTTCTCCTTCTCATAGCGCGAGGTCAGCGGCAGCGCCTCCTCCACCGGAGTGCGGTAGTATCCGCCGAGACCGAATGAATCCTCAGAGCCCAACATGGCCAGCCCGCCGCCGAAGTCGGAAACATAACGCTTCAGCAACTCCATCTGCCGCATGTTCATCGCGGTGGCCGGCACGTCGGCCAACACCACCGCATCAAAGGCCAGCATCTCCGCCATCGTATCCGGCAACCCGCGTTCGCCACGCAGCTCCAGTTCGATGCCCTGCTTCTTCAATGCACGAGCCAATGGCCGCATCTGCTTCTCATCCCGATGCAGTACCAGCAACCGTGGCTCACCTTTCACCGTGATGGTGGTGGCGACCTTGTTGTTCACCGGGAACCAATCCTTCTCCGGTTGTAGCTCGGCCTCCCAACGGCTCTCACCGGTGGCCGTCATCGCCACATCCAGCGTCACCGCGGTTTCCTTCCCGCCTTCCAGCTTCACCGGCGTCGAAGCCACAGCTACGCCACCGTGAAGAATGCGGACCGTAGCGGTCATCGTCTCGTTCGCGCGCATTCTCAGACGCATGCGCACGATTTCCCCACGGTAGGCCACCTTGGACATTGGCTCCAGGGCCACAATCGCTGCCTCGGGTCGCTTCAATCCATCCACCTGCCGGAAACGCACGTCCACGCCTTCCTGAGCCAGTGTCTTGATCGCTTCCGCCACGCCTGGAGTGGTCGGAGAGCCGTCGGAAAACACGACCAACCGCCGTGCCATGCCAGCATCAAATACCAACCGCGAACCCAGCAACGCCTCCGCCATCCGTGTGGAATCGCGCAAGGTCGCATCCGCCGTCCCCTTGTCCGCCTCATCGGCCACTTTCCTCAATGCCGCCGGATCGGAAGGCGCGAGCTTGGTCCCGAATGACAGCACCGAAGCCCGGTCCGATCCTCGCAGCGAAGAGGCAGCTTGCTCGATCTCGGAAGCGGCCGTGCGGATCGCGCCGGGGTCCACCGATTCAGAAACATCCACCAGATAGACCACGTGGAGATTGTCACTGCGGGACAACCAATAAGGACGGCACAGGGCCAGCACCAGGCACACGACTCCGAGCAGGCGCAGGCCGTGGGCCAGCCACTTGCGCAAAGGCGGCCGATCCACCAGCGAGCGACGCCACGCGAACACGCTCGCGGCAGCACAGCCGAGCAGCAACCAAAGGGGCAGGAAGGAGGAAAACTGCATGGAAAGGGGAAGCGGAACAGGGAAAAGGATCAGCCGACCTTGCGGCGGTGGTAGAGGAACTCCTCACCGAGCACGACGCCGATCGCCCCCAGCAGGAACCAACCGGCCAGCGGCCAACCCGTGGCCAGCTTGACCTGGGGTGGAGGATCGCCCGCAGGTGCGGGACCGGATTCCCCGGCGGAGAACACCGCGCCGCCCAGATGCCAGTCGGTCGAGTTCCGAGAGAAGGAGTAATTGCCCACCCGTTCGATCGGTGCGGGCATGGCAGTCGCCACCGGAACGGTCTTGCGGTCGATCTCCAGCACGGCCTTCTTCACGTCCTCGGTGCCCGGCACCTCCACCTTGCTGCCTGTAGCAACTGCGGACGGAAACTGGTTCTCACGGCCGGTGAGTAAGACCGCCGCGTCATGCACCAACACCGGAAACCATGGGGAGAGATAGAAATCCTCACGGGAAGGATCGAAGTTCATCACCACCGCGCTCTTCCCGCCCACGGAACAGGTATAGATCAGCGGCGTGCCGTCCGCATGGGCCAGCGCCACCACCGCACCTTCCGGCACGGTGAGTTTGCGTGCACCATCGAAGCCCAACAAACCCGGATCAAGACGCGCAATCAACGGGTGATCCTTCGATACCACCTCGGGAGGCCCCGGCGGCAGCTCGTCACCTACACTCTTCCAGAAAGGAGACTCCCCTGCAGGAGCGAAAACGATGGAACACTCCGCATCCGGAGGCGTCCCTACCGCCAGCGCCAGACGCGCGAAACCATCGATCGGCTCGAACAACGCATCCGCCCGTGAGAATGCCGCGATACACTGCTGGAAGAAATACGGGTTCTTCGCGGAGACCTGCACCGGGATCGGCTGCGGCGCATTGAGACCCACTGGAGCGACGTTATCCACCTCCAGAGCATCCTTGCCCCGCAGTCGCACCAGCCAGTTGCCCGGCTCGATCGGTTCCACCGCGATCGATTCAGCCGCCGTTCCGTGAGCGGGCAGATGGACGGTGAACAAACGCGCAAGCACACCGTCCCCGGCGGATACGAGTTCCACTTCCACATCCCGGTCTTCCGGAAAGTCCGACACCAGCGAAACAAATAATGACGCGCGCCCCGGGGAATCCCAGCGCAGATCCGCACCGGTAATCCCTGCATTCCCGCCCTTGCCACCGATCTGCACCAGTTCCACCCCCTCAGGCAGTTTCATCGGAGCCGAATGACGGTCGGTGAGAAAGAGAATGCGGGTCTTGCTGCCTCCTGCCGCCGAGGACAGCAGCGTGAGTTCATCCAGCGCATGCGGATCAAGCGCCTGATCGGAGGCCGTCATGCCATCAATCGCATCATTCAAGAGCCGCGCGTGGTTGGTGAGGTGGGCGCGATAGACGAGCCCGCCTGCCACATCCGCGATCGCCGCCCGCTGCGATCCGCCAAGGGCCGTGATCCACGACCGCGCGAGATCCTTCGCCTGATCCAGCCGCGACTTGCCATCGTCCATCGATTGCATCGACGCCGAGCGATCGACCACGATCAACAGATCCGGCGCACTGCCATCATCGAAACGAGGCCGGGCCAGCGCCACCACCGCCGCCCCGAATGCCAGAGCAAGCAGAAGCAGCGAAAGCAGGTTCCTCAATTTTTGGAACAACGAGCTCGCCGCATGCTGTTGGAACACCTGCTGCCACAGGAAGAAGGCATTCACCGGCTGGCGGCGTGGCCGCGTGCGGATGAAATACACGGCGGCCAACGGCACCAGAGCCACCAGTCCCCAGAAAAACATTGGAAAGCCGAACGTCATGCGACCAGCCCTCCCTTCCGCAGCATCGACTGGATCACCACGTCAAACGGCACATCCGAAGTGGTGCTGGCGAGCCCCACACCACGACGGGCGCACTCGTTCTTCAGACTGTCATTCCACGCGGCAATCGCTTCCCGATATTGCTTCGCCTCCTTCTCGCTGATGGTCACCCGCTGGGTCGCGGAGGTCTCCACGCACTCGATCTCCAGATCACCGAGCCACGGGCATTCAAGATCCGCAGGATCATGAACCTGTAGCGCAAAGACATCGTGACCGGACCATTGGAGGAAACGCAGTCCCTCCTCGAATCCCTTCGGAAAGAAAAAATCGGACACCACCAGCACCACACCTTTCTTGCCTTTCCGGGCCTGGAAGGTGCGGGCGCAACTGCTGAAATCCGTGTCCACACCGAAGGTCTGTGCACCCTCCAGATCGCGCAAGAATGGGAACACCTGACTGCGACTGCGGGCGGATTCCACAATCGTGCTCAGCTTGTCCGCCATGCCATAGACCATCACCCGGTCCATGCCGTTCAGCGCGATGTAGCCGATGGCCGCAGCCAGCTTCCGCGCATAGTCGAACTTCGTCGCCATCGAGCGGCTGCAATCAAAGAGAATGTAGACCGTGGTATCTTCCTCGATCTCGAACAACTTGATCAGCAGTTCCTCGGTGCGAGCGTAGATCTTCCAATCGATCGCCCGATAATCGTCGCCGAAATTATACGGCGCGTAATCGGCGAAGGTGATGCCAGTGCCACGCCGCTGGGTGCGGCGGTCGGCCTGCAACGAACCGCGCAGCACGCGGCGGGCGAGCAGGTTCAACGCATCAAGCTGGCGGATGAACGCGGGATCGGTGAGGGAGGAAGACACGGGTATGGGAATCCAAAGACCAGAATTGAGAATCCAGAAGGAGGGAAACCGTGGACGGCACGTTCCCCGTCAGCTCTTCGCAGCAGCGATAGCATCCTTCACAAGGAGATCCGGCTTCACGCCCTCGGCTTCCCCTTCGAAAGAAAGGATCAAGCGATGCCGCAGGGCAGGCAGAGCGACGGAGTCGATGTCTTCGCGGGCAACGTGGTAGCGACCGTCCAGCAGAGCACGGGCACGAGCCGCTGCGAGCATCGCCTGCCCGGCACGTGGCGAAGCTCCATGGCGGACGAATTGCTTCACCGATTTCGGTGCATTTTCATTCGGATGCGTACCGCGCACCACACGCACGAGGTAGTCCTGCACCTCGGGAGCTACCGGCACCTCACGGAGCGTCTCACCCATGCGCAGGATGTCAGCACCATGGGCTACCGCCGGCACATGCGGCTTCGCGTTGCCACCGGTGCGGTCGAGAATCTGTTTGAACTCGTCGTGCGAAGGCAGGCCCACCTCTAACTTGAAGAAGAAGCGATCGAGCTGTGCTTCCGGCAGCGGATAGGTGCCATCGTTCTCGATCGGGTTCTGTGTGGCCATGACGAAGAACGGCAGCGCCAGGCTGTGGGTGTGATTCGCCACCGTCACACGCTTCTCCTGCATCGTCTCCAGCAGGGCGGACTGGGTCTTCGGCGTGGCGCGGTTGATTTCGTCCGCCAGCAGCAGGTTGCAGAATACCGGACCGCGCTGGAATTCCAGCTCCCGGCGTCCCTCGCGATCGATCAACACCTGTGTGCCCACCACATCGCTCGGCAGCAGGTCCGGCGTGAACTGGATGCGCTTGAACTGCACATCGATCGCCTGCGCGATGGTGTTCACCAGCGAGGTCTTGCCCAGGCCGGGCACGCCTTCGAGCAGGACGTGGCCGCCGCAGCAAATGGCGATCAGCACGTCCTCGATAATCTCCTGCTGTCCCACGATGAAGGTGGAGACGGCACCGCGGATGCGGTCGAAGGTTTCCTTGAAATGAGCGACTTCAGGTTCAGCGGTGGCGGTCATGGGTTGAAAATTGTTGATACCTAACAGAGTTCGGATGCGTCGATGCCGGGTTATTTGTCCTCCTTGGCAGCAGGTTGGGAGGACTGGAGATTTTCGAAGTAATTGCGGACACCGAGTTTGAGCGACTCGGGAACGTCATCCCGCTGGACGAAGGATTCCGTCTGGCGGGCGAACTCCCGCTGCTTGGCCTCACCGCGACGACCGGACACACCGGTGCCACTGTCGGCGTCTTCCACAGAGCTGAGCGAGGGACCTTCTCCGTGCTGACCCTTGAGCTCCGCGAGGTGGCCGTTCTTCTGTGAATCATCGCGCTCATTGCGGCGCGATTGGTCGGTGCCCACACCAGCCTTCTGGCCCCCTTGGCCCTGTGCCAGTCCGAGCATCTGCGACTGCCCCTGCGTGAATCCACCCGCCTGCGCGAGCGCGTCCCGGAATTGGTCCAGCTTGCTCTTCGCCATCGCCTTGCCGTGCATGCCCTTCATGTGCTTGCCCAGCTTGCCCAAGGCGCCATTGGCCTTCCCCATCGCCTCGCCGTCCCCTTTTTCCGCATCGGGATCGATCTCCATCTCCGCCAGATCCTTCTCCGCTTCGGCAGCGGCGTCATCGAGTTCCGCCATCACGTCCTCCAGTGCCTCGGATTGCTGGCCGTTGCCCTCCGCCATCTGGCCATCCTGATTTTCTCCCTGGCTGCCGTCTCCCTGCGAGTTCTGACCGTTCTGTTTGCCCTGCGCGTTGCGCGCGCCCTGGCGCTGCTTGCCAGCCGCTGCGAGGCGCTTGGAGATCGCCCGCATTTTCGCCAGCTCCTGCTTCGCTTCATCCAGCATCCGCTTCTTCTCCTCCGGCGTCTTCGCGTCCTTCAGATCCTTGGGGTCGAGTTTCTTGCCCGCGAGTTTCTCCAGCATCTCGGCCGCTTCCTTCAGCTCTTTGGCATCGAGCTTCTTGCCGAGCTGGCGGGGCTCAGTCTCTTCGGCCTTCGCCAGCTCCTTGGCTGCGGAATGAATCGTTTCCTCGTCGCGACGCTGGTCGAGAGCCTTGCTGGCATCACGGATCTTTTGCTCGATGCGCGCGAACTGCCGGGCCGCTTCCGCACGGTCACCGGTCTCATCGATGGACTTCACCATCTTGCGAAACTCGTCCATCTTCACCGCCTCCTTCTCCTCCGGAGCAGTGATGTCCTTTTCCATCTCCTCGATGAGCTTTTCGAGCTCCTGCTTGGACTCGGTCACCCGCTCGCGGGTCTCCCTTGCCTCGTTCTCCGCCGCCAGCACCTGCGGTGAGGGAGGCATCAGCCCGAGCCAAGCCGCCAACACCACCAATACCCCCGAGATGACCGCCGAGCGGCGGGGAAAGGGTGAAGTGATCGCACGGGCATCGCAGGCTGCCAGCCGTGGCTTCAGCCACTCCCATTGCAGAGCTGTCGTCGGATCGTCCGGGCGGTTGGAAGCCAGGTAGCGTGCGCTGGCGATCGCATCCTTGAGATCAAAGAAACGGTCCGTCTCGCGAACCGCCGCCGCCGGGCGCATCCTCTTCCATCCCCACCAACCCAGGCCCGCCAATACCGCCACCCCGAGCAGCGAGATCGGCACCACGGCGGGCACCGAATGCCCGCGCAGCACCCACACCAAGGAGGCCAAAACCGAAACCCCGGCTGCAATCCCCAGCCCGCGCACGGCAACATCCCGAGCGAGGAAGCCATCGTGCCGGCGTGCGACCTGACCGATCAAGCGGTCGATTTCAGGATGTTCGTTCATGGCCGGGGAAGAGCGGTTTCGAATACGGAACAGAAGGCGTGGAGCAGGAATCGGACCTGAAACCCATCCGGTACATGTCCTTTCAAATTACCGCCCTTCTGTCCCGACAAATTCGTGACGGGTTTCTTGGAAATTTCATTCATCAGCCGTCTTTCTTTTCCGTTGGGGCGGGCTTGGGTTGGGCTTTCGGATCCGTCACATCCGTCACGCCCAAGGTAGGCGCGATCTTCTTGTAACGTCCCTTGATCCACTCGCCGACTTCCTTCACCGGCATTCCGGCGATGATTTCCTTCGCCTCATCCTTCTTGCCCTGTGACACCAGCACTTCGGCCATCTCCACCTTCACCGCGCCGCGGATGTTATCCCACTCCGGTGTGGCAGGTGTGGCGGCGATGGAGCGCTTGAACGCGGTCACCGACTCATCGGGCTTCTTGGCGGATGCCATCTGTTTGCCACGATATTCGAAGAGAGCAGGCCGGACCTCCGGGATGAACTTCTCATCCGGCAACAGCGCGATCTCGTTCAGCTGCTCGGCCGGGACGCTGGTGGAAAGCTGCTCCACCCAACCTCCGTCACGCGACACCATCGGCGCGAGCGCTGGATTGGCGAAGAGATCTTCCACCGCCTTCTTCCGCATGGGCTTGAAACGCGCATTCTTCCACGCGTCGAACCGTGCGCCGGAATAGGCGAATGGAGCGAGTCCCGCACGCATCTGGTACTTCTTCACCATGTCCTGGCGTGTGGTCATCTTCTCCTTCAATGCATCGAACCGTTTCGGTTGCCCGTTCCACAACGACAGGAAGTGGCAGATCGAGAATCCGGAGTTCAGTTCATCCTGCACGAATTCGAATCGCTTTTCCGCGTTCAATGCCAGCTTCTCAAAGGAGTCCAGAGCCTTCGCAAAACCGGAGGTCTGGCCGTTTGCCACGGCATACCACAACCAGAAAGCCGAGCGATCCATCAGATCCGTCTGGCACGACCGGAGAATGTGCGTCGTGCCACCGTGATAGGGATAGCTGCTGGATTTCTCCAACACCGGGACCTCTTGGAGCGCCGCCGTGATCTTCTCCAGCATCGTGGTGTCTCCCTTGAGCATGCCCGCCATCGCGGCCGACCCGAAGACCTCGCCCTCCATCGGCGTCAGGACATAACGCGAGAGCCCATTGACCTTCATGTCATAGGATGCCTCCCACTGGGCGATGCTGCTCTTGTAATCCAGATCCTTGGACCACACCTCTAGCTCGTCCCCCAGCAGCGGCAATACCAGTCGATTGCTCTTCAGCAGCGTATACAACACCTCGAGCTGGGTCACCCGGTCCTTCGGCCTGCGCTCCGTATAGCTCTTCGCAATCCGCTCGGACCTCACCACCTTGGATTCCTTCGGGGCTTCGTTCCCCTCCGGTTCGGCAAGGCTCAGAAACTTCGCCTCCAATCGCAATCCGGCCTCCGAATCCGGAAGCTGCGCCAAAAACGCGGGCAGATGTTCTTCCAAGGCCTTGGTGTAGAAGACCGAACCCTGCTGTTCGTTCGGATAGAGCACTCCCCGCGGAGGCAGAAGCAACTTCGCCAGATCATACTGCCCGGTAGCGATCATGGAGGAAATCACCCGCACGTTCCCCGTCATCGCGCCCTGTGTCTGGCTGAACAAACGCTTCGCCGTGACCATGTCGCCGGTCCTCGCAGCCACCACCATCAGGTTGCCAGCCAGGCTGGAAGGGATCGGTGCGTGGCCGCCAGCCTTCGAAGCCTGGGCGTTCTTCCAAAACGTATCACTAAAACGCTTCGCCACCGCCTTGCCAGCTTCGTTCGTCTCATAACGCGCCAGCTTGGCGAACAGTGCGCCACTCCAACCATTCACCGCGCTCCGTTCTTCATCGCAATAGCTCTCATACAGGCCAGCGATCGCGTCCGCCGCGGCCGGATCATCCAACAGCTCCGGAGCCCGGACCAGAGCACGGAATGCCAGCGAACGCTTCACAGAAGCCCGCAGGGTGGCATCCGCCAGAACACCGCACAGTGCCTCCGTGGTCGCCTTGCGGGTCTCCGCGTCATCATCCTTCCAACGCTGGAGACCATAGGTGAGCGTACAGTAGCGGAAGTTCGCGCCCAGCGCCGCTTTCAACGGTTCCAGCTTCGCCCGCTCCTCCACCACGTTCTTGGACCGGTAGCGGTTCGCATCGAGCTGGGCGCACACCACCGCAACCAATGCATCCGCGCGCAGCGAGGCATCACGTGCCAGAGCGGCTTCGATGAAACGCTGCATCTCCGGCTGGGAGGCCTTGCTCTTATCCTCCATCGCGGCCGTGATCAGCACGTTCCCGATCCGGGACATGGGCTCGAAGCTGTCGTCATCATAACGCGGACTGTAGCTGAACCTTCCGCCTTCCGGAGCCAACTGCACCTTCTTCAAAAAGCGCAGCATGCCATCCACTTCCGGCGCCGCACCCTGCCCACCCGATCCGAATGAACTCTGGCGACCGGATTCGAACAAAGACGCCAACATGGTATCACGATCACTCAGCTCATACCCATTGTAGCTCGATCGTGAAACGCGCGCGCCCTGGGACAACGCGGTGGTATAGCGCCGCTCGGATTCCAGGAAAACCTCCAGCGCCTTGTTCTCATCCAGCGGCAGCAGTTGCAGGAACAACGAATCGCTTCCCCCCATCCGCATGGAGGCATATGATCCCTGTGAAGAGGGTGCCTTGTTGCTCAGGAATGTCTCCGCCTGTTTGAGCAGATCCGTCCGACGTTTCTCCTCCACTCCCTTGAACTTCCCGCGCAAGGCCGGAGGCAGCTTGGCAATCGAATCCGGCTTCATCGCTCCCACCACCAGCGTGAAGTTCGCCAGCTTGGACTCCGGCATCTTCGCAATCGCGGCCTGGGACTCAGTGAAGGCCTGGAGCACCAGGGATTCCTTCTCCGAGCTGGACGCCATCGACGCCGCATACATCAACGATCCGAAGCGCCCCTTTTTGCGCTCTTTCAGACGCTTCACCAGATCTGAAGAGGAAAAGCCCGTCGATCCGAACAACCGGTTCTGCAAAAGAGTCTCCTGGAGATTGGCCTTCTGATTCCGTGATCCACCTTCCCAGCGTACGGTCCATACCCCCATCGGGCTCCAGTCCTCGACTTCGCTCAGGCAACCCAGCGAGTCCAGATACGTTTCCGCCTCTTCCACCGTCTTCAGATACCCCCGCTGGAAATGCTCGGTGATCGCATAGTCGCCGGAGCCCACGGGAATCTTCAACCGGTAGAGCGTCCGGCACAATCTGGCCGCCGCCTGCGGCTCCATGCGCTCCGCCCGCAGCATCTGCCCCATCATCTCGCTCTTGTTGACGAGCTTCTGGGTATCCGCAGGCTGATCCCAATCGACCTTTTCTCCGAACAACGCCTTCTTGATGGCCAGACACAAGGCCTCCCGATCCTGCTCTTTTTCCGTCACGCCGGCGGCAATCAGGGCGGCTTGCAGCAACACCTGCTCCTTGGAACCTTCTCCGTATCCATATTCCACGGAGCCGGGCTTCAGCTTGCCCACGGTTTTCAGGAAGAACGATGAAGCTCCCGGAATGGAGGCAGCCCGGGCCACCACGCCCTGCCGCAGCATCAACAGAGCTCCCTCTTGCGCGGAAGAAATCGCATCGCTCTCCCACAGCTTCGCAAGCTCATCCGCCGTTTTCAGGGACGCCAGCGCCGCGAGCAGTTCCCCCTTCGCCCGATTTTTCTTTTTCAAGTCCTCCAGATAAGCTGGAGGCAGTACTTCGTCCGGGGACTTCACCTTTCCCAGACGGCTCACGATCCATTTCACCGAAGAGCGCTCCGATAGATCCTCACCACTGCTCGATCCACCGTTGCCACGCATCAGCACGAAATACCGCCCTGCATAGCCGGCGCGGGTTCCATCCTTGTCCCCCAGAGCCAGCGCCTGGCGCGCATGTTCGTCCATCTCTCCATCCGGGATGGTCCAGCACTTCGCACAGGACAGGAGACGGAATCCTTCCTCACTGAGCGTCGGGAATTTCAGCATCACCAGCGCCAGCCGTTTCGCCACCGCCTGCCGGCGTTCCAGCAGCAGTTGTTTGTCGGTCTTTTTGCCGTTCTTCGGCTTCTCCTCTTCGTCATCATCATTATTCACGCTGGCCATCAGGTTCGGCAATCCCGGGCGATACATGCCGCCGAAGAACTCCTTCCCGTAGTAGCCGACCCAGGTGAGGTTCACTTTCTCGAAGACCTTGGGATCCGCCTGCTCAAGCCACGAGGCCACGCCATCGTAGAAATCGATCGGCACCTTCGCGTTCGATTCGCGGTTCTCGAACTGCTCCGCGAGCTCCGCAGCCTGGTTGACGAACTCGTCGCCCGCCGCCGCCGCGTTCATGAGCCTGATCCGATCCGCCATCTTCTCCACCGGCAAAGAGAAGGCCAACCGTGCCGCCACCGCGCTATCATCCGGTCGTTCCTCGTTCAGCTTTACCAAGGTGGCCACCATCGCGTCCTTCATCCCCAGCCGCCCGCAGACGTCCGCGTACTCCAGCCGCTTCACGAGACTCTTGGACTCACCAGGATCCACCAGCTTCAGCAGCTCCTTCGTGCCATCTTCACCCAGCTGCTGTTTGAGATTCTGCAGGTCTTCTCCGCTATAGTTGTACGGGTTCCGCTCGTTGCGGAGGATCTGCAACGCCTCGCGGGCGCCAGCCTCATATTTCTTTTCGGAGATCAACTTCGTCATCCGTTCCACGGTGGCCTTTGCAGAGCTACCGGAGGATGACGAGGAACCCCGCGTGGCAAATGCAGCCGGCCCGGTGATCCCGCGCGAGTTGTTGACAGCTGTCGGCGGTTGGAGGCGCTTCGCCAGATCGGCGAGTCCAAGCTTGGTTGCTTGCGCGGCCACCACCGGCGCGGACATCGGGCCGAAAGTTTGGCGGCACTGGACCAACGTCGCCTGCAGGACATCCGTCACCTTGCTCCGCTCCTCAGCGGTCATCTCTCCGGCCACGGCAACCATGGAGACGTTCAACCACATTACGAAATCCCGGTCCGCGCCTCCCAGCGTACGGGCCTTCTCCAAGGCCGCCCAGGCATCCGCCATATTCTTCTGCTTGATCGCCTGCAAGGCTCGCAACACCTCGAAATCCGCCACCTCTTCCTTCGGCGGCTCCACCGCCAGGGCCTTCGCCACCGTAGCATCATCCCCACCCGACAATGCAATCCACGCCCGCATCAATGGCGACTCGAACCGATCCAGGTATTTCTTCGCCTCATCCACCTCCAGCGCCCGCCCGAACGTCGCATACATGCTCGAATCGCTCCCCGACTGCTTGATCTGCGAAGAAATCACATACGGAAGTGAGGACAGCGGCGCGGTATCGACCCGCGGCAACTCGAACGGATTTTCCGAGCCCCACGGATTGTATCCCCCCCCGAAGCTCGCTCCATAGCGGCCATACTGCATGATCCGCGCATACGCGCTGCGTCCACCTGCCACATTGCCCGCCTTCTTGCTCGGTGGCTGGGCCCTGAAGTCCTTCAACCCTTGATTGATGGCGCCAATCCATTGCTCGGTGGTCCCGGCCACGGAAAACGCCCCCAGACGCAGAGCCAGTTCATCCAGATCAGCTCCCAGCTTCGGGACCAGCTGCTCCATCACCGCCCTCTTCAGCTCTTCCTTCCTGGCATCCGGCACGCTGATCGCCTGATTGCCACGCCGCACCTGTCCCTCAACCGACACCAGCATGCCCAGCACCTGGTAGCTTGCGTTCGACCGCACGTAGTCGTCCTTCGATCCCAGGGACTCGCGGGCAGTGGCCACCAGTAGATTCCAATACTTGTCGTCGGCTTTCTCCCCATCCGCAGAGAGAACACGCACGAGGGCATTGAAGCGTGCGATCGGACTCAGTTTATCAGATTTTTCCAGCACCTTGCGGGCGGTCTCCACCGGCACGCCCCGGCCATAAATCCCAGCTACTTCCATCAGCCCCGGTTCGTCGGGAAACTTCTCCAGCAACGCCACAAAGTCGGGGTTGCCATCTTCATCTCCGAACTGGGCAAAGAAGGTGGAAGCAAATTCGATGTTCGTCACTCCGGCCGCCTTGGCCATCGTCATCACGGCAGGGTCCAGTTCGCCGTCCCGATCTTTCTTAGCGAGCTTGCAAAGGTGGACCAGTGCATAGGTCCGCACCTCTTCCGGAGTATCCGGCAGCTTGAAGGGGCCGGTAAGCGCCCCGCGCCCGCCCATCATGTAACCATACTGGCGGCCATCCTTCTTGTGCATGTAAGCCGCCTGCGAGGATGCGCCCATTTCGAGCAGTTTCGCAGCGTCGGTACCGAAGCCCTCATAACGGGACCGCTGGTTATACGGACTATTCGCAGCCGCCGTCGCAGCCGCTGCAAGCGAAGGAATCTCGCCCTGCGCCTGCATCAGCCCGATGAACAGGGGCAGGGCCTCGGTTTCCCGGCCGTCCTCCTCGAGCATGGTCGCCAGCAGATATTTCGACCTCCAATCGCCGCCATCCGGCAGCTCCTCCCGCATGAAACGGATCGCCTCATCGTACATCTTCGCGGCAGCGAGCGAGGCCGCACTGTCCTCCACGGAACGCGGATCACCTGCTTTCTTGCCGGACATCGCACGCATCTCGCGCAGCCCTTTCAACGCCTGCCCCTGACGCAGATAGGCCTGGGCCAGCGCAGCCCGCACACGATTGGCATTGTCATAGGGCAACGCCTCTTCCAGCACGGCCACCACACGGTCTTGATTGCCCGCCTTGTCCTCCAAGGCCGAAATCTGCAGCCGCAGGTCCAAATCCTTCGGCTGGATACGCACCGCCTCCAGCAGCAGGTCTCGACGCTTGTCCTCATTCTGCATCACCCGTGCCAGCTCCGCCTGCGCCAGAATGGGTCCGAGCGAACGCCGGTTGCCCTTCGCCCGCTCCTTGAGCTTCTCTTCCAATTCGTCCACCCGCCCGTTCTTGGAGGCCAACTGCGCAAGCTGGGCTGCCCATCGTGCCTGGTCCGTGGGAGATTGAGCTTCGTCATACAGACGCCAATAGATCGCCTCGGCATCCGCCCATTGCCCGGACTCATCCTGAAGTGATGCCAGCGAGGCAGCGAGATCCACGTCCCCCTCGAACCGGGCCGCGGCCTGGCGCGCCACCTTCACTGCGTCCTCCGTCTTGCCGTTTTCCCTCAGCAACCGGCTCGCCATGGTCCAGGCGGTCTTGTCGCCCGGCGCGCTCTGCTTCCAGCGCTCCACGGTGGCGATGGCATCCTCCGTTTTGCCGGCACGCTGCTGGAGTTCCGCCAGATCCTTGAAATAAGCGGCCTTTCGCCCCTCGTCGGTATCCGCCAGACGAGCCAGCACGACGATCGCCGTATCAAAATCACCGCGCCTGTCGAGCAGTGCCGCATGGAAGTGGACTACCAACGGATCCGTCGACTTTTCCAACAACTTGCCCACCGCAGCGACATCCCCCTGCGCATCGAGGAGGCTCGCCAGCAGGCAGGTTTCGCTCGCTGAACGGCTCGCCTGAGCCTCCAGGGTCTTGCTCCATTCCAGTCCCTTGTCGGCCGCAGCAATGACCCGGTCCGCCAGTCCGATTGCTTCCGCCAGCTCCGTGGTTTGCTTCGCCAGACGCACCAATTTGACTGCCTGCGGCACCGCATCCGCCGCCTTGCCCGCCGCCAGCGCGGATTGGGCCACCGCCACCAGATAGCGCGGCTCGGAGGCGAACTTCTCGCCCTTCGCCACCAACGCTTGATAGGCCGTCGCGCTTTCCCCAAGTGCGGAAATCGCCGCAGTTGCACGGATGACCACATCCACGTCATCGGACGTACCCACCTTCTTCAAGAGTTCCACCGCCTCGGTCTTGCGATTGGTCCGCCCATATTGAGCGGCCAGCGCCTCCACCGCCGCCGATCCCGCGCCAGGAACCGCGGCCACCTCCTTCAACAGGGTTTCCCCTTGGTCGTTGAGGCCGTATTGCAACATCAGACCCGCGATCCGGATGCCGGCACTCTCATCCTTGCCCACCAATTCATGGGCTTTCTTCAACGCAGCCAGGACTTGTTCCGGCTTCGCCTGGCGGCTTCGCAACGCGGCGAGTTGGAGATACAAACCGCTTTCTGTCGGAGCGGTTTCGATCAACTTCTCAAGCTCCGCAGAAGCATCGTCGAATCGTTCGCCGTCCGTCAGCAATCTCACAAATTCCTCGCGCAATTCGCGGTCTCCCGGAGAGCGCTTCAGCACCTCCCGGAACCGCCCGATCGCGGCATCCACATCACCCTGACCGGCCTCCAGCTTCGCCAGTTGGCGGTGGATCAGCAGCCGCCGCGGGTTTGCTTCCGCCAGTTTTGAAAGCTCAGCCGTCAGCCCATCCAGGCGGTCCTGCTTGCGAAACACCTTCTCGATCTGAGCAAGCACCTCTCGCTCCAACCACGAGCCCTCACCGACCTGGGTCAGGGTCGCCGCATAGGCCTCCACCGCCTCGTCATTCTTGCCGGACTGGGCCAACAGGTCGCCACGACGCAGGCTCCGCAACGTCTTTTGATAGGGGTCCTTGCTGGCCTCGATCAGCTTTCCGACATAAGTCAAAGCCTGCTCGGTCTCGCCCTCGGCCGCCGCCGCCTCCACCAGATCCTCCAACAAATCCTCATCTCCCGGATGCGCGGCCAGCACCGCGTCCCACGCCTTGATCGCCTCCTCGGACTTGCCCTCGCGCAGCCACGATTTGCCAAGCAACTTCGCAGCCTCCAGAGCCAGCGCCTCATCCTTGGCCGCCACCACGGCCGCCAGATCCTTGCGGGCAGCCGTGAATTCCATCCGGCGCATCCGCAGCTTCGCCCGGTCCATGGCCAACGCCGGATCTTCCGGCACGGCTTCGATTGCCTTTCCCAGAGATTCCAGCGCACCATCCTCCTGACCGCGCCGCAACTGATAGAGGGCCAGCACGGTCCAGTCCTGGCCGCCGTTTTTCACCGCCCGCTCGGTGAGGAAAACACCGAGCGACTCCACCGGCTGTTCGTCGATCCAGGCGCCGAAAAAGCGGTCGAACAAAGCCGCATTGTGCGGGCGCTTCATCAACGCCTCATGATACTTCAGAGCCTTTTCGGGTGGAGCATCCGGAGCGGCTGCCACCAGGGAGACGGGGACCAACGCAAAGAGAGCGGCACGATGGAACATGATTCGGAGGGTTGCGTCTAATTTCCTTTCAGAAGGCCACGCCGCTGTCCCGCCCAAAATCACGAATCGTCATTGGAAAGGACATCTCATTTTCCAACTCCCATCCCGATGGTTTTTGTCTCCGGATGACTTGGAAAGTTGTTATTTCCCCATGGGATCCTCCACCGCCAAGTAAGGCTGACTCCAACAGCTCTTTGAACCGACTCTCTTTTCCCGATCCTGCAATGGAGATCCGGCCGCCATCTGACAATAGAGTCTATGCAGATCACACCGCATTCCTTCGAAAATACCAGTCGCCAGAAGCCGTCTCTCTGACCAGCATTCCCTGAATTTCCCAAACATTCCCACAATTCCATGATCCGCAAAACCGCCCTCGCTCTGGCAGCCGCTCTCACGGCTCTCCAAGCCACACCTGCCCTTGCTGTTGAAACCGAACCCCAGCGCGAAGCCCGCATGGAATGGTGGCGTGAAGCGCGCTTCGGTATGTTCGTCCACTGGGGTCTCTATTCGGGTCTGGCAGGCACCTGGGACGGCAAGTCCATCGGTGGTGGTGGTGTGGAATGGCTCCAAACCCGGGTGGGAGCAGACACCGAGACCTACACGCAGGCTGCCAAACCGAAATTCGTGCCGAAGCCCGGCTTCGCCAAGGCCTGGGCCAAGCTCGCGAAGGACGCCGGTTGCAAATACGTCGTCTTCACCACCAAGCACCATGAAGGCTTCTACCTTGGCGACTCAAAGCTCAGCGACTTCGACGGCAAGGACTTCACCGGCCGCGACCTGATCAAGGAAATCACCGATGCCCTCCACGCCGAGGGCCTAAAGGTCGGCTTCTACCACTCGATCATCGACTGGCACAACCCGGACTATGACTTCAAAGCCGCCAAGGGTCTTCCCTACCCAAAGCAGGCGGCAGAAAAGGCCACCGGCCCGCGCGACCAACAGAAGTACATCAAATACCTCCACGGCCAGGTCGATGAACTGATGTCAAACTACGGCAAGGTGGACGTGCTGTGGTGGGACTACAGCTCCACCCAATTCGATGGCGACGCCGCCTGGGGAGCCGCCGATCTGATCAAGGAAGTCCGTGCCAAGCAGCCGGGCGTGATCATGAACAACCGCCTCTACCGCCGCCCGGAGGCCGGCTTCAGCGGCATGGGCACCCACAATGTCACCGACCGTATGGATCCGCAGTATGGTGACTTCGTGACACCCGAGAACAACATTCCCGCCAATGGCCTCGGTACGGTCGATTGGGAGACCTGCATGACCATGAACGGCACCTGGGGCTTCTCCGAGCACGACAAGGCGTGGAAATCCACCGAGAAGCTCATCCGCAACCTCATCGACATCGCCAGCAAAGGTGGCAACTACCTCCTGAATGTCGGCCCGACCGGCGACGGCACCATCCCACCGGAGAGCGTCGAGCGCATGGAGGCCATGGGCGCATGGCTGAAGAAGAACGGCGAGTCCATCTACGCCACCAAGGCCAATCCGTTCGAGAAGGTCCCCTTCGACGGCCGGGTGACAAAGAAGGGCTCCACTCTCTACCTTCACGTCTTCAAGCGCCCGGACACCGGCACCATCGTTCTGCCGGTGAAGGCGGCCAAGGCCAGCCTGCTTGACGGAGGCAAGAGCTTGGAACTGAAGACCGAGGGCGACCAGACCACCATCACCCTGCCCGAAAGCCTCTCCGACCCGATCGCCACGGTGATCAAGGTGGACTGATCGGATCGGGTAACAGATCGATTTTCAATCCAAGGCCACCGTGGAAACACGGTGGCCTTTTTTACGGAGTTGAGCCTTTAGGCGAGGAGGGTCTTCAGGGAGGCGGAGGCTGGTGGGTGCTTGGCATCGAGGGCTTTCCTTTTCGACGGGCGATAGCGCGTTTTTAGAAAGAAATCAGCTTCTACCAAGAAAGGATCTCCATGGCCTCCGCCCCCCCCCCTGAAGACCCTCCTCGCCTAAAGGCTCAACTCCTTCCCAATCCTACCCTTCATCCGCGCAGCAAGAGCCGCAGATGTGGTAGCAGCCGGCACACCACGCATCTCCTTCCACAACCGCCACCGATTCTTGTCCGCAGACATGGCAGGGCCGGGGCTCGGTTTCCGCAGAGGGTGAATCGCTCTCCATGAGAACATCCAAGCACCGCTGGCGGATTTTTCACGCCCCGATGTTCGACGTTGATCGCCGCAGGTGCCATGTTCAGGTTCTCCCGCCATGCCACGCCTCGCCCTTCTCCAGTCCAAGACCTTCGCCACCAAGGAGGAAGCCTTCTCCCACCACGAGAAGTTGATCCGTGAGGCCGCCTCGGGCGGCGCGAATATCGTGGTCACCCAGGAGCTTTTCCTCACTCCATACTTCTGCACGGTCGAGGATCCCGCCTTGTTTGATCTTGCCGATCCCATCCCCGGACCGGTCACCGACCGCCTTGGCTCGCTGGCGAAGGAGCTGGGTATCGTGCTTGTTTCCTCCCTTTTCGAAAAACGCGGCCCCGGCCTCTACCACAATACCGCCGCGATCCACGATGCCGATGGCACCCTGCTCGGCCTCTACCGCAAATCCCACATCCCTCAGGACCCCGCGTTTGAGGAGAAATTCTACTTCACTCCCGGGGACTCCGGCTGGCCAGTGTGGGATACGAAGTTCGGCAAGCTCGGGGTGCTGATCTGCTGGGATCAATGGTATCCGGAAGCCGCCCGTCTGATGGCCCTCGGTGGAGCCCAGCTCCTCGTCTATCCCACCGCGATCGGCTGGCTGCCCGAGGAAAAGCCCACGCTCGGCGATGCCCAGCACTGCGCCTGGGAAACCGTCCAGCGCGGCCATGCCGTCGCCAATGGCTGCTACCTCGCCGCCATCAACCGCACTGGCAGCCAGGACAACACCGAATTCTGGGGCCGCTCATTCGTCGCGAATCCCTATGGGGAAATCGTCGCGAAGGCGTCCACCGAGAACGAAGAGATCCTCTATCACGATGTGGACCTCCAGCTTGTGGAAGATTTCCGCCGTATCTGGCCGTTCTTCCGCGACCGCCGCATCGACGCCTACGGCGATCTGACGAAGCGCTGGCGGAGCTGATACTAGTTCTGGTGATACAACGGATCGATTTTCCCCATCATTCATGTGTTGATCCGCTCTTCCTAAATGATACATACTCGGCATGCGCTCCCTCCCTCGATCGATCCGCATCTCTGTTTATCTTTCATTCCTCACTTGGGCTAGCATGGCCTCGGGCGGGATCATATACCAGCCACTGGCAGGTTTTCCAAGAGGCCCCGGCAACCCAGGCCCCTGCAATCTGATTCATCATCCTAACGGCAATTTTTATGCCGTGACGGATTCAGAATACGGAGCAAACCAAGGCGCTTATCTGAGAGGGGCACTGTACGAGATCTCGCCCACTGGAAAAATCCGCATCTGCTGGCACTTCGACAGTTCCTTCGGCAGCTCTCCGAATACGGGGCTTTGCCTGGATGGCCAAGGGAACTTGTGGGGCTCCCGAAGAGCAGGCTCCAACGCCCCTTTTGCAGGAGAGATTTTCCGGTTCAACCCGAGTACTGGAGTCATGACCAAAGTGATCGAATTTTCGGGCAAGACTGGCGCATATCCGGGTTCAAAACCCAACAAGCTGGTCATCGCGGACGATGGCTTCATTTGGGGGGTTACTTCGGGAGGCGGAGCTGATGACGCGGGGACCGTGTTCAAAATCAACTCCACTTCACTGGCCTTCACCAAGGTGCTGGAGTTTACGACCGTCGGCAAGGCCACACAGGGCAACAACCCGAGCCAACCACTCGCCGCAGGACCGGATGGGTGCATGTGGGGGATCAATTCGTTGGGAGGAACGGGAACCAATCCATGTGGTACGATTTTCAAGATCGATCGCGTGTCAGGAGCCCTCAACAGGGTGATGACTTTTGATAGTAGCGATCCCGTGCTCCCGGCTACCGCAGCCATCTCTCCTCTAGCGTATGACGGTATGGGATCAATGTGGGGCACCGTCAACGGCACCGCCTCCGGCAGCGCCATCACCTACAAAGTCGATATCGCAACCGGAACCAAATCCGAAGTTTTCCGGGTTTCCGACAGGGGGTATCCAACCTCATGGACTGCTGACGAGAACGGTTGTTTCTGGACGGCACGTCTTTCCCCCGGCGGCAGCACTGGAACCTATGGCAATGAAGATTACAAAGGCGGTGTCGGAGAGGTGATCAAAGTGAACATCGCCACGGGTCAGCAGACGGTGATGGCGAATTGGAGCAGAGATCCAATCGGATCCGGCCTCCCCCGTAGTCCCATGTCTGGCATGACCGACGACGGCAACGGGTTCTTCTGGGGAACGAGTTTCAGCGGAGGCACCGGCAGCTCTTCTTCCGGTGACGTCGGAACCGGAGGCACCGTCTACAAGATTGAAAAGGCCACCGGCAACCTAACGGTAATGGCCAGCCTCGGTGCTGGTCTGGATACTCATGGTGGAGCCCGACCTTCGGGCCGGGTTGTGACGGATAGCCAAGGAACGCGCTGGGGCACCACAACCGGCGGAGGAAAATACCTGTGTGGCACGATCTACCGAATACCGGCAGGGAAAACCGCCCCAGAAACGGTATTTGAATTCAGTGGAACCAACGCGCCACTCACTGGCTCAAATCCTCAGGGGCTAACCTTTGACTCCCGTGGTTTACTTTGGGGCACCACCTTGGATGGAGGAGGTCGTGTCTCCAATGGCTCCTATGCCCAAGGCTTAGTTTTCAAATTCGATCCAACCACTCTCGCATTCACCATCGTCGAACGGTTCGATGACCAGCGGTTCGGGACCCGAGGCCCTTTGCGCGGCTCCTCCCAAAAATCGGTCCTCGTCCCGGATGGAAACGGCATGCTGTGGGGAACTACGTCCCGTGGTACCTCAGCCGACGGAGGATCCGTCTTCCGGATCGACCCCATCACAGGCACCGCGGTGACGGTTATTGAATTCACAGGCAGCAGCGGCGCGAATATCGGAAACTGGCCAACCGGAACCCTGTCCCTTTATAACGGAATGTTGTGGGGCACCACGGCCTACAGCAGCAATCAAGCTGGGACACTGTTCAAGATCAATCCGGCGACCGGAGTCCGGACGACCGTCCGGACGTTTGATTCATCGCTCTTCCCTATCACTGCGATGACTCTGGACGATTCCGGTTGGTTTTGGGGAATCGGCAGGCCCGTCAACGAGTGGAGCTCCGTCTTCAAGGTGAACGCCACGACTGGAGCTCTTATAAACTCCAGCACGACCTATTCCGAAAGATTCTTCCATGACAATCTGGCTTGGGACGGCGTTGGGTCGATCTGGGCCGTCACCACGGGGACCTTCGGGCAGTTGATGCGGATCAATCGTGCAACCATGAAGATCGAAACAATCGCAGACTTCACCAACGCCAGTGGAATTACTCCCGGAAGCCTGCCCACCAGCCTATGGAGCGAGCGGCCCGGTGAGGTTCTGGGATTGACCTACCAGGGAGGCGTGGATGGCAGTGGGGCACCGGCCGGAGATGGGCAGTTTTTCCGAATCACGACGGTGCCGGAGTTAACAGTGGAGGAGGACGGCGCCCCCCTCTCGCGGAGCAGGATGCCACTGCGGTTCGGCATGCTTGCGAGCGATGGCAAGGTCGCGAGAACACTGACACTCCGCAACAGTGGGGCGACAACCCTCACCGGCCTCTCGGTCTCCAAGTCAGGATCCGATACAGCCCAGTTCACCGTCAGTTCGCTTCCCGCCACGACCCTGGCATCAGGAGCGACCATGAACCTTGTGATCACCTTCGCGAATGTGACCGGCTATCGTTACGCAAACCTCTCGGTTTCCAGCAGCGACTCCTATGCGGGCCCCTTCACCATCGATCTGGAAGGGAACCGTTCCACAGCGCAGCAAACCTATGGTTTCTGGACATCCGGGAAGGGCATGACTTCTCCGGACAACGGAGCACTCGCCAACCCGGCGAAAGACCAAGTGCCGAACTTGATCAAGTACGCGTTCAATCTTGATCCGCTTACCAGCGACACTCGTCAGTTGGTACGCGGAACCGGAACGGTCGGTTTGCCCGCATTTGCCATCGAAGGACCTCCGGGCGCAAAAACCTTCACCGTGGAATATCTGCGCCGTCGTGGAAGCGGGCTCATCTACACTCCGAAACGATCGACCAATCTCGCCAGCAACTCCTTCACCGCCATGAGCGGCACCGAGACAGTAACCACGGTGGATTCTTTATGGGAACGGGTGGTGGTGAAAGAGCTTTGTGACCCTGTTGTCACACCCCGCCTTTTCGGCCGGATCGATGTCAGCCTGCCTTGAGCTATCCCGCCCCGAAATCATCCAAAATGACTTATCTGCGAACAGGTCACTCATTCTCCTTCTCTCCAAAACGGACCACCAACTCTCCGAAGTCCACTTCCAGCCCGTGGCCATTCTGATAACGCGTCGCTGACTCGGACAGACCGATACAACGCCGTCTGGCATCTCCACCGGGGTCCGGGAAGACAGCAACAATCCCGCATTCCAAAAGCTGTGGCAAGTGGCTGGAAAGGGCTGGGCGATCCACGCCCAGCCGGAGAGCCAACTCCTTGACAGGCAATGGGCCATGAAATGAAATCTCCCGGATCAACGCCCACCGCACCGGATGGCCGAGAGCCAACGGTTTCCTGGCACCAGCCAGAGCCTTTCCCTGCTCCTTAAGTCCTGCCCTCAATCTGGTCTTCGTGCCGCTCATCTCCACTCATGCAGGGCATAGGTATTATCACCTGACTTGGCAATCACTTAACCGTCGATAGAGATGAGTATTTTTATCGATTCCATGAGTAACCGTAAAATTACCCATGCCGATCTTCATATGCGTAACCCACAGATTACCAATATTCCTCATCAAACCATTGATTACCAACAGACCGGCCAAACAAAAGGCAAATCGCACGCAAGTTCAACATCTGAAAGGGGAAAAAGTTGTCATCAGATGAGAGAAAACATTTCCACAAACATTGATCTCTATCGCAGCTTCCCGGCGTGGAGAGTTCGACGTCCCCCTTGAATCCCGACCATCCGCTGGACGACCAGGATGTACGCGCCATCGTCCGTCTTCTCTCCGATGTGGCTGCGGAATCAGGCGCAGTGAACCGCAAGCGCGAGATCCTGATGGAAGGGCTATGCCGTTTGATCGATGCCCAGGCTTGGTTATGGGCAGCAGCGCCATCGCTGGTTCCCGGTCAGCAGCCGGTGTATTTCTATCATCAACTGGGTGGCCTCCAGCCGGAGCAACTGCCTGCATATTTGAAAGCGGTGGAGCATCCGGACACAGGAGAGATGACCCTGCCTTTCGCACAGGAGTTGCAGAAAGAGGGCACTCATCTCACCCGGCTCCGCCAGCAGATCATCCCGGATGCCCGTTTCCTCTCCTCACCGGCAAACAAGTTGTGGCGGGAGGCCGGACTCGGCCCACTGATCCTATCCTTCCGCCCCTTGGAGAAAGGAGCCATGAGTTCGGTCGGAATCTACCGCCATCTCGACAAGCTGCCATTCACGCAAAGGGAATCAAAAATCGTGCATATCTTGCTCACCGAGGTGGACTGGTTGCACATGGATGGACTGCCCGTGGAGGAGTCCCGCTCGCTGCCCGCCCTCTCTCCCCGCTGCCGCATGGTCTTCACGCAACTCCTTCACGGACGCTCGCGGAAGCAGATTGCAGCGGACTTGGTGCTATCCGTCCACACGGTGAACGACTACGTCAAAACGCTGTTCTCCCACTTCGGTGTGCGGTCCACTCCCGAGTTATTGGCACGCTTCCGCGTGGGGGACGGACGGGACACCCCCTAGTTTTGGGGAATTGGCGGAAGATGGTATTTCACATTAGAGCCACCAGCGCAGGCCACCTGTTGGCAAGCCGACGTCTCCCGGCCCGGTGCTCATGACAGACAACGGGTCGGGGACAGTCGGTTGGCTTCCGAGGTGGGATTGGCTGGCCTCCTGATGGAGCCGTCCGCTAGGATCCGGGCCGGATGCCCGTTCTGTTCCTGATCGTCGCCTGTGCCCTGTGGGGGCTGAGCTTTCCGGTGGTGAAAGCGCTGCACTACGAGCAAACGCTCCGCATCCCGGAGGCCTCCAGCGCCTTCCTGGCAGCATGGATGCAGGTCGGACGATTCGGCTTCGGCGCATTGATCCTCCTACCGCTGCTGCATCGCGCCAAGCCGACGAGAAACGAGCTCCGCCAAGGCCTGTGGCTCGCCTTCTGGGGCGGCTTTGGCATGGCGGTCCAGGCGGATGGACTGGCCTACACTCCGGCCTCCACGTCCGCCTTCCTGACCCAGGCCTACTGCGTGATCCTGCCACTGTGGGCGTGCCTGCGGCAGCGGCAGTGGCCGACGCTCCGCGTCATGGGGGCCACCCTGCTGGTGGTAATGGGTGGTGCAATCCTCGCAGGTCTACGGCCCGGTGACCTGCGGCTGGGGCGCGGAGAAATCGAGACCCTCGTGGGAGCTTTCATTTTTACCTTCCAGATCCTCACACTGGAAAACCCACGATACGAGGGAAACCGTGGCCTGCCGGTGACCTTTGTCATGTGCACCGGCATCGCCGTGCTGTTCACCCCCATCGCGTGGTTGCTTGCTCCCACCTCGGAAGCCATGATCCAAGCTGGCGCATCCCTGCCATCGTTCGCCTTGATCGCGGTGCTCGCCTTGTTTTGCTCCGTGGGTGCCTACCTGCTCATGAATGTCTGGCAGCCCCGCGTTTCCGCGACCGAAGCCGGACTGATCTACACCATCGAACCCGTGTTCACCGCCGGCTATGCGTTGTTCCTCCCTGCCTGGCTCGGCGGCTTTGTGGGCAAAGCTTATCCGAACGAGACCCTGACTTTCTCATTGGTGACCGGTGGAGCTTTGATCCTCGCCGCCAACGTGCTGATGCAGTGGAAACGTCCACCTCATGATCCTTCGATCGCCCCAGTCCCGTGAGGGCTGAGAGATTACAAACCGATCGCCGCGCGCCAGGCATCCGGCACGAAGAAGTCGAACAGCAGCTTCACATTCAGCACGATGATGACCGCGGCTGAAACCCAGGCCAGCACCTTGATCCAAAGCGGGTTGGCAAACCGCCCCATCTTCACCTTGTCCCCGGTGAACATCAGTAGCGGCACCACCGCGAAACCAAGCTGCATCGAGAGAATGACCTGGCTCCAGATCAGGAGGTTGGTGGTCTCCCCTTCCCCGTAGATCGCGATCACGATCACCGCTGGCACCACGGCAATCAACCGCGTGATCAGACGGCGCAGCCATGGCTTCATGCGGATGTTCAGGAACCCCTCCATCACGATCTGTCCGGCGAGGGTGCCGGTGAGCGTGGAGTTCTGGCCGCTGGCGAGCAGGGCCACCGCGAACAGCGTGCTGGCGATGCCCACACCCAGCACCGGGCTGAGCAACTTGTATGCCTCCTGGATTTCCCCCACCTCCTGGTTGCCAGTGGTGTGGAACGCCGCTGCGGCAAGGATCAGAATGCCTCCGTTGATGAACAGCGCGAACATCAGCGCGCCGGTCGAGTCGATCGTCGCATACTTGATTGCCTCCGCCCGACCTTCGTCGGTCCGCTGGAAGTCCCGCGTCTGCACAATCGAACTGTGGAGGTAAAGATTGTGGGGCATCACGGTCGCCCCCAGGATGCCGATGGCGACGAAGAGCATCTCCTTGTTATGGAGCAGTTCCATGGATGGCGCGAAGCCGCGCACGATTCCTCCCAGATCCGGCTTCGCAAAAATCATCTCCGCCGCGAAGCAACCACCGATGGTCAGGATCAGCGTGATCACCAATGCTTCCACATAACGGAAACCCTTGTTCTGCAGTAGCATTACAATCATCACGTCCGCCACCGTGATCACGCATCCCCACACCAGCGGGATGCCAAAGAGCAATTGCAGGCCGATCGCGGAGCCAATCACCTCCGCCAGATCGCAGGCCGCGATCGCCGCCTCGCACAGGATCCACAGCATCCAAGCGATCGGCCGCGGATAGTGATCACGGCAGGCCTGCGCCAGATCGCGGCCTGTCACCACTCCCAGCTTCACACAGAGGTGCTGGAGCAGGATCGCCATCAGGTTGGAGATCAGGATGACGGAAAGCAGCGAGTAGCCGAACTTTGCGCCACCTGCCAGATCGGTCGCCCAATTGCCCGGGTCCATGTAGCCGACTGAAACGAGGAATCCCGGACCGGCGAAGGCGAGCATCTTTCTCCACCAGGAGGCATTCTGCGGCACCTTGATCGAGCGGAAGACCTCCGGCAGGCTCTCCCGGCCTTTTCCCCGCCAGCCTTTCCCCCGGCACGGGGTGTCTTCTTGGCAGGAGGAATCGTTCTCGAACGTGGCGGCAGGATCGGACATGACGTTGCAGACTTGTTACCGCTGAAAATCTACGGATCAACACCAAATTTTAGGTTAGGCTAAAATTCCCAGCCCGAACTTCGGAAAAGCCACCATCGGATGGGAAAACTACATACGAAGAGATTGAAATGACGGCGTCACCTGCTCCGTTTGGTGGCCGTCCTTTTTTGTCTTACTCGTTCAAACCATGCGCTTCGTTCTGCCCCTTCTCTTTCTATCCGCCGTCCTTCCCGGACTCGCCGCCGACCCCACCCCGTTGGTCATCCCAAAACCGGTTTCCCTTACTCGTGAAACCGGCAGCTTCACTCTCACGCCGCAAACGGTGATTGTGGCGGACGCCGCCAGCCAACCGGCGGCGAAAATCCTCGCAACCCAGCTTTTCAAAGCCACCGGCTACCGTCTGGCGATCCAACCGCAAGCCACCGGCCCGGCGATCACCCTGCGGGTGGAAGGCGCCAACGCTCCGGGCAATGAATCCTACAAGCTCTCGGTAACTGCCAACGGAGCCAGCGTCACCGCTCCGGCCTACGCGGGCATCTTCAATGGCGTGCAAACGCTGCTCCAACTCCTCCCACCCGCCGTTTATTCCGATCATGAGATCACCGGCCAATCGTGGACCATTCCCGCGGTCCGCATTGATGACCAGCCGTGCTACCCATGGCGCGGCATGATGCTGGATTCCTCCCGCTACTTCTTCGACAAGGCATTCGTCCTCCGCTACCTGGACATCATGGCGGCACACAAGCTGAACGTGCTGCATTTCCACCTGATCGACGACGCTGGTTGGCGGCTGGAGATCAAAAAATACCCGAAGCTCACCGAGATCGGTGCGTTCCGCGGCGAGGGTGCCAACCGTCAGGGTGGGTTCTACACGCAGGACGACATCCGCGAGATCGTGAAGTACACCGCGGATCGTAACATCACCGTGGTTCCCGAGTTGGAGCTTCCCGCTCACACGCTCTCCGCCATCGCCGCCTATCCGTGGCTGTCCTGCACTGGCAAGGAGCAGAAAGTCCCGGCCGTCCACTTCATCTCGGACGACCTGTATTGCGCTGGCAAGGCGACGACCTGGCAGTTCCTCCACGACGTGCTTGATGAAATGTGCCAGCTCTTCCCCTCCACCTACATCCACATCGGTGGCGACGAGGCGAAGTATCCGAAGTGGAAGGCCTGCCCGGATTGCCAGAAGAAGATGAAGGAACTGGGCCTCAAGAGCGAACACGAGCTCCAAGGTTGGATGACCACCGAGGTGGAGAATTACCTCAAGAAAAAGGGCCGCCAGATTCTCGGCTGGGACGAAATTCTCGGCTGCGGCGTCTCCACCACCGCCGGACTGATGCCATGGCACGATCCGAAGGCCGTGACGGAAGGCGCGAAGCGTGGCAACCCGCTGGTGCTCGCGCTCACCAACCGCTGCTACTTCGACACCCCCGAGAGCAAGGAACCCGGTGAGGCTCCCGGCGCAAGTTGGCTGCCTCCCATTTCGCTGCAGCAGGCCTACGAATGGCACCCCACGCCGGACGGCCTCACTCCGCAACA
Organism: Luteolibacter sp.; assembly: GCA_049840755.1. GTDB lineage: Bacteria > Verrucomicrobiota > Verrucomicrobiia > Verrucomicrobiales > Akkermansiaceae > Luteolibacter. The sequence continues at coordinate 36,892 of JASGJM010000006.1, read as the reverse complement.
GGAGAAGGCCGTGCTCGGCGCGGAAGGCTGCCTGTGGAGCGACCAGTATCTCCACAAGCCCTTCCTCACCGACATCACCCCCTTCGATGAAAACCGCTCCACCCGCTATCTGGAGTATCTCATGCTGCCCCGCGCCTCCGCGCTCGCCGAGGTGACGTGGACGCCGAAGAGCGGACGCGATTGGAAGGACTTCTCCACCCGCATGGCGCGCCAGTATGCCCGCTACGCCGCCGCCGGATGGAACCATCGCCTGCCGATCCCGCAGGTGACCTTCGCAAAGGCCGCCGATGGCAAGGTCACCGCCACCGCTGTGTCTCAAGTGGAAGGTGGCGGTATCCGCTACACCACCGATGGCAACTGGCCGCTCGCCTATTCACCCGCCTACACCACTCCCGTCACCGTGGAGAAGGAATCCGATTTCCGCGCCGTGGCCGTGAATCCGAACGGTCACATCAGCCTGCCCTTCCAGTCAAAAGCCGCGGACAACCGCTTCGCGAAATCCGGCGAGCAGATCGGCGAGTGGAAGTCCGGCAAGGTCGGCGACAAGAAGCCGCTCACCGTCGAGTTCGATGCCACCGGCAAGATCAACCAAGCGGGCACCTACGAGATCACCTTCCAGTTCACCAGTGGCAAGCAACGCCTCGACATCGACTCGGTGGAAGTCTTCCTCAACCAGGACAGCGTGGCGAAGGACGTCCACCACGGCACCACCGGCGCGACGAACGACAAGAACGTCTATCGTCTCAAAGTCGACCGCTATGAAACCGGTGCCGCCTTCAAAATCCGCGCAGCGGTCTATGGCGATGAAGGCAACGACTCCAATGGCGTGGTGCTGCTGAAGAAGGTTCAGTAGCACGAGCATTCCTGCTCGTGAGCCCTAGCGGTGGAGCGCATGGGATTGTCCGAATTACACGGACAATCCTTTCGCAACAAGGAGTAGGGACATTCCTGTCCCGTTGCCAAACCGGCATCCAGCTCCGCTGGCAAGAGTTCAGAGGCAGAAGAACGGGACAGGAATGTCCCTACTCCTTGCTTATAGAATCGCCCCCGATACGTAAGTCGCAGCCTATAGGTATCGTAACTCCAATTTCACAGGATCTTCATTCACCGCCACCGGGTTCCTGCTAACATCGCCGGACATGCGCAAACTCCTCAGCCACCGACATCCGTCACTCTACTGGCTGGCGGTGCGCTACCACCGGCTGAAACGCCATCTCCGCTGGCTGGGATTGAGAGGAAAAATGGCGCACCGCAGGAAGGAACGCCTGCCCTGTCTAGTCAAACGGCACTCTTCCCGCCTCATCAAGCACCTCGGCCAATCCGATCTCCAGTTGCAGCACAACAAGGTCGTGAACCTGCGGCTGATCACTCCGTTGATCAACGAGGTCACGCTGGCACCGGGAGAAACCTTCTCGTTCTGCCAGCTCGTGGGAAAGCCCACGCGCAAACGGGGGTTCCTCGAAGGCATGGAACTCTCCATGGGACACGCCAGATCCGGCATCGGAGGCGGCATTTGCCAGATGGCCAATCTCCTCCATTGGCTGGTCCTGCACAGCCCGCTGACCGTCATCGAGCGCAGCGCCCATAGCTTCGACCCGTTCCCGGATCAGAACCGCAGCATCCCGTTCGGCACCGGCTGCGCGGTCTTCTACAACTACGTCAACCTGTGCTTCCGGAACGACACGGGACACACTTTCCAGTTCTTCATCTGGATGACTGAAACCGAGCTATGGGGGGAACTCCGTTCCGGCGAGGAGATCGAGGAAACCTACAAGATCTTCGAACGCCACCACCGCTACCTGCGACAGGCCGGGACCTTTTACCGAGCAAACGAGATCTGGCGGAAGGTGATGACCCGCAGGGGCGGCCGTCACCTGCGGGATGAGAAGATCAAGGAAAACTTCGTGCGGGTGATGTACGAGCCGCCGGAATGGGAAGAGGCTCCTTCGGGCGGCATTCGGTAGCACAAGCATTCCTGCTTGTGAGCCCTCACGGCGGAGCGTGGGGTGATTGTTCGAATCACCCCACCGGTCCGCCCAGCCGCAAGGAGTAGGGACATTCCTGTCCCGTTTTCCAATCCACACCCAGCGTCGCTGGCAAAAGTTCAAAGAACGGGACAAGAATGTCCCTACTCCTTGATCACAAGATCGACCCTGGCGCGTAGGCCGCGGCCTGCGGGTGCGCGGCCTCGATTGCGCTGACCGCAGCAGCGAAGGCGGCCACCTGCGCCTGCGCGGCACCGGCGTTGCTCTCGCCTTCCGCGACGATGGCAGCAAGCTGTTCGCCGGTGAGCGGAATACGCTCATCGCCGGCAAGACGCTCGACGAGGTTGTTCACCGTGGTCTTGCCGACGCGGAGATCGTTCACGGTGGCCACGGCATGCTCCTTGATCGCCTTGTGCGCGGTTTCTCGACCGACACCGGCCTTCACAGCTTCCATCATGATCGTGGTGGTCATCAGGAACGGCAGGTAGTGCGCGTTTTCCTTCGCGATCACCGCCGGGTAGGCGTCCATCTGATCGAGGATCGTCAGGAAAGTTTCGAAGAGGCCATCCAGTGCGAAGAACGCATCCGGCAGCATCACGCGGCGCACCACAGAACAGGACACATCGCCCTCGTTCCACTGGTCGCCCGCAAGGCCGCCCGCCATCGCGAGGTAGCCCTTCAAGATCACGTGAAAACCGTTCACACGTTCGCACGAACGCGAATTCATCTTGTGCGGCATGGCGCTCGATCCGGTCTGGCCCGGCGCAAAACCTTCACTGGCTGTCTCGTGGCCCGCCATCAGGCGTAGGGTCTTCGAGAAAGAGGATGGGCCGCTAGCGAGATCCGTGAGCACGGACACGACGCGGAAATCGAGCGAGCGCGGGTAAACCTGACCGACGTTCGTCCACACCGCCGGGATGCCGAGGTGGGAGACGACCTTTTTCTCCAGGTCCGCCACCTTCGCTGCATCGCCTTCGAACAGGGAAAGCTGGTCCATCTGCGTGCCGACCGCGCCCTTCAGGCCGCGCACCGGGTAGCGGGCAATCACGTCTTCCAAGGCATGGTAGGCACCGAGCAATTCCTCGCCGAACATGGCGATGCGCTTGCCAAGAGTGGTCGGCTGCGCGGCGACATTGTGGGTGCGCGCGGTGATGACGACGTCCGCCCATTGCTCGGAACGGATACGCAGGCGCTTGAGCGTGGCGACGGTCTTGTACCGGATGACCTCCAGCGAACGGAACACTTGGAGCTGCTCGACGTTTTCGGTGAGGTCGCGGGAAGTGAGGCCCTTGTGGATGTGCTCGTGGCCGGCGAGGTCGTTGAACTCCTCGATACGGGCCTTCACATCGTGACGGGTGATCCGCTCACGAGCCATGATCGAGCCAGGGTCCACACTGTCCTTCGCCTTTTCATAAGCGGCGATCGCTTCGGCGGGGATGTCCAGACCGAGGTCACACTGGGCCTTCATCACCGCGATCCAGAATTCCCGCTCCAGCACGATACGGCCCTCGGCGGACCAGATGGCTTGGGTGGCGGAGGAGGCGTAGCGTTCGGCGAGGACGTTGGGAATCACGCGGCGGACCCTAGGAAACCCGCCCCGACAGCGCAAGCCCCGGAGACCACCTGCGGATTCACCCCTTGGCCATGGCCAACTCGTAGAAGTGCCGGGCAGCTCGACCGCTGATTTTCCGTGACTTGCACAGCTCTTCCGCCACCGCCAGCACCGCATTCCATGTGGCGGCGTCCGCCAACAGGTGCTCCACCTTGGAAAGTGTCCGCTCCAGCAACCGCTCGCCTTGACGCGGATTCGGAGCCCGCATTTCCGCCAGCCGCCGGGCCATCTCTAGGTCTTGCGCCGCGCCGGACAGGTGGTAGCGCCCGGTGAGCCGTGCCTCCGCCGCCAACCCGGCGAGCAAGATCATCAGGTCGGTTTCGAGGGCATCCTTGAGCTTTTTCGCCGTGCCCTTCTTTACCTCGCAGTGTCCGAGCCGCTGAAGCCGCGGCACGATGCTCACCTCCTGGATCATCCGCCCCTGCGACAGCGCGATCACCGCATGCCCGGCCTCATGGTAGGCGGTGAGCCGTTCAAGATCGATGGCGGACATGGCCGAGAGTCGGGGTAGGCAGGTGACGCTGGCGAGCCAAAACCCGGACACTATCTCATCGGCTGCCAATCGATCCCGTCCCGCGCCTCGTCGATCGCCTTCTGGATGACATGCAACCCGCCGGGCCCTTCTCTGCCATATTCGTAAACCGAGTTTCCCCTCCCATCCTTCCGCAAAACCGTGACAGTGCAGGATGCAGCATCCGTATAAGCCGCGTCATAGCGAAGCGCGAACTGATCGAACCGCTCCCGATCCATTCTCTCGCACAACTCATCGAAGACCGCCCCATCCACCTTCCCGGTGAAGTCCCCCTGCCGGGATAGATGGGACCTGGCGAATAACTCCGCGCTACCATCCCGGCTCAATGTCACCGTGTAGACCGGGCACTTCCCCAGACAAGCCGTGCGACTCATCAGGATTTTCTCCACCGCACCCTTGGGCAACGGTGGCGGATTCCTTCGTCCACATCCCACCAGCCCCAGCAGGGTCACACAAAGAAACACCCACTTTTTCATCCCTCTCAGGATAGCGAAAAGTCCATCCCGCCTTCAACGCTCGAATCCCAAGGCCATCCTCACAGAAAGTAGGTTCACCCGACCACTCTTCCCCCATCGACAGATCCCGGCTCCCCTGCTCGTATCGGGGCCGTTCCTTTAGTTTATGCGTTTGTTGCTTACCACCATCGCCCTGTCGGCCACTGTTTTTGCAGTGGAACCCCTGCCGTTGATTCCGCAACCGCGCTCGGTGCAGCGTGCGGACGGCACCTTCAAGCTCCCTGCCAATGTCGGCATCAGCGCCCCGGAGGAGCTGAAGAACGAAGCCACCTACCTCGGCACCCGCCTGAAAAGCGGTCTCGGCCATGCCGTGTCGCTGGACAAAGGCGGCCCGATCAAGCTCTCCATCGCCTCCGGCCTGCCTGCTGAGGGCTATCGCCTGAAAGTCACGCCACAGGGCGCGGTCGTCGAGGGCGGCGATTCCGCCGGTGTCTTCTACGGCGTGCAGACACTGCTCCAGCTCATGCCGCCGCAGGTCTACGGCAGCGAGGCCGCCAAACCGGTGGCCGCCGACCTTCCCTGCGTGGCAGTCGAGGACTCTCCCGCCTTCCCTTGGCGCGGCCTGCATCTGGATTCCGCCCGCCATTTCATGCCGAAGGAGTTCGTCCTGAAGTATCTCGAAGTGATGGCCACCCAGAAGATGAACCGCTTCCACTGGCACATCGTGGACTCGGAAGGCTGGCGCCTGGAGATCAAGAAATACCCCAAGCTCACCCAGGTCGGACAGGATCAGCCTGCCTCCTATCCCGGAGAAGACCCCACCGATCACTCGGTGAAGGCGAGATTCCACTACGGCAGCTTCCATGGCGGCGGCTTCTACACCCAGGAGGATGTGAAGGAGATCGTCGATCGCGCCGCGAAGCTCCACATCACCATCATGCCGGAGATCGAGTTCCCCGCACATGCGATGACCATGCTCACCGCCTATCCGGAGTTCTCCACCACCGGCAAGGTGCCCGTGGTGAAGTCCAACCACTCGCCGGACCTCATCAACGTCGATGAGAAGTCCCTCAACTTTCTCAAGGACATCCTCGATGAAACCATGGCTCTCTTCCCCGGGAAGTGGATCCACTTCGGTGGCGATGAGGCTCCGAAAGGCCAATGGAAACAGAGCGAATACGTCCAGCAACGGATCAAGGAACTCGGTCTGAAGGACGAAGATGCTCTCCAGAGCTGGCTCTTCGCTCAAATGTCCGAGCACATCGCGAAGAAGGGCCGTGTCGCCGTCGGCTGGGAGGAAATCACCCACGGTGGCACTCCGAAGAATGCCGTCGTAATGCCATGGCTCTCCATGGGCACCGCCGCCAAGGTGGCGAACGAGGGCAACCCCGTGATCCTCTGCCCCGTCGGCCCGCTCTATTTCGATTCCTACCAGACCAGCGATCCCACCGACAACCAGGCGCTCTACAAGGGCCCCACCACCCTGCGTTCCGTCTACAACTTCAACTGCGATCTGCCGAACGTGGACGCAGACAAGAAGCAGAATCTCTGGGGTGCCCAGGCCCAGCTCTGGACCGAACTGATGCCGAAGCCCGAGCATGTCGAATACCAAGCCTACCCGCGTGCGGTCGCCCTCGGCGAAACGACTTGGACCATCGCTGCCAACAAGGACTTCAAAAGCTTCCAGAAACGTCTCGCCGTCCACGCCCGGCGCCTCGACGCGATGAAGGTGAACTACCGCAAGCTGGAGCCTCTCCCACCCGTTCAGTGGGACAAAGATTCCCTCAGCCCGGGTCGCAAGGAAGTGAAGCTCGAAGGCCCTCTCACCGGTCCCCTCGCCGCGGGCAAATACACCGCCACCCCCACCTATGAAAGCGGCGACTTCGGCCTGTGGTTCGACAAGGTCGAACTGCTCGCGAACGGCAAGGTCATCGCCACCGACACCCACCGCGGCTTCACCGGTGTGAATCCGAAGGACGCGGCCTACACCTTGGAAGTGAAATCCGCCGTTCCCGCCAACGCGAAGATCACCCTCCGCGTCAGCGCCGACAGCCACGAAGGCACCGACTCAAACGGCTCGATCGTCTTCCGCAAGGCGGAGTGAAGCAGGGCAAGTTTCCAACTTGCTGACGGGGCAGTCTGCGAAGGCCACCCATCTTCCAATCTATCTGAAACGACCGGTGAGGATAATCCTTACCGGTCGTTTTGCGTCCATTGAGATCGCCCCTTGCAGCCCTCCGGAAGCAAGCCACTATCGGCACATTCATTCGATGATCAAGTTCCTCGACGGCCCCGCCACCGGGCACACCCTCCCACTCCGTGAGGCTCCCCTCTACCTCCGCGTGGCAATCGGAGATCCGATTCGCGTGCTCGACGGGATCAAGGACAAGGCTCCGCCCCACGATCCTATCGTCGTGTATTTCCGTGCAAATCTCGAAGGCTACATCAACGTGCAAACGAGGAACGAAAATGGAGGGAACTGGGCCATTGCCGACTACCGGCTGCTCGCCGAGCAACCCGTCGACGAGCACTTGAGGACTACTGCAGCTTGGCTGGCGTGGCTCCGGGACCACCCGCCGTATCTTCACACCACCTGAGTCAGCGCCTCAATCAACCGCATGCGCAACACCGCTGCATCAGCAGCCAGGCTCCGCTGTTCCCGCTCATACTCGCGCCGTCCCTCCGGCATCTCGATCCTGACTGGTTCACGACCCCATGCGGTGAGGTCGTAGGGACTCGCCCGCATATCCAGATCACGCAGTTTCACCGCCTGCTCGAAGCAATCCAACAACAACTCCGAGCCGATCCAAGGCATCGATTTCGCCGCCCACTTGTAGAGGTCCATGTTCGCATGGATGCATGCCGGTTGCTCGAAGGCGGGACGATCCATCAGCGAAGGCTGCAAGCGGTTGAGCGGTTGCGCCTCAGGTGCGAAAAAACGGAACGCATCGAAATGTGAGCACACGATCGGGCGTGATTCCACCAGCGCATCGATCTCCACCTGCGGCAGCCGCAACGGCGTGGTCTTTTCATGACGCACCTCCTTGCCCCCATAAACCATCGCCCATTCGTGCAGGCCGTGGCAGGCGAAGTTCGGAGCCCGATCACGGGTGGTCTCCAGCAATTCCAATGTCCACCGCAACCGCTGCCGATCCTTTTCCACCAACAGCCCTGCGTCCAAAAACGCCACCCCGCCGGTCACCCGGTATGGCTCCCGCGCAAATGCTTCCGGCATTCCCTCCATCACCTCCAATGCGATGCCGAATCCCGGATGCCAGGCCTCCAGCTTGCCGAAGGAAAACGGATAGTAGACGAACAGGAAGTCGTCGATCGGATGAGGCACGCGCCGCCCCCTGCGATCCCGTGCCGGCACGGTCCACCGCTCCGCGCGGACCCGGTGCGCACGCTCCCGCTCCCGCCAATCGGTGGCGGAAATGAAAGCTGGCGCGTCAGTGACCATGTCCCAGACCAGCACAACCGGACCGGAGCACGAAATCCAAAATCCGGAGCAAAGGGATTCCTCCAGCCTCCACAGCCCTTTCCTGAAAACCGGGCACTGTGTAAACGCGCAACCTTTTTGGAATCGGACATGCATTGACCCAACTCCTCGGAAGCCCCTATCTTCGGCGCTCGCTATGAAACGTGCCCCCTCCCTCCAGATCCGCCGCGGCGGCATCCTGCAACTTTCCACTTGGATCATCCTGGCGGGCAGCACTCTCACGCTCACCAGTTGCGACTCCTCGGAACGCAAGGCCCGGCAGGCCCAGGCGAACTACGAGTCCGAGTCGAAACGCCTCATTGCCGAACTCGATGACCAGCGCGACCAATTGCTCTCCGGCCAGGTGCCGAACAACTTCCGAATCGAGGAGGTCGGCTACTACCACGCCGCTTCCCACGACTTTTACGAGCATTCCTACAACTTCCAGCGGGATGGCAAATGGTTCGTCAACAACACCTGGGCGGAAGCTCCCGGCCCCGAGGAGGTCCCCGCCAGCCGACCCTCGCCGGAAGCGCTGAAGCGAGTCGACGACGCGCTCGCCAAGCAACAGCAGCAGCTCGACGCCACCGCCAACCAAGCCACCTACTACCAACAGCAGAGCCATTCCTCCGGGCCCGGTCTAGGCACCGCTCTCGCCATGTACTGGCTCCTCTCAGGAAACCGCGGGGCCTATGCGCCCGGTCCCGGCTTCTCCAGCTTCGGCCAGCGCGCCCCGCTCTTCGAAAGCAATTACCGTCGTCAACGCGATGAGCAGGCCCGCACCACTGCCTACACCTATGGCGGCGGAAGCGGGAGCGGCAGCACCTCCCGCAGCAGCACATCGGGATCCAACTACGGTTCCCGCAGTAGCAGCACGACTTCTCACGATAGCGATTCCCGCTCGTCATCCTACGGCAGCGCCTCGCGTTCCACCTCCGGCACTTCCTCCAACAACGGCAGCCACGCCTCCCCATCTTCGGGCGGTACATCGTCCGGCAGCAGCCACACCTCCAGTTCATCTCCTTCCTCACGCGGCGGCTTCGGCAGCAGCGGCGGCAGCTCCTCATCCTCCTGACTTCTGCTTCGATTCGATTCGATTTTTCCGCGCTTCATTTCCCTCCATGCCCGATCATCCCATCCGCATCCAGGAACGCCTGCGCCGCCACAACTGGAAGGAACGAGTCGAACAAGCCGGTCTCACCTGGCATAGCGCCGATGGACAGCCCTACTGGGCTGAAGGCCGTCACGTCACCCTCTCCCTCGCCGCCGCCGAAGTTCTCGAGGACGCTGCCAACGAGCTCCACCACCTCTGCCTCCGAGCCTGCGATGAAATCATCGCCCGCGGTTGGTGGGACCGCCTTGCCATTCCTTCCGCAGCCATTCCCGTCATCGAGGAATCATGGCATACGGGTGATGTGTCACTCTACGGTCGCTTCGACCTTGCTTGGAACGGCCAGGGCCCACCGAAGCTCCTCGAATACAACGCGGACACCCCCACCTCCTTGCTGGAAGCCGCCGTGATCCAGTGGCAATGGCTGGAAGATACCGCCCCTCATCTCGACCAACTCAATTCCCTGCATGAGGCGCTGGTCGAACGCTGGTCTCTTTTCCCCGAACCTCTCATCCATTTCGCCTGCGTCTGGGACTCCCATGAGGATCGCCAGACCATCGCCTACCTCGCCGAAACCGCCGAACAGGCCGGCAAGGAAACCGTGATGCTCGGCATGCATGAAGTCGGCGTCCACCCGGACGGCTACTTCACCGATCTGGAGGAACGCCGAATCCAGCGTCTCTTCAAGCTCTACCCGTGGGAATGGATGGCTGCAGAAGATTTCTTCCGCCACATCCCACCTCACCGCGCCCTCTTCACCGAACCGGCGTGGAAGATGATGCTCTCGAACAAAGGCATCCTCCCCATCCTCTGGGAGCTGAACCCCGGTCACCCGCTGCTGCTACCTGCCTCTCTGGATTTCGTCGAACTCCAGCGTGCTGGCATCGACCGCTACGTCGCCAAACCATTGCTCGGCCGTGAAGGAGCAAACGTTCGAATCTTCGAACGCGGACGCATCACAGCCGACTCAGGCGGCGACTACACGGACTCTCCGCTCGTTTACCAGCAGAAGGCCGATCTCCTCCAAGATGGCTCCCGCACCTGCGTCTGGGGCGCATGGATGGTCGGCGATGCCTGCCGCGGCCTCTCCGTCCGCGAGGATGACGGCCCCATCACCCGCAACACCAGCCGCTTCCTCGCCCACGTGCTGGACGAGTAAAGGAATCTCCTCCCTGTTGTAATTTCCTCAAAAAATTAGCGGAAATTCTTACATTCCTCTTGCACAACCCCGCTCTGTCCGACTAGTTTCCCGCCCCGCCCCGCAAGGGGTGACCAAATGGAATCGCGGGATGGAGCAGCCCGGTAGCTCGTCAGGCTCATAACCTGAAGGTCGTAGGTTCAAATCCTACTCCCGCAACCAAATAAAGGCCGTAACCTCAAAAGGTTACGGCCTTTTCCTTTAGCTGTTTCTGAAAAAATTCTGATTGAAGATAGACAGGCTACGTCGATGCGACCATCTGCCCCCCTTTCGTCATGAAACCCCTCCTCCCCATCTCCTTGGCACTCTCCATGGCATTGATGGCCTCCTGCAGCAAAAAGGCCCCTACCGCTGAGGAGAAGGAGGCTGCAGATGCAATTGACGAAGCTCGAGAGTCCGTGAGGCTGGCGATCTTGCAGAACGTCCACGACACGGCCTTCATGTCCATCAAGTTGCGAAATTCCCCAGATCCCAACATGCCGAAGGTCGCCGAAGATCGGCTCAAGGATGCCTTGAAAGCGGCCACTGACTTCAACATGCCACAGAGAGAAATCGACCTGGCCCGGGACCACGGACTCCGCCAAGCTTGGGAAGATATCAATGTAGAGGAAATGCGCAAGAAGCACCTCGACCGGCAGATGCAGAAGGCCGCGGAAGAGAAGGTGCCGAAATAGAGGACGCTCTGCATTATCGGAGCCAAGTGTGCGTATTCGCTCCACTATGCTTTCCGAAGAACACCAGACCCAGCTTCGCGAGGGGATCAAACGCTAGGCCATTTCCGAACTCGTCAGCTGGATGAAGGCGGAGATCCGCCCCCAGCTTGAAGAGATCTAGCTCCTGAGCGTGGACCAAGCTGGGAGCTGCGCGAACGTCTCTACCTCACAGATGAACCGCATCCTCGAAGAGGCTGTAGATCTCCGGGGGACAAACGAAGCGCGTCTCCATCGGGCAACTCAAACGTATCTACGACGAGCGAACGGTGAAGAGATCGCCTCGCGCGCAAGAAAGTGAATGAGCAGCCTCTTCATCAAAGCCGCTGTGAAAATAATTCCATTAACGCTTTCTCTCTCTTATTCAGGAGGTCCGCTTTGGGGATAGGGACATCGTTCAGAGACTTGACCGTGGTCCCGAGAATCGCCGCAGCTTCCGTGGCGGACAGCAGCTTTAGGCATCCAAGTCCACAGATCGACGGCTGCTTTCAGAACTCGAAAACATTTTTCCTAAAAACCGCTTGATATCCTACAGATTTGTAGGCATTAGTCCCGCCGTCAGCCGAAAACGGGCTCCTGCGGGAGGCCAGAGACACGGCCACCCCTCGCAGGGGGGAGCATGTTGACAGTGGTCCGCGATCATCGGGACGAGGCAATCCCCTCGACCATTCGCGGAGAGTCCGATCCATGCGAATCCTGATCCCAATGAGCCATTCCCTGCCAGTCCATCGTCACCGCGTTCCGACCCTCATTACGGGTCGCTGCGGGAGAGTGATGCCCGGCTCGGACCGGACCATCGAGACGCCCGCTTTCCGCGGTTCGATGGGGATGGTGGCCATGGGTTGCTGTGACTGTTGATCGAGGGTCAGGCACCCGCCAGGAGCCACACGGTTCCGGGCCCGCGATGATCTTCCCGAGGTGAAACCGGACGTCCCGGAGCCGCCACCTCATTCCGTGATGATGTCATTGCAGCCGCGTTTGCCTGCGGCTTCCTACCGACCCATGTCCCGCTTAAAAAATTTTGCCCATTTCCGATACATTACAAAATAACGCATTTCAGTAATGAAATATTCCTACCGAGCGGTGATCCAGCGCAATGCGCTGGAAATCAAAATCAAAACCTTCCTATCCTCCCATGTCTCTTTCCCCGATATCCCCACCGAAACGATCTTCCCGAGGGTGGCTGATGGTCTCCCTGAGCCTCGGTCTGCCGGTCCTCCATGGCGCGATCCTGGTGGATCTGGACCCGGCCACGGCACTGTATGACAGCGATGTCAAAGGCATCGTGGACGATGGCGGGACCGCTGGCAGCAAGTCCGGCATCCCGGTGCTGGGCGACCCGGAGCACCTGAAGGGCGCGACCTTCAACATCGCCTTCACACCGGTGGCGGCGGACGTAGAACGGTCGATCCCGGGCAGCCCGAAGACGGTGCTGCTGTTCGAGATCGGCGGCAGTTCGAATGGCTTCGGGCTGTATCTGATCGATGGCGTGCCGACGGTGCTTTCGAAGCAGGGATCGAACGATGCGACGGTGCCAGCTAATCTGAATGACACCACGCTACCGGCGATCGCGGTGCAGAGTCCGATCGGGGTTCTCACGGCGGGCACGGCGTATTCGTTCTCCGCTTCCTGGGACCAGAAAGGGACGCTGGAGCTGAAGGTTCAGCCGGACAGCGGGACCACGGTTTTCTCGTCCCACTGGATCAGCGGAACTCCTTCCAATTGGTCTGGTAATGACACGCTCTCGGTGAAGAAGATCTCCAGCCTGGGGTCCGTGGGCGGACTGGCGGGGAGCAATGCGGGGAACGTGCTGGGGCCACCGTTCGATGTGAATGATGCATACAGCTTCACCGGATCGGTGAGCCGGGCCGTGTTCTGGAATGCGGCCGCGGTGACGGTGCCGGTACCTACTGCACCCTCCGTAATGGGATTCGAGGCGACCACGCTGCCGGGTGCCGGGAAGGTGCGCCTGCACTGGAAGGTGACGGAGGGCGGCGCTCCGAACCCCACGACGCTGACGCTGAAAGCGGGAGCGGAGGGGACGGTGGTGGCCACGCCGGCATTCGCGGACACCTTCGCGGATGTGGATGCGGGCGGCGAGACGACCTTCACGCTCACGGCGGTGAATGCCACGGGCATCACGGAGAAGACGGCCACGCTGGCGGCGGAGACGGCGTTTTCCACGGCGGTGCGGGCGGATGCGCCGGTGGCGTGGTTCCGCTTCAATGAGGTGGCCGGTTCGCAGCTCATCGCAGACTCTGCGGAGAATGCAGCACCGCATGACGGCCGGACCTACGGCCAGTCCGCGAGCGGTGGCAGCGGCTTCCTGGGCGGTGCGGCCAGCTTCGATGGCGACCGCGGCATTCTAACAAACTCGATTCTCGATCCGGGCAATCTCAGCTCGGGCTTCACGGTCGAGGCGATCCTGCGCCGCGCGCCGGGCGTGGTGGGTGCGAATCCGGTGGTGATCGGCCAGCGTGGTTCCACCGGCCGCTTGTTCCTCGCCTCTACGGCGGATGGGAAGATCCTCACGGACCTGGGTGGTGGCGTGGTGAAGCAGGCGGACACGCCGCTCAATGATGATGCATGGAGCCACCTGGTGATCGTGGTGGATGCGCTGCACACGGAGATCCGCTGGTATGTGGATGGCGTGCTGGCAGGCACCAGCGCGGACGGGCTGAATCCGGACGGCACCACCTTCGACCCGAATTTCCTGCTGGAGGCCGCCACCGGTGACTGGATCATCGGCCTCGGCAAGGCGCTGACCGGGAACTACTGGAAGGGCGCGATCGACGACATCGCCGTCTATGACAGCGTGTTGGATGATCCGGATGGCGATGAGAACTACGGTGACTCCCGTATCGCCGCGCACCGGGATGCATGGTATTCCAGCACCCGCGGCATCCTGGACTTCACCGCCTCTAAGAAATCGGTGAACTCCAGTGATCCGGTGCAGCTCACCACCCGCGTGGGCGCGGACATCACGGAGGTGACGATCGACAACGGCGTGGGCGCGGTGGAGGTGATCCACGGCACCGGCACCATTACGGTGAACCCGGCCACGACCACCACCTACGTGGTCACGGCCACCGGGCCGGATGGCAGCACCACCCGCAGCATCACCATCACCGCGCAGCAGTATCAGGCACCGATCGTGAAATCCTTCGGCGTTACGAAGCTGGGTACGTCCGGCCAGGTGCGCTTCCGCTGGGAGGTCTCGGAAGGGGCCGCGCCGAATCCCACCACCCTCAGCTTCAAGGCCGGTGACGAGGTGCTGACCACCTCCACCAATCTGAAATCCTTCGTGGATGTGGCAGCGGGCGGTGCCACGACCTTCACGCTCTCCGCCACGAATGCGACGGGCACCACCGATGCGAACGCCACGCTGGACGCCGAGACGAATTTCTCCGCCGCGGTGCGCGCGGACGCGCCGGTGGCGTGGTTCCGCTTCAATGAGGCGGCGGGGGCGAAGGTATTCCTGGACTCCGGCTCGGATGTAGCCCCGCATGATGCCCGTGCGAACGGCGCGCCGGTGAGCGGCACGACGGGCATCGTGGATGGCGCGGTGACGCTGGATGGCGTGAGCTCGCTCACCAGCGACCTGATTCTCAATCCCGGTCAGCTTGATCCGGGATTCACGATCGAGACGGTGGTGAAGCGCGATGCCAATGCGGCCACCGGCAATCATGCGATCGTAGGCCAGAGCGACCTGAATGGCACCGGCCGGGTGCTGCTGCAGGTGACGCAGGATGGTGCGATCGGCACCTACCTGGGCGGCTCGAACAAGTATGCGGATGCCAAACTCACGGCGGACACCTGGGCGCATCTGGTGATCGTGGTGGATGCGGTGCACACGGACGTGCGCTGGTATCTGGATGGGGTGCTGATCGGCTCCACGCGGGATGGCACGAATCCGGATGGCACCACCTTCGACCCGAACTTCCTTTTCGAGGCCTCGCAAGGCGCATGGAACATCGGCACGCAGAAGACTCTCACCGCGAGCCTGTGGAAGGGCCAGATCGATGAGGTGGCGGTTTACAACACGCTGCTGGATGATCCGGATGTGGATGGAGACACCGCGGACTCCCGCATCCCGGCGCACCGCAGCGCATGGTGGCAGGATACGAAGGGGCCGCTCTACGAGGGCGTTTCCTCCTCTACCATCACCGCTGGTGGCTCTGCCGATCTCACGGTGAAGGTGGGATCGGACATTACCTCCGTCTCGGTGGATCAGGGTGTGGGTGAGATTCCCCTCACAGCGGGCAATGGCAGCATCACGCTGAATCCCACCACCACCACGACCTACACAGTCACCTACACCACGGCCACGGGCAGCACCACGCACACCATCACCATCACGGTGGATGCGGTGCCGCTGAAGGTGGGCACAGCGGTGGTGCAGGGCGGAGTCTTCGTGCTGAATTTCTCCGGCCAACCCTCTACGACCTACGCCGTGCGTGGTAGCACGGACCTGGTCCACTTCGATCTCGATCATGGCACAGTCACCACCGGCAGCGATGGCGCGGGCAGTGTCTCGATCCCGATCGATCCGGCGAAGCCGCAGGAGTTCTTCCGCATCGAGAGCCAGCCGCAGCCGTAAGCGCGGGCAGTATTTGAGTCCCACCCAAGCACGTTTCTCCACGATCATGCATCCTCATCCGATCACCCGCCTGACTTCCCGGCTGCGCCGGAACGGCTTCGCACTTGTCGCGGTGCTGTTGATGATGGTGCTGCTCACGCTGGTGGGGCTGGGCATGCTTTCGCTCTCGACCGTGGCATTGCGTTCATCGTCGCATGAGGACGCGATGCTGCGGGCGCGGGCAAACGCGCGGCTGGCGCTGCAATTGGCGGTGGGCCAATTGCAAACGCTGGCCGGTCCGGACAAACGCGTGACCGCGCCTGCCGCGATCTTCACCGGAACCGGGGAAGGGCAGGCGAATCTCACGGGCGTGTGGGAGGGCTGGAAGTGGGATGGACAGGGCGAGGTGCCGGATTGGCGGCAGGAGAAGGAGAAGCGCTTCAAGGGCTGGCTGGTGTCCTCACCGGACCCCGCGGCCACGGCGCGCGAGGACTTCGTGACGGCGGCATCCTCCACTGAGACGGTGGAGCTGGTCACGGCGAACTCCGGCGAGCAGGCGGTGAAGGCTCCGCTGATGACGGTGGCACTGGGACGTTCCGCCCAGGATGGGAAGCTGGCATGGGCCACCTTTGATGAGGCTCAGAAGGCTTCGGTCTCCGTGCCGCATGAGACGAAGGAAGCGACCTTCGCGAACCAATACGACCGGATGGGTGCGGCCGCGCGACCGGGCTATGCCGCGGTGACGGCGCACGATTGGAAGGTGCTCGCGGCGAAGGAAACGGAAGTGCGGAAGCTGGTCACTCCCCAGCAGACGGCGCTGGTGGGGATCGACAAGGACAGCCGCGGCTTCCATGACATCACCACCGGCACGCGCGGGCTGCTCACGAATGTGGCGGACGGTGGCATCGCCGGGGATCTCTCTCGTTTGTTCGATACGGCGAGCCTGCCGGCGGACTTCGAGAAGCGCTTCCTCTACTCCGGCACGGACACGCCGCGGATCGCACCGCCCGCGCGCTTCAGCGGGGCGAACCCGATGCCGAGTCCCGATCCGAGCTGGAAACTACTACAGTCCTACTACCGCGCCTATACCCGGCTCACCGGTGGCAGCCAACCCACGATCGCCACGGCGGTGACAGCGCGCCCGGCCTCCGGCACGCCCTCCGCGCAGACGCTGCGGCATGCAGCCTTCAATGAGATCCAGGTGGCTCCGGTGATCGCAAAGGCTCAGTTCGTCTTCAGCCTGGGCTTCGGCTACTCGAACAGCCTGGCCGACATGTATGCGAACGGCTCGGCGAAATCGAGCCCGGCCGCGGAGAAGGACAAGTACATTACCTGGCTGGTGATCGATCCGGTGATCACCCTCTGGAACCCATACAACGTGCGGTTGAAATTCACGGGCGGCCGCGTGGACCTGTTCCGCATTCCGCTCGGCTTCCGCATCTACAAGAACGGCACCCTCATCAACAGCGCGCCCACCAGCTTCTCGAATGCCTACACGGTGGAGGACTTCAAGACCCGCGAGGACCGCTACTACCGGCTGAACATCCTGCCGGACGAGGGGCAGAAGGAACTGGTGCTAGATCCGGGCGAACACGTGGTCTTCACCGCGCAGAACCACGTGAAGCATTATCGGCATGAATACAATCTCACCGGCCTGAACCTGCGCCCCGGCTTCCATCCGCCAGCGGGCAATGACAGCGATCCGCACGTGGGCGGCGTGACCACGATGAACCTGTTCGTGGATGATGCGGGCAAGTCGGATGGCAAGGACTACGGCAAGACGGTGCGCACGGTGGCGGTGAAGGGCGGCGATGAACTCCAGGTGGAGGTGCTGCCGCTGCGCTCCGGCATCGATTCCTATCCGGAGACGGGTGGCAAGGAAGTCACCGGCTTCCTGCGCTACTATGCGGGCGGCCCGAACGTGACGCGGCTCACCGGAGGCATCGAGCTGGACTACGGCACCCGGGAGAAGGAGCTGCTACCGACCTTCACTCCGGACCAACTGCCAACGATCGTGGTGAATCCGGCGATCCCCACCAGCGCGGTGGCGGATGATTACCAAGGCGTGCTGCCGCCGCCTGCGGTGCGCTTCAAGGAGCCGTTCCTGATCGCCACCTTCCAAGAGAAGACGGAGCGTGACTCGCGCTTCCCCTCTCGCTCTTGGCTTCAGAATGGCAGTGGCAATCTCTATGCCTCCGCCGGGATCGACCAGCAGGAGGACTTCAAGCACCAGCAGTATGAGTTCCGCTGGGAGCCGATGACCGATTGGCCGCCGAACAGCCCGACGATCGAGATCAGCAACGATCACAACCGCGGCTACGGCGGGTCCGGCGTGTATGCGCAGACGGGCACGGAGTTCGCCACCTTCTCCAGCATTCCGCTGGCACCCTCGCAATCGCTGGTGCAGCTCCGCCACGCGCCGCTGAATGTGGGCGGGCAGCTGCCGCTCACGGATCAGATCGTGGGAAATTCCTTCCTGCCGCCGCTGCTGGGCAGCGACCAGGTGGCCACGGATGCGGGTGGCCGCACGTATCTGGATCACTCGTATCTGGCGAACAACGCGCTGTTTGATTCGTGGTTCTTCTCCACGGCAGCGGACCGTCCGGCACTGCCGGGGGACTCCGCACGCACGGCGAAGGAGCTGCTCAGCGGACTCTTCAGCCGCGGCGAGGTACTGCCGAATCCGCGCTTCGTGGCATGGGCCGGTGGCGAGGCTCCGGAGACGCTGGCGACACGGCTCGCCTCCTCGGCGGATGCTTACAAGGAGATGGGTGCGCATCTGTTGATCGAGTCTCCGTTCAACATCAACTCAACGCGGGTGGCGGCCTGGCAGGCGCTGCTGGCCTCGAACTTCGGCGCGGCGGCTCCGGTCTCGGAAGAGGGCACGCTGAAGCTGCATCAGGGAGAGGGCCTGCCGGTGCTGCGTCATTCGCACGTGACCGCCGGAGATGCGGTGTCCGGGGATGGCGCCGAGGCGGCGGATCATGCGAAGTGGAACGGCTACCGACGCTTGGATGAAAAGCAGATCGCACGCCTGGCGGAGGAGATCGTGGCGGAGGTGAAAAAGCGCGGACCCTTCCAATCCGTGGCCGAGTTCGTGAACCGCCAGCCGGGTGGTAGCGAGCTGGCGAACAACGGCGCGCTGGAGGCGGCGATCGCCCGCTCCGGGATCAATGAAACGGTACTGGATGCCGCGCACGTGCTGCCAGGACCACCGGATGCGAATACTGCGGATGGTGCGCCGGGCATCATCAATCAGGCGGACCTGCTCACGCCGATCGCGCCGCAACTGGTGGCGCGGGGAGACACCTTCCGCATCCGCACCTATGGCGAGGCGGAGTCTTCCGGCCGTAAGGTGCGCGCCTGGTTGGAGGCGGTGGTGCAGCGCGTGCCCGGATTCGTGGATGGCTCCGAGCAGCCTACCGCCACCGCTTCCTCTCCCATCAACCAAACCTTCGGACGCCGCTTTGAAGTCATCTCGTTCCGCTGGCTGAAGCCGGACGAGATTTGAACCCACAATCCACCCCTACCTTCTCTTTGATCTCATGAAACCATACGCCGCACTCGTCGCGATCACCGCCGCCCTTGTCATCACTCCGCAGCTCCGCGCCGCCCAGGAGAGCCGCATCATCGAGGCGTCGTTCTACTGCTTCCAGTACACGCCCGGTGCGGAGACGCTGAGCGTGGCCAACGGGGACCACGATCAAGCGGTGAGGCTCTCTACCGCGAACATTTCGAAACCAGTGCAGCTGCAAGTGACCGGTGACGAGGCCGTGATCCAGCAACGGGTGGGCGACAAGCTGGTGCCCGCCGCGCACGTAAAAGTACCCGCGGACATCACGAAGGCACTGGTCGTGCTGGTGCCCTCCGCCACCGGCAGCGCGGAGCCATATCGTGCCCGCGCGATCGACTACAGCCAGGACCGCTTCCCGTTGGGCACCTATCAACTGCTGAACATCTCCACCACGCCGGTACGCGGCGCGATCGGCCGCAGCTACGCAGAGGTGAATCCCGGCGGGCTCGGCGGCATCGCGCTGCAGGGCGAGAATGGCGCGGTGCAGGGCGTACGTTTTGAGTTCCTCGAGACAGGGAGGTGGAACCGCCTCACCGAGACGCGTTGCGCGGTGCGCCGCGACCGCCGCTGGCTGGTGTGCGTCTATCAGGACCCGGCCACGCAGCGCATGAACATGCGGAGCATTCCGGACCGGACCCTCGCCCCGAACACGTCTCTCGCTTTGTCCGAATAGTCTACCAATCAATCAACCAAACTCATTCCATCATCATGAAACCAACCCGCGTCTTCGCCGCCTTCCTTGCGGCCACCACCTTGTCCGCCCATGCCGAGCGGAAGCCGAATGTCCTGCTCATCGTGGCGGATGATCTGGGCTACGGCGAACTGGGCCTGCAAGGCTACACCAAGGACATCCCGACCCCGAACATCGACAGCCTGGCCGCGAATGGCACGCGCTTCAGCAATGGCTACGTGAGCGGTCCGTATTGCAGTCCCACCCGCGCCGCGCTGCTCACCGGCCGCTACCAGCAGCGGTTCGGCCACGAGTTCAATCCCGGACCTCCGGCCGAGGCGAATGCCAAGGTGGGCCTGGACTTGAATGAGAAGACCATCGCCGACCGCTTGAAAACAGCGGGCTATGCGACCGGTTGGTTCGGCAAGTCCCACTTGGGCACCGCACCGGAGTTCCATCCGCAGCAGCGTGGCTTCGATGAGTTCTACGGCTTCCTCGGGGGCGCTCACAGCTACGTGAACCCTGGTACCGGCGTGAACGCGATCTTCCACGGCACGGAGCCGGTAGCGGATCCGGGCTATCTCACGGAAGCCTTCGCCCGCGAGGCGGCGGCGTTCATCGAGAAGAAGAAGGACAGCCAGTGGTTCGTCTATCTGCCGTTCAATGCGGTGCACGCGCCGCTGGAGACGCTGGAGAAGTATGACAAGAAGTTCGCGTCGATCGAGGACCCGAAGCGCCGGAAATTCGCAGCACTGCTGGCGGGGCTGGATGACTCGGTGGGCACGGTGTTGAACAAGGTGCGGGAGCTGAAGCTGGAGGAGGACACACTGGTGTACTTCATCAGTGACAATGGCGGTCCGACTCCCTCGACGACTTCCGGCAATGGTCCGCTGAAGGGCTACAAGGCGCAGACCTCCGAGGGCGGCATCCGCGTGCCGTTCGTGGTGCAGTGGAAAGGCAAGGTCCCGGCGGGCAAGACGGATGACCGCCCGGTGATCCAGCTCGACCTGCTGCCGACCACGCTCGCGGCCGCGGGCGTGCCGGTGGACCCGGCATGGAAGCTGGACGGCGTGAACCTGCTACCCTACATCAAGGACGGCAATACCGCGCAGCCGCACGACACGCTCTACTGGCGCTTCGGCAAGCAGATCGCGATCCGCAAGGGCGATTGGAAGCTGGTGAAATCCGCCGGAGACGGCGGTACCGCAGGTGCCGGTGAGGCGAACACGGAAGGCGCGCATCTCTACAACCTGGCGAAGGACATCGGCGAGAAGACCGACCTGGCCGCGCAGGAGCCGGAGAAGGTGAAGGAGTTGGCCGCGCAGTGGGACACCTGGAACGCCACCCTCGTTGCACCGAAGTGGACGCCCGGTGGTCCGCGCCGTGCCGCACGCCTGACCGCGCGCTCGGAGGAGAAGGATGATGACAATGACGCGGGCATCTCCGTGTCCGCGGCGGGTCCATGGAAGTCCGGTGATTCACTGCCGGGCAATGAGTCCCCGGACCTGAGCGGCAAGTCGTTCGTGATCACCGCGGAGCTGGATGGCAAGGATGCGCCGCAGGGCGTGATCGTGGCCCAGGGTGGAAACGCGCAGGGCTACGCGCTGCACGTGAAGGACGGGAAACTTGCGCTTTCCCTCCGCCGCACCCGTGAACTGACATCGGTAGTGGCAACGGAGGCGTTGCCCGCTGGAGCCCACAAGGTGGAGGCGGCGGTGGCTGCGGATGGCGGTGTGGTGCTGAAGGTGGATGGCAAGTCCGTCGGCCAGGGCAAGCTCGCCGGTCTGCTCACCCGCAAGCCGGGCGAGGGCCTGACCGTGGGCAATGATGGTGATGCGGCGGTGGGCGACTACACCGCACCCGCGCCCTACAATGGCAAGGTGGCGAATGTGGTGGTGAGTGCCCGCTGAGCCGCTGTTTTTCCGGGCGGTAAATAGGGTGGGACCGGCTTCGTGGTAGTGCCGGCCCCACCCGTCCGCCGGGTTGGTTTTTCCTGATCCGAGTTCCTGTTCACCCAGTTCATGTTGCACCGTTTCATTCCATCCCTGGCGTTGGTCGTAGCCGCGCTGCCGTCTTCCGCTCAGGATGCGGGAGATCTTGAGTTCTTCGAGAAGAAGGTTCGGCCGATCCTTTCCGCGAGTTGCTACGGCTGCCACGCGGCGGATACCAAAGCTGCGGGAGACCTGCGCGTGGATGACCTGAACGGCCTGCTCACCGGCGGCAAGACCGGCCCGGCGATCGTGCCGGGTGATCCGGAGAAGAGCCTGCTGATCCAACGGCTGGTTCACCCCCAACAGCGGCTGCGGATGCCGCGTGAGAGTGATCCACTGAGCGCGGAGCAGATCGCGGATCTGCGGACATGGATCGAGAAGGGCGCGGCGTGGCCGCCGGAGAAGGTGCCCGCGAGCATCGGCCGGGTGACGGAGAAGTATGACGCGCTGCGCCATTCGCACTGGGCATGGCAACCGCTGGCACAGCCGCAGGCTCCCACGCCACAGCGTGCGGAGTGGGCGCGGGGGGATATCGACCGCTTCGTACTCGCGAAGCTGGAGGCGGAGCAATTGCCGCCGGTGGCGGATGCGGACCCGGTGACCTTGATCCGCCGTGTGACCTTCGATCTAACAGGTCTGCCGCCCGCACCGGAGACCATCGCCGCTTTCTCCGCCGATCCCTCGGCCGCGGCGTATGAGAAGGAGGTGGACCGCTTGCTGGCCTCGCCCGCCTTCGGAGAACGCTGGGGCCGCCATTGGCTGGATGTGGCCCGCTATGGCGAGTCCACGGGGCCTTCGCGGAACATCCCGTATCCGCATGCGTGGAAGTACCGGGACTATGTGCTGGATGCGGTGAACCGGGATGTGCCCTTCGACCGCTTCATCCGCGAGCAGGTGGCAGGCGATCTGTTGCCCGCATCCGGAGATGCGGAGAAGGACCGGCTGCTGACAGCCACCGGCTTCCTCGCGCTGGGGGTGAAGGATGTGAACCAGCGCTTCAAGGTCCGCTTCCAGATGGACAATGTGGATGAGAAGATCGACACCGTGAGCCGCTCGGTGCTCGCACTCACCGTGAGCTGCGCGCGCTGCCACGATCACAAGTTCGATCCGATCCCCACCTCCGACTACTACTCGCTGGCGGGGATCTTCACCAGCACGGACGATGGTGCGGGCGTGCGGAACAAGATGGGCGGCGGTGGATTGGACTACTACGATCCTACGAATTTGGTCCGGCTCTCGACCGAACACGCCCCCGCCTCCTGCGGCGGAGGTGGCGGCGCTGCAGGCCAGGGTGGACGCGGCGAAGAAGGAGTGGGATGACATCCGTGGCACGCCGGAGGGGCTGAAGCGCGGTGCGAACGGCCAACCGGCGCAGCGCCCCTTCCGACTGAGGTACGAGCGTCTCCAGGAGCGAACTGCTGGCGCTCACCGATCCGGCGGCGCGTGGAGAGGCCGTGCACGGCGTACGCGAGGCTCCGGTGGTAGCGGACACGCAGATCCGCATCCGTGGTGAAGCGGAACGGCTGGGACCGGCGGTGCCGCGCGGCTTTCTCACTACCTTCCAGGTGCCGGGCACGCCTGCGGTGGAGACCGGTCACAGCGGCCGCTTGGAGCTGGCCGATTGGCTCACGAGCCCGGAGAATCCACTGACGCCGCGGGTGCTGGTGAACCGCGCGTGGCTGCATCTCTTCGGCCATGGCATCGTGGTCACGGCGGACAATTTCGGCACCACCGGAGACACGCCCTCGCATCCGGAACTGCTGGATTATCTGGCCGGGCGATTCGTGGCGGAGGGCTGGTCATTGAAGAAACTGGTCCGCACTTTGGTACTAAGCCATGCTTACCAACTGGGATCGGAGGCCCCGGAGGATCATCGACTGAAGGATCCGGAGAACCGGTTCGTGTGGCGCCACTCGCCGCGGCGCATGGATACGGAGGAGATCCGGGATGCGATCCTCGCTTCGAACGGCCGCCTCCAGCGAAAGCCGACGGAAGATCCGGCGGTGAAGAAGCTGCGGATGGTCGAGATGCGCGACAATGGCCCGGAGGCAAAGGGTGTCTATGATCAGGCGGACCGCTGAGCTGGCACGCAGCGTCTATCTGCCACTGCTGCGCGGGCTGGTGCCGAAGTCGCTCGAGGCCTTCGACCCGGTATCGCAGACACTGGTTACCGGCCAGCGCGAGGCGACCACGGTGCCCAGGCAGGCGTTGTTCTTCCTGAACTCTCCCTTCGTCCGCGAGCAGGCGCTGGCCTTTGCGAAGAACGTGAATGACGGCACGGCGGAAGATGCCAATGACGAAGATCGGCGCACTGTATCTGCAGATACTCGGCCGCACGGCGACACCAGCGGAGTTGAAGCGTGCCACGGAATTCCTCAACCACTTACGCCGCAGGCTGGCAGCCGGAGACTCCCGCGCCGGAGGTGCAGCCCGATGCGCTCGCGGTGAACACCACAGCCCACCGATGGCGGCAATGCGGGCGGCGACCAGGCGGCAAATCCCGATGACATGCCGCGCAACGATCTGACCGCCACGCAGAAGTCCGTGACGGCGGCGGACGCCACCACCGCCTCGTGGATGACGCTGATCCAGGCCCTCTACGCTTCCGCTGAATTCCGCTTCATCCGCTGAACCCAACACCCTTTTCATCCTCATGTCCGATCCATCCTTTTTCGGCCCTCGCGGCGCTCGATCCTCAAGTCCGCCGGTGCCGGCTTCGGCTACCTCGCGCTCGCCGGTCTGCTAGGCAGGCCCGCGTTCGCAGCGGAGTCCGCGGTGAATCCACTGGTGCCGAAGATCCCGCACTTCAAGGCGCGCGCAAAACGCATCATCTTCATCTTCATGGAAGGGGCGATGTCCGGCATCGACACCTTCGACTACAAACCGGAGGTCCAGAACAATGATGGCAAGACCGGACCCGGTGGCGGTCGTGTCACAGCCTCGAAGTTCGCCTTCAAGCAATACGGCGAGAGCGGTTCGTGGTTCTCCGAGCTGCTGCCGAACATCGCCACGCACGCGGACAAGTTCTGCTGGCTGCGCGGCCTGCACACCGATACGCCCGCACATCCGCAGGCGGTGGTGCAGCTCCACACCGGCAGTGCGAATGCGGCGCTGACCCGGCCGAGCATGGGCGCGTGGCTGCTCTACGGACTGGGCACGGACAATCAGGATCTGCCCGGCTACATCACCATCAATCCCTCTCCGAACTTCGGTGGAGCGGTGAACTATGGCAGCGCGTTCCTGCCCGCTCACTTCCAGGGCACGCGCATCACCGACGCACGGATTCCTCGCGAATCTGAAGGCCTCCTCGCAGGCGGCGCAGCAGCGGCGGCAGCTGGATCTTCTCCAGTCGATGAACCGCAATCTGGGTGCGGTGCCGGGCGCGCCGGATCCGGTGGATGGCATCATCGCCTCCTACGAGCTAGGCTTCCGCATGCAGGACAAGGTGCCCGCTCTGCTGGACATCTCCAAGGAACCGCAGCACGTGCGGGATGCCTATGGTGTGAAGGACGGCCCGGCCGGAGCCTTCGCGCGACAGTGCCTGATGGCGCGCCGCCTCACCGAGGCGGGCGTGCGCTTCGTGGAGATCTGCCAGCCGGGATGGGATCATCACAACAACCTGCACAAGGGCCTCATCGAACGCTGCGGCAATGTCGATCAGGCGACGGCGGCGCTGCTGACGGATCTGGACCAGCGCGGGCTGCTGGAGGACACTCTGGTACTCATTCGGCTCGGAGTTCGGCCGCCAGCCGACGGCGCAGGGCAATGACGGTCGCGATCACAACATCACCGGATACTCGATGTTCCTGGCCGGCGGCGGCGTGAAGGCGGGCTACACGCACGGGGCGACGGATGAATTCGGCGTGAAGGCGGTGGAAGGCCGCATGCACACGAACGACCTGCACGCCACGCTGCTGGCGCTGATGGGGTTGGATCACGAGGAGCTGACCTATCCGTACGGCGGCCGCGATTTCCGCCTCACCGATGTGGCGGGCAAGGTGGCCACCGAGATCTTCGCATGAACCGGGTGACGACTGCGGGCTTACGATTTCCTGGGTAATGCAATGCAAAGCTCCTCCCCTTTGGGTTTCAGTTCGAGGAGGGGAGGAGCCGTTCATGCTGTAGACAGATTCCGGTCATACCTCGCCGGGAACGGGAATTCCGTCTTTATCCGAATGGATCCTTCCATCTGTCGGGACCGGTGCGGCTTGTGACGCTTTTCAAGGACTAGCTATCTCCACAACTCCAACTCCCTCCCAAGTCAACGGGCTTCTGCGAGTCCGTGGCGGGAAATCTCTGCCGGGAGTCTGCATTCCTTCCCGCCATTCAGAAGACCAGCACGGTCCATCCCCGGACACCGGAGCATACAAGCAGCCTCCTCAAAAACGGATAGTCTGTCGCATTTAAAGGCAAATGCTTTCTTCCATGAAACCCGATACGGTTCACACTGGAAGAACTCATGAGCCATGCTGTCGTCACCGGAGGGGGATCTGGAATTGGAGAGGCCATCGCGCTGAAACTGGCGGACGAAGGCCATCATGTGGTGGTGCTGGATTTCGATGAGGCAGCCGGCGCGTCCACCGTGGCGAAGATCGTGGCCACCGGCGGCAGCGCGGAAGTCATCCGCTGCGATGTCGCGGACACCGCTTCCGTTCGTGCCGTCTTTAAAGGCATCGACCGGGTGGATATTCTCGTCAACAACGCCGGGGTCGCCTCCGTAGGCAATGTGGAATCCACCTCACCCGAGGAACTCGACCGCATTTACTCGGTCAACGTAAAGGGCGTCTATCACTGCCTCCACTTCGCCGTACCAAAGATGGTTGCCCAAGGTGGCGGGGCGATCCTCAACCTTGCCTCCATTGCCTCGAAGATCGGCATTCAGGACCGCTTCGCCTACTCGATGTCGAAGGGCGCGGTGCTCACCATGACCCTCTCCGTCGCCCGCGATTACGTGGACAAAGGCATCCGCTGCAACTGCATCTGCCCGGCCCGCATCCACACGCCGTTCGTGGAGGGCTTTCTCGCCAAGAACTACACCGATGTGGAACGCCCGGAGATGTTCCAGAAACTCAGCGCCTGGCAGCCGATCGGCCGCATGGGTCGCCCGGACGAGGTGGCGGAGCTCGCCGCCTTCCTCTGCTCGGACAAAGCCTCCTTCATCACCGGTTCCGCCTACGATCTCGACGGCGGTGCCACCCTCCTCCGCTAACCCCCTTTCCTTCATGAAGCTCACCCGATTCCATCACGAAGGCCGCATCCGGCCTGCCCTCTTTGTTTCCGATCAGGAACTCGTCAACTGCTCCTCCTTCGGTGAGGATTGGAACGAAGAATTCTTCGGCTCCGATGGCCTGACCCGGCTCACCGCCTGGGCCGATACCCATGGCGCCGGTCTGCCAAGGATCGATGCCGCCTCAGTCCGCTTGGCTCCGGCCATCGCCCGTCCGTCCAAGCTGATCTGTGTGGGCCTCAACTACGCGGCCCACGCCGCCGAGTCCGGCATGGCCCCGCCCACCGAGCCGGTGATCTTCTTCAAGGCGACCACCGCCTGGGCCGGTCCGGACGATGACGTGGCGATCCCGAGGAAGTCCGAAAAGACCGATTGGGAGGTAGAGCTGGCCGTGGTGATCGGCAAGAAGGCGAAGTATGTCTCCGAAGCGGATGCTCTCGACTACGTAGCAGGCTACGCGGTTCACAACGACTACTCCGAGCGGGAGTGGCAGCTCGAACGTTGCGGCCAATGGGTGAAAGGCAAATCCGCCGATACCTTCGCACCCTTCGGCCCCTACATGGCGACCAAGGACGAGATCGCCGACCCGAACAACCTGCGGCTGTGGTTGTCCGTAAACGGACGCAAACTGCAGGACAGCTCGACGAGCGACTTCATCTTCAACATCCAGCAGGTGGTTTCCTACCTCAGTGAGTTCATGACCCTGCTGCCGGGTGACGTGATCTCCACCGGGACACCTGCCGGAGTGGGGCTCGGCTTCAAGCCGCCGGTCTATCTCCAGCCCGGTGACGTGGTGGAGCTGGGCATCGAAGGCCTGGGCACCCAGATGCAAACCGCAGTGAAGGAAGCCTGAACCCATGAAACTGCTCCAGGACAAGGCGATCTTCCTCACGGGCGGATCGGAAGGCATAGGCTGGGATTGCGCGAAGGCCTACGCCGCCCACGGCGCGCGGGTGGCTCTGGTGGCGCGCTCCGCCGACAAGGTCGAGAAGGCCGCCGCCGAACTCGGTCCGGGGCATCTCGGCATCGTCTGCGATGTTTCCCAGGACGCACAGGTCGCTGCCGCCATCCGGCAAACGATCTCGGCATTCGGCAAGCTGGACGCGATCCATAACAACGCGGGCATCGCCACCCCCGCCAAGGCCCTGCACGAAACCACTGACGCCGAGTTCGACTCGCTCGTCGGCATCAATCTCAGGAGCGTCCACTTCACCATCCGTCACGGCTTCGAAGCCATCCGCGAATCCCGTGGCTGCATCTTGAACACCTCCTCGCTTGTCGGTGTCATCGGACAGGAGATCCATGCCGTCTACACCGCCACCAAGGGCGCGATGAACACGCTCACGAAATCAATGGCGCTCGACTACGCGAAGTACGGCATCCGCGTAAATGCCGTCTGCCCGGCTGGCACCTGGACTCCGATGCTGCGCAAATGGTGCGCCGAACAACCCGATCCCTCCACGATCGAGAAGTACCTGGATGACATCCATCCGCTCGGGTGGTGCCCGGAGGGAGATGTGATCGCCGATCCCTGCGTGTTCCTGCTCTCGGAGATGGCCCGCTTCGTGACGGGCCACATCCTCCACGTCAGCGGTGGCGCGGAGCTCGGTTACCGCCGCTGAAGCGCCTCCCCTTTCCGGCCAGGGCCAACCGCGCCGCCGGAACCATGAATGATTTCGACCCGTAAGCCATTTTCCCCACACGCCTCTCATTCCACCATGATCCGCCGCATCCGCACCCGCGATCTGCGCTATGACATCGGCACCCAGGCCGGGTCCGATGCCATCCATCGCGACCCGAAATATTCCTATGCCGTCACCCTGCTGGAGGACGACTCCGGTCTCCAGGGCAGCGGCTTGGCCTTCACCCTCGGTGCGGGAAACAACCTCGTCTGCGAAGGCGCTGCCTTCCTCGCGGAGCGTCTGGCAGGCAAGGACATCGAGGAGGTGATGGCGGACTTCGGAACGTTCCAGCGCCAGCTTTCGAACGAGCAGCAATTCCGCTGGCTGGGGCCGCACAAAGGCGTGGCCCACCTCGCGCTCTCCTCGATCACCAACGCCTGCTGGGACCTGTGGGCGAAGAAACGCGGTGTGCCGCTGTGGAAGCTGCTGCTCGATCTCACACCGGAACAGCTCATCGCCACCATCGACTTCTCCTATCTGGAAGACGAGCTCACTGCGGACGAGGCACTCTCGATGGTCCGCGGCGAAGTCGCCTCGCGGAACTCACGCGAAGGCATCCTCCTCTCCGGCTATCCCGGCTATGACACGTCCATCGGCTGGTTCAACTACACCGACGACCAGATCAAGGAGAACGTCCGCAAGTCCGTGGACCGCGGCTTCACCGCCATGAAGCTCAAGGTAGGCGCTCCGGACATGGACGTGGACCTGCGCCGGACCGCGATCGTCCGCGAGGGAGCGGGAGACTCCGCGACCCTGATGGTGGACTGCAACCAGCAGTGGACCCTGCCACGCGCGCTGGAATACGGCGAGCGTTCACGCCCCTACAATCTCTTCTGGATCGAGGAACCCACCCATCCCGATGACATCCTCGGTCATGCCACGCTGGCAAAGGCCTACGCGCCGCACACCAAGGTGGCTGCGGGCGAGCACGTCCCGAACCGGGTGATTTTCAAGAACTACCTCCAGGCGGAAGCGCTTGGCTTCTGCCAGGTGGACGCCGTGCGGGTAGCCGGCATCTCCGAGTTCCTCGCCATCAGCCTAATGGCCCGGAAGCGGAACGTACCGGTGGTTCCCCACGTGGGAGACATGGGCCAGATCCACCAGCATCTCGTATTGTTCAACCACATCGGCCTCGGTCACGAGGCCCTGCTGCTCGAGCATATCCCCCATTTGCACGAGCATTTCGTCCATCCCTGCACGGTGAAGTCCGGCGTGTATCTCACGCCCCAGGAACCGGGCATGAACTCGGATTTGAAATAACCATCATCGCACCGCGATTTATGAAACACGCCCTTCGGCATTTCTCCTTCCTCCTCGCTACCGCCACCGCCGCCATCGCAGGGCAGCCGGGAGAAGGCAATCCTCCTCCCGCCGCCGTGGAGCGCTGGCAGGACGCACGCTTCGGCATGTTCATCCACTGGGGTCCGGTCAGTTTGAAGGGCACCGAAATCGGATGGTCCCGCGGAGCGCAGGTGCCAACCGAAGAATACGACAACCTCTACAAGCAGTTCAACCCGGTCCAGTTCGATGCCGACACCTGGGTGGCCACCGCCAAGGCGGCGGGGATGAAATATCTGGTGCTGACCACCAAGCATCACGACGGCTTCTGCCTGTGGGACACGAAGCTGACCGACCACAATATCATGAACACCCCATTCAAGCGGGATGTGGTCAAGGAACTGTCGGAAGCTTGCCGCAAGCAGGACATGAAATTCGGAGTCTACTACTCCACCTGCGACTGGTACAGCCCGTTGTTCCCGCTCGGCTCACCTGGTGGGAAAACCCAAAAAAGCCACCCGGATCTCGACGCTTACGACACCTATCTGCGGGGACAGACGCGGGAACTGCTCAGCAACTATGGTCCCATTTTCACCATCTGGTTCGACGTCCCCCAGTCCTACGATTCCAAATGGGGCATCCCGATGGTAGCCGGACTACGGAAGCTCCAGCCGGACATCATGGTGAACAGCCGCGCCTACTCACTGGCCGGGCATGCCAATGACATCGCTCATGCTCCGGTGGGCGACTACGCAACACCCGAGCAAAAAATCGGTGGCTTCGATATGAACAGGCCTTGGGAAACTTGCATGACCCTGTGCAGACAATGGGCATGGAAGCCTAATGACCAGATGAAGTCTGCCAAGGAGTGCATCGCCACCCTCGTTCGAACCAACGGTGGCAATGGCAACCTTCTGTTCAATGTCGGCCCGATGCCGGACGGCCGGATCGAGCCACGTCAGGTGGAGCGCCTCAAGGAGATGGGCGCCTGGCTCCAAAAGCACGGCGAGAGCATCTACGGCACCCGCGGGGGGCCGTGGAAACCTACCGGTTCACTCGCAAGCACCCGCAAGGGAGACAAGGTGTACGTGCACATCCTCGATGACGCCCACGGCAGCATCGAACTCCGCGCACTGCCGGTGGCGGTGAAATCCGCCCGCATCCTGAACGGTCCGACGGTGCCGAACGCGACCAAGGACGGGCTCCTCACACTCCAGCTTCCCGCCGGCTCCACAGATCCCATCGATACCGTCGTGGAGCTCACACTGGCAGGAAACGCCATGAACATCCCGCCGATGTCGGTGGTGAGCAACGGATTGATCGATGCCGAAGCGAAAGCAACAGCCTCGGTGGAACTCACCGGATATGAGGCCGCGAAAGCCTTCGATGGCGACCCCGAAACCCGCTGGGCCACCCCGGCAGGCACCAAGGAGTGCTCCATGGAGATTGACCTCGGCAAAATGACGACTTTCTCCCGTATCGAAATCAGCGAAGCATTCGCCACTCCCACGAGCCGGGTGAAGAAATTCGAGCTCCAGTCTGAGAATGCAGGAACATGGACTTCATTCCACACCGGCACCTCCCTGGGAAACTATTTCACAGCCACCTTCCCCGCCGTGTCCGCACGGAAGATCCGCCTTCATGTTCTGGATGCAACGGAGGGTCCGACCATCTCCGAAGTGCGCATCAGCCACCCCTCCAAATAGAATGAGCTTCCGATGATTGCATTCGTTTCAGGCATCTCGGGTCTCGATCTCACGATCGTGGTCGGCTACATCCTCGGCATCACCGCCCTCGGCTGCTACGCGGGCATGCGGAAGAAAGGAGCGGAAAACCGCTCGAAGGAATACTTCCTCGCAGGCGGCCATTTGAAGTGGCCGATGATCGGACTCTCGCTCTTCGCCACCAACATCTCCTGCTATCACCTCGTCGGCCTGGCGGAGAACGGTTTCACCACCGGCCTGTTGTACGGGAATTTCGAATGGATGGCCGTCTTCACGCTGGCGCTGCTGGCGCTGTTCTTCGTACCCTTCTACCTGCGCTCGAAAGTGGCCACGCTGCCGGACTTCCTGGAGAAACGCTTCGATCGCGCCAGCCGTGACTGGCTGGCGGTGCTTTCGATCGTCTCCAGCATCGTCATCCACATCACCTTCTCGTTCGTCGCGGGCGGAGCGGTGCTGCACTCGCTCTTCGGCTGGGATGAATACACCGCCATCCTCACGATCGCGTGCATCACCGGCCTCTATACCATCATCGGCGGACTGGCGGCGGTAGTCTGGACGGAAACCATCCAGACCGTGGTCCTGCTCGGCGGAGCCGCCGCCATCACCATCGCCTGCTGGATGAAAACCGGTGGCTGGGCACCCGTGGCCGACACCATCGCCACCACCGGGGAAACCTCCCGCCTCTCGATGCTCCAGACCTCCGGCGAGATGCCGTGGTATGCGGTTGCTCTCGGCTACCCCGTGCTCGGCATCTGGTACTGGTGTGCGGACCAGACGATCGTCCAGCGCGTGCTCGGCGCGAAGGACGAGCATCACGCGCGCCTCGGACCACTCTTCGCCGGGGTGCTGAAGATTCTTCCGGTATTCGTGTTCGTGGTTCCCGGCATGTTCGCATGGGCGCTGTGGAAACACGGCCAACTCGACCTGTCCTCCATCACGGTGGCTGGCAAGGTGAACACCAAGGAGCTCTACACCACCATGATCCTCCAGCTCCTGCCGCCGGGCCTCGTCGGTCTGCTGGTGGCCGCGCTCCTGGCGGGACTGATGAGCAATGTCGCCGCGTCCCTCAACTCCATCTCCACCCTCGCCTCCTTCGACCTCTACAAGCGGAACAAACCGGATGCGCCGGATGCACACGTGCTGCGCGTGGGACGCTTCACTGCCGGTATTGCGCTCGTTCTAGGCGTGGCCTCGTATTACGCTGCGAAGCAGTATGCGAACTTGTTCTCCGGCATCAACGACGTGATCTCGCACATCGCACCACCCATCACCTGCGTGTTTCTCTTCGGCGTGTTCTGGGGCCGGGCTTCCGCCTTTGCCGCCAAGTGGACGCTGTGGTTGGGCTCCGCATTGGGAGCGGGAGTCTTCGCTGCCGGAAAGCTGCTGCCTCCGGGCTCGACCAATCCGGTGCTCCACTTCCTCACCGCCACGCCCTTCATGATGATGGCCTTCTGGTTGTTCTGCGCCTGCTGCGCCATCATGTTCGTCCTCTCGCTGATGCGTCCGCAGGTTCATACCGGAGAAAGCTCCACGCTCTACTGGAAGAGCCCGCTCGAGCCGCTCCGTCAACCCGGCCTCCCGGGCCTACGCGACTACCGCCTGCTCACTGCTCTGTTGATTGCAGCCATGTGTACCTTGTACTACGTGTTCCGTTGAACTCACTGCCGCCATGAACCCAACCGTCCTCCGGCTCATCGCTTGCCTCGCGCTCTGTGCCGCGCCTTTCTCCGCCTGGGGACGGCAGTCCATCGCCTTCGCCGCCCCGGTCAAGGACGGCACCGAAAACCCACCCGCCGCAGCCACCCGACAGGCGGATGCCAAGGAACTCGCCCGCCACGGCATTCACGATCCACGGTTCTTCACGCATCAGGTCGATTCTCGGCGAATGCTGCTCTGCACCTTTGATCTCGATGACGGCCTGATCCCGGATGAGGTCTGGCATGCCGCTCGCAAGGATGCGGCTCTCGCGACCTGGTGGTCCCGCATCGATGCCGCGGCAGGCCAATCCTGGATCCGCTGCGAAACCCTCTGCCAGCTGCGGCCCCACGTCCCGGCGGAACTCCGCGCCGGAAAGCCCGAATGGCATGCCGCCGTCACCGGCCTCAAGCCGGAGAAGGAAGCCGAATACCGCACGCTCCACGCCAATGTCTGGCCCGGCGTCATCGATGCCATCGGCCAATCCGGCATTCCACGCTTCGATCTTTTTCTCCTCGAGTTGGATGGGAAGCTCCGCCTCTTTTACCTCCTTGAGTTCACCGGCAAGGACTTTGCCAATGACACTGCGGCCATGGGAAAAAGCCCCGTGAACCAACGATGGTGGAAATTCACCGACACTTGCCAGGAGCCACTTCCAGGCGCGGCCGCAAAGAAGCAAATCTGGGAAGACATGGCACTGCTCGCCACTCCAACCGAGTGAGCCTCCAATGAAGAGGCTCACATCCCGAGGTGCGGGTGAAGCAATCTGAAAGACGGGCGCCCGAGGGAAGGTAAGGCAATCGACATCATTGCATGCCAATTTTCCGCCCGCTTCTCCTCCCAGCCTGTCTCGTGTTGACCGCCTCCGCCTTGGCGAAGGCGGATGACATCGGGGTGCTGGAAGGGCGGCTGAGAGACTCCATTCTCGCGCGCAGGAGCCGATCGACCGACGCGACCGAATATCTGCGAACTCTGCAAGCGGACGGCACTTGGCCGGACATCCCCTATGCGGAGACGTCCCGGACCAGCTGGAAGCCCATCGCCCATCTCGATCGGATTCTCGGCATGGCAAAGGCCTGGGCGAAGATGGAGGATCGTGACAAGTCGCGAGCAGAACTGGCGCAAGGCCTCGCCCGCGCGATCAGTGGTTGGGCGACGAAGAAGCCACGCTGCTCGAACTGGTGGTATAACGACATCGCAGCTCCCCAGAAGCTGGGAGAAGCGCTTCTGCTGGTGCATTCCGTTCTACCGGAAAAGGAAAAGGCTGAAGCTCTGGCAGTGGTGGCGCAGGCCGACCAAGGCCGAAAGAACACCGGCACCAATACCGGCGCGAACCGGGTGGACCGGGCCTACGCGACGATCCTGCGCGGGGTCGCATCCCGGAATGAAGCTCTGATCCGTGAATCGTTCCTCGCCATTGGAGACACGATGACGCCCACCACGGCGGAAGGCATCCAACCGGACCTCTCGTATCATCAGCATGGCGCCCAGCTCTACATCCGCGGCTACGGACTCGTCTTCACGGAAGGAGTGAGCCGCTACGGCAGTCTCGGCGCGGGAACGCCCTACAACTTCAGCACCGAGCAGGTGCGTTCCTTCGTGGATTTCCTTGTGGATGGTTTGCCTTGGTTTGTCCGTGGCGACTCGATCGATGCCACGGCTGCCGGGAGAGGGATCACCCGCCGCGGCAATGCAGACACCATCTCGGGTTATCCTGCCCAGATCGAGAAGGTGCTGTCCTTCAACAATGGCTATCGCACGGAGGAATTGAAAACGCTGCAACGCCGGTTCGCGACCGCGAGTTCCAGCCATTCAGCCGATCCTGCTCTCGCCCTTTCCGGCAACCGGTACTTCCCTTACTCCGATGTGATGGAGCATCATCGACCGGCCTTCTCCATTTCCGTGAAAACCGCGTCGAACCGCACGGTGGTGCCGGAGACGGGCAATGGCGAGGGACTGAAGAACTACCACCTCGCCGATGGCGTGACGCTCATCCAGCGCACTGGCAACGAGTATGACGAGATCATGCCCGCATGGGACTGGCACCGTCTGCCGGGAACCACGACCGAACAAGCGGGATATTCCCTGGAAGCCGACGGCGGATGGTCGGGGCGCGGCGACGGCACGGACACCGGCGGCGTGAGCGATGGCACCTACGGGGTATCCTGCTTCTACTACGTCCGCCGTCATGTCTCGGCGCGAAAGTCCTGGTTCTTCTTTGATCGGGAAATGGTGGCCTTAGGAGCTGGGATCGAGGCTCCGGAGGCGAAGAGTCCGGTCGTCACCGCCGTGAACCAATGCCTGCAGTCCGGCCCGGTCACCTACCGCACCAAAACAGGAGGAACCCGCACACAACCGAATGGCACCGCCACCCCGCCCGATCTTCTCTGGGTGCATCACGATGGCACCGGCTACTTCTTCCCCGCTCCGGCCGGTAATGCGACACTGCGCGCCACCCGGCAGAGCGGCAGTTGGAAGTCTCTCAATGAAGGTGGGGATGCCACTCCGGTGAACCTCGATGTCTTCTCACTCGATCTCGACCACGGTCGGGCATGCACCCGGGGCACCTATGCCTACATCGTCGCGCCGGGCATCTCTGCACGGGAAATGGATGACTTCCCACAGCGGGAGCCGGTCCGGATTCTCAGCAACACGCCGGCGATCCAAGCCGTGAAGCACGACGGGCTCGGCATCACCTCCGCCATCTTCTGGACGGACTCCCCCACACAGGTGGGTGGCATTTCCTGCGACAAGAAAGCCTGCGTCATAGTGCGAGATCTCTCCGGTCGCGAGCTCGATATCTCCATCTCCGATCCCACCCAACGGAACACGGGCACTATCATCCTGACACTGGGCATTCCGATCCGGGAGGTGGCATCCGCAGATCAAGGGATCACCATCGAGAAGGGAAGCAAGGACGTCGTTCTCGAAGATCAATGTAAGCCAATCGCATGGAAAGTCCTTCCATGCCAGACTGACTCGCTCAAAGGGCACAACCGGATCACGGCAGATGGTTCCGCTTCTTCCACTGCGGATAGGCCTTCTCAATCAACATCTGCGGCCATGTGCCGTACCACGCGTAGCCATTGCGTCGCTCGTATCCGATTTCAGCAATGGAGCCCTTTGGAACACCATCACGATCGCAAAAGAACGGCTTGCCCGTTTTCAAATCATAGAACCGTGCCCACAGCGGAGCGGCCTTCGGATCTGGCACCACGGTGAGGTTCACCCCTTTCGCGCCTTTCGGGTCAGGCACCCGATCGAGCCGGACGCCTTCGATCTTCGCCGATCGAAACCAAGCGATCGCCCCCTCCACCGCAGCAATGATCTCCGGCGACGGCTTATCTATGCTCATCAAGGTGCTGTTCGGATTCTATCGTGTTTCCCTCTG
>JASGJM010000005.1:0-78672 GCA_049840755.1 Luteolibacter sp. | reverse complement strand
CCATGTGTATAGCACCCTCTATCGCACGTATTGCGAATGCCGCCGCCAGGCAGAAATTCAGGTCGCAGCTATTTTGGATACCAGCATTGGGGCTGCTGGCCGGCATCGGATTGTATTATTGCGGCGATTGGCTGTTTTGGAGGGTGCTGGCCTATCTCGCCGTCTTTCATTTTATCCGTCAGCAATATGGGTTCATGCGCATCTACAGCCGTGAGGAAAAGATGTCGGTATGGGACCGCCGTATCGATGGATGGACAATCTATTATGCCTCCATCTATCCACTCCTGTACTGGCATCTCGGCGCCCCGAGGAATTTCAATTGGTTTGTCGATGACGATTTTTATCTTTTTCACTGGGACGGGTTGCTTCATATAGCAACAGCGCTTTATATCGCTACCATCCTCCTGTACCTGATACGTGAGGTCGGATCGATCATCCTGCATCGGTATATCAATATTCCCCGCGTCGCCGTCCTCGCCGGCACGTTGCTGTCCTGGTATTTCGGGATCGTATATTTCAATGGAGATATGGCCTTCACGCTCCTCAATGTCGTCAGCCACGGCATCCCCTATATGGCGCTGATATGGCTGTATGGCCAGCGTGACCATGGGCATGACACGCGCATCACATCGTCAGTCAGGCGCACCTCACCCTTCATCCGCGCCGTCTTCGGGCGTTACGGCATTTTTCTTTTTCTGGGCATCATCTTTCTGCTGGCCTGGCTCGAAGAAGGGCTCTGGGACATGACACTCTGGAAAGAACATACCAGTCTTTTTTCGGTATTTCATCTTGCCGGCATTCATCTCCACGGATCGTGGCTGACATGGGTCGTGCCCGTCCTCGCATTACCCCAGCTGACACATTATATCATCGATGGCTTTATCTGGGTTCGATCCAAAAGATCATGAGCTTTATTTATGTAAAGTCCCCGCCAGCGCGACAACCAGCGCTGCCGAGTTGTTGGCAGCGACCTGGTAAAAGGCCCGCACGTCCGCTGCAGCATGACTGTTGGCATTGTCACTCAAGCTCCGGATCACAATGAAGGGTACCTGCTGCTGCCAGCAGATTTGTCCCACTGCGGCGCCTTCCATCTCCGTTGCCGCAGCATACTGGCTCTTGCGAAATCTTTCCGTGGCTGTTGCCGAAGCTACGAATACATCTCCTGTGACGATGACACCCTTGACCACTGACGGCATCCGCCCGCCGGCACCATCTGCGATCTTCTCCCAATGTATTGTTTGACTGCACGCAAAGGCCATCCTCACCAAACCGCTGTCGCAGATATAGTTCAGCGGATTGTCCTGCAGCGTAAAAGGGTTGCGGGTCGGGCGTAGCTCCAGGCTGTCGGGTGTCAGCGTGCCATAGTCATGATAGGCTACCGATGTACCAATCACCAGATCCCCCGGCTGAAGATGAGGATCGACACCCCCTGCAATTCCGGTAAACAGCAATTGCTGCGGCTTGAAATGTTCCAGCGCCAATGTCGTCGTCATCGCAGCATTGACCTTTCCCATTCCCGTAGAGGCAAGCACAACCCGCCTGCCATTCAAAATGCCCAGGGTAAATCGTACCCGCTGAATGACCGTATCTTTTTTCTGCATTATTTGATCATGCAGAATATTGACTTCTGCCGGGAAAGCCCCCAGGATGGCTGTCACCGGTGGCTGACCCACCGCCGCCAAAGAAAGAAATCCCCCCAAAAAAGCAACCAGGAATATTTTGCACATATCGGTTTGGTTTATCATATATCATCTCAGTATCAAAGCGAGTATCGCAAAGAGATCGATCACCAGCAATCCCGGACTGAGCTCCCGGCGCCGCCCGCCGACAAGCTTCATCAGCGTCCAGGTCAGAAAGCCCCAGATAATGCCCTCGGTAATAGAATAGGTAAAAGGAATCAGGATCATCGCCACAAAACAGGGGAAGGCCTCATCCAGCCGATGCCAGTCGATCTTCACCACGGGTTTTATCATGAATACGCCCACCAGCACAAGCGCCGGCGCAGTAGCGATGGCAGGCACCAGGGACAACAGCGGCGCCAGAAAGAGGGCCGGTAGAAAAAGCAATCCACCCACCACCGCTGTCAGTCCTGTCCGTCCCCCGGCTTCGATCCCTACTGCGGATTCAATATAGGCCGTCCCGGGACTCGACCCAACCAGACCAGCCAGCGTCAGTGGATACTGCATCCGTCAGCAGCGAGCGTTTGAGATGCCGCGGCTCGCCGTCCTCATCCAGCAAATGCGCGGCCTCCGCCAAACCCACGAAGGTGGACAAACTATCGAAGAGGTCAGTAAAAACAAAGGCAAAGATCACCGGCGCCACCGACCATTTCAGGGAATGAACCAGATCCAGGCTGAACAGCAGACTCCAGTCCGGAGCAGCAAATGCTCCCTTCCAATGCACCAGAATGTCAGAGCCGCCCCACCAGCGGCCCAGCGGAAGGGCAATCACTGTGGTGAACAGAATCCCCAGCAGGATAGCGCCTTTTATTCTGCGCATGACCATTACCGCAGTACAAAGCAGCCCGGCTACAAAAGTCAGTACGGCCGCATCCAGCTTGCCCGCACCCACGATCGTCGCCGGGTTATACACAATAAAACGTGCATTGGACAATCCGATCAATGTAATAAAGAGCCCGATTCCGGCAGCAATGGCGTAACGCAAAGGACGAGGGATGGATCGTACAATATAGGTGCGGATATTGAAGACGGACAGCAGCAGAAAGATGATCCCCGACCAGAATACAGCCCCCAGCGCGACAGGCCAGGATATCTTCATGCCCAGTACCGCCGAAAAGGTAAAGAAGGCATTCAGACCCATCCCCGGCGCAACCAGGATGGGATTACGGGCATACAAGCCCATCATCAGACTGCTGAAACAGCTGACCAGGACAGTGGCCGTCAGGACGGCTGGAAAAGGCATCCCAGTCTGACTCAAAATACCCGGATTGACGACAATGATATAAGCTGTAGCCAAAAAGCTCGAGACGCCGGCAAGGATCTCGGTCTGCACGGAACTTCCGTTCCTGCTCAGCTGGAAATAATCCTTCATAAGCAGCCTGGTTAAAAGTCCAAATTAGGTTTTTATCAGGCAAACATCGTTAGAAACTCATTCCCGAACTTGCCATGCGGATCGCATTGATCGCGCAATTGCCGGAAAGCATTCCATTTTTCATACTCATTGCGAATATGCAGCGGCGACAGCGAGAACAGTTTTCCCCAATGCGGACGCACATGGAAGGGCATCAGCTGTGCCTCTATCTGCGGGATCAATTTACTGACCGCCGGCCATTCGGGTTTCCAGGTGAAATGGATCGCTGTACAAGCCCGCCCATAACAGGGGCTCAGCCATAGCTGATCGGCGGCTATGCTTCGAATCTCGGAGATCAGCAGGTGAGGGGAGATCTGCGCATGCAATTTTTCGACGGCTTGAATCGCCTCCCAGGATTTCTCACGCGGTACAAAAAACTCTGATTGCAGCTCTTTGCCACTGCTGGGCGTAAATCCCATCCGGAAATGTGGCAGCCTCTCATGCCAGGGGCCGGGCACTCCCATCTGCGGGGTGCAATTCTCCGCGGACAGATCGCTGATCGGATGCAAATCATGCGTCGCCGCCTTGCCTCCGTAAAATAGATCGCCATGCTGCTTTATACGTGGATCATCTGTCCTGCTCTTAATCCAAACTTCATTTATCTTATGATTCCGCCAGTCCGTAAAAAGACTGACACTGTAACCCGCCGACATAATTTCATCGAAATGTGTCTGCAAAACGGCCATCGGCATGCCCTGGTATACCCGCTGGCTCACCTGATACGTAGGCTCAACCGCCAGCGTGACCGTCGTCATCACCCCCAGGGCGCCAAGATTGACAACCGCCCCATGAAAAATCTCGGGATCTTTCTCACGGCTAAGATGCAGTACCGATCCATCCGCCGTCATCAGTTCCAGCGCTCGGACAGCAGACGGCAAATTGGCATTCCCCGCCCCCGATCCATGCGTGGCCGTGATACACCCACCGGCAACGGAAATATGCGGAAGACTGGCAAGATTATGTAAGGCATAACCCCGCTGATGCAGCCATACCGCCAGCTCACCATAACGTACACCCGATTCTACTGTTACCGTCTTTTTGTCTGCATTGAAACCGATGATCCGGTTCATCCTGCGCAGCGACAGGAGATGATGATCTGAATCGGCGATGCGATTGAAACAATGCCTTGTTCCCAATACCTTCAGCCTGGGATATTTTTGAAGAAATGCCTTTATCTCTTCGGCTGATCCCGCTTCGAGTAAAGACGTAGTGCCGTATGTCAGATTACCTGCCCAGTTATGCAGTTTTCCATCCTGTGCCCAATCGATCAGCGGCGATGCCGCAGCGCCTGCCATCATCATAGAAGAGAGTTTGATGAATGTTCTTTTTTTCATTGCAAGCAACGTTGAATACCGAATTTACATTATTTCTACCGGATTCTAGGTGGCAGCTGCCGGATACTAGAGCCGCATTGCGCAAAGCGGTCTTTTGGCTGAATTTCGGCCCTAATTACTATCTTCAAAACTGTAAACATGGAAAAAATAATTGTCGCCATCTTTCTCGCGCTCATCAGTACCCTCGGTAAACCCCTCTTCGCACAGGACAGACAGGAGTTTCACTTTGGACATAGCTTTTTTACGGAAGAGTCCTCCACCGATACGCGCTTCATGTACAGACAGACGGCCATGACACAGGTCAA
Organism: Luteolibacter sp.; assembly: GCA_049840755.1. GTDB lineage: Bacteria > Verrucomicrobiota > Verrucomicrobiia > Verrucomicrobiales > Akkermansiaceae > Luteolibacter. The sequence goes on along the minus strand of JASGJM010000005.1, from coordinate 73,943 downwards.
CGACGATGCCATCGAGGAATTACGGGAAATGTTTATCAGAAAGTCTGCGACATGGGATGTCATCTCGGATAAAAAGCCCAAAAGCCCCCTGATTCTTGCCGTCAAGCTCGACCCCTCGCTGACAAATTTTTGGGGTGCGGAGGTGCAGTCCATTTCTAAAGGGTTTTCCACATACACGATTTCCAACGGATCGGAAGCCATCCTCGTGTCCATGGGCATCGATTCCTCGAATTACCGGGACTATCGTTACCGCGTGATCAGAAATGATAGCGAAGAGCTGGTCCATTGGGCGATCCCGATGCTCGAAAAAAATTACAACGCCAAAAAAGAATACGGTTTCATCGGCAAGTTCTGCTGCCCCGGGTCTTATCTGGCAATAGAAGTGGTAAATATCAGGAATTATGCGCTCCGGGACGGCGTCATCTTTGACTGGCGGACAGATTTTAAACCGACCATCACCCAGATGACCGTTATGATGCCCAATAATAATTATTTCAACATCCATTATACCAAACTCAATCACGGCTACGCCACCAAATACGATCTGCATACCGGCTTGCCGCAGGATTTTCATTTTCCGGTCGATAGCGTAGAGGCTATATCCTTTGATTTTAGTCCGCACGAAGCCGTCGTGTATGTCATTCGGCTGCTGAAAACAATCGATGGCAAGACAGATACGACCCTGCTCAAATGGTGGACCCAGGATAAGAATTACGAGCTGGAGAAAAAAGATTTTCAGAAGCCCGGTAAATATGAAATGCAAATCCTCCGCGCGATGGATATCGATCATCCCAAAGAAGACCAGATGCTGCGTTTGCCTTTCGAGGTCCAGCCGCCGCCTCAGCAAAAGACCGTTTCCCTTAAACAATTGCTCCCCTTCGTACTGGGAGCAATTGCTGCTATAGGGCTGGCCTTCTTCCTGTATCATCGAGCCAGCAGGGCCCGCCTCCGCAAGGCACGCCGGCAGAATGAGACCATCGGCCTTCAGCTCAAATCGATCCAGTCCCAGCTCAATCCCCATTTTATGTTCAATGCCCTGGCTGCCATCCAGGGACTGATGAACCGCAATGATATCGACGGAGCTAATCACTATCTGGCAAAATTCGCCGGCCTGACTCGTAAGGTACTCCTGACCAGCGAATGGGAGCTGATCAGTCTGGAGGACGAGTGGGCTATGCAGGAGACCTATCTCCAGATGGAACAGCTGCGTTTCGGGTTTCAATACAGCGTGACGGCTGATCCCTCCGTAGATCTGGCGAATACCGAAATTCCTGTGATGCTGCTGCAACCTTTCGTCGAAAATGCGGTTAAACATGGGGTTGCGTCGTTGGGACAAAAAGGCGAAATCCGGGTCCACGCAGAAAAGACCGACGGGCAGCTGGTCCTCACCGTAAAAGACAACGGCGCCGGTTTCGACAAGGAAAAATCGGCTAACGCAACATCCGCACCCGAAGATCAGGGATTTGGCCTCCGCTTAAGCGCCAAACGAATCGTCCTGTTGAATCAGCGGTACAAAACACCCTGGGTTTCGCTGGATATAAGCTCCGGCACAACAGGAACCAGCGTCACACTCCGTATCAATCAGGACATATAAGGCTCATCCGACAAAAACGCAACATGCAAATACGCACCATCATCATAGACGACGAACCGCACAATATCGAAAATACAAGCGCCCTGCTGGAAAAGTACTGCCCCGGCGTAGTCATTGCAGGAACCGCTGGTTCCGCCGCCGAAGGCGTTTCGCTTATCCGGTCCCGTCAGCCTGATCTGGTCCTCCTGGATATCCAAATGCCCGGCGAGACTGGTTTCGATCTGCTGAAAGCATTGCCGCGGATCGATTTCGAAGTCATCTTCGTTACCGCCTATGATCAGTATGGAATCCAGGCCATCAAGTTTTCCGCACTCGATTATATCCTCAAGCCAATTGATCCCTCCGAGCTCCAAAAAGCCATTCAAAAAGCCGCCGATACGATCGCCAAACGACGACATAATCTTAGCCTCGACAATCTCATGGATTATATCCGGCAGGGTAAAATGGAGCTGCCCAAGATCGCGCTGCCCACGCTCACTGAAATCATGTATGTCAAGGTCGATGAGATCGTCCGCTGCGAAGCCTCCAATAATTACACCCATTTCTTTTTGGCTGGTGGCGAAACCATCCTGGTCTGCAAGACCCTGAAAGAATTTGGCGAGCTCCTCCAGCCCCATGGTTTTCTGCGCACCCACCAATCCCACCTCGTCAACGTGCATTTCGTCAAAAGCTACCTCAAAGAAGACGGCTACACTTCTCACCAAAGACGGCGTAAAAATCCCGATATCCCGCCAAAACCGCGATTCTGGTCAAGGAAACCCTCAACCGCGGCTTGTAAAACGGGATCCTCCTATCAGGCCCGGTCATGCTTATGTCCCCCCGCGATTTTGGCCTGCTCCTGCTGGTTTTGTTTATGAACTACTAAGGGTAATTATGTATCATTTTTTACATGTATTACTTATATCCATATATATGAATTTCCTAGTTAATTCATTGTGGTTTACCTTGCATTACCCTTCTCGCACCTGTCATTAATTCCATAGTTTTTTATTGTAAAAAACGGACTTTATCACTAATTTGTTAATGACAACCCTTAATTGATTTCCCAAATCCATGAAAATGTGAGGCAGCGGCGGCCGCACGGTTACCCTACTTCAGCTCCGCCACTCTGGCCTGCACGAGGTCCTTCACCAGTGCCTCATCGATCTCCCAATCGACAGGGATCTGGAAGCAGTTCTTGAAGACCACGAACTTCGCCAGCCGTTCCTTGAAGTCCTCCATGATCGTCTGGCTCCATGGCGAGAAGGTGAGATGCTTCTTGTACACGCAGATACCCGCCACGTATTGCCCGTTCCGATGGATCGTCGGCACGTTCCAGGAAATCTTGGACTCCAGCCCGGGAAACGCGGTGAGGATCAGATCGATCACCGCCCGCAGCGTCTTCTCCTTCACCGGATCCTGCGAGGTGAGATAGTCCTCCACCGATTGGAATCTGGGCGTCTTCATGGCTTCTCAGTGGATGACCCTCGGGTTCGTGAGGAACGGATCAGGCATCGGGAGCACCGGATATTTCCATGGTGTGACGAATCCGTGAGGCGGTGTCATCCAACTGCGTCCGGTCCATGGAACTCCCCAGTCGACGCCATCCGAAGCCATCGCCCCGGTGCCGGGGAATGACGTGCAGATGAGCATGCGGCACCTCTTGTCCCGCGGCTTCCCCATCCGCCATCGACAGCGAAACACCCTCACACTCCGGAAGCGTGGACTTGAGCGCCGCCGCCACCTGCTGCGCCGTCCGAGCTATGCACTCGATCTCGGCAGAAGTCAGATCCGTCAACGAAGCGACATGACGGCGCGGCACGACAAGCACATGCCCGCCATTCACCGGCGAGATATCCAGGAACGCCGTCACCAAGGAGTCTTCGAAGATCCAGCTGGCCGACAATTCACCACGGATGATGCGGCAGAAGATGCAAGAGTTCATGGAAGTGCTGACTGTCGATATGCTTTCGATCTTGGAAGCTATCTGAAGAATGACACCAACCGCAATGAAGCGTTGTGACATCGACCCACACTTCACGCCTCAGGGCATGGGGCAGGTTGAGGCAATGAATCCCCTTCTTCCATCTGCGTTTTTAACGTCCATCTGCGGTTCCAAGAACCCTGCATAACCACTATGGACAAAACACCAACCCACTGATTGCCAGTGTTAAAAATGGCGGACAGGGTGGGATTTGAACCCACGGTAGGGTATTAGCCTACGTTCGATTTCGAGTCGAGTGCCTTCAACCACTCAGCCACCTGTCCTTGGTTGGGGGCGGCAAATTAGCAACCGGCCCCGGCTTGTAAAGCGTTCAGTTCGCCAATTCCCGTGCTTCCATGGCGATGCCGCGATCAGCGGGTGGCGGGCGGTGAGAATTGGAGCCGGGTGCTCAACCCCATCTTCACCGTCCCCTTGGTGGTTTTCCACGGCCTAGCCTTGATTCCCTGCACCGCGGCGATGGCGGCCTTATTGAACCTGCGGTCGGTGGTTTCCACGATCTTGATCTGCGAGACATCCCCGTAGCTGGAGAGGACGAAGGAAACGACGACCGAGCCGGAGATTCCTTCCGCCACGAGTTCCGGCGGATAGACGGGCCGGGGCCTTTCCACGATGGGAAACTCCTTCGGCATCACTCCATCGATCGATTCCCCGGGGGGCAGATCCGGGGGACGGGAGACGCAGGAGACGAGCGCCAGAGCGGACGCCAGGGAAATCAAGCAGCGCACGGACATGGGGATGAGGAATGCTTCAGTGGGAGGTGGAACCAAACACAAACCGCTTTTCCCAAAGGACCTTCACCGGTCCCTTGGCGGACCTGGCGGGTTCGTATCTCCAACCACGGACGTTCTTCTCCACGATCGAATTCACGGCAGGATTCGTGGACTCGATGATGCGAACCGCCTCGACCGAACCGTTCTCCGCAATCACGAAGGAAACATCGAGCGCGGCCTTCCCGCCCTGCACATACAGCGACTGGGGAAACTGCGGCCCGGTGGTTTCGATCGGCTTCGGTCCTTTGACCAGCGGCCGGGGTTCCAGCAAGGCGAGGTAGGCGGGCTTGTCCGCCCACAACTGCCGGTAGCGAGCCCGCGGATAGTGGAAGGGCATGACATTCGTCCCCAGTTGGCTCGCCATCTCCGAAAAGCCGCGATCCCCCTTCTCCGGCGAGAATAGAATCCGCTGGGTCGCCTGGGTTTTACAAGGACCGGTCGATCCCATGGGCGGATCGAATTTCCAAGTCCGTGTGGACTCCAATGCCGCGGCGTTCAGCCGATGGTCGGAGGACTTCACCACCTTGGCCGACTCCACCCTGCCCTTTTCCGTGACGACGAAGGAAACCACCACCGCACCTCCGATACCGGCATCCTGGAGCTCGGCCGGATAGACCGGCTTCTCGGCAGAGACCAGACGCAGCGGCTTTACCAGATCCCGATCCTTCGTGCCGACATGCTGGTGCTCCAGGACGGCATTGGTATGGCCGATCTCCAATGGATTAAGCCGCTGCGATTCGGTCGAGGATTGGCAGGACACAAGCACGCCTGCGGCAAGCGGCAGACAGGATAGGGAAAGGAGGCGGAAAGTCATTCGTAGGGGCGGGTGACGGCAGGTTGTTAGATCGCCCCTGCGAACAACGCCATCCTGGAATGCAGAAGGATATCTTCAGCGGGAAGGCCGGGACGCACCGCGCTTATCAACTGTCGCAGCAGCCGCCCGGACGATCTCCATGAACCGCTCCAGATCCCGGTGATGGAACACATTGCAGCTGATCCAGAAACGCGGCATGCCGCGCTTGCGGAAAGTCACCACCACGTTCGGAAGACTGGGTGGCCCGGAGACCCTCACCCACTTGCGCTTCGCGGATCGGAGCTCGGTGAGAGCGTGCTCGCGGCTGCGATAGAATCCATCCCGATAGGAGACCTTCCCATCCCGGACTATCAGGCGGAAACCGCGCAGCCAGAGATATGCTACTAGGGACAGCGCGGGCCACATCAGGATCGGCAGCGGAAAAAGCTCCTCCGGACGTGCCAACCAAAAGCCTGTCACCACGAGGACGGGCAGCCACGGACCACCGATCAGGATGAACCAATAGGCCGAGCGCCGGTTCGCATGCGCCTCAAATCCCTCCGTATCTGGAGATGGAGGGAGATTGGTGGAGGGAGATGTCGCAGTGCCCTTCAAGCGGCCCCATTCAAACGAGGATGGGAAATCGCGCCAATGGGTAAACGCGGCGCATTTCCCACTCGCGCTCCTCAGTCCGGGAACACGATCGCCCGGTGGCCATCGAGGATGGTGCGGTCGTGGACGTGGTAGCGGATGCCCTTCGCCAACGCGGCCCGCTCACAATTCCGGCCGAGGCGGACGAGATCGGCCGGACCGTGGAAGTGCTGCACGCGCTCGACCTCCTGCTCGATGATGGGACCGGCATCCAGCTCCCCGGTGACATAGTGGCAGGTGGCGCCGATGAATTTCACCCCGCGCTCGTGCGCCTGCTTGTAGGGATTCGCGCCGATGAAGGCGGGCAGGAAGCTGTGGTGGATATTGATCACCCGGCCGGAGAATTCCTCGCAGAACCAGTCCGGCAGGATCTGCATGAACCGGGCGAGCACGACGAGCTCCACCTTCTGCTCCACCAGCAGCTCCCGGATCTCGCGGAAGCCCTCCTCGCGGCGGCCGTCCATTTCCACATGCCGGAAGTCGAACCCGGCGCGCTCGGTGGCAGCGCGGCAGACCTCGCGGTTTCCGATCACCGAGGTGATCTCGACGGGCATCTCGCCCAGCTCGGTGCGCCACAGGATCTCCTGCAGGCAGTGGTCGGTCTTCGTCACGAGGACGGCGGTCCGCATCTTGAAGGGCAGGCGGCGGAAGTGCCAGATGGCCCGCATCGACCGACCGAGCGTGCCGAAGCCCTCGATGAAATCCTCCACGTCCACATCCAGCTCGGAGGTCTCGATCTCCAGGCGGGCGAAGAACTTGCCCTCCAGCTGGTCCGAGAACTGGGCGAACTCGACGAGATTTCCATGATGGGAGGCCACGTAGCTGGCGACCTTCGCGACGATCCCCGGTTGATCAGGGCAGCTCAGTTTCAAAATCAGTCCGGCACGGGGCATGGTGCGCGGAGCATGTCGATCCGTTAGGACGAGCGCAATCGACCAAATCGCCTAGATCATTGGCAGAAATTTCCAGACCGGGAGGATCAGGGGCCGCAGCAGGTCGCTTCATTTTGGAGATGGTTTTGAGCTGTGCCATTTTGCCGCAGGTTTGCTCTCAAGCGTTCACTTGAATGTTCGGATGGAAGCTGTGAGGCATCCGGTTGGGTTGTTCCTCGAAGCCGGTTGAGGAAATGCGGAATTATTCAGAATGGAATTTTTCACGATCAAATTCCCGGCTCATCGTTCATAAGGCTTCTCTCGAAGGCTCGATTTCCGGTGCCGTTTTTAGAAATACGGTAAACGTCGTAAATGAATGCCACCCATCACTCGATTGAAGGGAGCAAGCTCTAAATAGAATGTGAACAAGTGAGAGGTAGTTTCACGATTCAAATGATCGTAGGCGGACTCTTGAAGGTAGGGCGACCTCGCCGAGGGCGCAGGGCGGTGGACTCCGCCATGATGAACGAGCCGGCCTTTTGAGGGGCTGGGGCAGAGGCTGGAAGCTGGGGAGAATCGACATTCAGAACAGCCCTGAAGGGGCGTGATGGAATAGCCCGGGGCAACGCGCCGGGGATGGCGATCGATCGTAACGAGCCCTGAAAGGGCGGAATGAAAGAGAGGAACAGGCTCCTCCCGATATGACGCCCCTTCAGGGCTTAGTCCTGTTCCCGCCCGCAACCCAAGGCGTTGCCTTGGGCTCTCACATCCCGCCCCGTTGGGGCTTGAAATCCTTCGGAAGTTTCGACCCCCGAGCCAAGAGCCCTGAAGGTCGATTCAACTTAGCATGGGCGGACCATCAGGAGCGGACGTGAGCGGAAGACCCTGCGCTCTCGGCGAGAGCGGCCCTACCTGTGATGTCGCGGCACTACTGGGAGTGACTCCTTTCGAGGAGCCATGAAAGGGATCGGCGAGGGCTTTTGTGATGCAATCACCGTCCTTCTTTCACTCTCCGATAGTGGGCGAGCGCAAGCGGATCGATCCCCTTGCCATGGCTGCTGGAAAGCAGCCACCCCAGTGAAGCAACAGAGACTCCGCCTCCCTCTAAAGACCCTCCTTGCCTGAAGGCTCAACTCCTTAGCAGGGGCGGACTGCCTTGAGCGGACGCGGGCGGAAGACCCGGCGCCCTCGGCGAGAGCGACCCTACCTCAGAACCCAGCCTTCAGAGCCTCACTTATCCACAGACTGTTCACAACTTGTTCCCTTCAAACAAAAGATCCAAGCGTCTGCTGGAGACGCTTGGATCTTCGATATCCAAACCGACGGAAGGTATTCAGGGCTTCGGCCACTCCACGACCGCCATCGAGGGGTCTTTTTCCTGATTCACAGGCTGATCCGCAGTGGCACCGACAACAGGAGATACGGGTGGCACGGGCACCACCGGCATTGGAGCACGCGTTTCAAGCGGTCCATGAGGCAGGCCGGATTGCTGGGAAGAGAGGAACAAAATGGCGGAAAGCACGAAGGTGGCGGCCACCCCGACAATGCCCGGAATCCACCAGCGGTAACCCGCACGTGAGACCGTTGCCGCCTCGGCGTCATCCCAGGAAGGAACTGCGGGCGGCGTGGCGCGTGTTTCCACGGGATCGAAAACCGGGGTGAAGATCCGGCGGGAGAAGGCGGCATCCTCGGCCACCGGATCCGGCCAGACCACGGGAATGAAGACGCGGGGCTCGGGCTCCGGGGCCACCAGGACCACGGCGGCGAAGTCATCGTCATTGGACGACAGGCCGAGATCCAACGGGCTCACCGCGAGACGACCGGAACACGGTCCGGCCAGGACATGGCGGACCACATCGGTGGAAACGAAGTCGTCCCAGCCAGCGCTTTCAGGCACATCGCCTTCCGGGCGGCTGATCGGTAGAGGGTTCAGTCCAAGGGGGAACATGGCTCTTTTGCTACGTTTGCCGACTGTTTGCGTTAAATGTCGAACATTGTCAATGTTCAATATACCTAAAATAAACACCTCTCCCGCCTACGCACTCAGGGGTTTGCGCTGTGTTCGGCGGCATTTCCCCATCACCACCGGACTGAGGTGCTCCACGCGATCACGGCATTCCCTTGTGGCCGATTTTGTGGCAGTGTCTTCTCGTCAGCAGGAAGTCCCCAAAGCGACCGCTGGCCTTCTCCCCCCGGAAGTTCAGATCCCCCCGATCCCCTCTTGGTTGGCCAAAGCCGGAATCCCCCCGTTCCGGCACCAACTTACCAAATCGTTTAGGGACCCTCAGCAGGGTCCGCAGATGCAGGTGCTCCGATCCCGCCCGTAGGGGCACAGGCGCAAGACAGCGGATAAGGACACCGCCTGCAGCCTTCCCTCGGACGACCCCCGGGCATCCGTGAGCCCTTTTGCCCATCTGTCTGGATCGATCCAGATGCCTTCTTTCCTCACTTGGTCGGTGGCGTGCCAGCCATGGTCCGCAGGATGTCTTCCGGGGACAGGGCATCGGGGAATACCGCAAGGTCCGAAAGACGCCCTTCATAGTAGTTGCCCTGCACTGGTGGAGACTCACCGCGACCGAACCACCACCATGCGGTTGGCCAATCGCCATTGATGACGATGTTCCTGGCGAAGTTCTCTTCCGCGATCTTGCGGCCATCGACATAGCAACTGAAGAGGATGTAATCGCCCACTGGCTCGATGACCACCGCGAGGTGCTGCCAGCGGCCTGCTTCAATGGGCTGCTGGGACCGCAATGCGATCACGCTGAAGATATTCAGCCCGGGGCAAAGACCGGTGTTCAGCTTGCCATCGTGCACTTTCTTGATGTCGCCACCGAGCAGCAGTTCCCGCTCGCCGTAATCACGCATGACACCGGAGAAATCGTGAACGCGGGCACCGGACCACGCGCTGTTCGGCTCGCCACGCAACAGCAGGCCACCGCCATCCGATCCCGGCGCAGGCTTCAACCACATGGCCACGGTGAAAGGACCGGTGCTCCAGTGGGTGTCGGGAGGCGCGGGCAGTGCGAGGATGGAATTCTTGCCATCGAACTCCAGGCAGACACCGCGCTCGGGATCATTGACCCATTTCGCGCCGAAAAGCCGCCCGTGCAAACCATGGCCGCTCCAGTCATCCACCATCTCACCATGCCCCATTCGGCAACGCCACCATGCTGCCGGGCTTCTTCCCGGCGACAAAGGACGCAACGTGTTGTGATCATCCCACGGCCGGATCTTCAAAGCGAACACCGGCAGGATCAACAGGCCGAAGAGCAACACGTAGCCCGCGTTCAACCGCTTCGGGCCGCTCCATCCGCGCGAGCGCTCGCGTTGCAGCAGCGCCTGTACCCGCTGGCGAAGCTGACGCCCGCCATGCCCGGTGACGCGGGCATTGTGAAGCAACAACTCCACATAATCCCGTGTGGGGTATCCGGCCCGGAGCACGGCATCGTCGCAAGCGCGCTCGACCTCCAGGTCATAACGCTTCAACGCGAAATGGAAGAGTGGATGAAACCAGAAGACCGCCTGGATGATCTCCAGCATCACGCGTCGACCGACATCGTGACGGACCAGATGCTCCGCTTCATGACGCAGCAGCATGTCCAGGTGATAGGGATCGAACTGATGCAGGAATCTAGGAAGCACCAAAACCGGATCGATCCACCCCAAGGTAAGCGGAGTGCGCACCTTGTCGTGAAGCACCAGCCACGGAACCCGCTTGAGTCCGAGTGAGCGCACGAGCTGCCGCCAATGCTCCCACAGCGGATCATCGGAAGGCAGTGGGTCACCGCGTCCCAGACTGAGCCGTTCGCGCAGCATCTGCCACCAACGCCCCGCAGCGAACAATACCGCTCCGGCCGCCCATATTCCGAAGGCTAGCCGGAAACGGCTCTGGAGCAGGGAACCATGCGATCCGTTGCCATCCAACGGAGGCAGAGGCTCCGCCTGAGCAGTCCGCGCAACCTCGAGTGTCGGCTTGAAAAGACCGGTGCGCTCCAGAGCGGGAATCGCCAACACCTTTCCGGGAATAATCCGATCCAGCACAGGAACAAGGATCGGAAGAATCACGCCGGCAGACAGTACCACGCTCAACCAGGCCGCGGGCATCCGTTTCGAGAATGCCGTCAGGAAAAGCACCCATGGCAACAGCAGGCATGCCTGCAGCGATGCCAACAAAAGCCAAAGGAGAAATCCGGAGGTCATGGAGCGGGTGCCGGATCAGGGTGGTCGGCGGGCCGCCTCAATCGGATTCTTGATCCCGGTCGCGCAGCAGTTTTTCCAACTTCTCCAACTCCTTGTCGGCTTTACCGCCCGCTTCTTCACGCAGGAAAGAGGCCATGCCGAGAGTGGAGGAACCGCGGAAGAAATTCCGGAACGCGTTTCGCAGCAATTGCAGGCCCACTTCCTGGGTGTCTGAGACAGGCCGGTAGCAATAGCGAGTGCCTTCCTTGCGCATCATCAGGAAGCCCTTCTCGTGAAGAATGGAGAGATAGCGCCGGGCGGCTGAATAGGAAACATCGCCGCCCATCTCCTGTTGGAGGCTCTCGGCCGTGACTTCGCCCAGCCGGTGCACCGAGTACATCACCTCGCGCTCCCGCCTGCTCAAGCTGTCGAAATCTTCATTTTTCGCCATCGCCGTTTTCACGATGAACTTTTCCTCCTGACGCCTCAAGCGCCAATCTCGAGGTCAATTTTTGAACACTAATGCACAATAATATCCATGCTCAATAAACTTACATGCAACATGTTCCGAATCATTTTGAATTTTATGCACAATTTTGTGCATTTGGCTTGCGATGGCCGGATTTGAGACGGTAGATGCAGAAGCAACGTTTTGTTTTCCCATGAAATTCCTGTGTTTGATTCCGATCGTGGTGGGTTCTTACGTATCGTCTGCGGGCGGCGCGGTGATAATCCAAGAGCTGTTCGACAACCTTGGAGCTGATCTCGCCCTGAACGGCCAAGCAGCCAGTGGATCCTCCGTGGGGCTCAGTGGCACGTGGGCCACGAACGGCAGCACGGGCACCATCCTCACGGCCCGGAATTTCAATGTGGATGGAGCGTCCCTGCCAGGCCTTGCGTCCAATGCAGGAAGCCAAGGAGGCGTTTACCGCGGAGGTGGCAACAACTACGGCACGAACATCTATGCCACGATACCACTGGCTTCCTCGATCGATTTCAGCACCACCGCCACCCTGTATTTCAGCATCCGCGTCCGCAATCATGGGGACAGCTCGATGGGTGTGGGGCTCGCGTCCGGCTCGTCTTCCGCATCCGAGTTCGTGGGAGCGGGTCTGACTTGGAACAGCGCCACCTCCTTGGCCGGCACGGCCGCAGGCAATGCGGCCTACGTGACCTATGGCACGCTCGGACAGGATCTGACCGGCAACAACGACGGTCCCTATGCCATCCGTGCCAGTGAAGCCGCAAACAGTGTGAATGGATACGCCCTGTTGGTCGGACGCATCACCATCAATCCCAGCGGCAACGATGTTCTCGATCTGAAGCGTTACGCCGAAAACGCGACCATCGATGCCGATCTCGCCACCATCAATTGGTTCACCAGCACGAGCTTCGACTCGAGCATGAACGCCACCCAGCTGTTGATCTGGATGAATGGCAGCGGCGGTGGAGAGCTGGATGCGATCCGGTTCGGCACCACCTGGCAGGACGTTACCGGAGTCGCCGCCGTGCCAGAGCCCTCCGGAGCGGTGCTTGCAGCGGCTGCTCTGTTGGGAAGCGCGCTGCGGCGCCGCCGTTGAGCGCACGCGCTCCTCCTCTCTCATTTGCATCGATACCCCAAAGCCATGAAACCAAAACGTTTGATCGCCTTCTTGTTGGCCGTTCCCGTAATGGGAGCCGCCCAGTCCATCAGCCTCAACTTCGGTGCCAGTGAGCCGAGCGGGGCGATCTCCACCTCCTCTTCCCTCACCGCCGGTGCCGTGCCGGTCCGGGTACACGTTGGAACAATGCCTCCGGCATCGCGGGCACATTGTCAGGCCTCATCGATGCTGCGGGTACGACCACCCCGGTATCCGTCACATGGGCCTCGAAGAATACGTGGCGCTCCGGTTCCGCCGGTGCAACCGCAACCTCTCTCAACGGCAACCTGCTGAAGGGATACCTCGATGACGGCACCAGCACCACCTTGCCAAATGGAGCAACCGCAACCCTCTCCGGCATCCCGTATCTCACCTACGAAGCCTACGTCTATTATGCCTCCGACCAAGCGGGCGCGGGCGAAAACCTCTCGAACGGCTACCGCTCCGTCGGCATCAACGGCACGAACTACACCTGGAATGGTACGGCAACCGTGGTAGGAACCGCGAACTGGACCGGAAGAAACTGGACGGATGACGACACCCTCACGGAAGGGTTGCACTACCTCAAGGCGACCGGCCAGAAGGCGGGCACATTGGCCGTGACGCCGAATGCCGGAGCATCCCCCACCGCACGCGCCTCGATCGCCGGCATCCAGCTCAAGGATACCTATACTGGAACGCTCGCCTACTGGGATGTGAACGGCACGAGCGCCGGAGCGGGAGGAGCCACACCCTCCGGAAACTGGACCGATCCGAACTGGTCCGCCTCCGCCGATGGCAGCGGCGCGACGAGCACCTGGACCGCCGGAGTGACCGCCGTTTTTGCCGCAGGCACGGATGCCACGGACACCTATTCCGTAGCTCTCGGAAGCCCCCAAACCGCCGATGCCGTTTGGCTGAAGCAGGGCTCGCTGACGTTGACTGGATCGGCGCTGACCTTGGGGACGACCGGCCTGCTCCGTGCGGACGGCACCTCCACACTCACACTGGCGTCCGACCTGAATGCCACTGCGCTGACCACCACGGGAGCCGTGACACTTTCCGGCCTGAGCACCGTGACGGGCACGCTGGCACTCTCCTCCGGCACGCTCACACTTTCCGGAGATCTCACCTCCACCATCGCAGGCGCGGGATTCGGAGGCATCCTTTCGGGAGGCGGCACCTTGCTCAAGCAAGGCAGCGGCACTTTGAAACTGACCGCCATCAATACCTTTGCCGGCACGATGACCATTGCAGCCGGAACGCTCGAAGCCGGCATCGCCACAACCAGCGGTGATGCCTCATCACTGGGCAATGGCACCACCACGCTCAATGTGAATGCAGGCGGCACGCTTCTCTTCAGCACCGCCAGCCGGGCCGCCGGCTATCACCGTGGCGCGGTGAACGTGCGCGGAGGAACCATCACCTTCAATAGCGATGACAACACCCTCGCATCGGGAAACACCCTGACTTCGACACCGCCCCCGGCCTGATCAATGGCACCGGCCTCTGGCGCATGCGGGACGCGAATGCCACCGTGGCGGTGACCGCCGCGGGTTCCGGCTCGGTGATCTCCGTAGCCAGCCTGCGACTCACGACTTCCAACGGCAACCATACGTTCAACGTCGCGAACGGAACGAATGCAGCGGATCTCACCGTGAGCGCGCCGATCAGCGGGCACTTCGGCGGAGAAAAGATCACCAAGAGCGGCACCGGAACTTTGGTGCTCTCCGGGAGCAACACCTACACCGGCGGCACCACGGTGAGCGCCGGGACGCTTCTTCTTCTGAACACCGCCGGCTCTGGAGCCGGGACCGGTGCAACCACCGTCGCCGTGGGAGCCACGCTTGGAGGAACGGGCTCGGCATCCGGCGCGGTGACGGTGAATGGAACCTTGGCACCGGGCAATGGAGGCATCGGCACGCTCGCAACCGGCTCACTCACGCTGGCCGCCGGATCGACCGCGGCATTTGAGATCGGGACCACCACCAGTGTGGGAGACGGGGTTCAGGTGAACGGGGATGTCACACTCGGCGGGGGCAACTTGAACCTCACCGATCTCGCGCCTGGAATCGCCACCTCGAAGATCACGCTCATCACCTACACGGGCACCCTGACGGGCACCTTCAATGGGTTGACTGAAGGCACCACGGTGAACATCGGAGCCAATGCATTCATCCTCCATTACAATGATGGCAAGGCTGTCACGTTGACCCTGTCCGATGCCTACAGCACCTGGGCCGGCGAGCGCGGGCTCACCGGAACGGATGCAGCCCGCACCGCGGACCCCGATCACGATGGGATGCAGAACGTGTTCGAGTTCATCTTCGGCAGCGAGCCGAACCCAGCCCACGCGGACGCCTACTCCATCGCGTCATTTCCAAGTGCCACCGTGGGCGCAAGCTCCATCAGCTACTACTTCCCCCGCACCCAGATATCGGTGGGCGTGGCGGATCCGGTGATCCAATACAGCTCCGATCTGTCCACGTGGACCCCGGCGGTGAATGGCGTGGACGGCGTGATCACGCAGGTGATTCCGAATGGGTTCGGCCCCGGTGTGGACATCTTCGGTGCCGAGATTCCGCTGAGCCTGTCCACTTCCGGACGCCTCTTCGTCCGGATCGTGGTGACCAACCCTTGATCCTCTTTTTCAGGGTAAATGCAATGAATACGAAGGCGGCCGGGACCATCATCCCGGCCGCCAATTCCATTTTCTCTCCATGCGTATTGTTTCCATCCTCACTCTATCCGCCTGCATCGTCCGCGGCGATGTCATCATCGACTCGGCCACCAACAATGGCGGCTTTGTCAGCACGACCACCGGTTTCAACGGTTCCCCAACCGGATGGACCGCAGCATCCGGGGTGTGGATGGATACGGGGAACTCCACACTGACCTCGGCCCCCTTCGGGGCGGATAGCACGACGAATTCACGCTTCATCCAGATCCACAAGGACACCGGGGAAACACTGACCTCGAATGCCACCTTCACGGTTGCAGCCGGGACGACCGTCAACCTGAGCTTCGACTACAAGACCGCTGGCTCGGGCAACAATACGAATCTCACCGTGACGTTGTGGGACTCCGTGGCCAACACCACCTTCGCCACTTTGGGAACACTTTCGACCTCCACCGCGGCATCCTCCTTCACGCAGGTGAACTACAATGTCACCGCAGCCGCAGCGAACCCGAACCTCCAACTTCGCTTCACCCTCTCGACCGGTGGAAAGGATTTCCACATCGACCGCGTGTATCTCTCCGGGGGCACGATCACCCCACCGCAGCCGCCTGCCGCGATCACCTACGATGTCGTCCAGCAATTGCTGCCGGAGGACACGGACGCGCGCATCGTTGAGAAATCCGCGAAGCTGCTCCCCCGCCCCAACCAGGTGGCGTGGCAACGACAGGAGACCACCTTTTTCATCCACTACGGACCGAATGCCTTCAATGGCGTGGAATGGGGCACCGGAACGGAATCGCCCTCCATCTTCAATCCGACCGCCCTCGATGCCTCGCAATGGGTGAGTGAAATCAAAAATGCGGGCGGTAAAATGATCATGTTGGTGGTGAAGCACCACGATGGCTTCTGCCTGTGGCCATCGCGCTACACCACACAGAGCGTGGCATCTTCGCCATGGCTCGGGGGCACCGGGGACCTCGCACGGATGGTTTCGGACGAATGCCACAAGGCAGGCATCCGGTTCGGCGTCTACCTATCCCCCGCAGACCTTTACCAGATCAAGCGCTCCGGTGGTTACTACGGAAATGGTAGTTCATCCCGTCTCGGCCGTGCCCTGCGATGCGGCTTCATTCTCCTCCTCTCCATCCACCGGTAGAACCCCGCCAGTGGGAATGCCCGCCCTGACCTACACGGCGGACGATTACAACCGCTACTTCCTCAACCAACTCTACGAGCTTCTCACCGAATACGGGGAGATCGGCGAGGTGTGGTTCGATGGCGCGAATCCGGATTCCAGCACTTCCCAGACCTACGATCGGGCCGCCTGGTATGATCTCATCCGCAGACTCCAGCCGAACGCGGTGATCGCGGTGAAAGGACCGGACGTCCGCTGGGTAGGGAATGAAAACGGCAATGCCCGGGACGGAGAGTGGAGCGCCATTCCGATCTCCTCATCTCCCGCCACCTTCGGCTGGGGTGACATGACCGCCACCGATCTGGGAAGCCGTTCGAAACTGACCCGGGGCTCCTACCTCACCTGGTATCCGGCTGAGGCGGACGTGCCGGTTCTCAACGGTTGGTTCTGGTCCGCTTCCAAAACGCCCCGCACCGCGAGCGCCCTGGTGAACCTCTACTACACCTCCGTGGGCCGGAATGCGAACCTGCTGCTGAACCTCTCACCGGATACCCGCGGTCTGATTCCATCCAACCAACTCGCTTCACTGCGCTCAATGGGGCAGGTGCTGGGACAAACCTTTGCAACGAATCTGGCGGCAGGAGGAACCTGCATCGCGGACTCCAGCGATGCAGCTCATCCGGCTTCACTGACGGGCGATGAAGATCTCGATACCTGGTGGGAGGCTTCCTCCGGTCAAACCACGGGCACCCTTACTCTCACGCTGCCATCCGCCGTCACCTTTGACGTAATCTCGCTTCAGGAAGCAATCGCCCAACGCGGCCAACGCATCGAGTCGCTGGCGGTGGACACTTGGCAAGGTGGCGCGTGGACGCAGGCCGCAACGACCACCAACATCGGCCACAAACGGCTGATCCGCCTGTCCTCCGCGGTCACGAGCGACCGGGTTCGCATCCGGATCCTGCAATCACGCATGGAGCCGACGCTGGCACAAATCGGACTTTTCCGTCAGGCGGATCTGGTCACGGAGCCGACGATCACACGCAGCGTTTCCGGCTCGGTGACACTTGCAGCCGGGACGGGCGAGAGCATCCGTTACACGCTCGACGGCAGTGATCCCACGGACGATTCACCGCTGTATTCCGCTCCGTTCCCACTGGTCGCAGGAGGAACAGTGAAAGCAATAGCCTGGCGAGCCAACGGCAGCCACAGCCTGCCATCGACCAAGGTATTCGGCATCGCTCCCACCGGATGGACTGCCACGGCAGATACGGCACAAGGAACAAACCCCGCCTCGTATGCGATCGATGGCAACACAGCCACCTACTGGCACACGGCTTGGAACGGTAGTGGTTTGAGCACTGCCCAACCTCATTGGCTGTCGATCGACATGAGTGCCGCGCGTTGGCTTCGCGGCTTCACCTATCTGCCAAGGCAGGATGGAGCTGCAAATGGGATCGTCAGTTCGTGGCGTTGTGAATCCAGTGAAAACGGGACGACTTGGAATGTCGTGACTTCCGGGACCTTCGCGAACATCAAGAACAACCCGGTGGAGCAGCAGGTGATCTTTGATCAACCCATCCATGCACGCTTTGTGCGTTTTGTCTCCCTGGCGGAGATCAACGGAGCGACTTTCGCCTCCGCCGCCGAGATCGGTCTGCTGGCAGGCGGCTACGATGGATGGCGTAGTGACAAGGGATTGCCTCCTGAGACGGGGGCCGCAGGTGCCCCTTGGCGGGATTATGCTCTCGGCCCCGGGGCGGGTTCTCTTCCGGCTTTCGCTTGGTCAGCAAATACGCGCGGGGGCTTCCGTTTTCTTCGTTCGGCAGGGTTGACCGATGTCATTTACACGCTGGAGGCTGCGGCCAGCCCGGTTGGACCTTGGCAAATGGTGCCCGCGGAGGTGATGGTCCAGAGTGATCCTTCCGGATTGGAGTCCGTATCGCTTGCGGAGATCGATCCTCCGGAGGCCCCGCGCCGGTTCTATCGCCTGCGATACGCATGGGCTCCCTGAGTTCGGAATCCGCAGCCAATTGGGTTTCCTTCGTGAGGCTGCATGAGCCGGGGCACGCGGTGCCGCCTGGGTAGCTCCAGCCCGCAAGATCAACCTCTGGCTTGGAGCAGAGACCTCGTGGACCGGATCACCGTGGAGGGTGCCAACGTGGACATCAGCCTCAACTACCTCCCGGGGGGCGGTAAATTCTGAGCAGAATCCCCCCCTTTCCGGCTTCCGCCGATTGTTTTTTCAGCGGGTCGACCGGGCTCCCACGGACGCGTCTCCGTGATCACGTGATAGTTCCGTGGCCGATTTTGTGGCATAACAAACCCGTCAGCAAAACCTCCCCCCGGGCCCTTTCCTGGCACAGCCCCCAAAGCACCAACTCCCCCCAGAGAAAATCGGCGGAGCCGGAACCCGGCCTCCGCCGATTGGCGTTTCAGAGGGATGGATGGGCGTAGAGCTTGGTTCAGAGGTAGGCCGATCTCGCCGAGGGCGGATCCATCTTCAGAGCCCTATCTCCGCCTCACTTCTTCTTCGGATGCTTGGGCGCGGGGGTGGGCACCGGTGTTGGAGCCGGAGCCGGGGTGGGAGCAGCACCTTCCGGAACGGGAGGAGGCTCGGCGGCCGGTTGCGCGTCGAAGTCGACATTCTCCAGCACGGTCGGATTGGCCGGCACGGCGGAGGTGATTTCATTGCCGCCATAGGAGGCACGGCCTACGCCCTTCTCCAGTGCAAGCCCCGGGCAGGTATCGGACTGGATGCGATTGCCAATCACGGAGATCTTGGTCGCGGCCGCCCGGATCACAAAGCCGCCCATCAGGTTGCCGGTCGCCGTATTGCCACTGACCTTGCCCGCCTCGCCCTTGGTCAGCACGAGGCCGAACTCGCGGTTGTTGCGGAGCTGGTTGTTGGTGATGGTCACCGGCGCGGCCCCCGCATCGATCTGGATGCCGGTGCGGCTGTTGCCATCGCAGCGGTTTCCGGTGAGCGTGCCGGTGGCACCCTCCCAGATGTCCAATCCGTGCTCGATGTTGTTGGTCACGTCGCAATCGCGGATCTCCAGCGAGCTGCCCGCACCGCTGGCGGAGGCACCGTCCCAGCCATTGCTGGAGAAACGGCAGTGGCTCGCGGATCCCAGTCCGCCCTCGATCACCGCCAGCCCGTGGCCTGCGGCTTCCTGGAAATTGCAGTTGGCGAAGGATGCCTGACCTCCACGGATGAGCACTCCGGAGAAACGCTCCGCAGCCGGGTCCAGCGAGGTGTGGCGGAAGGTGATGCCGGTGACCCGTGCGCCCTTCGCTCCGGGTCCGATCGTGAGAGTGGAACCGTCCGCCGCCGGGCAGGTGATGAAGGTCTTGTCACTGCCGGCGCCTTGGATTTCCACCGCCGCATTCACCACCAACGGTCCATGCCACTCGCCCTCCGCGATCACCACGCGGTCCTTGTCATGCGCATCCGCGAGCGCCTCCGCCGGAGTGGCGAAGTCCCCCGGCACATGCAGCGTGCGGACATAGGAGGCGAGCTTCTCGAAGAGTGCCTTGATCTCGGCATCCTGCGGAGCCAGCACCATCGCCTCACGCGCCAGCTCCAAGCCCTGGGCATCATACTTGCCGGTATCGCGCTCCTTCGCCTTGGCGAAGAAATCGCGCGCCTTGAGATACATCTCCTCCGCTTCCTTCTTGCCCGCCTCGGCATTCGCCAACAGACCGGCGATCTCCACCTGCGCGGCGGCTTCCAATCCACCTTGAGCCTGGAGGTCCTTGATCGCCGTGATCGCCCCATTCCAATCCTTTGCAGTCAACTTGGCCGTGATCGCTTCCTTGGCCTTTTGGAATGCCGCGGCCTTGCGCGAGGCTTCGATCTTCGACTGGAGTTCGAGAGCCTCGGCATTCTTCGGCTCCTTGGAGAACACTTCCTTGAGCGCCTCCAGGGCCGCATCGAGATTGCCGGTTTCGAATTCCGTGACCGCGCGATCGTTCCAATGCTGGATGAACTGCTGGTTCTCCTCGTGAATGCCCGCCTCGATGCTGCGGTGCAGCGTAGCCCCCACCTCGGAGGTCGGGTCGATGGCGTCGATCCGGTCATGCACGCGCCGTGCATCGTCCCAAAGCCGCTCCTCGATGAACTTCGCGCCCTGCTTCTCCAGTTCCACGATCTCGCCCTTCTTCGCCATCCGCTTGTCCTGCTCCATCCGCAGCCATCCGTAGCCCCCGGCCACGGCCAGCAGCAGCAGGATCAGCAGGGTGACGAGGAAACCGTTCCCGCCTTTCTTGCGGGTTGGCTCGGCAGGCAATGCCGCAGCGGCAGGAGCCTTTTCCGGAACGAGCTTCGAAGTTGGGGTCGGAAGATCGATGGGAAGGTTCTGGGTCGGAGCGGTGGGAGTTTCCACGGCTACCTCCGGCTCGGGCAACGCCGCAACCACCGGCGGCGGCTCGATTGCGGCGACCGGTGCAGGCTCCGGCTCGACGGCGGGAGCTTGTCCGAGGAACGCAGGCGGCTCCAGGACGAGCGGACCGGGCTGGCTGACAGGCACGGCTTCCGGGTGAGCGGAGGAAATGGCGGGCTCCACCGGCACGGCCTCCGGCTGGGCCGCAGGCGCGGACTCCACCGGATGAATGGCCGGCTCGCTGATGATATCGCCCGGTCCCTCGACCGGTGTCGATTCAGCCTCCGCCACCGGCACCACGGGATTGACCGCCGGAGCCGCCATGTGGACACGGATCACATTCAGCGCCGCATCAAACTCGGAGAGCCCCGCCTGAAAGCGATCGGCGATCACCGGGTTCGGCGCGTTGCGGACCAGCTCCGAAATACGGTCGCGGGCCGCGTTGAAATCCTTCAGATGAGTCGCGGGATCGTCACCCGGTTCCAATCCGAGAATGCGGCGGGCTTCGTCGAGAGTCATTTGAAGCGGAGCCTAGCAACGGCAAGCCTTGGAGGGAATTGCGGATTTTGTATTTCGGAGCGTGGCAAGATGCCCTGTTCCGCTTGACGCGGCTACCGGACAAGGCTGCCATCCGAGGGGTGATCCCCTCTCTGCGACGGCCCTTTTTGCTCCTGCTCGGCTGCCTGTCGTGCAGCTCCTGCATCACCCGCCGTGCCACCGATTTCCTCACCATGCCCCGACGCGTGGAAAACGGCTCCCACTGGGTGAAGGAGACGCGCACGCACCCGGAGGGCTTCGAGGTGGTGGCTGCGGATGGCATCAAGCTCTCCGCCCTCGTGATCGAGGCGGCACCGGACACCCGCAAGCTGGGGACCTGCTACCTCTTCCACGGCTTTGGCAACTCGAAGGAGCAGATGCTGCCGACGGCCAAGGAACTCTCCACCGCAGGATTCCGCTGCGTGGCCTGGGACAGCCGGGGCCATGGCCACAGCGAAGGAGTGCGGGCCACCTACGGCAGCCGCGAGGTGGAGGATACCCGGCGCGTGATCACCGCCGCCCGTGCACTGGACACCTCCCCCACCGGAATCGAAACGGCATGGGGCTACTCCATGGGAACCGCCGTGGCGCTCCAGACGCTTCCCTCATGGCCGGAGGCGAAGGCAGCCGTGTTGCTCGCGCCGATCGCGGATCTGGAGGGCGTGCTGCGCTTCCACGCCAGCCAGCGCTACCATGGCGCGATGACCGCGCTGCTGCCGGTGGTAAGGTCCAGCGTGCAGCATCGGGCGGGCTTTGACACCCGTGCCATCCGGCCGATCGATGCGATTCCGGACACCCGCGCGAAGCTGCTTTTCATCCATGGTGCAAATGATGGAACGGTGCCGCCGGAGCAGTCCGAACGCCTGCTCGATGCCTGCCGCCCCGGCCAGGGAGAAAGACTGCTGCTGCCGGGTCTCGGTCACGGGTCCGTGATGTGGGATCTACCCGCAGCGGCGAAGAAAGAAGCGGTGGACTTCCTCGTCACGGAAGCCCGGAATGCGAGACCACGCCTGGTGCGCCCCCGATGATGAAAGCATTCCAAACCCGGCTGCGGATCGCCCGCATTTGTTCCATCGTGGCATTGATTCTGGTCGCGATCGCCCACCTGCTGCCGTGGGAACGGGCGGAGCCCGATAAGAACTCGATCTTGTATTGGGGCCGCCCACAATTCTTCGCCCGATATCCGCCGATGATGGAGGCGACATGGCCTGCCGTAATGCCAGAAACGACATCTGAGAAGGTCCACGCCTTTCCCACCTGGCATATTTGGAAAACCGTGTGGGCATGCAAGACCCACTACAAGGCCGTCATGAATGGATGGGGATTGGCGAATGACGAGGTCAGAAACAATATCGGCATGGCGCTCTGTTGCATCGTCGTGGCCATCGGCTGGATCATGATGCCCCTTCTCGTGCCGCCACTCAGCCGGATGCGTGCCTTCCTATGGCTCCATCGCTTCCTGCTGCTCGCCCTCTGTGGATGGTTCGCACGCATCTACATCCGCGAGCACCTTCACCCCAAAGGTGATCCACCCAACCATCCTGCAGCAGGCTATTGGCTGGTGGTCGCAGCGGTCTGGCTGCAAGCCGCCGGATCATGGGTAATCCCGAACTCCAGGAAATCCGGGGTGTTACCGGCGGACACCCTCAACCATTGAACCGCTGCACGATCGGCATGCGGCGGCCGATGCCGAAGGCCTTGGTGGTCACGCGCAGTCCCGGTGCCGCCTGCTGGCGCTTCCATTCATTGAGATCCACGCGGCGCTGGATCCAGCGGACGAGCGATTCCTCATGACCTTGGGCGATGATTTCATCGGCTGAGAGATGCTGCTCCACGTAGCCTTCCAGGATCGCATCCAGCACATCATACGGCGGCAGCGTATCCTGGTCCTTTTGATCCGGGCGGAGT
This sequence comes from Luteolibacter sp., assembly GCA_049840755.1. Lineage (GTDB taxonomy): Bacteria > Verrucomicrobiota > Verrucomicrobiia > Verrucomicrobiales > Akkermansiaceae > Luteolibacter. Next base: position 50,833 of record JASGJM010000005.1, on the reverse strand, counting down.
TCGGCGCTGGGGGGCTTGTCGATGGTGGCCCACGGAATGATTTCCCGCTCCCGGTTCACCCAGCGTGAAACGTCATAGACCTTCGTCTTCGGCAGATCGGAGATCACGGCGAGGCCACCGCACATGTCGCCATAAATGGTGCAGTAGCCGACGGCGAGTTCGGACTTGTTGCCGGTGGTGAGGAGCAGCGAACCGGACTTGTTCGAGAGGGACATGAGATACAGCCCGCGGATGCGCGCCTGCATGTTCTCCTCGGTGACGTCTTCCGGCAGATTGCCGAAGACGGGCTTCATCGCCGCCTTCACGGACTCGAAGGTGTCTTGGATCGGCACGATGTCGCAACGGATGCCGAGCTTCTCGGCCAGCGCGACCGAATCGTCCACACTGCCGGACGAGGAGAAGCCGCTGGGCATCGTGAGCCCATGCACGTTCTCCGGCCCGAGCGCATCGGCGGCGATCACAGCGGTGAGGGCGGAATCAATGCCGCCGCTGAGGCCGAGGCAGACTCCGGAGAATCCACACTTCGTCACGTAGTCACGGAGGCCGAGCACGAGTGCCTGATAGAGTTCACCCGCATCCTCCAGCACGGGCGGTTGGATCGCCGATGCACGGTCGAGATCCACCACCGCATTGGCCTCGCTGAAGCCCGGCAGCGCGGCGAGCAACTTGCCCTCACCGCTGACCGCCAGCGAATGCCCGTCGAAGACGAGTTGGTCATTGCCGCCGATCGAGTTCACATACACCACCGGCACGCCGTGTTCACAGGCCACATCCGTGATAAGCGCGCGGCGCACCTCCGGCTTGCCGAGGTGGAAGGGCGAGGCGCTGAGATTGAGAAGAAGATCGATCCGGCGCGCAGCCAGCTCGGCGGCGGGGTCGCGATCGTAGAACGGGCGCTGGAGGTAATCCTGCGTCCAGATGTCCTCACAGATCGTCACGCCGATGCGGTGGCCATTCCACTCGATCGGCTCGCAGACCGCGCCGGGCTCGAAGTAGCGGCGTTCGTCGAAGACATCGTAAGTGGGCAGCAGGGTCTTCCAGATGCGGTGGCGGATTTCTCCATCCTGCAACCACGCAGCCGCATTCCGGAACGGCTTGCCACGGCCCTCGGCATGGTGATCCACATAGCCGACGAGCAACGGCACCGAGCGGATCTCCCCTGCCAAGTGATCGAGCGCCTGGAGGCACTTCGGCACGAACTGGCTCTTGAAGACCAGATCCCGCGGCGGATAGCCCACCAGCGACATCTCCGGAGTGACCACCAAGTCCGCTCCCGCATCGAGGCACTCGCGGTAGGCCGCGAGGAGACGCTTCACGTTGCCGGGGAAATCCCCCACCACCGCATTGATCTGGGCGATGCCAATTTTCATGGGCCAAAGCGTTCACCCCCGGCGGGCATTGGTCAACGCGAACCCACAGCGGAATCACGGTCCGACCGGGTGAAAGGTGGTAGCACCAGCAACCCCGCCGCATGCAGGCAAAAGCTGATCATTTCCAGCCAGCGGCCCGATCCGAGCAGCGGCCATTCCTCTAAATAGCCCATGTTGAACCGGCTGGAACGAATGAGCCACACCACTGACCAAGCCATCAGCAAGGCGAATCCGCGTGTGATCCATCTGAGGAGAGCGCTGCCACGCAGAACCGGAACGAGAAGAGGAGCAGCAATCATTTGCAACGGCATGGCAGCGCAGATGCCCAGCCCGGAGAGTCGTTGTGGCGAAATCTTTGCCATCATCCAAAGCTGTTCCCACCAGTCGGAACCGTAATATAACCGGTCGCCTTTTTCCCAAGGAAAGAAGTAGCACAGCCCATAGAGGATCGGGGCCATGCTCAAAAGCCATCGGGCCAAGACAAGTCGTGAAATCCGGATCATGCTGGTGTTCGAGAGTTGGCTTCGCCGCTTCTCTATCTCGCACGACCTGAAATTAGAGATCCTTCCGATAGTTCTCGATGAGCCCCGTCACCGCGGCTACCACACCGCGATCGCTACGGTCCGAGGTATCGAGCGGGATGTATTTCATCTGCGGTGGAGATGAAAAGCGCTGTGCCTCGGGCAGGGAGTCCTGCTCGGAGAGGTAGGCATAGGCGTTCTTGAATTCCTCGATTTTTGGTCCGTATGAACCACCTAGGAACGGAAGACTTCCCGCCCTCTTCTCCAAGGGGGCAATATAGTCATTGCGGGTGAATTCCCAAAATGCCTTGGTATCCCGAAAACCGCTGCGTCCGAGGATGCTGGTGGCACCCTTCATTGCCCGCCCGAAATTATCCGCTCCGGTCCACGTGTAGATGCGGCCCACGCACCCTAACATCAGCAGCCCTGCTCCGATCCGCAACAGCCGCCGCAGCTTCAACGTGACCTCCTTGCGACCTGAGAAAATCCACATCGCGATCGCCAGTCACAGCAGCGGCAAAAGCACGCGGGAAGTGGAAGATAACAGGAAATCCGTGAATAACTCCGAGAAGCCGCGCATGACGCGCATCAAAGCTCCCCCAAAACCCCGATGCAAGGTTTCACCATCCAATGAAGAACCCGGCTCCGCGTAACGGAGCCGGGTTCATTTTTCCTTCGTCTTGCATTTCCCTCCCCAAGGGAATCTATTGTCGCGCCTTGGTCTGCAGGTATTCGCAAACCTTTGCGGCGCCGAAAGCGAACAACACCGGTGGTGTCAGGGCGGCCAGAACCCGCATCTTGGCGATGAAGATCGCGCGCAGCGGCAGCCGGTCGATGAGGTATCCTGCGGCCACGGCCGCGAGCACGGCCTTGGCGGGATGCTTCACCACCTGTTCCTCGCAGGCTTCATATTGCCTGCGCAGGAAGGTTTTCCCGTCGTCGAGCAAGGCCTGCACGCCTTCTTCCACGGTCGGTGGCTCGAATAGCATCGGGCCCTGCGGGACGGTGTTCATGGTTACCAGAATTTGAAGTTACGACCGACCGAGCGGGCCCGATCCACCACGGCATCCATCGGGTGATCCGGAAGGCGATCCTGCACCGCACCGATCACATCGGAACCACGGCCGCGCAGGTCACGATAGCCGGCACGAGCGCGGCGCTTGAGAGGTTCGAGAACATCCGAGATGTCCGAGGCATCGAACCAGCTGCTCTTGCGCGGACTCGGGCGCAGAAGGTAGCCGACCGCCAGACCGAACGCGGCGAAGCCGACGACTGCGGCCAGTGGCTTTTCACGGATGAAGTCGCGCACCTGATCGGTGACATCTTCCCCGCGGGTCCGGATCTGGTCTCGCGCATCCCGCATCGCACCGGTGGCGCGCTGGAGGGCATCGGAGGCATTCTCCTTGAGATTCGAGCCAATCCGGCGGGCATGATCCGCCACGTCATCCGCAGTTTCGCGGGCTTGGTCACGGACATCGTGGGCGGCCTGCTTGGCGTGATCCTTCACGTCATCGAGAGCCTGCTGTGCTTGATCCTTCGAGCGGAAAATTGAAGTGCTCATGCCCAACAATTTCGCAGGGCTCGTACCAACCGACTCCACCAATCAAAAATCCACTCAATATCAATGACTTGAGAGAACCATGATTTCAGATGGATGGCGTGCGACTGTGCCGGTCGGTTGCAGGATGCACCACCCGGCACGATCAATCGAGCGATTGTCCCGACGCGTATTTCATGCGGCTGTGCTATGCTGGAAACTGTCATGAATACGTACGACCCGTCCGAACCGATGCCCCGCGCGCCCGATATCAAACTCGGCCCTGACTATCTGGATGAGAACCCCAATCAGGAACTTGTCGAAGAAGGACTGGAGGTGGCCGAGGAAGAAACCCATGAATCCTCCCAGGAAAACCTGATGGACCCGGATCCCGAGCTCAGCGCGGCCGATGAAGACGTGGACGGCACGGCGGAGGAAGCAGGTCTCGACCCGGCGCCGGAGACCGCTGCGATGCAAATACGACGGAGACCGTAGTTCGCAGGAAAGGGCGCCCTGAAAAGGTAGGGCGGCCCTACTTCGCAGCAGGCTGCTCCACCACGCGGAACCCGACCTCTTCCGTGGAACCGTTTCCACTCCAGGTCTTGGAACCTTCGCCGGACGGCGCGGCATTGCCTGAGAGCGTGAACTTGAGACGATATTCGCCCGGTGGCAGCGGCTGGGTCTTCTGCTCGGTGCCACGGTCATCCGAGTAATGCAGCACCGCCTGGGTGCTCTTCCGGTCCCAATCCAGATAAGCCGTGCGCGCCAGCGTGTAGGTGCCATGCGCCGGGATCACCACCGACTGGGGGATCACCGGATCCTCGCCATCCTTATCCGCGATGACCATTTCCTTGCCGTTCCCATCCTGCACCGAAAGACGCACGCCTTCCGTAGCCGGGAACACCAGTTCCTCCGCGCCGCCATTCGCCACGCGGAGCTGCACCGTCACCGGGATGCGGTGGCTGGAGTCGGGCGGAGCCAGCCATTCGGCATCCGTGACTCCTGAGAAGGAAAGCCCGCCGATCGCCTTCGAGGCGGATTCGTGGATGGCCACCGGACCATTCAATGCCGGCACCGGAGAATTGAGCGCACCGTGCAGGACCAGCCCCGCCACCGCGAAGTAGATCACCAGCCCCGTCACATCGACCAAGGTGGCCACGAACGGTGCGGAAGAAGTCGCGGGGTCCAGGCCACATCGCTTCAGCAGGAACGGCAGCATCGAGCCGGACAGGGAACCCCACAGGACCACGCCGGTCAGCGAGAATCCCACCGTCAGCGCCACCAGCTCCCAGTGCGAGCCATAGACATTCGGGAAGACCCCGGCCCACACCGAAATGCGGATCATGCCGATGATCGCGAGGATCACTCCCAGCGCGAGGCCGGAGAGAATCTCGCGGCGCATCACGCGCCACCAATCGCGCAGGCCCACCTCACCCAGCGACATCGCGCGGATGATCAGTGTGGCAGCCTGGGAACCGCTGTTGCCACCGCTGGAAATGATCAGCGGGACGAAGAGGGCGAGCACCACCGCCTTCTCGATCTGCTCCTCGTAGTGCCCCATCGCCGTGGCGGTGAGCATTTCTCCAAGGAACAGGATGATCAGCCAGGAGGCGCGCTTCTTCACCAGCCGGCCGAAGGAAATATCCATGTACGGCTCATCCAGGTGCTCCATACCACCGAGCTTCTGGATGTCCTCGGTGGCCTCCTCTTCCGCCACGTCGAGCACGTCGTCCACGGTCACGATGCCGACGAGACCGCCATTGCCATCGACCACCGGCAGCACCGTGCGGTCGTATTTCTGGAACGCCTTCACCGCCTCCTCCTGGTGGTCGGTGGCGTGCAGCAGGGTCATCTTGCCATCCCGCAGCTCGCCCACCTTGCGGTCGAGCGGTGCGAGCAGGAACTCGCGGATGCGGACGTCATCGAGCAGCTTGCCGTGGTCGTCCACCACGTAGAGCACATTGAGGGTCTCGGAGTCCCGGCCTTTGGCGCGGATGTGGTCGAGCACCTCCTTGACCGTCCATTCATCACGGACGGTGAGATACTCGGACGTCATCAGACGGCCGATGGAGTCCTCCGGGTAATCCAGCAGGCGCAGCGCCACGCGCCGCTCCTCCGGGGAAAGCATCTCGATCAGGCGGGCGCAGACTGCGGTCGGCAGCTCCTCGAGCAGGGCGGTTCGATTGTCGGAGGACATCGCCTCCAGGATGCGCGCCGCATCGCGGCTGCTCATCGCGTGGATCAGGTCCTCCTGGTCCTCCACGTGGAGATACTCGAACACCTCCGCCGCGGAGCTGGTGGGCAGCAGCCGGAACAGCACCGCCTTCTCCTCCGCAGGCAACGGCTCGATCGCCTCCGCGAAATCCGCGGGGGCGAGTGTGCCGAGCACTTGCTTCAACCCGGAGAAATCTCCGCTTTGAAGGCGCTCCACGAGCTGTTCCTGCAATTCTGAAAGCATGGCGGGCCAAGCGCCGATTACCCCCCGGATCGCAAGGCGGCAAGCCCAATGGCTGCCAGCGCGAAAGAAGTTTCTCCCCCGCCCCTCCCGCCACGCGGGAAGCTCCCTGAATAAGGCGAAATCGTCGCATGACAGCCACCCGACAGGAATCCGCCGCCCGGTCAGTAAACGCTCCGATGATCCGATCCCTCCCGCTGCTCCTGGCCACCGCCTTGATCGCCCACGCGGAGCCCGCCGCGCCCGCCCCAGAGGCGAAGCGCTACGACCTCACCGCCCGCGCCAGTGTCATCGATCCCCGCGCCCGCGAGCATCCGGAGATCGACTTCGTGTTCCAGAAGGACGGCAAGCCCGCCGATACCGAGCACGCCACCGTGGACACCCGTGTGGCCCCGCAGGGCAAGCTGGTCATCTGGCTGATGGGTTACAATGCGGGGCTCTTCGAGCGGCTCTCCGGTTATGGCCTGCATGCCATCCAGGTCCATTATGCCAATGGCTGGTTCTCCAAGCTCTACTCCGGTCCGCCACCTGCGGATGACCTGTTCCTCTCCAAGGTTCGCTTGGAGGCAGCCACCGGTGAGGACTTCAGCCCGGCCGTGGATATCCCGAAGCCGGATGGGATGATGGAGCGGGCGCTTCAGTTCGTAAAGTGGCTCGATCATGAGAACCCGCAGGGACATTGGGGCCAGTTCCTGACCGAGGATGGCAAGGACCTGCGCTGGGACCGGGTCATCATCTCCGGCAGCTCACACGGCTCCACCACCGCCGCCCGTTTCGCCAAATACAAGGCGGTCGATCGCGCGGTGCTGTTCTGCGGTCCCCGCGACCAGTTCGAGGTCTGGCAGAAGCTCCCCTCCGCCACCCCTGGCAACCGGATCTTCGCCTTCAGCCACGTGCAGGATGCAGGCTGGACCGGTGAGCACTATCCGCGCTCCTGGCAGCTCATGAAGCTGAATGACTACGGGCCGATCGTGAGTGTCGACTCCACGCCAGCGCCCTACGGCCACACCCGCCGCCTCATCACCGCCGCCGATGTGGGCGGGAATCCGGACAAGGCCCACGGTTCCGTGGTCCCCGGCGGCAATTCCCCCAAGGGACCCGATGGCAAATTCCTCTTCGAAGATGTCTGGCGCTACCTCTTCACCAGTCCGGTGGAGGAAACCGGCAAGGCCGTCCCGCCGGAGCCATGCAAGCTGGATCAAAGGGCGAAGTGATCAAGAGAAAGCAAACCACGAAAAGCACGAAGATCCACGAAAGGAAGAAGCTCCGGACGATTTCTCTTTTAGTGGATTTTCGTGCCTTTCGTGGTTTCAAACAGCTCCAGGAACCCTCATCAAGGGAACCGACACGCATGAAACCCATTGCCTTCGTCCTCTTCCTCCCGGCCTTCTCCGCCACCGCCGCGCCGGTGGTGATCGATGACATGGCCGTTCTGAAGAACCTCCGCGACAAGCTCGGAGAACTCGTGGACAAGCATCAGGCAGCCGATGGGAAATCCCTGATGGCGAAGCTGGAGAAGGCCCCGAAGAAGGCCGCCGTCACCCTGCCCGAAGCGCCACCGAAGCCCGCCGGCTACAATGATCTGGTGAAGAGCGTCTTCATCGTCGCCTCCGCCTACAAGTGCGCGGACTGCAATGAGTGGCACAATGGCGGCACCGCCTCCGCATGGTGCCTCACCGAGGATGGTGTGATGGTGACCAACCGCCACGTCTTCCTCGTGCCGGAGGATGAGTCATGGGGCGTCTATGGCGTGGATGGGAAGCTCTACAAGATCACCTCGATCCTGGCCTCCGATCCGGATGCGGATGCGGTGCTGTTCAAGGTGGACACCGCCGGGGCGAAGCTCGTGCCACTGAAGCTGGGCGGGAATGCCGATGTCGGCACGCGTGTCCGCATCGTCAGCCACCCCGGCGAGCACTTCTTTTTCCAGACCAGCGGGGAAGTTTCCCGCTACTCCATGGATCGTACTTTGGAAGATGATAGCAAGGAGACCCTGTGGCAATCGGTCACCGCCGAGTTTGCCGAGGGTTCATCCGGTGGTCCCGTGGTCGATCCGGATGGCGTGGTCGTGGGAATGGTCTCCAACACGGAAGCGATCAACCACGAAGGCGAGGAGGAAGCTTCTCCGGAAACACCCGATCCCAAGCGCCCCGTGGATCAGGAATCCAAGCCCGATCCCAAGACCGGCAAGGACACCAAGGCGCCCGCCCCTTCCAAAGGCAAAGACGCTCCCAAGGCGAAGGACGCTCCGAAAGACGCGGCTCCTAAAGGACAGCCCGTCCCGGAACCGGATGGCAACGAGCAGCAGATGATGATCAAGAACTGCGTCCCTGCTTCGAAGATCCTCAATCTCATCGAGAAGAAGCCGTAACAGGTAGAGCGTCCTACCTTCCTCACTGCGTCACCGCCACTCGGAAGAAGCCCTTGCCTCCGGCGTAGGCGGTCTTGGCGAGGGTCAACGAGCTGGTCGTGGCGGTGGCCACCACGGTTTGGCGGGTGGTCCAGGTGACCATGTCCGGAGACTCCTGTACGCGGTAGCTCTTGCCGCTTTCCGAGTTCCATCCGAGCGTCACGTTCGCTCCGCTCATGGTGTAGGAGGTGACTTGGAACGGCTTGGGCTGCACCTTCTCCACCACCAACTGCGGCGGATAACCGGTCTCTCGCGAAGCGAAGGCCACGTTCATCAGGGGCAGGGCCGTTTCACTCGCCGCCTGGATCACGAATCCATTGTTAGTGGCCGTGCCCGCCACCCAGGCCTTCACCTGGGCGGTCACGTCGAGCTCCACCCATACCGGATTCGTCGCCGTGGAAGGTTGGGTCAGGTTGATGGTGCCGAGGGAGGTACCCGGAGAAATCGTGCTCCAGCGCGCGTTCGCCTCCGTCCAGGTGGTTCCCTGCGGATGCACCGTCACCGGTCCCGCCACCATCGTGCCGCCGTAGCCGCTGGAGGGCGAGCCGTCCTCCAGGATATACAGCCGCAACTTCGCGGTGCCGATCTCCGTCGCGGTCATACCCAGCGTGGTGGTCGTGGGATTGAATTTCAGCAGCGTCTTCTGCGAGTGGCCTTCACCACCACTCGCATTCACTCCCAGGGAATAGGTGGTGCTGGTGGGATAGGTGGTGAATTGATAGACATCCGTATCCTGAGTAGCGGTGAGGGTCACCCCGGCGTTGGAGATCGAGGTGGCGAGCAGTAGCAAGAAAAGGGATTTCATAGAGGGAAGATCAGAAGGTGCGGGTCAGGCTGAGGTAGAAGTTGGTGCCGGGAGCGGTGCTGCGATCATCCGTCACGGTGCCGCCGAGATGGCCGTTCCCGCGGCGAACGGAGCTCCAGGACCAGTATTTCTCGTCGAAGATGTTGTTCACCCCGGCGTTGAACGTGAGGTCGTCCGTGGGCTTCCAATAGGCGGCTACATCGAGCGTGGTCCACGCGGGCGGGCGGAAGAACCGTCCCTGGTTGGTGGTGTCATCCACGTGTTTGACCTCGGCACTGTGCACGGCCGTGAGGCGCACGCCGTAGCGTTGGTCCGGGGAATCGTAGCCGAGCCAGCCGACCGTTTTCCATGGTTCCACCGAGTTCAGCCAGGTATGATCGGTCTTGTTGATGCCGACCGCCTTGCCGGTGCTGGCACCCAGCGACCAACCATCGAGGGCTTGCTTCCACGACCGGGCCTGCCATTCCGCGCTGGCCTCGAAGCCGTAGATCTCCGCCTCTCCGCGGTTGAGGGTGGTGAGGATATCGCGGCCCTCGTCATCGACACGACCGGTCGCCACACCGTTCTCGATGTAATTCTTGTAGAAGGTGTAGAAGCCTTCGAGGCCCACCTTGCCGACTTCCGACTCGCCCTTGATCCCGGCTTTGAACGACTCGCTTGTCTCTTCCTGCAGCGAGGGATTCGGGATCGTCACCGAGCCCTGCGGACTGCCGCCGGACGCGGGGTGATCGAAGATCATCGACAGCTCCTCCGCCGTCGGGTTGCGGATGCCATGCGCCCACGCCGCATAGAGGCGCGTCTGCTCGCTGGTCTTGTAGGTCACGTCCAACCGCGGCGAGAGCGTGGCATTGTCATAAGAACGCGGCGGTTCCACGATGTTGGTATCCAGCGAGGCAAGCCGAGCGAGATATCCCGGGCTCAGCTCCGGCTCGATGCTGGTCGAATCCGCACGCAATCCCGGCGTGATCGTCCAGCGTGAACCGAGCTTCAGTTCATCCTGAATGAACAATCCCAGACGCGTGGTCGTGCTCGGAGCGAAGGACACCTGGTCCCGCTCCCATGGCATCCCGGTATCGAAGCGCGTGAAAGTATTGGAGCCCTCCTCACGCGAGATATCGATGCCAGCCAGCAGACCGTGGGTGATATCTCCCGCCACGATTTCCTTTCGGGCGATGGAAGTGAGGCCGAGCAAGTTGGTATCGAAACGGATCGACTGCTTGCGGAGGCGACCCGGAACTGTGATGCCGCCGATGGTCACATCCTTCGAGCGGCTGCGGTTGTCCGTACCGCTGACCGCATCCTGCCAGTAGGCATGTGTTTCCAACCGGTCGATCCAGTTGTTATCGGGTTCGTAGTCCCACTCCAGGCCCACCCGCTCACGGGTCATCAGCTGCCCGTTGAGCACGCTGCGATTGAATACCTGGAAGGGAGAGATGATCGCACTGCGCCCTTCGCTGGCGGTATTGCGTTCGTAGGATTCCACCGTGAAAAGCAGCGCGTTTTCACCGTGCCGCCAGCCCACTTTGGCCAGAGCGGCGCTGCTGGTGAAGTCCACCGGGTTCGGCGGCAGCGTGCCATTGTTCTGCGTCTCGTGTCCCTCGCGGCCGGCCCATACCAGCATCACCTCGAAGTCACCGCGCCTCACGGCACCACCCACCTGCCCCGCCACGCTTTCATTGGCGGAGAAATACTGCGTGCGCACCAATCCGCCGGTGTCGCCCTTGCCTAACAGATCCTCCGGGGAGAGCGTCTTCATCGACACCACGCCGCCCAGTGCATCACTGCCATAGAGCGCGCTCGCGCCGCCTTTCATGACCTCCACCAGATCGAACATCGCCGGGTCGAAGTAGTCCCGGCCCATGCCGCCCGAGCCATCGCTCGAGCCCATGTCGAAGGAAGTGGAGACATATTGCGGCGGCTGTCGGATGCCATCCAGTTCGATGGCGATCCGGTTGCCTTCCACGCCGCGGATATTGAATCCGCTGTAGCCGCTGCTGCCATAGGCGAAGGCTCCGTCACCGCTGGCGAAGTCGAAAGGACCGGACAGCAAGGGATCGTACTTCACGAGGCCGCCGAGATCGGCGACGCCCCGTTGCACCATCTCCTCCTGGTTCAGGCTGCTCACCGTCCCGGCGGTATCCAGCCAGCTCCGCTTGTTGCGGGTGGCCACCACCACCGTGTCCGGTAGCTCCGGCAGGTTGGCATCCTCCTCCTTCTTCTCCGCATCGGGGGAAGCGGGGGCTTCCTGAGCCGCCACCGCCACGCTGATCGTGAATGCGGCGGCCCAACACCATCTGGCAGCTATCCTCATGAATGGTCAGCCTTTCGCAGGGAGGATCAGATAGGGCTTCAGCGCGGTGCGGATCTCATCCGGCTGCACCGCTTCCCCCTTCTTCACGCGGCCCACCAAGCCGCTAAGCACCTTCGAGAACGATTGCTGGTCCACCTTTTCACGCAGCGACACCTTCTGCGATCCTGCGAACGAAGCATCCCAGACCTCGCGCACCTGCTTCCAGAATGCATTGGTACGAGACCAATAGTCGTTGGCGGCGGCGAAGTCGTGATCCTTCACACGCTTGTAGGTGTTGAAGCCCACTTCGCGGCACAGCGGATAGGATGCGCCATCGCGCTCCACCTGCTTCACATTGTCCTGCTCGTGATACCAGCCATCCGCCGTCACCGTGTGGCGGTTCGTCACCAGCAGCAGATCGTAATCGTTGCGCTTCGTGTATTCACGGCGTGGCAGCGGACGATTGGCCGGGCTGGCCCACTCGCTCGATCCTTCATGATGCACCCACCGGCCGAAGCCTTCATAGCGCGGCTCGTCCGTGACTTCCGTCACGCGCTGCGTCCAGCCGCCCTTCACGTCCTCAGCACACAGGGTGCGGGTTTCCCAGGTCCGATTGCCCTTGAACTCCAGCAGCTCGCGATCCTCATAGGTCCAGATCTGCGCCCAGTGCTTCACCACTTCCCCCTCCACCTGGAGCAGGTGCTGGAGAATGATCCGCTTGCCGCTGTCCTCGGCCACCTTCACCGTTTCGAAGGCCTCCTCGTCATAGGCCTGGTCACGCAACGTGTAGCCCGTGCGCAGTGGAACGGACTCGTGGAAATGGAACGACACCTGGAAGTCACCAGCCATCGACAGGATCGCCTTGCGGTCCTTCTCAAACGCACTCTCCGGAGTATCCGCCGCCCGGGCGAACGTCCCCGCAAGCATCACGCCTGCGGCCATCAACATCGTTGGCAAGTTCATCGGCACCCAGCATGGCCGGTTTTCATCACCCCGCTCCCGATGCCTTGCGATTCATCGACGGCCAATTGCTCTGCCCGATGACAATCCCGCGTCATCCGGCATCCTTCATCCACTCTTCTCTCCATCAAATAGAATGCCCCGCGTGATCCGGAGATCACGCGGGGCACTGTCCAGACCGGGGGTATGTTGGCAGCCCGCCCCCACCCACGGTCAGACAACTCGACGACGACGCGCAACCAACAGGCCGCCGCCAAGCAAAGTCAGGCCCATCATCGATGGCTCAGGAACCACCGCGAGGTTCGAGGAACCGCTGTCGATCTGCGCCGCGGAGATCGCAGAGTGCATCTGCACCGGCACGGTGATGGTGATCGAAGTGACGGTGTCCGCGATACCGGAGAGGTCCCACTGCCATGCGGCTCCCGTGTAATTGAAACCACCACGGGTCTCGGTGCCATTGGTACCGAAGTAGGTCGCGGCCAGCTCCTGGCTGCCGCCATTGTAGCTGAGCAGCGGACCGGTGCCGTAGGGAAGGACGCCCGAAGCCGCGATGTCCAGCTGGAGCAGCGCGGTCTGAAGATCGAAGGTCGAGCTCTGGGTGATGGTGATCGAGTAGTCGCCGGTCGGGCTATAGATCCCGAGGGAAGCCTGGTAGCCCGGGCTGTTCACGGTGAGCGTGCCGGCATCGCTGCCCACGTCCGATGTGCGGGTCGGGTTCGTGTTGTTGAGCGTGCTCCAGGTCGTGGAGTTCTGGCTGGTGCCCAGATTGTAGTCCACGATCAGTGCGGCGTGGGCGGAAGCCGCCAGCGCGCACGCAATGGCGCAGCCGCGGAACAGGGGGAGGATCGGGCCAAGGAGGTTCGATTTCATCGTATCAGGTTCAGTGTTGGAGCGCCGGTTCATCCCGATGACGACCCGCCGACCGGACGCATCCTGCCCCACCCGCAGTCAACCTGCTCCCGCTCGATTGCGGAAACGTGACGCTCAATTGCGCAGGAAACCTCAAGATTGCGTCATCGCGGCGCCATTCTTGCGCTGCTTCAGCCAATCCTGAGGACCATGGCCGGTCTCCTCACGGAACGCCTTCGCGAAGTGGCTGAGACTTTGATAGCCGACTTCCAGAGCGGCCTCGGTGACATTCATGCGACCCGATGCCAGCCACTCGCAGGCGCGCTCGATCCGCATGCGGCGCAGGTGGCGTTGCAAGGTCAGTCCGGTCTCCGCACTGACACGCCGTGAGAGATAGTGAGGCGCGAGGCCCACCTCCTTCGCCAGCGTGGTGAGCTCCAGCGGTTGATCGAGACGGGCGCGGATGCGCTTCCAGAGCCCGGCGCACCGGATCACGCCCGCGCACTGCGGAGCAGAATCCCGCACCGGCTTCACCACCAGTCTTGCCGCGATAGACCGCACCGCCGCCCATTCCAAAATCCTCGCCTCCGCCAGAAGAGCCGCACCGCCGCCCTCATCCGCTCCTTTTTCCAGAGCCGCACAGAGGTCTTCCTCCCACAATCCCATCAGACCGCAGAAGGCGAGACGGCCGCCCTCCTTCAGCCACTTCACGAGATCGGGATGCAGCCACTCCGGTTGCTTGCCGAGATGATTGGACAGCCATTCACGCGACAACCGCACGATCTCCATGCGGTGCGCACCGGGATAACGGATGCACGTCCACTCATCCTCCTCCACTCCGCCGGTGAGCGCATACATGCCCGCCTGCACCGGGAAGCGTTCGCCCGGTCCCCAGACCAAGCCGCTGCCACCGCGGTTCAACCACAGCCACACGTCCCCATCCGAAGCTTCACGGAAACGACAACCCGCCGACGCCACCCGCCCGGACATGGAACCGCAGCGGATGCCGCCTCCATTCCGCCACCACGTGACATCCATGCTCATTCCGTCCCGGTGGCTGCGGCCTGGTTCTCACAAGTGCCGCAGCGTTTCATCGATTCACAGGAAGCCTCGATCCTCAGGTGCATGCCGCCGGACGCGAATCCCATGCGCTTCAACATCGCCGCCTCACGCAGGGGAACGCACTCGTCTTCCAGCGGAATCACCCGTCGGCAATCCGAGCAAACCACATGCCCCACCGGAGCCTGTGGCAAACCGGCGGCGACAAACGAACGCTGGTCACGCGGTCCACGGATCTCACGCAGCAAGCCCGCCTCCACCAGATCGGAAAGCGCACGATAGACCGACGCGCACGAAATTCCTCGATCCAGTTTGCGAGCACGCTCCAGCAGTTCCTCCGCCACGAACGCCTTCTCACTGGCCACGATCGCGCGGCACAGCACCTCACGCACGGGAGTCATCCGCCCACCGCGGTCACGCCAGAATGCGGCGGCCCGCGTCGCAAAATCGGATGCCTCGTTCATGGGAAAACTGTTCCCGCTCTCCCTCCTCAGGCGGCCAGCGCCGGACGGAACCGGAACTCCAGATGAATCAGCGAGGCCTGATGGCAACGGTCGTCACGCAACCGGTCCATCGCCTTGCGGCAGAATGCTTCCAGATCATTCTCGCCCGCCAGAGTCAGCGGCCACGTTTCAAGGCAAGCCGAGCTGGTGCCATCCAGCACTGCGATTTCGAGATGATCTTCCAGCCAGTGGCGGAAGCCGGTCAGGCCCACGCATGCTTCCTTCTGATCCGGAGCTTCCTCCTGGAGATCAAAGTAGGCTTTCACACAGCTTCCCACCCGGCGCTCGTCGCAAGCGCACTCGCGCAGATCCAACAGCGTATCCGCACATCCCCGGAAGGGACGCGCAAGCGAAGCCAGCACCGAATCGAGCGTTGCCGTGTGAGTCATGAGCGACAACTAATGCGAATGATTCTCAATAGCAAGAAATATTGTCACGGCCACCGTCACACGCCTTCCGATCCTTGATGCACCAATGAAAAAAGCCGCCGGACCGTTAGGTCGGGCGGCTTGTTTTGCCACGAATGGAGCGGAGCCTTACTTCGCCTTGAAGTCACCGCACCAGTCGCTGGCGGAGGTGGCCGGGAAGTGGGACTTGAACTTCAAATCGCTGTCGACGTTGAAGACGAGCATTTGCGGAGCGTGACGGCGGCACTCGCCCTTCTTGCCCTTGGCATCGCTGCTCCAGTTCCTGGCAGGCGGCGCAGGTGGCGGTCTTTGCAGAGGTTTCTGTTTTCATGATGAAAGGTGGTTGATTCGTTCTCAAGAAAGCACGGCATCCGTCCCAACTCAAGTTAGATCAAAGAGAAACGAGATTTGTTGATGACATTCAGTCTCAACAACGGGGTTGTTAGAACAGCGGCAATCCACCGTCATTCTTCGGCAAGCGGCAGCGCGCACGATCCATGGGAAACCGCTTCCATGGCATCCATGACAAACAACGGCCCGCCTCTTCCGTCCTCGGAACACGCCCTGCGCCTTCGTCCCGCTCCGGAAGCGATCTTCCGGGCCATCACTCCGGTCAAACGCCTCTACGTTCATGCCCGCAACAACGGTGCGGAGCTTGCCGCCATCCAGCCACTCGGCGAGCCGCTGTTGGATGAGGAAAACCATGTCGCGATTTTCCCGGAGGGCGGTCTCAATCTTGATCTCACCCATCTCCGCGGGGTCCATGCCGTCCGCATCGACAAGTTGCTCCATCCGGCCACCGCCGTGGAGTTCGACTTCGAGGAACGTTCCTGCGCCCTCAGCTTGGTCGCCCTGGATGAGTCCGCGGACCATGGTCCCTTCGTGGAGGACATACGGATCCTATCCGAGTCCACCATTCCTCTGACGGAGCTCGACCGCTGGCGCGCGGAGCTGGATCCCCCGCCCTGCGTCTGCCCGCATTGCAGCCAAGCCGCCGACCGCCGCATCCTCCATGCGGCCCGTCACCCGCTGACCCTCATCCTGGAGGAAGCCACCGTGCTCCACCTGCCGCTGCTGTGCCGGATCCAGTCCCCCCACCTCGGCATGGTGACGAGTCTCATTCCCGGTCGTGTCAAACTGCGTAGCGGCTGCATCGAGGTCATCGATGCCAGCGGCCACGGGCTTCTTCATATCAAGCTCGAGTATGCCCACTCGCTGTGGGTGCTTCCGGTCCGCATCGATGACGAAACATGGTCCGCCATCCGCGTCTACGACATGCTCGGCCAGCTCAATCTGGAAATCGCCACCCCGGATCCAGCTATGGAACGAAACTGGCGCTCCCTCTGCGAAGGCGACAGCACCCACTATCGGGCCGAACCGGAAATTTGATAACCAGCATGTTACGAACCGGAACCATTTTCCACTTGAATTCCCACCAATCAATCTACATTCAGAACGCAGCCACCCCACACGGGGAGCGACCTCACCCGGCCACCCCATCGTGGCCTCCACCGCTCTCCGTGGTTATGACTCCGAATCCCATCCTTAAGTCCGTTCCTCCACGCCGCCGTGTGTGGCGACGCCTCTTCTCCCATCTCGTGCTGCTGCTCGTCTCCAGCGGCACCGCGCTCTCCGCGCCGACCCTTCTCAATGCGTCCTACGATGTGACCCGTGAGTTCTACAAGGAGTTCAACGACTCCTTCGCCGCCGATTGGAAAACCAAGACCGGAGAGACTCCGAAGATCGATCAATCTCACGGCGGCTCCTCCAAGCAGGCCCGCTCCGTGCTCGATGGCCTCGAAGCCGATGTGGTGACGATGAACCAATCCACCGACATCGACATCCTCGCCCAGAACGGCCTCGTCGCGAAAGACTGGGCGGATCGTTTCCCGGATCACGCATCTCCCTACACCTCCACCATCGTCTTCCTGGTGAGGAAGGGAAATCCCAAGCAGATCAAAGGCTGGGACGATCTCGTGAAGTCCGGCGTGGAGGTCATCATCCCGCACCCGAAAACCTCCGGCAACGGCCGCTACAGCTACCTCGCCGCTTGGTCCCATGCGAAGCACCTGCCCGGCGGCTCCGATGCCACTGCCAAGGACTTCGTCACCCGGCTCTTCAAGAACGTCCCGGTGCTCGATGCTGGTGGACGTGGTGCCACCACCACCTATGCACAGCGCCAGATCGGAGATGTGCTGCTCACCTTTGAGAATGAAGCCCATCTCGCCCTACGCGAGTTCGGTGCGGACCAGAATGAAATCGTCTATCCGGCGTCCAGCGTTCTCGCCGAGGCTCCCATCGCAGTCGTTGAGAAATACACCGCCAAGCACGGCACCCAGGCGCTCGCCAAGGCCTATCTGGACGCCCTCTACACTCCTGCCGCCCAGGAGCTCGCGGCCAAGCACAAGCTCCGTCCGCGTTCCGCCGAGGTGCTCGCCAAGCACTCCTCCGACTTCCCCGCCCTGAAGCTCTATCGCATCGAGGACGAGTTCGGCGGATGGCCGGAAGCCCAGAAGACCCACTTCGCCGATGGCGGCCTCTTCGACCAGATCTACTCCCCCTGAGTTCATCCGATCCTTTCCTTGCCGGTGGTTCGCCCCACCGCCCGGCCTCCACTCACAGGCCGGGCGGTGGGGCTCTTTTTTTACCTAGAGCTCGCTCTTTCTTCTAATCGGTTACTCTCGGCCTCCTCTGCTCCGCTCAGGCAAATCTTGCCAAACATGAGCGATGTGGTCATGGAAGCGCCCGGCTTCCCCACACGGGGTGCCCATGCACCATGACTCTGGAGATCGCCCTCACCCTGACGGTCATCGCCGTGACGCTCGTCGCCTTCATCCGCGAATGGGCTGCTCCGGACGTGATCGCCCTGACCGTTCTTTGCGCCGTGGTCGCGCTCGGTCTCGTCGATGCGAACAAGATGACGGATGTCTTCAAGAACGAGGCTCCGCTCACCATCGCCGCCCTTTTCATCATCGGAGGAGCCTTGGAAAAATCCGGTGCCGTGGATCACATCGGCCGGGTTCTCCGCGACCGGCTGCCGAACAACACGCGCATGGCGATGCTGGCCTTCTCGCTGCTCACCGCCTTCTTCAGCGCGTGGATGAACAATACCGCCATCGTCGCGATCCTTCTTCCGGTGGCGCTCGGCCTTGCCCGTTCCAAAGACATCCCGGCTTCCCGCCTGCTCATGCCGCTGTCCTACAGCTCCATCCTCGGCGGCATCTGCACCCTCATCGGCACCTCCACCAATCTCCTCGTCAATGGCACTCTGAAGGATCTGCACCTGGAGCCGATGTCGATGTTCCAACTCGCGCCCATCGGCATCCCCCTCACCATCGCGGGGATCGCCTATCTCACCATCTTCGGGCCGAAGCTCATCCCTGCCCGCACCTCCATCTCCGGCACGCTGGAGATCACCCAGCGCACCACCCCGCTCTATCACCTGCTCATCTCGGACCACTCGCCGCTCATCGGGCAGAAGCTCTCGGACACTCCGCTCTTCGACCGCGCCAATGGCATCCACATCATGGAAGTCCGCCGCAAGGGCGCACGCGTGATGAAGTCCCTCAAGGCGCTCACCGTCGAAAAGAACGACCGCTTCCTCATCGCACTCCATCGCCGCCGCGGCCGCGCCGCCAAGCCGGACTCGCTCTTCGCGGAGATCGGGGCGCAGATCCTTTCCACCGTCGATGGCATCGTCACCGAGCTGGTGGTGCGGGATGAATCCTCGCTCATCGGGGAAACCCTCGCCGCCTCGGACTTCCGCCAGCGCTACAACTGCGTGGTCCTCGCCCTGCACCGCAATGGCGTGAACATCACCAGCCAGATCGCGAACGAGGCACTGGAAACCGGAGACACCCTGCTCGTCATCACCGCGCTCAACAACCTCGACGACCTCGAGGCGACCCGTGACTTCATCCTCACCGATTCCCCGGAGGATGCACCGGAGGACGATGCCACTCCACGCCAACCCGTCCATCACATCTGGCTCGCCTGGGGAACCCTGCTCGGAGTCGTCCTCGTTGCGACCCTCACCGATTTCCTCGGAGGCAAGGGTGGAGTCCTTCCCTGGCTGCCACAGATTCCCATTCACTACGCCGCACTCGTCGGTGCGCTCGCGCTGCTGTGGCTGAAGGTCGTCACTCCGCGCGATGCCTATGCCAGCATCGATTGGCAGGTACTGCTCATGCTCTATGGTCTGCTCGGCCTCGGCATGGCGATGCAGAATACCGGCACCGCCCGCTGGCTGGCCGATAGTCTCGTCGGCCTGGCCCGTGGTCATATCCCGCACGAGATGCTGCCCGGCGTCATGCTCTGGGCCATCTTCCTGATGACCCTTCTCCTGACAGAGGTGCTGTCCAACAACGCCACCGCCGTGATGATGGTGCCGATCGTCGTGACGCTCGCCCACAACCTCGGGGTCAGCCACTGGCCCTATGTCATGGCCGTGACCGTGGCCGCCTCCACCGCCTTCGCCCTGCCGATGGGCTACCAGACCCACATGATGGTCTATGGTCCCGGCGGCTACAAGTTCTCCGACTTCCTGCGCGTGGGCATCCCTCTGAATCTCATCTGCTGGATCACGGCCTGCACGATCATCCCCTTCATCTGGCCGTTCCATCCTTGAACCTCCGGTCGGGAGAACACAGGTTGGCTCATGGACTTCGAGGTTCATCTGACACCCGCACTGCAAAGAAAAGTCCTGCGCAGGAAACTGTTCAAACGCTGGCCCCGGTTGCTCGTCGGTGTGGTATTCATCGTGATTGGTGCTTCACTGAATCCCTTCCTGAGGCCCGTGGTCTTCACGCTACCGGGGGTATTCGTCTCGATTTACATCATCGCCTATTTCCGAGGCTGTTACTCCATCCGCCTCTGGCACGCAGCCCAGGGTGATCATCCCGTCCACTATCATCTGGGGGACGAGTCCATCCGGGCGGATTCGCGGTTGGGCTCGGTCGAATTGAAGTGGCCGTTTTTCCAGGAATTCCGCGATGGGGGGGATTTTTACGCGCTGCGTTATCTGAACGGAGGACAACTCACTCTACCATCGAAGGACGTGCCGGCGGACGCACTCAGATTCATCGAAGAGAAGTTCCGGTCCCTCGGGCTGCGGATCTGCTGAGCGTTCCATGATTGCGTCCCGCCCCGGGGCTCCCTCAAATGGTGGAATGAAACGCCGCCATTTCATCACCTCCTCTCTCGCCGGCTCGTTGGCCGTCCCCGCGCTGGCGGCGGAAACCTCCCAGACCAAAGGCCCGCTCACCTTCGGCCTCATCACGGATGCCCAATATACCGATGCCGAGCCCCAGGGCGAGCGCCACTACCGCACCACTCCGGAGAAGCTGAAGGCCGCCGTGGCGGACATCGCCTCGCGGAAGCTGCCCTTCACCTTCCATCTCGGGGATTTCATCGACCGCGATTTCAAGTCGTTCGCCGCGCTGCTGCCATTGCTCGAGCCACTCGGCCATCCGGTCTATCATCTGCTGGGCAATCACGACTACTCCCTCACCGATGCCGAGAAGTCGCGCGTGGTCCAGACGCTGGGCATGCCGCATGACTACTACAGCTTCCGTAGTGACAAGATCCGTTTCCTCGTCCTGGATACCAACGGCCGCTCGCTCTACAAGTATCCCGCCGACAGCAAGGCGGCGAAGGCCTCGGAAGCCGTCTATCAGGCCTCGAAGGCCGCGGGCGAACCCGGTGCCCAGCCGTGGAACGGAGGCGTGGACAATGCCCAGCTCGATTGGCTGGAACGCGAACTGGGGGGGGCCACCGCCGCTGGTGAAACCGTCCTCATCTGCGCCCACCATCCCATTCTCCCGGCCGATTCCCACCAACTGTGGGACCACAAGCCGCTGCTCGACCTGCTGGTGAAACACCGCTGCGTGAAAGCCTGGCTCAACGGCCACCAGCATGACGGCGGCTACGCCGTGCACGAGGGCATCCACTTCATCACCTTCCGCTCGATCCTCCAGAAGCCCGGCGTCAATGCATGGGCCATCGTGACCGTCCATCCGGACCGGCTCGTGATCGAGGGCAAGGGACGCGAGGTCTCACGCGACCTCGCGTTCCGTGCATAAGGCGGAGCCGCTCAGTGCGGCTGCACGTCCATGACCAGCACGCGCTCCCAGGTGTCCTTGAAGGAATTGATGAACACGTGGTGATCGGGGTCCTCCTGATAGATGTCCTGCTCCGCGATGGTGTCGAAGGTCATCGACAGCGCGTAGTCCCAGGACTTGTCGATCACCGGACGCTCCATCACCGGCGCGGGGGTGCCCCACAGGCCCTCGACCACCTGCGGGATCTCGAAAAGCTTCTCAAGGCCGGCCTCGAACGCGGCGCGCTCGGCTTCGCCCTTGTACCTCTTCCTTCAGCCAGAAATAAACGTGGTGTTCAATCGCCATGGCACGAGCTTCCAACAGCGCGCCCGCCGCCGCAAGCAATTGTCGGCAACTTGCCAATCCCCGGATGTTGGACCATGCTGCGATGATGATCAGACCACGGACGCGGGTGAAGACCCTGGGAACCCTCTTGCTTCCCGCCCTTCTGCTCTCGTCCTGCGGCAGCTTCAGCTCGAACGCCCGCCGCTCCACCGAGCGCCTGCCGCAATCCGCCGATCCCCTCGACAGCGGCCGCGAGATCGGCATGACCCTCTTCCGCTCCACCGCCCTGGCTGCGGTGCGCCAACCCGCCACCACCACCAAGGTCGCCATCGCACTCGCCTATCAGCGGGTCCGCACCCTCTTCCGCTCCACCGTCTCACTCGCGGACTTCACCGATGCTCCGCCGCCCGAGGTGCCCGGCACACCGGAGTTCGAGCAATTGCTGAACCGCCATCACATCCGCCGTGCCGAGGCGGGCAAGGTCACCTTTCGCGTGGATGGCCCCGCCTTCTTCTCCGATTTCCGCAGGGAAGTCGCGCAGGCGAAGAAGACCATCGACGTGCAGGTGTTCATTTTCGACAACGACGACTCGGCTGTCCACTGCGCCGATCTGCTCAAGGCCCGCTCGAACGATGTGCGGGTACGCGTGCTCTTCGACGATGTCGGCACCACCTTCGCCCAGGCAGCACCACCGGATACGCCGGGCCCGAAGGGCTTCACCCCTCCCGGGAACATCCGCGACTATCTGGAAGACGGTTCCAAGGTCCGCGTCCGCCGCATCCTCGATCCGTGGCTGGTTTCCGATCATACCAAGCTGCTGGTCTTCGATGCCGAGCGCGCCTACCTCGGCGGCATGAACCTCGGACGCGAATATGAGTCCGAGTGGCACGATCTCATGGCCCGTGTCGAAGGTCCCATCACCATCCCGCTCCAGTTGGAATTCAACCACGCCTGGCGGAAGGCCGGCCCCATCGGGGACTTCGCGCTGCTCAAGGCTCCCTCATGGTATCGCCGCAAGCCACCCGGTCCGGGCCCCGCTTTCCGCATCCTCCGTACCGATCCCGCCGAGGGCCGCTACGACGTCCTGAAGGCCACCCGCCTCGCCATCAATGCCAGCCGCAAGCGGGTCTGGATCGAGAACCCGTATTTCGCCGCAGATGACATCGTGGATGAAGTCATCGCGGCTGCACGCCGGGGTGTGGATGTCCGCGTTGTGCTCCCGAACAGGGGCGACTCCACCATCATGGACGCCGGCAATGCCGCCACCGCCCGCGATCTGATGGCCGCCGGGGTCAAGGTATACCGCTACCCGCGCATGACCCACATGAAGGTCATGATAGCCGATGACTGGGCCACCTTCGGCTCGGCCAATCTCGATACGCTCAGTATGCGTATCAACCGCGAGCTGAACCTCTCCACCAACGATCCCGGCACCGTGAAGGCGCTGGAGAACGCTGTCTTCACTCCGGATTTCAAGGTCTCGCGCGCCATGAGGAAATCGGACACCGACAGCATGATCGCTCCCTTCGCGGAATCCATCGCGGATCAATTGTGAATGTCTTGGCTGCCTAACCAGTCATATAGGACCGTCCGCCACCACCCCATGTTCCGCAGATCATCCGATCTCCTCATACTTGCCGCCGCGATGCTGCTCGCGGGATGGCTCGGCTACCGGCAGGCCTTGCCCAGTCCCTCCGCCCCTGCAAGCGCAGCAACAGAAGCCCAACGCCGTGCATCCACCCGGAGCGTGGAAACAGGAACATCCTCCGCTGCAAGCCGCTCGCGGGATCGCAATTTCATTTCCCGGTCCATCACCCGCTGGGGGGATTCGGACGAACGCTGGAACGTCATCTCCGGCTACTCGGAAGCCCAGATCAAGGCGGCCGTAGAGAAGGTGGCAAAGAACCGCTACGCGGATGGAGCCCAGCAGCTCATCTCGATGCTCTATTTCCGCTGGGGCCAATTGAATCCGCAGGCAGCCGTGGCATCGGAGGAACGCCATGGTTTCAATGACTTCCGCTCGACCTGGACAGCCGGGCATGCTTTGCGCATCAGCCCCGCCACCTTGGCGTGGATGGCGAAAGAGCCGAATACCGCCATAGCAGCGGCCCTTGATATCCAGTTGGAGGTCCGCCAGTCGGTGTCAGACCCTCTTCCTGAAATCCTGCATCCGAGGAACTCAGCGCCACCACCTCCGCCACCTACCGTAGCGGAGCCCGATCCCTCGCTCGATCCTTTTGCCCGTTAGAAATTCCGGCCCACCATGAAAGCCACCACACGCATCGTCATCGCCACATTCGCCGTTCTCTCGGCGGCGGGCGCGGGCCATTGGCTGGGTGCCCGGCAGCGTCCGGAGACACAGGAGGAAAACGTGGCGAGCCTTTCCGAATCCACTGCGGAAGTCCGCCCTCTCGGACGCAGCCGGGATCGCCTGCAACGCGCGCCCGAAGCCTCCCGTCTCGCCTTGGCACAAAAACGCCTTCCTAACCTTACCATCCAATTCCTCGGTCAGGACGACTGGCAGACACGCTCCGAGATCTCCCACCTCCTGAAGGATCTCAATGCCGTGGAATTGGATACCCTCGCGCGCGATTTCGATCCTGCGGATTTGGAGACGAACGGAGATACCGTCCTGAGCATGATCTTCAGCCAACTCGTGCGCACCGACCCGGAAATGGCCAGGTTGTTCATCCTCGATCTGGCCAAGGAAGTCGCGACGCCTCCGCTCTACGAATCGTCCGTGTTGAAATCCCAGTTGCTCACTTACGCGAGAGAAGATCCCCGCGGCGCGTTGGAACTGGCGGATTCATGGAGCGATCAAAGCGAGGACGTTCGCGAGCTTCTTTCCGATGTGGCATTGGAACATCTGGCCGAAATCGACCTCGGTGTCTTCCGGTCCCGTTTCGCCGCGATGGACAATGACCGCCGCGCGCGAATCCTCCGTGGCCTTACCCTCGACGCGGATAGTGAGCGGTCCACACTTGCCGAAGCAGTCAGGCTCGCCGACTCCCTCCCACCCGAGCAGGCGGAGGAGATCCGCACTATCGCCGTTGAAACAATCGGCAAGCAGGACATCGAGCAAGGACTGGCGCTGCTACAGGAATGGGACTTCTCGGATGAGCCTCGTCAGGACCTCGATGTCGGCATGACCATTTCGATGCTCCAGGAAGCCTCGGACGAGGAGTCCCGCACGATCTTGGAAGGCTACCTGCAGCGAAATCCGGACAAGCAGCAATGGAACCGGCTCGAAAGCCCGCTCCAATCGTGGTGCGAGCGCAGTCCCGCAGGCTATGTGGCCTGGCTGGACTCGCTGCCGGATGGCCCGGGGCGGGATGCCGCCGCCAGCGCGGCCGCAGGCTCAAGGATCTGGCTGCCACAGGCCGAGGCTTTCGCCGAGGTCATCGGCAACGATTACGTCAAACTCCAGGCGAAGGACAAGCTGGAGCGTCGTCGGAAGACAGAGGAAGCGAAGAAATAGCCTCCAACCGGCGTTACAAACGCCAGGTTCCGGTCGGGCAAGGCGACCACCATTGATCTTGAAACATCCCGTCTTTTTCTTCGTATGGGCGGCGATGCGTTTGTCCTCATTGTTTGCAGCAGCCTTCCTGACCCTCCCCATGGTGCGGGCCCAGGATCGACCGAACATCCTGTTCATCTTCTCCGATGACCACGCCTTGAACGCCATTTCCGCCTATGGCGGTCCGCTCAAGGATGTCGCGCCCACTCCGAACATCGATCGCATCGCGAAGGATGGTGCGATTTTCACCCGTTCCTACTGCGGAAACTCCATCTGCGGCCCTTCCCGCGCCACCGTCCTGACCGGCAAGCACTCGGTCGCGAACGGCTTCATCGACAACAGCGGCTCGCGTTTCGATGGCACCCAGCAGACTTTCCCAAAGCTCCTCCAGAAGGCCGGCTACCAGACCTCCATCATCGGCAAGTGGCACCTCGAATCCACTCCGACCGGCTTCGACCACTGGGAGATCCTCAACAGCCAGGGGATGTGACTACAACCCGGAGTTCATCACCTCCGCCGGCATGAAGCGCGAGAACGGCTACACCACCGATCTCATCACCGACAAGGCCCTCTCCTGGCTGGACAGCGGCCGTGACAAGTCGAAGCCCTTCCTGCTGATGTTCCAGCAGAAGGCCCCGCACCGCAACTGGTCGCCCGCACCACGCCACTACCACCTCTTCGATGGGGTCACCATCCCGGAGCCCTCCACCCTCTTCGACGACTACGCCAACCGCGATGAGTCGCTCAAGAAGCAGGCGATGCAGATCGAGAAGAATTTCTCGTGGGAGAACGACATGAAGCTCCACGGCGAGAACCTCTATCCGAAGTTCTTCACCAGCTCCGACCGCAACGGCGAATTCCGCCGCATGACTCCGGAGCAGCTCACCACCTGGGACGCCGCCTATGAGCCGGAGAACCAGAAGTTCCTGGCCGACATGAAGAACGGAAAACTCGATGAGAAAGCCGTGCTCCGCTGGAAATACCAGCGCTACATGAAGGACTACCTCCGCTGCGTCCGCGCCGTGGATGAAGGAGTCGGCAAGGTGCTCGACTACCTCGACAAGACCGGGCTCGCGAAGAACACCATCGTCATCTACAGCGCTGACCAGGGCTTCTACCTTGGCGAGCACGGTTGGTTCGACAAGCGCTGGATGTTCGAGGAATCCCTTTCCATGCCCTTCCTCATCCGCTGGCCGGGCGTCGTGAAGCCCGGCAGCCACAATGCCTCGCTCATCCAGAACATCGACTACGCCCCCACCTTCCTGGATGCGGCCCACGTCCCCATCCCGCCGGACATGCAGGGCAAGAGCATCGTCCCCGTCCTCAAGGCCGGCGACCAGACCCCGGAAGGCTGGCGTGACGCGATCTACTACTTCTACAGTGGCGAGGGAACCCACGCCGTGGCCGCGCACGAAGGCGTCCGCAATGAGAACTACAAGCTCATCTGGTTCCCCAATACCAAAACGTGGAACCTCTTCGACCTCCGGAAGGACCCGCAGGAAATGAAGTCCGTGGCCGGTGATCCCGCCTACGCCACCATTCTCGAAGGACTCAACAAGCGCCTGGCCGAACTCAAGAAAGGCTATGGCATCAACCCCGCCACCACCACCGCCCAGCGCGGTGAGGACACGCCCTGGTGGCGCCAGCGCCACAATGAGAAGCTCAAGCTCGCCAAGGAAGGCCCGCACGATCTCGTCTTCGTGGGCGATTCCATCACCCAGGGCTGGGAAACCTTCGGCAAGGACATCTGGACCGAATACTACGCCGGCAACCGCAAGGCCCTCAACCTGGGCTTCTCCGGCGACCGTACCGAGCACGTCATCTGGCGTCTCATGAACGGCGAGATCGACAACGTGAACCCCAAGGCCTTCGTCGTCATGATCGGCACCAACAACACCGGTCACCGCATGGACTCCGCCGAGGACACGGCCTCCGGCGTCCGCCGCATCCTGGATATCCTCCGCACCCGCAAGCCGGATGCGAAAATCGTCCTGCTCTCCGTCTTCCCGCGTGGCGAGAAGCCGGATGACAAGATGCGTGTCCGCAACAACGAGGTCAACGAGCGCATCAAGTCCCTCGCCGATGGCACGAATATCCTCCATCTGGATGTGAACGACCGCTTCCTCAATCCGGATGGCATCCTGCCCAAGGACATCATGCCGGACTCCCTGCATCCCCAGACGGAAGGCTACAAGCGCTGGGCCGAGGCTCTCGAGCCGACCCTCATCAAGCTCGGCCTCCCCCGCTGATCCACGGCAGAGCAGCGCGGCTCAATGGCGGGTCGCGCTGTAGGATCTTGAGGCACCGGTATCCTCTCCATCCCAATTCCTGTTCGTAAAGGAACCGAGATCGGATGCGAATTTGAGCACCATCGGCTGCGGCTTCTTGGACCAGTATATAGTCACCTCCAGAGGGCCGGTGACTTTCCAAACCGCTCCGGGCCATTTCACGTCGATGGAATTCACCGCGCCGTTCTTTTCCAAACTGAACTTCCAAGCCTGCCCCCTCCACCGGTAGTCCCAGATCGTGCTGGTCAGGCGGCGAGCCAATGCGGCCTTGTCCGGATCCAGGGTTTCCAATTCCGTCCTGTAAGCGGCGGCGGCTTGCAGATCTCCACCCTGGGTTTCCTTCCGGAGCAGCTTCTCCACCTCACCTTTGTAGGTCTGGTTCACTGACGCGAAAGCCGATGTCATGGAGGCCTCGTATCTCGCATCGAGAGCCGACACCTCCTTTTCGAGTTCCGTCTCGGCATGGATGCTTCCGACTGCCGCCAGCATCATCACGGGAATCAAGGATTTGGGGGACATGATCCGGGAGTAGGGTTCAGGGTTTGCCGAAGATGCCGGAATAATCCTTATCCTGTCCCGACGGCTTGGCCACGGGTGACGGCCTGCTTTCCGCAGGCTTTCCCTCCACGGCTTTGCCATCGAGGCGCCGGAGGGTGTCCTGGATGCGCTCGACCGTGCCCATCGCCCCCACTTGTTGGGCTCGCAGCAGCAGCCGCTCAAGACCGGTGCGATATTCGCTTGTCGCCGAGGCGGTGGCCTTCGCTGCCGCCGCATCGCGCTGCTCCCGGAGCTTGGTGAGCGCGGGTGGTTCTGTTTCCGCCACGGCAGGCAACGCCATGGCCATCATCACCAACATCGGACGGATATTCATGGGAGATAGGAGAAGCGATTCACCCCTATCAGGCACAGGCACTCTCCAACAACTCCGAAAATGCATGAATCCCCGGCATGAAAAAACCGGTGCCCGGCACAAAGCCAGGACACCGGTTGAAATCTACAACTTTGGAAGAACGATCACTTCGCTCCGGTGAGGAACGCCAGCAGATCCTTCAGTTCATCCGGGTTCAACCGGTTGATCAGGGCACCCGGCATCGGGGAGATCGCGGAGCGTTCCATCGAGACCACCTCGCCCTTGGGAATCTCCACGGTCTGTGAGGAATCGAAGGGATTGGTGGCCAGTGTGATCTTGCCGTCTTCTTCCTTCAACGGGCGGCCGAACAATGACGTGCCATCCTTCTTCACCACGGTGCTGAATGCGAACTGATCAGAGACCACCGCACTCGGGTTGATGATCGCATCCGCGATGTCACGCGGCGTGAAGCGCCCCCCGAGCGTGGAGAGATCCGGACCCACGTCCCCGCCCTCGCCATTGAAGGCATGACAGGCGGCACACAGCGAGGCCTTGAACATGTTGTGACCGTTCTCCTTGTCCCGCCCGGTCAGACCACTGGCAGCCAGCGCCGCCACCTCGTCCACGGTCCAGTCCTTGCCCGGGCCCTTCACCGGCGGCAGATTCGCCAGTGGATTGGAAGCCGCTGCCACGGGCGCTGCGAATTTCTCGCGCTCCTCAGCAGGGACATTCGCCAGCGCCTGCTTCCGCATCGCCGCCACGAAGCCACCATAGCTCTCGCCACCGCTGCTGGAGGAAAGACGATCCATCCAGCCGAAGAAACGCTGGCGCTCACTCGGCGTCCACGATCCCTTCACGGAACGGAGGCAATAGACGTAGTGCATCACCTGCGCGGGAGGCAGGTTCTTCAGCATGTTGAGAATCGGTCTGCCGTAGCCTTCATTGCGCGCCGCCAGCTCCGTCCACGCCGGTGGCTTGCCCGGGCCCGCCAGATCCATCGCCGTGAGAGTGCGTCCCACGATGCCGGGAGCCTGGAGATAGCACAGCAGGCGGCAGAGCTCGCGATCGAGCATCTCGTCGCCACTCGGGAAGGACTTGTCGATCTTCGCGATGATCTTCTTGGCCTCATCCGGAGAAGCTTCACCGCCGCGAGCGAACTCCAGTCCACAGGCACGCAGCCAGTTGATCTTCTGCAGCGAGGACAACGTGGCCCACGGCAACCGGTCGAGCGCAGACAGCACCCGCGTCCGCTCCTCCTTGGTCGCCACACGGGCCAGACCGATCGAGCCCCCGATCACCCGCCAGGCATCCTTCTCCGAATCCAGACGCGAGGCCCAATCCGCAGTGGGAAGTTTTTCCAGAGCGGTGCGGGACAGCAGGCGCTCCGCTCGCTCGGCAGAGCCCAGACGTTCCCACAAGCCATCAATGGCAGCGGGCACCGGCTTCTCCACCACGGCTTTCAGCTTGGCCAGCGGATCCGCTCCGGCAGCCGCCTTCACCGGGGCCGTGCTGGCACTGCCGGTGTAGGTCACGCGCCACAGCGAGGAACCGGTCTTGCGGCCGCCGGTGAGCAGATACATCGCACCATCGTCTCCAATGATCACATCCGTGAAGGGCAGGCCCTTGCCGGTGATGAACTCCTCACTCACCGCCTTGTAGCCGGTTCCGGAGGGCTCCAGATGGATGGCCCGCACCGTCGCAAAGGTCCAATCGAGCAGGAACAGGGATTGCTGGTAGTCGGAGGGAAACTTCGCGCCCCGTCCTGCCACGACACCGGTGGGACAACCCGGCCCGAAATCGATCACCGGACCATAACTATCCTCATACTCCACCGGCCATTTGCCGCTGCCATTCCGCCAGCCATACTCGGCACCGGGCAGCACCTCGCAGAGGCGGGTCGGGCGATACCATGGCGTGCCGAAGTCCCACTCCATGTCCGAATCGTAAGCGAAGAGATCGCCACGGTCATTGAAGGCGATGTCATAGGTATTGCGGAAGCCGCTGGCGTAGAGTTCCCAGTTCGTGCCATCCGGCTTGAAGCGGGCGATCCATCCGCCGGGTGCCATCTGGTTCGGATCGTGGCCGCGTGGATCGGTGCAGCGCACCAGCAGCTGGTCCTCCTGCCAGACGCGCGCCTGCAGGGTATTGTCCATCTGCGGCAGGTCGGTGAAGTTTCCGCACACGATGTAGATCCACTTCCCATCCGGCGAGGGAACCATCTGGTGAGGTCCGTGCTCGCCGCGACCCTTGAAGGCTTTCACCAGCACCGGCTCCTCAAAGGTGCCATCCGGCTTCGCCTTCGAGGACCACACTCCGCTTTCGCGCGGTCCTTCATTGACTGTAATGTCGAGTACGTTCTGGAACCAAAGGAGACCGTGGGCTCCGGCGATGTTGAGCTCCAGCTTCTCCACCTTCGGAGTTCCGGAAGGCTCCACCCGGTAAAGGGCGCCATATTGATCCGAGGTGATCAGGCGGCCCTTGTCATCCTTGGTGACAGCCACCCAGGAACCCTGCGGCTTGGGCACTTCGTAGATCCGTTCGATTTTGAAATCCTTCGCGACATGGATGCCGACGGTGGGATCGGGGTCTCCGCGAACAGAGGAGCAATAAACAACAGGGGTACTAGCAAGCAACGAGACGTCATCACACTCCAATACGCGCGCGAATTCATACAATTTCAGACATTTTGCCACAAAACCTCACCACATTCCGGGCACTCGTTCCCGGTCAGGAAAACACAAGGGCCCGAATCCGGGATAGCAATCGGATTCGGGCCCTTGGTTAAATCACATTCCCCCCAAAGCGTCATCAGCGGCTTTCCGGGCTTGCTCCCCCCGGATCGACCTCGGAAGGCCGTCGTCAGACACAAAGGAATATGCGGGAAAGGTTTCCAGCTAACCGAACTTCGCTGTCGCCTTTCGTTGGTGATACAATGCGCCTAACTTTTCAAAAAAGGAAGCATTCTCTGGTATCAAAATCGGCCAAAAAGTCACAAAATCGGCCAGATCGCGCAGAATGAAGCCCTTACACCGGAAAAAAGCGGGAGGTGCCGCTCCCCTGTAAGCCGGATTCTGTCCATTCCCGGAGGAACTGGACGGCCATTTCTCTTCCCGATTGCTCGGGACCCCGCTTGCGCGGAGTGCGACTAATACCCGGGGATCAACGGGCGGGCAGCCCTTCCCCTGTTCTGTCTTGCACCGCGTGGGGTTTGCCGTGCCCCGTCGGTTACCCTTCGGCGCGGTGGGCTCTTACCCCACCGTTTCACCCTTACCTGATCCCTTGCGGGCCATCGGCGGTATGCTCTCTGCTGCACTTTCCGTCCGGAGGCCTTGAAGCCTCCGTCCCCCGCTTTCACGAGGCACGCTGCCCTATGGTGTCCGGACTTTCCTCAACCGGGCTTGCGCCCTGCTGCGACCGTCCGGGGAGCGGCGGGCGGAACGTGCCCCAATTCCCACGGCCTTCCAAGAAAATTGAATCCGGGATCTCAGGCTCGGATCCCGTTCTTCTTGAGCCCATTCACCGGAAAGGCGGATCTTCTTCGTCCCAACGGGACCACCCATACCAGCCCGGGGTCCACGACCCCGGGTCAAATCCGGAATGAGATGCACCCTGAATGGGTGCCCCATGTGGGGGCGGCCTCGGAATGAATGAAACGCTCCCCCTCCATATGGCATACTTTCAGCATGCGGAGATCCTGACATCCGCCTACCTAGGGTCTGCGACCCTAGGCTGGTATGGGCCGTCCCGTTGGGACGGAGAGGTTTCAACTGGGGTTTCGGTACACCCTATCAGTTGGAAAAGGTGATTCGATCGAAGGTCGCGGAGAGTGTCTGTTTCGGATCCTGCGAACTGGCCGCGAAGCCCATGTAGACGGAGGAAGGCATCGCAAGAGTCTCACTGCCGACTTCAAACCAGGTCACGCCATCCATGGAATGAGCCGCGCTGACCTTGTCTCCAGCCCGCTGGATCCTGAACCACACCGGAACCCACGTGTAATCATTGCCGCTCTTGTAGGCTGTATTGCCGCCCTGATCCTTGCGCACCCCGAAGCGGGTCTGGCGCGCGCCGATATCCCCCAAGGTGATGAAGGCACCCTTCGAACCGGGTTCCAACGACTCGCGCACCATGAGGCCGACACGGCAGCGATCCGGCTTCCAATCGACATCCGCCAAACGGGCGATGAAGGTGAAATCCCCCTCGATCTTGCGCCCGGCGAAGCCACACGAATCCGAGCGACCTCCGATCCCCTGCCCGGCTCCCCGGATCTGGATCGATGCGGAAGCGGCCCGCGCGTAGGAGGCGGAACCCTCGGCTTCCGTGCCTCCGATGTCCTTGAACGCCCACCCGGCGGGAAGCTCACCTGCCGCGACCGGCGTGGCCTCGGCCCGCGTCGACCAACCGCTGGTGCCCGACTGGTTGATGGCGGCAATCTCATATCGATAGCGGGTGCCGTTGGCCACCTTCGTATCCACCCAGGACGTCGAAGTATTGGTCGTCGTCCGATAAATCGACTCGAACGGCCCTTCCGGCGATGAACTACGGCGGATCTCGTAGCCTTGGGCAGCGTCGTCCGGAGGTGCGGTCCACGAAAGCTCGACACAGCCGATTCCTGCGGCGGCGGCCAGCTTGGTGGGAGCCGGAGGACGGGCAGCGGAGGATAGGGAGAAGCCTTCCCATCCAGCGTGAAGGTGAGTGTCCCATAGCCGAAGTGATCCTTGCTCCCTCCCTCGGGACGGATCAGGCGCACCATGGCCGCGATATTGGGAGCAGCCTGCCTCCGCAGGACCACATAGTGGTTGTAGAGCATTTCCCACAACGGACGCTCGTCGATCCGATTGAGGCCGCTCGGGGACAGCCAGTAATTGTTGGCCGGCTGGGAATTGGTGTAGAACTCATACGGCACGGGATGATTGAGATTGGAACGCGCGACGTACTCCGCTCCCGCGAGGAGCCGGTTGTCCGCGACTCCATACAGATCGAGTCCTTGATTCCACGCGACCTGGCACGCCTGGGCGATCATGCCCACACCGAGTTGGGCGTGAGGCTGGTCACGACCGCTCTCCTGCCACTGGCCGAGCCCGCCCGGATGGATCTTCCAGACGATGTGCATAATGGAGCCCATCCCCTCGCCACGCAGGTAGTAGGCAACGCCCTCGTCGTAGATGTCCGGGCGATCGCAGATCACTCCGATGGCGATCAGCGATCCGATATTGCAGATGTCCCAGTTCGCCCAATGGTTGGTGATGTTCGCCCCATTGTGAGTGGTGAGGAAATGGTGGCAGTCCGGGTAGAAATACTCGGTGAGCATGTGCTTGAACCGCTCGAAGTCCTCGGCCTTCCAGCGCGGCGAGACACGGATCAACTCTCCCGCTATGGCGAACTCAGCGATGGGAATACCGGAGAGTCCGGGAATATTATTGCCGGACGGGACCTGATTCACCTTCGCGGACCAATCGTTGCAGATCTGGATGGCATGATCGATGTAGCGGTCATCCCCGAGATGTAGCCGCGGAGAAAATTCAAGTAGGCGGCATGGGCATCGGCGGATGCCTGCTGGCGGCTGTCGCCCAGATTGGCTCTGGCGTGTGAACGGTATTCGAGCTGGGCAGCCGGATCACGGATCAGCTGCTCCCAGCCTTCGATCCATGGAGTCTCCTTGGCCGCCACCTTGGCTTTCATCCGATCCAGATCGCTCTGCGTATGCAGCCCGCCGGGATGAACAAAGGGGCCCTTTTGATAAGGCGCGGGCGTGTCGATCCTGGGAATCGGCAGGGCGGATTCCGCGCACAACCGGGCACCTCCCACGATCATGATGAGCACGCAGAGCAGCCCGGGCAGAAGCGGGAAACGGATCATGGTGGGAAGGTTCACCGGGATAGAGACGTTCGATTGCCTCTGGAATATTGCAGGGATCACATGCGATGCCTCCGGATTCCCACAGAGAATCATTTCCAGCCTACTCCGGGTAACCGTGGCCGCATTGACAAGCAAGTTCATCATGCGGACTATCGGTGGCGGATGTCAGCACCGGCTATCGGACGAACGTCCTAAACACTTCGACCACCTTGCCAGGCGCTCCATGCTCCGCCGCCTTCATGCGTTCCTTCCCACGCTCGCTCTCCTCACGGGGGTGATGCCCGGCGCGTGGTGTGCGGAAGCTCCCAAGGCATGGATCGCCCATTCCTGGCAGACCGACGATGGCCTGCCGAGCAATGACGTGAGCGACATCGCTCAGGATGCGGATGGATCGATCCTCGCCGCCACCCACCGCGGGCTTTCCCGGCTGGATGGGAAACGGCTCTCGAACGTTTTGACAGGTCCCCCGGAAAACGAGGGAGAAGGCGTGGGAGGTGTCATGACGGACCGCGAGGGGTCGCTATGGGTGGTCACCTCCCGCGGTCTGGTGGAGCGCCGCGAGGGTCGGGATGTGGCGATCTTCCCAATCGTGGGCCGGGAGCGGTTCACCCACATGACCGCCTTCTTCCAAAGTCGCACCGGAGACATCTGGCTGAGCTACGACAGTGGCCAAACGTACCGCCTGCACGATGGCGTTTTCTCCGAAGTAAAGGCAGCCCCCAAACTACCGCCCAACTTCGCAACCTGCGTCGCCCAGGACGGGACTGGAACCATCTGGGCGGTAGGTAACCGTGTATTGGCAAGATTCCGCGACGAAGCTTTTGAATTGGAGAGAACATTGCCCGGCACGGTCGTCCAGGCATGCGGTGCACGGGAAGGCGGACTATGGATCACGCTCGATGGCACCTTGTTCCGCTGGCAACCCGATGAGGAATTGCGGCGGGTAACCGCACTTCCGACCGGCCCGGGCGACCGGGTATCCTGCATGCTGGAAGATTCCACCGGACTAGTCTGGATCGGCACGCTCGGCGACGGACTGTTTGTAAACAGCGGTCGTAAAACGAACCGCATCGCCACCTCCAACTCTGACATCTGGTCGTTGGAAGAAGATCGGGAAGGCAATCTCTGGGTGGCGACCGGAGGTGGAGGCATCAACCGGGTGCGGCCACGTACGGTTTCGATGTTGGCGGAGGACGGCCTGCCTGCCGCCCAAACTCCCCGCTCCATGACCTGTCTGCCGGATGGTACGATCTGGATCGTCCAACAGACCGG
Organism: Luteolibacter sp.; assembly: GCA_049840755.1. Taxonomy (GTDB): domain Bacteria; phylum Verrucomicrobiota; class Verrucomicrobiia; order Verrucomicrobiales; family Akkermansiaceae; genus Luteolibacter. The sequence continues at coordinate 15,501 of JASGJM010000005.1, read as the reverse complement.
AGGAGAACTCCAATGCCGGTCACAAGGCTTGTGGAAGACCTTCGTTCCCGGACGGGACTGGCCGGGTGAATCCGCCACCGTTGTCTGCGCCACGACGGATGGCACGCTTTGGGTGGGCACGGAAAGCGGCTCACTGTTCCGGTACCGGGATGAGACATTCGAATCGGTGGCTCTGCCGACACAGGACACCGGGTCACGCATCCGGGCGCTTCTGCCCGCGCGGGACGGTTCCCTGTGGATCGCCAAAGACCGGTGCGTGATCCATCTCACAGGGGGAACCGCCGCCGCAGAAGTTCATCCGATCGACACACAGATCGAAATCGGTGTGCTGGAAGAAGACGCGGCTGGCACCCTATGGGCGGCCGCCTTGAATGGCCCGCTCTACCAACTCGCGAACGGACGATTCGAAGAACAGCCGGTGGAAGGAAGCCCCTTTGGCGTCCGCACCCTTCTGGCCACTCCGGATGGTGCCCTGTGGATTTCACGGGTGAACAACGGCCTGTTGAGACTGCTGCAGGGCAAGTCCTCTCCGGTTACCAGCGCCCAGGGACTGAAGGACGACGTGATTTCCCAACTCGTGCTGGATGACCGCGGCACCCTGTGGGCAGCCAGCGACCGTGGCTTGTTTTCCTGCGACTACTCCCGTCTCACCGCAGTGGCCGATGGGCGGGAAAGCAGCGTGCCTTGCAAGGCATTCGGAGCAAGCGAAGCCCTGACCAGCGTGCAGGCCAACAGTGGCTACCAACCCAACCATTTCATCGCGCCGGACCAGCGCATCTGGTTCGCCACCCGCAAGGGCATCGCCATCGCCAATCCTTCCGCAACCGGAACCAACACCGTGCCTCCGCCGGTCTCGATTACTGATGTGATGGTCAATGGAGTGAGCATCCCGCCGCAGAACCGGCTGGAGATCGGCCCCGGTGTGGACAGCCTGCGCGTGGGTCTCGGTGTTTACTCGTTCACCGCCCCCGAGAATGCACGGGTGTCCCACCGCCTCACAGGACTCGATCGTGACTGGATCGACAGCAGCGAGGAACGGGTGGCCACCTACAACCACCTTGCCCCCGGCCACTACACTCTCGAAGTGATGGGCGCGAACAATGACGGTGTGGCGAGTGAGCATCCGGCCCGGATGGAAATCGTGGTGCGCCCCTTCTTCTGGCAGACGCTCACGTTCAAAATCACGGTCGGCGTCTTGTGCCTCGCACTCACCGCATGGATCGCACGCTGGCTTTCGCTCCGCCAGGCCCGCAGGGAAACGATCGTCGCCAAACGCCAGGCCGCACTCGAACGCGAGCGCACCCGCATCGCCCGTGACATGCATGACGAAGTGGGAGCCAGCCTCACGCGGATCTCCCTGCTCTCGGAACTGTCCGCAGGCGGAGAAAATCCTTCACCCCATCTGGCGAAATTGTCCGATGCCGCCCGCGACGCGATCTCCTCCTTCGACCGGATCGTGTGGGCGGTGAACCCACGCCACGACAACCTTGCCAGCTTCCTCGACTATACCGCCGAGCAGGTCGGGGATCTTCTCCAAGCGGCTGGCATCCGCTGCCGCTTGGAATGGCCGGACCGGATCGAGCCTCGACCTTTGGCAGCGGATTTCCGCAACCAAGTCTTCCTCATGATCCGCGAGTCGGTGAACAATGCTACCAAACATGCGGGCGCGACCGAAGTCGTTCTGCAGATAGATCCGGCACCGAATCTCCTGACGATCCGCATCACCGATGATGGGCAGGGATTCGAGACGGAAAAGCTCACGGGAGACGGACTGGGGAACATGCACAGCCGCGCGAAGTCCCTGCACGGAATTTGCATCATCACCAGTGAACCGGGCAATGGCACCGCCGTCGTCTTCCGGTTGCCGTGGCCTTGAAGCGACAAGCCCCGAAAAGCCTGTTCATCCGGAGGACATGCTTCAAACTTGCGCCATGAACATCCGAGTTGCCGTCGTGGAAGATGATGCGGTCACGCGCGAGAGCCTGGTCGCTCTGATCAACCGGGCGCCGGACATGACCTGCATCGCATCATGGCCCACGGCGGAAGCCGCGATCGAGGGGCTTCCCTCACAGGTGCCTGACATCCTGCTCACGGATATCAACCTGCCGGGTGCATCCGGCATCACCTGCGTGGCCACTCTAAAGGCCGCCCATCCGCAAATGCAGGTCATCATGCTGACCACTTACGATGACACGGATTCGATCTTCGACTCCCTGCGTTCCGGCGCCTGTGGCTATCTCCTGAAACGCAGCGCCGCCACCGAGCTGCTGCCTGCGATCCGCGAGGTCGCCATCGATGGTGGCTCACCCATGTCCGCGCACATCGCGCGCAAGGTGGTGACCTATTTCCACCCGGAGCGCCGTGCCACACCGGAGATGCAATCGCTCACTCCACGGGAACAGGAGATCCTCGCCCGCCTCGCGAAAGGATTGCTCTACAAGGAAATCGCAGACCAGCTCGGCATCAGCGTCAGCACCGTGCGTGCGCACCTCCATGCGGTCTACGGCAAGCTGCACGTGCAATCCCGCACGGAAGCGGTGGTGAAATACCTCCAAGGATAAGGGCCAACGGACCTCTGCCGACCGCATCAATCCACGTCAGCGAGAAGCAATGCACCCCGGATGCCTGCTTCCTGTCCCAAACTTGGTGGCACGATGAGATCGAGGAAATCGCCTTCTCCGAAATAACCCGCCGCTGCTTTCTTCAAACAGGAAGCGATCTTCCCATGAAGGCCCGGCGATTGGGAAACCCCACCGCCCACGATCACCTTCGATGGAGAGACGATGGCGAGAAGTGCGAGGATTCCGTGAGCCAGATACCAAGCCTCCATGTCCCAGGCGGGATGCTCGGGTGGCAGATCCGCAGCCTCCCTGCCCCACCGTGCAACGATGGCGGGACCGCTTGCCAATCCCTCCAGGCAGTCCTTGTGAAATGGACACGCGCCCTCGAATGCATCTCCCGGTGCACGCCCGACTTTGAGATGGCCGAACTCCGGATGAAGCGCGCCATGCACGAGCCGTCCGCCGGACAGAATCCCGGCTCCTATGCCGGTGCCGATGGTGATATAGGCCGCGTCATCCGCCCCACGGGCCGCGCCTAGACTCGACTCTCCCCAGAGAGCCACATTCACATCCGTATCCAGCTTGATTGGCACCCCGGGAAAAGCGCTCGAAAGGGCTCCGGTAATCGAAAACCCCTGCCAGGCCACCTTCGGAGTCGCCAGCACGGAACCGAAATCCGCAGCGCCGGGATTCACTCTCACCGGACCAAAAGCCGCCACTCCGATTCCTGCGGGAACCCCACGCGCACGCAACCAGTCCATGAGGATCGCGAATGTCTCTTCCGGTCCAGCGGTCGGAAAGCGGTGTTCCTCCAGAATCGTTCCATTTTCGAGCCCCCAGGCAACCACTGTTTTGGTGCCACCCAGTTCGATGCCAGCCACCGGTCGTGTGTTCGCTTCTTTCATCCGAGTGAAAGTGCGAACCTGATCAAGCCGATGCCGCGGCGGCAAGCGCCTCTTGGGTCAGTCTGGTAATTTCGCTCCAATTGCCTGCGGAGATGAGCGCCTTGTCGACGAACCAAGAACCGCCGATCGCCGCCACGACGGGCAGTTTCAGATAGCTGCCCAGATTCGCCGCTGTGATCCCGCCGGTGGGAATGAACTTCACTCCGGTATGCCCGTAAGGACCTGCCAGTGCCTTGAGCATCGGAACCCCACCCGCGGTTTCCGCAGGGAAGAATTTCAGCAAGGAACATCCCAGAGACATCGCCTGCTCCACTTCACCCGGAGTCATCACGCCGGGTGAAAACGGGAGCCCGACTTCGCGTGCGATCTCGATGGTTTTGGGATTCAAGCCCGGTGCGAGACCGAATTGCGCGCCCGCGTCTTTCGCCCGTTTCACCTGATCCGCATCCAGCAAGGTTCCAGCTCCAACAAGGATCTCCGGAAACCGCCGGGCAATCCGGCGGATGGAATCTTCTGCGGCAGCCGTGCGAAAGGTGATCTCCATAATGTCGAGGCCACCCGCGAGCAACGCTTCGGCAAGAGGTTCGGCGGATGCGGCATCATCAAGGACGATCACCGGGACGATGCGTTTGGAAAGTATACGGTCGATCATGACAGGTGAAGCAAGGGAGAGTCCTTAGAAACCGATCATCGCCTTGAGCACGCCGGTCGCCGGTTGGGTCCACGATTCGAATAGCTCGGGCACTTCTTCCACCACCGCCCGATGGGTGATCCACGGCAGGGTATCGATGCGACCGCCTTCAATGAGTCCGATGATACGACCGAAGTCCTCCGGGTTCGCATTGCGGCTGGCCAGCAGGGTGAGTTCGCGACGATGGAAATTGGGATCATCGAAGGTGACCTCACCGACAAACAAGCCGATGAACACGAGCCTGCCGCCGTGCGCCGGATACTCGAAGGCTTTCATCATCGAGGCCGCATTCCCGGTGGCATCGAACACCACATCCGGAAGATCGCCGCCGGTGATTTCCATGAGCCGGGCCAGCACATCCTCCGTCTGGCCATTGATCGCATGATGCACGCCCAGCTGCTTTCGGCAGAACTCCAGACGAGCTTCATTGATGTCCAACACGATGGTCTTCGCTCCCGCCTCCACGGCGAACTGCATCGCCGCAAGTCCAATCGGACCCGCACCGATCACCAGTGCGAACTCATCCTTTTGCAAACCGGACCGCTGCACCGCATGAGCGCCGATACCGAGCGTCTCGACCAATGCCAGTTGGTCATAGGACAGCTTTACGGAAGGATGCAGCTTTCTCGCAGGCAGGATGATCCGTTCACGCATGCCACCATCCGCATGCACTCCGATGACCTGTATCCGCGTGCAGCAGTTCCCCTTCCCTTTCCGGCAGGCCACGCAGGTGCCGCAATTGAGATAGGGTTCCACCGAGCAACGGTCGCCTGGTTTGACGTTGGCCACACCCTCGCCCACAGCCAGCACCTCCACTCCCAGCTCATGACCGAGCACACGCGGATAGCTGAAGAACGGTTGTTTGCCCCGGAAGGCATGGATGTCCGTACCGCACACACCGATGCGATGGACTTTGACAAGGGCTTCACCGGCTGCCGGAGCCGGTGGTTCGGTGGATACATCAAGGGCGATCCGGCCCGGTTCGCGGAGGACAAGGGTCTTCATGAGAGGAGGTTGGTGAGAAGCTCGGGATCGCGACCGAAGCGCTCGCGATATTCAGTGAGGGTGGGAGCCAGCCGCACCGCCAGCTTCGCCTCGTGATTGAGAGCGATAGCGGAAAGGCGGTGCTCGAAAAACGGATTGCGGAAACGGTCGAGCGTGGCGCGTGCGAATCCCGCTGGATCTTCGCAACGTCCTTCAAGCACCGGCACGATCTCCTCGAACAAGAGACGCTCCAACCAAGGCCCGACCTCGGGATGTGTCACAGCCTCGCGCACCGTCGCAATCCCCAGCGGCAATGCCCGGCATACGAGGGCACTGTGGGCTCCATTCAAGATTCGGACCTTCCGCAGGTAATAGGACGAGATGTCTTCACTGGCGATGATCGCCGGATGGTCGAATCCACAACCGCGTGGATCCTCAATCGCCCAGAAGGCGAACGGTTCCGCCGCGAGCAAAAGCGGGTCGCAATCGAGAAGTGGGTGCTCCGTCGGAGCGCCCGGCACGATGCGATCGACCAGGTTGTTCAGCCAGCGGCATTCGCGTTCGATCCATGCGATGGCGGAAGACTCCACCGACCAGAGGCTGGCTTGTCGCTTCACAAGCTCCAACAGCCGCGCGCCGTTGTTCTCAATCAGCTCGCATGGCAACACCGTCACGCCCGGTTGCCCCGCCTGGTGACGGGCAAGCAGAACGGATAGCAATTTGGCTGGAAACGATGCCGGAGCATCCGGGCCTTGCATCGTGTCCGCGTCATCAAGCGTGAAGCCGGCCTCCGTCGTGTTCGAGAGTATCCACTTCAAACCGGGCACGGTGGCGAATGCCAGCACCTCGCTCCATTGCGTGCCTGCATGCAGTGCGCGGGAGATGGAATCCACTGCGATGGTCTCATCGACTACTTCTCCATTCTCTATCCCGCGCACGGCCACATGATAACGACCACCCGCTTGATTGATCGCTTCCGCCCGCTCGATACCGGTGGACTGCACCACCACGATCCGCCCCGGCGGGTTCGGTCCGCAGTTCGCCTCGGAGATGAATAAGTCGGCGAAGGCGCGGAGGAAATTCCCTGCGCCAAATTGGAGGATGGTTTCAGGAATCGGCATGAAAGAGGGACTCAATATCCAGCGGAAGTTCGTGTTCGGCCACAGCGGCCGTGGGGGTGAAGATCTGTTAGAGCGTCACTCCTTGTTTCCAGATCGCGATCTCGCGGAAGCCGTTCACCTCGTTCCGCGCCAGACGCACGCCACCCGCAGTATCGAGAATCACTGACATGAGTTCATCGGCGACCTGCTCGGGATCGGTATCCAGCATCCGCCCGGCATCGAAGTCGATCCACCCCGGCTTGCGTTCCGCCAGCGCATGATTGGAGGCGATCTTCAGTGTCGGCACCGGCACTCCGAGCGGCGTCCCCCGCCCCGTGGTGAAGAGCACACAATGAGCGCCTGCGGCAGCCAGAGCCGTTGCAGACACCCCGTCATTGCCCGGGGCCTGCACCAGACACAATCCACCAAGCTGCGGCCTGGCAGCCTCTCCATATCCCACCACCTGCTTCACCGGCGCATGACCGCCCTTCTGGATGCAGCCAAGCGACTTCTCCTCCAGCGTGGTGATGCCGCCTTCCTTGTTGCCGGGTGAGGGATTCTCATAGACCGGTTCATCGTGACGGCGGAAGTAGTCCTTGAACCCGTTCACCATCGCCACCGCCTGCTCGAAATTCTCTTCACTATCACACCGCGCGAACAAGGGTGCCTCCGCACCGAACATCTCCGGCACTTCCGTAAGCACCGCCGTTCCTCCCCAACTGGTGAGACGATCCGCGATCCGACCGACGAGGGGATTCGCGGTGATTCCGCTGAAGCCATCGCTGCCGCCGCACTTCATTCCCAGCACCAGTTCGGATGCGGGAATGGGTTCACGCCGTGTGGTCGACACAACCGCAACCAGCTCTCTCACCGCTTCGACTCCGGCCTCGACTTCATCCAGCACTTCCTGGGCATTGAAATAGCGCACCCGTCCGGCATCCAGCTCGCCGACTTCCTGCAGAAAGCTCTTCAAGGTGTTGTTCTCACAGCCCAGCCCGAGGATCAACACAGCGGCGGCATTCGGATGCCTGACCAAGCCGGAGAGAATCTTTCTCGTGAGCCCCAGATCATCACCAAGCTGGGAACAACCGTAGGGATGCGTGAAGGCGTGGATCCCATCGATCCCCCCACCCGGCACCACCAGCTCCCGGGATGCGGCTTCGGCGATGCGTTGGCTGGGAACATTCACGCATGCCACCGTATTGATGATCCAAATTTCATTCCGGGTGGCGGCGCGTCCGTCCGGACGACGATAGCCCATGAACGCAGGCACCATGCCCGATGTCTCCACGATGGCTCTATTACCAGCATCCCATTCCAACTTGGTATCCGCTCCGAGTCCGGTCTCCAGATTGTGGGAATGGACGTGGCCACCGGCTCTGACAGGAGATGTGACCACACCGATGGGAAAGCCGTACTTGATCACCCGGTCGCCGGGAGCGAGATCCTGTAACGCCGCCTTGTGACCCGCGGGAATCTCTTCCAACACCAATGCCCCTTCGACGCTCCCGGCCGGGATAAGCTCGGGCGCCACGGCCACATTGTCATCCGGATGAATCTTGATGAGACGTTTCATCATTCGCTTCCGGTAGGGATTCACGCACGTGCGGCGAAGGCCAGCGGACGGAGCACCTCGGCAGGATCGCGATGTGCCGGCAGCCCGCGGGTGAAGGTGAAGTTCCGGATCGGCTCCAGAATCTCCATCACCTCGCAGAGGAGTTGTTCATCGATCGGTTCTTCCACGTAGGAGATGTTGTCCCGGATGTTCTGCGGGCTTGCGGTGCCCACCAGCGTGCTGGCGATGTCCGGGTTCCGGCAGCAGAACTGCACCGCCAGTTTCACGATATCGACGCCCTTGGAGTCGCAATGCTGGACCGCCTTCCGGCAACCGGCCTGCATCTCCGGTGTCGATGGATGCCAGGTGGGAACTCCCCGGCGGGTCAACAAGCCCATCCCGGTGGGAGAGGCATTGATCACCCCCACTCCCCGCTCCTTGAAATAGGGCAGCAGGTCGCCGAGCGAGGTGTCATTCAACTCATAGTGGCAGAAGGAGAGAATAGTCTCGACCAAGCCATCCGGCACCCGGTCAAGAATCGAGCGGAAGATCCCCAAGGGCAGCCCGGTGATGCCGATGTGCCCCACCAATCCCTGCTCCTTCAAAGATAAAAGACTAGGGAGCGTTTCATTGACGATCTGTTCGTGATCGGCGAATTCGATATCATGGCATTGAATCAGATCGATATGCTCCACCCCCAGCCGGACCAGACTGTGCTCCACGCTGCGTTCGGTACCTGGCACGGGAGAAATCGTAGTCGCCACGGGGCTCGCTGTAGCTTCCGATCTTCGTAGCCAGATAGTAGCTCTCCCTCGGAACCCCCTCCAATGCCCTGCCCAACCGCAACTCCGCCAGGGTCTCCCCATAGGAGGGAGAAACGTCGATAAAATTAATCCCTCCCGAGAGCGCCGCATGGACAGTGGCGATGCTATCCTCCACACTAACCTCACGAAAAACCGAACCCAGCGACGAAGCTCCGAAACCCAAAACGGAGACTTTCATGCCTGTTTGACCCAATTGACGATATTCCATGGCGCTTTAAGACTCAGCCGAACAGGAACATCGCTGCCCTCGCTCGACACATGATGGCTGCAAATTAACGCAAGAGCTGCATTCCCTCCATAGCTCTTTCTGACTCATGAATGTCGATTTTTGACCGATCCTCATCCCACTGCACGTTACCTATGACCAACCCAGAAACCCCATCATTCGTCTCCACCCAGGTGACGGAGGCGCGCCGGTTCTACCTGGACCTGAACCCTCATCCGGACGCCCCATTGGCGGTGGTCTGTGGTGGTTGGGAACAGTGCGCACCCGACTACCGGGTCTCCCGCGAGGACTTCCCCTATTACTGCCTTGAGTTCGTGGCCGATGGCTGTGGCGAGGTCGTGACGGGCGGCAACAAACATGAACTGAGACGAGGCATCGCCTTCACCTACGGTCCCGGCTGTCCCCACCTCATCACCACGGAGCGCAAGCAGCCGCTCTCCAAGTACTTCCTGGACTTCTCCGGCCACGGAGCCCTGCCACTGTTGGAGTCCTGCGGAATCGCCCCCGGTGCGATCCTGGAGGCCGGAGATCCGGCGCGAATTGAATCCGCACTCTCACGGCTCATCGACGCAGGCAGCACGCCAAGCACCCATCAGACCCGCATCGCCGTGTTGCAGATGGAAAGCCTGTTGCTGGAATTGACCGACCACCGGATCGCAGCTCCCGGCCAAACCCAGTCCTATCAGACCTATCTGCGCTGTCGGGCTTACATTGATGCGCATTATTTCACGCTCAATACGGCGGAAGAAGTTGCCACCGCCTGCCATGTCGATCCCGCTTATCTGGCACGGCTTTTTGCACGTCACGCACGGGAATCCCCCTATCGTTATCTGCTGCATCGCAAGATGACCCACGCCGCCGACCTGCTGGATAATGGAAACCGCATCGTCCGGGAAGTGGCCAGCGATCTGGGAATGGACCCGTTCCACTTCTCCCGGGTCTTCAAGCGGACCCTGGGTGTCAGTCCTTCCGACTTCGCCAACCGTCGCGAGGTGAAGGCAAAATAAATACCTCAGGAGAAACTCCTCTTCCTCCATGGAAAACGGCCGCGTCGGAATCCGACGCGGCCGTTTTTGTCATGGAGCAATGAAGCAGAGTCTTCTCAACAGGCAGCCATGGTTTCCAAGCTCTGGCGCTTGCCATCGCGCCACTTGCGCGGAGTCACACCGTGGTAACGCTGGAACAGGCGGCACAGGTTCTTGGCATCTCCAAGACCGGTGCGTTCGGCGATTTCATTGAGATTGTGGGTGGTCTCTCCCAGCAGACGCATGGCGGCCTCCAAGCGCAGGCGGGTGATTTCCTTCACCAAGGTCAGTCCGGCTTCCTGCAGCAGCGCTTTTTGCAAACCGCGGGGAGTGAGTCCGGCCTGCTTCGCCACATCCGCAACGGTCAGGGGCTCCGCGAAGTTTTCACGGATGAAGCTCATGGCCCGGCGAACACCACGATGAGGCCCGATGTAGAGCGAAGTGGAAGCGCGGGCATCCACCTGTACCGGCGGCACCATCAAGGCACGCGAGGGCTTTTTCCGCTCTCCGGACACCAGATCCGCCAGCAATGCGGAGGCGGCACGGCCCACTTCACGGAGGTTCACATCCACCGAAGAAATTTCCACCGGGGAGGCTCCGAGCAGGTGCCGCTGATTCTGGCTGCCGAGAATGGCAAGATCACCCGGCACGCTGAGGCCGATGCTACGGGCGGCGGCCATCAGGTCGAGCGCACAACGATCGTCATCCGCCATGATCGCCACCGGCATCGGAAGCGCCTGCAGCTTCGCCACCATCCACTCGCGGCACAGGTCACGCGGCGCGGCATGATTGCGGGACAGCTCCGGATGATCCTTCATGAAATCCAGGACCACCGGCTCGCGACCGGACTCGCGGATGGCGCGGACGAAGCCACGCTTGGTCGCCAGGGAATCGGTGCCGGAAGAGAGGCGGCAGAAGACGAAGGTGGGACGACCGACGGTCAGCAGGTGCTCCGCGCCCAGACGGCCTGCGGCCTCGGCATCGTAGTTGACCACGGGAAAGGTGGAAGTGGCGCGGGCCAGCTTCGGGAAAGAGGCATCCAGCATGCGCACGATCGGACACTCCAGACGAGAGAGCCAGTTGGCGATCTTCTGGTTGTTCACCGTGGCGAGCACACCATCGAATCCAGAGGCGGGCGGCAGATGACCGTGGCGGACGCAGGAGAGATCGACATCCCACTCATTGCTGCGGGCCCAATCCGTGATGCCCTCCAGAAGGGCCGGATCATGGATTCCAAGCGCGACCAGCATGACCGGACGACGATTGCTGCGAGCCTGCGGAGCGGCCGCACCCGCGTCCTGAAGAAGAGGAGAAGTGGATACGGAAGAGTTGTGGAGGTACATAATGAGTCAGGTTCCTTGGTTTCTGACCGGCGCAATGAGGGGCGCTGGTCTGGAGGCGGCAGGAAAAAACGTCTGCCTGGAAACACGGGACAAATAGGAGGACCTGACGGGGTCTTAAAAAAGGGACGGCGCGGATTGAATCAAAATTCGCTCCGTTGTCACCAGAAATTCCCCAACATTTTCAAAAACGCCCGAAAATCAAAGGGGATTCCCTTGCTAGAAGGGAGAAGCCCCCATCGCAACGATCACGGGACGACGGCTACCGGCTGCTTGATCGGATGCCAGATTCCAGGCTGCGAGCCATCGCCATCACTCTTGTCCCAGAAGACATGTTCGAGGGCCGGACAGGCCACCGGCTCGAAGCCACAGGCCCTCGCCGCAGTGGGAAACCGTAGCTCGGAAAAGACATACTTTTCATACAGTCGCAGCACTTCCGGATCGGAGAACATCGTCGCGAGACAACGCCTGCTCACCGCCATCACCGCGAGCGGCACCACACCGCAACGCACCTTGCGGAACCGTGACGGCATCTTCCAACGATAGCGCCACCAGGTCCACGGCTGGCCCGGATAGACGATCTCCTTTGCGATGAGATCCCCTTCCGGCGGAAACACCTGGTCCACGTCCGCATCGCATACCACGTCCCACTCCAACAGCACCGCACGATCGAACTCCAGGTGGCAGCCTGTCTCCAGCCACCAATCCCGGATCATCTTGTCGCTATTGCTCCAGGCCCGGTAGAGATCGAGACCCGGCTTCGCATCCCGTCCGTAGGCCACCATGATCTCCTTGCCCGGATTGCTGCGTTGCAACCTCTCAAGATGGGGCAGGCCGCGGTTCCGGGTGGTGAAGCAGACGATGACGGTCTTCATGGGACGGCAGAGGCTAAGGCAGCGGGAGGCTGGACCTCCAGAGGGATTTCCATGTATGAACGAAGGCTGAATAACCCGGTCTCCTGTCACGTCCGACCTTCACCATGAAACGTTCCTTCATCCTCTTGTGTTCCAGCCTGTTGCTCGGAGCCGCCCTCGCTTCCGCGCAGAATGCCCCGCCAATGCCTGTCCCTCCGGAGTCTCCTATCGTCGTCCAGCCCCCTCCCGTAGCAAATCCGGGCACCCCGTCGGTACGGCAACGCCGTCTTCCTCCAGCGGGCGGTTCGCTCAACAATGAGAACCCCACCCCGGCGAACGAACTGGATCGCAATCGCAGCCTTCGTCTGGAAGGAAATCTGGGAGATCACCGCAACATCAAGCTCACCGTCACCGGACTCGGGCCGCAGTTCCAATCGGACTCGATGATCGAGGACGGCTCCCTCGTCACACTGAACTACGTGATCAACGATTCGGGGAAAGGTCCCGTTCTCGATTACTCCATCGGCGTAAGGATCGCAGTACCCGTGGGAACCTCGATCGAATACCGCAGCCTCGTCTTCAAGAGCCGCGCCTTGTGCCAGCCGGGCAAGCCGCTGGAAATTTACCGGAACGACAAACAGAGCCTGACCCTCACTCTCGATCCGACGGCAGAGGGTGACAAGGCGGAGAAGAACTGAGCACCATCGCCTCAGGACGGCGGATGGTTTTTCCGCTCGATTTCCACGGCCCCGGGTTTTTACTCGGGGCTGTTTCGTTTGTTCCGCGCCACTTTGTTTCCCCGTGGCACCGCCCGTTTTTCCCCGGGCTCATCGGTCGAACCACCCGGCAGCGTCCGCTCTCTTCTCTATTGTCATTTCCATGTCGAAAACCTTCTTCAAAAGCCTGATCCCCGCTGCGGTTGCCGCCGGGATGTTCGCCTCATCCTCGTATGCCGCACCAGCTGCGGCGAAGCATACCTTCACCATCGGCGATGAAGCCTTCCTGTTGGACGGCAAGCCGTATGTGATCCGCACCGGCGAGATGCACTTCGCGCGCGTGCCGAAGGAATACTGGAGGCACCGTCTGCAACTTCTCAAGGCGATGGGCATGAATGCCGTCTGCGCCTACCTGTTCTGGAACTACCACGAATGGGAGCCGGGCAAATACAACTGGTCCGGTCAGGCCGATGCCGCGGAGTTCTGCCGCATGGCCCAGGAGGAAGGCCTGTGGGTGGTGCTGCGTCCCGGACCGTATGTGTGTGCGGAGTGGGACGGCGGCGGATTGCCGTGGTGGCTGCTGAAGAACGAGAAAATCCAGCTGCGGACCCGCGACGAGGATTTCATGAAGGCCGCCACCGCTTGGTATCAGGAAGTCGGCCGGGTACTCGGGCCACTCCAAGTAACCAAGGGTGGCCCGATCCTGATGGCACAGGTGGAGAACGAGTATGGATCGTATGGCAAGGATGCGGAGTATATCGGAGACCTGAAGAAGGCTCTCACGGATGCGGGTTTCAACATCCCCCTCTTCGCCTGCAATCCCGCCGGAGATCTGCGCAACGGCGCACGGGCGGATCTCTTCAATGTCGTGAACTTCGGCCGCGATCCAGAGGGCTCTTTCAAGAAGCTCCGCGAGATCCAGCCGAAGGGTCCACTGATGTGCGGTGAGTATTACCCGGGCTGGTTCGACACGTGGGGAAGCCCGCATCACAAGGGCGAGACCGACCGCTACATCAAGGAGCTGGAAAGCATGCTCAAGGCGAAAGCTTCCTTCAGCCTCTACATGGCCCACGGAGGCACCACCTTCGGCATGTGGCCGGGTACCGATCGCCCGTTCAAACCGGATACGAACAGCTATGACTACGATGCTCCGATCGGCGAGGCCGGATGGATCGGAGACAAGTTCCAACGGACCCGCGAGCTGATGGGACGCTATCTGCAGCCCGGAGAAAAACTCCCCGATCCACCGGCGCCGATTCCCGTCATCACCCTGCCGGAAATCCAGTTCAACCGCACGGCCGCAGTCTTCGACAACCTGCCGGAAGCGATCGACGACTGCGACCTGAAGCCGATGGAATCCTACGATCAAGGACACGGTTGCATCCTCTACCGGATCGAGCTGCCCGCAGGACCCGCGACCACCTTGAAGGCAGGGCAAGTCCATGACTTCGCCTGGGTGTTTCTGGACGGCAAGAAGGTCGGCTTCATGGATCGCCGGACCCGCACTTACTCCGTGAAACTTCCGGCCCGGGAAAAAGCCACCCGCCTCGATCTGCTGGTGGAAGCGATGGGCCATGTGAACTTCGGGAAGGAAGTGCACGATCGCAAAGGTCTCTACGACGGCATCCAGCTCGTGGATGCAGCCGGCAAGACGACTCTCCCACCCGGCTCGTGGAAGGTGTATCCGCTGCGACTGGATGACAAACAACTCAGCAGCCTGAAGTGGAAACAGGGAGCCGCCGAAGGTCCTTCGTTCTGGCAGGCTTCATTCTCCATCGCCAAACAAGGAGACACCTTCCTCGATCTCAGCCACTGGGGCAAGGGAGTGATCTGGGTCAATGGCCACTGCTTGTCCCGCTTCTGGAACATCGGCCCCACCCAGACCGCATTCCTGCCCGGAGCATGGCTGAAGAAAGGGGGCAACGAGATCATCGTGCTCGACCTGTTGGGACCGGAGAAACCCGTGATGACAGGACTTGAAAAACCAATCCTCGACCAGCTCCGGCCCGAGCTCGACTTTGCCAACCAAGCGACCGCTTACGGCAAGATTGCGCTCGATGGGATCAAGCCGGTTCACAGCGGCAGCTTCGCTCCCGGCGGAGATGTACAGCAGGTGAAGATCGCCAGCCCCGCCACGGGCAAGCAGTTCTGCATCGAAAGCCTCAGCGCTCACGATGGGAAACAGTTCGCCGCGATCGCCGAGCTGGATCTTCTCGATCCGGCAGGCAACTCGATCTCACATCAGGCGTGGACCATCGCCTATGCGGACAGCGAGGAAAAGAAGGCCGAAGACGGCTCCGCCACCAACGCCATCGACGGACAGTCCGCGAACTTCTGGCACACCCAGTGGAAGGACGCGCAGCCGAATCATCCGCACCGGCTGGTCATCGACCTCGGAGCACCGGTGGCGATCGGCGGCTTCCGCTACACACCGCGCCAAGGTTCCGGCAACGAGGGCGGCCGCATCAAGGACTACCGCATCTACATCGGTGATTCGCTGGTGAAGTAAGCAAGAGCAGGGCGGGCGCGCGTGCACCCTCCCGGTGATCATGATGGATCGGCGATCAGCGACGATCCTGGAGCTCGATCTCAAATCGTCCGCCGCCAAGCGGAGATTTCAGGGTGAGCGTGGCATCCCGGGCAAGGGTGGTGGATCCTCCTTCGTGGGAGATCTTCGTGCCTTTAGGAATGAGTTGATCGAAGGCGTAGGGGAAATCCCC